>CAWFKF010000080.1:0-121667 GCA_963816005.1 uncultured Solirubrobacteraceae bacterium | reverse complement strand
GCCTTGGCAAGGATCTTCGCCTTGTACTCGGCGGTGAACGAGCGGCGCTTGGCCTGCTCGACCAGCTCTGGATCAGGGACCTCCCCAGGACCGCCGACCCCCTCGGGCGCGGCGCGCCCGCCGGCCCCGAATGATCGGGTAGGCGCCGGGCTTACCCCGGCGCCCCCCACACCACCCGGCGTGCGGGTCCGCACCGGGCGGTTCGCTTGGCGTCCCGGAAACGGCGGTAGGGTTCGAGGAACCCCTCCAGGCCCTGGTCGGTCCAGTAGGCGGTCGGCAGCGCGCGGTGGAGGATTGGAGAGCTCGAGATGCGCCAGTAGCCCTTGCGCGAGCACGCCCATTTGTGCGCGTCGCCCGCTGGGATGCCCAGCGCGATGAGCCTGCGCCGCTTGGTGCGGACGCGTTTCCATTGCTTCCAGCGAACCTGCCGCAGTCGCCTGCGGAGCCATTTGTCGAGCTTCTCAAACGGCCACGGCGTATCGGCATACGAGTAGTAGGCCGTCCACCCGACCGTGAAACGGTTGATCTCAAAGATCCGCCGCTCCATCGAGACGCCCCACCGACGCGAGGTCAACTCGCGCAAGCGCTGCTTTGCTCGGTTCTGGGCCTTGGGGGCGACTGTGACTTTGACCTCACTGCCGCGGTACCGAAACCCGAACCCCAAGAAAGGGCGCTTCGTCGCCCGGTCAACCACCGACTTCTCGCGGCTGACCTTGAGCTTGAGGCGCTGCTCGACGTATTGCGTGATGCTCGCCATGACCCGCTCGCCCGCCCGCCTGCTCTGGACGTAGATCCGTCCGTCGTCGGCGAAGCGCACGAACCGATGCCCGCGCCGATCCAGCTCCCAGTCGAGGTCGTCGAGCATGACGTTCGAGAGCAGCGGCGAGAGCGGAGAACCCTGAGGGGTCCCCTCCTCGCTCGCAGCTACCAGCCCGCCATCCATGACGCCCGCTTCCAGGTAGCGCCGGATCAGCCTGAGCACCTGCTTGTCATGGACCCGTCTGGCGACCCTCGCCATCAAAGCGTCGTGCTGAACCCGATCGAAAAACGATTCGAGATCAAAATCGACGCACCACGCCGCATCATCGGAGATGAACTGGCGTGCCCGCTCGACAGCGTGATGCTGCGAGCGCCCCGGCCTGAAGCCGAAGCTATGGGGATGGAAATGCGGTTCGAAGACAGGCGTGAGCACCTGCGCGATGGCCTGGCAGATCAACCGATCCACCACAGCCGGCACCCCCAACTTCCGCAGACCACCCGAGGGCTTGGGGATCATCACCCTCCGGACAGGCTGCGGCTGGTAGGTGCCCGCGTCAAGCTGTGAGCGGACCCGTGGCCAGTGGTCTTTCAACCACGGCCGCAGCTCCTTGGTGCTCATCCCGTCGATGCCTGGGGCACCGGCTTTCTGCTCGACGCGTCTGAGCGCCTCAGCGAGATTCTCGCGGGACAACAACTGCTCCCACAAGCTCGCCTCGGCGGGGTGAGCTGCGGTGTCGCGGGGCGCCGGGGATCGACTGTGCTCTGAACGGGCGTCTCCGGGCTTCACCGTCGGACCCTCCCGCCCAGGCCCCATACGGGGTTGGCTGCCTTCAACGTCGATCCCACGAGCACCAGCGTCCTGCATCTCGGCTTCGCGTTCAGCCCTTCCCAGCGATCCACGATCCCGCTGGTACTACGGCGTCTGCTGACTTCTCCACGGCGAACCACGGCCTCTCGACCGCAGTCGTCCCGCCCCACCCGACGAGCGGTGCACGCGCACCGGACGGGCATCCTGGGACACCCATGGAGACCTCCCCAGGTAAGACCAGCAACCTTCCTCGCGCACCCACCGCGTCCACGTGACGGCCCCTTGATGACAACGGGCTTCGCCATGCCGAGCTGGCTCGCCCAGACCGCCCCGCCTCCTACGCGCAGCCCGCCCGACCCCGAACGGGACCAGGCGCGCCATGTGTTCCTAAAGTCGCGATTTCGCCTCCGGCTTCCTTCCCACCCCGCCTCACGACGACGCAGTTGCCCTTGGCTTGTGGTTGGTGTCATCTCCTCCACGGGGGACTTGCACCCCCGAGCTGCTGATCATGCTGGGCGCACATCGGGTAGGCGCCGGGCTCACCCCGGCGCCCCCCACACCACCCGGCGTGCGGGTCCGCACCGGGCGGTTCGCTTGGCGTCCCGGAAACGGCGGTAGGGTTCGAGGAACCCCTCCAGGCCCTGGTCGGTCCAGTAGGCGGTCGGCAGCGCGCGGTGGAGGATTGGAGAGCTCGAGATGCGCCAGTAGCCCTTGCGCGAGCACGCCCATTTGTGCGCGTCGCCCGCTGGGATGCCCAGCGCGATGAGCCTGCGCCGCTTGGTGCGGACGCGTTTCCATTCCTTCCAGCGAACCTGCCGCAGTCGCCTGCGGAGCCATTTGTCGAGCTTCTCAAACGGCCACGGCGTATCGGCATACGAGTAGTAGGCCGTCCACCCGACCGTGAAACGGTTGATCTCGAAGATCCGCCGCTCCATCGAGACGCCCCGTCGACGCGAGGTCAACTCGCGCAAGCGCTGCTTTGCTCGGTTCTGGGCCTTGGGGGCGACTGTGACTTTGACCTCACTGCCGCGGTACCGAAACCCGAACCCCAAGAAAGGGCGCTTCGTCGCCCGGTCAACCACCGACTTCTCGCGGCTGACCTTGAGCTTGAGGCGCTGCTCGACGTATTGCGTGATGCTCGCCATGACCCGCTCGCCCGCCCGCCTACTCTGGACGTAGATCCGTCCGTCGTCGGCGAAGCGCACGAACCGATGCCCGCGCCGATCCAGCTCCCAGTCGAGGTCGTCGAGCATGACGTTCGAGAGCAGCGGCGAGAGCGGAGAACCCTGAGGGGTCCCCTCCTCGCTCGCAGCTACCAGCCCGCCATCCATGACGCCCGCTTCCAGGTAGCGCCGGATCAGCCTGAGCACCTGCTTGTCATGGACCCGTCTGGCGACCCTCGCCATCAAAGCGTCGTGCTGAACCCGATCGAAAAACGATTCGAGATCAAAATCGACGCACCACGCCGCGTCATCGGAGATGAACTGGCGTGCCCGCTCGACAGCGTGATGCTGCGAGCGCCCCGGCCTGAAGCCGAAGCTATGGGGATGGAAATGCGGTTCGAAGACAGGCGTGAGCACCTGCGCGATGGCCTGGCAGATCAACCGATCCACCACAGCCGGCACCCCCAACTTCCGCATCCCACCCGAGGGCTTGGGGATCATCACCCTCCGGACAGGCTGCGGCTGGTAGGTGCCCGCGTCAAGCTGTGAGCGGACCCGTGGCCAGTGGTCTTTCAACCACGGCCGCAGCTCCTTGGTGCTCATCCCGTCGATGCCTGGGGCACCGGCTTTCTGCTCGACGCGTCTGAGCGCCTCAGCGAGATTCTCGCGGGACAACAACTGCTCCCACAAGCTCGCCTCGGCGGGGTGAGCTGCGGTGTCGCGGGGCGCCGGGGATCGACTGTGCTCTGAACGGGCGTCTCCGGGCTTCACCGTCGGACCCTCCCGCCCAGGCCCCATACGGGGTTGGCTGCCTTCAACGTCGATCCCACGAGCACCAGCGTCCTGCATCTCGGCTTCGCGTTCAGCCCTTCCCAGCGATCCACGATCCCGCTGGTACTACGGCGTCTGCTGACTTCTCCACGGCGAACCACGGCCTCTCGACCGCAGTCGTCCCGCCCCACCCGACGAGCGGTGCACGCGCACCGGACGGGCATCCTGGGACACCCATGGAGACCTCCCCAGGTAAGACCAGCAACCTTCCTCGCGCACCCACCGCGTCCACGTGACGGCCCCTTGATGACAACGGGCTTCGCCATGCCGAGCTGGCTCGCCCAGACCGCCCCGCCTCCTACGCGCAGCCCGCCCGACCCCGAACGGGACCAGGCGCGCCATGTGTTCCTAAAGTCGCGATTTCGCCTCCGGCTTCCTTCCCACCCCGCCTCACGACGACGCAGTTGCCCTTGGCTTGTGGTTGGTGTCATCTCCTCCACGGGGGACTTGCACCCCCGAGCTGCTGATCATGCTGGGCGCACATCGGGTAGGCGCCGGGCTCACCCCGGCGCCCCCCACACCACCCGGCGTGCGGGTCCGCACCGGGCGGTTCGCTTGGCGTCCCGGAAACGGCGGTAGGGTTCGAGGAACCCCTCCAGGCCCTGGTCGGTCCAGTAGGCGGTCGGCAGCGCGCGGTGGAGGATTGGAGAGCTCGAGATGCGCCAGTAGCCCTTGCGCGAGCACGCCCATTTGTGCGCGTCGCCCGCTGGGATGCCCAGCGCGATGAGCCTGCGCCGCTTGGTGCGGACGCGGTTCCATTCCTTCCAGCGAACCTGCCGCAGTCGCCTGCGGAGCCATTTGTCGAGCTTCTCAAACGGCCACGGCGTATCGGCATACGAGTAGTAGGCCGTCCACCCGACCGTGAAACGGTTGATCTCGAAGATCCGCCGCTCCATCGAGACGCCCCGTCGACGCGAGGTCAACTCGCGCAAGCGCTGCTTTGCTCGGTTCTGGGCCTTGGGGGCGACTGTGACTTTGACCTCACTGCCGCGGTACCGAAACCCGAACCCCAAGAAAGGGCGCTTCGTCGCCCGGTCAACCACCGACTTCTCGCGGCTGACCTTGAGCTTGAGGCGCTGCTCGACGTATTGCGTGATGCTCGCCATGACCCGCTCGCCCGCCCGCCTGCTCTGGACGTAGATCCGTCCGTCGTCGGCGAAGCGCACGAACCGATGCCCGCGCCGATCCAGCTCCCAGTCGAGGTCGTCGAGCATGACGTTCGAGAGCAGCGGCGAGAGCGGAGAACCCTGAGGGGTCCCCTCCTCGCTCGCAGCTACCAGCCCGCCATCCATGACGCCCGCTTCCAGGTAGCGCCGGATCAGCCTGAGCACCTGCTTGTCATGGACCCGTCTGGCGACCCTCGCCATCAAAGCGTCGTGCTGAACCCGATCGAAAAACGAGTCGAGATCAAAATCGACGCACCACGCCGCATCATCGGAGATGAACTGGCGTGCCCGCTCGACAGCGTGATGCTGCGAGCGCCCCGGCCTGAAGCCGAAGCTATGGGGATGGAAATGCGGTTCGAAGACAGGCGTGAGCACCTGCGCGATGGCCTGGCAGATCAACCGATCCACCACAGCCGGCACCCCCAACTTCCGCAGCCCACCCGAGGGCTTGGGGATCATCACCCTCCGGACAGGCTGCGGACGGTAGGTGCCCGCGTCAAGCTGTGAGCGGACCCGTGGCCAGTGGTCTTTCAACCACGGCCGCAGCTCCTTGGTGCTCATCCCGTCGATGCCTGGGGCACCGGCTTTCTGCTCGACGCGTCTGAGCGCCTCAGCGAGATTCTCGCGGGACAACAACTGCTCCCACAAGCTCGCCTCGGCGGGGTGAGCTGCGGTGTCGCGGGGCGCCGGGGATCGACTGTGCTCTGAACGGGCGTCTCCGGGCTTCACCGTCGGACCCTCCCGCCCAGGCCCCATACGGGGTTGGCTGCCTTCAACGTCGATCCCACGAGCACCAGCGTCCTGCATCTCGGCTTCGCGTTCAGCCCTTCCCAGCGATCCACGATCCCGCTGGTACTACGGCGTCTGCTGACTTCTCCACGGCGAACCACGGCCTCTCGACCGCAGTCGTCCCGCCCCACCCGACGAGCGGTGCACGCGCACCGGACGGGCATCCTGGGACACCCATGGAGACCTCCCCAGGTAAGACCAGCAACCTTCCTCGCGCACCCACCGCGTCCACGTGACGGCCCCTTGATGACAACGGGCTTCGCCATGCCGAGCTGGCTCGCCCAGACCGCCCCGCCTCCTACGCGCAGCCCGCCCGACCCCGAACGGGACCAGGCGCGCCATGTGTTCCTAAAGTCGCGATTTCGCCTCCGGCTTCCTTCCCACCCCGCCTCACGACGACGCAGTTGCCCTTGGCTTGTGGTTGGTGTCATCTCCTCCACGGGGGACTTGCACCCCCGAGCTGCTGATCATGCTGGGCGCACATCGGGTAGGCGCCGGGCTTACCCCGGCGCCCCCCACACCACCCGGCGTGCGGGTCCGCACCGGGCGGTTCGCTTGGCGTCCCGGAAACGGCGGTAGGGTTCGAGGAACCCCTCCAGGCCCTGGTCGGTCCAGTAGGCGGTCGGCAGCGCGCGGTGGAGGATTGGAGAGCTCGAGATGCGCCAGTAGCCCTTGCGCGAGCACGCCCATTTGTGCGCGTCGCCCGCTGGGATGCCCAGCGCGATGAGCCTGCGCCGCTTGGTGCGGACGCGTTTCCATTCCTTCCAGCGAACCTGCCGCAGTCGCCTGCGGAGCCATTTGTCGAGCTTCTCAAACGGCCACGGCGTATCGGCATACGAGTAGTAGGCCGTCCACCCGACCGTGAAACGGTTGATCTCGAAGATCCGCCGCTCCATCGAGACGCCCCGTCGACGCGAGGTCAACTCGCGCAAGCGCTGCTTTGCTCGGTTCTGGGCCTTGGGGGCGACTGTGACTTTGACCTCACTGCCGCGGTACCGAAACCCGAACCCCAAGAAAGGGCGCTTCGTCGCCCGGTCAACCACCGACTTCTCGCGGCTGACCTTGAGCTTGAGGCGCTGCTCGACGTATTGCGTGATGCTCGCCATGACCCGCTCGCCCGCCCGCCTACTCTGGACGTAGATACGTCCGTCGTCGGCGAAGCGCACGAACCGATGCCCGCGCCGATCCAGCTCCCAGTCGAGGTCGTCGAGCATGACGTTCGAGAGCAGCGGCGAGAGCGGAGAACCCTGAGGGGTCCCCTCCTCGCTCGCAGCTACCAGCCCGCCATCCATGACGCCCGCTTCCAGGTAGCGCCGGATCAGCCTGAGCACCTGCTTGTCATGGACCCGTCTGGCGACCCTCGCCATCAAAGCGTCGTGCTGAACCCGATCGAAAAACGATTCGAGATCAAAATCGACGCACCACGCCGCATCATCTGAGATGAACTGGCGTGCCCGCTCGACAGCGTGATGCTGCGAGCGCCCCGGCCTGAAGCCGAAGCTATGGGGATGGAAATGCGGTTCGAAGACAGGCGTGAGCACCTGCGCGATGGCCTGGCAGATCAACCGATCCACCACAGCCGGCACCCCCAACTTCCGCAGACCACCCGAGGGCTTGGGGATCATCACCCTCCGGACAGGCTGCGGCTGGTAGGTGCCCGCGTCAAGCTGTGAGCGGACCCGTGGCCAGTGGTCTTTCAACCACGGCCGCAGCTCCTTGGTGCTCATCCCGTCGATGCCTGGGGCACCGGCTTTCTGCTCGACGCGTCTGAGCGCCTCAGCGAGATTCTCGCGGGACAACAACTGCTCCCACAAGCTCGCCTCGGCGGGGTGAGCTGCGGTGTCGCGGGGCGCCGGGGATCGACTGTGCTCTGAACGGGCGTCTCCGGGCTTCACCGTCGGACCCTCCCGCCCAGGCCCCATACGGGGTTGGCTGCCTTCAACGTCGATCCCACGAGCACCAGCGTCCTGCATCTCGGCTTCGCGTTCAGCCCTTCCCAGCGATCCACGATCCCGCTGGTACTACGGCGTCTGCTGACTTCTCCACGGCGAACCACGGCCTCTCGACCGCAGTCGTCCCGCCCCACCCGACGAGCGGTGCACGCGCACCGGACGGGCATCCTGGGACACCCATGGAGACCTCCCCAGGTAAGACCAGCAACCTTCCTCGCGCACCCACCGCGTCCACGTGACGGCCCCTTGATGACAACGGGCTTCGCCATGCCGAGCTGGCTCGCCCAGACCGCCCCGCCTCCTACGCGCAGCCCGCCCGACCCCGAACGGGACCAGGCGCGCCATGTGTTCCTAAAGTCGCGATTTCGCCTCCGGCTTCCTTCCCACCCCGCCTCACGACGACGCAGTTGCCCTTGGCTTGTGGTTGGTGTCATCTCCTCCACGGGGGACTTGCACCCCCGAGCTGCTGATCATGCTGGGCGCACTCGGGTAGCCGGGGCGGTTGCCCGCCCCGGCTCCCACAGAACCGTACGTACGCTGTTCGTATACGGCTCTTCGGGACGGCGGGTTATGACCCCCGCCGCCGGCCGGTTGTATCGACCTCGAATCATTCCCATAACGCCAGTTGTGGCGCGGCGGGAGCGACGATCTGCCGGTGCGTTTGGCGATGAAGGTCGGCCAAGAACAGCAGCCCGCGCTTGGCGAAGTACGCGTTGCGCAGGCCGTGGTCGACCGCGGACGTGTGGCTTAGCGCCCACCAGGACTTGCGTCCCGAGTAGATCTGCCGCCACACGTTTTCTCGTTTGACGCCCAGCTTGATGAGACGCCGCGCGATTGTGCGTTTGCGTTTCCAGTGGCGCAGAATGATCGCGCGCAGCCGGCGCCTGATGTGAGCGTCGAGCGTGCGCATCATCCGCATCTCCGTGGCGGAGGCGATCCCGAAGAAACCGTGCCAGCCGCGCAGCCACGTGTTGGTCCCGGCGATGCAGCTTTCAAGCGTGCCTCCCCAGTTCCTGGGCGTGAGCTGGCGGATGCGCTCCATCGCTAAGCGCTTGGTGCGCTCCGACAACAGCACCTCCACGACCCCGGTATACGGGTTTACCCGTAACCGGAAGCCGAGGAAGTGGCGCTCCTCGGGTCGGGCGACGGCCGACTTGGCCTCGTTCACCCTCAGGCGCAAGCGCCGTTGGATGAACTCGATCAAGCTGGCCATCACCCGCCGCCCCGCCCGCTCGCTGCGCACGTACACCTTGGCGTCGTCTGCGTAGCGAACGAACCGGTGGCCACGCCGGTCAAGCTCTTGATCGAACTCGTCCAGCACGATGTTCGACAGCAACGGCGAGAGCGGACCGCCTTGCGGAACGCCCTGCTCGCTTGCGATCACCACACCGTCCGGCAACACCACCTTGGCCTTCAGCATCCGTCCGATCAGCACGAGCAGCCGCCGATCGCTCAACGCGCTCGGCGAGCTTGGCGGCAAGCCGCTGGTGGCAGACGAGATCGAAGAACTTCTCCAGATCAAGATCCACGCACCACTCGTAGCCGTCCTCGAGATGCCCCTTGGCCTCAGCGACCGCCGAATGGCAACTTCGACCGGGTCGAAACCCGTGACTTGAGGGATGGAACGTCGGCTCCCACAGCGGTTCGAGCACCTGCCGCACGGCCTCCTGGACCACCCTATCGATCACGTCGGGAATCCCCAACCCGCGCTGCCCACCCCCCGCCTTCGGGATATACCGCCGGCGGATCGCGCCGGGCTGGTAGCTCCCAGCCAGCAGGTCGGTCTGCAGCCTGGGCAGAACAACCGGCCACTGCTCAAGCAGCGCCTCAATCGTCTGCCCATCAGGGCCAGGGGCGCCCTTGTTCGACGCCACCTTCAACAACGCACTGGTCAATCGGTTGGCAACCTCCTCCATCGTCGCAGGCGCTGCGATCCCAACCTTGCCGCTCGCCTTCGGCGCTCCCGCCCGGAGGACCCCGAGCCGGTCCCGGGTCCTCCTGCGGGTAGCCCCTTGCGGGTTTTCTGCTGTCGCGACCGGCAGGCTGAGCTGCACCGCCGTTTCTTCGACCGGGACCGCCTTCCCTTGCCCACCGGGGCCCGACCCGGCACGCTCAGCGGCCATTACAGCCGCCTTCCGGTACTACGCAGTCCTCGGACTTCTGCTGGGCCATCGACCATCGTCCTCTCGTTCTCCGGCCTACCGGCCAACCGGCCGGAACCCAGCAGATCTCCTGAGGTGAGATGCTGAGATTTCGCTGTGATCGCGTCGCCAATACGCTCTCGGTCACGACGAACAGGGATCGGGCATCGCCGCTGTTGGCCGGCTCGCCCACCGAGCAACGCCTTACGGCGCTTCACTTTCGTTCGCCACCACAACGCACCTATGGCCTCCTTCAGACCCGCCCTCGCGGGAGCTTCGCAGCGCAACCAGCCGCACTGAAGCCGCCCGGTCAATTCCGGGCCGCGCCCTTGCCTCATCGATGTCGGGTTCCCTCTGTCAGGGCCCCGGGACAGGACTTCCACCTCCGATCTCAACATCCGTACTCAGCACACCAAGGACGCCGCTGCGCGGCTCGCTGCGCTCGGCCCTTCGGGCCATCCTTGACTGCACCGGCCCAGCTCCGCTGGCTGGCAATGAACGTCGCCCCGGAGGGCGA
This sequence comes from uncultured Solirubrobacteraceae bacterium, assembly GCA_963816005.1. Taxonomy (GTDB): domain Bacteria; phylum Actinomycetota; class Thermoleophilia; order Solirubrobacterales; family Solirubrobacteraceae; genus Palsa-465. The sequence continues at coordinate 111,541 of CAWFKF010000080.1, read as the reverse complement.
CCTGCGCGTCAAGACATCCACCTCTGCAGCTCGGTCGACTCGTGCGCGACTTGCAAAGCCCGTTCCCGGTACGAAGATCCTGCTCAGGACCACAATCGCGCTCTCACCCTGACCACATCGATGCCGGGAGACCCCTCATATGGAGGAGCGGTTGTCAAGCGAGCAGCGTTCATGGTTCCTTTCTGGCAGGGGTTGAGTTGATGTGGTTGCGGCTGGCGGGGCGGTCCGGGCGTCCGCGGAGTTCGCGACGTTTGGTCAGCCTCATATGCGGGGGCTGGGTACCCCAAGACCTTGTTTTCGTCGCACGTCCGCTGTCTAAAATCGAGCACCGTCGGCTGACGCCGGGCTGCTCATGGGGGTGCCGCGGACTGGGTGTGCGCGAGTGCCGGGACGCTCGGGCCGCCTCGTCAGCCGCAACGGGTTGTAGGGGGGTTGGGGTCTCAGGCGATCGTGGGCTCCTGCTTCGGTGGGATGGAGCGTGCCTGCGTGAGGGGGTCGCCCGCCGGCATGGACGCCGGCGGAACCGGGTCGGGATGGGAGCCTGACCAGGTGGCGATCTCCCAGCAGAAGCAGGCGAGCTCGCGCGCGATCGCGACCGCGACGACGCCGTTGGGCTTCTTGCGCGCGTCCTTGAGCTGACGCCAGCGGGCGTGCAGGCGCCGCTGCGCTGACCACGCGATGTTGATCACCTCTGGCGGCTGGTCGCGCTGGCGGCGCTCGAGCAGCTCGCCGACCCCCGGCTGACGGCGGTAGTGGTAGGACGCCTCGATCAACAGCCTGCGCGCGTGCGTCGAGCCGGCCTTCGTGATCGACCCCTGGCGACGCTGGCTGCTGGTGGTGTGCTCGGACGGGACGATCCCGAGGTAGGCCGACAGCCGGTCGGGGTGATCGAAGCGCTCCCACTCGCCGATCTCGGCGCACAGCCCGAGCGCAGAGAGCGTGTCGATCCCGCGCAGGCACCTGAGCCGACCGACCGCCTGCGCGCACGGCGACTCAATCACGAGCTTCTCGAGCTCGGCCTCGACCCGGTCACGGCGGGCGACGAGCACGTCGTGCGCGTGCAGGTAGTCGGCCATCGTCACCTGCGACGCGTGATCGACGAACCGCAGGCCGGCGAGCCACGCGCGATGCGCTCGCGACCACGCACGCCCCGGCCCCTCCCAATACACCTCGCGGCGCAACAGGAACTTCCCGAGCCGGTGGCGGGCGCGCATCAGATCAGCGCGAATGTCCTCCCGGCAGCGAACGAGGTCCCGCAGCCGCTCGCGCTCCAGCGACGGGACCGTCACGATCGCCAGCTCCCCGGCCGCCAGCAGCCGTGCGAGCCGGACCGCGTCGCGCTTGTCGGTCTTGATCCGATCACCAGGCCGCCGCTCCGTGCGCCCCGGTGCGCACACCGACACCTCGATCCCCCGCGCCCGCGCGCGACGCGCCAGCCCATAGCCGGTCGGGCCCGCCTCGTACACCATCCGCGCCGGCACGGGAACCTCCATCAGCCGCTCCAGCAGCTGATGCGGACGCCCAACCATCCGGGCAGTGCTCAGCTCGCCTGTCCCCTGGTCGAAGATCGCGATCGTCGACTCGTGCGCGTGCACGTCAAGACCGACCCAACGGATACCGTCAGCCATTAGGCACTCCTCTCGTGGATTGTGGGCCCCGCGCCGAGGCCGGAATCCTCAGCGCGAAGACTTACCCCGCAGCCTGCGCGGGGAGTGCCGACCACTTCGACACGGAGCCGGCAGCTCCTCCATAGGGTCTAAAGGGGTGGGTCGGGCTCCCGCCGATGCAAAACCGCGCCGCCGGCACGTGGTTCGAGCAGTCGCGCGGCTCGCGTAGTAGCGGCTGGATTCCTGGTGACCTTCGGGGCTGTTGCCGCCTCGAAATAGGCACGGTTGGGCTCGAACCAGCGACCTCTCGCGTGTTGATGCGGATTCGCTGACGGCCCGAAACCGCCGGGAACCCCGTCCCCGTGGTTACGGGGGAAACGGGGTCGTCAGCACGAGCGCAGACACGACCGGATTCAACCGATTCCGACACGTTTGCGCATTCGCCGGGCACCCGGGACGGCTAGTCGCCGCCGAACGTCACTCGTCTTCGAAGTGCGTCACGCGCTGAATACGGTCGTCGGGGCCGAACTCGATGAAGTCGGTCCCCTCGAGACTCTGGCCGTCCTGTGTTGTTGCGCTCCATCGGGACCAGGCACGATCACCCAGCACCACAAGGTCGGTCGGCGCCCTAATCGTGAGTCCCGGCCACTCCTCGGATGACGCCGCGATGAAGTCCGAGAGCGCCCGCGCACCGCGTACGCCCTCGGGAACATTCGGGTCCACGTAGAGGCCGTCGTCGGCCCAGATCTCGGAGAGCGTGTCGAGTCGGCGGCCAGCGTCAGCCTCAGCCCAAGCCTCGTCATATCGCCGCACCACCGCGGCACGGTCAGCGGCCAATCGGTTTCTCCTTGCTCGTTGCCGCGACATTACGGCGCATACGCCGGTGCGGTCAAGCTTCACCCCCCCGGCACCCGGTGGGCACCCGGGGCGTTTCGAGGTTCCCGCCGGGTCCTCGCCGGATGCCGTGGCATAGAAAAAGCCCCGCATTAGCAGGGCTTTTTGGCTCTTCTTGATGGAGGCGGTGGGAATCGAACCCACGTCCGCGGTCGCGTGAAAGGCGGCGTCTACGAGTGTAGCCGGCGCTCTGATCTCGCCTTCGACTCGCCACGCCGGCCGGGTTGTCGAAAACCAGCTCCAAAAGAGTCCCCGGATCGGCTGGAGCACACTTCACCGAGCAAGCCTGCTATCTGATCCCGGCAATCCCCGCCGCAGGCTGCCGGGGGCCGAGACCCTCAGGGTTTAGCCTTGACTAAACGCCGAGGGGCTGTTCGTGCAGGTTCGCACTTATTTTTTTCCCGGGTGTTTTACGAGGCCGCCCGGGCACCTCGACTCGCAACCACCCCCACGAGCCAACCACGTCGAAGCCAAATCGCCCCCTGGGGACAATGCACAGAAGAGTGTACTCGATCTCGATCAGCTGCTCGTAGATGCAAGCGTCCCGCGTTCGGTGGCAACGTCGCTTCGGGATACCGCATCGCGTAGGCGCCCGAGCGTCTGCGAGCAAGGGAACCGCCCAGTAAGCCCCGTCGGCCGCAGTTCTTGGCGGGCGGCTCCGGAAGCCAGCTCGAAGAGGTCCCGGTCCCGGATCTGGTGGCGACAGCGTCGAATCGGCCCTCAACGAGGCTGCATCAGCGGCATACGTGCTCGCCTCCGAAGGCTTCGGTTGACCGGATCAAGCAGGAGCCGCACAATAGTCTCAAGCCGGGCCTGAGGGTTCAGCCCTTGTCCACTCCGGCGCATCGGATCGCTTCTGCCGCGATCCGCTGAAGCGGATCGCCGGGAGCGACCTCAGCCCCGGGATGTCCTCGCCTCGGACGTCCTCGCCTCAGACGTCCTCGCCCTGGGGCCGGCGCAGGAAGCGCACCATGAGGACGATGCTGACGACGGCCCAGAGCGCCAGCGTCTGAAGGTCGCCGCTCTTGAAGCCCGACCCTGAGGTGCGGGGATCGAAGGCGTACTGGAGCTGGTCGGCGAGGGCCCGGATCGGGAAGATCTTGGCGATGTCCTGCAGCCATTTGGGCATCGTGTCGGTGACGAACCAGATGCCCGAGATGAAGGTCAGCGGCAGGATCGTCAGGTTCACGATCGCCGGGGCCGCCTCGGAGTTGGGGATGAAGCGCACGATGCCGATCCCGAGCGCCGTGAACACGATCGTGCCGAGGATCAGCACGACGATGACAGCCGGCAACGTCGAGGCGTAGATGTGCACGCCGTAGGCGACGACGCCCAGTGCGAGCGTGACGACGGTCATCGCCGCCACGGTCAGGATCGTCGAGCCGATGCGGCCCGCGACGTACGCCCAGCGGGGGAGCGGCGTGCCCTGCATGCGCTTGAGCACGCCCTCGTCGCGCAGGATGGCGGTGCCGATCGCCATGTTGACGAACGTGGTTGCGATGACGCCGTAGGCGAGGATCCCCGGCACGAAGAAGTCGTTGTACGGGATTCCGCCCCGGCCGGCGATGTGCTGGCCCTTGAACAGGCTGCCGAAGATGACCAGGAACATCAGCGGGAAGACGAATGTGAACAGGCCCCGTCCGCGGTTGCGCCAGAAGGCGCGCTGCTCATAGCGGATTTGCCAGCCGACGAGGCCGAGGTCGCGCCCCCGCGGATAGGCCGGCGAGCCGCTCATCGCGCCGCCTCCTCGACCGCGTGGTTGTCTCCGGAGCCGGTGAGCTCCAGGTAGATGTCCTCCAGCGTCGGCTGGGTGACCGAGAAGTGCTCGAGCTCGATTCCCCGCTCGAGCGCCCAGGAGGTGATCGCGTGGGCGGCCCGCACCGGTTCGGTCGTGTGCACGACCACGCCGTCGGGGCCGCCCGAGACATCGCGCGAGGGCAGTTCGGGAAGCTCGCCGAGCGATCGCCCGGCGGGCAGCACGAAGCGGATCTCAGCCGGACGCAGGTCGCGGCCGCCGATCTCGTCGGGCCGGCCGAAGGCGATGATCTCTCCGGCGCGCATCACGGCGACGCGGTTGGCCAGGAACTGGGCCTCGTCCATGTAATGGGTTGTCAGGAAGACGGTCTTTCCGAGGTCGCACAGCGACTGGATCGTCGACCAGGCCTGCCGTCGGGCCGCCGGATCGAAACCGGTCGTCGGCTCGTCGAGGAAGATCAGGTCCGGGTCGCCGACCAATGCCAGGGCGAGGTCGAGCCGGCGGCGCTGACCGCCGGACAGGTTCTTGGCGCGCACGTCGCGCTTCTCGGTCAGCTCGGCGAGCTCGACCAGCTCGTCGACGGACCGGCGGCGCAGGTGGTAGCGGCCGTACATCTCGATCAGTTCGGCCACGGTGAGATCGCTCTGCACCCCGCACTGCTGGAGCACGATCCCGACCCGCTCGCGCAGCTCGCGCGGGCCATCGGCGGGATCCATCCCGAGCACGCTCACCTCCCCTCCGCTGCGGGTCCGGTAGCCCTCGAGGATCTCGACGGTGGTCGTCTTGCCGGCGCCGTTGGGCCCGAGCAGGCAGAACACCTCTCCTCGTCTCACCTCGAAGTCGACTCCGCGCACGGCCTGCACCTCGCCGTAGGCCTTGTACAGATCACGCACGAGGACGGCAGGGTCATCGTTCTGCGGCGGCGTCGACGCCATCCCTGCAGACTAGGCCTCTCAGACCGAGTGCGACTGCACGAACTCGCGCAGCCTCGCCTTGCCGCTGCCGAGGATCGGCTCGCCGTGCGCGAGCAGCAGATGGTCGAAGTCGAGGTCCAACAGTCGCGTGTAGGCGGCGCACAGGCCGCGCTTGACCTCCTCGGGGTCATCGCCGAGCAGGAAGTCGGGCACGAATTCGAGCGGTCCGACCTGGTCGAGACGCACGACCCCGTCGGCGACCGACAACGCGCGGGACGCCGGGATCTCGAGCGCCGTCTCGTCGAGGCAGATCGCGCCGACCTCGTGCGCGATCACGTAGCCGGGCAACGTGTCGCCGAAGTCGAAGGGCACCACGTCCTGACCTGGGCCGAACTCGTGCATCCCGGGCCGGCTCGCGCGAACGGGGATCGAGAACGCCTCGACGAACTTCGCGCAGTCCCTGAAGTGGTGGCGATTGCTGAGCAGGATCGCCGTCGGCGGCCCGTGGTCGGCGAACCATTCGACGCCCTCCTCAGGCGCGAGCGGGTCGATCAGCACCCCGGGCTCGCTCAGGTAATACGAGCTGACCCGCGAGCGGATGTGGGGGTGGACCGCGGTCCAGTGCCACAGGCCGGGCACGATCTCGCGCACGCTCATGCCCCTGCGTTCCAACGCTGGAGCACCGGGACGGCGTGTTCGTAGCCGAGCGAGCCGGTCGAGCCTGCGCCCAGGGCGAAGTGGGCGCCGCCATCGACCCCGAGCTCGATCCATCTCGCGGCGAGCACCCGCAGGATGTGCCCGTGGGCGAACAGCAGCGCGTCGCCGTCGAGCGCTCGCAGCCGCGCGAGTACGCGATCGGCACGGGCGCCCACGTCGGCCGGCTGCTCGCCGCCAGGGCAGCCGTCGCGCCACAGATACCAGTCGGGCCTGCGGCCCCTGATGTCGGCCGTGGTCAGGCCCTCGTAGTCGCCGTAATCCCATTCGTGCAGGTCCTCGTCGACCTCGGCCACAGCGCCGAAGCCCGCGAGCTCGCACGTGTCGCGGGCCCGCCGCAGCGGGCTGGTGAGCACGAGCGCGAAATCGCGCCCCTCGAGCTCGCGAGCCAGCTCGGCGGCGCGGACGCGTCCGGGCTCGATCAGCGGCACGTCGGTCCGGCTCGTATGACGCAGCGCCAGGCTCCACTCGGTCTCGCCGTGGCGTACGACGACGATGCGATCGGCCATTTCAGGCCTCGACCCGGCGGCCCGCGACGGTCATCCCGGTCCCTTCTCCTGATCGACTTCGTGAGCGGCCAGCAGGGCGGCGCCGAGCACGCCGGCGCGCACGCCGTGGCGCGCGAGCCGGATCGTGGTGTGAGCGCCGAGGCCGGGGTGGAAGTAGCTGTGGGCCACGCGACGCGCGGGCTCGAGCAACATGTCGCCGGCGAGCGAGCCGCCGCCTCCGAGGACGATCTCGTCGGGATCGAACGTATTGATCGCGTTGGCGATCCCGATCCCGACCCGCTCAGCCCACAGATGGACCGCTCGCATCGCCGGCTCGTCACCGTCGTGGGCGGCGGCCACGGCCTCGACGCCGGTGACCGGCTTGCCCGCGGCGCGCAGGCGTCCGAGCTCGGAATCGGGGCTCCGCTCCGCGGTCGCCTGGCTGAGGTGGTCGAGCGCCCGTCCCGCGGCAAGCGCTTCGAGCGACCCGCGGTGCGGGAACCCAGCCGGCGTCGGAACCGAGGAGTCGATGTCGAGCCCGATCACGGTGTGGCCGAACTCGCCCGCGCCGCCCGTGGCGCCGCGGAAGATCCGACCGCCGAGGACGATCCCACCGCCGACGCCGGTACCGAGCGTGAACATGACGAGGTTGCGGGCGACGAGCGAAAGCTGCTCGTCGTGAGCCTCGGCGAGCGCGGCCACGGTGGCGTCGTTGTCGACGAACACGGGCACTCCGACCCGGTCCCCCAGCACCTCGCGCAGCGGCACGTTGGCGAGCGGGATGTTAATCGAGGACACGACACGCCCGGTCGCGAACTCCACCACCGAGGGCACCCCGATTCCCACCGCGGCGAGATCGTCGGAGCGGACCTTGTCGACCATGCCGGCGAGCTGGTCGATCAGGCTCGCGGCGCTCCCGAGCCCGGTCGGCTGAATCAGCGACTCGCTTAGGCGCCGGTCCCGGAGCACGGCGGTCGCGGTCTTGGTCCCCCCGAGATCGATGCCGATCACCTCTGAGCTCACGCCAGCGCTCCCGCGGCGGCGCTGTCGAGCAGGACGGTGATGTGCTCGGCGAGCGGAGGCAGCAGTGACGCCGGCACGTGCGCCTCGGGCTTCGCGCCGGGACCGAACGCCGCCGCCACCGCGTTCGCCTTGCTCTCCCCCGTGACCAGGAACACGATCCGGCGTCCCAATGCCAGCGCGGGCAGCGTCATCGTCACCCGGGGGACGAACGGGGCCAGGCTAGCGTGCTCGACGCCGACTGCCAGTCGGGACCGCTCGTGGAGCGACTCCTGGTCGGGGAACAGCGACGCCGTGTGCCCGTCAGGGCCGAGCCCGAGCAGCAGGAGATCGAATTGCGGCGGCCCAGCGGAGCGCAGCTCGTGCTCGTAGGCATCGGCGGCCTGGTGCGGTCCGAGCTCGCCGGGGATCCGCATCACCGCCGGCGAGCCCGCGTCGCCGACCCGCTCGCGCAGGGGGTCGAGCAGCGCCTGCCTGGCCATCGCGTAATTCGAGTCCTCGTGGTCGGGGGGCACGCAACGGTCGTCGCCGAACCAGAGCGTCGCGCCGGACCAGTCTCCCGGTGCCTGGGCGGCCTGCTCGTAGGCCGCCCGCGGGGTCGAGCCCCCGGTGAGGACGATGTCGCCACCGGCGGCGGCGGTCTCGACCAGCATCTCGGCGCACACCGCCGCGGGGTCCGGCACGACCTCCAGCGTGACCGTCATGCGGGGCAGAATCCGCGGGCGGCGTCGAGAGCCGGGCCGTACGTGGGATCACGCAGGAGCGCTTGACGCACGCCCTCGCCGAGGATGCCGCCCTCGCCGCGGGATGCGCCCAGCACCTTCCACGAGGTCTCCTCACCGTCCGGGGAATGACGATGGGCTTCGAGGCCGCCGGCCGAGCGGTCAAGCGAGAGCGCGAACCCGTCCGTGCACGCGACCGTCACGCCGGCGAGGCCGAGGGTGCGGAGCTCGACCGGATCGAGTTTGACGCCGACCTCGGCTGCGGCTCGGGCCGCGCCGCCGGCCAGTCCGGCTCCGGACGGGCCTTTGGCGAGCGGTGCCGGTGCCCAGCCCAGCCGCGACGCCATCCATCCGGCCCACAGCAGCGCGCACGCCTGCGAGGTCTCGCGGTGGCGCACGTCGACCTCGGCGATCCGCTCGAGCGCGGGTCGCCGCCATGGCGGGTCGAAGCTGGCCGCGACCCGCTCGCGCCACGGCGTCGTCCGCAGCCACGCGAGGTCGACCACGTAGGCCGAGCCGAGCAACTCCCGCGCGCGCACGAGCGCTGCCGGCGTGTCGGCCTGCTCGTCGGAGTCGAGCAGGATCACGTCGGTCAGTGCGAGCAGCCGGTCGACCACCCCGTCGGCGCCGCCGGGCCGCCACAGGACCGTCGGGAGCTCGGAGACGACGACCGGGTCGACGATCGTCTCAATGTGGGCCAGGTGTCGCGGCCCGATCTCGATCTCGACCTGTTCGAGCACCACGCCGATCCCGTTGCGCGGCTCCTCGTAGTGGATCGCCGCCGTCGCGTCGAGCGTCGTGCGGCCCTCGTGCACGGTGCACAGCACGGTCCGGGAGGCGTGGTAGCGCCCGACTCCGGACAGCCGCTCGGAGATGGCGTCCTTGCGCTCCGCCTCGATCACGACGACGAGATTCAGGACCCGCGCGGGCGCCAGCAGCTCGTTGGCCGCGTGGGCGCGGCGCAGCAGGCCGCGCAGCGCCGCCTCGATCTCGTCGGGCGTCGTGTTTTCGGCCGACCAGACGTCCTGGGGCATCTAACGGGCCTCGAGTTCGTGCGGCGCCACGGCGAGCCGCCGGTGTGCGCTCACAGCCGGTTCCACCTGTGGCCGGGCTCCAGCAGCTCGTCTGCCTCCTCCGGTCCGGCGGAGCCGGCCGGGTACTGCGGAATCGGACTGGTCGCGTCCTCGCGCCAGGCGGTCAGGATCGGATCGATGATCCCCCACAGCGCCTCGATCTCGTCGTTGCGCGTGAACAGCGTCGCGTCGCCGCGCATCGCGTCGAGGATCAGCCGCTCGTAGGCCTCCGGCGACTCCGACAGGAACGACGTCCCATAGCGGAACTCCATGTTGACCGGGCGGATCCGCATTCCGGTCCCGGGGATCTTCGCCCCGAGCTGGATCGTCACGCCCTCGTCGGGCTGCAGGGTGAGGATGATCTGATTGGCCTGCACACCAACCGAGCCGGTGCTGCGCAAGGCCAGGTGGGGCACCGGCTTGAGCGTCACGACGATCTCGGTGACCTTGCGCGCCAACTGCTTGCCGGTGCGCAGGTAGAACGGGATACCGGCCCAGCGCCAGTTGGACACGTGCAGGCGCAGCGCGGCGTAGGTCTCGGTGCGCGAGTGCGGATCCACACCGTCTTCCTCGCGATAGCCCGGGACCTCCCTGCCGCCCACGACGCCGCGGGCGTACTGGGCGCGCACGGCCATGTTCGGCACCTCCCCGGGGCGGGGCGGCACGATCGCCTCGAGCACCTTCAGCTTCTCGTCGCGCAGGCGGTTGGCGTCGAACGCGGTCGGGGGCTCCATCGCCAGCAGCGCGAGCAGTTGCATCATGTGGTTCTGGACCAGGTCGCGCAGCGCCCCGGCGTGCTCGTAGTACCCGGCCCGGCCGCCGATCCCGATGTCCTCGGCCGCGGTGATCTGCACGTAGTCGATGAAGTTCCGGTTCCACACCGGCTCGAACAGCGCGTTGGCGAACCGGAACGCCAGCAGGTTCTGGACCGTCTCCTTGCCGAGGTAGTGGTCGATCCGGAAGACCTGGGACTCCTCGAACACCTCGAGCACCTGGGCGTTGAGCTGGCGGGCCGTGGCCAGGTCGTATCCGAACGGCTTCTCGATCACAATCCGGGTCTGGGCGCGCTCGGCCTCGTTGAGGCCGGCCTTGCCGAGCTCACCGACGATCACCGGGAAGAACTCGGGCGCGGTCGAGAGATAGAAGACCCGGTTCAGCGGCTGGCCGGCCTTGTGGTCGAACTCCGCCAGCGTGTGCTTGAGCCGGTCATAGACCCGATCGTCGTCGAAGCTGCCGGGGAGGTAGCGCATGTCGTCGAGCAGACCCTCGAGCACGTCGGGGTCGGGCTTGCGGCGCGAGAACCGCTCGATCGACTCGCGCGCGACGGCGCGAAAGTCGTCGTGACTCTCATCGCGTCGGGCAATCCCGACCAGCTCGAAGCGCTCGGGCAGCGCCCCCTCGTGGGCGAGGTTGTACAGCGCCGGCAGGAGCTTGCGATGGGCGAGGTCGCCGGTGGCACCGAAGATGACCAGCACCGTCGGGTGCACCGGCAGTCGCTCGAGCCCATCGACCAGCGGGTTTTCCTGCGCCGGCGCGGCGACGGCGGTCACGGCTGTCGTGTGTCCTTGACGGCGTGTCCGCCGAACGTGTTGCGCGGCGCCGCGACACCCATCGCTATCCCGCGACCACAGCGGCGCGGCGCTTCTCGATGCCCTCGATCAGGCCGTTCATCGCGTCCTCGAACAGCTTGACGCCATCGGCGAGCAACTCATCGGTGACCTGGTCCATGTCGATCCCGGCCTGGGCGAGCGCCTCGAGATCGGGGCCGGGGTCCCGTTCGACGGTCACGCCCGGCACCTTGCCGTGATCCGCGACCGCCTGAAGCGTCGCGATCGGCATCGTATTGACCGTGTGCGGCCCGATCAGGCCATCGACGTACATCGTGTCCGGGTACTTGGGATTCTTGACGCCGGTCGATGCCCACAGCGGGCGCTGCACGGCCGCACCGGCATCGTGAAGCGCGTCCCAGCGGGGACCGGCGAAGATCTCATGGAAGCGCTTGTACGCGAGCCGGGCGTTGGCGATCGCGGCCTTGCCCTGCAGATCCATGCGCCCGAGCTGCTCGAGCTTCTTGTCGACGTTCGTGTCCACGCGCGAGACGAAGAAGCTCGCCACCGAGTTCATGTCGAGGCTCTTGCCCTCGGCGTGACGGCGTTCGAGGCCGCGGATATAGGCCTCGGCGACGCGCTCGTGGGCAGCCACCGAGAACAGCAGCGTGACGTTGACGTTGATCCCCTCGTAGATCGCCTGCTCGATCGCGGGGACGCCCTCGGGCGTGCCGGGGATCTTGATCATCCCGTTGGGTCGCCCGATCGCCTGCCAGTAGCCGCGGGCCATGTTCAGCGTGCCCTCGGTGTCGAACGCGAGGTCGGGCATCACCTCCATCGAGACGAACCCGTCGCGTCCGCCGGCATCGCTGTGCACGTCGGCGAGCACGTCGGCCGCCCCCTGCACGTCATGGATGGCCATGCGCTCGAAGATCGTCCTCGCATCGAGACCCTCGTTGGCCAGCTGCTCCAAGAGGTCGTCGTAGTCGTCGGAGTCGAGAATCGCCTTCTCGAAGATGGACGGATTCGAGGTGACCCCTCGCAGCGAGTCCTCGGCGACCAGCCGGGCCAGCTCGCCGCCTTCGACGAGCGAGCGGCTGATCTGGTCCAGCCAGACGCTGACACCGGCTTCGGTCAGCGCCTTGAGTCGCTGGTTCACATTCGCGGTGGTACTCATCGGCTGAACATCTCCCTTCCGAGCGCGGCAACGCGCTCCGCAGTTATCCCGAAGTGGGCGTAGACGTCCTTGGCAGGCCCCGACTCGCCGAAGGTCTCCATGCCGACGAACGCGCCCTCCGGCCCGATCCACCTGGCCCACCCCAGCGGGCTGGCCGCCTCGACCGCGATCCGCGCCGTGCACGCGGCCGGGAGCACCTGCTCGCGGTAGGACTCATCGGCGTGGGTGAAGGTGTCCATGCAGGGCATGCTCACCACGCGCACGCGCACGTCCGGCAGTGCGTCGGCGGCCTCGAGGCAGAGCGAGACCTCGGAGCCGGTCCCGATCAGGATCAGCTCCGGCTCACCACCCTCGGCGTCTCGCAGCACGTAGGCACCACGCTCGATCGCGTCGTCCGGAATCGCGTCGGGATCGAGGATCGGCAGGTTCTGGCGTGAGAGCGCGAACGCGGTCGGCGCCTCGCTGTTACGCAGGGCGAAGCGCCACCCGAGCGCCGTCTCGTTCGCGTCGGCGGGGCGCACGACGTTCAGACGCGGCATCGCCCGCAGGCCGGCGAGCTGCTCGATCGGCTGATGGGTCGGGCCGTCCTCGCCGAGACCGATCGAATCGTGGGTGTAGACCCAGATCGAGGGCAGCTTCATCAGCGCCGACAGCCGCACCGCCCCGCGCATGTAGTCCGAGAAGGTCAGGAAGGTCCCGCCGAAGGCGCGGAAACCATGCAGCCCGAGCCCGTTGACGATCGCGCCCATGCCGTGCTCGCGGACGCCGAAGCGGATGTTGCGACCGCCGTAGGCGCCCTTCTCGACGTCCCCCCCGCCCTCGATATCGGTGTTGTTCGAGGTAGCGAGGTCGGCCGACCCGCCGACGAGGAACGGGATCGCCTTCGCCGCCCACTGGATCGACTTGCCCGATGCCGCGCGGGTGGCGATCGGCTCCTCGGCGGGGTCGAAGCGCGGCATGTCGGCGTCCCAGCCCTCGGGAAGCTCGGCCGCGCCGATCATCTGCAGCAGCTTTGCCTGCTCCGGGAAGGCCTCACGGTAGGCCTCGAAGCGCCGCTCCCACTCGGACTCGAACTCACGCCCGCGCTCGCAGGTGCGGCGGAAGTGCGCGAGCGCCTCCTGCGGCACGTAGAAGTGCTTGTCGGGGTCCCAGCCGTAGGCCTCCTTGGTGAGGCGGACCTCGTCCTCGCCCAGCGCCGACCCGTGGGCGGCCGAGGTGTCCTGCTTGTGCGGGCTTCCGTAGCCGATGTGCGAGCGCACGACGATCAGCGAGGGCCGATCCTCGATCGCCATGGCCGCCCGGGTGGCCTGCTCGAGCCGCTCGAGCGACATGTCCTCGCCGACGTTTTCGACGTGCCAGCCGTAGGCCTCGTAGCGCTTCGGGACGTCCTCGGAGAACGATTGCGATGTCGGCCCGGCGAGCTGGATCTTGTTGTCGTCGTAGTACACGATCAAGCGCCCTAGGCCGAGGTGCCCGGCCAGCGAACTCGTCTCCGAGGACACGCCCTCCTGGATGTCGCCGTCGGAGGCGATCGTGAACGTGTGGTGGTCGACGATCTCGTGGCCGGGCTCGTTGAATCGGGCCGCGAGCATCCGCTCGGCGAGAGCAAGGCCAACGGCCATCGACATCCCCTGCCCGAGCGGTCCGGTCGTGGCCTCGATTCCGGGTGAGTACTTGCGCTCCGGGTGACCGGCCGTCGGGGAGCCGACCTGGCGGAAGTTCTTGATGTCCTCCAGGGTCAGCGGATAGCCCGTGAGGTACAGGATCGAGTACAGAAGCATCGACGCGTGGCCGGCCGAGAGGATGAAGCGGTCGCGGTCGATCCAGTCCGGGTCGGACGGGTTGTGGCGCATGATGCGCGTGTACAGGACGTACGCGAGCGGGGCCAGCGCCATGGGCGTTCCGGGATGGCCGGAATTGGCCTTCTGCACGGCGTCCATGGACAGCGTGCGGATCGTGTCCACGCACAACTCGTCGAGCGCTGGATCAACGCTCCCCTGCACTTCGGACTCACTCACCGTGTCGCGTGGTGTAGGCGGAGGGTGGGCACTACGAGGGAGCATAAACCGAATCGACGCGTTCCAAACCGTGGTTACGGAATGGACTCGACTCGGTCAACCGTAGAGGACGCCGTAGCGCGCGTACTCCTCCACCGGGACACGCCGGACTTCGGCCACCGCTTCCTCCAGCGGCACGAGCTTGATCTCGGTGGAGTGCGCCGCGGTCATCATGCCCCAGGCACCCTCGTGGGCGGCGTCGATCGCGCGCAGGCCGAGCCGCGTCGCGAGCACCCGGTCGAATGCGGTCGGCGTGCCGCCGCGCTGCACGTGGCCGAGAACCGTGGCTCGTGTCTCGTAGCCGGTGCGGCTTTCGATCTCCTGCTCGAGCGCGTAGCCGATCCCACCGAGCCTCGGGTGGCCGAACTCGTCGTTCTCCCCGGTAGCCAGAGTCATGGTCGTGCCCTGCTTGGGCACCGCGCCCTCGGCGGCGACGACGATGGAGAAGTAGCGCCCGCGCTCGTGGCGGCGGCGGATCAGCCGGCACACCTCGTCGATGTCGAACGGAATCTCCGGGATCAAGATCACGTCCGCACCCCCGGCGAGCCCGGAGTGGAGCGCGATCCAGCCCGCGGTGCGGCCCATCACCTCGACGACCAGGATCCGGTTGTGGCTCTCGGCGGTCGTGTGCAGGCGATCGATCGCCTCGGTGGCCACCTGGAGCGCGGTGTCGAAGCCGAAGGTGACGTCGGTGGCGCCGAGATCGTTGTCGATCGTCTTGGGGACGCCGACCACCTGCAGGCCGTCCTGGTTGAGCCGGTTGGCGACCCCCAGCGTGTCCTCGCCGCCGATGGCGATCAGGCCGTCGAGGTTCTGGGCTGCGAACGTCGCGCGGACGCGCTCGACTCCGTCGTCACGCTTGTACGGGTTCGTGCGCGAGCTGCCGAGGATCGTTCCGCCGCGGGGGAGGATCCCGCGGGTGGACTCGATCGTCAGCTCCATGAACGAGTCCTCGAGCACGCCGCGCCACCCGTCGCGGAAGCCGATCAGGGCGTCGCCGTACCCGTCGATTCCCTTGCGCACGACGGCACGGATGACCGCGTTCAGGCCGGGGCAGTCACCGCCCCCGGTGAGCAATCCGATTCTCACGGGGGCGAACCCTACTCCCCCTGTCTAGTCCCCATCCGTCCAGCCCTCACGCGGTTTTTCGGTGTGCTTTCGGACCGGTTCCTGGGACGATTAGTCCGTGACCACCGCGTAGCGGCATCGAGCTCGGCGCGCCGGGGTCGCTGGCGGCGGCTTAACGTGGGTGGCCCGCCCTCGAGGAGGGCGACGGGCCGATGCCTTTGGCCTGGACCATCGCGGCTTGCGGCTGGCACCGCGACCCGGCCAGACGCTCCCCGCCGTGCTCCACGGCGGGCAGATACCACGAAACGCCGCCTCCGAGGGGGTCCCTCCCGACCCCCTTCCCCAGCAAGGCGTTCGACGCACCGCACCCCCCACCCGCACCACCGACAGCCATCCCATCGCACGCCCCACCGCCCACTCGGTGCTTTCCCGCACCCCGCTTCAGAGGACTCCCCGATGGCGCCACCGAGCCCCCGGCGCGACCATCGGTACATGGCCGGTAGAGCCGATCTCGACCTCTACAACCTGCTGCTGGGCATCGGCTGGGTGCGCGAGCGGGTGGAGCTGGTCAAGGCGACGGTCGACCCCCGCTTCCTGCTGCGGGCGCGGCGGGCGCTGCTGCCGCTCCCGCTGATCGACCGGCCGCGGCGGATCGACTCGGATGTCTTCCCGCCGTTCCGCCATCGCCCCATCCCCTCGCTGTCCGCGCAGCGGGTCGCGATCATCGCCGGCGGTGGCGCCGGAGCGTGCGTGTCGCTGATCGGCGTCCGGCGGGCGTTCGAGGAGGCCGGCGTGGAGCCGGAGATGATCTCCGCCTGCTCGGGCGGCACGATCTGGGGCTCGATGTGGGCGGCCGCGATGAACGCGCGCGAGATGGCCGACTTCTCGCTCGCCTGGCGCCTCGAGGACTATCTCGACATCCAGTGGTCGAAGCTGCCCCGGTTCGGGCTGGCGGCGCTGCGCGGCTTCACCGGGATGGCCAAGGGCGAGGCGATCGAGCGTACGTTCGACGAGCGGTTCGGCTCGCTCACGGTCGGCGAGCTGGAGATCCCGCTGATGTCGATCGTCTACGACATGGACCGCGGCGTGGTCGATTACTTCGGCACGCTGTCGAAGCCGGACCTGACCGTCGGGCGCCAGGTCCGGATCGCGATCGCGCTGCCGGTGTTCATCGAGTCCGTCGAGGTCGACGGGCACCCGTACGTCGACGGCGGGGTGATCGACCTGCTGCCGGCCGACCCGATCATGCGCGACGGCGGATTCGATCGGGTGTTCGCGATCAACTTCATGCTGCCACCACAGCTCGAGCCCGAGGACATCACCGGCTGGCAGGACCGGCGGATGGGCATCCTGCTCGCCGAGCGCCAGGCCGAGCAGGGATTCCACCTCGAGTTCGCCCACCGCATGAGGCGCTCGCTCGGCGACGCGCTCACGGTGATCGATGCCGCCGATCACCGGCTGCTGCGCGGACCCGACTTCTACGACCTGTTCATCGATCGCAGTCGCTGGCCGGAGCTGATCCGCGCCGGCTACGAACGGACGACGCGCGCGCTGGATGCGTTCCGCGCCGGAGCGCCGGCCCACGCGACATCGCTCACAGCGGCGGCCGAACGCGACGCAGCGGCCGCCGCCCCGGCCGCGAACGGATCCGCCACTCGCTGAGCCATCCCCCTACGCGGGCGTTACGCTCGTGGTGACAAGGAGAGGTCTTCATGCGTGTTCGCCGTCTTGCCCTGTTCGTTCTGTGCGCCGCCGCGCTGGCGCCGGTCTCATCCGCTGCCGCCGCCCGCGCGACGGCGGTCCCGTCGATCTTCTCGGTGGCCGGCTACCAGGTCCCCGGTACGCCGCAGCGCTACGACCACGTGATGATCCGGCGCTACGGCTCGCCAAACGCCCGCAAGGTGCTCGTGCTCGTCCCCGGCACGCTCGGAGGCGCCGGTGACTTCAGCCTCGTCGGGCCCTACCTGGCCGCCCACGTGCCGGGGCTGCAGGTGTGGGCCGAGACCCGCCGCGAGGGCGCACTCGAGGACGACGGCATGCTGATCAAGGGCCTGCTCGGCCAGGCGACGGTGCAGCAGGTGTTCAACTACTACCTCGGATGGCTGGCCAACCCCGCCGTCTCGCCGCACTACCAGCCGCTTCAGGCCAGCAAGTACGGCTATGTCGACCAGTGGGGCCTGGCCGTGGCAATGAACGACCTGCACGCCGTCATCCTCAAGGCGCGGGCCGGCGGCCGGCGCACCGTGATTCTCGGCGGCCACTCGCTCGGCGGGTCGGAAGCCTCGATCTACCCGGCCTGGGACTTCAACGGCCGCGCGGGCTACAAGGACATCGCCGGGATCATCGGCATCGACGGCCTGTCGCTGCTGCCCCGGTCCGCCCTGTCCACCGCCGCGCAGGCCAACGCCGAGCTGGCGAAGCTGCAAACCGCGGGACCGTGGACGGACCTGCTGCCGAGCGTCCCGCTGCCCTGGTCGACGGGAGCGTTCGCGGACCTCGGCGCTCTCGCGGCCCTGAAGGCGCCGCACGCGCCGTCCGTGCAGCAGGCCTTCCCGCTGTTGCCGGCGCTCTTGAAGCCGCCGTTACCGGCCACGAACGCCGGCCTCCTCGGCTACGGCTTCGACACGGTCGCCGGCAACCCCGCCAACGGTCTGTCGCTGATCCAGGTGCACTCGGGCCACCTCGCCACGAGCGGCGCCGTCCGCGACTGGGTCGACTCGGGCCCGACGCCGATCGAGAACGTCGCTCGTGCCTTCTCGACCGAGCCGCTCGGGCCGGTCGACTGGTACTACCCGACGCGCCTGAGCATCGACGTGGGCGCCGCCGATCTGCTCACCGAGACCCCGGCCGCGCGCGTTCTCGGCCTACGCCTGAGCCATCTGAGCCAGGTGAACGTGCCCCTTTACGCGATCCAGACCGCGCTCGCCGGGGCCAACAACGGACTCAAGATCGCGGCCACGGCGCTGAAGCGGGCGTCGCGGATCCCGAGCGTCACGTTCGTCGACGAGCACGCGAGCTACGGCCACCTCGATCCGCTGCTCGCGGCACCCGCGCACAACGCGTTCCTGCAGACCGTGGTCCCCTGGCTCGAGCGCATCCCGCTGCGCTGAGCGGCTGAGCCCGCCGGCTCAGCGGCCGAGCCAGCGCCTGGGGTTCTCGACCATCATCGTCTGCAGCGCCTCGACGCTCATCCCGCGCTCGGTCAGCTCCGGAATGATCTGCTCGAACAGCAGCGTCATCGACCAGCCCTTGGCGGCACCCGCCGCCTCGAGCGCCTCGATCACCTCAGGCGGGTACCAGTCGAGGCCGTTGGCGATCGGAATGTCGAAGTCCTGGGAGAGGAACATCCGCTCCGCGTGCCCGCGTGCCAGCAGCTCGAGCACGGTCGCGTTTCGCTTCTCGATCGGCAGGAAGATGTCGAGCCCATAGCGGTCCAGGCCGATGTACACGCCCTGGGCCAGCGGCGCGATGTGGTCGAGGTCGTCGGTGTCGCCGGTGTGGGCGATCTGGATCTTCTCGGGGGCGACCCCCTCCTCGAGGAGGATCTCGACCTGGCGCGGCCCGGTCCCCGAGGCGGGGTGCGAGTGGGCCATGATCGGCGCGCCGGTGCGCAGCGACGCCCGCGCCGCCGCCCGGTGGATCTTCTCGATCCGCTCGTTGACCCCCGGCTCGTCGGCCGCGCACTTGATGAACGCGGCCTTCGCCCCCGTCCCCTGCATGCCCTGCTCGATGTCGTGGACGAACAGGCCGGCCATGAAGTCCTCGTCGCGATTGAGCAGGAACTGGGGCAGCGCGTCGTAGGTGTAGATGCCGGTGCAGGCGACGATCTGCAGGCCTGTCTCGGCGGCGAGCCGCTGCAGCCGGGGAACGTCGCGTCCGAGCAGCATCGCCGTCGGCTCGACGACCGTCCTGACCCCGTGCTCCTTGACCGCCGCCGCCGACTCCAGCGCCAGCTCATACTCGCGCTCATGGTCGCGGATGTGCGGCCACTGAGCCGCGACCGCCTCATCGCCGGAGAAGAAGTGCTCGTGGATCAGGGTCAGGCCGAGCTGATCGGCATCGATCGGTCCGGCCACGGTCTCGACCGTCGTCATGACGGCTCCTCTCTCTCGGGCTGCTGCGGGTGAAGCGATCCTATGCCAGCGCGGCGCCAGTGTCGCGGCACCGGCGTCCCCCAGCGCCGACGTCCTCAGGCCGCGCGCTCGGCCCGCAGGAGCGCGAGTCCGGGCAGCTGGGGCAGCGAGCGAGCGGTCACGCGGGCAAAGCCCGACGCCTGCAGCCACGCCGCCACGTCCTTGCGCGCGTACCTGTCGGCGCCCGAGGTGAGGTGGAAGAACAGGCCGAGCACGCTGCCCGTGTCGGCCCGCGCGCCCGGCGGCCGGTCGAAGACGTCGAGCACGCACAGCGGCGCACCCGAACGCAGCACGCCCGCGATCCGGGCGAACAGGGTCCGGACCTGCTCGGGCGAGAGGTGGTGCACGATGTTGAACGCGAGCGCGCCGTCGTGCGGGCCGCCGAGTTCAGCGCTGAACATGTCGCCGACCACGTAGCTCACGCGCTGGGAGATGCCGCTGCGCTCGACGATCGCCTGCCCGACCCGCGCGCTGCCGGGGAGGTCGACGATCGTGGCGCTGAGCCCGGCGTGCCGGCGGCAGAGCGCCATCGAGAACTCGCCGTGGCCGCCACCGCCTTGGCCACCGCGTCGCTGGAGAGCCGCGCGAGCTGGTACTGAAGTGGCTGGCGCCGGACTCCGCGCACTACATCGGCGACTTCCTGGCCGATAACTACCACTACTCGGGAGCGCGTAGCGCTCATCGGAGCCGAGCTCGAGCACGCCGGAGGACGCGAGCGTGTCGAGCATCAGCGCCGTGCCCTGCTCGCGCAGCCCGAGCCGCTCGGCGAGCTGGGCCGCGGTAGCCGGACCGCCCGCGAGCTCGGCGAAGACGCCGACCCGCTGCGCGACTTGGATCGAGCGCGCCGCGGGCATGCCGAACATCGAAAAGCCGAGCGGGATCGGCACCTGGTTGAGCGCACCGCCGACCCGCTCGGTGAAGGTGTCGTAGCGAACCCCGAGAGCACGGGGCAACCCTAACGCCCGCGGTGCGCGCCCGGTAGGGCGCCGACGGCGCCACCGGTCGCGTACCAGACGAACGCGTCCTCGAGCGAGGGCTCGGCGACCCGCAGGCTCCGCAGCTCGAGCCCGGCGAGCTGCTCGCGCGCGGCCGCCAGGGCCTGGTCCTCCGCCGTGACCGGGATGTGCGTCCGGGTGCCGTACAGCGACGCCGACGGCCACAAGTCCTTGATCCGCGCGAACGCCACCTGCCATGGCGACGCATCGACCTCGACGATGCGCATCCCGGTGCTCGCGATCAGCTCCGCGGGGGTACCCGTGGCCACGAGCGACCCCGCCGACATCAGCCCGACCCGATCGCACAGCTCGGCCTCGGCCATCGCGTGCGTGCTCACCAGCACGGTCGTGCCCGAGTGGGCGAGATCGCCGATCAGGCTCCAGAAGCGACGACGCGACTGGGGATCCACGCCGCTGGTGGGCTCGTCGAGGAACAGCAGGCTCGGGTCGTGGACGACCGCCGCGGCGAGCGCGGAGCGCTGCCGCAGGCCGGTCGGCAGCGCGGACACCCGCGCGCGCAGCGTCTCGGGGTCGATCGAGAGCTGGGTGCAGACGTGCTCGATCCGACCCGGCGCGACACCCCCGTAGACGCCGGCGTAGAAGTGGAGGTTCTCCTGCACCGTGAGCTCGCCGTAGAGCGAGAAGCTCTGGGACATGTAACCAATCCGGCTGAGGATCCGCTCGCCCTCGCGCCCCAGGTCGAGGCCTAGGATCGCCGCGGTGCCCGACGAGGGCCGGTAGAGGCCGCAGAGCAACCGGATCAGCGTCGTCTTGCCGGCGCCGTTGGGGCCGAGCAGGCCGAATACCTCGCCATCGCGCACCTCGAGGTCGACGTGGTCGACGGCGACCAGGTCGCCGAAACGGCGCGTGAGCCCCGTGGTGGCGATCGCGCTCATGCCGTCCGCGCCACGAAGGCTGCCTCGAGGCTGGCGTGCTCGCCGCGCAACGCGTCGGGAGTTCCCTCGGCCACGATCCTCCCCTGGTCGAGATAGATCACCCGCTCGCAGCGCTCCACCTCGTCGAAGTAGGCGCTGGCGAGCAGGATCGTCGAGCCCTCGATGTGCAGCTGCTCGATCAGTCCCCAGAACTCGCGCCGCGACACCGGGTCCACGCCCGTGGTCGGTTCGTCGAGCAGCAGGATCGGCGGCCGATGCAGCAGCGAGCAGACGAGCGTCAGCTTCTGCTTCATCCCTCCCGAGAGGCTGGCCGCCCGCTGCGCGCGGTGCTCGTCGAGGCCGGCGAAGCGCAGCAGCTCGGCGGCTCGGCGGGCCAGGAGGTCGTGGCTCAGCCCGTACAGACCCCCGAGAAAGGCAACGTTCTCGTCCACGGTGAGCTCGCCGTAGAGGTGGAAGCCCTGTTGGGCGAAGCCGATCCGATCCTGACCGGCGAGGCCCGGCAGCACGGTTCCGGAGCTGGGGTTGTAGAGGCCGGCGATGCAGCGCAGCAGGGTCGTCTTGCCGGCGGCGTCGGCACCGACGAGGCCGACCAGCTCGCCGGCCTCGAGCGCCAGGTCGACGCCGCGCAATGCCTGCACCCGCCCCAGCCGCTTGCGCAGCCCCGTGACCAGGATCTCAGCCAAGCTGCTTGCTGAATCGAGAGGTCGCCAGCCCGATGAACAAGACCGCCATTCCCAACAGTACGGTGGCCGGCAGCCACAGCTCGGCGATGCCGGCGCCCTTGAGGAAGATCCCACGGACGATCGGCAGGAAGTAGGTCAGCGGAAGCAGGTAGCTGATCCACCTCACCCCCCAGGGGATCGACGCCAGGGGGAACACGAAGCCCGACAGCAGAACCTGGGGGATGATGATGAACATCGCCGTCTGCATCGCCTGCTGCTGGTTCTGCGCCACGGTCGACACGAGCAGGCCGATCGCCAGGGTCGAGGCGAGGAACACCGCCGTCAGCACCAGCAGCAGCGGCACGCTTCCCCGCAGAGGCACCGAGAACACGAGCAGTCCGACCGCCAGGATCAGCGCCAGGTCCAGCAACGCGATCGCCAGGTAGGGAATGATCTTCCCGACCATCAGCTCGAGCTTGGTCAGCGGCGTGATCATCAGCTGCTCGAGTGTCCCCCGCTCCCGTTCGCGGACGATCCCGAGCGAGGTGATCATCACCCCGACCTGCACGAGCAGGAACCCGATCAGCCCGGGCACCATGTAGTAGGCCGACCGCAGTCCCGGGTTGTAGAGGACGGTCACGTGGGCCGTCGGCGTCCCGGAGCCGCCACGCTCGAGGTTCGCGAGCTCGCGCAGCGCGGTCGAGGCCGCGAGCAGCTGGCTGCCGTCGACCAGCACGCCGGCGGGCGCGCCGGTCGGGGCCACGGTGACCGCGACCACCACCCGTCCGCGCTTCAGGTCCTCCCGTGCCGCGGCAGCATCCGGGGCCACCGCGGCGCGGACGTCGAAGGCACCGCCCGAGCCGAGCGCGGCCCGCAAGGCCGGCGAGTCGCGTCCGACCAGCTCGGCGTTGATGTGCTTGACGTCGAACGAGGCGGCGTAGCCGAACACGAGCAGCAGCACGACCGGCATGCCCACGATCAGCCCAAGCGTACGGCGGTCGCGCCGGAGCTGCAGGAACTCCTTGCGGACGAGCGCGCCGAGGCGCGCTCGCCTCGCCCGCGCCCGGTCGCCGGCGCCCTGCGGCGCCCGTTCGGAGGCGGGCGGTGCCGGGTCGCGTACCGAGGACACCGATCGAACGGTCACACGCACCGCCCACGGAGACATCGGGGTCAGTCCGCAGAGCGCGTCGGAGGTTCCCCGCAGTCGTGGGCCACAGCTCCCGGCCGGCGCCCCGCTGCACACCCGGGCGCAACTCCGCGCGGGCGAGCGTGTTCTGCTGGTGGGGAGAAGAGACCGGGTCCCTGGTGACCCCAACACAAGGAGAAGCACATGCGTACAGCGTCCGGCAGGATGCTGCCTCTGCTCGCCACGGCAATGTCCGTCGCCGGCATCGCGTCCGCCTCTGCGCAGGCGGCCGTCGTGCAGGTCACCGGCAAGTCCACGATCATCACTCCATCCGCGCAGGCGGCGACATTCCTGACCGCCCACAGCATCACCGTGGGCACGCTCGGAAAGGCCACCCTGTCCACCGGCTCGGTGACGTTGCCGATCAGCAACGGCTACGTGACCACGCCGCGCCACAACGGCGTCCTCTACCACGAGGGCGGCGTCAAGTTCGCCAACGGCACACGCTCGCTCGCGCTCCGCGAGTTCGTCCTCGTCCGCCGCGCCGACGAGACGGTCCTGACTGCCAAGTTCGACGGGGTGCGGGTGATCGTCGCCCGCGTGGTGCAGCTCAAGGAGGTCATCGCGGGCACGCAGGCGACCGTCACCGGCACGCTCAAGCTGGGCGTCGCCGCCGCCCGCGGCATCAACCACCTACTCGGCCATCACGTGGTCGCGGCCGGCCTGAACCTCGGCACGCTGACCAGCACGATCACCTACGGCTGAACCGACTTGGGGGCGTCGCGCTCCGGTTTCAGCCCCCGCTCCTCGAGGGCGGGGGCTGGCCCGGCCGGCCGGTCAGGGAAGACGGCTCACTGCCCGGCGGTGCGCCGGTAGCGCGCCACCGCCAGCGGCGCGAACACGGCCAGGATCACCAGCGACCAGAGCACGGCCTCCCACACGTAGTTGCGCGCCGGGAAACCGATCCACAGGGCCCGCATCGCGTCGACCACGATCGTGAACGGGTTGACCCGGGCGAACGCGCGGAGGACGGCCGGCATCGTCGCCACCGGCACGAAGGCTGAGGAGATGAAGGTGAGGGGGAAGACCGCGATGAAGCCGACGGAGTTGGCTGCCTCGGGTGAGGACACGAGCAGGCCGAGCAGCGCGAACACCCACGAGAACGCGTAGCCGAACAGCAGCAGCAGCCCGATGCCGCCAAGGATCTGGATCGCGCTGGTGTGAAACGTGAAGCCGATGATCAACCCGGTGATCAGGAGCACGGCGATCGAGAGCGTGTTGGTGACGATGTCCGCCAACGTGCGCCCCGCCAACACCGCCGGACGCGCCATCGGCAGCGAGCGGAAGCGGTCGATCAGGCCCTTGTGCACGTCCTCGTTGAGCCCCAGCGCGGTCACGAAGCCGCCGAAGGCGATGTTCTGGACCATGATCCCGGGGATCAGGTAGTCGATGTAGGAGCCGCCCGGGGTCTTGATCGCACCGCCGAACACGTACGCGAACAGCAGCACGAACATCACCGGCTGGACGGTGAACGCAAGCAGCAAGTCCGGCGCCCGCGGCAGGCGCACGAGGTTGCGCTCGGCGATCACGAGCGTGTCGGTGACCAATCTCCTCACGCCGCCTCCTGCTCCTCGGCCTCGGCCTCGGCGGCGGCGTGCCCGGTGAGCGATAGGAACACGTCGTCGAGCGTCGGCCGCCGCAGGGCGAGATCGTCGACGCCGATGCCCGCCTGCCCGAGTCGGCCGACGGCCTCGACGATCGCGCCCTGCCGCCGGCGCACGCTCAGCTTGATCACCGCGCCCTCGACCACGGGATGCTCGTCGGACATCGGCGCCAGCGCCGCGACGGCACGCTCGGCGTCGCGCTCGTCGTCGAGCCGGACCTCGAGCCGCTCGCCGCCGACCCGGTCCTTGAGCTGGTCGGGCGTGCCCTCGGCGATCACGAGACCGTGGTCGATCACGGCGATCGTGTCGGCCAGGCGGTCGGCCTCGTCGAGGTACTGCGTGGTCAGCAGCACGGTCGTTCCCTCAGCCACGAGCCCTTCGATCGTCTCCCACAGCGCCAGCCGGCTGCGCGGGTCAAGCCCGGTGGTGGGCTCGTCGAGGAACAGGACCTCGGGCGTGGCGACCAAGGCCGCGGCCAGGTCGAGCCGGCGCCGCATGCCGCCCGAGTAGGTCTTCACCGGCCGGCTCGCGGCGTCGAGCAGGTCGAACCGGTCGAGCAGCTCCTGGCCGCGCTGCTTGGCCCGCGCGCGCCGCTGCCCGTACAGGCGTCCGACCATGGTCAGGTTCTCGAGCCCGGTCAGGTTCTCGTCCACGGCCGCGTACTGGCCCGCGAGCCCGATCCGCTGGCGCAGCGCGGCAGCGTCGTGCACGACGTCGAGACCGGCAACGCGGGCCGTGCCCGCGTCGGGCCTCAACAACGTCGTCAGCACGCGCACCACGGTCGTCTTGCCGGCGCCGTTGGGGCCGAGCAGGCCGAGCACCGTGCCGCGCTCGGCACTCAGGTCGACGCCGCACAGCGCACGGACTTCACCGTAGGATTTCTCGAGCCCGGTGACGACGATTGCGGGATCGTCGTCCGACGCACGCGAGCGGCGTGCGAGCGACGATTGGGGAGACTGGGAGGCCACCTCCAGGAAGGTACGCGATCGCGAAGCGGACCCCGTTCGGAGCCCCCGGCCGGTCAGACGCGGTTGGTTTCGGTCGGGCGGGGCGTGACCGCCGCCGCCAGTCTGACACTGTGTAGCGATGGGCTTTCGAAGGGACGGCTCCCGCCGCGACACCTCGCGCCGCCGCCTGGGGCCGACACTGGGCGTCAACGACATGGCGATCGACCTCGGCACCGCGAACACGCTGGTGTACGTCGGCGGACGCGGCATCGTCGTCTCCGAGCCGTCGGTGGTCGCCTCCGATTCGCTGACCGGGCAGGTGCATGCCGTCGGCGTCGAGGCCGAGCGGATGATCGGCCGTACCCCGGCCACGATCTCGGCCACCCGGCCGCTGCGTCACGGGGTGATCGCCGATTTCGAGGTCACCGAGCAGATGCTGCGCTACTTCATCCGCAAGGTGCTCGACCGGCGCCGCGCCCACCCGCGGCTGATCGTGTGCGCACCCTCGGGCGTGACCGAGGTCGAGAAGCGCGCGGTCGAGGAGGCGTCGCTGGCGGCCGGCGCACGCCAGGTGCATCTGATCGAGGAGCCGATTGCCGCCGCGATCGGCGCCGGGGTCCAGATCGAGGAGCCGGTGGGCCGGCTCGTCGTCGATGTCGGCGGCGGGACGAGCGAGATGGCGGTGATCTCGCTCGGCGGAATCGTGCTCTCGCGCTCGGTGCGCGTCGGCGGCTACGAGATGGATGAGGCGATCGCCCACTACCTGCGCAGCGTCTATCAGCTGGCGATCGGCTCGCGTACTGCCGAGACGATCAAGATCACGATCGGGTCAGCGATCCCGCTCGGCCACGAGCTGACGACCGAAGTCCGTGGCCGCCACCTGGTCACGGGACTTCCGACACAGGTCGAGCTCTCCAGCGCCGAGGTCCGGGCGGCGATCATGTCCCCACTGCAGGAGATCCTGCGAGCGATCAGGGACTGCCTCGAGGAGACGCCGCCGGAACTCTCGGGCGACATCGCCCGCGACGGGATCCTGCTCGCCGGCGGCGGCACGCTGCTGCAGGGCTTTCCCGAGCTCGTCGCGGCCGAGACGGGCATGCCGGTTGTCCAGGCCGACTCGCCGCTGACCTGCGTGGCGCTCGGATCCGGCCTGGCGCTCGACCATTTCGACCGGCTGCGCCCGGGACGGCGCACCTCGCGTTCAGCCACCACGCCCGAGTAGCTCCATTCCAAACCGATCTTGGGCGTAGCCCTCTTCTGGCCGATCTCCCGCTCCACCCGGTCACCGACGAGAGCACGAGCGCGAGCGCGCGGCGCCAGAGCAGATCGACCTCGTGCACAACCATTGACGAGGGCTACCCGGATCGACACACACACCCTACGCACCGGATCCTGGACCCGGCGCGTAGGGGGTGAGACTGTGCCGGCCGCGGCGACGCTGCGTGCCGGCGGCGCTACGCCTGCTGGCGGGCGAGCTCGCGCTCGACCGCGTCCAGCACGCCCTGGCGCTGCTTGTGGCGACGCTCGTAGTCGCGCACCTTTGCGACCAGCGACTCATCGGCCGCCGACAGCGCCTTACGCACCTCGTCAACCGTGAGCTCGTCGTATCCGGGCCACGGCTCGTCGCCGCGCAGGCTGGCGATCCGGTCGAGCACGGTCTTCCGTCCCTGGCGGCGACGCTCGTAGGCGTCGATCTTGCCCAGGTCGATCTGTGACAGCTCGGGGAGCTTCGCGGTGATCTCGTCGGCGCTGAGGTCGTCGTAGCCGGTGATCGCGAGATCCTGCTCGGACGCCACGGCGCCCTTGATCTCACCCTCGGCGCGGGCCACGCCTGGCACCTTGCGCGCCTGCCGCGCGGCACCGCGCACATCGTCGGCTGCCCCGGAGGCCGCCTTGCGGGCGCTGTTCGCCGCTCGGCGCAGGTCACGTGCCGCGCCGGTCCGCGAGGAGTCATACGTGCTGATGCCCTCGACCCGGGCGTGCAGCAGGTTGTCGGCCAGCTCGGGGATCGCGTCGCGGAGCTCCTGCAGCGCCCGCTCCTCGTCGCCGCGGATGCTGGCGGCGAGCTCGGCCGTCTTGTCGTCGCCGAGTTGACGGGCCAGGGCCTCGATCGTGTCGTAGAGCGCGATCTCCAGCGCCTCACCGGCGGCTTCGTCGCGCGCGTTGGCGAGCAGCTTCTCCTCGCCGCCGTCGCCGCGCATCAGGTCCATCGGGAGCTTCGACAGCGCGGTCGCCTGGGCGAGCAGGCTCGCCATCACGTCGGCACCGAGCTGGGGCAGGGTGCGGCCGTGGCCGATCTCCTTGGCGCGGCGCTCGACCCGCTTGGCGTGGCTGCGCGTCTCGGCCAGGTGGCGTTCGAGGCCGTGGCGATAGTTGCCGGCAGGGGTCATGGCGATGTGCGACTGAAGCGTGCGCGTCAGCGCACGCTCGATCGCGCGCGCCTCGGTCAGGTACTTGGCGAGCTGCTCGGTTCCTCGTTCGCTGGTCATCTTGGTCACTTTCCTCGTTTTCGTTCTCGCTCTTTGGCCGTACCCGTGCGGGAGCGTTTGAAACGCGTCCGGTCAGCCGTCCCCGCGAGTGCCGCGGGGGCCCCAGGTGCGGGGTCTAGAGTGAGCTCACGCGCCCCCTGCAAGCGAGCATCCCTGCGCGCAGCTGGTGGCTGCGAGAAGCACTGACCGACGGGGCGCCGGCCGCGCCGCCGCTGACCGCTGAGCTCGACGCCGACGTGTGCATCGTCGGTGCCGGGTACACCGGGTGCTGGACTGCGCTCAGGATCCGGGAATTGGCACCGTCGCTGCGCGTGATCGTGCTCGAGGCCGACCTCGCCGGGGCCGGTGCCAGCGGGCGCAACGGCGGCTTCGCGATGACGTTCTGGCACCACTTCCTGGCGCTCGAGCGTGCCTGCGGATCGGCGCAGGCGCTGCGGCTGGCCCATGCGTCGACGGACGCCGTGGCGCACATCGGCGAGTTTTGTCGCGAGCACGGCGTCGACGCGCAGTTCCGGCCCGGCGGCTGGCTGTGGACCGCGACCAACCCTGCGCAGATCGGAGCCTGGGCGAGCACCGTGGAGGCGATCGCGCGCCACGGCGAGCGCCCGTTCGAAGAGCTGCCGCCGGCTGAGGTGGCCGCCCGCGCCGGCTCGGACCGGCACCTGGCCGGCGTGTTCGAGGCGGGCGCAGCGAGCGTGCAGCCGGCGCTTCTCGCTCGTGGGCTGCGCGGGGTCGCGCTCGCCCAGGGGGTCGAGCTGTTCGAGGGCTCACCGATGGTCGGCCTCGATCGAGGCCCTCTGCTCGTCGTCCGGACCCCCGGCGGTCGCGTCCGAGCCGGGCGGGTGGTCATCGCCATGAATGCCTGGGCCGCCCGCCTGCGCGAGCTGCGAGGACGATTCGTGACCATCGCCAGCGATCTGGTCATCACCGAGCCCGCGCCCGAGCGGCTCGAGCGGGCGGGGCTGAGCGGCGGTGTCAGCATCTCCGACTCGCGCCTGATGGTCCATTACTACCGCCCCACGCCGGACGGGCGGCTGGCGTTCGGCAAGGGTGGCGGCACCCTGGCCTACGGCAGCCGCGTCGGCCGGAGCTTCGAGGGCATCTCACCGCGGACAGCGGCGGTCGCCGCTCACATGCACGCACTCGAGCCGGCGCTCGCCGACGTGCCCCTGGCCGCGAGCTGGGTCGGCCCGATCGACCGCTCGCTCGACGGCCTGCCGTTCTTCACCACGCTCGGCCGGCCGGACCTGATCTGCGGGCTCGGGTACTCGGGCAACGGCGTCGGCCCGAGCGTGCTCGGCGGCCGGATCCTGGCCTCGATGGCGCTCGGCCACGAGGACGAGTGGAGTCGTTGCGGGCTCGTCCGCACGCCTCCGAGCGGACTCCCACCCGAACCGCTGTCGTACCTCGCGGGTCAGTTGGTCCGAGCCGCCGTCGCGCGCCGGGAGCGGGCCGAGGACGCGGGCCGCCGGCCGTCCTGGATCGACCGGCGGTTGACGGCGCTCGCGCCGCCGGGTCTGGTACCGGTGGACTGAGGGCCGGCCGAGTCGGGTCAACCGAGAGCCGCCCTCCCCCACGCCTGACCCCGGGCCCTGCCCCCAGGGCCGAACCCGCCGTCGATCTGATCCACGGACCGCCGCGACGACCCGCACGCCCTGTCCGAGCAACTCGAGCACCAGGCCGACGAGCTCGACGACTCCGTCCCGCCCGACGATCAGCCCGCCGCCGGTTGACGGCCCCGGGAGTCCACGGTGCCCGAAGCGGCCGAGATCAGGGAGCTGCAGGAGGTTCAGAATCGCCGCGCCAAGCACGAGCCCCGAGCGATCATCGCGATCACGATCAACCGCGTCGCCGGCTTCACGAAGTAGCGCCGGGCGCCACCGCCGCCTCGCGCCGGCGCGCGCACGCGGGGCACAGCCCGACAATCGGGAAGTGGCCGAACCGGGCCTCGTATCCGTACAGCTCGCGGACGAGGTCGCGGACCGGATCGAGCTGCTCGGTCCTGAGGCTGCGCACGGCGCCGCAGCGCTCGCAGGACAGGAACTCGCGCTCGCCGCGCCCGATCAGCACGTACAGGCCCGGCCCGTGTCCGAGGTGCACGTGGCGTGCGAG
This sequence comes from uncultured Solirubrobacteraceae bacterium, assembly GCA_963816005.1. Taxonomy (GTDB): domain Bacteria; phylum Actinomycetota; class Thermoleophilia; order Solirubrobacterales; family Solirubrobacteraceae; genus Palsa-465. The sequence goes on along the minus strand of CAWFKF010000080.1, from coordinate 81,480 downwards.
CCCGTGCTGCTCGAGCGTCTCGAGATTGCGGTACACAGAGGTCAGCTCCAGGTGCAATGACTGGGCGATGTGCTCGGCCGACACCGGGCCGTCGGCGGCGAACAGCGCCTGGAGCACGAGCCGGCGTGGTGTTGTGAGCCGGAGGCCCCGCTCGCGGAGCGCCGCGACGGCGTCGTCGAGGTCGGCGAAGGTGAGCCGTGGTGTGTCGGGTGACATCGTCATCGCGCCGTCAGTGTTGCGCAGCGGACCGCGAGACGGCGTCCGGTCGTTGCGTAGCGGACCGCGGGGCGGCGCCCGGTGCGTGGCCCACCGGACCGCGGGGCGGCGCCCGGTCAGTGGTTATTGGGATCACCTTGCATTAGTGGATATCTCGCGGTACGTTCTCGCCAGCACTGCGGTAGCCCCCGGCGGGGCAATCTCACGTGGAGGGAGGACGCTTGAAAGGTGCGCTGTCCGGACCGGGCGCGGAAGCGTCCCGCTGGCATCGACTCAGGGCCGCGCTGACCCCCGCGGAGTGGCGGCGTGCGGGTGGCATGGCTGCCGTCATCGCCGGTCTGCACATCGCCGGCTTCGGCATCCTGCTGCTGATCGTCGCGCCGGCCAAATACAAGCTCGGCTCGGCGGGCACGTTCGCGATCGGGACGGGGATCACGGCCTACACGCTCGGCATGCGACACGCGTTCGACGCCGATCACATCTCGGCGATCGACAACACGACGCGCAAGTTCATGAGCGAGGGCAAACGTCCGTTGAGCGTCGGCTTCTTCTTCTCGCTCGGGCATTCGACGATCGTGTTCGCGCTCACGTTCCTGCTCGCAATCGGGGTCCGGGCGCTGAACGGGCCGGTCCAGAACGGCGGCTCGGCGCTGCACAAGGCGACGAACGTGATCGGCACGACCGTCTCGGGGACGTTCCTCTACATCATCGCCGCGCTGAACATCGTGATCCTGGTCAGCATCGTGCGGATCTTCCTCGACATGCGCCAGGGCCGATATGACGAGGAGGCGCTGGAGGAGCAGCTGAACTCCCGCGGCCTGATGAACCGCTTCTTCGGCCGCCTCACGAGGACCGTCGAGCACCCGTGGCAGATGTACCCGATCGGTGTGCTGTTCGGGCTCGGCTTCGACACCGCGACCGAGGTGGCGTTGCTGGTCCTGGCCGGGAGCGCCGGCGCGGCTGGACTGCCGTGGTACGCGATCCTCTGCCTGCCGATCCTGTTCGCCGCCGGCATGTCGCTGCTCGACACGATCGACGGCTCGTTCATGAACTTCGCCTACGGGTGGGCGTTCTCCGAGCCGGTCCGCAAGATCTACTACAACATCACCGTCACCGGGCTCTCGGTCGTGGTCGCGCTGTTCATCGGCACGATCGAGCTCGCGGGCCTGCTCACCGACCGGCTCGACCTCCGGGGCTCGGTCGCCGACTGGCTGCACGGGTTCAACATCAACCAGGCCGGATTCATCATCGTGGCGATGTTCGTCGCCACCTGGGCGATCGCGCTGGCCGTGTGGCGGCTCGGCCACGTCGAGGAGAAGTGGACCGCCGGGACGAAGGCGGCGGCCCGGCCGAAGGAGATCGCCGGGCTGGAGCCGTCCGAGCCCTAGCCGACCGGCCGCCGCGTCAGGCCGTCAGCTCGCGGGCCATCTCGTCGAACACGGCCACGTAGGCGTCGATCGCCTCGTGGGTGTGGGTCACCGATAGCGTCCACTCCTCCTCGCGGCCCGGCGTCATGAAGATGCCGCGATTCATGTTGTAGAGCCAGGCGAGCTCGGTGACCTCGACGTCCTGGTTGGCCTTGAACGTCTCGTAGTCGACCACCGTCGTCGGCGAGAAGGTCACGCAGCCCTTGGCGCCGATGCCGACGGCATAGCCGGACAGGTTGTGGCGCTCGATCACCGACCGGCATCCCGACACGATCCGATCGTTGAGGTCGTCGAGGTGCGCGTAGGCCTCCGGGGTCAGCACGTCGTGCAGGCTGGCTCGGGCGGCGGCCATCACGAGCGGGTTCCCGTTGTAGGTCCCGACCTGGTAGACGGTGCCGTCCTCGACCACGCGCATCACCTCTTCGGTACCGCCGATCGCGCCGGCCGGGAGTCCGCCTCCGAGCGTCTTGGCCAGCGTGACCATGTCCGGCGTGACCCCGAAGCGCTCGGTGGCGCCGCCGGCGGCGATGGCCAGCCCGGTCTTTACCTCGTCGAAGATCAGCACGACTCCGTGGCGCGCGGTGATCTCGCGCACCTGCTCGAGGTAGCCGGGCTCGGGGAGCACGACGCCGAGGTTCATCATCGCCGCCTCCATGATCACGCAGGCGGGCTTGCGGCCCTCGGCCGTGAGGCGCTCGATGCGGCGCTCCATCGCCCCGGCATCGTTGAACGGCACCGCGATCGTCAGGTCCACGACCGCCTCCGGGATGCCCGCCCCGTAGGGCAGCGAGGCGTAGTTCTCCCGGTCGCCGATGCGGTCGTACTCGACGCCGATCGAGACCATCACGCCGTCGTGGTGGCCGTGGTAGGAGCCGAAGATCTTCATGATCGTGTCGCGACCGGTGCACGCCCGGGCGATCCGGATTGCGTCCATCGTGGCCTCCGAGCCGGAGTTCACATAGCGCCACCGCTCCAGGCCCCAGCGGCGCTTCAGCTCCTCGGCCACGATCACCCCGTCCTCGGTCGTAGCGGCGAAGTGGGTGCCGAGACCGACCCGCTCGCTGACGGCCTTGACGATCGCGGGGTTGGCGTGGCCCTGAACCATCGACCCAAAGGCGTTGTGGAAGTCCCACATGCGATTGCCGTCGATGTCGTAGACGACCGGCCCTTCGCCGGTCGTCAGGTAGATCGGCCACGGATCGCGGGCCTGATAGGACGACCCCACACCGCCGCTCAGCGACTCGCGCGCGCGGCGGTACATCTCCGCCGATCCCCGGGTGCGGGCGTCGAGCTTCCCGCGCTCACGCTCGATGAGCTCGCGGATCCGCTCACGGTCAAGCTGTGCGGGGGTTTCGACTGCCATCTGACGCCTTTCGTTCGGATTGCAAGCGGCGCCCCGCCGGATGCAATGGGCGTAGCTAGGTTACTGGCAGCTCAGCCGGCCGGGCAGAGAGGGCGATCGTCCCGGGTCGACGCGGAGCCGTCGGTGTCGGGAGCGGGAAAGTGCTCGCGGAACGTGAACGCATCCCGAGACGGGCCGTGCGCGCCCAGGCGAGCGAGCCGTTTCTCGGCGTCCGCGACGGTGGGCAACTGCCCCGCCCTCACCCACCACAGCACGAGGTGGAGCTCACCCAGACGCGCGAGCCATTCGCGCCGCCGGCGCAGCACGTGGAGGTGCGCCCGGGAGCCGAACACGAAGGCGCGGAGTGCGCTCATCGACTCCCACACGGACATGTTGACGATCAGGCGCTCATCGCCGAAGGCCCGACCGCTTCACGCCGGAACGAGGCGCCCGCCGCCCGCGAGCCTGTAGCTCCTGTGGCCGAGCCTGGCGTTCGCGGCCAGTGTCGCGTCGTAGGTGACCGTGTGGCCGTGGCCGATGATGTTGGTGATCGTGATCGCGCTGATCGCGGGATCGGTGAACCCGGTCAGCGTGGAATTGGCGGTCACGTTCCACGTGCTGGTGGCGTCAAGCCTCAGGGCGGCCGCGGCGATCGTTGCCGTGAGCGTGGTGTGGTTCTCGAGGTTCGCGGCGATGGCGCCCGTCCCGGCGGTGATCAGGTTGCCCGTCAGCGTCTCGTGATTGGCCGTGAAGGTGACCTTTCCCGCACCGGTGTTCCCTGACCCGGTGCCCGCGTTGTCGGCTCTGACGAGCACACCGGACGCGGCGTGCACCGCGGCGCCGTGCTCGAGCGTGATCAACGCGCTGGTGTTGGTGACGTAGAACGCCGGGCCCACACGCGCGGTCAGCGAGCCGCCGCTCATCGTGTAGCTGCCGCGGCCGGCGGAGGCGTCGCCCGACATGCTCTGGTAGAGCATCACTCCGTGTTGCTGGGCGCCGGTCAGCGCGGTGTTCGTGGCGCGAATCGAGTTCGCTCCCTCCACCACCGCCGCCTCAGCGCCGGTCGCGGTCAGCTTCGCGCCGGTGACTGTGATCACGCCGGTCGAGTAGATCCCGGGAGACTTGAACCCGGAGGTGATCATCGTGCCGCCGGTCACCGTCACCGTGCCGCCGCCGCGGTCGGTCGCGATCGCCGCCGAGCTCGCGCCCTTGGTCGACATGCGTACGTTGGTCACCCGCAGCGTCCCGCCGCCGCTGCTCATCACACCGTGCGCGCCCCGGCCGGTCGCCGTGATGCGGGCGTTGCTGATCGTCACCGAGGCGCCCGCGCCGTAGGCGAAGATGCCGTTGGCGCCGGAGCCGCTCGTCGTGATCGAGCCGCCGGAGATCCGCACCCGGCCCTTCGACTGGGCCAGGATGCCCGCGTTCAGCCCGTAGAAACTGCTCTCATCCATCGACTTCGAGTTGCCGGTCGTGACGAGCGTCGGATTGACCAGCGTCAGCGAGGCGCCGTTCTTGACCAGGACCGCCGACTCATCGATCCCCGCCGCGACGAACGCCTGGTTCGTCTTCGTCGCGGTGCCGCTCCCGAGCGTGTAGGCGCCGGTCGACGTGTCCGTCGGCGCCGAGGATGCGCCGCCGCCGGGCGGCACTCCGGGCGCGGCCGCGGGGCCGCTCGCGGCCTCCACGACAGCTGCGGTCGCGGCGGTCGAGCCCGAGGGGCGAGATGCGCTCGAGCCGCAAGCCGCCAGCAGCAAGGTGGCAGCCGCGCACGTAATGACCAGCTGCGTGTGCGAGAGATGGATGTTCATGGTTCCCCCTTTGGAGGCTGGGGTGCCGAGTGACTCGTTCGGTGACTCCAGCATCGCGCGACCGTGTCGGAGCTCCGTAGGAACCCGGTCGCAACAAGCTAAGAGTCCGCGTTGGCATCATCGCGGGGGTGTGGCCGACCGCCTGATCACCGATCGTCTTCTGCTCCGCCGCTGGCGCGAGAGCGACCGCGAGCCGTTCGCCGGGCTCAATGCCGACCCCGAGGTGATGGAGTACTTCCCGGCTCTGCTCTCGCGGGAGCAGAGCGATGTGCTCGTCGACCGGATCGACGCCGACCTCGAGCAGAGCGGCTACGGACTGTGGGCCGTCGAGGTCCGCGAGACGGGCCGGTTCATCGGCTTCACGGGCCTACTCGCGGCGACGTTCCCGGCGCCGTTCACCCCGGCGGTCGAGGTCGGCTGGCGGCTGGCGCGACCGGCCTGGGGACACGGCTATGCGACGGAGGCCGCCGAGGCCGCCGTGGCGGTCGGGTTCGGCGACGCCGGGCTCGAGGAGATCGTGTCCATGACGGCCCCCGGCAACGCGCGGTCCAGGGCGGTGATGGAACGGCTCGGAATGACGCGCGATCTCGACGGGGACTTCGAGCATCCGAAGATCCCCGCCGGTCACCGGCTGCGCACGCACGTGCTCTACCGGCTGCCACGCTCGGCGTGGCTCGAGCGCCAGGGCGCCCGGTAGGTGCGCGGTCACTCCCGCGTCGAGCGCGCTCCCGATGCCGTCACCGCGTTTCACCGTCGAGCACCCTCCCCCACCTCGGCTTCGGCGTCTTCCAGGTGCCGCCCGAGGGGACGGCGCAGGCCGTCACGCTCGCGCCGGAGGCCGGATACCGCCACATCGACACCGCAGCGGCCTACGGCGACGAGGCCGAGGTCGGGCAAGCGATCAAGGGCCACCGGACTCGATCGCAACGACGTCTTCATCGTGACCAAGTGCTTCAACGACGACCATGGCTACAACGAGGCCAAGCAAGCGTTCGGGGCCAGCCTCGAACGGCTCGAGTCGCGCTATTCCAGCGCGCAGCTCCTCGAGCTCCCGCACGGAGTAGTTCCCGCGGCGCCCGCGGGAGCCGTAGTGCATCCGTACGTAACGCCAGTCGGTCGTCGGCTCCCGAGCCACCGCATCCCGCCGCAGCAGCCGGTAGAAGGTCGAGTTGACCTCGACCGTATCGAACGTGCGCGTCCCTCAGTGCTGTTCGCCCGCGCGCCGGCCTGACCGCCGCGCCGGGGGCTCACGCCGGCGACCGCCGGTCGGTCAGCACGACGGTGAGCATGTCGAGATCAAAGCACCGCTCGAGCTCGCAGCGCTCGGTCAGCTTGCCCATGATCAGGCCGAGGCTGCCGTAGGGCGGGCCGCCCGACAGCGCCTCGACGCCGCGGGACGAGAGCGGTCCGATGCGGAGCTCCAGGCGTCGCCGCTCATTGGCCAGTGCGGCCACCACGCCGCCACCAGTGATGTAGGGGGCACCGCTGCCGGTGAGGGCGTCGATCACCAGTTGGGTGTCGGACAGGCGGTCGATCGTGAACCCAGCTTGGGCGCCGACCGCCCTGGCCAGCCGGCTCAGGATCGGGTTGGCCAGCCCGCTGGGCGCAATCGCGATGCGCGGGCCGGCGCCGAGGTCGAGTTCGAGGGCCGCGTCCAGCAACTCCTCCCGGGCGGCCTGGAGCCCGCTCATCGCGGGAGCGGAGAAGGTCATCCGGACCATCGTGCCGGCGCCCGCCGGGGCCGTGATCTCGGAGGCGTCGGTGAACGCCTTGATCGCGGCGAGCCCGAAGCCACCCGCCGCTTCGGGGTCCCGGCGCGCGCCGGGCGGGATGCCGTATCCGTAGTCGCGACAGCGCACCTCCAGTCGTCCGTCGAGGACGCCGAGGTCGAGCTCCAGCGGGCCTTCGGCTCCCCCGTAAGCGTGCATCACGGCATTGTTCGAGGCCTCGCTGACGGCGATCATGGCGTCGTCGAGGGTGGCGTCGCCCAACCGCACCGCGCTGCCCACGCCGGCCAGCAACTCGCGCACGAGTCTGACGTTCTCTGGCCTGCTCGTCAGTGCGAACCGAACGTTGACCGGATCAGCGGCCGCCCCCACTACGTCGGGCCGGGATCTGGATTGGCTCCCACCAGGATCCGCAGGCGGTCGAGCGAGCGACGCATGATCCGCGAGACCCGCATCTGCGACAGGCCGATCCGGGCCGCGATCTGGATCTGTGTCAGGCCCTTGGCGAAGCGAAGATGAAGGATCGCGCGCTCCCGCTGCGGCAGATGACTCATCGCGGCAGCGATCGACGCATCGGCCTCGACGAGCTCGTAATCGAACGGCTCCGAGGACCGCGCGTAGCGGGGCGCGAGACTGCGGGCGAGCGGCGTGTGCCGCTCGACCAGGACGTGACGGGCATCCTGATCACGGTCGCGCTGCCAGCGGAGGAACCGCTCCCGCGCCGGAAGGCTCTCGAGCACACCGCTGCGCCGATCGATCGCACGCGTCCGGTCGGGTCGCGGCGGTCGCGGCCCGGTCTCGCGATCGTGGCTCCTCGCCCGTGTGGGGATGGTCGTGCCGTCCTCAGACATCGCTCCACACACTGTCCGACTACCCAGCGGCCTTGGCGCCAAACCACCCCATGCATCATCATCTGTCATCACAGTGACGTCTCGCCTGTGACCAGGCGTGCGTCTGTCTACCACCGGAGCGAAGGATTGCACGCAGGACATCGCCCCCCACCGGCGCCTCGCGGATTCGCTGTCCGAGCGGATCACGACAACGGCGACACGGTTGTCAGGTTCATCGGGGATTTCGACCTGGCCACAGTGGCGCAGGCCCGGCGCGCACTCGATGCGGCGATCACGAGCGCGCCGGATCTGACCGTCGATCTGGGCGATCTCGCGTTCATCGACTCGACCGGCATGAAGCTGCTGCTCGAGCTCCGCGCGCGGTGTCGCAGCGAGTCGCGCGGGCTCACGATCCTCCCCGCCCGACGGGTAACGCGTAGCATTCCGCCGGTCTGACGCGCGCCGGTCCCCGCTGTGCGACTGCTGCCCAACGTCACGCTCGATGCGTCCTTCGGTCACGGTGGGGTGACCATGGAGTTGATCGGCACCTCGGCGGTCGCCAACGCGGTCGTCTTCGTCGACGCCGTGAGTCCTGGGACCTCGGGGTGCTGTGGGCGTGGTCGGTGCCCGGCGCGTCAACTGGAGCGCCCGCGGAGCCACCGCGAGCCGCCACACGACTTGCCAGACTCGCCACCGGGCCCGCCCCCGGCCCCACGGATACACGACCTCGACCGACCCCTCACGGCTGGACCGCGAAACGATCTGGCGCTTCCTGCGCACCTCGCACTGGGCGAAGGACGTGGCCTGGGACGTGGTCGAGCGGGCGATCGAGAACTCGGTGGTGTTCGGGCCGTACGCCCCGGGCGGGGATCAGGCCGGGTTCGCGCGGGTGGTCACCGACCGCTGCGCTTCGTGCTCGGCACCGCCGACGCGCACGGACTGTACGAGCGTTTGGCTTCCAGGCCGCCGACAGCGCCCCCATGATGGAGCGCCGGACGGCGGGCTGAGCTACGCCAGTCGCGCCGGCGCGCGCGTCAACACGAACGCCGCCTCGAGCTCGCCCGGCAGGCTCAGAAGATCCCCGCCCTCGGCCATACAGCGCGCGAGCCGTTCCTGCATCGCGCCGGTCACCCCTTCGTCGGCGCGGAGCAGGTCCGCCAGCTCGTGCGTGCGCCACTTCGAACGGGGTGCACAGCGGCGGTGCACAGAGGCGTAGCGCGCGCGCAGGACGTGCCGCCAGAGCGCATCGTCCTGGTTCCGGAGCTCGGCCGTCAGCAGCGCCGCCCAGCGCCGGGCGGCCAGTGCCAACAACCTCCGGCGCAGGCGGGCGGCGCCACGCGGGTCGCGCGGAGCACACGCGCAGGCGATGAGTACGCGCACTCCCGAACGCTCGGCCTGATCCCATTCGGGCGGCTCGGAGTCGAGCCCGAACCACTCCCACAGCCCGGTCGCCGCCGCATGCGCCGAGCGGCCCGCCGCATCGACGGCCGCCGCGACCAGCCGCTCGTAGTCGGGCAGCGCCGCCATCAGTCTGCGGACCTCCTCGGCGCCCGCCGGCTCGTGCCGGCGCGGCCCCCGCAACACGGCCACGGCGCCCGCTGCGGCGGCGAATGCCTCGTCGGGAGGCGCCGGCCGGCGCACCGCTGCGCTCATGACGCGCGAGCGCAGCCCTGAGCACGGCGACGTGCACTGCCGCGTCGGTGCCCTGCGGGGTAGCGTCCTGCCACCCTCCGTGCTCGGCTGCTTCGCCCACTCCGCCCACAAGCGTAACGAGCGCGAGCGCTGCGCCGGTGCGCGGTTACCTCTTATGCCTCACGCGGCGTCCTGCGGTCGGCGACGATGTCCTCGTCGCGTCGCAGCGCGTCGGTGAAGCGCTTGGGCACGGCGGCGTCCTCCCCCTCCTCCCACATCGTCACCACGACGAGCTCGAGCCCCTCGGGACGGCACACGTAGACGAGGTCGCGACGCTCGAGGTCGCGAACCAGGACCGTGCCGCGCGCTCCGGCCTCGACCCGACCGGCGGCGTGGGCGCGCGCCACGCGCGAGGCGATCTCGGTCTTCTCGTCGAGCGTGCCGCGCACCCGCTGGCGGAAGCGCAGGGCCGCGTGATCGGTCACCGCTACGAGCATGGGCGGCGGCCGACGATACCGCCGCCGGCCGCGACTGAGCCCGCTCGCCGCGGCCGTTCCGGCACCGCCCGTGCCGGTCGCCGGGCCTACACTGGGCCGACCACTACGACACCCAGGGGCGCAGACATGACTTCGAAGGCTGATTTCACACCGCAGGAATGGGACATGGTCCTGGAGGGCCCACCGAGCGCGGCCATGATCGTGATCTCCTCGCATCACGGCGGCACCCTGCGCGAGACGTTCTCGATGGCGAAGACGTATGCCGAGACGCGCCAGGAGCACGGCCACAGCGAACTGCTCGACGCGCTCGCGGCGGCCAAGCCCGAAATCGATCACACGCGCTACAGCTCCCCCGAGGAAATGGCCGAGCACTCCCTGCAACACATCCGCGATGCGGTCGCGCTGGTCGAGGCCAAGGCGACCCCGCCGGAGCTGGCCGAGTACCGGCAGTTCATCCTCAACCTCTCCGACCGAGTGGCCAAGGCGCACAAGGAGGGCGACGTGGAGGTCAGCGAGCCCGAGCGCGCGGCGATCGCGTCGATCACCGAAGCGGTCGAGTCGCCGAGCGCCTAGGCCGGGGCGCTCGCGCCATGCAACAGTGGGGGCCCGGGAGCTTCGAGAACGATCCCGCGATCGAATGGTTCCACCTGCTCGAGGAGGCCATCGACCCGGGAGCGATGATCTCCGGGACACTCGACGACGCCCTCAGTGAGCCCGACGAGGTCGACCTCGAGCTGGCCTGCGCGGCGATCGCCGCCGCCGAGCTGTCGGCGTCCGCCGCCGGCCACACGCCCGAGCGCCTGCCGGACGGCGTCCGCCGGTGGGTCGAGACCCACCCCCATCAGCCCCACGGCGCGGAGGTCGAGCGCGCCGTCGAGGCGCTCGCGCGCGTGCGCATTGAGAGCGAATTGCGCGAGCGCTGGGACGAGACCGGCGACAGCCGCCGCGACGAATGGCTCGAGTATGTCGATGACCTGATCGCCCGCCTCGGGCGCTCGGACGCCGGGGACCCGGCGACGTTGTCGCCGTAGTCCGGGCCGCGGGCCTCGCGCTCAGCCCCCGTGTAGCGGGTTCAGATGCTCGCGCAGCCGGAGCAGGCGCGGCTCGGGCTCGTCGGAGTCGATCAGCACCACGGTGCCCGGCCACGCGTTGCGCAGGTAGCTGATGTAGGCGTCGTGCGAGCTCAGGTCCGGCTCGTAGATCCACGAGCCGGTGTTCCAGTAGCGGATGTGGCTCCCGGCGGTCCCCACTCCGTCGAGCGGCTGGTGAGTGTGCGCGAACACGATCTTGTCGGTGCCGTGGGCCCAGCCGAGGTTGGCCACCACCTGGTCGAAGGCCTCGATCGCCGGGCCCGAGGGGTCGCTGGGGCGCACCAGGCGCGCGGAGGTGTGAAGCGTGACCTCGGCGCCGGCGGGGGCGCCGGTTGCCTGTCGACGCTGCGCCTCCTGTGCCCGAGCCGCGTCGTAGGCGTCGAACCCGGCCACCGCGGCGGGGGCCTCGGAGCCGTCGGTACGGTCTGCCGAACCGGCCGTCAGGCGATGGCCGGCCCGCTCGAGGAACCGAACCGGCGCGGTGATGGCGTGGACCCCCCGGGAGAGCGCCTGGAAGGCACCGAACGCGCCGCGCTGCGCGCTGGTTCCGTTGGGCAGCTGGGCGATCATGAACAGCAGCCCGGTCAGCATCGTGATCGTCGCCTCGTAGTCGGCCACGGTCGGGGTGCGCTCGGCGCCTCCGACCGCGATCGACCACAGGGTGCGGGCCAGGAGCTTTCCCGGCGCGGCCCCGCTGCGGCGGGCATGGAAGTCCAGGTAGTGGCCGTGCGTACAGAGTACGCCGGCGAACGTGTAGGTCGGGTAGCGGATATCGACCTCCACGCCCTCCAGACGGCGTTCCAGGAAGCGGCGGAAGAAGTCGCTACGCCGCACCTCGGCCCGCAACTCATCGGCGGGCAGACCGGTCGCCAGCTCGAGCTCGAGCAGCTGGTCCGTCTCGCGCCGGACGAGGTAGTGGTCGTGGTTTCCGGCCAGGAACACGAGGCGCTTGCCCTGCAGCCGCTCGCGCAGCAGATCGAGCAGCCCGTCGGCCGCGCGGAATGCGTCCGGCAGCGGCGCGAACAGGAAGTCGAACATGTCGCCGAGGAAGATCACCTCGTCGACGTCGAGGTGTGGCGCCAGCAGCGCCAGCGTCTCGGGGTCGCGGAGGATGTCCTCTCCGGTCCAGGCGCCGAAATGGGTGTCGGAGATGACCAGCGCGCGCATGTGTGTCTCGACCGTCGGCTCGCGGACCTCTCAGCCCGAAAGTCCGGCGAGCCGCAGGGGCACCGTTCCGAATGGGTCGAGCGCGTAGGCGAGCGACACGCGATGGTAACCGTCGCCGATCTCGGCGCCGTCATCGAACGAGACGACGAGGATCGGCGAGAGCTTCTTGCCCGCCGCCACCTTGGTCAGGTCGTGGAGGACGCCGGGATCGGTGAGCGGCAGCGGGTCGCGCCCCGAGGCCCGCAGGATGTCATTGGCCCGACGCTCGGTCACCGGCGCCTGCTTCAGCCTGGCCACCAGCCGCTTCGCCTTGTCCGGGTTCAGGCGGATCGAGAGGAAGGCCTCGGCGGCGTCGAAGTCGTGCGCGACCACATCCTTCTTCCATCGCACTGCGGGGCCGGGCTTGGGCATCGCGGCCAAGCCTAGTCCCCTGAGCGCGAAACCGCGATTCAGGCGCGAATCGCCGCTCTGCACAGAATCCGCAACCCGAGCCGTACCGACTACGGTGGTCACCGCACGCGGTTGGCTGGAACACCGCTCGGCGCAACCCGAACGAGCCCTGATGGACGAACCCCGAGACTCACACGCCGCCACTTCATCGCCGCCACCGGCACCGCCGGGGCCATGACACTGGGTGGCCCGGCCGGGGTCGCTTGGGCGGCGGACACCGGGCCTGCGGTGAGCGCCGCCAAGCCGCTTGGCGGCGGCGGTCGCCCCACAGCGAATCGCACGATCGCCCGCGCCAACCGCTGGGCGGTGCGTCCGGCACTCAAGGCGTTCCAGTGTCCGCAGCTGTGCGCCTACATCCTGGCTCGGCTGCCGCAGCCCCGCGGCCTCGTCTTCCATCTGCGCACGGTCGATCAGATCATGTCGGCGGCCCCTGCCAACACGGACCTGCTGATGGGCTATCCACCGACCCGGGGCGAACTGCGCACCTATCTCGCCTCGCCGCCTGCGACGCGCCGCCCGCACCGGCTGACGCTGCTGGCGAGCTCGCTCGAGATCCTCGAGGAGATGGCCACCCTGGCCCGCACAACATCTCGCCGGCTCCCGCTCGACGTCGGCCTCGAGTTCGATTCCGGCGAGGGACGCGGCGGCTTTCACCACCCGGGGGAGATCAGCGCCGCGATCAGCCTGCTGCGCCGACACCGCGATCGGCTGCGCCTGCGGGCGGTCCTGTCCTACGACGGCCATGCCACGCTGAGCCCGGACGAGTCGTGGCGCAAGTACGTGGCCACGCAGGCGCAGTAGACGAACGCAGAGCTGGGACTGATCTCGTTGCACTCGGTCGCGCCGGCCCAATTGCGGTCCTTCGGCCACGAGGGCCTCGCCCCCGCGCTGACCCAGGCCGCCCCGGTGCTCAAGGACGTCGGGCCGTATCCGTCGGCCGTCATCACCAAGCAGCCGCTGCCCCCGATCATCGGCGAGGAGTAACTTCCTCAAGGGATCGACCTGGCCCGACCAGGGCGCCGTGCAGCCGGCGTTCGTGTAGCGAAGGCGGGCTTCCGCTCAGTGGGCGTGCTGCGCCGCGCCTAGCGCGACATCGACGGCGGCGACTGGCACGACTGCCTGCTGATGGAGCTGATCGCCGGAGACGTCCTCACAGGAAGCGGTGCATGACGAGCAGCCCCACGTCGCCGTGGACCGGGTGCGCGAATGCCTCGGGCACGGTCCCCACCACCGTGAAGCCGAGCGAGCGCCACAGCGCCACAGCGCGATCGTTCGTCTCGACCACGGCGTTGAACTGGATTGCGCGAAACCCGCGTGCGCGCGCCCAGCTCAGGGCGTCCTCGCCGAGGGCCCGGCCGACGCCGCGTCCGCCCTGCCCGGGATCGACCATGAAGCTGGCCGACGCGACGTGTGCGCCACGCCCGCCGCGGTTGGCGTACATGCTGGCCGTGCCGAGGACGGTCCCGTCGGAGTCGACCGCCACGACCGTCCGGCCGGGCGGCGGGACGAGCCACGTCCGTCGGGCCTGCTCCTCGTCCATGTCGGGGTCGTAGGCGTATGTCTCACCGGTGAGCACGATCTGCCGGAAGAAGGGCCAGATCGCCGGCCAGTCTTCGGACGTCGCGTCTCGGATCTCCACGCCGCACATTATCCACACGCGGTTTGGTCATCACCCAGCCCTGGGTACGCCAACGGGAGCCCAGCGACCAGCAGAGGAGGTTTCCCATGCTCACCCTGACACCCACCGCCGCAGAGGCGGTCCGCGGGCTCGTCGCCTCGTCACAGATGGTCGACGAGGGCGGCGTGCGCATCGAGCCCGGCGAGACCACGGCCGCAGGCACAGCGCTGCAGCTCACGCTCGGTTCGGCCCTAGCTCCGACGGGCAGCTGCCGACCTAGGCTAGGCGCCCCCCCGGCCACTAGCTAGGCGCCCCCGACGCGAGCGGTCGCTCAACCGGGGTGCATCCCCCCGTCGACGCTGATCACCTGATTGGTCACGTAGCCGTTGCGAATCACCGCGAGCGCGAGATCGGCGACCTCACTCGACCGCCCGAGCCGCCCCACCGGAACGCGCTGGGCCAGCTCGCCCGGATCGCCGGGCAGCATCCCGGTGTCCTCGATCAGCGCGGGCGCGATCGCGTTCACGGTGACGCCGTCGGCCGCGACGCGGACCGCCAGGAAATGTGTCAGGCCGTGCAGCCCGGCCTTGGAGGATGCGTAGTGCGGCCCGACGATGCCCCCGGTCAGCGCCGCGACCGATGAGGTGAACAGGATCCGGCCGAACCCTCGCGCGCGCATCCCCGGAAGCACACGACGCGCCAGCAGGAACGGAGCGCGGCGCCGATCCCGCCGCTGGCGCCGGTCACCAGCGCCACGCGCTGCGCGAGGATGTCCGGGCTCATCGCGCTCTGGGACCGGCCGCGGCGAGGGCGTCCTGTGGCCTCGGGTAATGCACCATCTCGACCACGCGGCCATCGCAGAAGGTCGTGAGGTTGGCGCTCAGCGCCGCCGGCTCGCCGTCCTCGGAGGGCGGCCGCATGATCACGACCACCCTGTCGCCCGCGCCGCGCACGTCGACGAGCTCACCGAGCCGCGATGACCCGAACGCCCGGCGCATGACCGCGAGCGCCTCGTCGCGGTTGTGGCACGCGCCGGGCGCGGAAGGATCGCCGCCATGCCATGTCACATCGGGGTCGAGCAGTTCGCGCAGAGCATCGAGATCCCCGCGCAGTGCCGCTTCGTAGCCGCGGCGAGCCCGCTCGACGTTGGTCTCGGCCACGACGCCATTGTCTCACCAGCCGCCGGCGCTCGAGCCCGATCGTCGGGGCGACCGGCGATCAGGCCCGAAGCCGAGATGCACCCGGCACGCTCAGGCGGCGAGCCGGCGACGTGCCTTCTGCACTGACGGCAGCGCGGCCTTGGCCCGCGCGAGTGGGCGCGCGCGCAGGTCGACACTGGCGGACTTGGCGGCGATCGTGATCTCCTCGCCCGTCGCCGGGTTGCGGCCCTTGCGCGCTTTCGTGGCCGGCTTGACGCGAACCGTGAGCTGTACGAGGCCGCCGATGCGGACCTTCTGGGCGTTCCCGAGCTCTTCGAGCACGACGTCCTCGAACGCCGCGAGCAGCCGCTTGGCCTCGGCCCGGCTGATCTCGGCGCGATCGGCGACGGCAGTCGCCAGTTGTGTCTGCGTTAGGGACAAGCGGACTCCTTCACGGTGGGACGGTGGGGACGCAGCGCCGCTATTGAACCTTCCACGGCGGACAGAGCGGCCGGTCACCGCGAGCACGGCGACGCTTGACGCTCTCGATGAGCGCGCCGTCGACGCGCACGCCGACGGGGCCCTGGAGTCCCTGCGCCGCAACCTCGCCGGCGAGCTTTGCCCCTACGGGCGCATCATCTGTGGGACGATCGTCCGGCTGATGACGATCGACGTCTGGATGCAGCACCCGACCCCGCGATTCCTGGCCCAGGAGATGTTCGCGTCGCTCCGTCGGTGGACCGGCCTGGAGGTCCCGTCCGAGGATCTGCCGATCGGCGTCACGGTCGCGGCGATGGACGACGCAGGGATCGAGTTCGGGCTGCTCAGTGCGTGGCACGGACTGCGCGAGGGCGCCCTGATCGACAACGACGAGGTGGCCGCCTGGGTCCAGGCCCATCCCGCACGCTTCGCCGGCCTCGCCGCCGTGAACCTCGACCGGCCGATGCCGGCCGTCCGGGAGCTGCGTCGGTGCGTCCGCGAGCTGGGCTTCAAGGGCCTGCGCGTTCTGCCCTGGCTGTGGGACGCTCCGCCGACCGACCGCCGCTACTACCCGCTCTCCGCCGAGTGCGTCGAGCTGGGGGTGCCGTTCTGCACCCAGGTCGGACATACGGGGCCGCTCCGCCCCTCCGAGACGGGGCGCCCGATCCCGTACATCGACCAGTTGGCACTGGACTTCCCCGAGTTGGTGATCGTCGGCGGACACGTCGGCTATCCGTGGACCGAGGAGATGATCGCGGTCGCGCGCAAGCACGAGCATGTCTACATCGACACCTCGGCGTACACGAGCCGGCGTCTGCCGCAAGAGCTGGTCTCGTACATGAAGACGCGCGGTGGGCGACGCAAGGTCCTGTTCGGAACCAACTACCCGATGATCCTTCCCGGCACGGCACTCGAGGGCCTCGATGGCCTCGAGCTCGACGAGGAGACCCGCGGGCTGTACCTGGCCGGGAATGCGCGACGGGTGTTCGCGCTGTGAGGCCCGACGGCTCGATCCCGGGCCCCACGGATTGATCGCCGGAATCCCGCGATCTCGCCCAGCTCAGGGTTGAGATCCACCCGGAGCGAGCAGAACGAGCGCGTGAGCGATTCCGCCTCTTCACCGCTCGATCCGCATGCGCTGGTGCTGTTCGGCGCAGGAGGAGCTTGGCGAGAACTCGCGGGTGCTGCTGTATCTCTCGGTGCCGCCGCCGGCCACCGAGTCCCTGATCGACATCCCCGAGGACCTCCGTGCTTGCTGCTGACGTTTATCAGCGCGCTGTCGGTGCTGGCGTTCGTGCGAGCCCACTTCGAGCCGACGCCGCGACGATTGCTGACCTGGGCGCTCGCCTGGGCGCTGGCGCTGTTCGCCCAATACTTCGCCGCCGGGGTCGTCGTACCCGAGGCAGCCTGGCTGGCGTTCGTGTACCGCCGCCGATGGCTCGTGTGGGCGGGGAGCTTCGCTTCTACTGATAGCACGTGCGCGCGCGGCGCGCGAGCTTCGCGCGCCGGCAGCGGCGCGTCGATGCCATGTGGTCACGGCTGATGGGCGGGTGTCACACCGACCGGGAGGCGCTGGCGACGATCAGCGGGGCCGCTTTCGCCTCGAGCGCTGCCGCGGCTTCGGCTTCCTGCCGGAAGCCCGGGCGCACCCGGTGGGGCCGCGGGCGATCGGGCTCGCGCGAGCGGACTGAGAGGGGCGCAGGCGGCGCGAACGGTATGGTCGCGCCGGTGGCGCTGATTCCCTACGCCGACGAGGACCCGCTCGACGACCGCCTGCGCACGCTGGTCGCGCGGCTGCCCGAGCCGCACATCAACCTGTTCACGATGTTGGCCAACGCCCCCGCGCTGGCCGGCCCGACGCTGCGCCTCGGCGAGGCGATCCTCACCCGTAGCGACCTCGATCCCGTCGTGCGGGAGCTGGCGATCCTGCACACCGCTCGCCTGACCGGCACCGAGTACGAGTGGGTGCAACACGAGGCGATCGCCCGGCTGATCGGCGCCGGCGACGAGAAGATCCGGGCGATCGATCGAGGCGAGATCGGCGAGGGCCCGTTCGACCGGCGTGAGTCGCTGGCCCTGCGACTCGTCGGGCAGCTGCTGTCCGACGGCACACCGGCGCCCGAGCTGGTGGCGCAGGTCGCGTCCGAGCTCGGCCGCGCCGAGGTGATCGAACTGCTGATCGTGGCCGGCTACTACGCGATGCTCGGGGGCGTGATGCGAGCGGTCCGGCTCGACATCGACAGCGTGCTGGAGAAGGGCATGATCGACCGCGACCGGCTCACCGGCAACGGCGCTTGAGGGCGCCCGCGGATCGGAGCCCGCATGTCAGAGCTGAGCCTCGGGGTAGTCGGGACCTCGCGCAAGCCGGATGAGCACCGCGTGGCCATCCACCCCGGGCATCTGGAGCTGATCGCTCCCGAGCTGCGGCGCCGGATCTTCCTCGAGCACGGCTACGGGCAGCGCTTCGGCGTCTCCGACGAGCAGCTCGCCGCGCAGGTCGGCGGCCTGCGCTCCCGCGAGCAGCTCCTCGAGCAGTGCAACGTGGCGGTGATTCCCAAGCCCGAGGTCGAGGACCTCACCGCGCTGCGCCCCGGCCAGGTCCTGTGGGGATGGCCCCACTGCGTCCAGGACGAGGCGCTCACGCAGGCCGCGATCGACCGACGCCTGACGCTGATCGCCTGGGAGGCAATGAACCACTGGACCCACGAAGGCAGCTTCAGCCTGCATGTCTTTCACAAGAACAACGAGCTCGCCGGCTACTGCTCGGTCCTGCACGCGCTGGCACTGCTGGGCACGACCGGCGCCTACGGCCGGCGGCTGCGGGCCGCGGTGATCAGCTTCGGGGCCACCGCCCGCGGCGCGGTGACGGCGCTGTTCGCGCTCGGGGTGCACGACGTTACGGTGCTGACCCACCGCAACGTCTCGGCCGTCGCCGCGCCGATCGCACCCGCGCGGCTCGTCCACTACGACCGTGACCCGGCGCGGCCGGGCCGCACTCTCGCGCTCAATCGTCCCGACAGCGAATCGGTGGCCGAGTTCCTCGCCGAGCACGACATCGTCGTCAACTGCATCCTCCAGGACACCGACGAGCCGCTGATGTTCGTGATGGACGACGAGCTCCCGCTGTTCACGCCCGGGAGCCTGCTGATCGACGTCTCCTGCGACGAGGGCATGGGCTTCGAATGGGCGCGCCCGACCTCGTTCGCCGATCCGATGTTCACGGTCGGCGGCGGCGTTCGCTACTACGCCGTCGACCACAGCCCGTCGTATCTGTGGGACTCGGCCACGTGGGAGATCAGCGAGGCGTTGGTCCCGTTCCTCGGCACGGTCATGTCCGGCGAGGAGGCCTGGGACGACGACCAGACGATCCACCGCGCGATCGAGATCCGCGCCGGCGTCGTGCAGAACCCCCGGATCCTGTCCTTTCAGTCCCGCGCGGCGACGTATCCCCACGACAAGCAGTGACCCCGGCGCGGCCGCAGACAGGTGCTACGAGCGCTTGCGCTTGGGCAACCTCAGCTCGCGCGCCCAGATCTGCTCCGTCGCGGCCACGAGCTCGGCGTCGGTGATCTCACCGCGTTCGTAGCGCGCGCCGAGGCGCCGCCCGGTGATTGCGTTGCCCAGCTTCGCTGGCATCGAGGCGGCCCTCGCGAACTGCAGGGCGTCACTGCTGAGCGGCGAGGGCACGCGGGAGCTCGGGAAGGGGCCGCCACTTCGACGGTGCGTCGATGCCACGGACCACGAGGCGGAGCGCGCAAAGCCGGCAGGCTGACCTCGAATCGACTGCCGGTCACCAAGTACCCAAAGATGGCATGAGCAGGCGACGTGGCGGCCGGTGAAGGCGGCCGGCCCTCCGCGTCGAATGACGTAAGTTGAAGGCGCGCGCGGTGCTAGCCGCGCGGCCGGTCAATCGAATGCGAAGGGCCGACCGTGACCCACGGTAGGTGGTGGGTCGGGCTGAACGCTGCTCGCGCGGGTTCGACGAGGAGGGTTGACGTATGGCGATCGTGATGGGACTCGATCAGCATCGGGCGCAGATCACCGCGGAGTGGATCGACACTGTGACCGGCGAGGTATCGCGTGGTCGGATCGTGCCGGCGGACCGCTCGGGCGTGCGGAAGTTCTTGGCCCGGTTTGCGGGTTCAGAGCTCGAGGTGGCGCTGGAGGCGACGACGGGCTGGCGGTTCGTGGTCGAGGAGCTGCGGCGGATTGGCGCCAGCGTGCATCTCGCGGAGCCGGCGGAGACGAGCGCGCTGCGCGGGAACAAGCAGCGCGCGAAGAACGACCGCGCGGACGCCAGGCATCTGCGGGAGCTGTTGATGGCCGGCCGGTTGCCGGAGTGCTGGATCGCGCCGGACCATCTGTTGGATCTCCGCGCCAGGGTCCGGTTGCGGCACACGCTCGTGGACGAGCGTGGCGAGTGGCAGCAGCGGATGCAGGCGGTGCTGTATCACCATGGGCTGCCCAAGCGCGCTGGTCTGCTCACCTGCGAGAACCGGGCATGGATCGAGCAGCTGCCGTTGCCGGCCGCGGGACGCGAGCAGATCACGGTCGCGCTCGGGATGATCGACGCGCTCGAGGTTCGGGTCGCACCGCTAGATAAGGAGCTGCGCTCCTACGCGCGGCGCCAGACCGGCTGCCGGGCGCTGCAGACCGCGCATTACGGGATCGGCGCGCTGACGAGTGTCGTGATCCTCGCCGAGCTCGGCGACACACGCCGGTTCTCCTCCTCGCGCGAAGCGGTCCGCTACGGCGGCATGGACATCACCGTCCACGCCTCCGACAAGCGCCGCGCCCCAGGGCACCTCTCCCGCCAAGGCCCGCCAGCTCTGCGCTGGGCGCTATACGAGGCCGCCCAGGCCGCCAGGCGTCCAGGGTCGCCGGACCGCGACTACTACCGGCAAGCCGCCGAGCGGCTCGGCGGTAACCGCGCGTGCCTGGCGCTTGCTCGCAAGCTGCTCAAACGCAGCTACCACACACTTCGAGAACTCGGAGACGAGGCGCTCGCGCCTGCGTGAAACCTCCCGTGCGCGCAACGCCTGAATGTCACCGATGCACCGCGGCCGGCTCCCGGCATGCTGCTGCCGCCACGTTCGCGTGGACGGCCTCCAAAGACCGAGCGGCCGCAACGCTTCACCCAGCGGGAACAACACCCCATCAACCATCATGTCGCCGGCCGGGGAGCCAACCCCAGGTCGTGGACCGAGATAAGCCTGGGCGCCCGCGCGTACCCGACCAACCTCAACAACCTCAAACCCCCTCGGGAGGCTTGACAAGGACCGCCCTGCACAGATAAGCAGTACGGGCCGGATGGTCGGCGCATGCAGCGCAAGGTCGGACCCGCCCTTAGCGAGGCGCGCGCTGACGGGCTCACCAAGGCCCAGGCCGAGCGCGTGCTGCGGCGCATGGAGATCGAGAGTCCTCGCACGGCGCCGGACGGGCAGCGGCTGACGATGGAGCAGGCCGGACGCGAGTTCTGCCAGCGGCTCGAGCCGAAGGGCCAACGCAAGTCGCACCGGGCGATCGGGCCTTCTCTACGCGGCAGGTCGGCGGTCAACCCTTCAAGGGCAGTCAGGATCCCGCTCGCGAACTGGCGCCTCGAGACGTTTGAGGTCGCGTCGGGCTGCGTTGGCGAATTGAACAGTCCAGCCGGAATGGCTCACCGCTCGGAAGCGAGCTCCGCACGGAGCTCCTCAAGGGTGACCGTCTCGCCCCGAGCGATCTCCTCCCGCGCGAGCTGGACTGCTGTTTCTTCTTCAGGCGTGGTCGGCTCGTCATCCGGCGGCGCATCGTCGAGCAGCCGGATGACCGGTTCGATGCGCTGGTCGAGCAGCCGCAGCGTCTCCGCCGCCTCGTCCTCGGTCAGCTGTTCGATGCGCGCGCGTAGTTGTTCCTTGGCGGTCATCGCCTATGAATGTCGCGACGGGCTCCCGGTTGCGCAACACCACCGCAGCACCGTTGGCCGCGACTGGCGCCGGCGACGGTGATCACCACCGCGAGCCGGTCGCCCAACTCCGCACCACATCCGAGGCTCACGCGCCAGGGCGCTTCTCGAGAGCCGACTCGCCGGAGGCTGCTGTTCGTAGACGGAGCTCGCCGGAGCTGAGCTCTGCGCGAGGCCGTTCGGCTGGAGGACGCCGTTCACGAGCTCCGCCTCGTTGGCGCCGGCGCGTAGTGCGTGTAGACCATCGTCGTCTTGATGTCCGCGTCACCCATCCACGCCTCCAGCGTCCCGGAGCGGTACACCTGCGGCCGCGCATCGCGTACCGAACGTATGGCGGCATATTCGTGGAACCGTACCTCGCGGACGCCCGCCCGTTTGGGCGTCCGTTTGAACCGCTTGCTCACCTGACCGCGCTCGAGCGGATGGCTCGTGTGCGGATGGCCAAACACCAGGTCGTCCTCGGCCTGGTACGCGGACGCCTGGAACAGCAGTTCGAGCTCGCGGCCGAAGGCGTTGATCAGTCGGCGCTCTCGACCCAACGCCATGCCGCACGGTTGGGCCCGATCATGGCAACGGCTACGATCTGCGCAGCCCATAAGAGGTCGCTGGAGTCCTGGCGTACAGGGGTGCGGGCTGAAACGGAGTGGAGAGAGCGAATGGGATTCTCGGACAGGCTCAAGGAACTCGGCGACAAGGCCAAGAACGCCGCGGCCGATAACAACGACCGGATTAGCGGCGCCGTCGAGTCGGCAGGCGCGATCGCCGACCAACGGACCCGCGGGAAGTACAGCGACAAGATCGCGAAGGCGACAGAGAAGACCGGCGCGCTCGTCGATCGCCTCGCCCCGAGCCAGGACACCCAGGCGGGCGAACCCGGTCAGCCGGGCGGCTCGGGGTCGACGCAGGCCTGACCGCGCCGCCGCCGAAAGCGGGGCCGGGCTCGTCGCGCCGGACCGCTCCCTACACGCGATAGCGCAAGCGGGCGCGAACGGCCGACGCGACGCCTGACCGTCGTCCGTTTCACAAGTGGGGAGGCCGATGTCCTGGGCGCGACCCGCTGACCTTGAGACGCCCGTCCTGCGGGGTGGCGCGAAACCACCCTTAGGGGTTCTAGCTAGCCATCCCGATCGCGGTCGACCCGCTACCGGCGCTCGACACGCGCGCCGAGTTGCTGCAGGCGCTCGGCCAGTTGCCAGCGCGCCAGCGCGCCGTGCTCGTCCTGCGCTACTTCAACGATTTGACGGAGGCTCACGTCGCCGGGGTTCTCGGCTGTTCGCCGGGGACGGTCAAGAGCAGCGCCTCACGCGGACTCGCGCGGCTGCGCGAGGCGCTGCAGCCAGTTTCACTGCAATCCAGGAGCACCGATACATGAGCGATCTACTCGAACATGACCTGCGCGACGCCCTTGCCGATCGGGCCGCCCTAATCAGCAGCGAGGCGAGTGCCCGGCTGCGGGCAGTCGACTACCACCCGCGCTCGCTGCCGTGGCGGCCCGCGCTGGGGGCTCTGGGGCTGAGCGGCGCCGCTGCCGCGGGCGCAGCCATTCTGCTCGGGTCGGGCGCTGCGCCCGCATTCGCCGGATGGACCCCGAGCCCCACGGCACCGATTCCTCGCCAGCTCGCCACTGCTCAATAGCGCTGCGCCAAGGGTGTCGACATGTCGGTTCTGACCGACACCCGCGGCCCGTACACCGCCTCGATCTACGCCGACGGCTCCACCTGTCTGGAGGGCAACGGCATCACGATCAGCTCGGGCACCGGTGGCGGCGGGAAATCCAGCGTTCCGGCCGCAGTGATCGAGCTCAACGGCGCCGGCGAGTCCGACTCCGACGGGCACGCGCTGACGATCGTCGACGGCGCCGTCGGTGCAGGGGTGACGGGCGTGACCATCACCCGCAGCGACGGAAGCTCGGTCCAGGCGACCGTCAAGAACGGCTGGTACCTGGCCTGGTGGCCGGGCACCGAGCACGCTGTGGCGGCGCGGGTGGCGAGCCCGAGCGGAACGCGCACGGAATCCTTCCCGACCGGGCCAGGCCGCCCGAGCCGGCCTGCCCGTCGGGCGCCCACTGCGGGAGCGGCTACGGCTTTGTGTCCGCAGGGGCGCACGGCGCTGAACGGTCGTCGGTACGGATCGCCGGCGCCAGCAGCAGCGGCATGCCGTGACGCCTCAGCATTGGGGGTGGGTCGGGCCAGGCCGCCGCGAATCCGATGCGGCTGGCTTGGCCACCAGTCCTCCCGGTTGTCGGTGGCGAGCACGAACGCCGACGTGGCCCGTCGGCGCCCGATGCCCGGTCACGCTCGCCCCGGCGACTGCTCTGGCGTGAGCAGTAGCTGCGGGCGGCGGCAGGGTTCACGCCGGTTCCTCTGGCCGCGAGGTGCGGGCTTTCACTGGAAGTCGGCGACGCTGATCCCTTCGGCGTGCCCGACCGGCCACTGCACCAACTCGATCCGATAGCCATCAGGATCGGTGAGCCATGACGTCCGCGGCGCGCCAAGGCGATCGCAGGACGGGACGCGGCTCGGCTGGCGAATACGATCGTGCGACCACGGTCGGC
The DNA here is from genome assembly GCA_963816005.1 of uncultured Solirubrobacteraceae bacterium. Lineage (GTDB taxonomy): Bacteria > Actinomycetota > Thermoleophilia > Solirubrobacterales > Solirubrobacteraceae > Palsa-465. The sequence goes on along the minus strand of CAWFKF010000080.1, from coordinate 57,555 downwards.
CAGGCTCTCGAATGTCCGCCTCCCCTGAGCAGGGACCGTTTCGTCCGCAGCAAGACCTGCCTCCGCGGCAAGAGCCGGAACGTCAAGCGTCAGCCGGCAGGTACTCGCGCAGCACATCGGCCTCGCGTCGAAGCCGCTCAGCCGGAGCGACCTTACCCAGCTTTGTGTACTCATCCGCTGCCTGAGAGCGCTCCTCGACCTCGCCCCGCACAATCGCAATCAAGTCAACCTCGCTCAGGACGCGGCGAGCGACATCTGACGAACCTACGCCCGCAGTCGCACCGGCAATGTGCCCACTTGTCGCTGCACTCGATTCGGTCAAGTTGACATCGGCTGACTCGGCGTTCTCAATCGCAGCGATGGCGGACCTCAGGGCTGAAACGGCCGCCCCGTTTCGAGCCTTGAGAGCGACCGTTAGGTCTTGTCGAGGCCGGCTGCGCATGCCACGAATCTAGTGGCTTGAGCGGCCACGATTCATGCCCCTCGCCGAGCTCGGGCTTGGCGATAGCGCCGGCATGGGCTGCGAAGTTGACCGGTTCGGACCCGCCCCGGAACGGCTCCAGCGATAGACGGGTGGTCCTCCGGCTCGACGACAGCGCGATTACTATTCTCATTCAGGCCGGCCCGCGTAGCGCGACTCCCTTGGCAACGACGGACTCGCCCCGCTGGTCAGGCCGCACAGACACCGCGCCGCCCGCCGTTCGGGACTCTTGCGTCCTGCGGGGCTCTCCGGTCGGCTGCAACTAACCCCGTCTTGCCGTGGCCAGGTTCCTCGAAGAGAATCGCCGCACGATGTTCGCGAACGATTGGAGGCTGACGTGCCGCTCTATCTAGGTCGCTTCAAATACTCCGCCGAGGCGCTAAAGGCGATGATCGAGAACCCGCACGACCGCGGCGCGGTCGCCGCCGCGGCGGCCGAGTCGCTCGGATGCAAGCTGCACGGCATCTGGTGGGCGTTCGGCGAGCACGATGGCGTGTTTCTATTGGAGGCGCCGGACAACGTCGGTGTAGTCGCGCTAGCGATGGCGGTCGGCGCGAGCGGACAGATCAGCACCGAGACCACCGCGCTCCTCGACATGAACGAGGCACAGGAGGCCATGCGCAGGGCCGCGACCGCGACTTTCCGCCCGCCGAGCTGATCGGCCGCCGGCCATCCATCCCGTTCCGCCCTCACGATCGCCTTGACGCTTTCGCCGCGCGCTGCCGCACAACTGCATCGGCGACCACGCGATCGAATCGCCGCTGGCGCCGCTTCGGCGCGCCTCTCGAGTTCCTCGACCGTCCCAGCGTAGGCGCGCTCAGTGCGGAGATCCGCCGGGCCCTCGAATGGACTGCCATCCCCGAGGATCTGGCGTCGGCGATCACGCGCCCGCTCGCCCGGCTCGGCGAGCAGGCCGCCTACGCCGTCCGATCCAGCGCGACGGCGGAGGACTTGCCGACCGCATCCTTCGCGGGCCAGCACGACACCTACCTGAACGTCATGGGCTCGGCGGCGATCCTCCGGCACGTCAGTCGGTGCTGGGCCTCGCTCTTCAGCGAGCGGGCCGTGACCTACCGCCTGCGGAACGGCTTTGACCACCGGAGGGTCCACATGGCCGTCGTCGTGCAGCAGATGGTCTTCCCGCAGGCGGCCGGCATCCTGTTCACGGCCGACCCCGTCACCTTCAACCGGAAGGTCGCCTCCGTGGAGGCCAGCTTTGGCCTCGGCGAGGCCCTGGTCTCCGGCCAGGTGAACGCAGACGTCTACAAGGTGCGGGACGGCGAGGTCGTCGCCAAGGCGCTCGCCACCAAGCAGCTTGCCATCCACGCCTCGCCGGCGAGCGGGACACAGGAACAGGCGATCGAGCTGGAGCGGCAGGAGCAGCCGGCGCTGACGGATGGGCAGGTCGTGCGAATCGTGCAACTGCGCCGACGGATAGAAGCGCAGCTCGGCCGTCCCCAGGACATCGAATGGTGCCCGGTCGACGATGGCTTTCGGATCGTCCAGAGCCGGCCGATCACCACGTTGTTCCCCATCCCCGCGGCCGGCGACCGAGAGGACCACGTCTACGTCTCCGTCGGTCATCAGCAGATGATGACCGACCCCATGAAGCCCCCGGGGGCTCTCCCTATTCCAGCTGACGGCCTTGCGGCCGATGTACGAGGCCGGCGGGAGGCTGTTCGTCGACGTCACCCAGCAGCTGGCTTCGCCAGCGAGCCGCGCAGGCCTCCTGAAGGCCCTGGGGAGATCCGATCCGCTGATCGGGACGCGCTGCAGACCATCCTCGAACGCGGCGACTTCATCCCGACCCTCCCGGACGGGGACCCGGGCGGGGCGCCGGCTGGCGGCGCGCCCGCCCCGATCGGGACCGATCCGATCATCGTCGCCGAGCTGATCGGGCGCAGCGAGGCCTCCATCGCCACGTTGAAGCGCGACATCCGGACGGAGTCCGGATCGGCGCTGCTCGACTTCATCCTGGCGGACGTCCAGGAGCTGAAGCGGATGTTGTTCGATCCACAAAGCCTCCAGGTGATCATGGGCGATGGAGGCCACCCGGTGGCTGAACGAGCAGCTGCAGGCGTGGCTGGGCGAGCTGGCGAAGCTCGCGGGCGGGCGGGAAGCCCGGGACGCTGTCCGGACCTACCTCGACAAGTACGGCTTGCCCTGCGTCGGCGAGATCGACGTCACGAAGCCACGTTGGAGCGAACGCTCCACCACGCTCGTGCCCATGATCCTCGGCAACATCAAGAACTTCGAGCCGGGCGCCGGAAAGAGGCGCCTCGAGCAAGGGCGGCAAGAGGCCTGGAAGAAGGAACGGGAGCTGCTGGAGCGCTTGCGGGTCTTGCCAGACGGGGAGCGGAAGGCCGACGAGACCAGGCGGATGATCGACGGGTCCGGACCTTCTCCGGGTACCGGGAGTATCCGAATTACGGCATGGCCAGCCGCTACTTCGTTTACAAGCAAGCGTTGTTGGAAGAAGCCGAGCGCCTCGTGCAGGCCCACGTGCTTCGTGAGAAGGAAGACATCTTCTACCTCACGTTTCAGGAGCTCCACGACGTCGTGCGCACTCATCAAGTGGATGAGCAGCTCATCCGCCAGCGCAAGGACGCGTTCAGGTCGTACCAAGCGCTCACGGCGCCCCGGGTGCTCACGTCGGATGGCGAGGTCATCGCCGGGGCGTACCGACGCGACGATTTGCCGGCCGGCGTGCTGGTCGGCTTACCGGTTTCCGCCGAGACCATCGAGGGGCGGGCCCGCATCATTCTGGACATAGCGCAGGCCGATCTCGAAGCGGGCGACATCCTGGTCACCGCCTACACCGACCCCAGCTGGACGCCAAGAGCCCGACAGATAGCCCCGATCCGCGGGCGGTCGCGTGTGCCAGCGGGTATCCGCAGCCAACTGCACCGCGTCGGGCAGCAGGCAGGCGTGCGCCGACGTGAGAGCAGGCGTGTCGGTTCTCGTAGAGCGCGTCAGGTTCCGCATGTCCGAGGAAGCCCGCCGTGGCGACCACCTGGTGGACGCCAGCGACCACCACGTGGTCGCTCGCCTCCACGACCCCCCGGACCCTGACGGGACGTGGCCGGCCTCAGCGGTCATTCCAGCCGGCGCCGGTCGCTGCGTACTCCTCGACCCGTGCCCGCAGCAGCGACGTCAGAAGCTCGGTCGGCAGCTCGCGATCGTAGGGGAGCTTGATGAACCCCTGACCGGCCTCATAGCCAGCGGCCTCAACCGCGGCCTTCTGGGTGGCGAAGAAAGGTGGCGGGAACCGCAGCGAGCAATGGTGCTTGAAGTTCTGAAGCATCCAAAGGCTCGTGTTCTTGCCGCGGACGTACACCGGCAGGTTCCACTTCAGCTCCTCGCGCGCCCCCGGGTCGGCATCACGGCTCATCTCCCTGAGCGCCACGAGGTGCGGCCGCTGGACGTCGCTAAGTTGCGCGAAGAAATCATCGACGCTCGACCGCTTGGGCATCGGCATCGCCTCAGCGTACCCCCCGGCCGATCGTACGTAGGCACCGGCCGACGGGATCGGTGCTGCAGGAGCGCCCGCGTCAACCTGATCGAGCGCAGCGAGATCCCCACCGAGAGCGAAGCGGTTACCGCGCGCGCCCCCACCGCGCCGATGCTGACGCGGGCTCCTCTCGCTGCCCATCGGCTAGCATCGCGGCGCGGTCAGGGGTCCTCAGCGCCGCCACCACACCTCATCGCGGCAAGCGTTTGACGCCCTCTTGATGCCCTCTCGGCGATTCCGCCGCACTCGCGCTCGACGCAGGTAGCGCCTGTTGCAGGACTCTTAGACGCTATGGAGGATGATTCGCCCAGGCGTTGAAGGCCGGACCTCGGTCGCATATTGCGGGGGTTTGACTGGCCGGAGAGTGGCTCCGGCTGACCCCATACGAAGGAGGTCCGGCCGTGACTGGAACGATGACATGGGCCGCGATGGATGTCCACGCGCGCTCGATCTACGCGGCGTCGATGGACGTGATCACCGGCGAGTTTGTGTCGGCAGCGGTTCGACACGGGCGCGGTGGAGCCGGTGGTCGCGTGGTTGGTGGGGTTGCCGGGGCCGGTGCGTGCGTGTTACGAGGCCGGTCCGACCGGGTTCGGGCTCTACCGGGCGGCGGTCGCGGCAGGTGTCGAGTGTCAGGTGATCGCGCCATCGAAGACGGCGCGCGCCTCAGGGGATCGCGACAAGTCCGATCGTCGCGACACCGATCATCTGCTGCGCCAGTTGATGGCCGGGGCGCTGACGCCGGTCGCGGTCCCGTCGCCCACGTGCGAGGCGGCCCGCGATCTCGCGAGGGCGCGCGAGCAGGTCAGGGTCGATCTGATGCGCTCCCGGCAACGCCTCTCGAAGCTGCTGTTGCGTCACGGCCGGGTGTGGGACCGCTCGGCGTGGACCAAGACGCACCGCGAGTGGCTGGGATCGCAGGTCTTCGCGCATCACAACACCGAGCTGGCGTTCATCGACAACCTCGCCGCGTGCGACGGGCTGACCGCTCGCCGGACGGCGCTCGACGAACACCTCTCGCACATCGCGACCGACCCCGAGTTCTGGCCGGTCGTGTCCCGGTTGCGCGCGTTCCGCGGGATCGACACGCTCTCCGCGCTGATCCTGGTGCTCGAGATCGCCGACTTCACCCGCTTCCCGCGCGCGGTGCAGCTCGGATCGTGGCTGGGGCTGGTGCCCTCCCGCGAGCAGTCCGGCGAGACCGACCGGCACGGGTCGATCACCAAGACCGGCTCCAGGTACGCGCGGCGGATCCTGGTCCGAAGCGAGCTGGCATTACGCCCGTCCGCCGAGGATCGGGCGGACGCTCTACGAGCGCCAGGAAGGCCTGCCCGACCACGTCCTGCAGATCGCACGCCGCGCCCAGGCCCGCCTCTACCGCATCCACAAACGGATGCGCGAGCACAAGAAGCCCGGGAACGTGATCACCGTCGCGTGCGCACGCGAGCTCTCCTGCTTCCTCTGGGCCGCCGCGACTGCCCCATAACCCAGACCGACAGACTGTCCCCGCTCGGGTGGGGAGGCGCCGGGCCCCGAAGTCCGCTGGTACGCGCGAAGCTACTATGGACAGCCCTCACCAGGCCACGCCTGCTCTTAGACACGCGTCCGCCGGCGACGAAACCAGCGACCTGGGGTAGCCAACCCCCGCATATGAGACTGACCGACGTCGAGAACTTCGCCCGGCGTCTCCCCACCCGAGCAACCCGTCTCACCAACCCCCAAACGACAGCACCGAGGGGGACACTCAACGCTGCTCACTTGACAGACGCTCCTCCATATGAGTGATCATGCGCCCCTGGCGGGGCCCACCCGGAACGCATGAAAATGTTTGTGCGTCGCTGGCGCGGCGGGCCTCAGGCGGCTGTACTGCGTGGCGGCCGCCTTGGTCGACGTCGGCTCTAACTGGTGCCAGAGAGCCCGATTATGAGTGGGACGCGAGAGTCTCGGGCACCCCGAACTGTTGCCTTGAGCACGTGATTCAGACTCCACCGTATGAGGCTCTCCCGGGCGGTCGTTCTGTTCCTCTGACCCTTGGGACGCTCTTTCCGCACGTCTGGTCGTCTATTTCTCCCCCCACCCTTCGGCCTCGGCCGCGGCAGTGAGTGACAGTGCCTGAAGTTCTGAGGTGAGCTGGCGTAGGCGCCGGTTGTTCTGGAACCAGGCGCGGTAGCGCCGCGCCTGCTCGGCCGTGAGGTTGCGGGTGACGGTCTTCTGGCTGACCTTGCGCGTCCACGCGAGGTAGGGCCCGTGCAGCTGGGGCGGGTCGTGGTGGCAGTGGCAGCCTGGGTTGGGGCAGCGGATGTGGCGCTCGGCGACCGTTCCGGGGAGGCAGAACCCGAGCGTCGCGAGCTGTTCGAGGATCTGTTGGAGGCGCCGTTGGTGCTCGGGCGCGATCGGCTGCTGCTCGTCGTCGGGGTGGGGTTGGGGGTGCTGGTCGGGCATCGTGGTCGGGTTCGTCCGGTAGCTACGGTACTAATACCGTAGCTACCGGATGGATGATTCATGACGATCAGCGCAGAGCAACCGTTCGAACTGGCCTCGCAGGCGCTGGGAGCGCTGCCGATCCTCGGCCACTTCCTCGATCGGCTCGGGCTCGAGCATGTCCTCGAGCGGCATCTGCCCGACGACGATCAGCGCGTGCTGATGGCGGCCGCCCGGACGATCAAGGTGCTGGTGCTGAACCTGTGCGTGGAGCGTGAGCCGCTATACGGGATCGGGGAGTGGGCCTGCCGCTTTGAGGCGGACGCGCTGTCACTTGAGCCAGGCGAGGTGGCGCTGTTGTGCGATGACCGCGTCGGCCGGGCGTTGGATCGGTTGTTCGACGCAGATCGCGCGTCGCTGTTGACGGAACTGACGCTGGGGGCAATCAGGGAGTTCGGTGTTGACTGCTCGCAGCTGCACAACGACTCGACCTCGATCACTCTGCACGGCGAGTACCTGCAGGCCGATGGGCGCGAGCGGGGCGGCCAGTCAACGGCCGCCGCGAAGCGCGGTCACAACAAGGAGCATCGCGGCGATCTGAAGCAGCTGCTGCTGATCCTGACAGTGTCGGCCGACGGGGCGGTGCCACTCGCGCACCGCCTCGCGGACGGCAACGTGACCGACGATCAGACGCACATCGAGACGTGGGACGGGCTGTGTGTGCTGGTTGGCCGCCATGACTTCCTGTATGTCGCCGACAGCAAGTTGTGCACGCGCGAGCAGATGGGCCACATCGAGCGCCACGGCGGACGGTTCATCACGGTGCTGCCGCGCTCACGCTCAGAGGACGGGCGGCTGCGCGAGTGGATGAGCACGCAGGCGCCCGATTGGGTCGAGGCGTGTCGGCGGCCCGGCAAGCGCAACGGTGATCCCGACCTGGTCTGGCGGGTCTGCCCGGCGCCGTTCCCGACCACGGAGGGATACCGCATCACCTGGGTGCACTCAAGCGCCAAACAGCACCACGACGAGAGCGCCCGCGCCGAGCGGATCGACCGCGCCGGCCACGCCCTCGGGGAGCTATCGGAGCGCTTGGCCGGCCCGCGCGCCAGGATCACCACCCGCGTCGCCGCCGAGGAGGCCGCCGCCGCGCTGCTGACCACAAGCGGCGGCGAGCGCTGGGTGTCGGTCACGGTCATCGAGACCGTCGAGGAGCGCTACCGCCAGGAGAAACGCGGCCGACCCGGCAACGACACCCGCTACCGCAAGATCGCCAAGACCCGCTACGCGCTCGAGGTGAGCGTCGATGCCGAGCAGGTCCGCTACGACGCCGCTTCTGACGGTCGCTTCCCGCTCACGTCCAACGACTCGGAGCTGACCGACACTCAGGTGCTCGCCGCCTACCGCTACCAGCCGAACCTCGAGAAGCGCCACCACGAACTGAAATCCGTCCAGGACGCCGCGCCCGTGACACTCAAGAGCCCGTTCCGGATCGAGGCGCTGTTCGCCTGCCAGTTCATCGCGCTGCTCACCAACTGCCTGATCGAACGCGAGCTACGTCGGACGATGACCCATCACAACATCCCCGAGCTGGCGCTCTACCACGAGCAACGCGCCTGCACCGCCCCGACCGCCGCCCGCATCCTCGACGCCTTCACCAACGTCCAACGCCACCACCTCACCCGCGACGGCCAACGCATCCAGACCCTCGACCCCCAGCTCACCCCGCTGCAACACCAGCTACTCGAGCTGCTCGGCGTACCCGCCAGCGCCTACACCACCGACCCCGACCGCTGACCCCACCGGCGCCCGCGATGGGGGACGGATATCGACCACCAGACGTGCGGAAAGGGCGTTGGGAGGGTTGATGAATCGTCTAATCGAGCGTTGCGCGATGCTCGACATCCACAAGTCGCAGATCACCGCATGCGTGCGCGTCCCCGATGGTGAAGGTGGCCGCCGCCAGGAGATCCACGAGTTCTCGACAACGACCGCGGGGCTGATCACGCTCGCGGACTGGCTGCGCAGCTACGCGGTCACAGCCGTCGGGATGGAGTCCACCGGCGTCTACTGGCGTGCGGTCTACTACCTGCTCGAGGACGAGTTCGACTGCCGGCTCTACAACGCCCGCCATCTTCGTCACGTCCCCGGCCGCAAAAGTGATGTGCAGGACGCGGAGTGGGGCTGTCAGTTGGTCGAGCACGGACTCGTGCGAGCGAGTTTCGTGCCGCCCCGGCCGTTGCGGGAGCTGCGCGACCTGGTCCGCTACCGCAAGGCCAAGATCCAGGAACGCGTCCGCGAGGTGCAACGGGTCGAGAAGACCCTCCAGGACGCGGGGATCAAGCTCTCCTCGGTCGCGTCGGAGGTACCCGGCGTGTCCGCCCGGCAGATGCTCGACGCGCTGATCTCCGGCACCCATGATCCCGACGTGCTCGCCGAGCTGGCGAAGGGAGCGCTGCGCAAGAAGATCCCCGCGCTCCGCGAAGCGCTCCAAGGCCGTTTCACCGGCCACCACGCGCTGCTGATCGGGCAGATGCTCGCGCAGATCGACTTCCTCGACGAAACGATCGCGACCCTGTCATCCGACGCAAACGTGAACATCACAGTCCTTCAAACGTGAAGACCTCGAAGGGTGAGCGAGGGGACTCGAACCCCCGACCGCCTGGACCCCAAGCGGGATGGTGGCGCCGGGGTCGAGCGCGTTTCCCGACCAAGTTTGCCCCAGAGGTTTAGCCCCCTAGTGGGGTATCCATTTAGCCGGAGTAGAGCGGGGCAGCCCGCCGCCACGGCCGCTCTGCCCGAGGTCGCTCCAGGCTGGGCGGCCGGCCACGGGTTCCGGGCGGTAGGCGCCGGATCCTGCCGGGCTTGGGGTTGGCGATCAGGTCCAGGTACCGGACGGGGTCGTGAGCGGTGGCGAGTTCGAGCACCCGGTAGAAGACCAGACCGCGGCTGCGTGAGCGGCGGCGGTTGAAGCGGAACGCGAACTCGTTCAGGTAGGCGGCCAGGTGCGCCTCGTCGACCGACCCCTGGTGGGTGCCAAGCAGCCAGCGCTTGGCCAGCGAGGAGACCTTGTGCACGCCGGGCAGCAGCTTGGAGGCATCCTGACCGGACGCGCCGGGGATCGGATCGTGGACATACAGGTCCTTGGTCGCAGGCGGGTAGGACGGCCAGCCGTCGGTGATCACCCTGGCGCCCGGCTCGACGTTCTCGACCAGGAAGGCGCGCAGCGTTTCCGCAGAAGCGTCGGCGATCGGGGCCATCCTGCAGCGCCCGAAGCCTTTGGGCTCCTGGCGCTCCACGGCGACCCCGACCAGCACCTTCTTGCCCTTCTGGCGCCCACCCCGGAGCCCGGGCTCCTCGCCACCAATGTAGGTCTCGTCGACCTCGACCTCACCCCTGAGTCGCTCCCGGCCCGGACGCACGAGCACCGACCGCAGCCGGTGCAGCATCGCCCACGCCGTCTGGTAGGAGCCGATCTCAAGCGCTCGCTTGAGGCTCATCGCCGAGATCCCGTCCTTCTGGCTAGCGAACAGCCAGCAGGCCACGAACCACACCGTCAGCGGCGTACGCGTCTTGTCGAAGATCGTGCCCGCCGTCGCCGAGGTCCGCTGGTGGCACTCCCGGCACTCACAACGCCCGTCCGCCAGCTCCCACGCCTTGGGGTGACCGCACTCCGGGCAGACGAACCCCTCCGGCCAGCGCAGCCACTCCAGGTAGTCCAGGCAGTCGGCGTCTGTCCGAAACCAGGCATGGAACTCGCCTAGCGACCGTGGATAGTGCATTCCCGCTTGTGGACTGGCGATCCGAGCATTCTACTCCGGCTAAATGGATACCCCACAGAGGAGTTCTCAGCGAATCCAGCTTCGACCGCAGCGGTCGATTTCCAGCCCTTTTTGAATCGGGCGTGGCTACTTCAGGACGAGTGAAGAGTGCCTGCTAGTTCGCGTTTTTTTGCGATGGAGAGACGGTTCTGGGGTGCGTGAAACCTAGGGATATCGGGATAACCCGGGGGTTTCCGCTCCTCTAGTTGGTTGAGCGGCCCGGGCGGCGGGGCCGTTGGGGGCCGTGGAACGGGCGGTCGGTGGCGGCCAGGATGTACTCGTCGGCTTGCCGGGAGAGGTCGCGCATCTGCTCGAGCACGGCTTCGAGCTGGTGGCGGTTCGCGATCCACTGTTGGTAGAGCTGGGCGTCGTCGGCCGATAGGCGGCGGGTGATGGTCTTGCCGGCTTCTTTCCAGGTCAGCTGCCAGTAGGGGCCGTGGCGTTGGTCGGGGTCCTGGCAGCGGCAGTTGGGGTTGCCGCAGGAGGTGTAGAGCTCGGCGAGGCTGCCTTCGCAGGTGAAGCCGACCTCCGCGAGGCGGGCCTTGGCGGCCTCGTAGTCGCGGGTGACGCGTTCTAGGCGCCGCTTGAGCTGGACCTTGGAGGGCTGTTGTTCCGTCATCGATAAGTATCATACTTATCGTCCATGCGGACCGTGGGTCTGCCGGATCGACCGGCCAGCGGCGCTGAGGCGTTCCGGGATCTTGAGCGGTTCCTGTCCGAGGCCGCCGACGCTCGCCTGGGTCTGTCCGAGCTCGAGCGCGGGTCAGAGCGTCGCGTCCGGGAGCTCGCGCGCTTGGAGCTGCAGGCGCATGTGGACTCTCGCGGTGACGGTGATCTCGGCGCGGCGATCATCGTCCCGGGTGAGGACGGCCAGCCGCTCAGACTGGCCTACAAGCGGCCCCACACTCGCTCGGTGCTGACGTTGTTCGGCGAGTTGCGGATCACGCGCATGGGCTACGGCGCTCCCGGACATGAGGCGCTTCATCCGCTTGATGTCGAGCTGTGCCTGCCGGAGCGGATCTACAGCTATGAGTGCCAGCGGCGGCTGATCCGCGGCGTGATCTGCGGGCCGTTTGACGAGGCGATCACGCTGGTTTGCGAGATGACCGGGGTGAGCGTGCCCAAGCGCTCGGCCGAGCAGATCGTGCGCGAGGCCGCCCTTGACTTCGACGCGTTCTACGCCGAGCGCGCGCACGCCGCGGTGAAGCCTGGCCGGGGCGAGATCCTCGTCGGCGCGATCGATTGCAAGAGCATCCCGATGGTCAAGCCCGAACGCGCGCTGCGGGTCCTCAGGCGCGGCAAGGGCGAGAAGGCCAACAAGAAGCGAATGGCGACCGTCGCCGCGGTGCACAGCCAGGCGCCCATGATCAGAACGCCCAAGGACGTGCTCTGGAGCCTCTTCGCGAGCGAGCAACGACCCGAGCGCCCGAAGCGCACGCCACCACAGCACAAGCGGGTGTGGGCCAGCCTGATCGCCGACAAGGACACGTTCATCACCGACGTCAAGGCCGAGATGACCCGCCGCGACCCCCACCACCGCCGAACCTGGGTGATCGTCACCGACGGCGAGCGAGCGCTGCAGCAGCGGGTCTGCCGAACCTTCACCGACGTCACCCTCGTGCTCGACCTCCTGCACGTGCTGGACAAGCTGTGGGCCTGCGGCCACGCGCTCTACGGTGAGGGCAGCCGCGAGGCCGAGGACTTCGTCTACCAACGCGCCGAGCGGGTCCTCTGCGGGATGGCCAGCCAGGTCGTCAAAGGCCTACGCCAGATCGTCACCAAACGCCGCCTCACCGGCAACAAGGCCAAGACGCTGCTCAACGCCGCCAGCTACCTCTACCGCAACCGCGACCGGACGCGCTACGACCACTACCTCGCCAACGGATGGCCAATCGCGTCAGGCTCGGTGGAAGGCGCCTGCAAGAACCTGATCCGCGACCGCTTCGAGCGCTCCGGCATGCGCTGGACCCCCGAAACCGCCGAAGCCCTCCTACGCCTCCGCGCCGTCTACCTCTCAGGCGACCTCGACGCCTACTGGGAATCCCACATCAAACGCGACCAGCAGCGCCTCTACCGCAGAAACGAATGGGAACTCGTTCTGAAGTAGCCACGCCCTTTTGAATCGGGGAGACAGGATTTGAACCTGCGACCGCCCGGCCCCCAGCCGGAACGAGCCGGTTCTCGTAGGATCATGAATCCCCTGATTTGGCGGGCTTTTCTGTCCGTTCGATCAGGTAGGATTCGGTCAGAATGGTACATGAAACAGTACATCGCGCCTGCTCCGCGATTCCGCGGAATCGTCGATCGCCCCGTCGTGGAGACCGCCCGGCCGGTGTGGGCGCGGTCGGGTGTGCCGTGTTCCATCTTGTACCAATCGGCCGTCGGGAGCGCCTGTGAGCGGCTCGCCGACAGCGCCTCGCCGCGCGTACGGGACCGGGACCCTCCAAATCGTCGGCCGCTCCTGGATTGGCTCCTGGTACGGGCCCGACGGACGGCGGGTGCGGCGCAAGGTGGGCGACGTCCGCACCGAGGGTCGAGCCGACGGGCTCACGAAGGCTCAGGCCGAGCACGCGCTGCGGCGCATGCGGGAGCTCGACAACCGACCGGCGCCCCCCGACGCCGAGCGAGTGACGATGGAGCAGGCTGGGCGCGAGTTCTGCCGGCGCCTAGAGCTCAAAGGGCGGCGCAAATCCCACCGTCTGACGGTGGCGTCCGATCTGCGCAACCACATCGCTCCCTTCTTCGCCGGCAAGACCCTCGATCGCATCCGCCCGGCGGACATCGAGCGCTACGTGTCTGCGAAGCGCAGGACGCTGGCTGTCAAGACGATCCGGAATCACGTCAACACCATGCACTCCATCTTCGACCTCGGCCTGCGCAAGGGTTGGTGCCAGACGAACCCGGTCAAGCTGGCGGACCGGCCCACCGTGAAGAAGACCGAGACGCGGATCCAGTTCCTCGATCAGCCGGAGCTCGAGCAACTGCTCGCCGCCTCCTATCCCGACGACGCGTTCGGCCGGATCGAGCCCACGCTCTACTTGACCGCCGCGATGACCGGTCTGCGACAGGGCGAGCTGCTCGGATTGCGATGGCGTGACGTCGACTTCGACGCGCGCGAGATCCGGGTCGTCTCACCCTACGTGCGTGGCGAGTTCGGAGATCCCAAGTCGGTTGGCTCGGGCCGGTCGGTTCCGATGGCCGAGCGCGTCGCCGTGGCGCTTCGCGAGCTGCGCGAGCGGTCCGTCTACTCGCACGACCGCGATCTGGTCTTCTGCCATCCTGAGACCGGGAGGCCGCTCGACCGCTCGAAGCTCGTCCGACGGTTCAAGCATGCGATCGACCGCGCCGGCGTCCACCGGATCACGTTCCACGAGCTGCGCCACACGTTCGGGACTCGCATGGCGACCGCGGGCACGCCAATGCAGACCCTTCAGCACTGGATGGGCCACGCCGACTCAAAGACGACGCAGATCTACGCGCACTACCAGCCGAGCGACAAAGAGGCCGACGCCGTCGATAAGGCCTTCGCAGGATAGTACCCTAGAGTTACAACGTCATTACCCTAAGGTATAATCCCACAGTATGAGGGCCCCCAAGATTGGTCACGTGCTCCCGGTCGGTGGTCCGGTCCCTCCGGACTACGTGATCGGACGTACCGGAGAGATCGACCAACTCGTGACGCGCCTGTCGGAGTCCGTCCACACCATGGCCTCGGGCGAGCGGCGGATCGGGAAGACGACGATCTGCGGCGCCGCATGCGCGCGACTCAGGCCGCAACTCGAGACCGTCCGCATCGAAGTCCCGGAGCGCCGCGATGCCGACGCCCGCGTCTTGTTGCAGTTGATCATCGATCGCTGCAACACGATTTCGCACGCCGCCGCGGCTCGGAGGCTGCTGCGGGCGGCGCGGCCTGCGATCGAGACCGTGCTGGGCTCGGCCGGGATCCCGTTGAACCTCGACGAGCTCGGTGCCGAGCCGGCGGCATCGACCGCACGAGAGATCCTCGCGCTGCCGCGAACGCTCGCCGACGAGCTGGGCAAGCCGGTGGTCTTCTTCCTCGATGAGTTGCAGCGAGCGGTGGACTACACCGACGGCGCGGAGATCCTCGAGGAGCTCGTCGACCTCTATAGCGGCGGCGCCGACGTGGTCGTCCTGGTCGACGGAAGTGACGATCGGCTGCTCGATCGGATGCGAGGCGCGCCGATCCAGTTCGACAAGCTCTGCGATCGCCTCCCCATCAGCTCGAGCATTCCGAAGCAGGTCTGGCGCGATGCCCTCCCTGGCCGGTTCGAGCAGCTGTCGATGACGATCGATCCCGAGGCCCTCGAGACAATCGTTGAGTTCGGAGCGCAGCGCCCGTACGCGACGATGGCCGCAGCGCAAGGCGCAGCCCTTGCCGCGCGCCGCATCAACGTCGGCAACGAGCACGCGACCGTCGGCATGTTCGAGGCCGACCAGGGCATCGAGTTCGCGAAGAGGCGACTTGCCGACGATGTCTGACATCACCGCTCGACTCCCACAGTCGGCTGAGCTGCTCACAGGCCGACTGAAGGAGTACGGAGAGCTGCTCGACGCGGTCGCGGAGCGCCCGGGTCTTCTCGTGGTGACCTCGGATCCGTGGAGCGGTACGAGCCCGATGCTCGGCTCGGTGCTCGACCAGGTCGTGCCTTCCGCGATTCTCGTCGACGCTCGGCGGTGCCGCGACGCAATGGATCTCGCAATGGCGATTGCTGACCGGGCCGTCAGCGAGTTCGCGCCCGCGGCCCAACCCTGGTGGATGAGTTCGGGTCCGCCGTCGGATACGGGAGGTCTCCGGCTCGCGCGCACCCTCAGATCGCTTGGGATCGAGCCAAACGATCTCCGCCTAGGTACCGGAGATCCCACGGTCGCTCTGCTCAAGGCTGTCGAGGTCCTCGCCACTGTCAGCGACGGCACGACCCTGGCTATCGACCATCTCGGCCCACTGCTGAGCGCGCTTCCCCGTCGGGGTGCGCGGGAGCTGCTCGGCACCCTGCGTGCGATCCGCCAGCGATTCGCTGACGTTGACCTGATCCTCGTCGAATATCCAGAGGGGCCAATCAGCGCGGCACTCGCCGACCGGGCACATCCCCTGTACCTTGCTGGCGCCCGCTTGCGCATCCGTCGAGCTACTCCCGCGGGGTTTTACCGCGACTTCGCGATCACTCGGGACTGGACGAGCGTTTCGGCTGGCCTCGTCGGAGCTGCGGCCGAACTTGCCGCGGGAGTGCCATCAATCGTCTGGAGCGTTGTGAAGTTCGCTCCGGAGGTGACCGAGTCGTCCGCGACGGGAGCCTTCGAGGGATGGGAGGAGCTCCGCCGGCTGACGGCGCCGATGACGGCACATCAGTGGGAGCTGCTGCGGCGCGTCCATCCGCTCGCTCAACCGATCATCGCTGCGATGAGCGCTGGCATGCGTCCGCATTCGATCAGTGCGAACTCGAAGAGCGTCAATGAGGGGCTGAAGCGACTCCGCGAGGTTGGCCTGGCGTGGCGAACCGAGCTGCGCTCTTGGGTGCTCGCCGACCCACTTCTCGCAGCATGGGCCCGAGACCACGCAGCTCCCTGGGCCCAGCGAAGGAGCCAGCTCGCCTCGACAGCGAGCACGTTGCGCAACGAGGGTTAGTCGCGCCGTCTCACGACTCCTCTTCATCGAGCGGCGGGTATTGAGGCGGCGCGGTTCCGCGTTGGTCGCTGACTCGGGGCATCGCGTCGCCACCATCGACTCGCTTGCCAAGCGTGAGCATCACGCGCCATTCGTCGCCGTAGTCGAACACGTAGGCGATCCGTGTGCCGGCCTTGAGGCGGAGCTCGTCGACCGGTACGTCCGCGGTCCGGCTGTCCGTGTCAGGGGCGCCCGGGATGACGCACTCAGCGGTGGCATCGCCCCAGAACTCGCCGTCGAGCCAGAACGAGTAGAGGTGATCGTTCTCCCAGTTGAACGCCTGCTGGATCGCGTCGTGTAGCGCGGTGAGGTGCTCGTGCCCAGCGACCGCGACCTTTGCGCTCACGCCGCTGACGTTGAGCAGCTCCGCCTCGAACACGAACACGGAGCGGCCCGCTACCTCGCTTCGATTCCTCCCGAGGATAAATCTGGCGGCCTGGCTGAGCGAGATCAGCGCGCGCCAGCTGTGGGGCTTCTCGGGGTCCGGTTTGCGCTCGATCAGCCCATAGGCCTCGCCGCGACACAGCACATCGCTGACGACCCACGACACGCCCCGCTCGCTCGGCGGGTTCCCGTCAGGATCACGCCAGCCCCACTGTGAGGCCTCATGCGCGGGCGCGACCAGCTCGTCGTGCGTGCACGGCGCGTTTTCTTCGAGTGCGTCGACGACCACGTCGGCCACCATTGACGTGAACAGGTCACCTCCGCCGAGATCCAGAGCAAGTTCGTACAGCATTGCGATCGGGTCGCCAGCGAGCTTCCGTCCCTTGGCGGTCGCGAGGAGCTTGGACCCGCGGCGGCGCACCAGCCGCTTCCGTAGCAGGCCCTCCCGAAGCTCCTCAAGCAGAGCCATGTCCGCCTCACGATGCGGCACCCCGAAGAGCTCGGCGTTCCACCAACCCGGCCAACGTTCGGCAGCCTCACGGACGACGACCCTCGCGAGCGCGTACGTCTGGGTGAGTGGGACGCCGCCATCACCCGCGGTCTCAAGCAGCCAGCGGGCCGGAGCGGTCGCCGCGACGGCCAGGTCCTCGGGTGTGTCGGTGCGCTGCTCGGCAACCTCGGCGGTGTCCATCGCCAGCCAGGGTCGCACAACCAGCGGAGCGAGCGACAGCGTCGATCGCGCAAATTGCGAGCAAGCGGCAGCGGTCCGCCGCCGCGTGCGGTATTTCACTCGGCATGACCTTTGAGCACGCTTTGAAGGACGGCGACCTCGACGTGGCACGGGCGATCCTCGACCAGCTGGCTGAGCTTCCAGACACCGGCGACCTCTACATGCCCGAGTGCTACGCCGATCTTGCCCGGGAGTACGACCGGCAGGGCCGCCACGACGACGCGATTGCGTTGCATGAGCGCGCGATCGAGCACGGCCGGAGCACCATCCCGGACCCCAGATCGGACATCGCCGAGTTCCACCTCCGGGCCGGGCGACACGACGAAGCGGCCGCGATCTGGGCGGAGCTGAAGACCGCGGATCCCGACGACGTATGGCTCTACAACGCCGCCGGCCTCTCCTACAACGAGATCGGCGAGCACGAGCTCGCGATCGACTGGCTGGGTCAGGGCATCGAGCTTGCGATGCGGATCGACGATCCCGAGGGAATCGTGAGCCAGCTCTCCGATGTCCGCCGGCGGAGTCTCAGCGCGCTCGGTCGCGATCACGACGAGTTGGAACAGCACGTCGATCCGTTCCTGGACAACTGGCGGTCGGAGGAACAAGCGCGTCGTCGGCGGTTCGCCCGAATGACCGAATTCGCGAACTCGGTTCCCGTGGTTAGGGACACGCCCCTCGTCGACGATCGTGAGCGGGAGGACGTCGTGGTGTCGCTCGCCTGGTTCCCAGCAGGCGAGTATGAAGAGGCGATCCGCCGCTGGCCGAGCCTCGGCGAGGATTGGGCGGACGTCCCTCATAGCGACTATTGCGCGCGTCTCGACGGCAATTTCAAATGGGCGTGGCTACTGCTGCGCGAGGAGCCCCGCCCTCGACGCGGAAGGGGCGTTACCCCCGTTGTCAGTGTCCCACGGCGACGATCGCGATGGAGATGGAGAGCACCACGGCCTGGTGGAACGCGACCAGGATGCCGGGATTCTTCGGCTTGAGGTTGACAGCGTGGAACAGCAGGAAGCCTACCGCCATCTGCCCGACCGCGATATAGAACGCGGCGGGGTACTGCGGCATCAGCGACCCCAACGTGCCCACCACGGCGAGCGCCGCAAACAGGTGCGCGATCATGGTCAGCTGCGACCAACGACGTGGCCAGTAGAAGGCTTCGATGGGCTTGCCGAAGCCCCGCTGGCCGGTGGTCATGCCCCCGAGGAACACGGTCAGCAGCAGCGCGTGAAGCGCGTAGGTGGAGTCGAGGTATGACCAGAGATTGACTCCGTGTATACAGAGCGTGCTCAGATAACAGAGAAACACTCCATAGGCGAGAAGGCCGTGCGTGCCATGCACGACGGAGGGAAGTCGGCCGGCAAGTACATGGAGCGTCCCGATGCCCAGCAGGGCCGTGAGGACGATCAGCACCAGGCCGCTGATCGTCGCGGACCCCGGAGCCAGGACCACGAGCACCACGGCGATCACCCCGACCAGTGTCGCCACAATCCGGTGCGCCGCCTCCGGATCGCCCTCGATCACCAAAATGAAGATGTTGCGCGTGTAGGGCCAGCGCGTACCGAGCGAAAGTCCGAAGCCGAAGCCCTCGACGAGACTGCCGAGCAGGATCAAGACCGCGGCGAGCATCGTCTCCGTCAGATAGAAACCATCGACCACGGCACTCTTGCCGGATGCCGAGGTCGCCAGACCCCGCACAATGCCCGCGATGACCGCCGCCGCGATGAGCGCGGTGATCATCAGCCTGACCAGCCGAACCGTGGTCGTCATCTCGCCCGCCACAACGGAGGAAGCGGATGTCACACGCGGATCGGGTTCGGTTGTCGTCTCGGAGACGTCAGAGGTCCGCATGTTCATCAGCTGCCCAGGGCTTCACAGCGCCGCTGGATTGTAGTTCGGCGTCGGGCGCAGCCGGCATCGAGCGGCCAGGCCGACGATCGCATTCGCCCGGACGACAAACGTTTATCCGCGATCACAAAGGCGACCAGGCAGCGGCCGGCACGGTAGTCCAGCCGACGTCTGGCCTTCGTCCAAGCGGCTGTCCCTATTCAGACCGCCCCGGGAGCCTCGTAGGTGAGCATCAGGATGCCGGTGCTGGTCACAGCGCAGTCGACCAGTCGCATCGGTAGCGGACGTGAAGTCTCGCGGAACAGCTGCTTGCCGGTGCCGAGCACCAGCGGGTGCACGAACAGCCGGTTAGAGACTCTAACACGTCTGGGAGGGGCGCATACCGTGTCTGGCGATCAGCCTCGAAAACTGTCCGCCCGGTCGCGGCCGGCGACGCCGCGTGAGCGCGCCCGCGCGGCCACGATGAAGGAAGCGAAGAAGATCGCCCTGCGCCAGCTCGCCGCCGGCAGCGTCGAAGCGATCTCGCTCAAAGCGATCGCGCTCGAGCTCGGGCTCACCGGTCCCGCGATCTACCGTTACTTCACCAGCCGGGAAGAACTGTTGACGGACCTGATCGTCGGAGCCTATGACGACCTCGCCGCTTCCCTCGACGCCACAGCCAAAGCGACGACGACTCGGTCTGGACCAGCGCAAGTCCACGCCATGGCAGACGCCTACCGCGCGTGGGCGCTGGCACAGCCGCACCGCTACCGCCTGCTGTTCTCCGCCCCCGTCCCCGGCTACGACGCAAACGCACGCAAGCTCGTCGACGCAGCCGATCGCTCGATGGCGACCTTTCTCGACGTCTATGCGCGCACCATAGGCGGCCCGGTGGCCGAGAAGCTGCCACAGGCGCTGACGAGGCAACTACGCGACTGGGCTCTAAAGCACAAGCGGGACCCCAGAGACCCCGGAACCCTCTATCGCGGCCTGACCACCTGGACGCGCCTGCACGGCCTCGTCAGCCTCGAAATCGCAGGGGCGTTCGCGTCCATGGGCATCGACGCAAACACCGTGTTCCACCGCGAACTAGACGCACTCGCGACGGCCTAACGACACAGCAGCACGCCAACGCAAAATCACCTCCCTACCAGCCCGCGACGGAGCGCAGCGGGCAGTACCCGCGCTGATCCAAGAGCAGGACTCGCACCATCCCGCTCACCGCGTCTTGCTCCTCGCCAATCTCGAGACTGGGCGCTGGACCTGTGAGCCGACTTCGCGCCCGGCTCGAGCGAGGCTGTGGCGGGAGAGCGGAGGCTACGCTCCGGTGACCGCGACGTAGCGGCCGAGGTCGGGCCGGTATTCGAAGCGCCGGTCATCTTGGCCGGTGAAGATCCCGCTAGACAGCGGTACGGCCTGACCGCGCGGGCTGTCGAACACCTCCAGGCTGAGATCCTTGAACGGTTCCAGGATCCAACAGGTGCGCACGATCGCCACGGCGCTGATGTAGGGATGGTCGCCTCGCAGCCGCCCGTTGCGGTCGACGGTAAAGATCGGCGCGTCAAGGGCGGCGCCAGTCGAGGAGCTTACGGACAGGCGAATCACGGGGTCTCCGCACATCGCCCAGATCATCTCCTGCGTTCCGCAGTTCACGGCCGCGGCGTGAGGGTTGGTCAGCACTACCACGAGCGGGATGCCAGAGTCCACGAACGGCTTTAGCTGTCTCGCAGCCTCGCGGATCTGTGACCTGATCGGCCTCAGGACCGTCTGCATCGACCACGAGCCACCGCGCTTGCCTGGCGCGTGTGGCATCGACGTCGTGCCGCGGGCAAACTCCTTGACCTCGCAGAGGCACCGCCCGCCCGCGTGCTCGACCAGGTAGTCGGGCCGCTTCGTCGCGCCGAGGTCTGGCTCGTGCTCGGGCACGTTGATCCCGCGCTCACGAAGGTAGGCCTCGAACATCTTCTCGCCGGCTGTGCGGTCGGCTCACGCCCAACGACTGTAGGACCATCGCGGCGAGTCCGACATCAGTAGCACGCGCTCCGGGGTAATCGCGCCATCGCTTCGTCTCGGCGCGATCCGCGGCTCAGCCACTGCTTCGGCGACATCGCGCGCATCGACGGTCGTGAACAGGCCCCCACGGTCACCGCCTCGAGAGTACTGGTGCGTCTCGGGCTGACCTTGGGACTTTCGACCGCTGGTTCAGACCAATGCGTCCATCGGCTGGCGCTCCTGCATTCGCTCGCGCGAATGTAGTCATCGATCAGACGATGCTCGATCAGCGTCTGCACGAGCTCGCCGCTCCCCAGCACGGTGATGAAGCCATCGCCCTGGGTCTTGAGGTCGCTCACCGACTCGACCACATCGCCGTCGAGGATCTGCGATCCGCCCCAGTCGAGACTCGTCAGTGTTCTAGTGACAACGTATTTCGGCGTCGCGTTGAGATGCCGCGCGATCGGGTTCTCGTCCGGCTCGTTTGGCCAGTGCGCCGCCATGTGCTCGTAGGTCTTGCGGCCGAACAGGTACGCGGTGGTCGCACCCATCCCCTCGCCGGCCCGCTGCCCGATCTCCTCGGTCGCGTACGGCGCGCCCCACCCGCCATGCTCGAAGTCGCCCTCGCGATCCTCCTCGGGACCGCCGAAGCCCTGCATGACCCCGTCGAGGGTCAGGAACTCGACTATCCCCAGTCTTCTCATCTCTCGCTCCTCTCGCTGGTCGCTCGCTCCCTTCTTAGTGTCGCGAGACCGGCTATGCCCGTGGCGCAGTACCTCGCGCCGTCGCAACGGCAGTATCCCTTCACGCGGAAAGTGTGCATCGCGCTGCGATCGCTTTCGCCTCTGACTGCCCGAGGAGCCTATGACTGCTTGGGCGACCACAGGATCACGCGCGGCGGCGCCGTCGGACGACCCCTTTGCCTATAGGTCATCCTAAGCTGGTTGTCGCCTCGATCGCCGCCGGGAGAGGGCTTTGCTTTGCCTGCCCCCAGTGTGGAGGGCCATTAGCGGACCAGCCCCTCGCGGCGGCGGTGAGGTGCCGCAAGCGGCAACAGGACGTAGCCCCGTGTTGAGGGCCTGTCTATAGGCATCCGCAACGGTACCTCTCGGTCGGGGCGCTGTGAAGACCTGACCGGAAAGGAAGTACGAAGAGATCGGCAATTACGCCGGCGTTGACTGGGCGTCGGAAAAGCACGATGTGCTCGTCGCGGACGCGGCAGGCGAGCGGCTGCTGTCGGCGACGTTCGCGCACGATGAGCCGGGTGTGCGGTCCTTGTGCCGGGCGTTGGTGCGCTTGGAGGTGGAGCTGGTCGCGATTGAGCGGCCCGATGGGCTGCTGGTCGAGCGGCTGCTAGACGCAGGACTGCGGATCCTGCCCCTGCACCCCAACCAGGTCGCGGCCACCCGCGATCGCTTTCGCGCCTCGGGAGGGAAGTCCGATCGGTTTGACGCGTTCGTGTTGTGCGAGCTGGCGCGCACCGATCACCACCGCTTCCGGGTCTTGGAGCCCGACAGCGATCAGACCAAGGCGCTCAGGGCGCTGACCCGAGCAAGAGAAGACCTGGTTGGCACCCGGACCGCGTTGACCAACCAGCTGCGCGCGGAGCTTGCGCGGTTCTGGCCTGGTCCGCTGGGCCTGTTCAGGGACCTGCACAGCCGGATCTCGCTCGCGTTCCTTGAGCGCTACCCCAGCCCCGCGGACGCGCGCGGCCTGGGAGAAGCGCGCCTGCACGGGTTCCTCGTCCGGGAGCACTACACCGGCCGCCAAGAGCCCGCGCAGCTGCTCGCAAAGCTCCGCCGCGCCCCCGCGGCCCGGATCGGGGAGCTCGAGCTGGCCACCCGCCGGCAGCTGGTGCTGAGCCTGGTCGCGACGATCAAGGCGATCAACGGGCAGATCAAGCAGTTAGAGCGCCAGATCGCCACCGCCATGCGCGAGCATCCCGACGGCGCGATCTTCCTGTCGCTGTTCAAGAAGCCCAGCAGCGTGATCTGCGCCGCGGAGCTGCTGGCAGAGATCGGCGACTGCCGCGCGCGCCCCAACCCGCGACACGCTCGCCGCCGACGCCGGCCAGGCCGCCGTCGCGATCGAGTCCGGCAAACGCAAAGCCGCCTCCTTCCGATGGGCCTGCAACAAGCGCCTGCGCGTGGCGGTCTGCACGCTGGCGGACACTACTCGCCACCACAACCCCTGGGCGCAGGACCTCTACGCAAGCGCCCGCGACCGCGGGCACGACCACCCCCGCGCGATCCGCACCCTCGGACGCGCCTGGTGCCGCATCCTATGGCGCTGCTGGCAAGACCGGGTGCCGTATGACCCGGCCCGCCACCGCGCCCTGCAACAGCACATCACGGTCACCATCCCGACCCTGTCGGGGCCCGTCGTCGACCACCCCGCCACCCAGCGCATGCTCGCCGGCGCCGTCGCCACCGCCGCGAACCCCCGAGAGCAAGAGGTGACCACCGCACCGTAACCCCATTGCACTCGGCGCGCGCGCCTTCCAGGAAAGAACCGCGCCGACTAAGCAGCTGACGCTGACGTTGATTGTCTCAGCCGCACGGCGGCGCTGGGGCGGCCGGCGCGTGCCGTTTTGCGCCGGCCGAGCCGCCGGGCGGAGCTCTCATCCTCGCCGTTGCGCAGCGCGCCATCTGCGTGAGGGGGTCGCCAGGGGGTTCCGGGGGATGTGCCCCCGGTCCACATGCGGGCTCTGCCCCCGCGCCCCGACGCCGGTCAGCCTCCCGGGGTTGACACAGGACGTCCACGAACGCGATCATCAGCACACCGGCGGAGCCGGGCGCCTCATCCGTCGCCTCAGCGGTCCCAGTCGCGCGATCGGATCGGCGACGTCTCGCGGGTTCGGCGCGGCGTCCGTCCGCTGGCGCAGGGGAAGCGGACGCCAGCGGCGCCTACTCTGGATTTCGCGCCGTCGAGGGGTGCGCGCGGTGTCGCTGCCACTCGTTGTCGCGCTCGCTTCGCCGTGAGACGAGCCGATCTCGGCGGGCCCTCCTCGTTGATATCTCCCGAGAGCTTGTGCAATTCTTGCCGGCATGAGCTCCCGGCCACTGGTTCTGGTCCCTGGTGCGTGCCTCGGGGGCTGGGCGTGGCGGGAGGTAGCCGCGCGCTTGCGCGGCTTCGGCCACGAGGTCTTTGCGGTCACTCTGACCGGTCTGGGCGAGCGCGTGCACCTCGCTGGCACAAATGTCGATCTTGATACGCACATCGCTGACGTGCTCGGGGTCCTTGACTACGAGGACCTGCGCCACGCGGTCCTTGTCGGGCACAGCTACGCGGGCGTCGTTGTGACCGGCGTCGCGGACCGCCGCCCCGACCGGCTCAACGTTGTCGTCTACCTCGACTGCTCGCCACTACCCGACGGCATGTCGATCGCTGACGTGCAGACTCCCGAGCAGCGAGACCTGCAGCGCGCCGCCGTCGACCGCGACGGCGATGGCTGGCGCTGGCCGCTACCCGATCGCGACACACTCGCGCAGGGCCTATTCGGCAGCACGGCCGGCCTGGAGGACCGCCACTTTGCCGCGATCGAGCAGCGTGGCACACCGCAGCCCTACGCGACCTTCACGACGCCGCTGCGGCTCGCGCACCCGCGGCCACCGGGCGTCCGTCGCGCAGCGATCTTCTGCACAGAGGGCGGCATCACCGTCGCCGCGATCCAGAAGTTGCTCGAACAGGGCGACCCGCGCGCCGCCCTGTTCGCGGACGCCGACTGGGACCTCCGCGAGCTGGCAACGGGCCACTGGGCGATGTTCTCAGCGCCCGAGCAGGTGGCCGAGACGCTCCACGACATCGCAACCTGAGCAGCGGCCGGGTCACGCGACAACGCCGCGCGGTTGCATTCCTCGCTCTTGCAGCACTCCGACGCAGCTGCGACCCGCACGAATTGCTTTGCCCTTGAACCGACCCGGCGGTCCGCAACCGCTTCGGCGACGTTTGAGGCATCCGTCGGCTGCTGCGCTTGACGAATGCTCTGCTACGAGGCTGTCGGAATATCGCTCGCGAGCCTAAAGCGTGGGAGAGATGGCTCCTCCCGACACCTATTCTGTGGGATGAGCGGTCCAATAGGCCGAATTCGGTCCACATGCGGGCATCGTCCCAGGAGCTGATCATTTTCCGACAACCTCCTACTAGCAGAGTATCCCGGACGGGGATCTGGCGCACTTCGTCTCTGATCTGGTCGAGTCCGGCACGCTTGATCTTTCGGCGATCTATGACTCCTATGTGGAGGAGCGCGGCTTTCCGCCGTATGACCCGCGGTTGATGGTCAAGCTGCTGGTCTACGGGTACGCGAATGGGGTGATGTCCTCGCGCAGGCTGGAGCGCGCGACGTTTAGGGATGTGGCGGTGCGGATGCTGTGCGCCGATCAGCACCCGGATTACCGCTCGATCGCGCGGTTTCGCAAGTGGCACCTGGAGGCGCTGGGGGAGCTGTTCGTGCAGGCGCTGCGTCTGTGCAAGCAGGCCAAGCTGGTCGGGCTCGGGAGTCTCGCGTTGGATGGGACGAAGCTGCGCGCGAACGCGTCGCGGCATAAGGCGATGAGCTACGAGCGGATGGTCAAGAAGGAGCAGCAGCTCGAGGCGGAGATCGCGGTGCTGCGCAAGAACGTGGGCGCGCTGCTTTCCGAGGCTGAGCAGGTTGATGCCGAGGAGGATGAGCGCTTCGGCGCGGACCGTCGCGGGGATGAGCTGCCCGAGGAGTTGCAGCGTCGCGAGACGCGGCTGGCCAAGATACGCGAGGCGAAGGAGGCGCTTGAGGCCGAGGCGCGCGAGCGAGAGACCGCACGGCGCGCCGAGCTGGCCGCTGAGGGCAAGACGCCGCGCTCACCGCGTGACGGGCGTGACCCGTTCGCGCCGAAGCCGACAGCGCAGCGGAACTTCACCGATCCGGAGTCGAAGATCATGAAGACCGCCGACGGGTCCTATCACCAGTGCTACAACGGCCAGGCGGTCGTGGACTCCGTAGCTCAGGTGATCGTGGTCGCCGAGCTCTCAGATCAAGCGGCCGATCAGCGCCAGCTGGAGCCGGCGCTCGAGCAGTTAGATGAGAACCTCGAAGCGATCGACGCCGAGTTGCCCGACGGTGCGGTGCTGACCGCCGATGGCGGTTACTTCTCCGAGGAGAACGTCAAGGCGACCATGCTCCGTTAGGTGGGCGGGGCTCGTAGGTGGTGGTCGGGCGGCAGCTCTCTGCGGCAGACGGGACAGGTCCCGTGCCAGCAGGCCAAGAGCGCTTGTAGCTCCCGGACGACTCCGAAGAGGGTCAGGCTGCCGCCCTGGCTGGCGGGCGGCGTTGTCGCTCCAGCGTGAGGAACGCCTGCGCGACCGAGACGAGCGTGACGTGATGGTTCCAGCCGCGCCAGCCGCGCCCTTCGAAGTGATCGAGCCCGAGCGCGTCTTTGAGCTCGCGGTAGTCCTGCTCGATCCGGAAGCGCATCTTCGCCAGGTACACAAGCTGCTTGAGCGGCGTGTCGGCGGGCAGGTTCGAGAGCCAGTACTTGGTCGGCTGTTTCTCTTTGGAGGGCCATTCGCAGATTAGCCAGCGAACCGGGAGTTCTTCTGCGGCCTCGTGCGCCTTGCGGCGCAGGTGGATGTTCGCTGGGCGGACCCTGAGCGCGATGAACCGCGAGCTCATCTTCCCGCGCGTGCCCTCCCGCCACGTGACAGTGACCGCGGCCTTCTTACCGGCGGCGAGCGCAAGCTCCTTGAGCGAGGAGGGATCCTCGCGGTAGCGCAAGCCGGGCGGTCGGCCGCGGCCTTCGGGCCTGGGCGGCTGCGTGGGCTTGACGGCCTCGCTGTAGGCCGAGGTCGCGCCCTTGACGTCCAGCACGTACTCGATCTCCCGCTCATCCAAGCCGCTGCGCAGCTCGG
The DNA here is from genome assembly GCA_963816005.1 of uncultured Solirubrobacteraceae bacterium. Taxonomy (GTDB): domain Bacteria; phylum Actinomycetota; class Thermoleophilia; order Solirubrobacterales; family Solirubrobacteraceae; genus Palsa-465. Next base: position 30,828 of record CAWFKF010000080.1, on the reverse strand, counting down.
TGACATCCCCGTAGGCGCCATCCCCAAGCATCACCGGCGGCTTGATCCCCCAGCCGATCAGCTCATCGATCATCTCCAACGCCAGCCGCCACTTCTCGACGTGATGAACGCCCTCGGGCAGCTTCGCCTTCTGACGCCGATCCCGGTTGAACTCGCTGTCCTCGTCCCACTCCTCCGGGATGAACAACCGCCAGTCAAGCGGACATGAGGCATCCTCGGTAGCCGCGTTGATCGACACTCCGATCTGGCAGTTGCCGATCTTCCCCAACGCCCCCGAGTACTGCCGCGCGACCCCGACCGAATACTTGCCGAACTTCGGGAACCCCGTGTCATCGATCACCCACGCCGCCGGCGAGAGCTCGCGGCTCATCCGCCGCGCCAACGCCTTGCGAACCGGCACCTCATCCCACGGCGACTGGTTCACGAACTGCTGCAAGCACTGCTCATCACCGTCCGCCAGCCTCGCGGCCATCGGCTCGATCGATTTGCGCTTCCCGTCCAGCATCAACCCGCGCAGATAGCACTCCCCCCACCGACGCTGATCGCTGCGCGCCATCGAGGCGAACATCTCTTCGCTGAACTCGACCAGTCGCCCGCGCACCCGCGCAAGCTCCCGCTCCGACAGACCAGCCACAGGCTGCATCATGACCTCCTCGACGACGGCAACGTCGCCAAGAAGATTCGCCTGCAAAACGCAGAGTCCTTCAAATACCTAACGGAGCACTACTACGAAGGCAGTCACCCGCTCGGAGCGCCGAGCAGGGCAGACTTGAGGTGCCGCGGGCGCCATGCAAAGTCGTGGAAGCGCGTCTCCTCCGGGCATCTGGGCTCGGTGCTGCAGACCGCGCGGAGCAGCGCTCAGGATCCGTGGACGGCGCTGATGCGAATCCGCACAGGGACGTTGAAGCGCTGCGCGAACGACTCGGCCGTCATCCCGAAGCGCTGCCACTCAGGGGCGTACTTGGCCACCCATGCCGCGTCATCGGCGGCGCTCGGACCTGACTCGTCCACCTCGGCCCTGCCCGACAGCACGACGATGTCGCCGCCGTTCGCATCGCCGCGAAAGTTCAGCGTGACCTTTGGGTTGCGGCCGATGTTGCGGATCCGCGCGCCGGGCTGGCTGTACACAGAGACGTTCTCGCCGCCGTCCCACAGGAACCCCACCGGCCGCGGGAGCGGCGCGCCGGACGGCGTCACGGTCGTCATCCACACGACCGTCTCCTCGCGCAGGTGTCGCGCGACGCGCGCGCCGAACTCGGTGCCCTCGTCGATCATGCCCCGATCCTAGTAAGACCATTCTGGCCTCGGCCGGGCGGCCGCTTGCCGGAGAACGCGTCCCGAAACAATGGGGACACGGCGCGAGCCCGAACGCGGGTCTCGGCTCGCGTCGCCGCCGACCTCCGGCAATCGCCACCTGGAGGGCGCCGGATAGCGAGGGTGGCAGACATGCTCGGAGCGCGAAGGAGGTCCGCTCGGTGCTGGGGAGATGCGCGTGCAGTAAAGCAAAGCGGGGTCCGCTGTGGCCCTCGATCCCAAGGCTCGTCCTGCAAAAGGGACGAGGGTCTAGCCTTCTCGCGGGTGACCTCAGTTCCGAACCGCTTCTACCACTGGATTCGGCACCCATCGGCTCGCTCGGTCGCGAGTGAGGGACGGATCGTCGCGGGATTCGACCACTTGCGAGGTCACAAATACTGCCTGCTCGTCACCTATAGGCGCAGCGGAGAGGCGGTGCCGACACCGGTGTGGTTCGGGCTCGGCGGCGGAAAGCTCTACGTGCGCAGCGAGGCGAACGTCGTCAAGGTCAAGCGGATCCGCAACGACCCTCGTGTACGGGTCGCGCCCTGCACGGTACGCGGCAAGCCACTTGGCCCGCCTGCTGAAGGTCGAGCGCGGGTGCTCGACGAGCTTGGCGACAGCGAACAGGCTGAGGCAGCGTTACAAACGAACTACGGGCTTGGCCGCAAGCTGTATGAAGGCGCCGGTGGAGCGTTTGGAGTCGAGACTGTCTACCTAGAGATCACCCCCACGTAACACGGTCGGCTTGTCCACGGCTAGTCCCTGCCTGTGAATCGGTCGGCGCGGGCTAAATGGCCACGTGCCTGGAAGGACTACAAGCGGCGGCGCTGAAGGCCGCGCCAGGAGACCGCCCCATCTGCCAGGGCGTCGGGAGTTACGCGGGTCCCTCCGCGTCGCTGACGAGAGACGTGCAATCTCGCCGACGCAGGTCTCTCACGCCTGCCCTGCTCCGCCGGCATAGCAGGGAAGAGGGCTGCGCGCCCTGGTTTGCGCGGCATGCGGGGAGCGTTGGAAAGACTTGCGTTCTCTCGCCTCGGACGTCAGCGCCCCGCGGTTTCCAGGGGTGTTGATACTTCGTGGGTGGCGTTCGTTCGTGATGCGATCAGGTTGTTGCGGGTGTTGCTGACGGCGGCGTGGTCGGGGCGTCCGGTGCGGCCGCTTGCTGGGGAGGCAGCGCGATCGTTGCCGGGTGACGAGCTGGTCAGGGACGCGAAGGTCGGGTGGACGCACGCCGTCACGGTTCGTGCTCGTCCCGCCGATATCTGGCCTTGGCTTGTGCAGATGGGGTGTCGGCGCGCTGGCTGGTATAGCTACGACGGTCTGGACAACGGTGGCGTGCCGAGCGCAAAGCGGATGTTGCGGGGTTACAGCAGGTCCAGGCCGGCGACATCTTTCCGCAGACTCCGAAGGCCGAGAAGCTGTTCGTGGTTCGGGCTGTCGAGCCGGAGCGGGCGCTTGTGCTTGGCGACGATGCCGGGTCGATGTCGTGGGCGCTCGTCTGGAGCCGGTCGATGAGATGAGCACTCGCGTGATCGCCCGGTCGAAGGGGGGCCTATGACCGCATCGCCCTCGGTTTGATGCTCAAGGTCTTATGGCACCCGATCCATTTCGGGATGCAGCGACGGCAGCTGCTCAACCTCAAGCGGTTGGCGGAGGCGGCGGCACGCTGATGCCCCGGGGTGAGAGGGGCGCGACGATGCTGAGGCTGCTGGTGGGTAGCGGCGACAAGATCGGGCTGTTCGCGTTCCCGTTCTTGGTCGTTGGCTTGGTCCTGAACTTCGTGTATCCGTCGGCGTTTCACGTCGGCGGCCCATCGACCGCCCTACGGGTGATCTCGATCGTCGCCTTGATCGCCGGCGTCACAATCTGGGTTTGGTCGGTCGTCTTGATCCTGACGAAGGTTCCCAAAGGAGAACTGATAACCAGCGGGCCGTTCCGACTGGTTAAGCACCCGCTCTATACCGGCGTGGCTGTACTGGCTCTCGTTCCGCACTTCTCGTGGCCGTTATCTCACCCCATGCCCGACGTGTGAGGAGGTGTCGCTCAGGGGCCTGTGGACTGGCTGAGGTAGGCGTTGGCGGGAATGCCGAGTAGGTCGAGCACTTGCGTGGGGCGCTTGGTGGTCAGGTCGCGTTGTCTCCGACTGCGGTCAGCCCAGTGTCGACGAACCGGCTCATCCACGCGACGCTCTCGTCCGGGTCGTTGCTCCACTGAAAGCCGTTCGCGGCTTGGAGCATCGCGTAGCCGTGGATCATGCAGCGCAGCATGCGGATCGCGTGGTCGAGTTCGTCGGGTTGGATGCCGTAGCCGGACAGGACGGCTCGGATCGAGTCGATCACCCGGGTGGTGGCAGCGAGCAATGGGTCGTCGTTGCCCTGGAACTGCGCACCCGTGGTGGCGTCGTAGCGCCCCGGGTGTTCGGTTATGTAGGACTGGAGCGTGGTGAATAGCGCGCCAATCGCGTCCGCCCTTGACTTGCCCTGGAGCTCGTCCCGCAGCGCATCGCCCAACTCGGTCATCGCCAGGGTCGCGATGCGGTGCTGCAGGTCGCCGATGCCATCGACGTGCTTGTAGAGCGCCGGTGCTTTCACACCCAGTCGTTCGGCGAGCGCCGCGAGGCTCACCGATCCGATGCCGGTCTCGTCGGCGAATTCAGCCCCGGAGGCCACCACCTCAGAGGTGTTCAGGCCCACTCTAGGCATGCTTGTGCCCGGCGAGGAACGGGATGACTGCCGCGGCGACTTGCTGGGGGTATTCCGCGTGGGGTAGTGGCCCGCGTTATCGATCATCTCGTAGCGGCCCAGCCCGTCTGGTAGCAGGCCGACAATCGCGGCGGCCTCGGCCTCGGGGTCCGGGAAGTCCGAATCGTCGCGGCCCATGATCACCAACGTCGGGCACTTGACGTTGGCCAGTTGCGTGGCGGCGTTCTTCAAGGCCGCCTTCGACGCCTTTGAGGTAGCCATCTTCTGGGCCGCCTTCACGCGGCCGGGTTCACGCAGGTTCGCCTGCAGCGCGGCCAGCCAGGTGTCCCAGTCGGCCGGCTTGCGCCCTGGGTATGCCACGTTGAGGTACTTCGACCAGATCCTGACCTGTCCGGTGATGACGAATTCCCCCAGCAGCAGCGCGCCGCGGCGGTAACGGGAGTTACGCAGAAAGGCGCCCCCGCTGAACTTCGGGGGGCGGGTGAACGGGTCGATCTCCACGATCGCGCTCACCAGATCAGGGTTTGTCGTCGCCGCGATCGTCGTGGCTCCGCCCGAGAACGACTGGCCCACGATCACCGCCGGGCCACCCAGCTGCCGGATGACCGCCATCAGATCACCGGCGGTGTCTGCATGGCTGTAGGAGCCCCAGCCGGTGCTGGACTCACCATGTCCCCGCAGGTCGACGCTGGCGACGCGGTAGCCGGCATCGGCGATCAGCGGGGCGAGGGAAGCGGTAGGTGCTGCGGGTGTCCGCCATGCCGGGGGACAACACCACCAGCGGCCCATCCCCGACCACCTCGTAGGCGATCCGGCCGCCCTCGACGTCCACAAACTCGGTTCGGCTTGTCTGATCGTTCATCGTTGTTCCTTTCATCGTGTTCTCCCATCCTTAGTTATGAGCAATAGCTAAAAGGTCATGTGGCATAACCTTGTTTGTCAAGAGCAGTTCAAGGCGCGTCTTGGCGAGCCGGCCATTAGTCCGCCACCAACTGATCGAACGCGTTGTTGCCGATCCTCGGACCCGAGCAGAGGGGTGAGCGTCGGACTTGGTCCTCGTCGTCGTGGACAACGACGATCTCCATCGTTCGTGCCTACAAGTACTCGGGCTCCGGGCTCTCGGACGTGCTCGGTCTCGCACCACCGGACGGTCGACCAAGGATTAGTGGTGGCTTAGCCGCCGGTCGTTAGGACCATCCGGAAGCGGGCCTTGCCCGAGCGCATCCGCTCGAGGGCCGATTTGGCGTCATGGAGCGGCACCTCTTCGATCATTGGGCGCACGCCGGTGAGCGCCGCGAAATGGAGCGTCTCCTCGACCTCCTTGGAGGTACCCGAGGCGTGGCCGTACATCTTGGCGGCTCCGTGGATGATCGTAGGTGACTCGGGCGCCGGTTTAGGGGGCTGAGCAGGGGCTTTGTACTGGTGAGCGGGGTTCTGTAAGTCGCGCGCGACTGCTGATGCCGTTCCTGCCCGTGCTTGTGGTGGAGCGGGGTGGCTGCGCGAGGTTGTCGCTCGCCGGCATGGACGCCGGCGAAACCCGGGCCGGATGAGGGCTCTGTGAGGACGCCGGTCTGGCGACGCGCACGGGCTCGCGCCCCGTAGGTTCGCGGGTTGTCTGAGTCCTCGAACTGGAGGTCGTCGCCCATGCGCGTCACTGCTGCATTCTCCCGCCTGCTGGACCTGCCCGGGGTGTGGGTCAAGAAGGTCCGCTTCGAGCCCGGCCAGGTCGTGGTCTGGGTCGCGTTGCGCCGCAAGCGGCTGTGCTGCCCAAAGTGCTCCTATTCGACGATGGCGCGCGAGAACGTGCAGGATCACGACTCGGTCTGGCGGGCTGTGGATCTCGGTCTCTGGCGGCTTGAGATCCGCTGCCGGCTGCGGCGGCTGCGCTGCCCCGAGCACGGCGCGCACGTGGAGGGCGTGCCGTTCGCCCGCGACGGCGCCCGGTTCACGCGCGACTTTGAGGATGTCGTGGCCTGGCTTGCGACCAAGACCGACCAGACCGCGACCTGCCGGCTGATGCGGATCGACTAGGAGACCGTCGGGCGGATCATCAAGCGCGTCGGCGACGAGCTTTTGCCCGCCGACCGGCTCCAGGCCCTGTTCGAGATCTCGATCGATGAGGTCGCATGGCGCAAGGGCCACAAGTATCTGACGCTGATCGGCGATCACCGCGAGGGCTGCGTGGCGTGGGCACCGAGGGCAAGGGGCAGGCCGCCGCTGATCAGTTCTTTGACGCGCTCGACCCGCCGCCCACCGAGCCGCCCGCGCCTACCGGGACCTCGTCGTGGCAAACCGTGCCGGCGATCATGGTCCCGTTCGGCCCGAGCCAGACCGTCCCGGTCGGCGAGGGCATCCCCGGCGGGTGGCTCACCGACGGACTCGAGCTCGACCCGTGCCTGTTCGCGCCCGCCAGCCGGCTGACCGCGGTCTCGATGGACATGACCGGCGGCTACGCCAAGTCGGTCCGCGAAGCACGCGCCGCAGGCCGAGATCGTGATCGACAACTATCACGTCGTCGCGCTGGCGACCAAGGCGCTGGACGAAGTCCGCCGCGAGCACTGGAACGAGCTACGCCACGCCGGCGAGACTGGCGCCGCCAAGCAGTTCAAGCACGACCGTTGGTCGCTGCTGAAGAACCCCGACGATCTCAGCGACCAACAGGCCGCCACCCTCGCCGCGATCCAAGCGGGCGGTGGGAAGGTCGCACGCGCGTAGGCGATGAAGGAGCTGGTCCGGGCGATCTTCGCCCCGGGCCTCACCGTCAAGGCGGTCAGCGACCTGCTCGACCGGCTGCTGGCCCGCCTCTCACGCTGCCGACTACAACCGTTCATCCGGCTCGGACGCACGATCCGCAAGCACCGCGAGGGCATCCTCGCCGCCCCACGGCTGAAGCTCAGCAACGCCCGCGCCGAGTCGCTCAACAACCGCGTGAAACTGATCGTCCGACGCGCGTACGGATTCCACTCCGCCCGAGCCGCGCTGGCGCTCATCCTCCTCGCGTGCGGCCCGGTCACACTGACACTCCCCCACGACCGGTTCGCCCTGTGACTTCACCTACGATCATCCATGGAGAGCCACATCTTGTGCCCGCCGCCGATCAAAGCGAACGGGTTCGAACGGTTCGGGGTTTACGCCGATCAGGACCAGTTCGCCTCGGTGGGTGAGCCCGCTGAGCGTGTCGGTCATGACCGCGTTGTTGGTCGCCGTGCCCAGCACCGCCTTCGCTCCGCCGAGTGCTTGCAGCGCTTCGCCAACGTCCTGTGCCTCATTGTCGATGTAGTGGCGTGCGCCCAATTCTCGGGACTCCGGTCGATTTGGGGGTGACGCCGGTGTGGGGGCGGCCGGGTTGTTGACCTGATGGGGTGCCGGGCTCTGCCCGGCGATCGTTGCGAGATAGCGGGGCCGAAGCGCGGGTCAAGCGGGCGAATCTCCTGCAAGCATCGGGTTCGCGGGGACGCTGGAGCTGGGCGGGGCTGGCGCTTGACGCGCGGCGCGCGGCTCCGCTACCACCGCCAGCGAGGCGGCTGGTAGCGAGGCTTGCAAGTTGCGCACGTGTTGGGCGACCCGCCGCCGCTCTTCTGCGGCAGGCTGCTGGCTGTTCGACGGTCAGCAACTACGAGGAGGGCGACGTGCGGGTCACCACCGCATTCAACCGGATGCTCGGGCTTCCGGGCGCTTGGGTCAGGGACGTGGCGTTCGGGTCGGAGGCGATGATCGTGACCGTCGTGCTGCGCGCACACAAGCCGGTCTGTTCGGGCTGCGGCGCGCGCGGCCTTCAGGTCAAGGAGCATCGTGAGAAGCGCTGGCGGCATCTGGATCTAGGCGCCTGTCGGTGCGTGATCGAGTGCCGGCTCAGACGCCTGTACTGCCCGGGCTGCGGCGACGTGTACGAGGCGGTGCCATGGGCCCGCGCGGGCGCGAAGTACACGCGCGAGTTCGACGACCTGGCTGCGTGGCTGGCGCAGCAGATGAGCCAGACCCAGGTCACGAAGTTGATGCGGATCGGCTGGAAGTCGGTCGGCAGCATCCTCGAGCGCGTCGTCGCGGACAAGCTCGACCGTCACCGCTTGGACGGGCTCGTGTGGATCGGCTGCGACGAGGTTTCATACGGCGCCGAGCACAAGTTCCTGACCTGCGTCGCCGATCACCAGCAGGGCCGGATCGTGTGGGCGGCGCCGGGCCGCAACGCCAAGACGTTGCAGGCGTTCTTCGACGGGCTCACAGACGAGCAGCGCTCGTCGATCAAGGCCGTCTCGATCGACATGTCCGCCGGGTATGAGAAAGCGATCCGCAACGCCGTCCCTGACGCCCGGGTGTGCTTTGACCCGTTCCACGTGGTGCAGTTGGGCTCCAAGGCGACCGACCAGGTCCGCCGCGCCGAGTACAACAAGCACGGCCGCTCCGGCAGCGACACCGGCAAGTGGATCAAGGGCGTGCGCTACTCGCTGCTGAAGGACCCCGCCAAGCAGACCACTAAGCAGCTACTCAGGCTCTGCGAGGTGCAGCAGACCAACAAGCACATGTTCCGCGCCGCGCTGCTCTACGGCGAGCTGCGCTACATCTACAAGGTCCCCAAGGACCAAGCCACCGAGCGCCTGGACGCGTGGCTGGCGTGGGCATCCCGATCGCGGCTCAAACCGTTCGTCAAGCTCGCCCGCACGATCCGCAAACACAAAGCCGGCGTGCTCGCCGCGGTCGAGCTCGGGATCAGCAACGGACGCCTCGAGGCGCTAAACAGCAAGGTCAGGTTGCTCTCCCACCGCGCCTACGGATTCCACTCAGCCGACGCGCTGATCGCGATGATCTACCTCTGCTGCGCCGGCATCCAGATCGCCCTCCCTCACCGATGAGTCACCCCCAAACCGAGAGGAGAGCCCAATTCTCGCGCGAACGGCTCCTTATCAGCGCCGCGGGCAATCGCAACGGTCTCGAAACCGAGCTTCGCGGCGAACTGGACGCCGAGGTGACCGAGCCCTCCGAGCCCAAGGATCGCCACCAAGTCACCGGGGCGGGCGCCGCTGCGACGCAGCGCGTTGAAAGTTGTCACGCCGGCGCAGCCCATCGGGGCTGCCTCCGCCGCAGTGAACTGATCGGGGATACGCGCGAGAGCCGAGGCCGGGACGACGACCGTCTCCGCGAACCCGCCTGGGTACGACAGTCCTGGGGTCTGCAGGTGGGCGCAGTTGATGGCGTCACCCTCCCGGCAGGCCACGCAGTGCCCGCAGTTGCCCCCGAACCAACCGACCGCGACGCGTTGGCCGATCTTGAAGTCCTCGAGGTCGTCACCGATCGCGTCGATCCGCCCGGCGATTTCGTGCCCGGCGACCAACGGGAAGCTCACCCCGGGCATGTGGCCGTCTATGAACATCGAGTCGGAGTGACATATCCCGACGGCTTCGACGCTCATCCGAACATGACCCTTTCCGGGCTCGCGAACGATCTGGTCAACCGGATGAAGGGTCGCTCCGGGCTCGTCGACCTGCATCGAGAGGTATGTGGCCGTCATGACTGGCGTGTCGCTTCTTGGGGGTAGTGTGTCGGTTAGATATGTCGTAGGCGGCTGGTCGCCGCCGAGACCGACGTTGGGTGGTGGTGTGCTGATTCAGTCCCGTCTCATGGCAATGAGACGTCGGTGATCAGCGGTGATTGGCTGCCGTTATGACCGGGGCAGTCTGCCCGTCGCCGGTAAGCCAGGCCGACAGTTCCCAGAGGCGCCGAGCCGTCTCGGGGTCGCGGGCGGCGTTCGACAGTCGATGGACCTCGGGGCAGCCACGGAGATGACCGAGGCCGTTGGGCCCGATGAAGGAGCCTCCGGGCACGTCCTGGGTCGCGGCGTACTGGATCGGGAGCGCGCCGCGCTCGACGTCGTTGAACAGCCATCCCAGATACCGGTCAAACCCGGCTGAGGATCCACCGGCCGCCTTGGCCAGGTTGGTCCTGGCGATACCGGGATGGGCGGCAACGGGCCGAACACGGCTGTCGACTGTGCTCAGGCGACGCTCCAGCTCGATGGTGAACAGGATGTTGGCCAGCTTGGAATCCGAGTAGGCGCGCATCGAGTTGTATTTGCGGTGCTCCCAGTTGAGATCCTCGAGGTCGATCTTGGCCCGCGAGTGGAGCTGGGAGGTGACCGTGACCACCCGGTCGGTGATCGAGGGGAGCAGCAGGCTGGTGAGTAGAAACGGACCGAGATGGTTGGTCCCGATCTGCAGCTCAAACCCGTCGACGGTGCGCCCTTCGGGGACTGCCATGATCCCGGCGTTGTTGATCAGAATGTCGAGCGGGCCGGTCCAATTCTCGGCAAACATCCGCACGGACGCCAGATCCGCGAGATCCAGCGTGCGCACCTCCGTATCACCGGAGATCTGTTCAGAGACTGCCTTGCCTTTCTCGAGGTTGCGAACGGCGAGCACCACATGTGCCCCGGCGCCGGCAAGCTTGCGGGTGGTCTGAAGGCCGAGACCGCTGGAGGCGCCCGTCACCACCACACTACGATCAGACAGGTCAGGCAAATCGGTTGAGGTCCAACGTGAAGTCGTCATGATCGACAGGCTTGCGCTGTCAACCGTCAACCACAAGAGGAGCGTGGATCCACGGACTCGCGATCCATGGCTGGGTGCAGCCCTTGCGTACCGGCACAGCAGCCCGGGCCGGGACGAGCGACCTCCTCGACCGGCCCTCAGCCCTGGATCGACAGTCCCTGGCTACCCGCCGTTCCGCGGCTGATAATAGGCTCATGGACCGCCCCCAACTAGCCGACTTCTTGCGCCGACGCCGAGCAGCACTGCAACCCGAGGACGTAGGTCTCGCCAGCGGGCCTCGGCGGCGTACCAAGGGGCTTCGCCGCGAGGAAGTCGCGACTCTGGCCAGCATGTCCACCGACTACTACAGCCGCTTGGAGCAGCAGCGCGGACCGCAGCCTTCCGAGCAGATGCTCGCCGCGATCGCCCGCGGTCTGCGCCTCACGCAGGACGAGCGCGACCACCTGTTCCGGCTGGCCGGTCACACCGCTCCCGCACATGGCCAGCGCTCTGATCACGTGAGCCCGGCGCTCATGCGCGTGCTGGACCGGTTGGACACCCCCGCTCAGGTGATGTCCGATCTCGGCCACACGCTCGTCCAAAATCCGTTCGCGATCGCCCTGCTCGGAGACCAGACGATCTTCAACGGTCCGTCGCGCAGCATCGTCTACCGCTGGTTCACCGATCCAGACGAGCGACGCATCTATCCTGAAGCCGACCACCCCTACCACAGCCGTGTCTACGTCGCCGGACTTCGCGCCCGGCTCGCCAGAGGCGGCGACGACTCCAGCATGACGGAGCTTATCGACCAGCTCCGGCTCCGCAGCAAAGAGTTCACCAGCCTCTGGAATGAGCACGAGGTCGCTGTCCGCACCAGCGACCGCAAGCGCATGGTGCACCCCATGATCGGCAGCCTGGAACTCGACTGCCAGCCCCTGATCGCCCCGAACCAAGCCCAGATCCTCCTCGTCTACACCGCTAACCCAGGCACCGAGGACTACGACAAACTAAAGCTCCTCTCGGTGATCGGAACCCAACAATTCCAGCGCGCCGAGCTTGACGGCAGCCCGCTAGCGCCATTGAAAACCAGAGCACGCTAACGCGCATCACCCCCGCGCTGCGATCTGGACTCGGCGCCGGCCTTCTGGTCCCAATCGAGAGTCACCCAAGTGCTGGCTACCCGTCCCTTAGAAACGACGAGCAACCGGAGCGCCGACGGCGAACTGAGCTGGAGCCTCAAGGAGGCGACCACGGCCGCGTTCGGCCTACCAGGTACTGACACCGCCACGGCGGGCGCGCTTGGCGATGGTGCTGACCGCCCACGCGCAGACGGGCTCGTTTCAACGGGCCGGAACGCGGCGGCCGGGCTGTCGCACGCACGGGGTTGCAGTTTTCGCGCATACCGCACGATCGCCGCCGCGGCCACCGCTCCTATGCCGTCGCGAGCGCCGGGTAGAGGTCCTCAAGAGGTCGGCCACAGGCCGCTGAACCCGTCACCGGCCAGACCCGCACCCCCGGCGATAGCAAAGCAGGGCCGCGCCTCGACATCCCTGAGCGCCCTGCTCGTCGCCACCCGGGGGTGAGGTGTCGGGTCGGCCGGCGAACGCCGATCGACCCGGTGGCACCCTCTATCGCCTCAGCTGAAGGCCGGCGGTGGCGGAGATCGTCGGTGATGGCCGTCCGTGGACGGTGCTGACGATCTCGCTGCTGTCGATGCCTTGCAGATAGATGCTGGTGATGCCGAGGTTGGCGTGCCCGAGCTGGCGCTGGATGACCACGAGCGGGACACCCTCGTGTGCCATCTCGACTGCGTGCGCGTGCCGTAGCTGGTGCGGCGCGAACCGGCGCCGGACGCCCGCTGCCGCGGCCGCGTGATGCAGTTGTTTGCGAGCGGCCGATGCTTCCCAGCGCCGTCCGCCGGTCGGGCCGTGGATCACGCACAGCAGTGCGCCGATCGGCAGTTGCTGGCGGATCTCGAGCCATGGGTCGAGCTGGTCCCACGCCCAGCGGTCCATGCCGACTTCGCGCCGCTTGCCGCCCTATGTTGCGCTTGGAACTATGTTGCGTGCGGTCGAATGTGGCGCCGTTTGCGGGACATCGGGCTTATCGGGCGCGACATATTTCGAGCGGGATGAAGCTCTCGAGGAACGCGAACAGCGGGCCTTATGGCACCAACGGCCGGTTGGGCGACTCGGCGGCCCGATGCGATCGAGCCGCATTGCTTGACTTCGATGCCGACGCAGACAGATTTGTTGGTCGAGTCGAACTATTCGGGCCTGAGCGCAGTGCGATCGTCGCGATCGCAAACCAGCCGGAATATGTTGCGCTCAGGACTCGGCGATCGGAATCGCCGCCCTCCCCGTCCGGCGCCCTCAACACGCAAGGAGCCCAGATCCTCGTCCGCGCTCCGGTACCAGACGCAACATAGTTCCGAGCGCAACATAGGGCGGCATATGTCGCAAGCAACATATGCCGCCTTTCCCGCGCCGGACGAGCACGGCGCCGCGGCCGCGGTCAAGATTGCTCTCCTGGAGCGCGAGCGCTTCACTGATGCGCAGCCCAGCGCGCCACAGCAGGACGATCAGCGCGCGAAGCCGGTGAGCCTCGGGACGGTCGCCGACCGCGCGCATGACGGCGACGATCTCCTCAACAGTCGGCGGATCTGCCGGATACTCCTCCCCCTTGTTGCGCGGCGGACGGCCCCGGTGATAGCCCGGCATCGTCGCCGGCGAGCGGCGATGCCCAGCCGCGTCCAGCAGCACGGATTCCATGAATACTCCCTTGAATGGGTTGACAGTTGACGTGTGTGCTGCTATTTGAAACGCGCGTGGCGCAGCGAGTCGCTTTACGCGCTGTTAGAATGGTAAAGCGATGAGCAGGGTTTCCCGAAAGCATCAGGTCACGCTCCCTGTAAGCGTTCTCAAGGATGCCGGCCTGGCCGCAGGGGACGAGGTCGTCATCCGGGCGATTGGCCGTGGTCGGATCGAGGTCGAGCGTGCCGAAGACGTCATTGACCGCTATGCGGGCAGTCTCCCGGCCGGCACGTACCCACGCGGCTATCTAGATCGGCTGCGTGACGAGTGGCGCGCGTAGCGCTCGACACAGACATCGTGATCGCGTTCCTCGACCCCGGCGACGATCAACACGCCACGGCAGTCGCGGAGCTGCGGCCACGCTTAGCGGCCGGCGACGAGCTGCTCGCGGCAGCGACGGTATACGCCGAGAGCATCGTGCGGCCGCTGCAACAAGGCACCGACGCAACCGTCGATGAGTTCTTCGATGCAGCCGGGATCTCGATCGTCCCGATCGATCGCGCGGTCGCTCGGCGCGCGGCAGTGCTACGAGCTGAACATCAGTCGCTGCGGCTCCCGGACGCGATGTCGCTGGCGACGGCGATCGTGACCGACTCGGCGCTGCTCACGCTGGACAAGAAGCTGCAGCAGATCGCTCGGCGCGTTCAGCCGTCGCCCTGACCCGGACATCCGGCGCGAATCCTTGCGTCGCGGATCCCGCGCAAGGCGGGTGTAGCCGCGCGGATCCCAAGATATGCGTCGCGCACGAGGAGGAGGTGCGGACCGCGTGATCCAGTTCGTGGCATTCCGATCGGGGGCGAAGTAGCCATCGAGGCGTGAATCGAGCGTCCGGCCGCGGTGATGCTCTGCGCTTTCGAGTTTGTACTCCGCTCACCAGGACGCGCTGAGGTGGCTCCTTGACAAACAAAGTTATGCACCGTAACCTTCTAGTTGTTGATCATAACTGCGCGATGGGAGCACACGATGAATGAGCAAATGAGCCGGACCGAGTATGTGGACGTCGAGGGCGGGCGCATCGCCTACGAGGTGATCGGGCGCGGGCCCCTGGTGGTGTTGTCACCCGGTCTTGGCGACATCCGCAGTTCCTACCGCTTCCTGGCCCCGCTGATTGCCGATGCCGGCTACCGCGTCGCGAGCGTCGATCTTCGGGGACATGGTGAGTCGAGCACTGGCTGGGACTCCTACAGCCGCACCGACTCCGCCGGTGATCTGATCGCGGTCATCCAGGAATTGGGCGGCCCGGCGGTGCTCGTGGGCCAGTCGTTCTCAGGCGGAGCCGCGACGATCGTGGCCGCGACGAACCCTGATCTGGTGAGCGCGATAGTGGAGATCGACCCGGGTACCCGCACCATGGGGGTCAGCATGGGCGCGCTAATGCGGAACAGCCACAACTACCGCCGGGGTTTCTTCCTGATGGGGGAATTCATCGTCACGGGAAGCGTCAGGATCTGGTCGAAATACCTCAACGTGGCGGCATACCCAGGGCGCAAGCCGGCCGATTGGGACACCTGGCTGGCTTCTCTGCAGGCGAACCTGCGTGAGCCCGGCCGCGCGAAGGCGGCCCAGGCGATGATCAAATCCAAGCCGGCGGACGCCGGTGCGCAGCTGCCAAACGTCCAGCGCCCAGCGCTGGTCGTGATGGGCACCGATGATCCGGACTTCCCGGATCCCGAGGCCGAGGCCGCTGCGATCATTGGCCTCATGCCCGCCGGTCTGGGCCGCTACGAGATGATCGAGAAAGCGGGCCATTACCCCCACCAGCAGTACCCGCAGGAAGTCGCAGCCCTCGTCCTGCCGTTCCTCGCCCAACACGCCGATGCCTAGAAAGGGCCTGAACACCATCGAGGTGGTGGCCGCCGGTGCTGACCTCGCGGACGAGGTCGGCATCGGCTCGGTGAGTCTCGCAGCGCTCGCGGAACGACTCGGTGTAAAGGCACCGGCGCTCTATAAGCACGTCGATGGCATCGGCGACCTGCAGCACCGCATCGCGACCCTCGCGATGACCGAACTCGGGGATGAGGTTCGGGACGCGCTGCAGGGCAAGTCGAGAGCGGACGCGATCGGCGCGCTATTCACGGCATTCCAGTCCTACATAGCCGAACACCCCGGTCGCTACAACGCCACAAACGGCGAAGGGTTCCATGGCGACGACGACCCGATGCTCGCTGCCGCGACCCGGGTAATCAACTCGATCCGGGCCGTCGTCTCCGGCTATGGCATCCGACCTGACGAACTCGACCACGCGATCCGCACCCTGCGCTGCACGACCCACGGCTACGCGATACTTCAGGCCACCAATGCGTTTCATTGGAGCAACGACCCCGATGAGAGCGTCGCCTGGATGATCAGGTTCATAGACGCCGGGCTGACCGCAATCGGAGACAGCTGGACAGATCAGCCAACAACGACGGAGCCCCTCCCATGACCACAGGCGCAGCCCGTATCGACATCAGCCGATAACGCGGAGCTAGCGATCGCTCTCGGACTGATCTGGCTCAACACATCGGCATCGACCGTGCCTTTGTCTACGGCACAGCTCCGCGCCGGAGCGGCCGCGAGACCTGTGCCGTGCACGCCTGCTTCGGCTATCGATCCGTCCGAAGTCGAGCGAGCGCTCCGCCACGGAACGAGGCGCCGTACACGGCGCCTTGATGCTGGCCACTACGGCCGGCGAAAGATCGAGTGCGTTCCGATCCGCCGCCAGATCACGTGCGGCTCGCCAGGCCGCACTTCCTCGCCGTATTCGAACGTCGCCCGACCATCCGGCGCCCAGGTCATCTCCCAGATACGTGGATGGCCTTGGACGCGCTTAACGCGAAGCGCGGGCCCCTTGCTCACCGCCGGCGAGACCGGCGACGAACTGTGCAATCGCGTTGCGGAACGCTCGCTGTTGTTGAGGTGCGAGCCGGTCCCAGTCGCGCCAGAACGACGCCAGCGCCTCACGCGTCGGCATCGAGTGGCTTGGTTCGCTCGTCCAGCGCCGCTAGGAACTCCTCGTCACTGTCGTAGCCGATCGCACGACCCGCTAGACGGTCAGCCTCGGCCTCGCGTTCCATCGTCTGCCACTCACGTGTCCAGAACCAAGCCTGCTCAGGATCGATCCGCCCCTCGCTGATCTCCCCCAGAAGGATCGCGGCACCATCGACCGCGCCGTCCGGAAGACGCTCAACCATCTCGTGTAGCTCGGCCTTCGTCGTAGAGCTGGATTGTGGCACGCACCGGCGTCCGCTCCCCGCAGAGACTTGATCGCGCGACGCCGCTCCCCGGCGCGTTGGCCCACCGCGACAACGGCCACTCCCGCAGCCTCACCAGATACCCGCCGCGTCACGAAAGCACAACCGACCCAGAGTTCCGGGACCTTCCCTCCTATTCGCCAATCTCGGGTCTCTCGGCGTCGCTGACGGCCCGAGCGGCTGGTGGCATCGGCCAGCGCGCCTGCATTGCCGCGGTTGCGAGCGTCGTCGATGTGCTTGCTGGCGGCCCGATCCGCGGCGGCTTGCAAGCGCACGTCGCTGTCGCTCCCCTGGCCCAGCAGTCACCGGGCGCCGACGCCCGCGTTGCTGCTGCTGAAGAGACGAATGGCCGTAGCGTTTGCGGCGACCGTCGGCGCCCCGGTTCACAGACGGCCAAGCGCAAGCGAGGGTCCATGTATCAACGGCATTGAGGCCCAGGCGTTCAGGCGCCGCCGAAGGCGTCGGCGCGGGCAGCCGCCCAGGCCCCGTACAGATCGATAACAGTGGACGGCGCGGGCCATTCTCCGGCCTGTACTCGTTTGAGCGCTTCGCCGCCGCGCCGGCCTGCGTGCGTGCGCGACCAGTCATAGGAGGACGGCGCAGCGCCGTAGCGCGCTCGCCATGCGCGCATCGCTTCGCGAACCCGTTCCCGCGTCCATTCCGGCGCAATCGCGCCGGGATGGCAGCGTTTGCAATACGCGTAGGCGTCGCCCTTGCCGTTCCGTGACGCGGTGGGCGCCCCGCAGCCGCGACACACGCCCCGGTAGCGCGCCTTGACCGCGCGTGCCTTCTCGCCGGTCGGATCGTAGAGATACGCTTTGATGGTCGCTTCTGCGCGTCCCAGCCGACGAGCGATCTGCGCGATCGACAGACCCTCCTGGTCGCGGTAGTGGCGGGCGAGTTGCGCCGCGCGGCGCCGTTCGGCGACACGGTCGAGCATAAAAACCCCAAGCCTACCGGAGGTGCTGGACAGCCAGCCCACCGCGTCAGCGCGCAGGCTATCCGTAGGTCTTTTGTTTACCGTCCAGGGGGTCGTCGGGTTGGTTTGAAGGATTTCGTGGTGTTGCAGGAAATGTTGCGTTCGTGGCGCCCGACATCGTGGATGAAGCGTTCGATGCTGGTCGGGATGCAGTGAGGGTTCTGTTCGCCGCGCAGGCTGAGCGGATCGCCGTGTTGGAGGCGGAGATCGCCGAGTTCAGGAGGCTGATTGACCGGAGCTCGAAGAACAGCAGCTTGCCGCCGTCGCGGGACTCGCGTGAGGCGCGGGAGGAGCGCCCGAAGAAGCGTTCGTCGGGCAAGAAGCAGGGTGGGCAGCCTGGCCATAAGGGCCGTCATCGCAAGCTGGTCGCTGACCCGGATCGGGTTGTTGAGCACTGGCCGCTGTCGTGCCGGGGGTGCGGCGGGCAGCTGCGCCAGGATGAGACGCTGGCGGGTGATCCGGTCGCCCATCAGGTCTCAGAGATCGTCACGCGGGTCGAGGTGACCGAGCATCGGCGGATGCGGGTCCGCTGCGACTGCGGGGCGTGTACGCTTGCCGGGCTGCCCGACGGGGTGCCAGCCGGAGCGTTCGGGCCGGGGGTCGCGGCCGCTGCGGCGACGTTGACCGCCGCGCGGGTCGGGCGTCGTGAAACGGTCCGGATCTTCAGCGATCTGTTCGGCCTGACGATCAGCACGGCGTCGTTGCAATCGCTGCTTGAGCAGACCTCGCTCACGTTGGAGGCGCCCTACACCGAGATCCTGTACGCGCTGGACCGCGAACCGGTCCGCGGCGCGGACGAGACCAGCTGGCCGCAGGCCGGGAAAGGCCAGTGGCTGTCGGTCTCGATCGCCGAGCGGATGGCGCTCTTTCAGATCGCCAAGCGGCGCGACCGTGACGCGGCGAAGGCGCTGCTGGGCGAGCAGCCCGGCGGGGTGATCGTGACCGATCGGTACGCCGTCTATCTGTTCGTTGATGACACCAACCGGCAGTTGTGCCTCGCTCACTTGGCTCGTGACCTGATCGCCCTCTCCGAGCGCGACGGCGCCCCAGCCAGGCTCGGTCGCGCGCTCGGGCGGGAACTCGGCCGCGTGTTCACCGCGCTGCACGCTCCCGACCGCGACCCTTCGAACCTCGAAGACCTCCGCCAACAGATCGCCCCACTGCGCCACACGATCCACGATCTGCTTGCCAAAGGCACCCGCTGCCGGGACCCCAAGACCCGCCGGTTCCGCGAAGGGCTGCTCGCTCACGAGACCGCGCTGTGGACCTTCACCAGCACCCCCGGCGTGCCCGCGACCAACAACGCATCCGAGCGCGCGCTGCGTCACGCCGTGCACTGGCGACGCACCAGCTACGGCACCCAAACCGCCACCGGCAACCGGATCGTCGAACGGCTCCTCACCCTCCGCGAGACCTGCCGCCTCCAAGGCCGCCGCCTTCACGAATACCTCACCACCGCGATCACCGCCGAACTACACGGCCACCCGATCCCGCCGGTCCTGGCAGCCCCATCCTGACCGAACCCGCTGAACGGTTACCTTTTGTTAGCATCACTCGGATCGGCTGAGGTAGGGCCTCGGCGAGGTGCCTTGCGGTCCTTTTCCGAGACCCCCCTCCCGAACCCGGCGTGACCATTTCTGATCACCGGGCTCTCCAGCGACTATTCCGTGGTTTCACGGAGGACACTCAATACCGTTTCGGCGTTCTGCATTACGCATACCTCCCGGTTCTCGGATGTCCAGTCACCTGTGCCCCTTCGCCCTGTGGACGGCTTTCCCGTCCTCCCTGGTGCGGCGTGACTCGCACGACTACTATGGGCACTCCGTCACCATGGGGCTCGCGCCCCGCAGGTGATCCCGCGTTCGTCCCTGTTATACGTCCGAGCACGACGTAGGCGTCCCACTCATCCCCTTGATTGCCCTCGCTGGGCAACGCTCCACGCTCCGGAGGTTGCGGCGACCCTTCTACGATGCCGCCGCAGAGCGTGGCGCCGGTCTCGGGTGTCTTTCCGGCGGACTGGCCTTTACGTCTTCTGGGGATTGGGATATCAGGCAATCCAGCTTTCGCCATATCGCGCGGGTCTCGCGACGCGCCGCCCCTGACACCTGGGCTCGACCGCCGCTTTTCTGGCATGCGCTTGTCCCGCTCACCTTTCGGATCGCAGTAAGCCATCAGACCCAAGGACCCTCCTCCGAGTCCCTCCCGGCTGCGCCGGGGATACAACAGGGCGCCTCGCGGCGCATTAGAAGTAGGCCTTCACCGTCGCGGGTGACCGTCCCAAGCGGTCGGCGATCTGAGCGATCGAGAGCCCCTCGGCCTCGCGGAAGTGGCGAGCGAGCGCAACGGCGCGTCGGCGCTCAACCACTCGATCGGCGGGGGCCAAGTCGTTCCGCAGCACACCGTGACCCTAGCCACGACAGGTGGCGTTCTTGGCAAGCCTCCTCGGCCCTCCGTTGATCACCTTCGCGCCCAGAACAGGCGCAGATGGACGCTGGGTCACAGCGCAGTCCCACTCGCTGCAGTAAAGCGGGCACCGGCTTCGGCGCGCCCGAGGCGGCCGGATTCGTGTTCCATTGCAGTCGTGTCATGGCTGACGCCGCCGACTTCCGCTCGGCTTGGAATCACGAGTGGATGGCCATCACTCCTGCGCGTAGCCCGACGTGATAGCCAGCTCAACGTCCGACCGGACTTCCGCTTTTGACCAGATCGCTTGCACCGAGGCATGGCAAGCATCGGCCGATCTCAGACGGCTGCTGTAGCGAAATCCCGGCCCGCGACCACGTTTCGGGTCTCGGGCCTGGGCGTTGGGTTGTGTCGGGTCCGTCGGGTTTAGCGGTGGGTCATGCGGCGAGTTCTTGGGGCTGGTCTTTGGGTGTGAGCGTGACCTGGTGTGCGAGCGCTTGGAGTTGGCGGACGAGGCGTTTGGTGAGGCGGTCGGGGTTCTGGCGGATGAAGTAGTCGCCGCCGAGGTCGCGGTACAGCTCTCCGGTCTGGAGCATGTGCCAGGCGGCGGTCAGGATCGAGTGGCCGACCGCGGTGACGACCTTGGAGTGGCCGCGGCGGCCGCGTAGGCGCTGGTACTGGGCGGCGAGGTAGGAGTCCTTGGTTCGCGCGGCCGCGTTCGCGGACTCGTTGAGGGTCGCTCTGAGCCACTTGTTGCCCTTGCCGGTCTTGCCCGAGCGTCGCTTGCCGGCGGACTGGTCGTTGCCGGGCGAGACCTTCGCCCATGAACCGAGATGCTTGGGTGTCGGGAACACGCTCATGTCGACGCCGATCTCGGCGATCAGCACCTCGGCGGCACGCTGCTTGACCCCCGGGATACTCATCAGCAGGTCACGCTGAGCCGCGAAAGGGGCGATCTGCTCCTCGATCTCCGCGGAGAGCCGCTCGATCGCCTCATCGAGGAAGTCGATGTGCGCGAGGATCTGGCCGACGATCAGCGCGTGCTCGTCCCCGAAGCGACCGACGAGCGCCTCGCGCAGCGCCGGGATCTTCTTGCGCAGCTTGCCGTGTGCCAGGTCCGCGAGGATCTCGGGATCGGTGGTGCCCTGGCAGAGCGCGTCGAGCATCGCCCGGCCCGAGACGCCAAGGATGTCCGACGCCACGCAATCGAGCTTGATCCCGGTGTCCTCAAGGATCTTGTGCAGCCGGTTGGCCTCCCGCGAGCGGTCGTTGATCTGCGTCTTGCGATACCGGGTCAGGTTCCTGAGCGTCCGGATTCGGCTTCGGCGGCACGAAGCTCGCGCGCAAAAGCCCGGCCTCCAGCAGCTGACAGAGCCACTGCGCGTCCTTCATGTCGGTCTTGCGACCAGGGACCTGCTTCACCGCCCGAGCGTTGACCAACATCAACTCGAAGCGATCCTCAAGCACCGCCCAGTAGGGTCGGACCGGGGCGCGCTACCGTCCTTTCGGATCGGCGCGTTTCCCCGGCCCGCCCTCCGAATCGGGTAGAGGCCAGGCTTGCCCTGACCCCTCCCACACCACCCGGCATGCGGGTCCGCACCGGGCGGTTCGCTCAGCATTCCCTGACACGGCGGTAGGGAGCGGTGAATCCTTTCAGGCCCATGGTCTTGTGCCAGTAGGCGTTGGGTAGGGCGGTCTGTAGTGGCCAGGACCCCGCGACGCGCCAGTACCCTTTCTGCGAGGCCGCCCATGAGCGGGCGTCGCGGTCGGGGATCCCGAGCGCGCGGAGGTTCCGGTAGCGCGTTTGTGGGCGCTTCCACTCCTTCCAGCGCACCTGCCGTAGCCTGCGGCGCAGCCACTTCTCGAGCTTCTCGAACGGCAGGACGGTGTCGGCAAACGAGAAGTAGCCGGTCCATCCGACCGTGAAGCGGTTGATCTCCTTGATCCGCCGCTCCATCGAGACGCCCCAGTTGCGCGTGGTCAGCTGACGGATCCGCTCCTGGGCTCGTTTGAGAGCCTTCGGGGCGACCGTCACGCCGATCCTGCCGTCCCGGTAGCGGAAGAACTGGAACCCCAGCAGGGGCCGTTCGACCGCTGAGCCGACCGCCGACTTCTGTCGGTTGACGCGCAGCTTCAGGCGCTGCTCGATGTATTGCGTGATGCTCGCCATGACGCGCTGTCCCGCGCGCTCGCTGCTGACGTAGATACGTCCGTCGTCAGCGAAGCGCACGAACCGGTGACCGCGGCGATCGAGCTCCCAGTCGAGGTCGTCAAGCATGACGTTCGATGAGCGGCGAGAGCGGAGAACCCTGAGGGGTCCCCTCCTCGCTCGCGGCCACCAGCCCGCCATCCATGACGCCCGCTTCTAGGTAGCGCCGGATCAACCCCAGCACCCGCTTGTCATCCACCCGTCTTGCGACCCTGGCCATCAGAGCGTCGTGCTGAACGCGATCGAAAAAGGAGTCGAGATCAAAATCAACGCACCACGCCGCATCATCAGCGATGAACTGGCGTGCCCTCCTCACAGCGTGATGCTGCGAGCGCCCCGGGCTGAAGCCGAAGCTATGGGGATGGAAGTTGGGGTCGAAGATGGGCGTGAGCACCTGCGCGATGGCCTGGCAGATCAACCGATCCACCACAGCCGGCACCCCCAGCTTCCGCATCCCGCCCGAGGGCTTGGGGATCATCACCCTCCGGACCGGTTGCGGACGGTAAGTGCCCGCGTCCAGCGCTGAGCGGATCTGTGGCCAGTGGTCTTTCAACCACGGCCGCAGTTCCTTGGTGTCGCGGTAGGGACGGGCCTTCGCTTGTGAGGGCTCGGCCCGCCCCCCGCACAGATCCCCGCATGCGCGTTTAACGCACGGGGCTCCTGGCTTGGATACGAGCGTCGAATCGCGCGTCAGGCCAGGGATGGGTGATCTTGGCCGGTGGGAGCCATCGTTGCGCCAGGCGGTGCATCCGCTCCCAGTTCAGGCGACTGCGTTGGCTGCGGCGCCGAAGCGCCTGATACCAGTACCGGGTCGCTTGATCGCGGAACGCGTTGACCGCGTGGATGTTGCCGGGCACGGCGTAGTAGTTGAGGTGTCCTCGAACCACTTGGCCAAGCCACAGCCCCTGCTCGGGGATCGGCAGGTGCATGCGTCGCCGCACTTCCGCTTTTAGCTTGTGCAGCTTTGCTCGCAGCCGTTTCGCGTCGGTGATGCGCTTGAGCATGAAACGCCCCTGCCTGGTCTTCTCACAGATATGCGTGAAGCCCAGGAACTGGAAGGTCTCAGGCTTCCCGAGGCCACGCGCCGCTCGTCGCTCGGCGGCGAACCTGCCGAACTCGATCAGCCGCGTCTTTTCAGATGCCAGCTCCAGGCTGAACCTCGCGAGCCTGCCGCGGAGCTCCTCCAGGAACCGGCGCGCATCTACCTCGTGCTGAAAGCCGACGATGTAGTCGTCGGCGAAGCGCACGATGATCATCTCGCCGTGCGCGTGTCGCCGCCGCCACTGATCGGCCCACAGGTCGAACACGTGATGGAGGTAGACGTTGGCGAGCAGCGGTGAGACCGATGCTCCCTGCGCCGTGCCCTCCGGCGTCTCCGACCACTCCCCGTCTTCGATGACTCCTGCCTTCAGCCACTTGCGGATCAGGCGCAAGACGCGCCTGTCCGCGATCCGGTGCTCGAGGAACTTCAGCATCCACTCGTGGTCGATGGCGTCATAGAACCCCCGAATGTCAGCATCGAGCACCCAGTTCACCTTCTTCCGCCGAATCCCGATCGCGAGCGCGTCCAACGCGTGATGCGGTGAGCGCCCGAGCCGAAACCCGTAAGAGAACCCCAGGAAGTCCTCCGTGCGCCACGAGGCTCCATGCGAAAGGAGATGAAGGACGAAAGACATCTCATCCGTGCCGGCTGGAATGCCGGCCCCGGGCTGATGCAGCGGCCCGGAGAAGCTGGGGACGGCCAAGGCGCGGGATCGCGCGTCAGAGGTCAAGCGTCCCGACAACGTGACGGCCGGGCGGCACTGCCAGACGCCCGCGTGCGTGCTAGCAAGACCGAAAGGTAGAGCGAAAGCGAAGTGGTGGTAGAAACCCCTCGATTCCTTGAGCGACTCGAAACCTGGCGGATCTGGGTCGTCGACAGCAACGATGCCGCTCTGTTGGATGGCGGCTCGCTCCACGTCCGGATGTCCAGTCCGGGCGTGGTGGCCGGCGGGAGACTGCGAGTGCCTGCCGGATGGGCTGTAGGGGCAAAGCCAGCTGCCGACCCGGTCAAACGGATCATGGCGAACGTGGGAAGCGCCCCGTGCGCGCCGGGCTGCTGGTGGCAGCCCGGCAAGGCCCGATGCCGGCTGATGGGCGCGGGGCGTGGCGGAGTCCGCGTAGTAGTCCGAGGGCGGGAAAGCCGTCCACATGGCGAAGGCGGACAGCAGGACCGCAGCATCAGAAGCCGTTCGGGAGGTCGGGCGTGAATACGCTCGCGCCGCTTGACGCCAAGTTGGCCGAAGAGCGGGTACTGGGATGGCAGACGAAGCTGCACCGATGGGCAGTCGGGGACGAGCAGCAGCGCTTCGGTGACCTGTTCAACCTGTCTGCGACCCCGCGACGTTGCTCGTCGCGTGGGAGCGGGTGAAACGTAACGGGTGCAGGTCGTTTGTAGTGGGTAGATAGTCCTGATTTGTCGGGCGAATGGCGCGTCGGTCGGCGCTTTCTGGCAGGGTTATGCACGTGGTTTCGGGAGGACTCCCGGTGAGCTGCGGCGAAAGTCAGGGGTGTTGTGTCTTTTTCGGACGGCGATACGGAGGTGATCGCGTGGCTCCTGATCTGCTGGACTTGTTCGTCGGCGCCCGGCAAGCTAACGGCTCTGTGAGCGAGCCGTCGTTGCCGTTGGTGGATGGTGATCGGCAGCCCACGGGTGGCGAGGACCCGCGCGCGGCGGGGTTGGATGCGCGCCCGGTCGCGGGGTTTGAGCGCTCGCAGGCTCTGTTTGCGAGGTTGCTCGAGTGGGCGGCGGGCGAGGAGGCGTTGGGGCTTGAGCATTCAGGGCTCGAGGCGCGGCTGGTCAAGGACGGTCGTGAGTTAGCCCGCCAGGTGTTGCAGGACCAGCTCGATCTGCGCGCTGTGCTCGAGCCGCGCGTCGGTGGGGTGATCGGCGCTGAGGGCACGCCGCGGCGTAGTGTCGAGCGTGGCCACGAGCGCGATCTGCACACCGTGCTTGGCGAGGTGCAGGTCACGCGGCTGGCCTACCGGGCGGTGGGCAGCGAGAACTTGTATCCCGCTGACGCGCAGCTGAACCTTCCCGCCTCGCGCCACTCGCATGGGATCCGCAGGCTGGCCGCGCTGGAAGCGCCGCGCGGCAGCTTTGAGGACGCGCAGGTCGCGATCGTGCGTCAGAGCGGCCAGCAGATCGGCACCCGTCAGCTCAGAGAGCTGACGCTCTCAGCCGCCCAAGACGTTGCTGCGTTCTACGCGCAGCGCGAGCGCACAGCGCCAGAGGAAAAGGATCTGCTGGTGCTCTCGTGCGATGCCAAGGGGGTGGTGATGCGCCCCGAGGCGCTGCGTGAGCCGACTCGCACCCAGGCGCACAGCGCCTCGGGCAAGCTCAAGACGCGCCTGTCCAAGGGCGAGAAGTCCAATCGCAAGCGGATGGCGGAGATCGTCACCGTGTACGAACTCACCCCCGAGCCGCGCACCGCGGCCGCCATCCTGCCCGACCCCGACAACCCTCCACCTTCAGCCACCCCGCGACCGAAGGCGAAGAACAAGTGGCTGGCCGCCAGTGTCACCGACGACGCCAGAGCGGTCATCGCTGGGATGCTCAACGAGGCCGACCGCCGCGATCCCGACCACAAGCGTCGGTGGGTGGCGCTGGTGGACGGGAACAATCACCAGATCGACCGGATCAAGACCGAAGCCCGCAAACGCAAGGTCAAGGTCCCGATCGTCGTTGACTTCATCCACGTCCTTGAGTACCTATGGTCAGGCTGCTGGTGCTTCTTTGAAGAGGGTGACCCGGCCGCCGAACGGTGGGTGCACGAGAAGGCGCGCGCCGTGCTGGAGGGCAAGGCGGGGATCGTCGCCGCCGCGATCCGCCGCAAAGCGACCCGCCTCGCGCTCGAGCCCAACAAGCGCCAAGCCGCCGACCGCTGCGCCGACTACCTCCTCGCGAAACGACCCTACCTCGACTACCCCACCGCCCTTCAGAACGGCTGGCCGATCGCGACGGGCGTGATCGAGGGCGCCTGCCGCCACCTCGTCAAAGACCGCATGGACATCACCGGCGCCCGCTGGGGCCTGGCCGGCGCCGAGGCGATCCTCACACTCCGCGCGCTGATCAGCAACGACGACTTCGACCAATACTGGACCTTCCACCTCGCCCAAGAACACTGCCGCGTTCACGCATCACGCTACGCCCTCGGCGTCATCCCGACACCCGCGTAACTCCCTCCAATGGACCTGCACCCAAACGTAACGGGGGTCGCGAACCGCCGGTGTTGATGGCCAGACCCGCAGGCGGGTCGAACAGTTGGGCGTGGATGGTGTCTTGTCTAAGCTCCGTGAGGAGCTCAAGACGGGCACCTACCGCCCGCTGCCGGCGCGTGAGCGGTTGATCCCGAAGCGCTCGGGGAAGCTCAGAAGCTTGGGCATCTCGACGGTGCGCGACAGGATCGTTCAGACGGCGACCAGGCTCGTGCTCGAGCCGATCTTCGAGGCGGACTTCTGCCCGACCTCGTATGGATTTCGGCCCGGGCGCCGAGCCCAGGACGCCATCGAGCAGGTGCGGTTCTTCATCCATGCCCCTCGCTCGTACGAGTGGGTGATCGAGGGAGACGTCGAGGACTGTTTCGGGTCGATCCATCAGGGTTTCCTGATGGACCAGGTGCGCCGTCGGGTGACCGACAAGCGCGTCCTGGGATTGGTCCGCCGGTTCCTCGCCGCCGGTGTCATGCGCGAGCTTGACAGCGTGACCGCAACGCCATCGGGCACGCCACAAGGGTCGAGTCTCTCGCCCCTGTTGTCGAACATTGCCCTCTCGGTACTCGACCGCCACTTCGAGGCGGCATGGGCAGCGCGCACGCACGACCAGCGCTGGCGTGACCGGGCCGAAGGCCGCCCCAGCTATCGAATGATCCGCTTCGCGGACGACTTCGTGGTGCTGGTCCGCGGCACCGAAGCCCAAGCCCCGTCAGATCAAGGAGCAGACGGCCGAGTTCATGGCAGAGCAGCTGCGCTTGACGCTCTCGCCCGAGAAAACGCACGTCACCCACGTCGACGACGGCTTCGATCTGCTCGGGTTCCGCATCAAGCGGCGACCCTGGCGGACCGCTGGCAAGCACGTCGCCTACACGTTCCCAAGCCAACGAGCGCTGCGCGAGGTCATGCACCGAATCAAGACGCTGACTGACCGCAGCACGCTGAACCTCTCGCTCGATCAGTTGATCCACGCGCTCAACCCAATCCTCAGGGGTTGGACCAACTACCACCGTCATAACGCGAGTAAGCGCTGCTTCGCGTATCTCAGCTACTACCTGTGGTGGCGAGTGATCCGCTGGCTGCGCAAGAAGTACCCGCGGCTGACCTGGAAACAGCTCAGGCGACGGTGTTGGGGGCGCAATTGGACCAGCCGCGAAGGCACGAGGCTCGCGTGGCCCTCCGAGGTCCCGGTGACCCGATATCGCTATCGCGGCCACCGGATCCCCTCGCCGTGGGCAGCGACCCGGACAGGACGGGCCACCACCCGACCAGGAACCGCTACCGCATGAAATCAGCGACAGGATCGGCCATCGCGCGTCCTGTGGAGAGCCGGATGCTCAGGAATGGGCACGTCCGGTTCGGCGAGCGGGTCGGGGAAACGGACCGGCGGCAACGCCGGCACCGCGCCCCGGCCCGACCCAACGTGCGCCACGAGGCTCCATGCGAAAGGAGATGAAGGACGAAAGACATCTCATCCGTGCCGGCTGGAATGCCGGCCCCGGGCTGATGCAGCGGCCCGGAGAAGCTGGGGACGGCCAAGGCGCGGGATCGCGCGTCAGAGGTCAAGCGTCCCGACAACGTGACGGCCGGGCGGCACTGCCAGACGCCCGCGTGCGTGCTAGCAAGACCGAAAGGTAGAGCGAAAGCGAAGTGGTGGTAGAAACCCCTCGATTCCTTGAGCGACTCGAAACCTGGCGGATCTGGGTCGTCGACAGCAACGATGCCGCTCTGTTGGATGGCGGCTCGCTCCACGTCCGGATGTCCAGTCCGGGCGTGGTGGCCGGCGGGAGACTGCGAGTGCCTGCCGGATGGGCTGTAGGGGCAAAGCCAGCTGCCGACCCGGTCAAACGGATCATGGCGAACGTGGGAAGCGCCCCGTGCGCGCCGGGCTGCTGGTGGCAGCCCGGCAAGGCCCGATGCCGGCTGATGGGCGCGGGGCGTGGCGGAGTCCGCGTAGTAGTCCGAGGGCGGGAAAGCCGTCCACATGGCGAAGGCGGACAGCAGGACCGCAGCATCAGAAGCCGTTCGGGAGGTCGGGCGTGAATACGCTCGCGCTGCTTGACGCCAAGTTGGCCGAAGAGCGGGTACTGGGATGGCAGACGAAGCTGCACCGATGGGCAGTCGGGGACGAGCAGCAGCGCTTCGGTGACCTGTTCAACCTGATCTGCGACCCCGCGACGTTGCTCGTCGCGTGGGAGCGGGTGAAACGTAACCGGGGGTCGCGAACCGCCGGTGTTGATGGCCAGACCCGCAGGCGGGTCGAACAGTTGGGCGTGGATGGTGTCTTGTCTAAGCGTGTTTGAAAAGAGGTTGTGAGGGGGTGTTGTCGAACTTTGGGGCATGTCCTCCAAGACGCGGTATCCATCAGATCTCACCGACGCTCAGTGGGCGTTGGTCGAGCGGTTGTTGTCTGCGGCGAAGCCCGGTGGTCGGCATGAGGCGCACCCGCGGCGTGAGCTGGTCAACGCGATCCTGTACCTGCTGCGGACGGGCTGTTCGTGGCGTCAGCTGCCGAAGGACTTCCCGCCGTGGGAGACGGTGTACTGGCACTTCAAGCGGTGGCGCGATGACGGCTCGCTTGATGCACTGCACGACGCGCTGCGCGAGCGGGTGCGGGAGGCTGAGGGACGCGATCCGCAGCCGACCGCGGCGATCATCGACGCGCAGTCGGTCAAGGGCGCAGACACCGTCGGTCGCGCCACGCGCGGCTATGACGCGGGCAAGAAGGTCAATGGCCGCAAGCGCCACATCGTGGTCGACACGATCGGCCTGCTGGTGATCGTGCTGGTCACCGCCGCCAGCGTCCAGGACCGCGATGGCGCTCGTCCCACGCTTGAGGCGGTCCGCAAGGCGTTCCCGACGATCAGCCTGGTGTGGGCCACGGCGGGTACGCCGGCAAGCTCGTGGAGTGGGCCAAGATGACAGCACGGCTCGTCCTGGAGATCGTGCGCAAGCCCGAGGGACAGCGCACCTTCGAGGTGCTGCCCAGACGCTGGGTCGTGGAGCGAACGCTCGCGTGGATCACCAAATGCCGGCGACTGGACCACGACTACGAGCGGCTGCCCAAAACCTCGGTCGCGATGGTCAAGTGGCGATGATCGGCCTGATGACACGACGACTCGCCCCGGCACCCGGACGCCAACCCTGGACAACCCCATAAGCCCTTCTCAAACACTTACTAAGCTCCGTGAGGAGCTCAAGACGGGCACCTACCGCCCGCTGCCGGCGCGTGAGCGGTTGATCCCGAAGCGCTCGGGGAAGCTCAGAAGCTTGGGCATCTCGACGGTGCGCGACAGGATCGTTCAGACGGCGACCAGGCTCGTGCTCGAGCCGATCTTCGAGGCGGACTTCTGCCCGACCTCGTATGGATTTCGGCCCGGGCGCCGAGCCCAGGACGCCATCGAGCAGGTGCGGTTCTTCATCCATGCCCCTCGCTCGTACGAGTGGGTGATCGAGGGAGACGTCGAGGACTGTTTCGGGTCGATCCATCAGGGTTTCCTGATGGACCAGGTGCGCCGTCGGGTGACCGACAAGCGCGTCCTGGGATTGGTCCGCCGGTTCCTCGCCGCCGGTGTCATGCGCGAGCTTGACAGCGTGACCGCAACGCCATCGGGCACGCCACAAGGGTCGAGTCTCTCGCCCCTGTTGTCGAACATTGCCCTCTCGGTACTCGACCGCCACTTCGAGGCGGCATGGGCAGCGCGCACGCACGACCAGCGCTGGCGTGACCGGGCCGAAGGCCGCCCCAGCTATCGAATGATCCGCTTTGCGGATGACTTCGTGGTGCTGGTGCGCGGCACCGAAGCCCAAGCCCGCGAGATCAAGGAGCAGACGGCCGAGTTCATGGCAGAGCAGCTGCGCTTGACGCTCTCGCCCGAGAAAACGCACGTCACCCACGTCGACGACGGCTTCGATCTGCTCGGGTTCCGCATCAAGCGGCGACCCTGGCGGACCGCTGGCAAGCACGTCGCCTACACGTTCCCAAGCCAACGAGCGCTGCGCGAGGTCATGCACCGAATCAAGACGCTGACTGACCGCAGCACGCTGAACCTCTCGCTCGATCAGTTGATCCACGCGCTCAACCCAATCCTCAGGGGTTGGACCAACTACCACCGTCATAACGCGAGTAAGCGCTGCTTCGCGTATCTCAGCTACTACCTGTGGTGGCGAGTGATCCGCTGGCTGCGCAAGAAGTACCCGCGGCTGACCTGGAAACAGCTCAGGCGACGGTGTTGGGGGCGCAATTGGACCAGCCGCGAAGGCACGAGGCTCGCGTGGCCCTCCGAGGTCCCGGTGACCCGATATCGCTATCGCGGCCACCGGATCCCCTCGCCGTGGGCAGCGACCCGGACAGGACGGGCCACCACCCGACCAGGAACCGCTACCGCATGAAATCAGCGACAGGATCGGCCATCGCGCGT
>CAWFKF010000079.1:0-53464 GCA_963816005.1 uncultured Solirubrobacteraceae bacterium | reverse complement strand
TCGCCGGACGTCGACGTTTTGTTGCTCGCGCCTGTCGACTGCACGGCAAAGTGATACGGCGTGTTCGCGTGAGGCCGGTCAGCGGCTGAGAGTGCTTGGTCACCTGCGTACTGTCGAGCGTGGTGCTCTGCCCGTATGAGGGGCTCGTCCCGTACAAGACCTGCGAGCTCGACGGAATGTTGGTCGTCCAGGTGATCGTTGCCGACGTCGACGTGATCCCGCCGGCCGTCACGGCGGAGATCACCGGAGGATTCGTGAAGGCGGATTGATGCGTCGTGACCGAGGCGTCGATCGTGAGGGCTGCTGCCCGAGCCGGCTGAGGAATACTGAGGTAGAGGATCCCGATGCCGACGATCATGAGCACGTACGGGATGCGGCGAGACGCCGACTGGCATATCAACGAGGCTGGTCGCAAGGCTGTGCTCCGATTTCGAAGGATGAGCAGGTCGTGGGAGCGCGGAGCGTGCAGGCGCGCCCACGCTACGGCCCGTTCGCTCGTCGACCGCTGCGATCAGATGATCACAGCGCCCCGGGCCCGAGGATAACTCAGACGGCCCTCCGGGGGTGAGAGTTTTTCCGTGGCCGCTCGGTCGTCTCCGTTCAGCGCTTGACACGCATGCAGTGCTATGTCAAGCTCGGGCCGGGAGTAAGGATCAACTCGAGGTTTAGGCCGAGGGTTCGATGAGGGGGTGCAGCTGTGGAGACTGTGCTCGAACAATCACATAGGTGCGGCGCCAGGGGAGGTGACGCGTCACGAATTCCGACAGGCCCGTCGCTGCGCGGCGGAGCCGAGAAGGGACTGCTCTCGTGGCCCGACTTTCCGCTTCTTCTCAGGCTCAACCCCAGGTTGATGATTGGTACCTGATCGCCCTTGCCAGGCAGGGACGGCCCGACGCATACGACCGGATCGTCCGGCGCTACTACGGCTTCGTCCGTCTCAAGGCGTCTTCGTACTTCCTCGCCGGCGGTGACTCCGACGACCTCATCCAAGAGGGCCTGATCGGCCTCTACAAGGCGGTTCGCGACTACCGGACCGACCGCGAGTCGAGCTTCCGCAACTTTGCCGAGCTCTGCATCACGCGCCAGATCATCACCGCCGTCAAGACCGCGACCCGGAACAAGCACACGCCGCTGAACCAGTACGTCTCGTTCTCGAGCTCACCCGCCGGGGGCGCCGGGGACAACGAGCCGACGCTCGACGAGATGCTGCCCGGATCCACCGTGCACGATCCGGTCAACCAGGTGATCTCCTCCGAGGAGCTGCGGGCGCTCGTGGCCTGCATCTCGACCGCGCTCTCCGAGCTCGAGTCCCGGGTCCTGTCGCTCTACCTCGACGGGCGCTCCTACGAAGAGGTCGGACGCCGCATCGGCTGCGACACCAAGACGGTCGACAACGCCCTGCAGCGCGTCAAGCGCAAGGTCGGCGCCCATCTGCTGGAGCGGAGCGTGCCGGCGTGAGGCGGCGTCGGATCCGGCGCATGCTGCGCTAGATTGGACGCATCTTGCGCCCAGATTGGCGCATTAGCGGGCGGAGCGCTGCTAACTGAAACGCGCGCTGTCGCGCAGGTAGCGCTTCAGCAGCGGGTTGGTGAGCCGCCAGTCACCGCGGCCGTGGCTCTCGATGATCGCGGCGTCGCGCAGGTCCTCGAGCGCCCGGCGGACCGCGCCCCGGGGGAGGTTGGAGTACACGGTCTCGCCGTCGGCGATGCGCCGGGCCACCTCGAGGCCGAGACGATGGACCTGACGGATGCGCTCGATGCTTGGCTCGTTGCTCGCGCGCTCAGCCGAACTGGTGCAGCGCCCGCTGACTGGGGACGAACAGGTCCCGCATCAGGTGCTCGATGCTGCCGGCGAACAGATAGCTGACTCCGGCGCTTGAGCGGCGAGCGCTTGGCGATCCAGCCCGGATAGCGAATGCGTCAGATTCGACGCATTATGCGCCGCTTGTGGCGCATCGCAAAACGTACTGGATGACAGTACATCCTTGTACTCCGGACCAGTACGAGTTCGGGGCCGGTTCGACCTGCTAACCCACCGGCAGCCGCAGCGTGAACTGGGCCCCGCCGTCCGGCGGCGTCGAGGCCTCAACGCTCCCGCCCATCGCGCTGACCAGCTCGTGCACGATCGCCAGGCCGAGGCCCGAGCCGACCGAGCGCTCGCTGCGGTAGCGGTCGTGCAGGTAGAAGCGCTCGAAGGCGTGGGGGAGGTCCTCGGCAGCGAGCCCGGGCCCGGTGTCAGTGACCGCGATCAGCCCCGGATCCGCGCGCGCGGTGACGCTGCCGCCGGCCGGCGTGATCCGGAGCGCGTTCTCGATCAGGTTCGAGGTGGCCTGCAGCAGCCGATCCGCATCGCCGAGCGCCCAGGCCCCGTCGCCGCGCTCGGCCCCGGCGGTGGCGAGCTCGACCGAGAGCTCCTCGGCGCGGGGCCGGTGGCGCTCGACCGCCCGCCCGACGACGTCGGCCAGGTCGATGCGGTCGTGCTCGACCGCGAAGTCCTCGCGGCCGAAGCGGGCCAGGTCGAGCAGGTCGCCGACAAGCCGCTCGAGGCGATCCGCCTCGGCGGCGATCACGCGGGTGCCCTCGGGCGGTGACACGGCGCGCTCCTGCACCGCCTCGGCGTAGCCTCGGATCGAGGTCAGCGGCGTCTTCAGCTCGTGGCTGACCGACTCCAGGAAGCTCCGCTGCGCCTCGCGCGCGCGGCCGAGCTCGCCGGACATCTCGTTGAACGCGGTGCCCAGCTCGGCGAGCTCGTCCTGGCCGCGGACGGGGACCACCACGTCGCGCTCGCCGGCGGCCAGCCGGCCGGTGGCGGCCGACAGCTCGGCGATCGGGCGGATCAGCCGGCGGGCCAGGAAGAAGGAGAGGACCGCCGCGACGAGCGCCCCGCCGAGCCCCGCGAGCAGCAGGCTGCCGAGGAATGGCCGCCACTCGGAGAACGAGAATGCCGCCGGGCGCACGACGACGACCTGTCCCGACGGAGTCACGCGCTCGACGAACAGGATGTCGCGGCCCTTGATGCCCACGGTTCCCTCCGCGTTGCGTGTGACCGGCACGGCGGCCAGCACCAGCTCGGCCCGGGCCGGCCCGAGCCGCCGCGGCGTCCCCGAGCCGTCGGTATAGACGTGATAGCCGGACCCGAGCGTCCCCGGTACGGCCCCGACCGTAGCCAGGACGTCGGCCACGCGCTCGAGCGCCGTCACGCGCTGGGTCGATATCTGGTGGCGGACGAGCGCCGTGCCGACGAGCACGGTCAGCGCACAGGATGCCAACGCGGCCCCGGCCACATACGCCAGCACGCGCCGCCGCAGGC
Organism: uncultured Solirubrobacteraceae bacterium; assembly: GCA_963816005.1. GTDB lineage: Bacteria > Actinomycetota > Thermoleophilia > Solirubrobacterales > Solirubrobacteraceae > Palsa-465. Next base: position 50,155 of record CAWFKF010000079.1, on the reverse strand, counting down.
TCATCCGGTCGCCTTGTAGCCGAGCCCCCGCACGGTCTTGATCACGTCATGGTCGCCGAGCTTCTTGCGCAGCATGGCCACGTGGACCTCCACCGTCCGGGTCTGTCCCGGGGACACGAACCCCCATACGGCCTCGAGGAGCTCGTCCCGGCTGACGACCTGGCCGGCGTGGCGGAGCAGGTACTCGAGCAGGTCGAACTCGCGCTGCGTGAGCTCGACCTCGCTCCCATCGACGCGCACCTCGCGGGAGCCGCGGGCGAGGGTGACGGGCCCGAGCGTGGTCACGTCGTCGGCGGCAACGCCGCCACCGGCGCGGCGCAGCACCGCCTTGATGCGGGCGGTCAGCTCCCGCGGTGAGAACGGCTTCGGGATGTAATCGTCGGCGCCGAGCTCGAGGCCCGCGACACGGTCGGCGACCTCGTCGCGGGCGGTGAGCATGATCACCGGGACCTTGCCGCCGATCCGCCGGCAGACCTCGAACCCGTCGATCCCCGGCAGGCCGATGTCGAGCACGACCAGCGTGACCGCATGGCGGGGGAGCTCGGTCAGCGCATCCTCGCCCGAACGCACCCACAAGACCTCGTAGCCGTCGCGGGCCAAGTAGGTGCGCACCAGCGCGCCGATATTCGGTTCGTCCTCCACCACCATGATCAGCGCCGCCATTCGACCATCCTAGGGTCGCGGTCGGAGCCGCTCCGAACTTCTTTACACGCACCTGACCTTCGCCTGACCGCCCGCTTGTGAACAGCCTCCAAGCTGTCCACAGAGCGGCAATGCGAACAACTGAGAGGTAACGATCGAATGGCACGGATACGGCAGAACTGGAAGTTCGGCGCAGTGGCCGCGAGTTGCATGGTCGTCGGTGCCGGCGCCGGCGCAAGCATGATCGGGAGCGCGGGTGCCGCCACGACGAGCTCGAACGCCGCCACCGGCACGACGGCCACACATGCCCACCATGGTCTGCGTGCGCGCCGCCTGCTCGGCCGCGCAGTCCACGGTGACTTCGTCGTCGCCACCAAGCACGGCTTCGTCACGGTCACGGTCGATCGCGGGCGCGTGCAGTCGGTCAACGGGCAACACCTCACGCTGACCGAGGGCACGAAGACCCAGACCTACAAGACGGTCACGCTGACGATTCCGGCCAACGCCAAGGTTCGCGACAACAAGAAGCTCGCCTCGCTGGCTGACGTGAAGGCCGGCCAGCGCGCGATGGTCGTGCAGGCCCCGCGGCACACCTGGGTGATCGCCCGGGGCTGATCGCTCCGGGAGGGATGATCGGGCAGACACGCCTGCACATCGTGCGATCTCTGCGATGCCGAATCGCAACCGGGTGATCGACTGGACGCTGGGCCCCGAGCGCGGCCGCACTGCTGCTGATGGCGGCGGTGCTGCTGGCCGCCGATCAGGCTCTGCTTCGCACCGGTGAGGGCCCCTGGTCAGCGGGCTGTTGGATGAGACCGCGCATCTCCTCACGGGAGCGTTCGTGCTCGCGGCCTTGCGGGGTCTGCCGGATTCCTCGTTCGCGGTCGGCCTGCTTGCGACGTCGGTGCTGATCGACCTCGACCACGTGCCCGGCCGCCTCGGCTACGAGTTCCTGACGAGCGGCACCGACCGCCCTTACACCATTCACTGCTGGCGATCGCCGTGATCGGGCTGGCGGCCCTGGCCTGGCCATCGCGACGATCGCTCCTGCTCGGGGCGATGGTGGGCATCGCGGCGCACTTCGGGCGCGATCTGTCGGAATCCAAGTCCGGCGTCCCGCTGCTGTGGCCGTGGAGCTACCACTCCTACACGCTGCCGCATTGGACCTACCTGGCGGCGATGGCGGTGGCGCACCGCATGGCTGAGGGAGCTGCATGCCGCGAGCGCGGGAAGTGCACCGACCAGAGGTCCAGTGAGGACGAGCCCGAGAACGATTCGCCGAACTGTCATCTGGACGCCGCAGCCTACTCGCTGCGAGCGTCCAGATGTGTATGTCTAATCGCCCGCGGGCTCAACCGGACGGGCCGAGCGCGATCGGACCCAACGTGGGCGTCCGCCCGTAGGTGCTGAAGGCCCGGAACTTCGAGAACTCCCTGTGCCCGGGCCCGTGGAAGTCCGAGGACCCGGTGCTGAGCAGTCCCAGCTGCTCGCAGCGGTCGGCCAGCAGCTCGGTCTGGGGGCGATCGTGGGTCACGTAGAAGCACTCCACGCCGTCGAGGCCGAGCGCGACGAAGCGGTCGATCGTCGCCAGCACCTCGTCGCGGGCCTCGATGTCCCAGAACGGATGCGCCCACACCGCGACACCACCCGCGGCGTGGATCACGTCGATCGCCTCCTTGACGCTCGGCGCCTCTCTGGCGCGGAACGCGGGGCGCCCCTCGATCAGGTACTCGACCAGGAACGCCGAGGGCTCGTCCAGGCCCTCGGCGGCCAGGCGGTCGGCGTTCGCCGGATGTGAGACCGCGGCGGCGGCCAGGTGCGGCCGCCCGATCGATTTGCCCTGCTGTTCCCGGTCGCGCAGCGGCTGCTCGTCGAGCTCGTAGCCGAGCCCCCTGATCGCATCGGCCATCGCCCACGCCCGGCGCTCGCGGCTGGCGCGGGAGCTGCGCAGCCAGTCCGAGAGATCACGATCGCGGTGGTCGATCAAGTATCCGAGGATGTGGAGGTCGGGCTGCCCGGCGTCGGCGGTCGAGATTTCGACCGCGGGAACCAGACGCAGACCGTGCGCGACAGCCGCTACGAGCGCCTCCTCGATCCCCTCGGCACTGTCGTGGTCGGTCAGCGCCAGCAGCTCGACGCCGGCCGCCGCGGCGGCGGCCACCACCTCGCGCGGCGACAGCTCGCCGTCGGAATGCAGTGAATGGCTCTGGAGGTCGAACGACGGCCGTGGTTCGCTCATCGGACGGGGCAGCCTATCCGGATGTCAGCCCACCGCTCCCTCGCACGTATAAGGGGTCAATGAACACGATCTTCCTTCTGGCCGCGCTCGCGGCCACGGCACTGCCCAGTGCGGCGATCGCGCGTGGCACGACCGTGTGGGCACGCTCGTCAACGCCCTGACGGGTGGGTCGTCCCAGGGGCGACCTGCGGCGGCCGCGTCCCGGCTGACCGCGCTCGGCGTTGTGCCCCTGACGGGGCTCGTGGCTGTGCCCGCGGCGAGTGCTGCCGCCGGTCTGGGGACAGGGTTCGCAGACGACCCCGTGCTCACATCCGGAAGCACCTCGAGCACCGCGCCCTGGATCACCCGCGCAGTCAATGAGGGCGCCGGAATGGTGCGCGCGTCGACGAAGACCTCGATGAACGGGGTGCCGAGCTCGTCGTGCATCTCCCGGGCGCGCTGACGGTCCTCGGCGTACGGGCTGATCAGGGCAACGACGGTGATCACCCCGGCGTCGGCGAGCATTCGCGCGATGTGCCCACGCGGCTGACGTTCTCGGCGCGGGAGGCGCGGTCAGAGCCGAGATCGCGGCACAGTTCGTCTCGTCGAGCTTGTACGCGTGATGGCCCCGGCTGAGGAGTTCGCGTTCGATCGCGATCGACAGGGTGGTCTTTCCCGCTGCTGGGAGCCCGGTCAGCCACACCGTTGCGCCGCTGTGGCCGATCGAGGCGGCGCGCTCCGCTCGGGAAATGGCGCGGGGCATCGTCTCGGTCATGCGGGGCAATGTAGCCGCCCGGGATGATCCGAGCTAGCAATCCGGACGGAAGGCGGCAGAATGCCGTCGGTGCCCGGAGATGTCTTCATCCACGAGCGAGCGCTGGTGGAGAGCGACGCGATCGGCAGCGGGACGCGGATCTGGGCGTTTGCCCACGTGATGGCCGGGGCTGTCATCGGAGCTGACTGCAATGTGTGCGACCACACGTACGTCGAAGGCGATGTGGTGGTCGGCGATCGGGTGACGCTCAAGTCCGGCGTCTATCTCTGGGATGGGGTTCGCATCGAGGACGACGTCTTCATCGGCCCCCAGGCGACGTTCACCAACGATCCCTTTCCGCGCAGCCGCCAGCCGTTCGAGGGCACGGTCACCGTCGTGTGCCGCGGGGCCAGCATCGGCGCCGGTGCCGTGCTGCTTCCCGGTATCACCGTCGGCGAGCGTGCGATGGTCGGTGCGGGTGCGGTCGTGACCAGGGACGTCCCGAATGACGTGGTGGTGGTGGGCAACCCCGCCCGGATTGTCAGGAGCCTGGACCCGGGTCCCCAGCGCGCGGTGAGCCCGACCGACCGCGATGTGTGACCTGAGCGAGTCGGCACCCTGATCGTCAGTTGCGCGGACCGGAGGTGGGCCAACCGCGATCGAAGGGCATTCGTCATCGGCAGGCTCAGGCTTGCGACACCTGGGCCGATCGAGTGGCGCAGAAGGCTGAGCGCAGGCCCCCGGCGCCCGAGCCTGATCGAAACCTGCGCAGAGCATCGACGTTCGCAACACACGAGCAGCGAGAAGCCGCGCTGCAGGATGCGCGCTCGCGACCGCTTGATCAGTCGAACCGTGGACACGGTGAACGTTCGCCTCCCTCCGGACACGGTCAGTCCCGCCCCATCAACCGCGGCGACTGTCCAGAGGTGCTGTCCGTCGGAAGATCGCCCGGGGGGGTGAATGATGTGACGGCCCCGCCTGGGGCAAGCGCAGACTGAACGGGCCGGGGAGCGGCGTACCGGGCCGGCCGGCGAGGTCGTCGAGCATGTTGAGCGTGAAGGTCTAAAGCTGCGGGCTGATCGGGGTCGTGTGGCCGAAGTTGTCGAGCGCCCATGGGAATTGGAGGCTGCCGGCCGCGAACACCCGGGCGCCGGAGGGCGCGATGTAGGTGCTCGCATCGGCGCGGCTCGGCTTGCCGTAGGTGTTGGTGCCCGCCCAGGTGAACAGTGTCTGGACGCTGGCGCATCCTGGTTGCCCGGCGGTGTCCCACTCATAGCCGACCACCCCGGCGATCGTGCTCGATCCGCTGAAGCCCGTCCCAGCGAACCACGGGTTTGTCAGAGCGCTCGGCACGTGACAGCCCTCACGTCAGCCGGCGGCCGCCTCCACCCGCGCCGGAACGTGCTTGTGCCACGGCGTGCCCGCGAGCGGATCGCGCCAGCCCAGCGAGGTGAGCTCGTTGGCGGCCACCCCGGTCAGCACCGGCACGCCGTCGGCGTCGGGGTAATCGAGGCCCTGGCCGTTGGGCAGCGAGATGTGCCCGGGGAGCATCATGTCGGTGATCTCGATCGTTGCCTCGGCGGAGCCGGCCGAGGTCGTGATCACCGCGCGGCCGCCTTCGCTGAGACCGAGGGCCAGGGCGTCCTGGGGGCTGATCCGCAGCGCCCCGTCGCGGTCGCGCTTGCGCCAATCCGGATCGCGGATGATCGTGTTGGCGGTGTTGGCGCGCCGCTCTCCGGCCGAGAGCACGAGCGGGAACTCCTCGCTACACCAGCCCGGGCGCTCGCTCGCCAGTCCCTGCAGCTCGTCGATCAGCTCCGGGATCTCGAGCGCGATCCGGTGCTCCGGGCCCGCCACGTAGGACCACACGTCCTCATAGCCGTCGAGCGTGAACGTGATCCCCGAGCGGCCATCGAGGATGGCTTCGAACAACGCCTCGCCGTCGGCGTGCCCGGCGCGCCGGACCGCGTCCGGGTAGGTCATCGCGCAGCGGTGCGCGAGCCCCCATAGCGTCGCGGCCGCGGCGGCGCCGTGGGGGAGCGAGGGGCCGAGCGTCTCGTAGAGCACGTACGGCGCCAGGGCGCTGATCCGCGGGTCGCTGCTCACCGCCTGACCGAAGGCCTCGGCATAGCGATCACGGCCCTCGGCGGCGGCGGCGCGGAGTGGCGCCAGCTGGGCGTCGTCGACCGCGTCCAACCCGCGCACCAGCCTGGCGTAGATCTCCGGCTCCGCGAGCGTGCCGGGCAGCGGCTCCATCAGCGGCGCCCGGAGCTGGAACGTGTTGCGCGGGAACTCGAGGTTGAAGAACGTCGCCTCCCACTTCTCGAACTGGCTGGCGGCCGGGAGCACGTAGTCGGCGTGTCGCGCCGTCTCGGTCAGCGCCACGTCGATCACCACGACCAGCTCGAGCGCCTCGAGCGCGGCGCGGAAGCGCTTGGAGTCGGCCAGCGAGTGGGCCGGATTGGAGCTCTCGATCACCATCGCCCGCAGCCGCGCGGGGTGGTCGGTGAGGATCTCCTCGGCGATCACGTTGCAGGGCACGAGCCCGCCGAGGATCCGGACGCCGGTCACCGGCGTGCGGAACTCGCGGTTGTCGTAGCGCGCCAGCGGGACCATCCACGAGTGCAGGTGCATGGCGCCAGGCTTGCCGCAGTTGCCGGTCAGGATCCAGAGCAGCTTGTTGAGGTACGAGCACAGCACGCTGTGCGGGCCCTGCTGGATGCCGAGATCCTCGAACGTGGAGACGGAGTCGGCGGCGGCGATCCGCCGTGCCGTCGATCTGATCAGGGCTTCGGGAATCCCGCAGCGCTCGGCATAGTCGGAGATCGGAACGGTTCTCAGCGCGGTGATCACCGGCTCGCCGCCTGTCGTGTGCTCGGCCAGGAAGCCGTCGTCGATCAGCCCCTCCTGCACGATCGTGCCGAGCAGCGCCGCCAGGCACCAGGCATCGGTGCCGGGCCGCACGCGCAGGTGGACGTCGGCCATCGCGGCCGTGTCGGTGCGCACCGGGTCGATCACGATCAACGCGCGCTCGGGGTCGCGCGCCAGCTCCCGCAGCGTGACTCGGGCACGCGGGAAGCTCTGCGACTGCCACGGGTTCTTGCCCACGAACACGGCCACCTCGGCGTGCTCGAAGTCGCCCCGCGTGTGTCCGCCGTACATGTGGCCGTCGACGAATCCCTCGCCCATCTTCTCCTGCGCGAGCGCGCTCGATCGGTAGCGGGCGCCGAGCGCCCGCATCAGGGCGCCGCTGTAGGAGCCGCCGAGGTGGTTGCCCTGACCGCCGCCGCCGTAGAAGAAGATCGTCTCGCCACCGTGCGCGTCGCGCACCGCCGCCAGCCGGTCCGCGATCTCGGCGATCGCCGTGTCCCAGCCGATCTCCTCGAAGCTGCCGTCGCGCCGGCGCCGGAGCGGAGAGCTGAGGCGATCGCGACCGTTCTGGTAGTGATCGAGCCGCAGCGCCTTGTTGCACGTGTATCCCTGCGAGGCCGGGTGGCGCTTGTCTCCCCGGATCCGCTTCAGCGTCCTGCCCTTGAGCTCGACCTCGATCCCGCAGTTGCACTCGCACAGGATGCAGGCGGTCGGTTGCCACTCGCTCATGCGACCGGCGCCTGGTCGCGCTCGGCCGTGGCGGGCGCCGGCGTCTGGTCGCGCTCGGTCGCGGCCATCTGCCGCAGCTGCTCGAACCGGATCACCTGGCCGGCTGCGCCCCAGTTGCCGTCGGGCACCTCGCGGATCATCACCCAGATCCGCATCGCGTCGGCCTCGCCGAGACCGGCCGCGGCGCTGATCACCCGCGTCGCCTCGGCGACCAGCTCCTGCTTGCGACGCTCGGACAGCGCGCCGTCGGGAACCGTCACGTCGAGCCGGAAGACGGGCTCGGCCACGGGCCGTCCGGCCGCCCGAACCGACGACTGCAGCAGCTCGTGCACGTGCAGCCAGGTGATGGTGCGGAAGAGATCTGTGTCGGGGGCGCGCTCGGCGCGCAACAGCACGGTCGTCAGCTTCTCGCTGAGCCCGTCGAGTGTCTCCGCGGAGAGTGCGCCGGCAGGGTAGGTCAGATCCATCAGCGGCATGGCAGTGCTCCCTGTTGACGGTGCGGCGGCGTCCGGTGATCCCGTGGCGCCAATGGTGCGGCGGAGCTTATATGATGCGAGTCATAGTGCCAAGCGATCCCCGCCGCCGGATGATCCAGAGCGCCGCGTTGCTGATGCGCGAGCGCGGCGTCGAGGCGACCTCCTTCTCCGAGGTGATCGAGCGCTCCGGTGCGCCGCGCGGATCGATCTACCACCACTTCCCCGGCGGCAAGGCGCAGCTGATCGAGGAGTCGACGCGCTATGCCGGCGACTTCATCGCCGCGGGCCTGGTTGCCGCGCTCGAGTCCTCCGATCCGATCGGCTCGGTGCGCGCGTTCGTCGCGTCGTGGCGGACGATCCTGCGCGAGAGCGATTACGGCGCCGGCTGCCCCGTGGTCGCCGCCACGCTCGAGGGGGACCGCACGCCCGGCGCGCGCGCCGCTGCCGGCGTGGCCTTCGCCCGGTGGGAGGAGCTGCTGGCCGACGGGCTCACGCAGAGCGGCGTCGCGCCCGATCGCGGCCGCTCGCTGGCCACCCTCACGATCGCCGCGATCGAGGGGGCGGTCATCGTCGCCCGCGCCCAGCGCTCCAGCGGCCCGCTGGAGCGGGTGGCGGGCGAGTTGGAGCTGGTGGTGGCCGACGCAATTGCATTACGCTGAGGGCGATGAGCGACGACTGGCGCCTGCACGCTGACCTGCACGAGGACGGCCATGCCCGCACGCTGACGGGCCGGCTCGAGGCGAGAGACCTCGAGCACGACCTCGAGAGTGAGTTCCACGATCGCGTGGTCGTCTCCCGTGACGGGCCGCAGGTGTTCCTGTACGCCGGCTCGCGCGAGCAGGCCGAAGCGGCCGAGAAGCTGATCCGCTCGCTCGCCGCGGACGAGGGCTGGCAGCTTGATTCCGACATCAAGCGCTGGCACGAGGCCTCCGAGACCTGGGAGGACATCGACACGCCCGTCCCCGACGACGACGCGGCCCGGGCAGCCGAGCATGCGCGGCTGATCGCAGCCGAGCGCGACCAGCTCCGCCGCACCGGGACCCCCGAGTTCGAGGTCCGGGTCCAGTGCCCCTCGCACGCCGACGCCGAGCAGGTCGTGGCCAAGCTCCGCGACGAGGGCCGCCCCAGCGTCCGTCGCTCCAACTACGTGCTCGCCAGCGCCACCGACGAGGACGACGCGGCCGCCCTGGCCGACCGCCTCCGCAGCGAGGCTCCACCCGGCTGCACCGTCACCGTCGAGGGGACCGCCCAGGCCGCCTACGACGAGCGGCCCACGAGCCCGTTCGCGTTCTTGGGGGGGCTGGCGGGGTAGGGGGTTGGCGGGCCGGGCTCGGGTCGCGTGACTGGTCTGTGGCGGGCCTTGGCGGGCGGGGCGTAAACAGCGGCTGAGGAAGGGTGCGTTTGGAGGGCGCGCGCGGGCGGGTTGCTAGGCGGAAGCCCCCAAACGCATCTAACGGGGCATTCTGGTTGGGAGAATGCTCCGCGAGATGCGATGCATTGCGACCAGTCGGTCCGAACTTCAAGGCGAGGCGTCGCATCTCGTGGCGCAATCTGAGCCTCAGAATGCTCTGCTAGATGCGTTTGGGGGGGCGGAAGTAGGTTTCAAGCCGGTCCGCCGCGGCGACCAACCCACATTCCGTAGCCTCTCGCCGGCTCAGCGAAACGAGAGGCAACGAAAGTGGCGTCTGACGCACATTTCGTTCCCTGACTCGCGGTAAGTCCAAGCGAGATACCGCGGAATGTGGGTTATCCGGCCCCCGGCCGATCCCGCGCCCAGGGACGGCCGCGTGGCGACCCTTCCGCAGCCCTCGTTTACGCCCGCGCCGCCGACCGCGCGACAGCGCACCGGCACACGTCAGGCGAGCCGATCGCCCTTCCGCGCCAGCCTCCGCTTCAGCCGCCGTTGCTGCCACCGCCCGTACGCGAGCACCGGCGCGACGCCCAGCATGGCGAGCCGCGGCGCCGCGTCGAACGCGCGCATCATCGCCCCGCGCCAGCGCGGGACGGTGAGGACCGGGCGGGGGTGATCGAGGAGGCGGCCGACGTGTGCGGCGACCTCGGCCGGCTGCAGCAGCACGCCGGTGAACGAGGCCGCGGCGGCCGGGTCGTCGAGCTTGTCGTGGAGCATCGGCGTCCAGCTGCCGTCGGGGCGCAGGCACGAGATATGGACGTCCCGGATGCCGGCGAGTCGCAGGTCGGTGAGCGTGCCGATGCTGAAGGCGATCGCGGCGTGCTTGGAGGCGCCGTAGACGGTCTCACCGGGCGCGGCGACGATCCCGGCCAGCGAGACGACGTTGACCACGTGACCCTCGCCCGCCGGGCGCATGCGCTCCAGCGCGGCCAGCGTTCCGTTGATCGTGCCGAGCGCGTTGACCTCGAGCATGAGCCGGCGCACCTCGCTCGGCTGCTCCCACGCCGGCCCGGTCACGAGCACGCCGGCGTTGTTGACCCAGACCTCCAGCGATCCGGCGCGCTCGGCCGTCGCCGCCGCCACGTCGTTGCATGCCCGCTCGTCGCGTACGTCGAGGGCGGACGAGAAGGCGCGGCGTCCGAGCTGCGCGGCGGCCTGCGCCGCCGCGTCGGCGTCGACGTCGGTGACGTGGACCGCGTAGCCCCGGGCGGCGAGCGGTCGCGCGATCTCCAGCCCCAGGCCCCGTCCGGCACCGGTAACCACCGCGCCGCCGCGGCCTGATGCGTTCGTGGTCATCCGATGGTTGCTCCGGTACCCAATCGCCGGCGGGTGCTCAGATCGCGGGGCCGGTACCGCTCGGCGGGGTGGTCGGCTGCGGCGGCGTCGCCGGCGGCGGCGGCGTGGGAACGGTCGGCTGCCGGTTGTCGCCCGGGTCGTCCGGCGCACGAATCCACTCCACGATGCGCCCGCCCTTGATCACGAAGTTCGTGCGCGCCATCTGGCCGATGCCCGAGCCGCAGCCTCCGCCGGGCCCGGGCCGATCGGTGAGGCGGAACAGCGCATTCACGTAGGCACCGCGTTGGTCGGCGGAGATGAAGTTCGCGCCGCACGGCAGTGAGGCGTTGACCGCTGCCGCGTCGGCCAGCGATCGGATCGGGATGATCGGTACCCGGCCGCCCGCGTCGGGTCCGTTGACGAACTCGCTGGGCAGCGCGAAATAGCGCGCGGCGGCTTCGACGTCGCCGCGGCGCAGCGCCCAGGACCAGGCGCGGACGACATTCACCGCCGCGGGATCAGCCGGTCGCCCGGTCGGTCCGGGCGTGGGGATGGCGGGCCCGCTCCGACCCGGAGTTCCGTGCGTCCCCCCGCCGGTGGTGAGAGCCGGCCGCGGCTGCGTGCTTTGGGAGGCGGCCGCCTTCGTGCCGCCCGACCCGCATCCGGCGGCCAACGCCGCGGCCGCCACGAGGGCCACGGCCAGGCCAGGGCGGAGCGGCGCCATGCATCAGATGATCGCATGTCGCCTGTTTCCCCTCGCCGGGTAAGACGGGTCTCAGAGCCTGTCTCAGCGAGTGAGGATCGTGAAGAAGTCGCGGCCGTAGGGCGCCAGGAACGAACCCGGCGCGCCCGGCTGGCCGGGTACCACCGGCACCATGCCGAGCGCCGCCCCGGAGGCGTGGTGGGCGTAGAGGTAGGCGGCGACCCACTCGGGGTTGATGTCGAGCTCGACCGCGCGCACCGCCCGCGCCTGCAGCAGCGCGTCGGCCAGCGCGGCGACGGTGAGGTGCTCGCCGCCGGCCCAGATGAGGTGTCCGTCGGCGGTGATGCCCAGCGCCGAGCGCGCGATCTGATCGACGCCGCCGAGCGTCGCGCCCCAGCACGAGATGCAGTCGAGGTTGGCGGCCGGGGCGGCGTGGTCGATCAGCAGAGCTAGGTTCTGGCGCACCGACTCAACCGCCCGGCCGGGCTGGGGGACCTCCGTGGTCCAGGCGCCGATGTCGGTCTGGCCGTTGGCGTAGGTGACGATCGAGGCCAGGCCGGCGCGCACGGGTGCGCCGACGCGGCCGCCGCTCTCAAACCCGCCGGCATCGACGGCGAACTTGAAGCCTCCGTTGAAGGCCGAGACCAGGCGGCTGAGCTCAGGGGCGACCACCGCCGGGCCGTAGCGCCAGCCCGAGCCGCCGGGGTCGATCGAGCCGGAGTGGAGCGCGAGCCGCACGAGGCGCTGATCGAACGAGAGCGCCGTCAGGCCGGAGGGGAGACGGGCGATATAGACCGCCGTCTGGCCGCCGATCTGCACGACTGGGGTGAAGCTGGGGCCGACGCCGCCGCTCGCGGACGGGAGCAGCACCGGAACGGCCGGCGCGGTCGGATGGTGCGCGGCGCTGGTGTGCGACGTCGAGCCGTGGGTGTTGCTCGCGCTCGCCGGCGACGCCGTCGAGCCTCCACATCCGGTCACGGCGGCGGCTGCGGCGGCGCAGGCCAGCGCGAGGAGCGGCCCGCGACGGGCCGCCTTCGCGTGTGCGCTCGCCATCAGTGGTCGAAGAAGGCTCCGTGCTGCGTCCATGCGGCGAACTCAGGCAGCAACACGACCGCCAGCACAAGGCCGCCGACGAGTGCCCCCGCGAGCGCGATCCGACGTCCGGCCTCGCCGCGCTCGGTTCCGGGGACCTCGGCCCGCCGGCTGCGCAGGAACGACGCCGAGCCCGCCGTCGCGGGCAGATGCGCGAGGACGTGCAGGGCGGTCACCCCGAGCCAGATGATGAAGCTCGCCTTGTGGGCCAGCAGCAGCGTGCCGCGTCCGCTCGGGCCTTGGAACAGCAGCAGGACCCCGGTGGCGAAGACCACGACCGTCGAAAGGACCACGAATGGGGCCAGGAGGCGGAGCAGCGGCTCGGGTGGACCTTTGCGCCGGTAGACGGGATCGTGGGTGTAGTAGCGGGCGAAGCGATAGCCCGTGCTCGACATCTTCAGCGCCACCGGGCCGAGCAGCACGAGCCCGACGAACAGGTGCAACCAGATCAGCTGGTGGATCCGCAGGATCGTCACGCCGAGGACGGCCAGCAGTGCGATCAGGATCAGCCCGGTCAGCGCGGTGAGCCGCTCGTTACCCTCGACGCCCCCGCCGGTGAGGCGGTCCGCGGAGGTCCGGCGCGCGCGCGGGCGCCGGGCGACGACGGGCGGAGCCTCGTCGACCTGCTCTGCCGGATGCGGTGCCGTCGCCATCAAAGCAGTCTCGGCGCTCGACCTAAACGGCCTGTCACCGGCCGATGAGAAAGCTCTTCGCGCAACAACGAACGGCGGCCGATGAGTTTTCGCTCCGCCTGCCGTCTGAAGGGGTGTGACGGCCCGGAATCAGAGAAAGGACTTGGGATGACCCATGCCGTTGTGGCCCGTCGGCGGAAGCCCTTACCATGACCGTCGTGCAGGAGTTGCCGCTGACGGCCAGGCGTGCCGAGACCGGACTCGAGGACCGGCTCGAGCAGCATCGCGCTGAGCTCATCGCGCATTGCTATCGGATGCTCGCATCGCCGTTCGAGGCCGAGGATGCCGTCCAGGAGACGTTCATCCGCGCGTGGCGCGCCTTCGACCGCTTCGAGGGCCGCTCGTCCCTGCGGTCCTGGCTCTACCGCATCGCCACCAACGTGTGCCTGGACATGCTGAGCGGCAAGGAGCGGCGCGCACGGCCGATGGATCTCGGCCCCGCTCAGGCGCCCGAGGCGAGCAATCTCAACATCCTTCCCGAGGCGACCTGGATTCAGCCGATCCCGGACGGCCTCGTCGCCGCCGAGGACGATCCGGCGGAGGCCGCGATCGCTCGGGAGACGATCCGGCTCGCGTTCGTCGCCGCCCTGCAGCACCTACCGGCCCGCCAGCGCGCGGCTCTGATCCTGTGCGAGGTGCTGCGCTGGAAGGCGACCGAGGTGGCGGAGCTGCTCGACACGAGCGTTGCCTCGGTCAACAGCGCCCTGCAGCGCGCCCGCTCGACGCTGGCGGCCAGCAACGTCACCACAGCCGATCCCGCCCCGGCCTTGGACGAGGAGGATCGCGCGCTCCTGGCGCGCTACGTGGAGGCATTCGAGCGCTACGACATGGACGCGCTCACGTCGCTGATCCAAGAGGATGCCACCCAGTCGATGCCGCCCTACGACATGTGGCTTCGCGGCCGTGACGACATCCTCACGTGGTGGGTCGGGCCCGGTGCCGGGTGCCGCGGCTCGCGCGTGCTGCCGACCGTGGACGCCAACGGCAGGCCGGCGTTCGGGCAGTACAAGCCCAGCCCCGACGGAGGCTACGACCCGTGGGCGCTCCAGGTACTCGAGCTCTCAGGGGGCCGGATCGTCGAGTTCACCTTCTTCCTCGACACCGAGTCGCTGTTCCCCCTCTTCGGCCTCCCCGCCCGGCTCGACGCCTAGCGCCTCGAGCAGGCACATGAAGTCGAGCAGTTCCCGCAGCTCGTCGGGCGCGTGGCTGATGCGCAGCTCGAACCCAAGGCGGCCGAGCCGCAGTCGCGCCCGCGCCAGGCGGTCGACCGTTCGCGCATCGGGGGCGACGAGCGCTCCGGCGTCGTAGACGATCGTCCTCCTGCGTGGCGTGGCCATCTATCCCAAAGACGGCCGCGGTCAGGCAAATTCATCGCTCGAGCGATGCGCGCGCCCGGCCGGTCCGGAGGGGTGCGCCGGTCAGCCGACTGCGGGCTCGCGGCCGGGCATCTCGTAGGAGACGCCGATGTAGCCGGCCGGACGACGCTGATCGTCCTCGACGGCCGTATCGAACACGTAGGCGAGGAACCTGCCCCCGCCCTTACGGCGTACCCAGAACCCGCCCTCCCAGGTCCCCGTCAGCCGCAGGCTTTTTCTGATGCGAGCGACGGGATCACGGTCGCCCGGCTCGACGAGCAGGTCGGACGCGGGTTGCCCGACCGTTTCCTCGCACGCGTAGCCGTACAGACGCTCGGCGCCGCTGCTCCAGTGCGTGACGGTCGCCCTCGAGGTCGGTCACGATCACGGCGGCATCGCTGAGATACCGGTTGTTCCGGGTTTTCCGTGGGTTCCACGGGGTGCGCTGGGGTTGACGCTGCGGTATCCCGGGCTACTTTTGGGCGGCGGCGGGGTTCGCAGGCGCAATACGACCGGGCAGCGAAGGGGCGAAGATGGTTGGGCGATCCCGGAGCCGGGGTTGCGCGTTATCGGCAGCGGTCACCCAAGCGTCTACGACGCCCTGCGGGCGAGTCCCGCCGGGGATCATCCGGATATCAGGGCGCGGCGTCCGTGCCGCTTGATCTGCGGGGGGTCCGGACCCCACCCGGAGACTGCGGTCAACCCGCGGGGGGAGGGGTTCGAGGGGGCGTCGCGCGCCGGCAGAATCTGGCCGACGGGATCCTATCCTGCGCATCGTCGGAGAAACCTGGGAGGTAGCGATGCGCGATGTGGAGCTCTACCGGCTGCTGTTGGGGATCGAGGCGCCCTGGGAGGTGCAGAGCGTGGATCTGTCGGTGGCCGATCAGAAGGTCGACGTGATGGTCGGCCACACCAAGAGGGTGCGCTGGCCCTGCCCCGAGTGCGGCACGGAGCTGTCGGTCTACGATCACGCCGAGGAGCGGGCGTGGCGCCATCTTGACTCCTGCGGGTTTATCACCTGGCTTCACGCCCGCCCGCCGAGGGTGTCCTGCCCTGCTCACGGGGTGCGCCAGGTGCTGCTGCCGTGGGCCGAGCCGCATGCCCGCTTCACCACGCTGTTTGAGCGGTTCGCGATCGACGTGCTCACCGAGACCGACATCACCGGGGCGTGCAAGATCTTGGAGATCAGCTGGGATGAGGGCTGGCATCTGATCCAGCGCGCAGTGGCGCGGGGCATGGCCCGCAAAGAGCGCCGGGTGCCGACCCTGATCGGGGTCGATGAGAAGGCCGCCGCCAAGGGGCAGCGTTACCTGACCTTGGTGTGCGATCTGGAGCGCGCGACGGTGGAGTACATCGCTGATGAGCGCAAGCAGGCCAGCCTGGACGGCTACTTCGAAGCTCTCAGCGAGGACGAGCGCGCCCAGATCAAGGCGGTCGCGATGGACATGTGGGAGCCCTACGTCAACTCCGTCTGCGCCCATCTGCCCGACGCCGAGGAGAAGATCGTCTTTGACCGCTTCCACATCATGAAGCACATGGTCGAGGCCGTCGACACGGTCAGAAAGCGCGAGCACCGCGCACTGCAAGCCGAGGGTCTGGATCTCCTCACCGGCTCAAAGTACCTGTGGCTGTACTCGCAAGAGAATCTCCCCGAACGCCACAAGCAGCGCTTCGCCGCGCTGAGAGCCACCAATCTCAAGACCGGACGGGCGTGGGCGATCAAGGAGAGCCTACGCGCCCTGTGGCACTACCACCGCCTCGGCTGGGCCCGTCGCTTCTATAAGCACTGGTACTTCTGGGCCACCCACTCACGGCTTGCCTCGGTCATCGACGTGGCCCGCATGATCAACCGCCACCTGACAGGAGTGCTCAACTACTTCGCCACCGCGCGGATCACCAACGCCACGGCCGAAGGCCTCAACTCCAAGATCCAGACGATCAAGAAGATGGCCTACGGCTACCGCAACCGGGAGCACTTCAAGACCGCCATCTTCTTCCACTGCGGGGGCCTGCAACTCTACCCCGACCACCCCCTCACCCACGGAAATCCCGGATGACCCGAGATACCGTTCGATCTCGGTCAGGTCATCCAAGGTCCAGGGCACCCGTTCGTCGGGCGTCGCGCGCGGACCGGTGGGCAGGTCGGCTGCCTCGCGCCGCAGCGCCTCGAGGGCTCGTGGTTTCCATTCTCGATCCTCGCACTCCATCGCACACCGCTCTTCGCCCGAGGTGCCGGCCACGTTGGCAGGCCGGCGCTCGGGATGAAGGAACGGGCGCACACCCGGCCGACCCGCAGGATCGGCGATGGTCGGCCGGACCTTCCACGGCGCGGGCGGATTCGGGGCGTCCGCGTCGCGAGCATGCGCTCCGAACAAGATAGACCGTTCGGTCACACGCCTGCAAGGGGAGCTGTGAAGATCGAGCCGATGATCGCCGAACGGCTTGACGCGCAACTGCTCTCGGGGCCTCCGGCGGGCGACCCCGAGTCCGTGGCGATGCGGCTGCCGGCGATCCAGGCTCAGGACCCGCGCGGCGCGCGGCTGGCGATCCGGGCCCGGTCGGTGGTGAGGAGCGCCGCCGATGTCGACCGGGCGCTCACCGAGGGGCGCTCGCTGGTGATCAGCTGGCTCAACCGCGGGACGCTGCATCTCGTGCTCAGCGAGGATTACCCGTGGCTGCACGCGCTCACGACGCCGCCGCTGATCACCGCCAACGCGCGGCGTCTGGCCCAGGAGGGGGTCGCGCCGAGCGCGGCCGAGCGCGGCGCCGGCGTGATCGAGCACGCGCTCGCCGAGGAGGGACCGCTGACCCGGCTGCAGCTCCGCGGGCGGATCGCGCGGGCGGGGGTGCGCACCGAGGGCCAGGCGCTCGTGCACCTGCTGATGCTCGCCTGCCTGCGGGGGATCGCGGTGCGGGGGCCGATGGTCGGCCGCGAGCATGCCTATGCGCTGGTCCGCGACTGGCTGGGGGTGGCGCCGCCGGTCGACCGCGATCGCGCGCTCCCGGAGCTGGCCCGGCGCTACCTGGCCGGCCATGGCCCGGCCGCCGACCGCGATCTCGCCAAGTGGGCGGGGGTGACGCTGAGAGACGCGCGCGCCGGCCTTGAGGTGATCGCGTCCGAGCTCGAGTCCGCCGGCGACGGCCGGGTCGCGCTGGCCCGGCGCGCGATTGCGGAGGAGCTGCCCGCGCCGCGCCTGCTCGGCGCCTTCGACCCGGTGCTGATGGGCTGGCGCTCGCGCGAGCCGATCCTCGCGTCCCACGAGCCGGCCGTCGTCACCGGCGGCGTGTTTCGCCCGTTCGCACTCGTGCGCGGGCGTGCCGCCGCCACCTGGCGACTGCGCGCCGGCGAGGTCGTGCTCGAGCTCTTCTCTGCGCTTGCGAGGGAGCATGCGGCGGCGCTCGACGCCGACGCACGGAAGGTCATCCGCTACCTCGCCGCGACCTGAGCGCGGCCTATGATCGCCACGTGACCGAGGAGCGCCGGGTCTCGTTCGCGGTCGGGCGGGCTGCGCGTAGGAGGCGGGGCGGTCTGGGCGAGCCAGCTCGGCACGGCGAAGCCCGTTGTCATCAAGGGGCCGTTGCGTAGACGCGGTGGGTGCGCGAGGAAGGTTGCTGGTGTTGAGCGCCGTTCCCGTTCGTGACGCTCGTGCTGTTGTCCGCCGTGATGGATTGGTCTGACGTTCGAACGTTGAAACGTTCAAAGGGGAGGCAAAAGGAACCCGAACGGTCGATGGGTTAGGCGGCGGCGGGAACGGCGAGCGATGAAGGCGGCGGGGGGCCGGGGGGCGTGGTTGTGCGTCACGCGTTTGTGACCGCTGCGCTCTCGCTGTTGATCGCTCGCCACGACGGTTGGTCGAGGTCGCGAGGGGGTGCGGGTGGGCGAGCGTGGACGGGGCGAGCGATGCGACCCACTCGCGCGTGGCGGGGTGGCGCTCAGGCGCCGGGCGCGGTGGCGGTCCAGAGCTCGGCGGGCCGTCCGTTTGTGAGGATGCGTTGACTGGTGATCTTGCCGTCGGCGGCGAGCATGTTGAGGGCCTGGTCGAGCTGGGTGGTGGAGGGGTTGCGGTGCAGCAGGTCGCGGAGCTGGGTGCGGGTCAGTCCGCCGGGCAGCTGGTGGGTGAGCGCGGCGTGGATCTGGTGGGCGAGCGGGTTGGCGCTGCTGCGCTCCAGCGCCCAGCTGGCTGAGCGTTGCGCGTAGTCCCAGAGCGCGAGCGCGGCGGTCAGGTGCACGGGCTGGATCTCTCGGGTGCTGTCGAGCAGGGCGTAGATCAGCGCGAGGCGGATGGTGTGCGCCTCGGCGCGGGCGCTGATCGCGCCGGCGATCCCGGGCTGGGGCTGCGCGAGCTGCTGGTAGGCGTCGGCCCAGGCGTGGCGGGCTGCGGGTGAGAGGCGGATCTGCCCGGCGCGCTGGGCGGCGGTGAGGGTGGTCGCGAGCCGGCGGTCCAGGCCGGTGTGGTTGAGCGGGTCGGGGTTGCCGCCTTCGGGCAGCAGCCGGACGCGGCGGCAGCCGAGGAGCAGGAAGCGGTTCAGCAGCCCGTTGGCGAGCTCGACGGGGTTGATGTGATGCTGCAGCTCGGTCGCGGTGATGTGTCCGATCACCGAGATATGGGCGCTTGTCGCGCGCGCGGGCGCGGTTCGGGTCAGGATCGCTAAGGGGCGGCCGTCCCACGCTGAGCGCAGTGTGGGCGACAAAGTTGAGATCTCACGGCTGACGTTCTTGAGCACGCTGACGAATTCTGGTTCGATCACCAGCAGCCGCCGGTCGCTTGCGCCGGGGTCCTGGCCGGCGGGGTCGCGGACCGAGTGGATCAACCCCTCCCCGCTACTCAAACCGGTCAGGATCCGGCTGGTGATCGTATGGTCAGCGCCGGTGATCAGGCGGTGCACGTGGTCCCATGACGATCCCTTCCTCGCGCGAGCTGACTCGCCGATCAGGACGAGAAACTGGTTGGGGTGATGCCGGGTCGCTTCGACTTGGAACCATGCGCCGCGGCCGGTCGCGGCACCGAACGCGACCAGCAGCTGGGAGAGGATCGCGATCGGGTCAGCTTCGGTCTCTGGGGCGATCGTGTTCACGATCTCGCCCGCCAGCCCGTGATAGACAGCGGGCTGTGGTGGTGCGGGCCAGCCGTCGGGAACGGGCAGGGTCAGCGCGCCGCTCGGCGGCGGGTCCTCGTCGGGCTGGTCAAGCAGCGACAGGGTGACGGGCTCGGTCATTCGGCGGAGACCTCCGCGACTGCGGCACGAGCAGCGGACTCGTCGACGATCGCCTTCTTTGAAGCGAACGCGGCGATCAGCGAGGCGACGGCGAGGTTGTTCACCTGCCGCGGCAGGCCGCGAGAGACCTCGTGGATCAGACCGATCGCGTCATCGGAGAACAGGGTGTCAGAGCGTCCCGCGAGCGCCAAATGATGCTGCACATAGCTGGTCGTCTCCGTGGCGGTGAGACCGCCGATCGCGTAGCGCATACCGACCCGCTGATCCAACGCGGTGAACGCGCCGCGGCGAAGCCGGTGGCGCAACGCGGGCTGGCCGAGCAGCAGCAGGCAAAACGGCGCGGTCTGATCCATCCCCATGTTCGACAAACAGCGGATCCCTTCCAGGCACTCGCCATCTAACAGATGCGCTTCATCGCAGATCAAAACCACCTGCTTGCCGCGCTCCGATGCCTCCGCGGCGAGCAGCTCCTGGGCCTGGGGAATCAGCGCCGCGTGGTGAAAGCGCGGGGTGGCGCCCAGCCCGGTGATGATCGTCGTGTAGATCCCGCGCAGCCCGACCCCGGGCGTGCCGAGATAGAGCACCGTGTGCCGCGACGCGTCCAGGCCGGCGACCGCCGCGCGGGCCGCAACCGTCTTCCCGGCGCCGCACTCGCCCGAGATCACGCCGATCGCCTGCTCTGAGATGCACCACGACATCCGAGCGACCGCCTCCCCGTGCGCGGCATGCGCGTGCAACATCCCCGGCGCTAAATCTTTGGAAAAGGGCATCCTTGAGAAGCCGTAATGGCTGCGCAACCTGTCAATACTCACTGTTCGTCCTCCTGTTGGTTGGTGTCACGATCCTCGCCGTCGCCGTCGCCGTCGCCGTCGCCGTCGCCGTCGCCGTCGCCGTCGCCGTCGCCGTCGCCGTCGCCGTCGCCGTCGTTGGCGAGGCTTGAGTAGTCGATCGGGTGCCCGCCGAGCTCGGCGTCGCGCTGCTCGGCGAGGAGCTTGAGGTAGTCGATCCCGGTCCCGGTTGGCGGTGGTGGGAGCTCGCGCTGGGCCTGGGGATGGGTGTGGCGTCCGATCACGAGCGGCACCGCGACCCCCATCGGGCGGTGTTGGTAGCGCACCTCGATCCTCGTGAGGTCAAACGGGTCGAACACCAGCTCGACCTTGCGGCCCACGAGCGCCGGGTCGACCTCGTATTGATTGCCGTGCAGCGACACCGTCGCGGTCTTGGTCACCGTCCGCTCGACCGACCACAGAAACGCCTCGCGCAACAACGCCGGGGTCGGCAACGGCGGCGCGCCGGCGCTGTCAAACCGGGTCAGCGGCGACAGTCCGGTCTCGGAATGCGTGCGCCGGTGATAGACGACCTCCAACCAGGCGGAGAACAGCCGGTTCAGCGCGGCGAGCTCGATCCCGTCGTCGATCTCGACCAAGAATTGATCGCGTACGGTTCGAAAAAAGCGCTCAATCTTGCCCTTCGTGGTGGCCGCGCGGGGGCTGGCGTGAATCAATTTCACGCCCAGTACCGCGCACGCCCGCAGTAGCTGTGAGGACACGAACGCCGAGCCGCGATCGACGAGGATCGCGTTCGGGACACCGCGCGACATGAGCCCTGAGCGCAGCGCGGCTTCCAAGCGGAACACGTCCTCGCCGGTACCCCACCGCCACCCGACCAGCAGCCGGCTGTGATCGTCGATGAACGCGAGCAGCACCGCGCGGCGCGCCGTCGCGCCGGCCAGGACCGGACCATTCAGCCCGTCTCCTGTCCACAGGTCGTTGCGTGCCCCAGCTTCGAACCGTCCATAGACCTTCCCCGGAGAACGGCCATCGGCGCGGACGTTTAGCCCGGCGCGCGCCAAGTGCGTCTGCAACGTCCGCAACCCCGGCACCTGATCACCCTCGCCGGCCGTGGTGAGCATGATCTGCCTGACCTGCGCCGCGGTCCGCTCCGGCCGCTCGCGCTTCAACCGAAACGCGAGCTCCAACATCCCGGCCGGCGTGCGGGGCGCAACCACACGAGGCCGAGGCACCAACGCCTGAAACCCGCCCCGACGGTACGCGCGGATCCACTCATCCAGCGTGGCGCGCGCGACCCTGACCAGCCGCCCGTCCGGGCCGACATGCTCACGATCACTCAGGGCGCGAACGAGCCGGCCGCGCTCGGCCTTCGACAACGCAGGATCTGCGACGTCACGCACGAGTGCGTACCTGAACAGTCCGATCTCCTGCCGACCCTCCTCATCACCACCCATCAGGTTCCTCCCGACGCTCGAGTTCAACGAGCGCGGGACCCTCTCAGCTCACGTCGCCCACGAATAGGCGGAGGCTCGTGTTGCCAACAGCACCCCGCCCGACAGCACGCTCGCGATCTGCCACGGATCACCCGGCCCGAACCGCAACACCCACGCCCGGGCGGCGACCGCGATCGCCTCCAACGCGTCCGCGACGTCGCTCCCGGCCGGCAGTACCGCCCCCAGCTCGGGATCCAGCACGACCACGCACCGCGTGAAATGCGCCCTGATCTGATCAGCCCGCTCGACGAACCGGCGCAGCCAACCACGGACCGTGTCCGGACACGCGCCCAACCGCGCGGCGATCCGCCGATACCCCTCACCGGCGACGCTCGCCTCGATCGCCGCCCCGATCACCGACACCTCATCCTGCCGACGCCCCAACGCCACGTCTGGCAGCAACACGTGCGTCCCCGCGCACCCCCGGCACCGCCCCCGACGCGGCCGCAAAACACGATCCCCCGCCCGGCAGCGCAGCACCCGCGCCCGAGCATGCCCCCACGGCCCCAGCATCCCGCGACACGACGGGCACGACAACCCCCCAGCCACCAGCACACTCTCGACCCGAGCAGGCTCGGCGCATACGATCAACATCGGGTGCCACCTCCGGCATCCAAGAGAGCCCTCCCGACGCAACGACCAAGCTGGCGGGAGGGCTCTCGCGCGTTCAGGAACGCGCAAAGCCTGCCAGCCCGCGAGCGGCATCCCAGCGATCAACGGCACCAACCCCAGCTCCCGTGCTGGATTCAAACGGCGCTCAACAACCGGGTAGGGGTCGATCCACTCCTACAGCGTGTCAGCTCCTACCTGAGGTGCTGGGCTGCGAAGAAGTACAAGCGATTGCGGGGCGCCAAGCGGTTTGACCGCTGGTGGACGGGGCTGGTGGGCAGGCAGCCCACGCTCTTCGTTCACTGGCGCCTGATGCGCAACTACTGACGGCTGGTAGAAGAGCCCGGTGACGGGAGACTGTCACGCCGGGATCCGTGGGAGCCCGGGGGTGAGATTCCCCCGGGCGACCGACTGCGCTCTGAGAGCTGGTCGCAGATCTCCGCCAGCCGCTCTGGCTGGTCGCAAGCGCGAAAGCCGTTATCCAGCGGCGTGAACTCGATCCCCTCCCGCGCGGCTTGGCGTTTTGCCCATTCGTGGCCGTTGAGGTACACCCACACCGGATCCGGCGCGTACGCGTTGGTCTTCACGAACGACGGGCCCCAGTCGGGATCGAAGATGTACCAGTAATGGTGGTTGACGAACACGGCCTGGCGCGCGAACGCGAAATGCGGGTGCGCGTCACGGCCGCCATCACGCCAGCCGCGCCACGCCCACGCCTTCTCCTGCGCGATGCCGAGCATCACCACCCCAGAGCGCTCCTCCCGCTCGGCCTTTCGCATGCAACGGCGCGTGACATCCTCCTTGACCATGTCCCTGGTGAACCGCACGACCGGGATCTCCCGCGCCTTCACGAACGCGTTGATCTGCTCAACATACGCGGCGCCGATCTTCCCCAGGATCGCCGGCGACGGGATCGTCCCGCCTGCCCGCTCATTGAGGAACCGCACCAGCTGACCATCGCACTGCAACCTAGGCACATACCCCGCCAGGAAGATCCGATCGACCGACCGCACCCGCAGGCTCACGTGCTCTGAGAGTAGGGTTGAGATGGTGGCCACGGCGGTACCTCCAGCTACCTGAAAGGGTCGCAAAGCCCCACAGGGGCATCCAAGCAGGCGTTCGTCGCCCGCGATCTAGATCGGAAGGTACCCCGGGCCACCACCCAGCGTCCCGAAGCGACGCCCCCGAGCGAGGCTGATTGGAACCCCGACCGCCTCCAGGATCACCGAGGCGTCCGCACCACCGCTCGGCGGTATGAGGCTCGCTGTGTGTCACGAACGCTGAAGGAGGAGTCGTGTAGAAGACCCCCATATAGGCGGAACTGTGCAAGAGATGGAGACTTGTTGGCTCTCCAGCGTCGGCCCACGGGGGCGGGCGCTAAACCACCGGATGCTGCGTTGGCTGAAGACCGTCGTGGTGAGCGATCCGGAAAAGGCGCGGTTGTGATCGCGTCAGGTGGGGACCAGGAAGACGTTCCAGAAGCGCTCGGCCGGGGTGACCCGGTGGGGCGTGCGCTGTTGAGGCGTCGAAACTCAGAGACGGCATCAAAACCGGGGGTCCTAGCGAGCCCCTCGGGATCAGCCTGGCGGATACCCGTTTGCTGGCCAGGTGGTGCCCGGCGTAGAGGCGGCGTGATCCTGGTCTGCGGCTCTTGCATGGAACGTGAGAAGGCGAGCGTCGATAGCGGCCGTCCGGGCCTGCGGGTCAGTACGACGGGCGGCGAGAGGGAGCGTGCCAACGGCGGAAACCGGAGGCATTGAGTACCAGTCGCGGCGCTCGCTGGCGGACCGGCTCGTATTAGCCCTAAAACAAGCGATCTCGGTCATGTGAGGCTGGGTCTCGGGCTCGGATCGACTCGATGAGGCTTGAGCGGGGTTGTGGGGGCGTTGAGGAGCGATCGGGATGGCGATCGGAGCCGCGATCGGTGTGGGTGGGTGTCATATGACGGCGGTTTGGCCGTTGTTCGGGGTCGCTGGTGCGCCGGCCGGTCTGGCCGGTGGTCGATATCGCACTTCGGCTGTGGCGACGCGGGTGGCGGTTGTGGTCAGAGGGTGTCGGTCAGGCGGAAGAGTGCGCTGAGCCATGGGTTGTAGGTGAGGACGCGCCACCTGACGCGTCGGCCGGTGGTGATGATCTGGCAGGGGATCTCGATGAACGCGGTGCGGAAGGTCCGGAAGTCCATGGTCAGCAGGCGACGGCGTTGCTCGTTGTGAGGTTCGGCCCAGCGCGGGGTGATTGGTAGTAGCAGGGCGCACCAGGCTTTTAGGGTCCAGGCGAGTGCGGCCATCGTCATGTACGCCCAGTTGGCGCAGAGGGTGTTGACCGGGGCGTGCAGCGCGCGCACGTCGGACTTCAGCTGGCTGATGAGGTTCTCCTGGTTGCAGCGTTGCCGGGCTTGGTCGATGATCTCGTCGGCGGTCATGTTCGGGTCGTTGGTGATGTAGAAGAAGTAGCGGTACTCGCTGAACAGGACGTTCTCGCCGCGCTCGACCGAGATGTTCTTGCGCAGCGCGATCACCCGGTAGTCGCGCTTGCACTTCCCGGGCCGGTAGGAGAACTCGACGACGTCCTCGGCTGCCTGGCGCAGCGTCTTGTAGTTGCGCTCGCGGACGATCTCGTCCTTGACGTTGCGGGGGCGGGTGCGGGCGGTGGTGGCGATCTGTCGCTCGGTGCGGGTCACGAGCTCGTGGTAGGTCTCCTCCCCTTCGCGCTCGGCGGCTTGGACGAGGTTGGCCTTGGCGTCATAGCCGAACACGAACCGCACCCCGTCTGCGTCCCAGCGGTCGAACTCGGCGGTCAGCGAGAAGTCGGTGTCGCCCCGCAGGCGGACCTGCGTGAACCCGGCCTCGCGGCACAGGCTGATCGCCCGGTCGTAGTAGTCGACCACGCCCTCGTGGCTGGGCCGGTTCGCGCCCAAAAGCCCCAGATACAAGGGTTCCTTGGTGTTCGCGAGCGAAACGACCAACGCCGAGTACCCCCAGATGCCGTTGTAGGAGATGTCCATCCCCTCTTTCGTCTGCGCGTCGGTCGGGACGATGCTGGCGTCCGCGTCGATCACCGCCGGCTGCTTGAAGAACTCCTCCGGCTGACGTTGCCACACCTTCAGCCGAGCGCGGTTGACAGCCTCCTGGAGAGCCAGGATCGAGGCCTCGTCGAAGCGCCGGCAGAAGTCTCCGGCGGTGGTCGGGTCGGGGAGGCTCTCGATCCCCAGCCCGTCGAGGAACACCCGGTCGCAGCGGCGCGCCTCGATGTCCTGCAGGCGTTGCCCGCCGCACAGCGCGTTGTACGCGATGTTCAACACGTGGTCGGACTCGTAGTAGGGCTTGTGCAGCTTCAGCAACTCCAGCGCCGCGTCGATCTCGCCGGCCAACCCGACCTCGCCGATCAGCTTCGCGATCACGCCGATACCGCCGTGCGCGGTGCCCTTCGTGCGCGCTGAGAGCTCGTAGGCGATGTTCGCCCGGCCGAGCACCGGCCCGGTCACGTTCGGGCGCACGGCGCGCTCCAGACGCCGTGTGATCGCGGTCGCCTCGGCGCGCAGCCGGGCGGTTCGCGTGCGGCGTGTCTTGCTCATCGGTGTGCTCCCCCTGGTCTGGTGACGTGTCCCTCATCATACCAGACAGTAATATTACTGTCTGGTATGATGGTGGATACTGGCCGGCGGAGAAAGAAGACACGAGATGCCACCGACGAACACCACCGAGAGCCTCGCCGACCACGAGCAGCGCTACCGCGAGCTCGCCGCCCAGCTCCCGACGATCGGCATGATCCACTCAGGCAGCGTCACCCGCCGCTACACCCGCTGCGCGACGCCCGGCTGCAAATGCCACGCCGACCCGCCCCAGCCCCACGGCCCCTACTACCAGTGGACCGCCAAGGTCAACGGCAAGACCGTCACCCGCCGAATCACCGAACGCGAAGCGGACCTCTACCAGGAATGGATCGCCAACGACCGCCAACTACGACACCTCATTGACCAGATGCGTCAGATCGCCACCAAAGTCGCCGAGCTGACACTCAAGCAAGCAGCCGACACATAACCCAGCACGGCTTCACCCCAAACGCGCACCCACGCAGCCAGGCCCCAACGCGCAATCCGCCCCAAACCCCGCAACAACGGGCTTCCAGGACTCGCCCCCGAGCCAGCAGCCCCAACCTACGCTTGGTTTAGGATTAGCTGTGAAGCCGCTGCTCGCTGGGGTGGTGGCGGAGCGAAGGGGCCGGCTCACCAGGAATGTCCATGTCGTTCAACCGGGGCGTCAGCCTCGGGAGGAAGCGAAGATGGTAGCCGTCCAGGGGGTCGTCGGGTTGGTTTGAAGGATTTCGTGGTGTTGCAGGAAATGTTGCGTTCGTGGCGCCCGACATCGTGGATGAAGCGTTCGATGCTGGTCGGGATGCAGTGAGGGTTCTGTTCGCCGCGCAGGCTGAGCGGATCGCCGTGTTGGAGGCGGAGATCGCCGAGTTCAGGAGGCTGATTGACCGGAGCTCGAAGAACAGCAGCTTGCCGCCGTCGCGGGACTCGCGTGAGGCGCGGGAGGAGCGCCCGAAGAAGCGTTCGTCGGGCAAGAAGCAGGGTGGGCAGCCTGGCCATAAGGGCCGTCATCGCAAGCTGGTCGCTGACCCGGATCGGGTTGTTGAGCACTGGCCGCTGTCGTGCCGGGGGTGCGGCGGGCAGCTGCGCCAGGATGAGACGCTGGCGGGTGATCCGGTCGCCCATCAGGTCTCAGAGATCGTCACGCGGGTCGAGGTGACCGAGCATCGGCGGATGCGGGTCCGCTGCGACTGCGGGGCGTGTACGCTTGCCGGGCTGCCCGACGGGGTGCCAGCCGGAGCGTTCGGGCCGGGGGTCGCGGCCGCTGCGGCGACGTTGACCGCCGCGCGGGTCGGGCGTCGTGAAACGGTCCGGATCTTCAGCGATCTGTTCGGCCTGACGATCAGCACGGCGTCGTTGCAATCGCTGCTTGAGCAGACCTCGCTCACGTTGGAGGCGCCCTACACCGAGATCCTGTACGCGCTGGACCGCGAACCGGTCCGCGGCGCGGACGAGACCAGCTGGCCGCAGGCCGGGAAAGGCCAGTGGCTGTCGGTCTCGATCGCTGAGCGGATGGCGCTCTTTCAGATCGCCAAGCGGCGCGACCGTGACGCGGCGAAGGCGCTGCTGGGCGAGCAGCCCGGCGGGGTGATCGTGACCGATCGGTACGCCGTCTATCTGTTCGTTGATGACACCAACCGGCAGTTGTGCCTCGCTCACTTGGCTCGTGACCTGATCGCCCTCTCCGAGCGCGACGGCGCCCCAGGCCGGCTCGGTCGCGCGCTCGGGCGGGAACTCGGCCGCGTGTTCACCGCGCTGCACGCTCCTGGCCGCGACCCTTCGAACCTCGAAGACCTCCGCCAACAGATCGCCCCACTGCGCCACGCGATCCACGATCTGCTCGCCAAAGGCACCCGCTGCCGGGACCCCAAGACCCGCCGGTTCTGCGAAGGGCTGCTCGCTCACGAGACCGCGCTGTGGACCTTCACCAGCACCCCCGGCGTGCCCGCGACCAACAACGCATCCGAGCGCGCGCTGCGTCACGCCGTGCACTGGCGACGCACCAGCTACGGCACCCAAACCGCCACCGGCAACCGGATCGTCGAACGGCTCCTCACCCTCCGCGAGACCTGCCGCCTCCAAGGCCGCCGCCTTCACGAATACCTCACCACCGCGATCACCGCCGAACTACACGGCCACCCGATCCCGCCGGTCCTGGCAGCCCCATCCTGACCGAACCCGCTGAACGGTTACGGTGATCGGCGACGCAGGTCAGGAACTTGTGCTCGGCGCCGTATGAAACCTCGTCGCAGCCGATCCACACCAGCCCGTCCAAGCGGCCCCGGTCGAGCTGGTCCGCGACGACGCGCTCGAGGATGCTGCCAACCGACTTCCAGCCGATCCGCAGCAACTTCGTGACCTGGGTCTGGCTCATCTGCTGCGCCAGCCACGCAGCCAGATCATCGAACTCGCGCGTGTACTTCGCGCCGGCGCGGGCCCATGGCACCGCCTCGTACACGTCGCCGCAGCCCGGGCAGTACAGGCGTCTGAGCCGGCACTCGATCACGCACCGACAGGCCCCGAGATCCAGCGCCCGCCAGCGCTTCTCACGATGCTCCTTGATCTGCAAGGCCGCGCGCGCCGCAGCCCGAGCAGACCGGCTTCTCGGCGCGCAGCACGACGGTCACGATCATCGCCTCCGACCCGAACGCCACGTCCCTGACCCATGCGCCCGGAAGCCCGAGCATCCGATTGAATGCGGTGGTGACCCGCACGTCGCCCTCCTCGTAGTTGCTGACCTTCGCGAACAGCCAGCAGCCTGCCGCAGAAGAGCGGCGGCGGGTCGCCCAGCACGTGCGCAACTTGCAAACCCTCGCTACCAGCCGCCTCGCCGGGGGTGGTAGCGGCGCCGCGCGCCGCGCGTCAAGCGGCAGCCCCGCCCAGCTCCAGCGTCCCCGCGAACCCGATGCTTGCAGGAGATTCGGCCGCTTGACCCGCGCTTCGGCCCCGCTATCTCGATCGGGTAGGCGCCGGGCTCACCCCGGCGCCCCCCACACCACCGGACATGCGGGTCCGCATCCGGCGGTTCGCTCGGCATCCCGGAAACGACGGTAGGGATCGGCGAAACCCTTCAGGCCGAGGTTGGCCCAGTAGGCGTTGGGCAGAGCGCGGGCAAGAACCGGGGAACCGGCGATGCGCCAGTAGCCTTTGCCCGAGCCGGCCCACTTGCGAGCCTGCCAGGCCGGGATACCGAGCGCACCGAGGTTGCGCCGCTTGGTGCGGTAACGCTTCCATTCCTTCCAGCGGACCTGCCGCAGTCGCCGACGGAGCCAACTATCGAGCTTCCCGAACACCGACGGCGTGTCGGCCAACGCGAAGTAGGCCGTCCACCCGACCGTGAAGCGGTTGATCTCACCGATCCGCCGCTCCATCGAGACACCCCAGCGGCGCGAGGTGAGCTGACGCAGGCGATCCCTACGCGCGCGTTTCAGGCGCTTCGGATCCACCTGCACCTTGACCTCACCGTCCCGGTCAAAGAAACCGAACCCCAGAAGGGGCCGCTTCGTCGCCCGGTCAACCACCGACTTCTCGCGGTTGACGCGCAGCTTCAGGCGCTGCTCGACGTACTGCGTGATGCTCGCCATGACGCGCTGCCCAGCCCGCTCGCTTCCGACGTAAATCCGGCCGTCGTCGGCGAAGCGCACGAAGCGATGCCCACGCCGCTCCAGCTCCCAGTCAAGGTCGTCAAGCATGACATTACTGAGCAGCGGCGAGAGCGGCGACCCTTGCGGGGTTCCCTCCTCGCTCGCGGCCACCAGCCCGCCATCCATGACGCCCGCTTCCAGGTAGCGCCGGATCAGCCCGAGCACCTGCTTGTCATGAACCCGTCTCGCGACCCTCGCCATCAAAGCGTCGTGCTGAACGCGATCGAAAAACGAGTCCAAATCAAAATCGACGCACCACGCCGCGCCATCAGCGATGAACCGGCGTGCCCTCCTCACAGCTTGATGCTGCGAGCGCCCCGGCCGGAAGCCGTAGCTATGGGGATGGAAATGCGGGTCGAAGATGGGCGTGAGCACCTGCGCGATGGCCTGGCAGATCAACCGATCCACCACAGCCGGCACCCCCAGCTTGCGCAGACCACCCGAGGGCTTGGGGATCATCACCCTGCGCACGGGCTGCGGCCGGTAGGTGCCCGCCTCGAGCGCTGAGCGGACCTGTGGCCAATGGTCATGCAACCACGGCCGCAGTTCCTTGGTGCTCATCCCGTCGATGCCTGGGGCACCGGCTTTCTGCTCGACGCGTCTGAGCGCCTCAGCGAGATTCCCGGGGGCCAGGAACTGCTCCCACAGGCTCGCCTCGGCGGGGTGAGCTGCGGTGTCGCCAGGCGCCGGGGATGAACTGTGCCCTGGACGGGAACCTTCGGGCTTCACCCTCCGGCCCTCCCACCCAGGCCCCTTGCGGGGTTGGCTGCGTTCAACGTCCATCCCACGAGCACGAGCGTCCTGCACCTCGGCTTCGCGTTCAGCCCTTCCCAGCGATACTGATCCCCGCTGGTACTACGGCGTCTGCTGACTTCTCCACGGCGGGCGGCGCCCTCTCGGACGCCACCGTCCCGCACCACCCGACGAGCGGTGCTCACGCACCGGACGGGCATCCTGGGACACCCATGGAGACCTCCCCGGATAAGACCAGCAACCTTCATCGCACACCCACCGCGTCTACGCAACGGCCCCTTGATGACATCGGGCTTCGCTGTACTTGGCCAGCTCGCCCGGACCGCCCCGCCTCATACGCGCAGCACACCGGCAACCAACGATCAGCCGGCGCGCCATGTGTTCCTAGGGTCGCGATTTCGTCTCCGGCTTCCTTCCCACCCGCCTCACGACGTAGCAGTTGCCATCGACTTGTGGTTGGTGCCATCAACCTCCACAGGGGACTCGCACCCCCGAGCTGCTGGTCATGCCGGGCGTACCAACGATCGCCGGGCAGAGCCCGGCACCCCATCAGGTCAACAACCCGGCCGCCCCCACACCGCCGTCACCCCCAAATCGACCGGAGTCCCGAGTTGGCTCTCCTCCTCGTTTGGGGGTGACTTGCGCGCCTCGACCGTGGCGAATCGCCTGCTATCACGCATGTTCTGCGACGACATCAGGGTCCCGGAACTCGCGCACATCTCGCCGCGCGGCGAGCACGACGCCATCCGCGCCCATCGCGCCCGGCATCCATGCGTCGTCGGGCGACCCCCGCTCGCACGCACCCGCTCCCGGCACAAAGCACAGCACGGCGCGCGGGTCGGCCGAGTGCGCATCTTGCGAGCATGCCCGCATGGGGACCAAGAGCCCTCGGCGAGGAGGCCACCGAACTTGCCGGCTGACGGGTTCTGCTCAAAGTGCCCAGCGCACGCCGAAAAACCGAAAAACGGCAGCATTGAGAGCGAAGCGAGGCTGATCGATCCTTGCAACGCCTCGGCGCATCAAGGCCCCGCGCACGGCGACGGCTTACGGCGCCCTACGGGCGAGTCCTCGCATCGATCATCCAGACATCACGGCGCGGCATCCATGCCGCTTGATCCCCCGCCCGGCACCGATCCACCACGCGGCTGGCCGCCCAGCAGCCCCGATTCACCCCCAAACGACGAGGAGTCCCCGCAAATGCGGCTGTCGCGGCCGGTCAGCCGGTGATCAGCGTCGACTGCAAGAAGAAGGAACTGGTCGGCGACTTCAAGAACGCCGGACGGGAGTGGCATCCCAAAGGCGACCCGGAGCTGGTCCGGGTGCATGACTTCAAGGACAAGCAGCTCGGCAAAGCGATCCCCTACGGCGTGTATGACGTCGCCTCAAACCAGGGATGGGTCAACGTTGGTGTCGATCACGACAC
Organism: uncultured Solirubrobacteraceae bacterium; assembly: GCA_963816005.1. Lineage (GTDB taxonomy): Bacteria > Actinomycetota > Thermoleophilia > Solirubrobacterales > Solirubrobacteraceae > Palsa-465. The sequence continues at coordinate 18,415 of CAWFKF010000079.1, read as the reverse complement.
TGCCGCGTTTGCGGTCAACTCGATCCGGTCCTGGTGGCAGAACCTCGGTCAGGGCCGTTACCCGGCCGCGACCCGGCTGCAGATCACCGCGGACTGCGGCGGCTCGAACGGTAATCGTGTTCGACTATGGAAGGTCGAGCTGCAGAAACTCGCTGACGAGACCGGCCTTCAGATCAGCGTGTGCCATCTCCCGCCCGGGACCAGCAAATGGAACCGAATCGAGCACCGACTGTTCAGCTACATCACGATCAACTGGCGCGGGAAGCCGCTGCACTCCCTGGAGACCATGATCAACCTGATCTCAGCCACCACGACCAACACCGGCCTGAAGGTATACGCCCGCCTCGACAACGGCACCTACCCGGACAAGATTCGCGTCCCCGATCAGGACCTCCACGCGGTCAATCTCCACGGCGACGAGTTCCACCCCGAATGGAACTACACCATCAAACCGAAACCTTAATCACCGACAGGCCCTTAGGCGGGCTCTGAAGTCACTACACCGCACCGAGGACTGACGAGTTCGATACCACTCTTGGCCAAACTGCTCCCGTATCCTCCGCACGCCTGCGCTGGTGGTTTGAGCTGGCGCTTTCGGCGGATCATTGGGCTCGCGCTGTGGCTCGGTCGTGTCAGCTCGGGTAGCGGGCGGATGCGGCGGGGACGCATTGTACGGCCCGGATACGACCGGCATCCGCCTCAAAGCTATAACGGTGTCACGAACGTTGTCACCAGGCTCGATCAAGCCCTGCTGCTCAGCCTCCTACGACTCGTACGCCATCTCGCCGATGGACCGCTGAAGTTCACGCTGGACGCTGTCGAGCACGGTTGGGTCCACGCCTGGGTCGATCGGACCGCGACCGACCACGGTGAGAACTTGCCCTTCAGTATTGGGGGGGAACTCACCATCCGCGACCATCAGCTGCAGGTAGCGCGGCCCTTGTGGTTCGAGCATGCCGAGGATCTCGTCGGTCGCGGCCCACGCTTGCCTGACAGGGCCGGCAAACAGATCATCGATCGCACGTCGGTCGAATCGGTGGACCCAGTAGATCCCAACGTCACCATGCCATGTCGCGCGCACCAGCCACGACTGCCCAAGCACGTCGTTCAGCCCATCGCTCTCGAACCGTCGCGAATCCTGAGTAACACTGGGGAGGATCGTCGGACTGCGTCTGGCCCGTGGCCCATGATCGAGCGCCCCCATGCACGAGATGACGCACTCCTCGAAAGCCGGGCTGAACAGGCGAGAGGGGATGTCCGGCAGATACCCGGACGCCGTTAGGACGAGCCCGAACTGGACCCGCCCGTCTTGGTAGCGCGGAAGGGCCCGGCCATACGCCATGATCTCTTGCGCCGCCGTGTGGGCCCTCGCTTGGCTTGGTCGCCTCGAGATCCAGGTCGGCGGGTCGTCTGGGAACCCGATGCCATCGAGCTTCCACGAGCCATCGGCCGCGGATGCTCCGATGATCAGATACCCGCCATCGTGGGAATTGGCGAAGCCGCATACCTGCCTTCGCACCATCCCGCGGTTGACCTCGATTCCTTTCGCTTCCCACAGCAGGGGTTCCGGCCCGGCGTCAGCGAGGAACCGCTCCAAGTCCTCCACCGTGAGGTCCTTCAACGCGGGGCCAAAGATCGTCATCGGTTGCTCACGTGAGCCAGTGTCGCGATCTAGCCGGACGGAGCCAGCCAGCCGCAGACCACGATCTCGGATACGTACCAGGAAGATCCTCACACCGAGCCATTCTCTTCCTGAGACCGGGGCGCCAGCCAGGAGTGCCCCAAAGAGCTTCGCACTTCGCAAGAACCGGCAAGAACGATAGCGCCGGTGCGCCGGTTCAGCGATACTCGCGAGCCGATATGGCATCCGATCCGGCACGCGGCGTCACGATCAGGATCTTCCTGGTCGACGGGACGGCCCAAGGTCTACGTCTGGTAGAACGCATGGGCTGGACGGGCTCGTTTCTCGCCTTCGCACGCGCGGACTTCACTAGCGCTCGCGGGCGGGACGAGGTCTCGAGGACCGGCGTCTACGTGCTCATCGGTCCGGACGACGAGGGGAGACGAACCCAGCGGGCTTACATCGGTGAGGCCGACGACATCCGGGGTTCGGCTGGACGCGCATCAGAAGGAGAAGGACTTCTGGACGCACGGTTACGTCATGACCACAAAGGACGACTCGCTCAATAAGGCGCACGTGCGGTACTTGGAGGCGAGACTCCTGAAGCTGGCGCGCACTGCCGACAACGCCGTTCTTGACAACAGTACCGCTCCCGGGGTTTCGCGACTAAGCGAACCGGAGGTCGCCGAGATGGAGACGTACCTAGACAACGTGACAACGTGCTCCCGCTCTTCTCCTTGGTCGGGGTCAACGTCTTCGAGCTGGCCGAAGAGCGCGTTCAGGTGGCCGCTCGTCCCGAGGAGGCGTCTCAGATCGCCGCTGAGGAGCGGGTCCCTCGCCTGCATCTCACCACTCAGTTGACCCAGGCCGAAGGGGAAGATCGAGCTCGGGGCTTCTTGGTGTTTGAGGGTGCGCTCGGTCGCAAGGAGAAGAAGGTCATGCTGTCCGGCTACGAGCAGTTGCGCGATCGGCTGGTCCAAGAACGGATCCTGGTCGACGTCGGCGACCACGTTCGACTGAGCAAGAGCTACGTATTCGATTCGCCGTCAGCAGCGGCAAGCGTACTCAGCGGCGGCAACAAGAACGGTCGTACTGAATGGAAGGACGCCTCCGGCCGGACACTCAAGCAGCTTCAGGAACAAAGCGCGACGTAAGACCGCGAGACCTGTCCTGATCGAGCGCCGAGAAGCTGCTTCAGCTCGGGCTGCGCACGTCTACATTCGCGTGCCAGCACCCGCCGGCGCCTTTGCGGCTTGACACCGCAGAGCAGCGGTAGCTATCTTCCGCGCTTTGGGGGCTAAGGGGCCGGCCTGCGCCCTGTGAGGTAGTTCGATGCGCTGCTGGGAGTGGCGCAGAAAGGGTGCTATGCGTACATCCATCTGGGGTAGAGGTCGCGCTGCGATCGCGCTCGCTGCGCTGTGCTTGGTTTCCGCGGGTACGGCGCTTGCCGCGTCTTCGAGCGCGATAGGGCCGGCGAGGGCGAAGATCACGATCAAGGGCGGGGATTCGTTCAAGCCCAATGCCTACATCACGAACACCTACCACTTCGTGTCGGGCACCGTCGTCATCCGCTCGGGCGGCACGGTCACGCTCACGAACACAACCAGCGACGCGCACTCGCTCTCGATTGTCAAGAGGTCCGACGTGCCACGGACCGTCGGGCAAGTGGACAACTGCGCGATCTGTGGGCCGATCCTCCAATCGCACGGTGTGAATCCGAATGGGCCGCCACCGTCGGGTCCACCGCCGATCCTTCTAGTGAACGTAGGGCGTCCGGGTTTCGACACGCCTGGTGATTCGATACTTGTCGGGCCGAAGGGTCGCGGCCACAGCCAGGTGAGCTTCAAGGTGACCGCCAACCCCGGCACCACGCTGTACTTCATCTGCGTCATCCATCCCTGGATGCAGGGCCGCTTCGTCGTCAGGTAGCGCTTGTTGCGGGTACGCGGCTTGTGGCTGCGTACCCGCACCACGCCCTGTCAGCCTGTCGTCCGACCCCGGGCATCGACCCGGACTCCCGCTCCTCGCGTGATCGACACCGGTCATGACGCTTCGTAGCGGCCTGGGGCAACAGGCTCCTCCGCTGCGTCCATTGTGCCCGTGACATCCGGTGGCTTATCGTGGACGCGCGCCGGGGAGTCTTGCTTGGTGGGCGTGAGACAGAGTCAGGGAGCCAGAAGCCATGCGCGAGAGCCCTGACCCCCTGAACCCGCAACACACCAGGGACGAGCCGGGTGCGGCTCCTTGGCGGACCATCGCGGTGCGGTAGCGAATGCAGCATCGCCCACGCGGTCTGCTCGGAGCCGACCCCGAGCACGCGCTTCAGGCCGTGAGCGGAGATCCCAAGGCTTCTGGCTGGTCATCTGCCACGCCGCGCGAACCACACCGTCAACGGCGTCCGCGTCCCAACCGGCGCGCGCTGCTGCATCGCGCTGTCCAAGCAGCAGCGCCGTGCATCCTCAGCCGCGGCTGCCGGAGGCGTTCCAACTCATAAGCCTCGGCCACGGCGCCGCGGACTTCCGGATTCTCAGACGGATGCGTCAGTCCGACCACCGGCGCGGCAGTGCTGCTCGTCGTCCGTTGCGAGAGCCAGCTCGAGCTCGCCGCGGACTGCTACTTCGACCCGATTGCTTGCAAGCAGTCTGCAAGCACGCTCACGGACCGAGGCTCCCCTTCCGCGCGTTGCACGTGCCTCGTCGGCGACGCCCGGATGCCCGTGCCGACACCAAAGCAGTGCTCGCGCCGCTACGCCGTCCAGGCGTGGTACAGCCGGAGCGCCGGTCACTGCTTGGCCGCGTTCCGAGAGCTTCTCCCCGGACCGCTCATCCTTGTCTCCCAAGGGCGCCAGCGGGGGTCGCGCCTTGAGCCGCTACTTCTCCCCGGGAACCAGCTAGCCGAAGCGCTGCTCGACGGCCTGCCGCGTCCGGTTCAAGGCTTCAGCGACCTGCGACCAGGTCGCGCCTTGCGCACGAGCCTCGTCGACGGCGGCTCGCTCAACCTGGCGCAAGACGTCTTGCATCTCCGTCAGCGCGTCTAGAATCACGAGCGGCTCGTTGCTCGACCGGACGCGGAACATCGCCCTGCGGTAGCGAGCCAGGACTTCCTCGGGGATGCGCTCGATTAGCCAGGGGTGATCGAAGTCGTCCGCAGGTGCAGGGTTCATGGCCTGATGCTACAGCAAAGAATCTGGCTTGACGAGCACGTGCTGAGGTGCCTTGCCATTATTGGTCAAGTATTCTTGACGATATGCGCCAAGGTAGCTACACTGACCGAGAGCTTCGCGACGCTGGATGGGCCTCTGAGCCCGTCGCAGGGGCGCCGAAGCGATCGATTCAACTGACCGGGGGGCACCTAGTGGTGACTTCACGCTTCGCTGCAGGCGCTGGCACATCGGCCGGCTTTCACACGCAGGCCGCCATCGACGACTCGCCAGAGGGGCTGCGGCAGACTCGTCTGGCGGTCGCTCGCGCCAAGGAGGGAGATCGTGACGCTCATCGTTTTCTCTATGCGCAGTACTCGCACAACGTCTACGGCTACGTGCGGTCCATTGTCCGCGACGACCACGAGGCCGAGGACATCACCCAGCACGTGTTCGCAAAGCTGATGACGTCGATCGTCAAGTACGACGATCGCGGCGTGCCCTTCTTCGCCTGGCTCATTCGTCTCGCGCGCAACGTCGCCATCGATCACCTGCGGGCGCAGCGGTCCACGCCGACCGAAAACGTGCTCGATCCGGACTCGGCCTGCGGTATAGATCTGGATCAGGCAGAGACGGTCAGGGCAGCGCTCGCCACGCTTCCGGACGAGCAGCGCCAAGTGGTGATCATGCGCCACGTCATCGGGCTTACGCCAGGCGAGATCGCCGGCCGCATGGGCCGGAGCGAAGGCTCCGTCCACGGTCTCCATCACCGCGGTCGGCGGGCGCTGCAGCGCGAGCTTGAGCGCCTCGAATCTGCTCCGGTCACGCGCGCACCGAAGTCCCTCGTAACAGCGTGATCCCCGGCGCTCTCAGGCGCGGACTCATCGACCCGAGCGACCCCTCGTCCGAGATCGGCGACCAGCGGCGAGCGCCAGTACGAACGTCCCCGGCGCCTCGCTCGCCCCCGAGCTCGACCGGAATCGGCGCGAATAGGGTCCGCGACAAATTTCAGGCGGGCAAGCGCGCCCACAAGGCCGAGTGGTCCAAGGCCCGCGCCGCGTCCTGACCGGCTCGAAGGGACAAGCACTCAACCGGCGGAGCGGGGTCGCCCGTATCACGGGTATGGAGCGCGTCTGGGACTATCCGCGCCCGCCGGCAGTGATGCCGTGCGAGCGCCGCATCCGCGTGGAGCTCGGCGGCGAGGTGCTGGCCGACTCGATTCGCGCGCTGCGCGTGCTCGAGACCAGCCACCCGCCGACGATCTACGTCCCGCCCGCGGACGTGCGCCTCGAGGTGCTGGAACCGAGCCGCGCGCGCCCGACCTGGTGCGAGTTCAAGGGCTCGGCTCGCTACCTCGACGCGACCGTGGGCGGGCGGCGGGCGCGCGCCGTCGGCTGGACCTACGCGAGTCCCACGGCGGGCTACGAGGCGCTGCGCGATCACGTCGCCTTCTACCCCGGCCGCGTGGACGCCGCCTGGTCCGGCGAGGAGCGCGTCGAGGCACAGGCGAGCGATTTCTACGGCGGCTGGATCACCGCGGACCTGGTGGGGCCGTTCAAGGGGCCGCCCGGCACGCTCGGCTGGTGAGGCCCCGCCGGCTCGACGCGACGACCTCGCCGATCGAGACCGACTGGTCTTGGATCCCGGCGGCCGACTTGGGATGATGGCGTCGCCGGGGTCGTTCTCCGAGCGGCCGTACTGAGCCCGCTAAGAGGGTCGGGCATGACGACCCACCGAGCACGAGTCCGAGCTGGTCCAGCGTGCCAACCAGACCGGACTCCCGCCCGTCGTATTCGTTCACGGACTGCGGCTGCTGCCGAGCAGCTGGGACCGGTGGGCGACAGTATTCGAGGAGGCCGGCTCTGCGGCGCTGACGCCGGGCTGGCCGGACGACCCTGAGACCGTCGAAGACGCAAACGCGAACCCTGAGGTGCTCGCCCACAAGACCGTGGGTCAGGTGGCCGATCACTTCGCGGAGGTGATCGGCAAGCTGAAGCGCAAGCCCGCGGTGATCGGGCATTCGTTCGGGGGTCTGCTGACCCAGATCCTCGCCGGACGCGAACTCTCAGCGGCGTCCGTGGCGATCGACCCAGCGCCGTTTCGCGGTGTCCTGCCACTTCCGATCTCGGCTCTGAAATCGGCGCGCCCTGTGCTGCCGAACCCGGCTAACCGCAATCGGGCTGTCCCGCTCACCCACGAACAGTTTCGGTTCGGATTTTGCGAACGCCGTCAGCGAGGATGAGGCGAAGGAGCTGTGTGTGACCTTCGCGGTTCCGGCCTCCGGCGTACCCCTGCTCCCAGGCGGCGGCCGCGAATCTGAATCGGTGGACCGAGGCCAAGGTCGACACGAAGAAACCGGAAACGCGTCCCGTTGCTGATCATCTCCGGCGAGCAGGGCCACACGGTGCCGTCCCCTGGCCGACCGGGGCGCGTCGACGCCTACGCGCCGCGGTTGACGAACTTCACGTAGGGCCGGCACGGCTCGCCGCGGAGCCCGGGGCATGGTGGCAGGCCGGTGGGCACGGCGACGCCGGGGACCACCGGCAGGATCAGACGTGATCGCAGCGAGGGCGAGAACGCGACCGAGACCGACGCGGTGCCCTTGGGGCTCGTCTCGGCGAAGCCCCACACCGGCTGGTCCCCGCCCGGGGCGGCGATCGTGATCCGGATGCTCGAGCCCTGGCGGTAGACGTGGCCCTCGTAATAGAGCGGCACGGTCACCAATGCCCAGCGACCCTTCGGAAGCGGTGCGGCGTCGGCGCGGCGGAACGTCGGCACCGGGGCGAGGAGCGTGCTCTTGGCGGGATCGAGCGCGCGCTCGCTGGCGCGCAGCCAGCCGTCCTGGACGAATGTCTCCTTGCCGTCGGGACGCAGCTCGGAGACGGTGACCTAGAGGTCGACGCTGGGCGCCGAGGACTTGACCCACAGCTGCACCGCGCCGGGCCCGACCACGGCGGTGTTCCCCGACAGCGGGGTGGTCACGTACGAGAGGGCCGTCCCCGGCTTGCTCTGCACCCAGTTGTAGTGCGGCGTGGCGGTCCACAGGCCACCGGATCCGGAGCCGGTGTCGCCGGTAAAGTCAGTCGACGGTCGCGCCGACGTGGTCCACCTGAACGTGTCGGTCCCGAGCGCGGACACGGCGCCGGCGGCCAGCGACCCGCCCGGCGCCAGATACCAGGAGCGAGCGACCGTCCCGGGCAGCGGCCAGCGCGAGAACGATTGCTCGAAGCCGGCGCCCGGAGCGCCGGGCGTCACGCTGGCGGCGCCGTTGTCGAACAGGATGCGCACCGGCGCCGTCCGGTCGAACGCGGCCAGGGCGGTGGCGTAATCCGGCTGGGCCTGGATCGGATCGGCGGGCAGACTCACACCCGGGATTCCCGTCGCCGCGTCGAAGATCCCCGGGGCCAGTGCCCTGACAGACGGCGAGAGCCGGGGCGCCTCGCAGGCCACATAGAGCTCGAGGAAGTCGTACCACCGCGTGAACGTGGCCGGGTCCAGCGAGTCGACGTGGGCGCCGTTGGTGAAGGTGAACCACTTGTGCCGGGTGCCGGTGAAGTTCGCGGCCAGATCGGGGCAGTGACCACCGGTCTGCTCATCGGTCCACTGACAGGCGAGGAACACCGGCGCGGTGATCTTGTGCACGAAGGTGATCGGCGACGCAGGGTCGGCGACCGCGGGAGCGTAGTAGGCGTTGGCGCGGATCTTCGCTCTCCCATGATCGGGGTGACGACACACGAACACCGTTTTCTTTCTGGCCCTCCGAACCGCGTCACCCGTATTCCGCCACGACGCTCGCTCGACCCCGGGATGACCCGGTGCGCACGCACGGCAAACGGCGCAACGAGAAGGGAATGGAGCAGGCAGCTCCCCGGCACGCCACGACCCCCGTCAACGCGGGCAGCGACCCCGACGCCCCCCAACGACGCCCTATGGGGCGAGTCTCGCCATGATCATCCGGATGCGCCTGCGCGCAGGCGCGGCCATCCCTGGCCGCTTGAGCACGCATCCGCTGTGCCCACGATCGCCGGGCACGGGGCCCAGCGAGCAGTCCACAACCCAGCAGCAGAGGCGCACGCGACTTCCACCCGCCGCTCCGACGACCAAAAGCCCTGCTCAGGACGGAATCTCGATCGAGAGTCACCCCCGATCATCCACGGAGCCCCGGATCTTCCGACCAGGTCGACCGCGGCTCCGTGCAGAACCTGGTTGGCCTTGCACGTGCGGTCGCCTTGCTGGATGCGCTTGAGCGCCCACCCCTGACCGCCTGTGGCCGATGCCGGCAGCGCGTCGTGCACGCGCTGCTCGGCCCACGTGAGCGCAAATCCCGTGTTCAGAAGGCCCCCCGGGTACAGCGTGGTGGCGCTGTTGTCGATCACCGACAGGGGCGTGATCGCCGCCAGGCTGGGCGGTCCGGTCTCGGCCACGAACAGCTGACTGATGCCGCCGTAGGAGATGCCGGCCATGCCCACCTTGTGGTGCAGCACCCACGGCTGGCGGGCCACGGTCTCGATCACGTCGTATCCGTCGAGGCCCTGGAGCGGTTCGAAGTAGTCGAACGCCCCACCCGAGCAGCCGGTCCCGCGCATGTTCACGTCGACGACCGCGAACCCGAGCAGGGTCGCGATCGCGCTGATCCCGTTCTCGGCGCCGGCCGGGTTGGCGTAGCCATAGCCCGCGTACTCGATCAGCGTCGGGTACGGGCCCTTGCCGCCGGGCAAGCGGACGTCGATGGCCAGCCTGGTTCCATCGCGCGTGGTCAGGTAGCCGTAGCCATTGGTGGGAATCGTCTGCTTGTAAATGCTCGTGCTCGGCGGGGCCGAGCGATTGGGCAGCACCGTCAGCAGACCCGACTGTAGGCCTCCGCCCGCGGTCAGGTGCCGCACGCGATAGCCACCGCCCGGCGTGATCACCGGAACACGGCGCCCCCGAGCGAATCGGCCCGCACGGTCGCGACCTCCGCGCCGTGCCGGCCGATCAAGGTGAGCCGCTCTCCACCGGTGGCGCCGGTGACGTACACCTGGGCGACGCTGCCGTGGGCGCGGAACGTGGCGGCGCTGTAGCTCGGCTTGGCCACCGCCGTCGCAGCGGTCACAGACAGCAATGCGACCATCGCGAGCACAGCCCGACCTGCGAGCGGCCGGGCCGCTACATCCCTCTCCATGCGCCGGACGCTAGCAGCAGCGTGGGTCGGGCGCCGTGACCGCGTCGAGCGTTCAGCGCGCGACCAGCGGGCTCGTGCCGAGTGCACCGCTGACCCGCTCAACCGTCTCCATCAGCTCTGCGCGGCTCGCACCCGGCTGGGCGAGCAGCGCCTGCGACTGGCCAAGGCCGGCCCGCTCGACGAGCCGCTTCTCGTTGAGCACCCACTCTCGACGCCGCGCCAGTCGCGCGTGCGCCACACACAGCACCGCCTCGACCAGCATGCCGGCGCAGCACACGGCGTCGTCACTGCGCGCGTGGCCGTGAGCGAACATCAGCGCGACCCGTGCTCTGCCGTTCCATCTCGAGGAAGCGGTCGTCGCGAGCGAATCCGAAAAGGCGGGACGGGGCAACTGCCCGGTGATCGGCCGGCAGACCGCAAGCTCCCCGACGGGCAGGTAGGTCGGCGCTCCGACGATATAGCCGTTTTGCATCAGCACCTCGAATCGTCCCTGCTCTGCCTCGCCAACCCAGCCCTCGATCGTGTCAAGATCGCGAAACAGAACGTCGACGGCGAGGTCGTCAATCGTCAGCCACGCTCCTCCGTGCACGATCGGGCCCCATTCGCCGAGCTCCGACACGTGACCGGCGTGCCCCAGGCCGCGCACGCGATCTGGCGCGAAGCGCCGCTCGGAGGAGCGGTAGTACAGCCCGAGGTCCCAGTCGCTTTCGGGCGAGTGCGTACCGATCGCGCGCGAGCCTCCGAGCACGACGGCCACCGTGCCGGGCAGCCTTGCGAGGTCGTCGGCGAGGCGGGCAATCGGGGCTGGCAATGATGGCCGCGGCATCCCAGCGCACCTACGACGGCGGGCTCGGCTCAGCCGAAGCCCCCGAGCGCCCGGCGCCGAGCGCGTCGACCGCCGCCTGCACGAATCCGTCCGCCATCACATCGCCGATCCCGCCCAGCGGGAGCAGCCGCGGGACCGCGAGCCGCGCGTCGAGCTCGAGCGCGATGTGTGTGTCGCCGCGGTCCTCGAGCCGCCAGATCACCTCGAACTGCTCCTCGTCGCCGGGCTCGTTCCGGAGCCGGGTCAGCCTCACGGTCCTGGGCCGATCGAGCTCGATCGCGAGCACGAGCGGGAGGTCCTTGCCCAGTGGGCCGAAGGCGACGTGGAGCGTCGCGTGCGCCCTGCTCGCGTGTCCGTTCTGCTCCGCCTCGATCACCTCCACGGCACGGACCACGTCGGGGTACCAGCCGGGGTACCCGCCCACCGCGGCGAGCAGCGAGAAACACTGCTCCACCGTCGCCGGGACGGCCGCGGTCGCCGTTCCGCGCAGCGGCTTCATGCGCGCATTCCCAGCGGCATCATGAGCGCGATCGTAGCGACGGGTCGCCGGTGTTCTGCCGCGCGCGGCCAGCGCGTGTGAAAGCGCGTGGGCGCACACTTGCAGGCTCCGGTTGCCGTTCGCGCCGGTCTGGCGTTAGGCTCCGCGTAGTGTGGGCGTAACCACGCTTGTGCTGCACGTCCAACGCGCAGCATGCACTATCCATTCGACCGGCGGGTAACGGCGCCGGCAGACCTTCGGAGTTGAACATGCCACCCGCCAAGAGGGCCTCAACCACAGAATCGCCTGCCGCCTCGGGCGGCACGACCGCCGCCAAGCCGCGCACGGCCGCTGCGTCGACCCGCTCCCGGAACGCGTCCGGCGGGCTGACGCCCGCGACACGCCGCTCCCTGGAGCGTGCCGCCAAACGGCTCGAGAAGTCGCTCGGCGAAGCCGGCGACGCGCTGCAAGCGCTCGGCAAGGATGCGAGCAAGGGCGCAAGGCTGAGCTACAAGGAGCTGGCCAAGGGGCTGAAGGCGATGCAGCGCGAGGTCGTCAAGACCAACAAGATCCTCGAGAAGGACCTGGAGCAACTGGTCGCCGCCGTTACGCCGTCGCGTCCGGCCGCGAAGCGGACGAGCGCCCCGAAGCGCACGACGGGCGCCAAGCGGACGCCCGCGCGGTCCTCGCGCACCGCGGCCTCGAAGTCCAAGCCGGCCGCCTGATCACACCTCACGGCTCGGACGCGTGATCGCGCGTCCGAGCCCCGCCTGAGGACCGTCCGCGCGCGGTGCTCAGCTGCGGCCGGCTGCCACGCGCGGCCGGCCGGCGGCGCGCCGGCCACGAGCCGAGCGGCGCCCTGCGTCCGGCCCGAGTCCCTCCAGGATCGCCTGCCAGCTCGCGCCCAGCCCGCGTCGCTGCTCCGCGGTGAGCGGACCGAGGAACAGCTTGCGCACGTTGGCCAGGTGTGTGCGCCGCGCGGCCGCGAACTGCCGGCGCCCCAGCGGCGTCAGCGTCGCGACGAGCACGCGCCCGTCGTTCTCGTCGGGCTCGCGTCGCACGAACTCGCGCGCGATCAGCGAGTGGACGGTGAGGAAGCCGAACCACGCGTCGCGCTCCTCATCGGTGAACGTCTTCGCCTGGTCGCCAGGCACCCGCGTCATCATATCGTTCGTTCGCGTACCAAATGCCTGATCAGCCCTCACCTCATCTCCGGCCGCGCGACGGAGGCGAGCAGCCGACCACACCGGTCGAGCTGCTGTTCGACCTCGTCTGTGTGCTCGCCGTCACCCAGCTCTCGCGCCTGCTGATCGACCACCTCACGTTCGCCGGCGCCGGTCGCACGGCGTTCCTGCTGCTCGTCGTGTGGTGGGCGTGGATCTACACGACCTGGATGGTCAACTGGTAACGTCGCCGGCGGCGCGGAGCTGCGCCCCGAGCACCGGCTGCGGCTGACCTTCGAGCGCATCGTCTGGTGGAGCGTCGCGTCGGGAGTGCTTGTCGAGGGTGGCCACTTCGCCGAGCGCTTCCAGGCCTTCGTCATCATCGCGCTCGGGGAGTCGATCGTGGTGACGGGCGCCACCGCCAGCAGCCGGTCGCCGTGGGCGACGACCTCCTCATCGCCCAGCCCCGGGCTTCCCTGGACACCGCGGGCATCGTGATGACCGTCGGCGGACCGGCGCTCTACCTGCGGGGAGAGTCGATGTTCCGTCTGCGCATGATCGGCTCGGTCAACCCCAAGCGGCTCACGGCGGTCGTCGCGCTGTGCGTGCTCGGCCTCGGTGCCGGCGCCTTGTCCGCGCTCGCGCTCGCCGGCGCCGTGGGCGTGCTGCTGACCGCGCTCGCCGTGTGGGAGTACGCGCCGTCGCCGGCGCGGGCGCAGCCGACTGCACCGTAGGGTTGAGGCGGGGATCCACCCGCGAGGACGGATCGCGTCGCCTCGGTCACAATCCCGGCGTGCCGCGCGCCACCGCGTTCGCAGTCTCGCTCCTGGCCTGCGCCTCGCTGCTCGGCTGCGGCGGCTCCCAGACCGCCACGACGTCGCAGAGCGCGTCGCGGCCGGCGACCGCGCCGCCGCCGACCACGCCCGCGTCGAGCACGACGACCGCCGGCGCCGGCCAGCCCGCGCCGGTCGCCCGGCAGGTGCCGCCGCGGCCCCGCGTCCACCGGCCGTCACCCGGATCGCTGCCGCAGACCGACCGGTTGCCCACCGCCGCCACGGCCGAGTTCCGGGCGCGAATGGTCGGACTGTGGCAGGGGATCGCGACCGGCTCGCTGGACCCGGCGCTGCCGGCGCTGTTCCCCGAGGGCGCCTACGCCCAGCTCAAGGCAATCGGCGATCCGCGCGGCGACTTCGTCAACCGCCTCGAGGCCGAGTACCGGCTCGATCTGCTCGCCGCCCATGCGCTCCTCGGCAACCACGCCGCCACCACGCGCCTCGTCCGCGTGATCGTCCCGAGCTACTACGCCCACTGGGTACCGCCGGGCGTCTGTTACAACGACGTCGGGTATTACGAGACCCCCAACTCGCGCCTCGTCTACAGCGAGGACGGGCAGCGCCGCTCGATCGGGATCGCATCGATGATCTCCTGGCGCGGGGCTTGGTACGTGATCCACCTCGGCGCGATCCTCCGCAGCGGATACGGCGGCGAGGTCGACGATCCGGAGCCCGGCACGGGAGCCCCGGCGCCGTCAGGCACCTGCTGAGCGGGGCTCGCCACGGTGCCTCTTCCACGGGCGCCGTCGCGCTGTGGGTTGCAGGGCGGAGCTGACCCAGCCGCCGTCGGCGGGGTTGAGGTGGGTGCCCGGTGTGACGATCTGGTCGATGCGGTCGAGCACGTGGCTCCGGGGAATGCCAGCCTGCTGCATGATTGCGCCAATGGCCGGCTGATGCGAACATACGTTCGTGTCCGGCGATGCGACGATCCTGCATGCCGATCTCGATGCCTTCTACGCGTCGGTTGAGCAACGCGACGACCCGGCGCTGCGCGGGCGGCCGGTGATCGTCGGCGGCGGGGTCGTACTCGCCGCCAGCTACGAGGCCAAGGCGTGCGGCATCCGGACGGCGATGGGCGGCGGCCTGGCGCGGCGGCTGTGCCCGCAGGCGGTCGTGGTCTCGCCGCGCATGTCGGCCTACGTCGAGGCGAGCAAGGCCGTGTTCACGATCTTCGAGCAGACCGCTCCGGTGGTCGAGGCCCTGTCGATCGACGAGGCCTTCCTCGACGTGCGTGGACTCGCGCACATCTCCGGCACGCCGGTGCAGATCGCCGCGCGCCTGCGCCGTGACGTGCTGGAGCAGGTCGGACTGCCGATCACCGTCGGGATCGCGAGTACGAAGTTCCTGGCCAAGGTAGCCAGCGGCGTGGCCAAGCCGGACGGGCTGCTGCTGGTGCCGCCCGGCGGTGAGTTGGCGTTTCTCCATCCGCTGGCCATCGAGCGCCTGTGGGGCGTCGGGCCGGCCAACTCGCGCAAGCTCCGCGGCCACGGGATCACCACCGTCGGTGAGGTGGCCCGACTGAGCGAGCCGACGCTGATGTCGATCCTCGGCCCGGCCTCCGGCCGGCACCTCCACGCCCTCGCCCACAACCGCGACCCGCGGCGGGTGCGGGTCCGGCGCCGCCGCGCCTCCATCGGAGCCCAGCACGCCCTCGGCCGGTCGCGGAAATCGGCTGCGGACATCGACGCGGCCCTGGTCGGATTGGTCGACCGCGTGACCCGCCGTATGCGCGCCGCCGGGCGGGCCGGCCGCACCGTGGTGCTGCGGCTGCGCTTCGACGACTTCAGGCGCGCGACGCGTTCGCACACCCTGTGTCATGCGACCGCCCACACCCAGACGATCCTCGCCGCCGCGCGGGCCCTGCTGGCCGCCGCGATGCCGGAGATCGAGCGCCGGGGCCTCACCCTGGTCGGGGTCACGGTCACCAACCTCGTCAGCGGCGCCTGCGTCCAGCTCGTGCTCCCGTTCGAGCGCGACCCCGGCGCGGCCCTGGACGCGGCGATCGACGACGTGCGCGAGCGCTTCGGGTCCGCGGCTCTGACCCGAGCTGTGCTGATCGGCCGCGACGATGGCCCCTCGGTCCCGCTGCTGCCCGACTGACTCGCCCGACGTGCCGCCTCCGCCTCGCATGGCCATGAACCGATCCCAGGCACCGCGGGTACAGGCACGGAATCGCCGCTCGCCACCCCATGCGATCGTCCCCGCCCCCCGCCGGCGCGTCCGGGCAGCTCCCGCTGCGCGGGTACGCGACGCTGACGGCGCTCTTCCTGGCCCTCTGCGGCGCCTTCTCGGCGTGGTTCCGGGCGTCCGGCTGCAGGTTGACCGCCCGCGTCGATCCACGCGACCTGGGGCTGGTCGCGCTCGCCAGGCACAAGGCGGCACGCGTGTCGCCAAGGACCGCGTCGCGCGCCCGCTGCGGGCCCCCGCGACCCGCTGGGTCGCGTCGAAGCTCGCGATCGTGTCGATCGCCGAAGTGCTGCAGATCGCCGCCGATAAGCTCGCGAACACGCTCTGAGGCCCAGCGGCGCGTTTGGGCGGGCAGGGCCCGGGCACGCCTTCCGGGAACGAGGCGGCCGGGGCGGCGGCTCAGGAGGCCGGCTGCAGCGCCAGCTCGGCCCACACCCGGTGACCGTCGGGGCGCTCAGCGCCCCAGCGACGGGCCAGCTCCTGGATGATCCGCAGCCCCATTCCTCCCGGCTCGGGCGAGTCCTCGGACACCCGCAAGCGCGGACCGAGGTCGGCCAGCCCGGGGTCGTGGACCGAGATCGTCAGGCCGCCCGGCCCGAGCTGTGCGTTGATGCGCAGCTCGTCCTCGGCCGAGCACCCCGAGTGCAGCACCGCGTTGTTGACGAGCTCGGTAGCGATGAGCTTCACGTCGTCGAGCACCGGGGCGATCTCGCTCACACCCTCGAGTGCACGTCGAACGGCTCCGGGGGCGTGCTTGTCGCACCGGAGCGCGAGGTGGAGGACTGCTGGACTCGGATCGGCCATATGTCCAAGTGCTACCCCCGAATCCGGCGCGGCATCGCGCTTCTGTCAGGGTCGCCGCCGGCCGGTGCGATCGCCGTTTGGAGGTCGACATCCCGGGTAGCCGTCGCGCCAGATGCAGACGGCGCCAGGCTCAACGCGGTCCACACTGAAGTCGGCCGCCGAGCGCGCCGACTCCGAGGAGCTGTTCGCGCGTTGGCGGGAACAGGGCGATCGTCCCGCCCGCGACGAGCTGATCAGGCGCTTCGCGCCACTGGCCCGCAAGCTGGCCCGGCGCTATGCGGGTGCGCATGAGGCGTTCGACGATCTGCTCCAGGTGGCCACGGTGGGCCTCGTCAAGGCCGTGGACGGGTTCGATCGCACGCGTGACAGCGCGTTCTCGTCCTACGCCGTGCCCACGATCGTCGGCGAGCTGAAGCGGTACTTCCGAGGTTGCGCTCAGCCCGTACGATGATCGCGCGCTGCGCGGGGGCCTCGTGGAGCGCTGCGCGGAGAGCGGGATCGCCGTCGTCGCCCACTCGCCGCTTGGCGGTCCGCGTCGATCGGGCGGGCTCGCGCGCCGGCGGCCCCTAGTCGATGTCGCCGCGGCGCATGGCGTCGCCCCGGCCGAGGTCGCGCTCGCGTGGTTGCTCACGCTCTCCCCCGCCGTGATCGCGATCCCGGGCGCACGTCACCCGGAGACGGCGCGCGGCGCGGCGCGGGCGGCGACGTTGAGCCTCGACGCCGAGGAGCGGGCGACTGTCGCCCGCGCGTTCGGTGGCTCGCGTGCAGCTCGCCGTCAGCCGCCGCGGCCGCCCGACGACGCGGAAGTCGTCCTCGTGATCGGGATCCCGGGGGCGGGCAAGAGCCGCGTGGCCGAGCAGTACGTCGCCCGCGGCTACCGGCGCCTCAACCGCGACGAGCGCGGCGGAGGCCTGCGCGAGCTTGCCGACACGCTCGACGAGGAGCTGGCCTCGGGCGTGCGGCGGGTCGTCCTCGACAATACGTACCTGTCGCGCGCGACCCGCAACTACGTGATCGAGACGGCGAGCCGACACGCGATCCCGACGCGATGCGTGTGGCTCAGCACGCCGCTCGCGCAGGCTCAGGTCAATCTCGTCGAGCGCCTGCTGGAGCGCTTCGGGACCCTCCCCACCCCCGAGCAGCTGCGCCGCCTCGCCCGCCGCGAACCGGGTGTGTTGACACCGACGTCCCAGATGCGCACGTTCCGCGAGCTCGAGCCCCCGTCCGCTGACGAGGGGTTCGCCGGCGTCGAGGAGCTGTCCTCGACCGCGCCCGGCGATCCGGGCCGGCGCGCGCACTGGGGTCTTCGTCGCGGCCGCCGCGTTGCAGCACCCGGGCTGGGAGCACGCGCTCGACGGGGGCGAGCGCACCGCGCCACACCTGGTCTTCGACTGGCGGCCCGACGGCGCGCCGGACGCGCTCGAGCACTGCGTGGCCCGCCTCAGCGCCGCCGTCTCCGGCCCAGTGGAGGGCGCACTGTGCCCACACGCTGCGGGGCCGCCGAGCTGCTGGTGCCGGCCGCCGCTTCCCGGGCTACCGCTCGCCTTCGCGCGGGCCCATGGTCTGGACCCGTCACGCTCGATCCTGATCGGAGCCGCGGCCGCCCATCGGACCCTGGCGGCGGCGCTCGGCGCCCGGTTTGTCCCCGCCGCGCCGCCGGTGCCGTAGAACTCCGGGGAGATGGCCGACTCCGATGCAACCATCGTCGACGCCGGTGGGCGCGATCTGCGCGTGTCCAACCCCGGGCGCGTGATCTTCCCGGCGACCGAGCGCTCCGACCCGGTCACGAAGCTCGACATCGTCAACTACTACCTCGCCGTCGGGGACGGGATCATGCGCGCTCTCCAGAACCGGCCGACGACACTCGAGCGCTGGCCCAAGGGCGTGCACCCCGGCACCGTCGTCTCGACCCGGGAGAAGGGCGGCGGCGACGCCTTCTTCCAGAAGCGCATCCCCCGGGGAGCTCCGGACTACGTCGACACGGCCCGGATCCAGTTCCCATCGGGACGGTCCGCCGATGAGGTCTGTCCCACGGAGGTGGCCGTGGTCGGCTGGGCGGCCCAGATGGGCACGATCACCTTTCACCCGTGGCCGGTTCGCCGCGACGACGTCGATCACCCGGATGAGCTGCGCCTCGACCTCGACCCGCAGCCGGGCACCGACTTCGCGGACGCCGTGCGCGTCGCCGCCGAGGCCCGCGCGC
>CAWFKF010000078.1:0-239734 GCA_963816005.1 uncultured Solirubrobacteraceae bacterium | reverse complement strand
CGTCGGTGACCGGGCGCCCCCAGCGCGGCCCGGCGAGTTCCCGGAGCCGTTCGAGATCCTTCACGCCGAGCCCGTTCTCGGGGCCGAAGTGCTCGAGCCAGCCGATCAGCCAGTCCAAGCCCATCACCCAGGCGCCCGGCTCTCCGGGACGGCACCACCACCGCGGTTTGATGCCGGGTGCCGATACCCGGCAGATGCCTGGTTGGACGGTCCTGGCATACCCCGGCAGCGCCTGCTCGACGTTTCGCGCGATCTCGTCGAAGAACGACAGATCGCGCCATTGCAGCGGCCCGGACATCGCCCAGAGCACGAACACGCCGGTCTCGCCGAGGATCAGGTACGGGACTCGATGGGTGCCGACCAGCACGTTCCGCTCGACGAGCCACCTGTCGGCTGGCAGCGTGTGGAGCACCGGCGCCACCCTCGCCTCGGAGGCGGCCAGGCGGCGGGAGTTGTCCAGATCCTGTCCGAGCGGCTCGAGCTGCTCTGGCGACAGGCGAGCGCCCGGGATCGCGGGCGGCGCGACGGTCGGCTGGTCGGCCCGAGCCGACGACGTCCGCGGGGGCGGGGCGGCGCCCGGCGCCGTATCGGGGCCTGAGCCCCTGCTCGCGTTCCCCATGCTCCCCGGCGCCGCGCGCGCCTGGCTGCCACGCGCGCGCAGCCACCGGGGCATGCGATCGCTCTGGGAGACCCGCCCGTGTCGTCTGCGGCGCTTGTGGGTGAGCCGCGACAGCCAGCCGAGGAGGAGTGCGGCGCCGGCGAGCGCCCACATGAGGATCGCGAGCCCGATCAGCACGTCGAGTGTTGAGTGCCCGCCAGCGGTGTGGGCGGTGACGAGCATCAGCCCCCTCTCAGGACCGGGCCCGCCGCTCCGCCCGCTTTCGCGCGGCGAGCGCCGCCTTGCGCGCCGATTTCGCGCTTCGCCGTGTCGGCGTGAGCGTCCGCTGCGTGACGCACGTGGTCGCCACCCAGCCGTCTCCTTGCGGTAGCAGCGGCAGCGCGATCGCGTCGCCGATGAGCAGGTAGTACGTCGCCGGGGTGGCGGCGTTGAGCCACGCGGGCTCCTGTGCGGAGATCTCCCCCAGCGCTCGCAGTCGGTCGAGCTGGCCGCGGGCCGCGGCGAGGTCCAGTCCCGGTTTCACCCGGTGCTGGTACTGCTCGGCGGCGTGCGTGCTGACCGCCACCGTCTCAGCGATTGGGGCACGAGAGCCGAACATGGCGCCAACGGTAGCTCGCTCGCCGGCGCGGATGGGCTCGTCGGGCGGGTTGGTTGCAGTCTCTGCGCTGGTTGGGTCGAGCTTGATCCGCTCCGTGACTGTCTCGTTGCGTTTCCCAGCGCAATGGTGATCATCGGCGTCGAATGTCAGTGAGCGATCTTCAGCCGCTGCCAGTCCGAGGCGAGCAGCGCGGCCAGCTCCCGGACCGGTGTTTGCCAGCCCGCCGGCGCTCGGCTCCACGAGTAGCGGCTGCCGTGCAGCTGCCGGGCGGCGTGCTCGTCGCGGGGGATGACGGCGAGGCCGTGCGCGAAGCTCATCTCCTGCTCGAGCGCGGCGACCTCGATCCGCGACGAGCGCCGGACGTTGTTGACCACCAGCAGCAGCGGCGGCTCGATCCGCGCCAGCCATCCGGCGGCCTCCGAGACGATGCTGGCGGTGTCGGGCTCGTCGTCGCAGACGAGCACGAGCTGGTCGGCGCAGGCGAGCGCCGCCCGCGCGGGCGGGTCGTCGAGACCGGTCCCGCAGTCGAGCACGAGCGTGCCGACCAGCTCGCTGAGCCGGGCGGAGAGGGTGCGGTAGGCGGCCTCGTCGGAGCTTCTGCGCGCGCGTGGGGTCGGTGGGGGCGGGCGCGACCATCAGCCCGTCGGGGCCCCGGCCGAGCTGCGCGTCAAGCTGGGTGGGTGAGAACGGCCCGTCGGCGAGCGGCCCGTGGAGCAGGTCGTCGATGAAGATCCTGTGGTCGGGTACCAAGCGGCGCCCGAGCGATCCCCAGTCGGGGTTGGTCTCGACGGCCACGACCCGGTCGCGGCGCAGGAACGCCAGCAGCGAGCCGAGCAGCGCGGTGACCGTGGTCTTGCCGACCCCGCCCTTCGGCGAGATCACGGCGATCGTCGCGCACCGCCGCAGCCGCACGTCGAGGACCAGCTGGTCGAGGCGGTGCTCGTAGCCGCTGCTCCTCCACGCCTCGCGCATCCGCGGCAGTGGCGAGACCCGTGTCGTCCGGGTGAAGCTCGCCGGCCCGGGCATGCCCGGCACGGGCGGCTCAGGCCGCACGGCGCGCGCTGAGATGCTCACCAGCGCCCGCACAGCAAGCCAGCCCCGAGCCGGCGGGGTGGGGGGGAGAGAGAGCCTCATGGGCAGCGTCCGGGCGGTCAGCTCGCTGAGGGGACGCCCGGCGTGCGCGGATCGCGACCTCGACGCCGACGCCCGCGCGGCAGTGGTCGACTGCGTCTGTTCACCTGTGGCGTCGAGTGCCGGCGGGATCTGCTCGTGGAGGACGAGCGTCGCGCCGTCGACCTCGAGCTCGGCGAGCGTTCTGTCGCCCGGGTATGGGTCGGCGCCGTCGGGGCTGAGAACCCAGCCGTCGCGCTCGGGTTGTCCGGTGATATCGAGGACGTCGGGCATCAGCTCCCGGATCGGCACGTCCGCTGGGGCCCCGAGCCTGATGCTCCCGTCGGGGTGGCGCACGGTGATCTCGACCGTCTTCTGGGTGGAGGCGCTCAATCGTCTGCTCTCCTTGGTCGTCGTCGGGGGGCGTCAGTGCCGCCGCCGGTGGTGGTTCGCTTCCAGCGTGTGCTTGGCGGCCATCGCGCGGGCCCGCCAGCTTGCGATCGCTGTCGCGCTGGCCTGCTGGTGGCGGCGCGCGGTCGTCTCGGTTCTGGAGACTTGGGCGGTGAGCCGGGCGATCCGCCCCTGGTCGCGTCTGAGCGCCGCGGTCGCGGTGGTCCGCGCTCGCTCCTCCGAGTTGCGCGCGGCGGAAGCGTCGTGCAGGGCGAGGCCCAGCCAACCGAGGACGATCAGCATCGCGGCGAGCGCCGTCGCCGCCAGGAGCGGGCCGTGCCGGCGGGCGGTCAGGCGGCGCACCAGCGCTCCGGCGCGAACGTCCGCCGCCCGCAGCTGCGCTTGTGCGCTTGCGGACAGCCGGCCGATTTCGTTGTTTGAGCGCGTGAACCTGGCGGCACCGGGCGGTGCGTCGACCGGGATGAGCAGGCCTCGACCTCGGTGAGACCGCTCAGGGTTCCCCCCTGCGCCGGTGTGTTCCGTTCCCGGCACGGCGCTCGGTCGCCCTCCACGAACAGGTTGGCGGCGCTGGCGCTCTTGGCGGAGTCGCGGGGTGCGGTCATCTTGCGTCTTCCTCGAGTCCCGGGGGGTCATCGGTCAGGTACCGGGTCGGGCGGAGGAAGCCTCCATCGCGTGGCAGAGATCCTCATCTCGCGCGGTGGCAGTGGCTGAGCACGGTCACCGCGCTGGCGCCGAACCGCGTGTGGCGCTGGACCCGTCCTGTCAGCGTGACGACCTCGCCGCCGTGAAGCGGGGCGCCCCCGGTCCGCCACTACACCAGCCGGTTTGCGTCGGCGTCGATCAGCTCGCAGCGGCGCCCCGTGCCGTGGCGCTCGGAGCCTTGCGTGAACACGCGCTCGACGAGCACGGTGACTTGGACGCGTGTGCCTGGACGCGCGAGGTGTCGCGACCGGGCCCGTCGCTGGCGGTAGACCGCGATCAGCGCGCACACCAGCCCGCGATCACGGCGCGCCCGGATCCTTCCGCTGCTCACGAGGGCGACCGCGTCGCGCTCGAACGGCGACAGGTGGGCTCTCTCGGCCAGCAGCGCGCGCGCCCATCGCAGTGCGGCGTCGGCGAGCGCCCGGTCGGCGTTGTCGGGAGCGCCGGGCGTGTCCTCGAGCGACCGCAGCGCCAGGTCTGCGGTCGCGCGTCTGGACGTGCGCCGCGCCTGCTCGCGCGAGGTGAAGCCGTGGTTGCGCACCACCCGCGCGGCATGTGCAGCGAATTCCTCGACGCTCGGCCCAGCGCGATCCGGGGTGATGACGGGCGTGCCGGCGCGCTCGAGTTCGACTCGGGCGAGCGCCAGGTGCTCGGCCCGGCGGCACGCCCGCTCGGGGTCGTGGCCGCCGAGGAAGTCCCGCAGGCAGCCCGACCCGACCTGGCGCACCTCGGCGCTCTCCGCGTGCACGACGACATACGTCCTGGCGCGCCGGCGGCGCAGCCCGCAGTGATCGCAGATCGCGATGGCGAACGCGCCGGGCGTGAGGAGTTCGCCTTGCTCGCCCGCCGGGCGCACCGTGGCGCCGCCGTCGCGATGGTCGACGATCGCCGCCAGCGTCCAGCCGGCGAGCACCGGCGCGCGCCCGCGCAGCACCACGAACGCGTGCCCGTCGGCGTCCCGCTCGCCCGTGTCGATCAGCCGGACCGGCTCCACCCCGATCCTGCGGGCGCGACGGCCGAGCGCCTCTATCCGTCGCTGCAGCTGCTCGAGCGCCTCGGGCCGAACGCGGAACACCCGCCCGCCGAACCGCTGCGCGGTCTCCGCCGCCAAGTCGGTCGCGCGGTGTGGCGCCGAGGCCTCGCTCTCGCCGGGCGGGCGCCACCCGCCGCGCCCCACTCCGCGCGCGGCGCGCGGAGCTTTCCGGAAATCCCTATCGCCGTGCTCATCGTGCGCGCGCATGGCTACCTCTCATCCTCGAGGCCGCGGTACCTCGCTTCACCTGCGTGCGCTGCTGGACGCCGCGCAGCGCAACGACCGGCGCGCTGTGGACGAGCTGCTGCGCCGCTATGAGCCCCTGATCCGCGCGGTCGTCTCGCGCGCACGCCTGCCGCATGGCTGTGACCGGGACGAGCTCGCCCAGGAGGCCAGGCTGGGGCTGCTGGGCGCGATCCGCGCCTGGCAGCCGAATCGGGGCCCGTTCGGAGCGTTCGCCGCTCACTGCGCTCGCGCCCACGTGATCAAAGCGCTCGACCGGGCTGGCGCCCGCAAGCATCAGCTGCTCAGCCTCGCCGTGTCGCTCGATCCCCCGTCGTCGAGGTGGGTCATCCCCCTCCGATCCCGCCGGCGACATGTTGCGGGCATCGCTGTACGACGTGATCCCCTCCAGGAGCCGGCTCGATCAGCCGGTGGCGATGTTGCTGGCGCGCGAGCAGCTCGACCGGGTGCTGGCCGCGCTGCCGGCGCTGACCGCCAAGGAGCGCGCCGCGCTCACGGGGGTCCAACGGCAAGTCGCACCAGCAGCTCGCCACCGAGCAGGGATCGACCCGCAAGGCGGTCGCGCTGGCGCTGCGGCGCGCGCGCCGCAAGCTCGCCGCCGAGGAGGTGCTCGCCGCCTAGCCTGCTCTCCACGCGCGTCACCGCCGGACTCGGTTTGGGTCATAACCGTTGCGGCGCAGCTCGCGCAGCCACGCATCCCAAGCCTGCCGCAGGCACCCGCGCGCCTGCGCCTCGGTCAGCCCGCGGCCGCCTCCGGCGACCGCATGCGGGCACCACGATCTCATCAGCTGCACGGATAAACGCGTGGCGGCCCAGGGGCGACGGTGGCGGTGCTCGCGGGTGGATGAGTCAGCGGGTCGCGACATGGCTCTTCCTCCTCAGTGGATGCCGAAGAAGTGTTTGAAGCTCTCCCCCCAGGTGGTTTGCGCGCCAGCGGGCGGGTTCGCTGCTGCGCTGTCACCCATCTGCTGGGCGAGCGTGCGACCGCTGGAGGTTGGTGATCCCCAGCCGATCTCGATCCCGGTGCCGCTGGGAGCGAAGCGGGCGACGGCCTGACGGGCGCGGAAGATCGTTCCGACCGTGGTGCTGACCGGGGTGATCTCCTCGGCTACGTACCAGTAGGCCGACGGCGCTCCGGCCGGGCGGTTCAGGAACCGGAACAGCAGCAGCGGTTGTGGCATGTCCAGGGGTGGGGGTGCCTGGTACCAGTCGTTGACCACTTCGACCAGCTGGCTGTCCAGCGGCGCGTAGATCGGCGTGCCGACCGGAGCGCTCGCGTCGACGCCCATGTCGTCGCGGCCGATCGTGAACCCGGGGATCGGATCGAGGCCGGAACCCGCCGACGCGAACCCCGAGCTGGCCGAGCACGCCTGGCCGCCGCCGGGCGTGCTCACCGGGCCGGTCAACCGCGTGAGCTGCACCACCCCCGAGCCGGGTAGGCCGAGCTGCTGATCGGCCCACGCCGTCAGGTCGATCCGGTAGTGGTAGCCGCCCAGCGTGTTTGACAGTGGCTGGCCGGCGCCGATGTCGCGCTTGTAGAGGATCACGCTGCGCCCGTTCTGCGGGTTGGTCACGCGCAGCGGCGTCATGTACGCAAGCCCGCCGAGCATCGTCGCGTTCTGCCTGGTCACCTGCGACCCGGGGATCCCTGGGGACAGCTCGGCGTAGCTGTCGTGGCTGACGAGCAGGTTGTCGCCCCACGCGCCGGTGCCGTCGGTGAAGTAGGTCGCAGCGACGATCGTCGGCTGCCCGGGCGCGAGCGTGATCGGCCCCGCCGGGTCGCCGCTCGCCGCCGGAACGCTGAACGCGCCGCCGGTTGTCGCCGCGCCCGAGCTCGACGTTGGTGTCGACGTGCCGGTTCCCTGCGCGGTGAGTCCCTGTGTGTAGTAGCCGGCGGCCTGAGAGAGGACCTGCTGGACGTAGGCGCTCGAGTGGTTGTAGGCGAAGATCGCGCCCGGCCAATCGCCCGGCGCGCCGGAGGCCTTCAGGTAGTTCGCGGCGCTGTACACCGCGTCGGCCTCGTCGTAGACGTTCGGCGGCGCCGCCCCGCCGGGCGCCTGCACCTTGTACGTGTCCCAGGTGCCCTGCAGGAACTGCATCGGGCCCATCGCGCCGGCGTAGTTCGCGCCCGAGTGCACGCCCGCGTCGTTCGATTGGCCGAACGTCGACTCGACATAGTTGATCGCGGCCAGGATCGACGGGCCACGGGCGCCGAGCCCGAACCGCGCGGCCGCGCCCTGGAAGATCGGGACGTCCGCCGGCGGAACGCCGCCGACGGGCCCGCTGGCGCCGGCGAACGCGGTCCCGCATTGCGCCGCCGATTCTCCGGCCGCGGCGAGGAGCACCAGCATCACCGCCAGCAGCGGCAGCAGGATCGTCAGCGCGAGCGCGGTCAGGAACAGCTGGCGCACCGCGGCTCACGCTTCCAGTGCAGCGACCAGCCAATGCCCGCGCTCGCTGACCAGCCTCAGCACGAACTCGCCGGTGTCGGCGCTGTCCTGCTCTGAGACGTACCCGACCGCGACCGTGTCCGGATCCCCGGCTGGCGCGACACTCGCGACCCTGTAGGTCTCAATGTCCGTCGGGTGCGCCGCCTGCAGCGGCGTCAACTGCGCCGGCTGGGCGAGGAGATAGCGAGCGAACGCGGGCGTGCACGTCCACTCGATCGCCGTGCGCGCCCACTGAGGTAGCCGGCCGACCTGGTACGGCATGTACGCGGTGGCGAACCGGCGTGCGACGGCCAGCATCATTCCCTCGGCGCTGTGGGGCGCCGGGGTGGGCGGCCGCTCGCTGACCGACCCCCGGATGGGCGGGCGATTCGCTGCGTGCGACCGTTCGCGATCGCGCTGACCATGGCCGGCCCGCACGTGGCCCTGGCCCGTCTCGACCGGCGGCGCAGGCCGGGTGGGAGCCTGGGTGGCGGTCGTTGGGGACGACCGCAGTAGCCCGGTCGAGGCCGCTCGTTTGGAGTGGGGGCCGGCCCAACGCGGAGCGAGCACAAACCCGACGACCAGCACTCCGAGCAGCGCGAGCGGCAGGACGATCATCAGCCAGCGCCGGACCCACGACGGGAGACGCTCCAGCAGGCTGAGCAGCCAGGCGCTCATCGGATCGCCGTCGCGACCAGGTAGACGGCCAGCAGGTGCGCCAGACCGCTTGCGAGCTCCTCGGGCACCAGCATGCGGTCATCCGCGGTCGCCGCGGTGGCGCGCGTGAGCGCGATCGCCGCCAGCCGCGCATGGTCGAGCAACACCGGCGCCTCCGCGTCGAGGTGGCTTGAGAGCAGCGCGCCCGTGTACTCGAGCGCCCGGTCAATCCACGCGTCGAGCTCGTAGCCGACGTCGCGCGCGTGCGTCTCCAGCGCCCGATGCGCGAGCCGCAGCGCCCCGGCCGCCGTCGTGGTGATCGCGCGCACCGCCACCGACGGCACGGGGTGGTCGTCGTCGCCGGCGAGGACCTCAACGATGTGGGCGTACAGGAACAGGTCCGGCAACCGCAGCGTCGCGAGTGTCAGCAGCCGCAACGTTCCGTACGTCCGCTCCTCCTCGGCCGTGCACTGCGTATTCGTCGCGCCGCGAGCGAGGCCCGCGGCATATGCTCGACGCAGTCCCGGCTCATCCGCCGCCGCGGCGATCGCCACAGCCCGACTCATGTTCATCTCAACGCGCCCTCTCTCATGGCTCGCCCTGCAGGTACCGGACGCGCGGTCGCAAGCCTCGCTCCGCCCCGCGAGGGCCCGCGACCGCGGCGCACCCCCCCGCGTCCCACAGCCGAGGGCGACCTCAATAGGCAATCCATGAACAGCCTCGACGCGACCTACCGCAGCCTCGCCCGCTCCTGGCAGGCCGACGAGCTCGCCGAGCGCTACCGACCGGCCCATCTGCGCGGCGCCTCGGACCTGCCGCCCGGAGAGAGGCCGCCTGCGCGCCCGCTCGCTCTACTGGCGACCGCGGTCCCGCGGCTGATCAGCCTCGCCGTCGCCGCCAACGTCCTCCACATCCTCCCGACCGCCGCCACCGGTGGCGCGGCGCTCGCTGACGAGCTGCTCTCAACAATCGACGTGACCGCCGCCGGCAGCCTGCATCGCTGCCACCTCGCGCTCGACGCCAGCGGTCAGGACGTCGGCACCGACACGGCCGAGGAGTGGCTGCCCTACATCTACGACGAGGCGGCGCACCACCTGCGCGCTCTCTCGCCGATAGCCGACCCTCCCTCCCTGGTCCAGCACGCGCAGGAGGCTGGCCGCTACACCGCGATCGCGATCGGGGAGCTCGACCGCGACGCGCGCATGGCACCAGAGGCGATCTCCGACTGCCTCGCGCACCTCCTCACCGTGTGCGTGTTCGCCGACGCCGCCGCCGGCTAGCCAAGCGCCTGATCAGGCTCGGCAACCACCCGGCCCACGGCGCGCGCCGTGTCTGAGCAGTTAGGCGCGGCTCAGACCCGTGCGCGCTTTCCGCGCATTGCAGGGCGGGGGACCCTCTTCCCTGCTGAGCGCAGGAAGCAGGGAAGAGGCTCGTCTGCCCTGCTGTCGGCGGAAACCAGGTGTATCGCATCGGTCGTCACGCCGGTGGGCGCACGTGCTCGCGGCGAGGCTCGAGATTGGCGACAACCGGGGCCCGGCCGGATTTGGCCGTGAGACCTCTCGGGACATCAATGCGGGGCTGCCGATCGGCCCTGCGACGGAGGTTTCCGCGTACCCGCCGTGTCGCAAAACCAGGGCTGTTGGGGCGGTTCGTTGCGGCGACACCGCGCCGAGCCCCGCCGCTGGCGAGTTGCGGGGAATCCGGTTTCTGCAGCCATGAGACCTGCAATGTGGTCGGCGCGGTGGTTGCGGAGGTCGGTGGCGACACACGAAAGCGCGCCCGCCGCGGAGCCGCCGCCGCAGCGGGTCTAGGGTTGGTCTAGGGTCAATACCGTAAACTTAGCGTCCGGTAGGGGAGATATTGTGGTGGCGTGCCTCGGGCTGGTCAGCTCAAGCCGCCGACGGATTCGCGGCTGTCGGATCACATCTCGATCGGTGTTCTGACGCGGGTGTTCCCGCCGGAGCTGGTCGATGGGGTGGTTGCGGCGGCCGGGCGGCGGGAGCAGCGGCATCGGTTGTTGCCGGCGCGGGTGGTGGTGTATTACGTGTTGGCGTTGGCGTTGTTCGCGGATGCCTCGTATGAGGAGGTAATGCGTCAGCTGGTGGAGGGGCTGGCGTGGGAGTCGGGTTGGCGGGCGTCGTGGGAGGTGCCGAGCAAGGTCGCGATCTACAAGGCGCGTCAGCGGCTCGGCTCCGAGCCGCTTGAGTTGTTGTTCCGGGCGGTCGCGGCGCCGTTGGCGAGCGAGCAGACGAGGGGGGCGTTCTACCGGGGTTTGCGGTTGGTGAGCCTCGATGGGACGTGCCTGGACGTGGCTGACACCGAGCCCAACGTGGAGGCGTTCGGGCGGCCTGGCTCGTCGCGGCGTGAGGGTGGCGGCGCGTTCCCGCAGCTGCGGCTGGTGGCGTTGGCCGAGTCGGGCACGCACGCGATCTTCAACGCTGCGCTCGGTCCCTACACCAGCTCTGAGCAGTCGCTTGCCGACCGGCTGTGGGACTCGCTGCAGAAGGGAATGCTGTGCCTCGCGGACCGCAACTTCTACAGCTTCGAGCGCTTCCAAACCGCCCGTGGAACGGGAGCGCAGCTGCTCTGGCGAGTGAGCTCCAGCGTGGGGCTGCCGCGCGAGCAGACCTTGGCGGACGGGTCGTATCTGACCAGCATCCACGCGCTCAAGGACCGCAAGGCCAGACGCAACGGCAAGCCGGCGCGCGTGATCGAGTACCGGCTCGATGACCCCGCCCTGGGCGACGCCGATCAACGCTACCGGCTGATCACCACAATCCTCGACCCAGACCAAGCACCCGCCGAGGAGCTCGCCGCGCTCTACCCCGAGCGCTGGGAGCTCGAGTCAGCCCTCGATGAGCTCAAAACCCATCGGCGCGGCCCGCGCGTGGTACTACGCTCAAAGACACCCGACGGGGTCTACCAAGAGGCCTACGGACACCTCGCCACCCACTACGCGATCCGCCGCGTGATGCACGACGCCGCACTCCAAGCAGACCTCGTCCCGCACCGCTTATCGTTCATCCGCAGCCTCCGCGCCACCCGCCGAACCGCCCGCACCCAGCCCGGGCTTTCCCCCCCAGACGATCGCTACCGCGCATCAGCAGGCGATCAACGAGATCCTCGCTGACCCACTCCCCGACCGCCGCCAACGCCAGAACCCCAGGGTCATCAAACGCAAGATGAGCAACTGGCCAGTCAAACGCCCCGAGCACCACAACTGGCTCCAACCCACCACGACAGCCGAGAACGCCATCACCATCCTCGCCGCTTAAGTTTACGGTCTTGGGTCTAGGGTGGGTGTCGATTTTCGCCTCGCTCGCTCGACGCAGAGGTAGAGGCAATCCAACCCGATAGGAGGCATGGCGGATGCGAGTCATGGTGCTGATCAAGGCGACGGCGCAGAGCGAGGCGGGAGAGATGCCGAGCCAGGAGCTGCTCGAGCAGATGACGGCCTTCAACGAGGAGCTCGTGAGGACGGGGGTGATGCTCGCCGGGGAGGGCCTTCATCCGAGCTCGGAGGGCGCGCGCGTCGAGTTCTCGGGCTCCGAGCGCAAGGTGATCGACGGCCCGTTCGCCGAGACCAAGGAGCTCCTTGCCGGCTACTGGGTGTGGCAGGTTAGGTCGATGGATGAGGCGATTGAGTGGGTGAGGCGGATCCCCAATCCGACGGGCGAGCATGGCGTGGTCGAGATCCGTCCGGTGTTCGAGGCCGACGACTTCGGAGAGGAGTTCACGCCCGAGCTCCGCGAACGGGAGGAGCGGCTGCGCGCACAGACCGAAGCGGGCGCGTAGCCGACGCCGTGGCGGGTCGCGACGTCAGGCGCACGATCGAGGCCGTGTGGCGGATCGAGTCCGCGCGCCTCATCGCGGGCATTGCCCGCCTGGTGCGCGACGTCGCGCTCGCCGAGGACCTTGCTCAGGAGGCGCTCGTCGCAGCGCTGGAGCAGTGGCCGGAGTCGGGCATCCCGGACAATCCTGGCGCCTGGCTCATGGCCACCGCCAAGCATCGCGGCGTTGACAGGCTGCGGCGCGCGGAGGTCTACCAGCGTAAGACCGACGAGCTCGGCCGCGATGCGCAACTGCGCTCGCCCGCGGGTGAGGAAGACCTTGCAGCTGCGGCCGACGACCCGTTCGATGATGACCTTCTGCGGCTCATCTTCACCGCCTGCCATCCCGTGCTCTCCCCCGATGCGCGGGTGGCGCTGACCCTGCGGCTGCTGTGCGGGCTGACGACGCGGGAGATCGCTCGGGCCTACCTGGCGTCCGAGGCGGCCATGGCGCAGCGCATCGTTCGAGCGAAGCGCACGCTGTCGGCCGCGCATGTCCCGTTCGCGGTACCGAGCCGGGACGAGCTGCGCGAGCGGCTGGCCTCGGTGCTCGAGGTCGTCTATCTGATCTTCAACGAGGGCTACTCGGCCAGCGCGGGCGAGCGGTTGATCCGACCCGAGCTGATGGAAGAGGCGCTGCGGCTCGGGCGCGTCCTGGCCGAGCTTCTCCCGCGCGAGTCGGAAGTCCACGGGCTCGTCGCGCTGATGGAGCTGCAGGCGTCCCGCACGCGGGCGCGGATCTCGCCTGCGGGTGATCAGGTGCTGCTCCTCGAGCAGGACCGGTCGCGCTGGGACTGGCTCCTCGTGGGCCGGGGCCTGGCGGAGCTCGAGCGCGCGTATGCGACCCGCGGTCCGATCGGGCCCTACACGCTGCAGGCCGGCATCGCCGCCTGCCACGCACGCGCTCGCACGGCCGGGGACACCGACTGGGAGCGGATCGTGGCCCTCTACGATGGGCTGGCCCAGCTGATGCCCTCGCCCGTGATCGAACTCAACCGCGCCGTGGCTGTCGGGATGGCGTTCGGTCCGCAGGCGGCGCTCGAGATCGTGGACCGCCTTCGAGAGGAGCCCGCCCTCGACAGCTACCACCTGCTGCCCAGCGTGCGCGGCGACCTGCTCGACAAACTGGGCCGCCCCGATGAGGCCCGGGCCGAGTTCGAGCGGGCCGCGCAGCGCACAGCGAACTCGCGGCAGCGGGCCGCGCTGCTCCAGCGGGCGGCCGTCTGTGCGTCCCCGCGTTGACGCTCAGCCGCGCTCCTGGTTTGCGCGGATCTCGCGCACGTCGAGGCCCGGTTCTGGCCCGTGTCGCAGCCGGAGGACCCATGCGCCTCGCAAGCCGCGCATGGCAGGGCGCATGGCTCTGTTCCCTGCTCCGCCGGCGAAGCGGGGCGCGCAAAGAGGCCAATCGGGCGTCGACGCCGCCCTGTCTCGCGAGCGAGGGGGTCTCCGTCCCCATCGAGCCTGAACGAAGCCGGCGCCCCGCGTGCGGCGCGGTACAGGGAAGTCGTCGGCGACGAGCAGATGCGCGACGTGCGGTGAGAGCAGGTCCCGGACACGCGACCGGCGTGAGCATTGTCGCCGTGGCACAGGTGTTGGAAGTGAGCCCGGAGGGCAGTCTGTGGCGTGGGCAAGCGAAGGACGCTTCTCTTCTGGTGCGGTGGCTTGTGTGTAGCGCCTGCGGGTCGTTCAGCCTGCTGCTGCGGCGAGGCCTTGCACGATCAGGCCGAGGCCGACTGCGCCGACAAGCCAGCCCATGATTCGCAGGCCGTTGGCATTGAGCCAGGTCGCGAAGCTGGCGACCTGCTCGGCTGTCTTCTCGGGTCGGACGAGGTACCCGATGAGTGGCACTTCGACCAGCAGGAACATGATCGCGTTGAACAGCACGATCAGGCTGAGCTGCTCGGCGGTGCTGTAGTCGCCGGTCGCCATGTCTCCGAGCGCGAGGAGGTAGAACGGTCCGGGTAGATTGATCGCGGCACCGACCACAAATGCGACTCTCGCATTGGCGCGGTTCAGGTGACGCTCGGCCCACGAGGGTCCCTGCTCCTTTTGGTGGCGGCGGGGGTGGCGGCTGCGCCATCGATCCAGTAGTGCCTGGCCGCGGCGTGATGCCATCAGCCAGGCCAGCACGAGCGAGACCAGACCCGCCGTGATCGAGGTGCCGGGGCTCGGGGTGGAGCTGGTGCTGCCGAGCAGCGCATTGCCGTCGTTGAAGTACGCCAGTACGACGACGCCCGATGTCAGGCTCGAGATCAGCCCGCCGAGATAGAACGCCAGCAGGAGTCCGCGGGGTTCGGGCCGCGAGATCATGACCGCCACGCACGCGATCAGCGTCGGGAATACCGCCGCTGCAAACGCGAGAAGGACGATTTGACCCATTGTCAGATAGAGGGCCGCTTCTCATCCGAAGCCGGGGCGCTTGTGACACGGGAGCTCGGCATCTGGACCAGATCCGGTCGCGCGCGCCGCAGCCCCCGTGGTGCGAGCCTAGATGCCGGCGTGGTGTTCGGTGCTTGGAGGATCCGGCGTCCTTTTAGGATCGTGGATTTGGCGGCGGCGCGCCTCGATTTCGGGTTGCCTGCTCGGTGGTGTGATCACTGCGAGCTCGTCAAGCAGGCGAAGAATTCGGCGCGAGACGTCCGGGGAGAGCGCCGGGAGCGCGATGATCTCATCGAGCCCGACAGCGAGGTAGTCGTCCCAGGTCGGTAGCACGAGCTTGACTCGGATGGTGCCGTCGCTGGCGGCGACATGCTCGACGCTGAGGTCCCGGGTGGCGAGCACGCGAAGCAGGCCGTCGATTGCTTCGAGCGCCTGCACGGCCGTGGCTGGGTCATTCACGGCAGGTGACAGGGCCCTCAGCCCGATGTCCGCGAGCAACCGGAGTGCAAACGCCGGATCCTGCTCGAACGTTCGCTCCTCGCCGACGATGAGCGCCTTCAAGACCTCCCGCTCGAGCTCTGCTTCCGTCTGTCGCCTGATGACGGCCAGGGTCGCCCCTTCGGCGATCATCTCGCCGGATCCCACCTTGAACTCGACGACCGCATGGGCACGCTCCGCCGCGCGCAGGACACGCGGCACATCGATCACTTGGACCACCGCGGGCGGCCGGGGCCAGAGGATCTCCTGCACAGCTTCTTCGACCGTGGCTGCGGGTTTTGCGGGACCTGGCCCGGCGGTGGCATTGGTGGCCGGCGCTTTCAGTACGTAGAGGCCGTCGAGGACTTCGCGGCCGCGGCGCGCGATCTGGGCCAGGGCGGAGGCGAGCTGGATCGACGTGAACGCGCCCATCTGCAGCCGGCGGTACACGATGATGACTGCGAGCACGGCGACGAACGCGATGATCGGCACGACCGCGGAGGTCTTTTCGTCCCGACCGATCACGAGCGCGGCGGTGAGCGAGTAGACAACAACCGCCGTGTAGAACGCGAACGCACGCCACACGATCGGATCATCACGGAACAGGTTCAGTCGCGGCGTGAACGTGGTCGACGCGAACTGGACTACGAGGAAGAGCAGCGAGAAGACGATTCCGATGAACGTCACCGTGCCCGCACCGACGGCGATGAGCATCTCGATCGCCCGCGTTGTGGGGATCTCGAACCCGATATGCACTTGCGGTGCGAGGAAGGCCAGCCCAACGGCTGCCGCTGCGGCCAGCAGCTGGACGGTTCCGGCTCGTAGGCGGCGTTTGCGGCGAAGGACGCGTGCGAGCTCGTGGGGCCGGCCCTCGGGGCGAAAGGCAGGCGGCTCCGGACGGCGATCCGCGGGCGTTGTGCTCATGCCGTCACGTCGGGTGCGGGCTGAGGCGCTCCGCGTGTGCGGTGGTCTGGGGCGGGGACGCTCTCCATCGCCGGGAGCTGGTCGCGGGGGTGAGACTCGTACCAGCGGGCGTAGCGCTGGGCGAGCGGCGCTGCGGTGATTCCGTGTGCGATCACCGACAGGCCGATCGTCACGTATGTGGTGGCCAGGATCGTGTCCGCGCCGGGCAGGTGTGCCTCCTCGACGACGATCACTGCGAACACGATCGACGCGAGACCGCGCGGCCCGAACCACCCGAGGAAGCTGACGGTTGGCGCACGGGCGCGGGTGCCGATCATCGCGATCGCCACGGGCAGCATCCGGACCAGCGTCAGGCTGAGCACGGCGTAGAGCGCGATCTGCCAACTCACGTGCTTGAGCGCTGGACCCAGGAGTATCGCGCCGAAGATGAGGAATGTGACTCCTCCGAGCAGGCTTCCGAGTTCCTCGTTCAGGCGCGAGGCCTGCTCGGACTCTTGGCTGACCAGCGCGCCGAAGATCGCTCCCGCGACGAACGCGGCGATGAACCCCGACCCGCCGAGCGCGGCCGCTATTCCGTAGGCGAGGCCGGCGGCGGCGACCGGGATGACTTGGAGCCACGATCCGGTGATCAGGTTGCGGCGGTAGGCGATCACGACGAGGGCGGCGGCGGCCAAGCCCGCGATCGCTCCGCCGAGGATCCCGTAGCCGATCTGCTCGGCCACGATGCTGAGTGCGTGGTGGCCGCCTGTTGACTTGTCCTCGACCTCCGCTGCGGCGAGGGCGATCAGCAGCAGGGGGACGCAGATGCCGTCGTTGAGCCCGCTCTCGACGTTGAGTCCCTGCCGGATGCGTGACGGGAGGCGCGGCTCGGTCACCACCGCTTCGCCAAGGGCGGCGTCGGTCGGCGCCAGCAGGATCGCCAGGACGATCGCTTCGGTCGCGTTGAGCTGATCGAAGATGACCGCAGCGAGCACCGCACCCAGCGCGATCGTCAGCGGCAGTCCGATCCCGAGCAGGCGCAGCGGAACCGCATACTCGCGGCGGAGCACGCGAGGCTTGATCCGCGAGGCGTCGGCGAACAGCACGACGGCGAGCGTCGCCTCGGCGAGCGTCCTGACGCCCGCGCCCGTCGGGGCGGCCGTCACCTCGTCGATCACGAGCGGCCCGACGAGTACCCCGACCAGGACGAACACCATCGCCGGCGTGACCGGCGTGCCCGTCAGCCGTCGCGAGACGCCGGCCACGGCGAGCACGGTCGCGGCGATGAGGGCGAGTTCCCATTTCATGGCATTGGGCTTGGCTTTCAGGTCAGCGGCGGCAGACCGTCGGCGATGAGCTTGGCGCCGAACACGAGGAACAGCACGGCCATGACGGCGTTGTTGTGCAGGGCGAGCCAGTTCTTCATCTCGTCCAGGCGGGCTTTGGCGTCATCACCGCCGAGCAGGAAATAGACGACGGGCCCGGCGATCGTGAGGCTGGCGACGACGACGAACACGATCAGCGAGCCGACAGCGTTGGCGGTCGAGAGTCCGAGTGCGGCCAGCGCCGCGCCGGCCGCGGCCGCGAGCATCAGGTTCTTCGGATTTACACCAGCCAGCAGAAGGCCAAGACCGAGCGCCTTGGCGGGTTTCAGGGCATCGATGCCTGCCATCCATTTCGGCATCTCGGGCTCGGTGCCAGGTGCCGGTCGGCTGCGCCAGTTGCGCGCAGCCAGCAGCAGGAAGAGCACGCCGAACACGATCTTTCCCCACGCGATCGTGTCGGAGGTCGTGCTGTCGGTGGCTGCGTTGGCCTGATCGGCCGCGAGGTACGCGATACCGCTGACGAGGGCCAGCGCCACGACCCAGCCGAGCAGGAACATCAGTCCGTTGACACGTGCTCGCTGTGAGAACAGCATCAGGGTGACCGCGATGATTGGCACGGGGCTGATCGCCACGCCGACTGCGAATGTCAACATCTCGCTGATTCCGTGGCCCAAGGTGATCACCTCTCGGTCGGGAGGGCGTTGAGCGCCCGATTGAGGCGGGATCGGTCCTCGCCTGTCGTCGGGCTGAGCGGGTCATCCCGATCAGCGAGCGATGGTTCCCGGCGGACGGTCATCGGTCAGTACCTGGCGGGGATCTGCAGGTTGGAGTGGTCGGGCTCGCGGTAGCCCCGCGGCTTCTCACGCGCGGGAAGGGCGACGGGCTTCCGTTTTGGGGCGTCGTAGGGGATCTGCTCGAGCAGGTGGCTGATGATGTTCAGCCGGGCGCGCTTCTTGTCGTTGGAGTCGGCGATGTGCCAGGGAGCGAAGTCGGTGCTCGTCGCGGCGAGCATCTCGTCGCGTGCGCGTGAGTAGTCGTACCAGCGGCTGTAGGACTTGAGGTCCATCGGCGACAGCTTCCAGACCTTGCGCGGGTCGTCGATCCGCGACTCGATCCTCCGCGTCTGCTCGTCTTGGCCGACCTCGAGCCAGTACTTGAGCAGGATGATCCCGGAGTCGACCATCGCCTGCTCGACCAGCGGGACGAGTCGCAGGAACCGGAATGCCTCGTCCTCAGAGCAGAAGCCCATCACCCGCTCGACGCCCGCGCGGTTGTACCAGCTGCGGTCGAAGATCACGACCTCGCCGGCCGCCGGGAAATGCGGCAGGTACCGCTGGACGTACATCTGGGACTTCTCACGGTCGGTCGGCGCTGGGAGCGCGACGACCCGGAACACGCGCGGGCTCACCCGCTCGGTGATCCGCTTGATCACCCCGCCCTTCCCGGCGGTGTCGCGCCCCTCGAACACGATGCAGACCTTGATCCCGTCGCGCACCACCCACTCCTAGAGGCGAACGAGCTCGCCCTGGAGGCGAGCGAGCTCCTTTTCGTAGTGCTTACGGCCGAGCTTCTCGGCCGGCTGCTCATCCTGCTTGGTCTGTTTCGTGTGGCTCATCGCTCGCCCTCCACTGTGGTGCGGGCACCTTGTGGCTCAGGTCGGAGACCTCGGCTCCTACTAGATGTCGGAGTGGTGCTCGTCGGTTGGTAGGCCGGCTTCCTTCCAGGCGGTGAATCCGCCGTCGAGGTTGGCGGCGTGCTCGTAACCCAGTGTCTTCAGGGTGAGTGTTGCGAGGGCGGCGCGGGTGCCCGACCGGCAGTACACGATCACCCGGCCGTTCGGGTCGAGCTGGGCGTTGTGTTTGGGGCTGCCGGGGTCGGCGATGAACTCGATCAGGCCCCTGGGCACCTGTATGGCGCCCTTGATGTGCTGCTCCCACTCCACGGGCTCTCGGACGTCGAGAAGCACGGCCTTTCCGGAGGCGACCTCGTCAGCAGCATCCTGGGGGGACACATGCTCGATCTGGGCGTTGGCCTGGCCCACCATCTCTTTGGCTGTTGTTGTCATGGCTTTCTCTCTTTGGGATAGGTGGTTTGCCCATCACCGGACCGGCGGTGATGGGCGCCGCGTGCGGATCGGGCCCGGTCGCCTGGATCGACCTGCTCGGCTACCCGAGTCGGGTGCCTTCGGCCTCGAGTCCGCCGCCCTCGGGGAGCTTGGTCCAGCTGCGTGTCTGCCACTCCTCCTTGAGCACCTCGGTCGCCGCTTGCTCGAGGAATTCCGGGCGTGCCCACTCGTCCACGTCGAAGTCGTGCTTGATGTAGCCGTGGCTGACCATGAAGTCCTTGCCGATTTTCACGCACTGCATGTTCTGCGCGCTCAGGCTCGGGACCATGTCGACGTGCTTGATGCCCCGGTAGGTGTCCTCGGCGTCCTGGTAGAACGTCTGGCGGTTGAGGATCGCTCCCGCGGCACGTTTGTGCTCGTTGGCCCAGCGCCCGACCTTGATCATCGCCTTCATGTAGGCGAGGACGAGCTCGGGGTGCTCGTCGGCCATCACGTCGGTGCAGGTGATGACGGCCGGTGTGTTGGCGATCTGCACCGTCCAGTCCGGGTACCGCGTGAGGTCCTCGATCATCTTGAGCTGGCCGGTGGCTTCCTGCAGGTGCTGGAAGACCTTGCTCTGGGTGTAGATCGCGTCGACCTTGCCGGCCAGCAGCGCGGTCTCCAGCGGGCGGAAGGCGAGGTCGTGCTTGTGGTCACGGCGCATCCATAGCTCGGATGGGTTGTTCATCGGCGGGACCAGCATCTCGGGCTTGTCGTACCAGTCATCCGGATAGGGGAAATCGACCAGCTCGACGTCGTCGAGGGTCATGTCGTTGAGCTTGAGCATGTTCAGGATGCCCATGTGCTCCTGGATGCGCCACCAGTCGTTCTTGATCGTGTTCAGGCTCTTGGAGATCCCGATCTTCTTGCCCTTGAGGTCCTGCATCCGGAAGATCTCGTCGCGGGCGCGGACCACCATGCAACCGCCCTCGTACACCCAGGTCGCCCCCAGCAGCACGGTGCGGCGCAGGTCGGCGTTGACGTGGATCGGCGGGTAGAGGCCGCCGAAGCGGATCAGGTTGTCGAGGTTGTGGATGTAGTGCGGGTACCAGTTGTTCTCCGGCGCGTGGCGGAAGTAGGCGTACTCGACGCCGATCTTCTTGTACTCCTCGCGGCACCACCCCAGCTCCTGGTCGACGTTGTTCGCCGACACCATCGGGCAGTTGGTGAACCACACCTCCTGCCAATTCAACGGCACCGTGGTCGCAACCCTGGGTGGCTCAGTCGTGGTAGCCATGATCAACGCTCCTCTGTGTGTTGTGTTAGCGGCGGGCTGGCCGTGTTCGGGGCGTCGATCGCCTTCACCTCGAGCAACGTGAGCCCGAAGTCCGACACGCGCCGGAGCAGTCCCTGCAGCTCAGCTTGGTCGCGGACGTTGCCTGTCAGGGCTGTGTTTCCCGCGGCTCGCGTGAGCGTCATGCCGTCAAAGGCGGGCTCGAGCGCGTCGCTCAGCTCTCCCTCGACGATCAGCCGATAATTCCGGTCAGCCATACCTTCGAGGGTCCCACTCCGACCCGTCCGCGTGGGCGAGACGCGGGTCTTTCACCCGGATGATTGCGTTTGCCCCAGCAGCCCGAGCGCGCTGGCGCGAGCGAGCGCGTCCGAGCGGGAATGCACCCCCAGCTTGTGGTAAAGCGCCCGTTTGTGTGACCGGATCGTATTCGGCGAGAGGAACAGGCGCTCCCCGATCTGACGGTTGGTCAGGTCGCTGGCCAGGAGCCTCAGCACGGCGAGCTCGGCCTCGCTCGGCGGCTCGAGTAACTGGCCGCGCGACGCGCGGCGTCTCGCCGCAGCGAGCTCTTGCTCCACCTCCTCGGCGAGCGCGGGAACCGGGCCGCTGTCGATCAGCTCGCCGAGCGCCTCCTTCGCGGAGCGCAGCGTCACCTCGGCCTCGGCAAGACGACCGCGGCGCAGGCGGACGCGGGCCAGCACGACGAGCAGCCACGTGTGGTGAAGGCTCGCCACCTCATCACAAAAGAAGCGCTCAGCGGAGGCGAGCTCGTGCTCGGCCTCAACGAGGCTTCCCTCCGCAGCCAGCACAGAGCCGAGGGCGACGGACGCGTTAGCCCCGAGCCAGCTCCGACTCGTACCGATCCGGCCCACGGCCGCCTTCGCCTTCTCTGCGTGGTCCCGCGCGGAGGCCAGCCGTCCCCGTTCGATCGCGACGAGAGCAAGCGTCGAGCGGGCGACCACCAGGCTCGGGACGGCCCGCTCGATCGCGGGGTGCGCGAGCGCACACATCGCCACCGCGGACGCCTCGTCCAGCTCACCGGCGAAGAATAGAACGCGAGCGTAGGAGCTCAGAGCCGCGGTGAGGATTTCATTCGCGTCAGCCTCAGCCAGCGCGACCGCACGCCGCCCGTCGAGCACCGCCTGCCGCACGCCGCGGTCGATCGTGACCGCCCATACCAGCCGCGCCGCCGCCTCGACGTACGCGTCGCGCTGGTCGGGTCGCTCCCCACCCGCCCGCTCGGCGATCGCCAGCAACCTGCGTTGCGTCAACGTGCGCCCGCCGAGGAGCATCGCGGCCGTCGCGGCCCCCACCGCAAGCTCCGGATGCTCGACGATCCGCTCGTCCGGGAGCGTGCCAACCCAGCGCAGAAGCGTCCGGCCGGCCCCGCCCCTGATCAGGTGCAGGTGATACTCGACCAGGAGGGCGGCGAGCAGCTGATCGTCGCCGGCCGCAGCCGCGTGCTCGACCGCTTGGACCGCCAACCCTTGCGATCGGAGCCACTCGGCGGCACGTCGGTGAATCGCTCTCGGCGCGTCCAGGTCAATCGGAGCAAGTTGAGCCTGCGCATAGTCGGCAAACAGCGAGTGGACACGAAACCAACCGCCTCGCTCCGACCTCGAGATGAACTGGTACGTGAGCCCGAGCTCGGCGAGCCGAGCCGCCGAGTCCGCACGGTCGAGCGCTTCATCGCAGAGTTCCGCGGTGAACTCGCCGAGCACCGCGGCGCCGTGGAGAAACGCACGGTCGTCCTCGTCGAGCCTCGCGAGAACCTCATTGCTCAGATAGTCGGCGACGAACCGGTGGTCTCCGCCGAACGCCCGCACCGCCCGGGCTGGATCCTCGAGGGTCCGCAGCCACAACCAGGCGAGCACGAGCGCCGCAGGCCAGCCCTCGGTGCGCTCGACGAGCACGTCGAGCTCCTCCGAGCCGAGCTGGAGCTGACCGAGATCCACGAGCAGCTCGTGCGCCTCAGCGGCTGTGAACGCAAGCTCGGAACCGCGCACCTCGACGAGCGCCCCGGCCGCGCGCAACCGCGCCACCCTCAGCGCCGGATCGACCCGCGTGATCAGCACCATGTGCGCGTTCGCGGGAAGGTGCCCGAGGGCATAGTCGATCGACGACAAGCTCTCCTCGCTGATCACCTCGTGCAGATCGTCGAGCACAATGACCAGCTCACCCCCCAACGTCGCCACCTCGTTCATCAGCTCATCGACCGCGACCTCGATCGGGCTGCCCGCCACGCTCAGCCGCCCCACCGCGCCGCGCCCCAACCCCGATCGCACCCGATCGGCCGCCGTCGCGACGTACCTCCACAGCAGAACCGGATCGTTGTCGCCGGCGTCCAGCGACACCCATGCCAACGCCGCGCCGAGATCCGCGCACCAGGCCCGGACCTCAGTCGTCTTGCCGTAACCGGCCGGAGCCGCGACGACGGTCAGCTGCGCGTCGCGGCTGGCATCGAGCGCCCGGCGAACCCGCGGCCGATCGACCAAACCATGGCGCGCGCTCGGCACCGCGAGCTTGGCCTCGACCAGCAGCGAAAGCGGGGCCGCACCGTCAGAGTCGAGCCGGCGGTCTCCGACCTCTGTCTGCAGCTGAAGCTCGTCCACATTCCTGGCCTTCATGTGCTTGCCCCATCAGCGATCGCCAACATCCCTGCATGAGTGCAGTTTGAGGTTCACATGAGGCGCAAAGCGCGCCATCACCCCGATTGGATGAGGACAAGAACCAGGGCTCCAGTCCGATCGACGGCTCGCTCCTCTCCCTCTCATCCACCTAGCGATTCACAGGCGATGCGCCAAGGCGGATACTCCGACCACCGAGCGGGCCGCGGGGAGTTAGGCCCCGACGAGCAGCCGCCAGGAAGAACCACTCGCTCAGAGCGCGGAATCTGAATGCTGCGTCGACCCAG
Organism: uncultured Solirubrobacteraceae bacterium; assembly: GCA_963816005.1. Taxonomy (GTDB): domain Bacteria; phylum Actinomycetota; class Thermoleophilia; order Solirubrobacterales; family Solirubrobacteraceae; genus Palsa-465. Next base: position 216,769 of record CAWFKF010000078.1, on the reverse strand, counting down.
CAGGGATTGCAGGCGAACACGCGACGAGGCGAGACGGAGCAGCAGTCGTGCGAGCCGCAGTGACTGCCCACGAACGAGCCCCATGAACGCCACGGCGGATTGGCGACGTGTCCGCGTTCGCTCGAAAGCAGGGCACGTACGCATGTTCCCTGGTTTGAGCTCATCTGAGGGAGGACACCGACGCCATCGGACGCCCGGAGCTTCCCCCCGTTTCGCCAGGAGCGAGGCCGGCGTCGTCGTGGGCTGTCCGTTGTCGTGACGGGTCAGCCTCGAGTACCGCGTCTTCACAGAAGCAGGGCGCGTAGAGACGGACTCCGCCGACCGACCCGGAGACCCGCCAAGTTCAGGAGCAGGTCTGCGCGCGTCGCGCAGCGCGGACGCGCTTTGCGCGGATCTCGAGACCGTCAGCGTTCCGATGCCGGCCGAGACGCGGCGAACGACCGCAGAGACGCCCTTCCCGCGCTTAGCGGGTCTCGGCGCTGCGGTGAGCGGAGACCTGCTCTCGAAATTTGTGGTACTCCGGATCGCTCCCGTGGCAACAGGTTGCGCGGACCCGCATTCGCAAATAGCAGTACTCCGGGCTCATCGGCTGGGGCGACTGTCCAGCGGGCCGCGCTGCGGGTCTCGCTGCTGGCGAACAGGAGGTGCGCGGCCGCGTGCGGCTCGAGACCGGCTTCCGTTTTCCCGCGGGCCTCACCCATGACGTCGTGGCTGGTTGTGTCCGGGAGCGGCAGCGGCAGCCCGGGCGAGGCCGACCGCTGAGACTGCTGTCACTGTCATCGTCTCTGGGTCTGGGCGGTGACGTCCGACCCGACCGGTAAGTCCTCGGGCTGGCGGCGGGCTGACTCTCGACTGCTGCGTCGTGTCGGTGGACTGACTAGCGAAGCTCCTGTCGCCCGTCGCCGCCCGAGGACCTTCGGCGTGACTTGATAGAAGCGTGGCTTTCGCCTTGCGTGACAGTTGTCCGCCGGAGATCCGCTTCATTCGGCGTCAACCAAACGAAGGGACAGTCATTGATCGTGATCGGGGCGGACACGCACAAGGGCTCGCACGCGCTCGCGGCGGTCGATGAGGGCACCGGCCGGGTGCGCGGAAGCCGGGAGATCAAGGCCGACGACGCGGGGCATCTGGCCGCGGTCCGGTGGGCGCGGGGCTTGGATGAGGAGCGGGTGTGGGCGATCGAGGACTGCCGGCACGTCTCGCGGCGGCTGGAACAGGCGCTGTTGGCCGCCGGCGAGCGGGTCGTCAGGGTCGCGCCGCATCGGATGGGCGCCTCCCGCAAGGGCGAGCGCGAGCCGGGCAAGTCCGATGAGATCGATGCGCTCGCGGTCGCCAGAGCGGTCGTCAAGGATGGGGTCGAGCGGTTCACGGTCGCGTATCTGAACGAGCAGGCGATCGAGATCCGCCTGCTGGCGGACCATCGCCAGGATCTGATCGCCGAGCGGACCCGCACCGTGAGCCGGTTGCGCTGGCATCTGCTTGACCTGTGCCCCGAGCTCGAGCGCTCGATCAAACGCGGGGCGCTCAACCAGTCGCGCGTGCTTGACCGGGTCGACCGCGCCTTGCGCAAGCTGCCGGCCGGCGCGCGAGCCAGGATCGCCCGCGAGCAGGTCTCCCAGATCCGCGGCCTGAACCGGCAGGTCGAGCAGCTCCGGGCAGAGCTGGCAGAGCTCGTCAAGGCCCACCGCCCGCAGCTGTTGGCCGAGCAAGGCTGCGGCGCGCTGGTCGCGGCGATCCTGATCGGCCACACCGCCGGCGTCAAGCAGTTCCGCAAGCGCTCAAGCTTCGGGTTGCAGACCGGGACCGCGCCGATCCCCTGCTCCTCGGGCCAGCGCACCCAGCACCGGCTCAACCGCGGCGGGGACCGCCAGCTCAACCACGCGCTGCACATCGTCGCGATTACCCGAGCCCAACGCGACCCGGCGACCAAGGCCTACCTGGCGCGCAAAGAAGCCGAAGGCAAGACCACCAAAGGCGCGATCCGCTCCCTCAAGCGCCACCTCGCCCGCCGCTTCAACCAGCTCCTCGCAGAGCCGCCCGCCAACCAGCCGCAAGCCGCTAACGGCAAACCGACCGCCGAGCCCGAGCCACCGGCGATCCCCGAACGTCCCCGCCCGCAGCGAGAGGTCGTGCAGATCAGCACAGCGCCCAACCCGATGGCCTGCGTCAGCTAGAGCGGGCCGTTCTCCCGGCCCGCTCCCGGCCGCGGTGCCCGCTCACCGCCGACCTCCCCTGCCGCAATCGGCGTGATCCTCGCTGATACCGCCCGAACCGACATCGACCAACGCGTCCTTAGCCCTTCTGCGGCCCTCAACGAGCGACCCCCGACCGTCAGCACCCCCCGATCCGGACCGATCCCAACATCTCGCAAGCCCAATCAGAAACACGCAAATAGCGACTCACGCTTGACATATCGGATTTCCAAACAGCGGATTGGTACCTGGTTGGGTGTGGCTGGCTGCGGGGCGGGGTGGGTCAGGCGAACTGGAATCGCAGCGGCCGGTCGTTCCACCAGGGGATCTCGGTCGGGGGGAGGTTTGCGCTGCGCATGATCGGGCTGTAGGTCCGGTTTTTGAGGCGGCAGGTGAGTTGGTGCGGTTCGATCGTGATTTGGCCGCTGGTGTTGATGAAGCGGCGCCAGATGGTGTCGGGTGTCATGGCCTCGTAGCCGGGGAGGCGTTGGCGGAGGTGGTCGTAGGCGGCGGCGGCCCAGACGGTCAGGGTGGTGTCGAGGTCGACGTTGAGCGCGACGGCTGAGCTGAGCGCGTCGAGGTGGAAGCTACGGATCTGCTCGGCGAGGCGTTGCTCGATCCGCATCCGTTTGGCGTACCGGCCGACGATCGTCTTTGGTGGGCTGGTCCGGTCGTTGGTGAGGATCAGGGTGGGGTGCTCGTGCCCCAAGCCGCGGACCGCGATCTGGCGTAGCGGGGTGGGGCAGCCGCGGACGGTGACGTCCTGTTCGTGGACCTGGGGTTTGTTGTACGCGCCGCGCCGGTCCAGAGTGATTGGTGTCCACTGGCTGTCTGGGAGCGCCTCGAGGGTGGCGGTGAGTGTCGCGGTCCGGGCGCGCAGGGTGATGAACGTGAGCTTCGCGGCGTGCAGTTCGGCGAGTCCGGCGCCGGTGGTGACCTTGGAGTCGAACACCAGCAGCGACGGGGGATGACCGGTCGCGGTTTCCCAGTGGCGTGCGAACGCGATCACTTGGCCGGCTTGGTCGGCCTTGGTGCATGTCGCGTTGGCGTAGAGCAGGTTGCGGGTCTCTGAGTCCTGCACGAAGAACGACAGGACGGCCTCGGTACGCTGCGAACGCCTGGGAACGTAGTGGTTCTCGAGCGCGACGTCGTCTCCGAAGTGCATGATCGCGTGGAAGTCGAGATCGAAATCGGCGCCGCGGGTCTGCCCGGTCTGGATCATCGACCGCGCCAATCCCGCCAGCAGCGCCTGGTCGTGAGCGCGCGTGAGACGGTAGCTGTAGCTCCCCAGGCTGCTCGCCTTCGGGAGGCTCTCCAACCCCGCGAACGCGGCGAGCGCGGGATCAACACAGACATCATCGACATGGCTGACACGCCGCCGTCCGATCGATTTCAGCGCCAGCAGCGAGAGGACCGAGCAGAGCGCGGGAACCTCACGCGTGCCCGGCAACCCAGCAGCGGCGACGGCGCCCGGGAGATCCAACGCGACCAGCGCGGGCAGCAGCAACAGCGCGCCGGCGTAGTCACTACTCAGCCGCACCGGCTGCTCTGGCCAGCGCATCACCCGGGTGCGGGGTGGATCATCGCGTGTGGGAGCGCCGCGCTGGCCGGGGGCTCTGGGACCGAGACGCTCGTGGCCCTCGGCGACCAACAGCTCCCACACCCCGGTGCGGTTCAGCGGCGTCTGACCCGCCGCGAGCGCCTGGGTGATCTCGGTGACCGAGTGACCGGCTGCCCGCAACCGCAGCACCTCATCACGGGCCGCCACCTTGGCCGGCGCGACCCGCGGGCCCGGGCGGCGCTCAAGGAAGAACTCATCAGCCTGCGCCGTGAAGTCGCGGACCATCGCGACCACCGTCGATGGTGCGTAACCGAACCGTGCAGCGACCTCCGCGGCCGTCGAGTCCTCAACGAAGTACGCGCGCAGCGCTTCGTAGCGACGCTGCGCGACATCGCCAGGGGCCGTGAAGAACGCGGCTCGCTCACGCCGCCGCCCCGCCCTGCCACCCGACCTGGTGCGCTTCGCTGAACCCATCACTCGACACCATAAAGTCCTGCCCGGACAGACCACGGCCAGAACCACCCTCAAAGCCCGAAAACAGACGTACTGACGTCAATTTCCGGGCGCCGCCCCGCTCACGACTTCAAGCAACCCAACCGTCCGTACAGCGAAACAACACCCAGTCCGGCACGCCCAGCCGCCCCAAACCCCGTCAATCACACCGAAATCCCGCCTCAACCCCCACGATCAACGCGGAACTACCCGAGTTCGGGAATCCGAGTTAGCCCTTCTGCGGCCCTCAACGAGCGACCCCCGACCGTCAGCACCCCCCGATCCGGACCGATCCCAACATCTCGCAAGCCCAATCAGAAACACGCAAATAGCGACTCACGCTTGACATAGAAGCGAGCTAGTTCGTGAAACCGGCAGTGAGCGGCTGGATGCCGGACACCCGCTTCTGGCGCGAGGCGCACGTCGGCTCGGTCTCCGTCTCTGCCCTCGACGTGCGAGGCGTCTACCTAGGCAGGGCACTGGGCGGACCCTTCGGGGCGCAGCGTTGCGCTTTGGGGCGGTTGGGCGCGGAGCGGTCGAGACCTGCATTTGTTCGGCCGCGGTTTTCCGCGCTCGACCGGATGCCGACTCTTTCGCACCCCGGCAGCAGCGGTCCGCTGACGTTGTGCTCGTGCGATTTCATCGGCGGCGGCTGCCGTCATGGCTGCGAAGCAGGCGGCACATGCCTTATTGCGCACGTTTGGGACGTCTCGGTTCTCTGTGCTGGGCGAGCGCGGGCTGCAATACAGATCAGTGATCAGGTAGCGGCAGGTACTGTCGGGTAAGCCGGGCACATTGCTGTGCCCGGCTCCCCTAAGAACCGTGCGAGCGACTTTCACCGCACACGGCTCAAGCAAGCCGTCGAAGGTCCGCTGGCGCGACGCCGTACGATCAGCTCATCGCAGAGCGTGTTGTCCGCGGGTCCGTTCACCGCGATGTTGGTCGCGGCGTCTAACTTGTCCGTTGGTGCTGGCGTCTTCGTCATCTTCTTTTCGCTGGCTCACCTGACCACGTCAGCGCGCTTTCGCGCCCGGGCATGAAGCTCGGTATCCGGCCGGTTATGCGGGGCGACCGCCTGGAGGGGGCGACCATCGCGTCCCGGTTTCCCGTTGCCTTTCGGCTGCCGGCATTCGCTTCTTGGTCATCCGATTCCCGCCGGGGAGTTGGGCCTTCCTCACGGTCGGCTTACCGGCACAGCCGGACCTCGACGGGGTTACCACGTTCCGCACGCACGAGCTGCGACCGGGGTGGGTGCCCCCTATAGCCCGAGGACAGTGGTGCTCACCCGGCCGGGTCGCCTCCCCGACCGGCACCCGCCGCTTCCCAGCGACCAGTCCCTAAACCCCGCCACAACATCCCACCATGCGAGGCTCTCCTTCACGGGCCATCAACAGGGGTTCAATCACGTTCACCCGTCCGGTCTTCCCCTCGCCCGCGCCCCCGGGGTGGAACCAGCGACGCTTCGGCTTCCCCCTGAGCTTCGCACCCCGCCGTTACCGGCGACGCACGTCAGGGGCGGGGACAGGCCATCGAGCACGGACCTGGAACTACCGCTCAACTCACATCCGTCGATCTCCAATCCGGTAGTTCACTCAATGCGTGCGACCTCGCGTCGCACGGCGGATAGGAGGAGGGAGTTTCCGGGGCTCCGTGGATGATCGGGGGTGACTCTCGATCGAGATTCCGTCCTGAGCAGGGCTTTTGGTCGTCGGAGCGGCGGGTGGAAGTCGCGTGCGCCTCTGCTGCTGGGTTGTGGACTGCTCGCTGGGCCCCGTGCCCGGCGATCGTGGGCACAGCGGATGCGTGCTCAAGCGGCCAGGGATGGCCGCGCCTGCGCGCAGGCGCATCCGGATGATCATGGCGAGACTCGCCCCATAGGGCGTCGTTGGGGGGCGTCGGGGTCGCTGCCCGCGTTGACGGGGGTCGTGGCGTGCCGGGGAGCTGCCTGCTCCATTCCCTTCTCGTTGCGCCGTTTGCCGTGCGTGCGCACCGGGTCATCCCGGGGTCGAGCGAGCGTCGTGGCGGAATACGGGTGACGCGGTTCGGAGGGCCAGAAAGAAAACGCGTGTTCGTGTGTCGTCACCCCCGATCATGCCCGGAGAGCCGAGTTTCCTGGGGGTTGGTGGAGATGGCTCGCGCGGCCACGTTCAGGATCTCTGCTAGCTCGTCCTCGGGGCGATTCGGTGAAAGTACGAGATTGACGCTGTCGGCCCCGGCGGCAAACCAGGCTGCGATCGCCGCTTCCGCCCGCTCGTAGGCTCCGAACAGCGTGACTTCGTGGGCCAGATCCTCCGCCACTGCGGGGAGTTCCGGTGTCCGTCGATCGCGGGCCGCATCAATCACTGCGTTGACGGCTGTGGCCATTCCGAAGCGTCGCGAGAGCATCTGCGGATACAGAGGTCCCATGCGGGTTGCATATGTCGATAGCCACCACGCGGCGAGCTGCCGTGCGTCTGGCTCGTCGGCCGCCAGCGCAACGGGAACCCCGATGGCAACCCGCGTGGGGCTGGGAGCCTCTGACCGAGACTCGCCGTCTTCTAGTAGCGCCCGCCCGTCGTTCAGGCGGGATCGCGCCCACAGGAACGGACTCCACGCATCGGCGAGCTCGCCGGCCAGGCGGATCGATCCCGGCGACAGCGCCGCCAGGACGATCGGGACCGGCGGCTCGGGAACGACGCCCAGGCGAAGGGGTCGGGCCTCGGCCGCGGGATCTGGTAACCGGTCGCCTCTGAGTAGCGCCCTTACAGACGTCAGCGTTGTTCGCAGGCGCATCAGCGGCCGGTCCCACGTAATGCCATGGAACCCTTCGGTCAATGGTGGGCTGCTAGCGCCAATCCCCAGAGAGAAACGACCTCCGCTGCAAAGCTGAAGGCCGGTCGCGCCCAGCGCGATCGTGGCCGGTGTCCGTCCCCATGCCGAGATCACCGATGTGCCGAGCCCGATGCTGCGAGTTCGAGCGGCAAGCTGGAGGAGCAGGATCGTCGAATCATGCGTCCATCCCTCGGCGACGTCGACACGGTCGAGACCGAGATCGTCCGCCTGGCGACCCAGCCGCAGGATGAGATCCGCGCGCGTCTCAAACGGCGTGAACGCCACGCCGACACGGCGCGGCTCACCACGTTCTTGATCCTTGAGCCGCTCATCGGGTGGCCCGGGAAGTGTGCGGTTCAGATGCGTGTTCATTACCTTGTGCCGGTCCCTCCGTAGTCGGTTCGATCTTCTGAGTCACGCTTTTGCGCAAGAAACTTGACGTGTTGCCGCTAGTAGGGCAGCTCTGTAACGCGGAGGGGCTAGGCTGGGGCCGTAGCGTGTGCTGCGGCCCCAGCCGGTTCGCTACACGGCAGCGCCGGCTGCTCGCATTGCCTTGACGTCGTCGGCGGTGTAGGTGTGTCCACCGATCGCCCACTCGCCGCTCGGTGTCTCGGTGAGTGCGGTGACGGTGGCCGGACGCAATGCCTCGCCTTCCACGGCGATCGCGGCCTCGGAGACGCGCTCGACCAGCTCGCGCTTCTCGTCGGGGGTGAACACACCCTGGATCACCTTGATGTCGATGAAGGGCATACGTCGCTCCTCTCGTGTTGTGGTTGTTGGGTTGAATTGCCGTCTCGCTTGCCTTCGGGCAGGCGTTGTGAGGAGGTTGCCGGGCGACCGTCCCAGCGACCGTCACAGCTTCCGTGAACGTTGGCCTGTGAGTGGGACGGTGGCCCAGGTAGGCTTGCCGGGTGGTCCGGATTTGCCTGCTTGGGGAGTTGGCCGTTGAGAGCTCTGATGGGCCGGTCGAGCTGCGCGGGTCATGGCGGGCTCGCTCATTGCTCGCGTGGCTGGCGCTCAATCCCGGAGACCATCAGCGCGGTGATGTCGCGGCTCGTTTCTGGCCGGAGGTGCTGGACTCGAGCGCCCGGGCGAGTTTGCGAAACGCGCTTTGGGCGATCCGTCGATCTCTGGGGAGCGAAGCGACTCGGGCGCTGGTTGTGTCTCGTGAGCGGGTTGGCCTCGACCGGTCCGCTGTCTGGACCGATGTTGGTGCGTTCCATGACCATCTCGGGCGCGGCGAGCTCGAGGAGGCGCTTGGTTTATGCACGGGGGAGCTGCTTGCCGGCGTCGAGGAGGAGTGGGTCTACGAATACCGTGACGCGCATCGCGATGTTGTGTCCGCGTTGCTGGAGCGGATCGCGGCGCAAGCGGAGTCGCGCGGTGACCTCGCCAGCGCGATCGCCTACACGCGCAAGCGAGTGGCGCTCGATCCGTTGGCAGAGGACGCGCAGCGCGCTTTGATCGTCCGGCTGGCGGCGGCAGGCGATCGTCCCGGCGCGCTGCTGGCGTACGGGCGGCTGCGCGATCGGCTCAGGCGTGAGCTCGGGATCTCGCCCTCGCAGCAGACGCGCGAGCATGTCGGCCGGATTCGTGACGACGCGGCCGCAGAGGAGACGACGGCGGGCGAGGGGCCGGTGGCACAATCACCTGCAGCTCCAGGTGGCGACGGTTGGACGCCGGGCGTCCCGTTCCCGCTTCCACCTCGCTTCGTTCAGCAGGTCCCGGGACCGTTCGTCGGCCGCCGGGCGGAGATGTCGATCCTGCGGCGGTTATGGGCTGAGGTCTGTGCGGGGGCCGGTGGGCGCATGGCGCTGCTGTCGGGCGAGGCGGGGATCGGCAAGAGTCGACTGGCGCGCGAGCTCGCGCTTGAGGCGTACGCCGAGGGAGCCGTCGTGCTGCACGGTTCGGCCGACGAGGATCTCCTTATCCCCTATCAGCACTTCGTCGAGGCGCTGAGCCACTACCTCGCAGTCGCCGCGCCGGAGGAGATTCGCCGCCGTGTCGAGCTACGAGCGAGCGATCTCGAGCCGATCGCGGTGCGCCTTCAGACTCGAGCCGACGAGCTTCGCCCGGATGATGGAAACACGGAGACAAGGCGCTATCGCCTGTTCGATGCGGTGGCATCGCTGCTTGCCGAGCTCTCGGTCGAGGCACCGGTCCTGGTGGTGCTGGACGATCTTCATTGGGCTGACCACTCCTCCTTGGCGCTGCTGCGTCACACACTTGAGTCGCGCGCCAGCGCCCGACTGCTCGTGGTGGCCACGCAACGCCAGACAGAGACGAGACCCGGAGGCCCGCTCGCCCAAGCGCTCCAACGACTCACTCAGCAGGGACTGCTCGAGCGCGTGCAGCTCGCCGGGCTTGCCGACAGGGAGGTCGCCGAGCTGTCCCGTGTTCTGGCAGGTAGGGCGCTCGCTGCCGACCTGGTGCGCGCGATTGAGAGCGACACCGCCGGCAACCCATTCTTTGTGCAGGAGATTGTGCGCCACCTGAGCGACACCGACCGCAGCGGCGGAGTCCTGTCGCTCGCGCGCGCCGACATGCCCGAGAGCATCCGCGAGGTGGTCAACCTTCGCCTGGCGCCGCTCGCAGACACATGTGTTCGGTTGCTAACCGTCGCCGCCGTGATCGGAGCCGAGTTCGAGTTCGCGCCGCTGGAGCGCACGAGCGATCTGCAGGGCGAGGACCTCGCCGCGGCGCTCGACGAGGCGCTCGCGGCGGGGCTTGTGATCGAGCACGCACGCAGAGACCGAGAGCGCTTTGCGTTCTCGCACGCGCTCGTGCGGCGTGCACTCCTTGAGCGCCTCACCCGCGCGCACCGACGGCGGATCCATGCACGTGTCGCAGAGGCCCTGCAGGCGTCACGCGGCGAGCACGCCCTGCCCGAGATTGCCTACCACCTCTGTGAGGCAGTGCCGGTCGCCAGCCGCGAGCAAGCGCTCGACTACGCCGCCCGCGCGGCCGAGCAAGCCACCGCCAACTTCGCCTATGCCGAGGCCGTCGACCTGTTCACGCGCGCGCTCTCGCTATTGCCTGACCAGGACGAGGGTCGGCGGACCCTCGCGCTCAAACGAGCGCTTGCCTACCAGGCACTTACACACGTAATGATGGACACGGCCCGGCCCGAGCCACGAGGCGATCCGGCTGCCGTTTCAGGCGAGGCGGGCGCGCTTCAGAGCTTCACCTCGTCAGGAGTGATGTCGCCGACGATTTCGTAGACGTTGGTCACCACATGGCCGCCCACGCGCTCGGCGTGCTCGCGCAGACGCTGAACGCTCGGCGCCCCGTACACGCAGAAACTCTTGATCGCACCCTTCTCGTCGCTGCAGACATGGCTGTGCTCCCACCGGATATCGGGGAAGTGCTCAATCCCAGTCGCTTTCGACCGCGCAGCCACCTCCTGCATCTCGTCCTCGCCGACGAACCCAAAGTCCCGTTCGATCACATACCGCGGCATCGTGCCCTCCTCCTCCGACATATGGACAGCGTGCGACGATCCTAGCCCCCAGCGACGCCGCCGCGGAGCCGTCCATCGAAGAGCCGCCCGTCGCAACCTCTCTGCCGGCCCGCGGGCGTCCATCCCGAGGATTCGAGGCCGAGCCGTGTGGCCAACGACTGAGCGGCTTCTCCTTCGGCTGCGCGCCAGCCAGAAGGAGCAGCCAGACCACGGCTGGGGCCGCCCGCCTCGCGCCCGGTGGTTCGTGAGACCAGCGGTGATGCCGTGGCTCGAGCGCGGCCGGAACTGCTCAGATGCAGCAGCGCGATCGAGACTGCTGTTGGTCGAGCAAACCATCAGTCCGCCCCACCAACAGACTTCGTTGCGCGAGGACGGCACTCGGGCAGGATCGAGGCTGACCGCCTTCAGCGTGGCTGATCAAAGATCAAAGATCTCGCTGAGAAAGTGCGTGACGATCCAGGTGGCCACTCGAGCTGTCATACCGGATGGATCGCGCGCCGGATTCAGCTCGACGACGTCGAACCCGATCACGCGACCGCGTCTCGCCACTTCGCCCAGGAGCTCGCGAAGCTGGCGGTAGCTGAACCCGCCCGGTTCGACGAGCGAGTGCCCCGGGGCGACAGAGGAATCGAGCACATCGAGATCGATCGAGACGTACAGCCTGTCTGTCATCGGGACGGTCTCGCGCACCATAGTGCTCGCTCCGCGCTCGAGTACCTGGAGAGTGGTAGCCCAGCGCCCTCCAAGCTCTCGTATCCCTTCTACCTCTGCGCGGGCGACGTTTCGGACCCCCAGCGCGGTGACGGTGCCGACGAACGGTAGCTCCGCCAGCCGCCGTAGCTGGCTCGCGCCGGTGAGACGCGCCCCATCCAGCGTGTCCAGAGCGTCGGTGTGCGCGTCGACGTGCACCACATCAAACTCGCCCAACGGCTCCATCCCACGGCCAAGCGGATAGCTGATCGAGTGGTCACCGCCGATTGCGACCAGCAGGGCGCCATGCTCGACAACCCCGCGCGCGGCGCTCGTGATCCGCTCGTAATTCGCCTGCGTGTCCGAGCCCTGGATCGCGACGTCACCGACGTCCGCCATCCTCACGCCGACCAGGTAGTCGCGGTCGGCCTCCACGTCATACCAGCCGTCCGCCCCCTGATCATCCCCGGCATCGGCCACCGGGGGATAGTAGAACTGATCCACGGTCGCCTCGCGGGCCGCCGCAGGCCCCGCCCGCTGCCCGGTCGCGATTCCCGGCTGCGGTGTTCCGCCGTCGTAAGGAACACCGAGGAACGCCACCTGCGCATCGAGCATCTCGAGGTCGCGCGCACTCGGCACCCCGAAGAACGTCCTGGGCGCGGGATCGATCAACACCGCGCGGTGATTCATGAGAGAAGTGTTGCGCAAGGCGCTGCGGGCTTGGCTGGTCGCTGGAGACGAGTCCTAGCGTTCGCATGTGAGAAGAGTCCACGGCAGCGAGGTTCCTTCCCAAGAAGCGGGGCCAAAATCACGGCTGTCGTAGCGAGGGTCTAATAAGAGCAGGCCGGCCGTGTCCTTCAGCGATCTGCAAAGCGACGCAGTCGCGACGACCCTCAGCGTTCAATCGCTACTGCCGCAATGTCGCCCACGCGGCAGCCTCAACCAGACTCCCGTTCGTCGCGCGGAGCGGCAGCGACGCCGGCATGACCGCTTCAGGCGTGATGCGGCAACGCCCTATCGGGCTTGGTGGCGCGGAGCGATCGGTCCCGAGGGACCTGCTCTGGATCCACGACGAGCATCTCAACCCGTGGCGCTGACTTCCCCGCAAAGCGCGGAGGCCGTCGCACAAACCATCGTCTGTCTCGACTTTTTGTAAGTCTGCGACAAGGTGACGATTCTGGGGTGAATCATTTCCGTCACGGAGGACCCACTTTGCCCGTCTGAGCCGCTCTCACGAGGTCGGCGCAATCGGCCGTTGTCAGATTCGTATAACCGGTTTGGTTTGTGCGACGGCCTCGACGACAAGCAGAAGCCGCTCGCGGTCCGCAGTGCTGTCGCAACGGACGAGGAGCGCTACTGATCAGCGATGCCTCGGCAGACCGCTACGACACGCCTGGTTTTCGTCCATTCCGCATCAATTGCCGGGCGCGACGAGCTCTGCTGCTTCCCCGCGCGCGCATATCGCTACCGCCCGCCTCGACCGGCGGGGCGGCGACCGCCGCGCTGGCGCTCGCTCAGGCTGAGCGGCTACGTGGTCTGCGCCACCCGCCAGGCCGCTCCTCGTCCAAAGCGGGCAGATGAGCGACGATCGCGTGTCCTGTTAACGCAGGCCTGCGAGCGCGAGGGTTGGTCATGTGGTGACGTCCAAGCTGCTTCCCCCGACCCTACCGCGCCTCGCTGGTCCGGTAGCGTTGCGCGGTATGCGCCAAGTCGAGGTCCGGATGCTTGGAGGCTTCGAAGTGTTCGTGGACTCGCGGCCGGTCCCAGTGGAGGCGTGGGTGCAGCGCCGCGCGACCGATCTAGTGAAGTTGCTCGCGTTGGCTTCCGGCCACCGTCTCATGCGTGACGAGGTGCTCGAGAGGCTGTGGCCCAAGCTCGGCGCCGATGCTGCCGCCTCGAATCTGCACAAGGCGGCGAGCTATACGCGCCGGGCCCTGGGCGATCGCAGCGCGATCGTGATTCGGAGCGGCGTGGTCGAACTCGCGCCGGCGGCCGAGGTGATCACCGATGTTGAACGATTCGAGCGTGGCGACTTTGCCGCCTACCGGGGCGACCTGCTGCCCGACGAGCCGTACGCTGAGTGGACGCTTGGACCGCGCGCGGCGCTGCGCGAGCGCCGCCTCTCGGTCATGCGTTCCGAAGGCCGATGGGAGGAGGTGCTGCAAGAGGACCCCGCAGACGAGGAGGCCCATCGTGCGCTTATGCGATGTCGTGCGGCTAGCGGCGACAGGCCAGCTGCCGCACGCCAGTTCCGACTGCTGCGCGAGGAGTTGTCACGACTGGGCATCGAGCCCTCGGAGGAGTCGCTGGCGCTCCAGCGCGAGCTGACCCGAGGGCCGGCGGTACGGGCAACCCGGCTCCTCAACGCGTCCGTTGAGGGGCGGGAGCGAGAGCTCGCCTCGGCGTTCGGCGCCGTACAACGTGCTGCCGCCTTCAATGGAGGGGGGTTGCTGATCACCGGTTCGGTGGGCATCGGCAAGACGCGCCTGCTCGAGGCTGTTCTCGCCGAGGCGGAGCGGCTTGGCTTCCACACATTGCGGGGTGCCGGGCAGGAGGCGGAGGGCCGTACACCCTACGCGCCGATCACGGAGGCGCTGGATCCTCTCGCCGGACGCCGTCCGGAGTTGATCGGCGCGCTCACCGACCGGACACAGGTCGCGCTTGCACGACTACTGCCCTCGGTGCGGGCCGCGGAGGAGGAGGCTGTGGACCGCCGCCTGGTCTTCCGCGCGATCGCTGAGCTGCTCGCTCTGGCTGCTGCGGACCGCGGTGTGGTGGTGGCGATCGATGACCTAAACCACGCTGACGAAGCAACGGTGGCGCTTGTCCATCATCTTGCCCGCAGCGGCGCCGGCGAACGCATGCTCGTGCTCGCTGCAATGGGCGATGAGCCACGCCTTGAGGCGGCTACGCTCGTGCGATCGCGGCTGCTCCGGCGCGGAGCCGCGGTGGAGGTGGTGCTCGGGCCACTCGACCGCAGCTCGCTTGCTGCGGTGGCTGAGCGTGCGGCCGGCCGGCCGCTGCCGCCGCGAACGCTCGACGCCATCACGCGATCAGCAGCGGGCAACCCTTTCTTCGCCGAAGAGCTGGCGGCGTCGGTGGACGCCTCCGGAGAGGTCGCGGTATCGGCTCGCCTACGCGAGGTGGTGGGGCAGCGCCTCGAGCGGCTCGCGCTGTTCGATGAGCCGCTGCTTGCCGCTCTCGCCGTAATCGATGACGGCTTCACCGAGACGGCGCTGAGGGCACTCGCGCGCACCGATCGTCTCGATGAGGCGCTCGGCGAGGCCCATGCGGCAGGCGTGCTCGAACGCACGCAGGGACGCTATCGCTTCCGGCATACACTGGTGCGCGAACAGCTGGCGGCCAGCGTGTCCGAGGAGGCTCTGCGGCGCGCTCACGACGGCGCCGCGGCGCTTCTCGCCGCGGAGGACTCGCCACCAGAGCGGGTCGCCCATCACCTTCTTGGCGCCGGCCGCATGCTGGAGGCTGTCCCGCTTCTCGCTGACGCGGCTGCGTGGGCTTTGGACGTGGGCGCGTACCGCGACGGCGCGGCGTGGGCCGAGTTGGCGCTCGAGCACGCGCCCGATCACCAGCGTCCACGCCTGCTCGCGCTACGCGCGCAGCTCCTCCACGGTGCCGGCGAGCCCGATGCTCCCGCCGCCTATGCCGAGGCAATCGAGGTCGCGCCCGCGGAGCTGGTGCCGGCGCTACGTGTCCAGCACGCGCACGCGTGCCTGGCGGCGGGCGACATCGCGGGCGCCAAGGCCGCGCTCGAAAACTTTCGGGCCACCCGGCCGGAAGACCTCAGCCAGTCTATGGTCGTGCGCGGCATGGTGGCGTGGCACACGGGCGATTGGGAGGGCGCGCGCCGGGTGGCTGCGGAGGCGGATTCCATTGCGGCCGATGCAGCCAACGTCGCCCTCCTGAACGGCATGCTCGCCCACGTCGAGGGTGGCTGGGAGCAGACATCGCGCCGCCAGCTCACGCAGGTCTGGGATTCACCGGGGCTTGCAGGACGCGTGTTCGACGCCTATTTGTGCGTGACCGAATACGTACTCACGGCAGGCGATCCCTACGACCGTCTCGCCGGCTTCGCGAAGCGTATGCGTGCGCGGGCGCGCCAGGCCGGGGCCCGCCGCGGCGAGGCGTTCGCCGCCACCGTGCTCGGGGAGACCGAGCTGTTCACGGGCAACCTCGAGGCGGCCCGCGCGCATCTGCTCGACGCGGCACGGCTGAGTCGTGAGTTGGGTGCGGTCGCGGGAGAGTCGCTCGCGCGCATGCGCCTGGGCGAGACGCTCCTGCACCTGGGCGACCGCGCCGGGGCCCGGGCACAGCTCGAGGAGGCGCTCGAGCTCGCGCACATCTCACCGATCGCCTCACATCTCGTCTTCCTTGTTTGCGGAGTGCTGTTACGAGTGCCCGAGGACAGCGCCGAGGCGCTGGCCCTGATCGATCGTGTCGAGATGCTGTTCGATCCACGCTGGGTCTGCCCGTTCTGCCCCACCGGCTACAACGTGGCGGCGGCGACGGCGTGCGCTGGTGCCGGCGAGCTCGTGCGCGGGCGCGAATTCCTCAACCGCGCCGAGTTCGGCGCCGCTCGCTGGCCCGGGGGTCCGTGGCCGGCGGCGGTGGCGGAGGCGCGGGCGGCGCTGCTGCTCGCCGAGGGCGAGCAGCAGAACGCCGGCGGCGCACTGCGTCGCGCCGCCGAGGGCTACGCCGCAAATGGACAGCTGCTGAACGAGCGGCGGGCGCGGGAAGCGTTGGAGCGGCTTGGTCTCCCGCTAGCGCGCTGACGACGTCTCGGGTTCGCTGTCGCGAAGGCGAATGGCCGGCAGCCATCGTTGCAGGCGCGAAGGGACCCACCAGGCGCCGCCAAGCAGCCGCAACACCGCGGGTAGGAGGAGCAGCCGGACCAGCATCGTGTCGAGCAGGACGGCCACGCCGAGTATCACACCCATCCTTCGGCGGCAGTGGGTGGGACAGGCCGAACGTGAAGAAGACCACGATCATCACCGCTCCCGCGGCATTGATTGCACGCCTAGATGGGGCGAGCCCCCTTGACAAGGGCCCGACATCGAGGTCGGCCTGCGCGAGGGCACCGGGCAGCGGACGCTCGAGATGCTCGACGGAAGCACTCTCGACGTGGCGTTCGCGCTCGAGGAGCGGCTCCCGCCTGAGGTGGAGCGGCTTGAGCTCTTCAGTGAGGAGCTCGCGGTCGCGATGAGCCCCCGTCATGCGCTCGCCGGCGAACGCCCGTTGCCGGGCAGCCGTCTCGCCGGCCACGCGCTGATCGCGTTCCAGCACGGATCCTCCACGCGGCAGATCGTCGACGCCGCGCTGCAGCGTGCCGGCGTGGCACCGCGGATCGCGCTCGAGGCCAATGACTTCGCGCTGGTGCGCTCGCTCGTCGCGCGCGGGGTCGGACTCGCGGTCCTGCCCTGCTCCTTGAGCAGCCGGGGCCGCGGATCGCAATTCCGCGCTCTCGGCGGCGTTGCGGATGACCGTCGCGCTCTGGTGGCAGCGTGATCGCCGGCTCTCACCGGCGGCGCAGGCGTTCGTGAAGTTCGTGGCGGCGCAGCGGCCGTGATTCGCCCGGCGCCGCCAGGACCTACGCCGCCAATGCCTCAGCCTCGTCGACCTCGCGCACCGTCTGCATTAGTTCCTGGGGCACGCGAGGCGCCGAGCGGAGCTGCGTGACCGCGACGAGGGCCGCGACCAGGCAGATCACGGCACCGACCTGGAACGCTAGCTCGAAGCCATTGGTCAGCGCCTGCAGGTGTCCAACACCGGCGCCCGCGTGCGAATGTGAGGTCGCGATCGTGCTCAGCACCGCGAGCCCGATCGCACCGCCGAGCAGGCGCGACATGTTGAGCAGGCCTGACGCCAGACCGCTCTGGCTGCGCGGCACGCCCTGCGTCGCGGCGATCGTCGAGGGCACCAGACCAAGGCCCATGCCCAGGCCTGACAGCACGCCACCGGGCAGCACGGCGGAGAAGTAGCTGGCCCCAGGCCGGACGCCCGATAGCAGACGTCCTGTGTCAACCCCTGGCCTGGATAGCGGATGGCGTCTTGCGGTCAAGCGCTTCGCGCTCGGCCCTGCGGGCCGCCCTGGGGGTGACAGCGGCGCCGGTCATCCGCTGAGTGGCTGTGAGGTCGGGCACTGGGCCCGACGGCGTGGGAATGGTGACAGTGATGTGCTGTTGCAGGGCTCGGTGGCGGGCGGGGTCGTAAGGCACGCCGTCTTGCCAACAGCGCCACACGATTCGACACCACGCACGCCCGAGGGTGCGCAGCGCGCGGGTGGTGGTCATGGCCGCGGGCGCGGGCTGAGGCGTAGAGGTCCTGCGCCCAGGGGTGCCAGTGGCGGGTGCTGTCAGCCAGCGTGCAGAACGCCGAGCGCAGACGCTTGTTGCAGCCCCAGCGAAAGCACGCGGCTTTGCGTTTGCCGGACTCGATCGCCACGGCGGCCTGGCCGGCGTCGCCGGCGAGCGCGTCGCGAGACGGGTAACGGGCGCGGCAGTCGCCGATCTCAGACAGCAGCTCCGCGGCGGTGATCACGCTGTCCGGTCCTTTGAACAGCGAGCGGAAGACCTGGCCGTCGGGATGCTCGCGGATGGCGGTAGCGATCTGGCGCTTGAGCTCCTTGATCTGGATGTTCAGCGACTTGATCGTCGCGACCAACGTGAGCACGAGCTGGCGACGGGTGCTCAGCTCGAGCTCGCCGACGCGTCCCTCGGGCGCGCGCCGGAGCTTTGCCAGCAGCTGCGCGGGCTTCTGGCGTCCGGAGTAGCGCTCCCGGGCCAGGAACCCGGCCAGGCGCGCCTCGCCCAGCCCGCGCGCGTCGGCGGGGCTCGGGTAGCGCTCCAGGAACGCGAGCGAGATCCGGCTGTGCAGATCGCTAAACAGGCCCAGCGGTCCTGGCCAGAACCGCTCCAGCTCGGCGCGCAGCTGGTTGCTCAGCGCCGTTCTGGCGCCGACGAGGTCCTCCCGCCCGCGGGTCAGCGCCCGCAGCGCCTTGGTCTGATCGCTGTCGGGCTCGAGCACCCGAAAGCGATGATTGTCGGTACGCGCCAGCTCGCAGATCACGAACGCGTCAAAGCGATCGGACTTGCCGCCCGAGACCCGAAACCGATCGCGGGCCGCCGCGACCTGGTTGGGATGCAAGGCCAGCACTCGCAGCCCCGCGTCCAGCAGCCGCTCGACCAGCAACCCGTCCGGCCGCTCGATCGCGACCAGCTCAACCTTCAACCGCACCAACTGCCGGCACAGCGACCGCAGCCCGGGCTCGTCATGCGCGAACGTGGCCGCCAACAGCTCCTCGCCCGCCGCATCAGCGACGAGCACATCGTGCTTCTCCGACGCCCAATCAACACCAGCGTAACTACCCATCTGTACTCCTTCTTTGGTCAGTTCACTTCACAGCGCCCCGACCAAGAGGTACCGTTGCGGATGCTCATAGACAGGCCCTCAACCGGGGCTACGTCCTGTTGCCGCTTCGCGGCACCTCACCTCCGCCGGGAGGGGCTGGTCTGCTATCGGCCCTGACACGGGCAAGCAGCGATGGCCCTCTCCCGACGGCGGTCGAGGCAACAACAGGATGCCCTATGAGCAGCAGCCCGGACGCTGCCGACAGCATTCCGACGCTCACCACCGGCCGGACGCCGAACCGCGCAACGAGCTGCGGCGAGAGCGACGACGCGGTGAAGACCGACAGGGTCATCGGCAGGAACGACAGGCCTGCCTGCAGCGCGTCGTCACCGAGGACCTGCTGCAGGTACAGCGTGACGAAGAAGAACATCGAGAACAGCGCCGAGTACATGAGCACGACGACAGCGTTCGCGGTGCGCAGCTGGCGCAGCCTGAAGATCGACAGCGGGAGGAGCGGCGCGCGAGAGATCCGTGCCTCGACCAGCACGAAGCCACCGAGCAGCACCGCAGCAAGCGCCAGCGGACCAAGCACGCTGGAGGATCCCCATCCGAGTGAATCGGTGCGGACGATCCCGTAGGTCACCGCGACGAGACCCGCGGTCACGAGCACAGCGCCCGCGAGATCGAAGTGGCGCGGTCCGGCACTGCGCACGTCCGCCGGGATCACATGCGTGGCGAGCGCGATCACCAGCAGGCCGAGCGGCACGTTGATCGCGAAGATCGCCGGCCATCCGAGCGCCTGCGTGAGCACTCCGCCGAGGAGCGCGCCCGAGGAGGCACCGAGGCCACCGATCGCGCCCCACAGCCCCAGGCCGCGATTGCGCTCAGGTCCCTCCGGCAGCGACGAGGTGATGATCGACAACGTTGCGGGCGAGACGACCGCGCCGCCGAATCCCTGCAGTGCGCGCGCGCTGATCAGCAGTCCGCGCGAGTCGGCCACCGCGCAAGCGAGCGAGGAGAGCGCGAACAGCGCGGTGCCGGCGAGGAACACGCGCCTGCGTCCGAGCAGGTCGGCCGAGCGCCCGCCGAGCATCAGAAAGCCGGCGAACGTGATCGTGTAGGCGTTGAGCACCCACTGCAGGCCGGTCGTCGAGAAATGCAGTCCGGATCGCATCGACGGCAGCGCGACGTTGACGACGGCGACGTCGAGGATGACCATGAACTGCGCCAGGCAGACCACAAACAGCAGCGCGTTGTTCGATGAGCGAGTGGCACCTCTGAGGAATCTCGTTGCGTTCACGCCAAGTGTGGGGCGGGAGCTGGCTGTGGTAGGTGCGTTCATAGTGCGACCACGCTAGGAGCGCGGGCTTCCCAGAACCTTCCTTGGGGATGCCTCCAGCCGGTCGTCGACGCGGAGGATCAGTACAGCCGACGCGGCCATGCCGATCGCGAGCACGATGCCGAGCGTGCCGTAGCCGCCGTGCGAGATGACGGCCCCGCCGACGACGGCGCCCAGCAGGTAGCCGAGTTGAGTCGCGGCCGTCCGCGCCGCCATCATCGCGCCCGGGTGGCGGGGCAGCTGCTCGAGGCCGAGGGCGCTCGACGTCGGCGAGCGGACCCCCGCGGCGAAGCCGACCAGGCAGAAAGTGGCGACGGCGAGCGGTGCCGATGTCGTGAGCCTGAGCAGGACGAAGAGCAGGATCGCCATGATCACGGCTGACCCCGCGGCCAGGTGCCTGCGAGGAACCAGGTTCACCAGCGTCCGGCTGCGAGTCGACGCGGTGAGGTGGGCGGCGGCTCCCATCGCCAGCAGCCAGCCGGCAGCGGCCTCCGGCACGCCGAGCCGCTCGATGAAGAACGCGCCGACGAAGGTCAGCAGTGCGGTCCAGGCGCCGTAGGCGATCACCTCGGCGCCGAGCCACCGTCGCGCGGATCGCGCGCGCAGCAACGTGGACAATTGTGGTGCGGCGGGCTGGTTCGGCGCGAGGGCAGCGGCCGGGGCGGGGAGCAGAGCCGCCACCGCAATCGCCGCCGGGACAACCTCCGCGACGCGCCACGACAGCCATTCGGTCACCGACCCCACCACCGGGAGGACCACGATCCAGGCCACTGCGTTCGCGCCGGCGACGTAGCCGACCGCCCACGGCCTGCGCTCCGGCGGGAACGTGGCCACACCGGCAAAGCCGGCCGATAGAAGGCAGGCAAAGGCGAGCCCGACCAGCACGTGCGCGGCCAGGAACAGACCCAGCGTCGGGGCGAGGCTGACGGCCGCGCAGGCGACGATCGCCAGCGCTGCTCCGACGCCCAGGAGGCGGGGAACGCCCAGCGCGTCGATGCGCCGCAGGATCGCCAGCGAAGCCATGATGGCGACGCTGGCGGCAACCGAGCGGGCCTGTCCGACGGCGCCGACCGACGCTCCGAGATCTCTCCCGACGGCGACGGTTGTGGGAGAGAGCGGGACGAGCAGTGCCTGGGAGGCCATCGTCGCCAGTACGAGCGGGGCGAGCTTGGGCTCTGCCCTCGCGATTTCGGCGGCCTCGATCGGTGGGTGGGTTTCCATCGGCGCAAGGTTGGCCGACGCATCCACATCTGACATCCGCGCCACGACGCAACTTCAGGCCCAGATTCCAGATCACACGGCGGGATACACGTAGGCGCCCACCGGCCGCGCCGGCCGCTAACCGCGAATCAGTGGCGGCTCGCGCGACCGGGAGAAGCGGGCCGCCGCGGCGGCGCGGGCGGCCTTCCCGGAGACGCGCAGCTTGGCGTAGATGTTCGAAAGGTGGCGCTCGACGGTCCTGACGCTGAGGAACAGTCGCGCCGCGACTTCCTCGTTGCTGAGCCCTTCGGATACAAGCGCCAGAACCTCGAGCTCGCGGTTGCTCAGCTCGGGAAGTTCGGCCGGCGTCGACAGCTCGGCAAGACCGAGGAAATCCCGCAGCTCAGCTCGGAACTGCGTCCATGCGCGCTCGTCCGCGAGCAGGATGTGGTTGCGACTCTCGAGCGCGACGAACCGCGCGCCGGGGATCAGCGTGGCCAGCCGACGCCCCTCCGCAAACGGGACCAGCGCGTCGTCGCGGGAATGCATCACAAGCGTTGGGCATGCCACTCGCGTCGCCTCGTCCGTCACGTCGTCGTGATTACGCGCATTGCGGATTCGAACCGCGGTTTCCGGAGCGGTCGTCACACGCTGAAGTTCGTCGAACCACTCCATCTGCTCCGGGCTCGCGCCAGGGATGAACAGCGTGGTGAACAGACGGCGAAAGGCGGGCAGGCCCTGGCCCCATCCCATCCGGATGAGCGAGGTCATCAGCTGCGCTTGCTCGCGGTCCGAGGGCGAGGGATCGCGCATGAGCCGGCCGCGCGCAAACGTCGCGAACAGGACGAGATGGCTGACGCGTTCGGGATGCCGCGCTGCGAACGCGACAGCCACTGGCCCCCCTTGCGAGATTCCGAGCAGCGCGACACGCTCGAGCCGAGCCGCATCGATGACGGCTTCGAGATCGGCCACCCGGGCATCGAACGACACGTCCTCGACGTCCCAGTCAGAGAGGCCGCATCCCCGCTCGTCGTATCTGAGCACCTTGTGCCCGTCGGCCAGTCCTTCGAGCCAGTGCCGCCACAGGGGGCTCTCCCAATCGAACTCCAGATGGGTAAGCCACGTGGCAGTCCTGACCAGCGGGGCGCCCCGGCCGTGGACCGCGTACGCGATGCGGGTGCCGTCAGGGGCACTGCAGAAACGCACTTCCTGCCTCACGACGTCACGCCCCGGGCAGGCGAACTTGGCCTTCCAGTGACCATCAGCTCAGTATCTCGCGCGGCTCCAGGCGTGTCGAGCGCGCGATCGAGCCCGCCGGCCCAGAACCCCTGTGGCGCGTCCAGTACGTGGTGCCCGCCACACGTAGCGCGCCCATTTGGGTGATGGCGCCGATGTCGCGCGAGCGGCTTCACAGGAAGGTTTCGAGCGAACACCGCTATGACCGAGGAGGTCCGACAGTGAGCGTGACAGAGCAAGAGCTTGGATCCGTGCCCGGGAAGGTTTCGGGAAGGCGTGCCGGCGTGCGCGAACAGGCGGCGTGGCTGTCTCGCCGGCGTCGGCGGTGGTGTCGACGTGGCGCGGTGCCGGTGGTCTGCCTGGTTCGCGCAAGCGGCGTCCAGCGGCTTGAGCAGAACGTTCTGGTGGTCTCGATCGATCGGCTGATCCCGGTGCTGCGAAGCGCGGTCCGTTGGCTCGGTCGGCCCGCCGACGAACTCGGCACGCGCTGACTCTTCGGCCACCGGGTGCATCTCGAATGAGCCGGTTGCATAGGTAGCCCCGCTCCCGGAACGCCCGGACCGAGTTCCCTGAGTACCGCGCTGAGCGGGTCTCTCACCGGGGCGTTGTCGATTACCGCCGCGTGAGCGAAGCAGGTGCCCGGCAGAGTGCCGACGCCGCCTTTCGGCACGGCAACCGCCGCTGTCGGAAGTAGCCCGGAGCACCCTCAGCGGTTCGACGGAACCAGTTGCTCCAGCTCGTGGCCCAGCGGAACGCCGATGGCTGCTCCGATCGTGACTTCCACCAGGCCAAGGAGTACGAACAGCGTCGTCCCGGCGATGAACCCGGGGGCGGAGGGGTGGATGCCGTCCGGGACGATGCTCAGGAGGGTGCCGACGACGAGCGCGAGGGGAATCGCGAGCAGAGCCCACCAGGACCGGAGGATTGCGGCGCCGACCACTCCCAGGAGGAACGGCAGCCAGGCGACTAGAAGGATGGACAGGTCGACCTCGGAGCACACAAGGGCCACCACGAACGGCAGGGCGACGCCGATCAGGCGTGGTTGTGGGGTCCAGGTTCCCCGACGGGTGCGGCTGAAGGGAGCCTTGGTCATTTGCTGCCGAAGAGGGTCATGACCGCGCCCATCAGGATGAACTGCGTGGCGAAGGAGCTGGTGCTGTTCACGCTCCCGGCCACGTACAGGTCGCGATCGGCTGAGTAGTACAGAAACGAGCCTGTCGAGCCGGTGGCACCCCATGCCGGCATGACGCCGTTCAACACGCTCGTCGGGCCTGACATCTGCAGGTCCCACAGCCCGTACCCGTACTTCATCCCCGGGATCGGAGGAGTCGGGCTGCCGTCGCGGGCGTGCCACGTCTGCATGGCCCGCAGCGACGCGGCCGAGATGATCCTGCCCTCCTTGAGTGCCTTCAGGAAGGCGATCATGTCGGTGGGGGTTGAGACCAACCCACCGTCGGCCCAGTAGTCCTCAGAGCGCACCTTGGTGATGTCACGCTGCTGATCGAAGACGTGCGCTGCGGCGGCGAGGCCCTGAGGTTCAGGGGTGCCCGTCAACCACGTGTGTCGCAACCTGAGCGGCCCGAGCACGTAGCTCTGGAGGGCATTGGCGAGGGATGTGTGGGTGACCCGCTCGATGAGCTTGCCGAGCAGCTGGTAGTTGGTGTCCGAGTAGTAGAGACCATGCCCGGGGGCGAAATGGGGCTTGAGAGCGGTCCGTGCCCGGTTGATCGTCTCGTCGGCCGTCCAGGTCTTGGCAGGGTCGGCGACGAACAAGTCGAACCCCGTCTTCCCGTCGGGACCCTTCTCCTCGTAGTAGTCCGGGATGCCGGAGGTCATCGACACGAGCTGCCGGACGGTGACCTCGCCGGAGTAGTCGTGCCCGGCGTAGACATCGATCCCGCGTACGAGCGCCGCCGGTAGGTAGTTGGCAATGGGATCATCGAGGGCCAGCAGCTTCCGTTGGGAGAGGAGCATGGCGAGGGTCGCGATGTAGACCTTGGTCACGCTGGCCATGTAGATCGGAGTGTCAGCCCTCACGGGAACCCGTCCGTGCGGGTCAGCGACGCCGGCGGCGCCGGCCCACGAGTAGGAGCCGTCGCCTCTCGCCACCGCCAACTCGACGCTCCGAACCGACGCATCCTTGCCGACGGCCCCGGAAACCAGGCACTGCAACTGGGAGCTGACGACGCGGGCGGAGGTGCTTTCGCAATGCACCGCCATGCGGAGGAGACGGATCGGAGACAGCGTCGAGAGGAA
This sequence comes from uncultured Solirubrobacteraceae bacterium, assembly GCA_963816005.1. Classification (GTDB taxonomy): domain Bacteria; phylum Actinomycetota; class Thermoleophilia; order Solirubrobacterales; family Solirubrobacteraceae; genus Palsa-465. Next base: position 192,164 of record CAWFKF010000078.1, on the reverse strand, counting down.
CACGTCCACCACGGCGAACAGCACCACGAGCGCGGTGAGCATCACCAGACGTCGGCGCCGTCTCCACCAACTCGCCCCCGTACGCCCGCGAGCCTGACTGGTAAAGGTCACAGCCCTCACGCAGCGAGCTTCCTCCAAGACAGGCTGGCGCACATCAGTAGAAGTGCGCCGGGCGCATCGGTAGGACACCGCTTCAGAGGTTTGCAATAGACGCGACCACCACGGCCGAGCAGAGGGCCGAGTTGATCGACTACCAACACTCTGCATTCCCGTGAATCGTCCGCTCGCGGATCCGCCGCTCCCCGCGACCAGCATGCCCTCGCGTGCCGCGCCACGCTGCCGGCGCCGTGTGTGCTTCCCGCGCAGAGCGGCGCGCCCGGCTGCGGCGTCGAGATGCCCGGCCTGTTTAGAGAGCAGGGCTCTCAGGTGGGCGTCTGGCCGTGCCCAGCGGTCAGGGTGTCGTGGTGGATCGGCGCATCATCGGGCGTCCCATTGGAACCAACGTATGCCGATGGCGGCGAACACGACTATGTATCCGCCGCATGCCAGCAGAGTGAGCGAGTCGTGGGCGTCCCAGTTGGACAGGTTGAGAACCGCGGCGAAGAGAGTCATCACGACGCCGACCGGGGACCATTCCGAGATCGACTCCCACGTGGCTCCGAGTGTCCCGCTCTGACCGAGGGCCACGAGCAGGATGAGGCCGATGACCAGCACTCGACCGGCGGCGTTGACGCTGTCGGCTGACTTCACGAGGCCAACGAGCGCCTGCCCGATGCTGAGGAACACGGCGCTGGCGAGGATCGAGACGACGAGAGCCAGTCCGTACTTGCCGGCGGAGAGCGAGAGATGGTGAAGGCGGCTGCCAACGATCACGACGACCAGGGCGATGATCAGGTTGGCGAGGCTCTGCGCCGGCAGGCGACTGGTCATGATGGTCCATGTGGGCGCGGGCGTAACCCGGAGACGTTGAAAGACGCCCTGCTCGCGGTCCCGCGCCACGGCGAGCGCGTAGCCGAGGATCGAGGCGGCGGCGAGTCCGTAGGCGATCGCCAGCCCGATGATGATCAGCGCTTCCCCGTAGCTGTGCGTGGCTCGGCCCGAGTTCGTCGTGACGAGGAAGAAGACCGGCGGCAGGATGCTGAGCAGCAGCGCCCGGCTGTTCTTCAGGAGCACAGCGAAGCCGCCCGGAGCAGCGAGCCCAGAACGAGCTGGAGCGGCGGTTTCGCGGCGCGTTGATTGCTAATCACGGATCTCGCTCCCGGTGAGCCCGATGAACACATCCTCGAGGGTCACTGCACCGTGGGCGACCCTGAGAACGTCGGGGTCGTCCTTATGCTTCTCGATCAGGTCTTTCGGCGTCTCGGTTGTCAGCAGCTTGCCGTGGTCGATGATCGCGACTCGATCACACACGGCCTCGGCCTCCTCCATCGAATGCGTCGTCAAGAGGATGCTTCCGCCCTGCTGTCGGATCTCCTCGATCCGGCCCCACAGTTGACGCCGCGACTGCGGATCTAGACCGGCTGTCGGCTCGTCGAGCAGCAGCAATGCCGGCCGGTGGACGATCGCGACGTACAGCGCGACGCGTTGCTGCTGGCCACCGGACAGCTGCTTGAACGGCTTGGACGCCTCCCCTTCAGCCCGATCTCCTGCAGACGTTCGGTGATCTCACCGTCGGACAGAGCGACACCGTAGAGCCCGGCGTAGAGGCGCACAATCTGCCTGATCGTCAGCTGCGATTGAAAGCTCGTCGCCTGCAGCTGCACGCCCAACTTGGCCTTCGCCTGTGAGGGATGGCGTCGGATGTCGACGCCATCAAGGAACACGGCCCCGGACTGCGGCTTGATCAGTCCCTCGATCGCGCCCAGCGTGCTCCTCTTGCCGGCACCGTTGGGACGATGCCCGCTGATCCCCGGGGCCAGAATATTTCGAGGCTCCGTGCATGATCGTAGGTGAGTCTGGCCTGTCGGATGGGCCGGGTTTGCGGCGTTGAGCAGGCGTTGTTGGTGGTCGCGGGGTGCGGCCGAGGGGGTTGGGAGACGCGCATGAGTTAGACCGTAGGCTCGCGGGTGTTCGAAGTCCCGAGTTGGAGGTCTGCCCGTGCGCGTCTCATCCGCATTCTCTCGTCTGCTGTGCCTGCCCGGAGTGTGGGTCAGGTCGGTCGGCTTCGAGCCCGGCCGGGTGGTGGTCACCGTGCGGTTGCGGGCTCATCGGCTGCGTTGCCCGAAGTGCTCGTACTCCACGTCCTATCGCGAGAGCCTGCAGCATTACGACTCGGTCTGGCGGCACTTGGATCTTGGGGTCTGGCGCTTGGAGGTCCACGCCCGGCTCAGGCGGCTGCGGTGCCCCGAGCATGGCGTGCTGGTTGAGGGCGTCCCGTTCGCCCGTGACAGTGCGAGGTTCACCCGCGATTTCGATGACCTCGTGGCGTGGTTGGCGACAACGACCGATAAGACCGCGACCTGTCGGCTGACGAGGATCGACTGGAAAACGATCGGACGGATCATCACGCGCGTCGGCGAGGAGATGCTCGCCGCCGAGGACCGGCTCACGGATCCTTTTCGAGATCTCGATCGACGAGGTCGCGTGGCGCAAAGGGACACAGGTACCTCACGTTGGTCGGCGATCACCGCCGCCGGTGCGTGGTGTGGGGCCGCGAGGGCAAGGGGCAGGCCGCTGCCGATGAGTTCTTCGCAGAGCTCGACCCCGATCTGCACCTCTCCCTTCCCCAGCCAGAACCGTCAGAACCAGCCGAAATCCTGGAAGAACCGCCCGATCCGCCGGCCCCGAAGCGAACCGCAGCCGACAGCGACCGGCCGGTCGGTGAGCGCGCCGGGCAGCTCACCGCGGTCTCGATGGACATGGGCGAGGGGTACGCCAAATCGGTCCGTGAGCACGCCCCGCAGGCCGTGATCTGTATCGACAACTTTCACGTCGTGCAGCTGGCCACCAAGGCGCTGGACGAGGTCCGCCGCGAGCACTGGAACGTGCTGCGCGCAACCGGTGACACGGGCGCAGCGAAGGCGTTCAAGGACAGCCGCTGGTCGCTGCTGAAGAACCCCGCGGACCTGACCGACACCCAGGTGGACACGCTCGCCGCGATCCACGCCACCGGCGGGAAGGTCCCGCGCGCCTGGGCGATGAAGGAGATGGTCCGCGCGATCTTCGCCCCCAACCTCACCCTCGACACCGTCGATGAGCTGATCGACCGGCTCCTCGCTCGCCTGTCCCGCAGCCGCCCGAAACCGTTCACCCGCCTCGGACGCACGATCCGCAAACACCGTGACGGGATCCTCGCCGCCCGCCGGCTGAAACTGAGCAACGCCCGAGCCGAAGCGATGAACAACCGCGTGAAGCTGATCGTCCGCCGCGCCTACGGGTTCCACTCCGCCCAAGCCGCGCTCGCGCTCATTCACCTCACCTGCGGCCCAGTCACAATCACCCTCCCACACGAACAAGCGTTCGCGTGACCTCACCTACGATCATGCACGGAGAGCCATATTTCGTCGGGATAGGCCAGCGCGAGCCGTCGCGCTCCTCATACCACCAGGTCCCTGGTTTGAGTTATCAGCACCCGATCGCGTTTCTGCACCGTAAGGGGTCCGTGGCATTCTCCACCCCGTGGGTGGAGGCGGCGCCCGGGATCAACCCGAGGTTCCACCTGTGAGCCGATGTGCGGACGGTGTTTGCGGAGCAGGATGCTCCTATGACTGCTACCGACTACCTCATCGACTCGGCGCTGATCCTGCTTGTGCTGCTGCAGATCAAGGAGCGCCCCCTCACCATCAAGCAGCTGTTTCGCCCGATGATCATTCTTGCCGTCGCTGTGGCCTCCTACCTACACGGGGTGCCAACAGCAGGAAACGACCTCGTCCTAGCCGGTGTGTTCATCTTGCTGGGCGGCGCGATCGGCGTCGCCAGCGGGCACACCGTGATCGTACGGCGCGGCGAGGCGGACGAGGCGCTCGTTCGCAGCGGCTGGCTCTCCGGGTTCTTCTGGGTGCTTGGGATGGGCTCGCGGATGGCCTTCCTGGTGTGGATCTCCCACGGAGGGAGTGCCACGATCGCTCACTTCAGCGCGCAGCACTCGATCACCAGCCGCGAGGCGTGGACGGTCGCGATGCTGGGCATGGCGGCCGCCGAGGTGCTCGGCCGCACCGCCGTGCTGGCCGTCCGCTCTCGCGGAGCGACGCTCCAGAGCGCGCTCGTTGAGGCGTAGGCCTTAGCGTTACGAACATGCTGGTGCTGCAGTCTCTGAACGCCCGGGTGGCCCTCGCCGTCCGGGCGTTTGGCTTGATCCTGATCGGCTGGACGATCTTCGTTTCCGATCCCGGCCCGGCGAGCTCGGGTCGCGGCCTGGTGATCGCGCTGCTGCTGGTCGTTGGGGTCTTGGGCTGGCTCGGTTGGACCTGGCAGTCCTACGCTCGGCGCGTCACGTCGGCGGATCTGTTCATGCTCGCGGGCGCCGGCGGGTTGCTGGTAGCGGCGGCGCCCGACGGAGCCGGCAGCGCGTTCGCGTTTGTGGCGATAGCGACCGCGGGTTACGGTCTCGAGCTCCCTCAGGCGGGCGCTGTCCTCTTCCTTGGCTTGTTCACACTCGCGCTGGGCGTGCTGATCTATGACAAGGCGGCCCTCGAGGCCCTGGCCTACGGGCTCGGGTTCACCGCGATGCAGCTCGCCGGCGCCAACGCCCGCCAGACCGTCGGTAGAGCCGACGAGGCCGAGCTCCTGCTCGCCCAGACGCAGCGCTCGCGCGAGGAGCAGTTGCGCGCGGCGCGCCTGGAGGAGTCGACACGGATCGCTCGAGAGATACACGACGTGCTCGCTCATGCGCTGGCCGGGCTGGCGATCCAGCTGGAGGCAACCACCTCGCTGGTGCAGGCGGGCGCCGAGCAGTCGCTCGTGGCTGGAGCGCCTGCGGCAAGCGCACGGGCTGGCTCGCGAGGGCCTGGAGGAGACGCGTCGCGCAGTGGGCGTTCTGCGCAGCGAAGGACTCGACGTCACCGAGACGCTCGAGGCGCTCATCGCCGAGCATCGGTCCCTGTTCTCCGAGGGCCGACGCGTCGCTCACGTTCACGGGCGATAGCTCCCGGCTCCGGGGCCCCGCCGCGCTTGCGGTGGTGCGCGTCGCGCAGGAGGCGCTCACCAACGTCCGCAAGCACGCGCCGGGTGCCGCGGTGCGGGTGGCGCTGGACGTCGACAAGTCTGCGTCCGGGGCCGCGGTTTTGTCGATCGGCGACGCTGGGAGCGGTTGCGGGGAGCTGAGCTCAGGAGCTGAGCGCTTGGCGGGCAGCGGCGGGGGGTATGGTCTGCGAGGGATGCGCGAGCGTGCAGAGCTCCTCGGGGGCTCGCTGCGGGCAGGCACCGAAGGCGACGGCTGGCTCGTAGAGCTGCGGCTGCCACTCGAGGGCGTTCAGCAGATACCTACGGTCCCAGCCGGGGATAGTGAATGAGCAAACAGCCTATCCGTGTTCTGATCGCCGACGACCAGGGGTTGGTACGCGAAGGACTTATGACCCTGCTGGGAACACAGGACGGGATCGAGCCCGTGGCCACGGCGTCCGACGGCGAGGAAGCGGTCGCTCTCTCCAGCCGCCACCTTCCGGATGTCGTGCTGATGGACCTGCGGATGCCACACCTGGACGGCGTCGAGGCGACACGCCAGATCCGGGCGGCTCATCCGCAGATCGAGATCGTGGTGCTCACCACCTACGCCGACGACAGCTCGATCCTCAGCGCGCTGCAAGCAGGCGCGCGCGGTTACCTGACCAAGGACGCGGGAGCAGCAGAGATCGCGCGCGCGGTGCACGCCGCCGCGGCCGGGCAGACGGTGCTCGACCCCGCCGTGCAACAGCGCCTGCTAGCCGCCGCGGCCGCAGGCCGACCCGAGCCGGCGCTGGCACCAGCGAGCCTGCCCGACGCGCTCACCATGCGAGAGGCAGAGGTGTTGCGCCTCATTGCCGCCGGCCTCTCAAACGGCGAGATCGCCGCCCGCCTGGTGATCAGCGAGGCGACCGTCAAGACACACGTCAACCACCTCTTCGCGAAGACCGGCGCACGCGACCGCGCCCAAGCAGTCCACTACGCCTACAAGCACGACCTCGCAGGCTAGTCCTAAACCAAGCGTAGGTTAGGTCGGAGGACTCGGGGGCGGGCCCTGCAAGGCCGTTTGTTCCGGGGTTTTGTGGGCCGACTGCGAGCCGATGCCTGATCGTCTGCGTGCGTGTTGAGGTGAAGCGTGCCCGGCTACGGATTGGGCTGCTTGTCTGAGCTTCAGCTCGGCGGCTTTGGCGGCGATCTGTCGCATCTGTTGGATGAGGTGTCGCAGTCGGCGGTCGTTGGCGATCCATTCCTGGTAGAGCTCCGCCTCGTTCTCGGTGAGTCGGCGTGTGACGGTCTTGCCGTTGATCTTGGCGGTCCACTGGTAGTAGGGGCCGTGGGGCTGGGGCGGGTCGGCGTGGCATTTGCAGCCGGGGGTCGCGCAGCGGGTATAGCGGCGGGTGACGCTGCCTGAGTGGATCAGGCCGATGGTGGCGAGTTCGGCGGCCAGGTCGCGATATTTCTGCTCGTAGTCGGCCAGTCGCTCGGCGGTGTTGGTCGGTGGCATCTCGTTTCTCTCCCGCGGTTAGTATCCACCACGATACCAGACAGTAGGGCTACTGTCTGGTATCGTGTGTGGCACAGACTCAAGAGGCCAGGAGGAGAGACCGATGAGCACGAACCGCCGCACGCGAACCGCCCGACTGCGCGCCGAAGCGACCGCGATCCAGCGGCGTCTTGCGCGCGCCGTCAGACCCGAACATGACCGGGCCGGTGCTCGGACGAGCGAACATCGCCTACGAGCTCTCGGCGCGCACGAAAGCAACAGGGCACGGCGGTATCGGCGCGATCGCGAAGCTGATCGGCAACGTCGGGCTGGCCAGCGAGATCGACAGCTCGCTGGATCTGCTCAAGCTGCACAAGCCCTACTACGAGTCCGATCACGTCCTGAACATCGCCTACAACGCCCTGTGCGGCGGGCAACGCCTGCAGGACATCGAGGCGCGCCGCTGCGACCGGGTGTTCCTCGACGGGTTGGGGACCGAGAGCCTCCCGGACCCGACGACCGCCGGGGACTTCTGCCGGCGCTTCGACGCAGCCTCGATCATGGCTCTCCAGGAGGCGGTCAACCTGGCCCGGTTGAAGGTGTGGCAACGTCAGCCGGACGCGTTCTTTCAGCAGCCGGCGGTGATCGACGCCGACGCCAGCATCGTGCCGACCGACGCGCAGACCAAAGAGGGGATGGATATCTCCTACAACGGCATCTGGGGGTACTCGGCGTTGGTGGTCTCGCTCGCGAACACCAAAGAACCCTTGTATCTGGGGCTTTTGGGTGCCAACCGGCCCAGCCACGAGGGCGTGGTCGACTACTACGACCGGGCGATCACCCTGTGCCGCGAGGCCGGATTCACAGAGATCCGTCTGCGGGGCGACACCGACTTCTCGCTCACCGCCGAGTTCGACCGCTGGGACGCCGACGGGGTGCGCTTCGTCTTCGGCTACGACGCCCGCGCCAACCTCATCGAGCAAGCCCAGAGCACCGACGAGGAGATCTACCACGAGCTCGTCACCCGCGCCGAACGACAGATCGCCACCACGACGCGCACCCGCCCGCGCAACCTGAAGGACGAGATCGTGCGCGAGCGCAACTACAAGACGCTGCGCCAGAAGGCCGAGGACGTCGTCGAGTTCTCCTACCGTCCCGGCAAGTGCAAGCGCGACTACCGAGTCGTCGCGCTACGCAAGAACATCTCCGTCGAGCGCGGCGAGAACGTCCTGTTCAGCGAGTACCGATACTTCTTCTACATCACCAACGACTGGGACATGACCGCCGACGAAGTGATCGACCAAGCCCGGCAACGCTGCAACCAGGAGAACCTCATCAGCCAGCTGAAGTCCGGCGTGCGCGCCCTGCACGCCCCAGTGAACACCCTGTGCGCGAACTGGGCCTACATGACCATGGCCGCGCTCGCTTGGAGCCTGAAGGCCTGGTGCGCCCTCCTACTACCAGTCAGCCCGCGCTGGGCCGAGCGCCACAACGAGCAACGCCGGCGCCTGCTCACCATGGACTTCCGCACCTTCCTCGCAGCCTTCATCGAGATCCCCTCCCAGATCATCACCACTGGCCGGCGCGTGCGATGGCGCATCCTCACCTACAACCCATGGCTGGGCGCGTTCTTCCGCCTCCTCGACACCCTCTGACGCTCTTTCCGCACCTCAGACGTGCGGAAAGAACGCCCTGACGAACCGCGACCCGCCATACCGACCGCCGGCCACACCAGGCCGGCACACCAGCAACCCCGAACAGGGGACAGACCGCGTCATGTGACACCCACCCACACCGAGCGCGAGTCCGATCGCCACCCAGATCCGTTCCTCACCCCCCACAACCGCGCTCAAACCTCAGCCGGTCGAGCCCAGAACCGTGAACCAGCCTCGCACGCCCGAGATCGCTTGTCTTAGGGCTAGTTACCCTGCATGGGTGAACGATTGCTGCTGTCGAACAAAGCGGTGAGCGCGTGGCTGCGGTCGTTCGCGCGGAGTCGCTATCGAAGCGCTTTGGCAGGCTGATGGCCGTCGAGGACCTGTCGTTCGAGCTCGACGCGGGCACGATCACGGGCTTCCTGGGCGGCTGTGTTGTCCTGGCTGCGGCGGGCGGCTGGCCGCCTGGGGGTACGCGCGCGAGCGGGAGGTGCGGATGCTCGACGGCGCGCGGTCGCTGCGGCCGCGGCGAGCCTACTGCCGGGCGTGCGAGACGACGCACGTGCTGCTGCCCGCATGGTCGGTGCCGCGCAGGCGCGATGGCGCGGAGGTGATCGGCGCCGCGCTGCTGGACAAGGCCGCGGGTGCTGGGCACCGCACGATCGCGGCGCGGCTCGCTCGCCCGCCCGGGACCGTGCGCGGCTGGCTGCGTGCATTCGTGCGCCGCGCCGAGACGATCGGCCGCTCAGCACGGTCATGGGCACACGCGATCGACGCGTCGCTCACGCCGGCGCGGCCCGCGGGATCGCCGCTCGCGGACGCCGTCGAGTCGCTCGGCATCGCGGTCAGGGCGTGCCGGTCGCAGCTCGGGATGCGCGCCGGCCCGTGGGAGCTGGCGGTCGCGGTGACCGGCGGGCTGCTCCACGGCCGCCCGCCTGACCCCGGCTTCTGATCCCGGGGGAATCCTCGCCGACGGCGGACCCCCGCCCGCGGTTGTGGCTCCCCTGCTTCGGTGGGACGGAGCGTGCCTGCGCGAGGGGGTCGCCCGCCGGCCATGGAGGGCAGGCGGAATAGACCGTATGGAGGATGAGCGGTCCGGATGACGAAGGTAGTCGGCACCCCCGCGTGACGGGGGTTGAGTTCGCATCGAAGGTTCGAGCTTCGACGCGGGCCACACACATCTACGAGGAGGTGCCGACGATGCCTGACGGTATCCGTTGGGTCGGTCTTGACGTGCACGCGCACGAGTCGACGATCGCGATCTTCGACCAGGCGACCGGCGAGGTAACCACGAAACGTGTGGTCGGGCGCCCGCATGAGCTGCTGCCGGTCCTGCGCGCTGTGCCACGGCCGGCGCGGATGGTCTACGAGGCCGGCCCGACCGGCTACGGGCTCGCGCGTCGCGCGCGGGCGGACGGGATCGAGATCGTTGTCTGCGCGCCGAGCAGAACCGACCGAGCGCCGAGCGACAGGCTCAAGACCGACAAGCGTGACGCGATCCGACTTGCCCGGGCGTTGGCCGCGGGGCAGCTGGCGATCGTGACGGTCCCGTCGATCGAGCGCGAACAGCTGCGCGACCTGGTGCGCTGCCGCGAGGACATCCGTGCCGATCTGATGCGCGCCCGCCACCGGCTCGGGAAGTTCCTCTTGCGCCGCGAGATCTACTACGAGGGGCCCGGCGAAGCCATGGTCACTCAAGCACCGTGCGTGGCTCGCCTCGCTGCGGTTCGCCGATCGCGCCTCGGAGCTGACGATCGCCGACTACCTGCACTCCCACGACGTGCTGATCGCCCGCCGTGACCGCGTCGAGAACGAGCTCGCGACGCTCGCAGCCGAGTCGCGTTGCTCTGACACGGTGGCCAGACTGCGATGCCTGCGCGGGATCGACACGCTCTCAGCGCTCGGGCTGTGCGCCGAGATCGGCGAGTTCGACCGGTTCGACCATCCCGATCAGCTCGCCGCCTACATCGGGATCGTCCCCTCCGAGCACACCACCGGCGACGGCGCCGCCAGGGATCGATCACGAAGGCCGGCTCAACCCACGCCCGCAGGCTGCTGATCGAGGCCTCCTACCACTACCGCCGCCAGCCCGGGATCGGTCTCAAGCTTGAACGCCGACAGCGTGACCAGCCACCAGAGATCATCAACATCGCATGGCGCGCGCAACGCCGCCTGAACGCCCGCTGGCGACAGCTCAAAGACGCACGCCACAAGCCCAACGGCGTCGTTGCCGTCGCGATCGCCCGCGAACTCAGCGGCTTCTGCTGGGAGATCGCCACCCATCCAGACCCGGCTCCGCCAGCATCCATGCCGGCGGGCGACCCCCTCACGCACGCGATCCCCATCCCGCAGAAGCAGACAACGACTACCCCCAGGAGGATCAGCGCCTCGCTCTGACCAACGATCGACAACCCGTTGCGGCTGGCGAGGCGGTCCGGACGCTTCCCCGGCATCGCGCACACCAGTCCGCGGCGTGCCCATGAGCAACCGCCCCCCGGCGGGCTGCGCTCGAGAATAGACAGCGGACGTGCGACGAAACCAAGGTCTTGGGGTAACCAGCCCCCGCATATGAGTGATCATGCGCCGCGGGCCCGCCCGGAGCGGATGAAAATGTTTGTGCACCGCTGGCCCGGCCGGCCCGGGCGGGCTGAAATGCGCGATGGTCGCCTTGGTCGACGTCGGCTCTAACTGGTGCCAGAGAGCCCGATTATGAGTGGGACGCGAGAGTCTCGGGCACCCCCGAACTGTTGCCTTGAGCACGAGATTCAGACTCCACAGCATGAGGCTCTCCCGGGCGGTTGTTCTGTCATCCGACCCTCAGGAGGGTTTCTGTGAATCGTTTGATCGAGCGGTGCGCGATGCTCGACATCCACAAGTCCCAGATCACCGCGTGCGTCCGGGTTCCCGACGATGCCGGCGGGCGCCGGCAAGAGATCCGCGAGTTTCAGAGCACGACGTCCGGGCTTCTGTTGCTCGCCGACTGGCTGCGCAGCTGGGCGGTGACGGTCGTCGGGATGGAGTCCACCGGTGTCTACTGGCGGGCGGTGTTCTACCTGCTCGAGGGCGAGTTCGAGTGCCGGCTCTACAACGCTCGCCACTTGCGCCACGTTCCCGGCCGCAAAAGCGATGTTCAGGATGCCGAGTGGGGCTGCCAGCTGGTCGAGCACGGGCTCGTTCGCGCGAGCTTCGTGCCGCCCCGCCCGCTGCGGGAACTGCGTGACCTGGTTCGCTACCGCAAGGCGAAGATCCAGGAGCGCACCCGCGAGGTGCAGCGGGTCGAGAAGACCTTGCAGGACGCCGGGATCAAGCTCTCCGGCTCCTCCACGTTGAGGGTGGGTAGCGTCCGGGGCGGTTGATTGCCTGACCGGCTTCTGATCGTCGATGATGGGAGCCGTCGGATGCAAGCGCAGGATCTTCTTCTCTTCCAGGCAGCGCTGGGGTTGAGCGACCCGTGGCAGGTTGTGAGCGTCGACTTTGACGCTGAGGCCAAGCGGCTGGATCTGCGGGTCGACTTCGCGAAGGGAGCGCGGTTCCCGTGCCCGGAGTGCGATCGGACGGGGCTGAAGGTGCATGACACGGAGGAGAAGACGTGGCGGCATCTGGACTTCTTTCAGCATCAGGCGTATCTGACCGCGCGGGTGCCGCGGGTGGAATGCCCGGAGCACAAGGTCCGGCTGGTAGAGGTGCCGTGGGCGCGGCCGCGGTCGGGGTTCACGCTGTTGTTCGAGGCGTTGGTGATGGCGATGGTCGGTGAGATGCCGGTCGCGACCCTCGCCGGCCTGGTCGGCGAGTCGGACATGCGGATCTGGCGGATCGTGCATCACTACGTCGATCGGGCAGTCGAGGCGCAGAACCTCGAAGGCGTTGAGCGGGTCGGGATCGATGAGACCAGCTCGCGGCGTGGGCACGACTACGTCTCGGTGTTCGCCGACCTGGACGAGCGCCGCGGGGTGTTCGTGGTCGAGGGCCGCGATCACGAGACGGTGCAGGCGTTCTCGCTGTTTCTGGAGACGCACGGCGGCGATCCCGGCCAGGTCCAGGAGGTCTGCCAGGACATGTCCGAGGCGTTCCTGAAGGGCACGCTGACGTACCTCCCGAAGGCGGAGATCACGTTCGATCGCTACCACATCAAGTCGCATCTCTCCAAGGCCGTCGATGAGGTCCGCCGCGAGGAGGTCAAGCACCACCGCGAACTGTTATCGAACACGCGGTACATGTGGCTCAAGCGGCCGGCGAACTTGACCGACCGTCAGCGCGATCTGCTCGACGAGTTGCTCGCCCAGCCGCTGGACACGGTCCGGGCGTACACGCTCTCCCAGCAGTTCGACAGCTTCTATGAGATCGATGATCCCGAGACCGCCGAGGAGTACCTGCGCCGCTGGATCGCCGAGGTCGAAGCGACCGACCTGGAACCGCTGCACAAGTTCGCCCGGATGCTTGAGGATCACTGGCTTGGGGTGATCCGCTGGCATCACAGCCGCGTCTCAAACGGACTCTTGGAGGGCCTCAACTCGCTGATCCAAGCCGCGAAACGCAGAGCCCGTGGGTACCGCTCCAACCGCAACTTCATCGCGATGATCTACCTCATCGTCGGCAAGCTCAACGCCGGGCCCGTCACTGCCTGACCCACCCAGAACGTGGAGGAGCCAGCTCTCCTCGGTCGCCTCAGAGGTGCTCGGCGTGTCCGCCCGGCGGATGCTCGACGCGTTGATCTCCGGCACGCATGACCCCGAGATCCTGGCCGAGCTCGCCAAGGGCAGCTTGCGCAAGAAGATCCCCGCGCTCCGAGAAGCGCTTCAGGGGCGCTTCACCGACCACCACGCGCTGCTGATCGGCCAGATGCTCGCGCAGATCGACTTCCTCGATGAGACGATCGCGACGTTGTCTGAGCGAGTCGAGGAGCTGACCGCCCCTTTCTCCCGTGAGCTGGAGCTGCTTGACACGATCCCCGGTGTTGACCGGCGCGCCGCTGAGATGCTGCTCGCCGAGATCGGCCCCGACGTGAGCCAGTTCCCGACCGAGCATCAGCTCGCGTCCTGGGCCGGGCTGTGCCCCGGCCAGCGCGAGTCCGGCGGCAAAAAGGGCTCGGGCAAGACGCTCGACTTTTGCACTTTGAGGGTTGAGCCGGGCGCGCGGGGCGTGGGTCGGTAGGCGCGGTGGGGTGAGCGGTCGGGGGTGTTGAGCGTTCGGCCGCGCGGGGGCGCAGAAGGAGCATCGGCGGCTTCCCCGAAGCGGTGGTTGTTCGATGACCATTTCCGCGGTCGGGTGGGAGGCCCGTCGCGGCTGCCCATGGGGGTTGCCGCCGATGCTCTGCGTCCCATCTTCGCTGAATGAGCTTCTGCTCCTGTTTGCGCCGTGTTTCTCTCGCCCGACGTTTGCGACCTTCACGGCGCTGGTCGTCGGCCAGATTTCGCAGACCGGATTGCGTACGGTCACCGGGATGCTGGTCGGCTGTCGGCTCTCGGCGGTCTGGCATCACTGCCGCGCGCACCGTTTCTTCAGTCTCTCGGACTGGTCGGCTGATGAGCTCGGGCTGCGCCTTGCGGAGCTGATCGCCGAGCGGCTGACAGCGCCCGGGGCGCCGCTGCTGGTGGCGGTCGACGACACGTTGCTGCATCGTCTGGGGCGCAAGATCCACGCCTGCTTCTGGCATCACGACGCGACCGCCAACTCCGACAAGGCGGCGGTCGCGTGGGGCAACAACTGGGTCGTGGTCGGGATCGTGGTGCGCTTGGCTTGCCTCGAGCGATCGGTCTGCCTGCCGATCCTGTTCCGCTGTTGGCAGCCCAGGCGCAAACAATTCGCCAAGAAGGACAGGCGCGACCCCGAGCGGCCCGGAAAGCCCGAGCTGGCAAGGGAAATGGTCGACCTGCTCGCCGCCCGCCTGTCCAGCCGCAGGATCGACATGGTCGGTGACGCCGCGTATGCAACCGAGGCCTGGCGGGGCCTTCCGGGCCAGGTCACGATCACCTCCCGCCTGCGCTCCAACGGCGCGATCTACGATCGCAAACCGCCGCGCACCGGCAAGCAGGGCCGACCCCGCCAGTGGGGTAAACGACTCCCCGCGTTGGCCAAGATCGCGACCGACCCCGCCACCGAGTGGGTCGAGCAGGCCGTGCGACGCTACGGCAAGATCGAGACGCTCGAGCTCGCGATCATCGACTGCCTGTGGGGGCCGCTCGGCCCCCACACCCCCACGCGCGTGATCCTCGTCAAAGACGAGCGCAAGCCCTCCGGTTACCAGCTCGCGCTGATCACCACCGACCTTGACGCCAGCGCCGCCGAGATCGTCGAGCGCTACGCAGACCGCTGGCCGATCGAAGTCGCCTTCGAAGACGGCAAGGAACTGTTCGGCGTCGGCGACGCGCGCAACCGCACCAAGAAAGCCGTCGAGCGGACCGTCCCCTTCCAGTTCCTCGCGATGACACTGACGATCATCTGGTACGCCGTCGCCGGGCATCACCCAAACGTCGTCGAAGAGCACCGCCAGCGCGCCCCCTGGTACCTCACCAAGACCACCCCATCGTTCGCCGACATGCTCGCCAAGCTCCGCCGCGTGATCATCGCCGCCCAATATCACCCAGGACAGGGTCGAACCCCCACACCACGGGAAATCACGCAAGTCCAACAAGCATGGGCCGCAGCCGGCCTATGAACTGCGAAAGTCGAGCAAGACGAGAAAGGGCTCCAAATGGCTGCGCGGCACGCTGACCGAATCCGCCAAAGCGGTCGTGCGTACCAAAGGCACCTACCTGTCCGCCCGCTACCACCGGATCAAGAGCCGCCGCGGACACGCCAAGGCCACGATCGCCACCGCCCATAAGATCCTCACCGCCGCCTACCACGTCCTCCAGCGCGGCGCCCCCTACGACGAGCTCGGCGAAGAGTTCTTCTACCGACGCGACACCGAAGCGACCGAACGCTACCGCCGACGGCTCATCAAGCAACTCGAACGCCTCGGCCACCAAGTCACCCTCGAACCCCTACCCGAGGCCGCCTGACCACCACCGCCACCGACACCCCAAAACGACCAAGGAGGCTGTCGAACCCAAGCGCTGCCGCCACCCCACGGCTATTTTCGATTCAGGCTGACCACCGTCGCGACACCCGCGGACGCCCGGACCGCCCCGCCAACCGCAACCACATCCCCAATCCCCCTGAACTACCCCTGCAACAACGGAACCATGAACGCAACCCCCTTGACAACCACCCCTCCATATGGGGCACGGACGAGGCCCCGGTTCTCGAACACACGTTTGGGCTTTGGACGTTCGGTCGTTCGGTCGTTCCCTATGTTCGTCACCATCCAGCGCGGCGCCGTCATCACCATCTTCGGTGTCCGTCAACACACGTTGGACGAGATGACCGTTCCACTACAGAGGGCGGCAGGGTTTCCGCTCGCGTCGAATTGCACGACAAACGCCATGTACCCCCAGGTCCCCTGCGCTGCGTCCACTCCGCCAACGACTGAGGGCTCACGAAAGAATTAGTGGCTCCTTTTGGGTTGGGTGGATCGTGTAGTTCCAGTCTGGATGGAACTGGTCGCGGGCGATGTTCACGGCAGCAAGCTCTTGGTCGGTGACCTTGATCCCTTTCTCGTAGTGGCCGGGGTCCAGGCGCGCGTAGACCTTCAGGCCGGTGCTGGTCGTGGTCGCGCCGATCAGGTCGATGATCGGGTATCGGACCCACGAAGGCGAAAGCGTAACCACACCGCAGCAGGCGCGCGCGGTCGAGTGGCGATGGCCGTCACTCGCCGAGTCAGATCTGCTTCTGAGCAGTCCGAACATGCCGCGCATCACTTGCTTCTGAAGTTGCTAGCCCTCCCTGGACTTCAGGAACGCGGTCACCGCAGCGACTCCGCCGCCGGAGGTCCCGGCGGCCTGTTGCTCGATCTGCCGTTCGGGTCATCGCCCGGTCCTCCCCTCGTGGATCGCCTGGCTCAGTGCGCCGCCTCCCGAGCGCGTCGCGGCAGTTTCCAGCCCGGACGGACGAAGTGGCAGGTGTAGCCGTTGGGGTAGCGCTCAAGGTAGTCCTGGTGCTCGGGCTCCGCCTCCCAGAATGGTCCGGCGGGCGCCACGTCGGTGACGACCTTGCCCGGCCACAGGCCGGAGGCGTCGACATCGGCGATCGTGTCCTCCGCGACGCGGCGCTGCTCGTCGTCGACGTAGTAGATCGCCGAGCGATAGCTCGCCCCGACGTCGTTGCCTTGACGGTTCTTCGTCGTCGGGTCGTGAATCTGAAAGAAGAATTCGAGCAGGTCTCGGTAGGAGATGCGGTCGGGATCGAACAGGATCTCGATCGCCTCCGCATGCGAGCCGTGGTTGCGGTAAGTCGCGTTGGGTGTGTCGCCGCCGGTGTAGCCAACACGCGTGCCGGTCACACCATCGAGCTTGCGGATCAGGTCCTGTACACCCCAGAAGCACCCGCCTGCAAGGATCGCCTTCTCGGTTCCGGCCATCTCTCTGCTCCTCCTCGTCACGGTTCTTTGGTCGCGCGCACATATGCTGACAAAACGGAAGACGCGAGGGGCTCCTCCTCGCATCGCGACCTCTACGCGAAGCGCTCGGACCAGTCGGAGACGACGACGTAATTCGACGCTCGTCCGCTCTGGTTGGGAGCGCCGGTGGAGCTCGACGACGGCCAGGAGATCATGGGGCGGAGGTTTCCGGTTCTCCGGTCCTCGCAACGGGGTCGCGGCGATCTGGCACCGCCGCGAGGTCCTAAGCTGCACGAGAACCCTCGGGTAGCATCTGTCGTGCGAGCTAGCGACATTCCTTACTGGTCATGAGGGGCCTAACGCGTGAACAGCGCAATTGATCGTGACGCCGATATCCGGGCTCGGATCCAGCAGCACTGGGAGGCCTCCGAACACGGGGACCTGGACGGTGAGCACGCGATCTACGCCGCGGACGCGATCCTGGACTACCCGCAGTCCGGCGAGCGTTTCAGAGGTCGGTCAAGGATCCAAGCGCAACGCGGCGGGCACCCGGCCGAACGCCACTTCACCATCCGCCGGATCCTGGGCGGCGGCGACCTTTGGGTGAGCGAGTGCGTGATCGCCTATGACGGCGTGCCCACATATTCGCTCAGCGTCATGGAGATCACCGACGGTCTCGCAACGCACGAGACCCAGTACTTCGCCGACCCCTTCCCCGCGGCTCCCGGGCGCGCTGCGCTAGCTGAGCCGATTCCGGCCCGCGACCATTAGCCGATGCATCTGTCGGGTCGATGGACGACATCGACCCGGGCCACCCGCGCCTCATCCTCATGCTCGGCGCTTCCTCGGCGGATCTCGCTCATGGCTCGTCGTCTGGGTGCGACCGGTCGTTCTGGATCGGGTCAGCAAGCCTTTCAGGCCGATTCCATGGCGGTGTGGCAACCCGCCTGACCCCGGCGTGCGGTCCGTCGCCGAAGCGCTCGCACGTCTGGTGCTGGCGAGATAGCAAATGCGATCGCCCGCGGGATGCGCTGTCCCTGCGCATAGCAGGACTGAGTCGTCACGAATGAATTAGTGGGCCCTTTTGGGTTGGGTGGATCGTGTAATTCCAGTCCGGATGGAACTCGTCGCGGATGATGTTCACCTCGGCCAGCTCCGCGTCGGTGACTTTGATCCCTTTCTCGTATTCGCGGGGGTCAAGGCGCGCGTAGACCTTCAGGCCGGTGCTGGTCGTGGTCGATCCGATCAGGTCGATGATGACTTGCAGGCTCTCCAGCGGCCGCCCGCGCCAGTTCAGGCTGACGTAGCTGAACAGGCGGTGCTCGATTTTGTTCCATTTCGAGGTTCCGGGCGGGAAGTGGCAGACGCGGATCGCGATCTGTAGCTCGTTGGCGAGCTTTTGCAGCTCGGTCCTCCACAGCCGGGTGCGGCTGGAGTTGCTGCCGCCGCCGTCCGCGGTGATCAGCAGCGTCGTGGCGTTCGGGTAGCGCTTCTGGCCGAGATGCATCCACCACGCGCGGATCGAGCTGACCGCGAACGCGCTCGTGTCGTTGGTCACACCGACCGACACGAACCCCTCATTCGCGGCGAGGTCGAGCACCCCATAGGGGATCGCGTGCCCCAGATCCTTGTCCTTGAAATCGTGGCAGCGAACCTCGACCGGCCGCTCGGTCGGCTCGTACTCCCGCCCGACAGCCTTGAAATCCCCGACAAGCTCCCGCTTCTTGGCATCCACGGAGATCGTCGGCTCGCCCGCCGCCAGCGCCGCCCGCGTGGTCTCGTTGATGTGGCGAAACTGCGCGTCACGGTCGGGATGATCCTTCCCCTCCCTGGTCTTCTGATTGGCGTGCAACCGAAACCCGAGCCCCCGCAACAGCTTCCCCGTGCTCCGATCAGAAATCTGATGCCCAGCCGCCACCAACGCCCCCGCGAGCTTCGCCAAGCTCTTCGAGGACCACCGCAACGGCGAGCACGGATCCCCCCGCGTATCCGGATCCACCAACGCCTCCAACGCCCCCACCAGCTCCGGATCACACTCCGTCAACCGCGGCCGCCCCGCACCCGGCCGACGGACACGACCCGCCTCCAGCCTCGTCCCCTCCCGCAACTCCGCGATCCCACGCACCACCGTGTTCCTGCCGATCCCCGTCGCCCGCACGACCGCCGCGATCCCACCCCGCCCACACGCACGCGCCTCCGACGCAGCCCACAACCGCCGCTGACGCTCGTTCAACTCCGGCCCCAACCCCCGATAACGCTCCGCAATCCGCGATTCATCGATCATGCCTTCGCGATACGCCGCCACCACCCAACATCCTGCCACAACCCACTAATTCATTCATGACTCCTGACGGACGCGGACGTGGATGGCCGTGGCGTGAAAGCAGGTCGCGCGCCATCGAGGGCTCCTTCGTCTGACCGCTGTTGCTCTCCTGCTCGCCTCTCAGGCAGCGGCCTTCCAGTCGGACCGGCGCAGCTTGTGGAGCAGGAGCGGCGGGAGGAGGCCGACGAGCAGGGTCGCGGCGAGCAGCGCCAGGAGGTAGGGCACCGTGGTGATGTGTCCGAGTTGGCTCGGCGGCAGCAGGCCGACCGCGCAGGCGGCTGCGGAGGCGAGCGTGCCGACGACGCAGATCGCCAGCAGCGCGGGCGCCCGGTAGCCACGCGGGTGCTCGGGCTGTCGCCGCCGCAGGTTGATCGCGGCGACGAACATGAGGACGTACATGATCAGGTAGACCTCTGTCGCGAGGGCGGCGAACACCCAGTAGGCGCGTGAGACTGCCGGCACCAGGGCGTAGAGCACTCCGATCAGGGTGATGGTGAGTCCCTGGGCGACGAGTATGTGGAGCTGGACGCCGTTGGAGTTGAGCTCCTGGAAGTACCGCGGCAGGTAGCCACGCTCGCGAGCGATGTCCAGCAGGCCGGTGGAGGGACCGGTGAGCCAGTCGAGCAGGCCGCTCAGGGAGGCGACCACCAGCCCGACGGCGATGATCGGCGTCAGCACGTTCAGGCCGAAGTGATCGAGCAGGCTCTTGAACGCCTGCATGACGCCCGCGGTGAAGCTGATGTGGCTCGCGGGGACCGCGACCGAGATCGCGAGCGTCGGGAAGATGAAGACGAGCAGGATCAGTACCACGGCGAGGAGCGTCGCTTTGGGGAACTCGCGCGGGGCATCGCGTAGCTCGTCGACGTGGACGGCGTTGACCTCGACCCCGGCGTAGAGGAAGAAGCTGTTGACGATGAGCACGACGCTCGTCAACCCGTGCCACGCCGGGAGCACGTGGTGGGCGTTGAGCGGCGCCGCCGAGGCGTTGCCCTGGAGGACGTAGATCGCGGCCAGGAGGACGAGAAGCAGGCCCGGGATCAGCGTTCCGATGAAGATCCCGTACGACGCCAGCCGGCCGGTGGAGAGGACCCCCCTGGCGGAGACCAGCACGGCCGCCCAGAACACGACGATGATCACGACGGTCGTGTAGAGGCCGCTGTGCGCCAAGCTGGGCGCGAACACGTACGCCAACGTGCTCGCGACGTATGCGAGTAGTGCCGGGTAGTAGAACGTCGTCTGCGCGAACTGACACCAGATGGCGACGAAGCCCATTCTGGGGGAGATCCCCTCCGACACCCAGTTGTAGACGCCGCCCGGCCAGCCCGAGGCGAGCTCGGCCGACACGAGCGCCGCCGGCAGGAGGAACACGATCGCGGGCAGGACGTAGATCACTACTGACGCGAGACCTAGGACGGCCGTCGCGGGCGTGGCACCGAGATCGCCCACCGACCCAAGGGTCAACATCGCCATCGCCAACCAGGTGAGCGTCGCCTTCGCCCCAGCCGGCGAACGAGACCGACGCTTGGCAGGGTGCGGATCCGGCTGCTCGGGTGTAAGTGTCATCTGTTCGGGGACGTGTCAGCGGCGCGACAGCTCCGGCGAGACATTCTCGGCACTCCGACCGCCAAGTGTCGCCGAACCCGGCGTGGAACCCCGATTAGCCTGCTAGTGGCCGCCAGCAGCCGGGCCGATTGCAATGCAGCAACACCGCCTGATCGAACGAGTTGTGCTGCGTCCCGCTCGCAAATCGCCCGTAATGCATCAACACCCGGGGACGGGGCGCCGGGGCGCGTCATCGCCAGGGAGCAGGGCTCGCCGAGCCGAAGCCGCCAAACTCGAGACTCCGAGGCCCGCAGCCAGCGTCGGCGCGGAGCCGTCCCGGACGTCGCCTAACGCGGCCATCCCCTGGCCGCCGAAGCGCTCGCTGGCGGACGGCTGGCGTGGATGACGGATGCAATCGTGAAGGCAGGACTGTCACTCCACGAGGTGTCGGCGCGCGCGCATCTCCCGTAAGGAGCGTCAATCCCACCGTTGTGTCGGGGTACCAAGGCTGGCCAGATTCGCCAGCGCTAGGAGCCTGGGTCAGTAACCGCTTTATGCCGGGCGGTTGAGTAGTCAACCGTTCGGCGGGAACGTCCGGTGCGTTTAAGACGATTTCTGGTGCACGCGACCAGGAGGATCGGATGGCAATGGCGGTGGCGCAGGAGCGGTTGGTGGAGGTGGAGGCCGACGAGTCGGTGGTGGCTGACCGTCGGGCGGTGGGTGAGGAGAAGACCTTTCGTCGGTATGACCCCGACCAGGTGTTGTTGATGGCGCCGGTGTTGGCGGAGTGGGTTCCGGAGGGGGATCTGGCGCATTTCGTGTCTGACTTGGTGGAGTCCGGCACGCTTGACCTTCAGGCGATCTATGACTCTTATGAGGAGGAGCGTGGCTTTCCGCCGTATGACCCGAGGTTGATGGTCAAGCTGCTGATCTACGGGTACGCGAACGCGGTGATGTCTTCGCGCAAGCTGGAGCGCGCGACGTTCAGGGATGTGGCGGTGCGGATGTTATGCGCCGACCAGCACCCTGATTACCGCTCGATCGCAAGGTTTCGCAAGCGGCATCTGGAGGCGTTGGGGGAGTTGTTCGTGCAGGCGCTGCGGTTGTGCAAGCAGGCGAAGTTGGTCGGGCTTGGGAGCTTGGCGTTGGATGGGACGAAGCTGCGCGCGAACGCTTCGCGGCATAAGGCGATGAGCTATGAGCGGATGGTCACCAAGGAGCAGCAGCTTGAGGCTGAAATCGCTGAGATCCAAGCGAACGTCGCGGCGTTGCTGTCCGAGGCCGAGCAGATCGATGCCGAAGAGGATGAGCGCTTCGGTCCCGATCGCCGCGGCGACGAGCTGCCCGAGGAGCTGACGCGTCGCGAGCAGCGGCTGGCGAAGATCCGGGAGGCCAAGGAGGCACTCGAGGCTGAGGAGCTTCAGCGTCGCGAGCAGCGTTTGGCGAAGATCCGGAAGGCGAAGGAGGCACTCGAGGCCGAGGCGCGCGAGGCGGAGACCGCGCGGCGCGCCGAGCTTGAGGCCCAAGGCAAGCAGCCGCGAGCGCCGCGTGATGGGCGCGACCCGTTCGCGCCCAAGCCCACCGCACAGCGCAACTTCACCGATCCTGAGTCGAAGATCATGAAGACCGCGGATGGGTCCTTTCACCAGTGCTACTCAGGCCAGGCGGTCGTTGACTCCGTCGCCCAGGTGATCGTCGTCGCGGAGCTGTCTGATGAGGCCGCCGATCAGTGTCAGCTTCAGCCGGCGCTCGAGCAGCTTGATCAGAACCTCGAGGCGATCGGCGCCGAGCTGCCCGACGGCGCGGTGATGACCGCGGACGGCGGCTACTTCTCCGAGGAGAACGTCACGACCTGCGAGCAGCACGGAGTTGATCCCTACATCGCGACTGGGCGGTTCAAGCACTCAGAGCCCCAGCCGCCGGCACCGCGCGGACCGATCCCCACCGACGCGACCCCCAAGCAGCGGATGGCGCGCAAGACCAGAACCAAGAAAGGCCGGGCGATCTACAGCCGGCGCAAAGCGATCGTCGAGCCGGTGTTCGGCCAGATCGGCACCGTCCAAGACGGCCGCCGAGTCCTGATACGTGGCAAACCGGCCGCCCGTGCGCAGTGGCGACTGGAGTGCGCGATCCACAACCTGCTCAAGCTGCACCGCGCAGGCGGCCTGGCGATCCTCAACACCAGCTGACAAGCCCCGGGGGCGGCTCCCCAGGGCCAGAAGCCCCCCCAACGCTCAGCCACCCCGGCGACGGACGCGCAGACCGCTGTGACCGCCGCCCGTCACCACCACCAAGAGCACCAATCTTCACTGCTCACCTGCCCCGCGAGCCGATAGCGACCCACGCTCCTAGGCTCGATTTGGTGCGGCTGCCGGGACCGTGCCTTGGGCCGGTGGCGAACTCCTGCCACCGTGGCTTGGCGGGCAGCTCGCCAGGTTTAGCGGTCGCTTGATGGGTCGATGAGGTACTTCGTCCCAGTGCCGCGGCGCGCGAAGACGGCGAGGACCTCAGGCTCCAGGACGTCACACAGCCCGATGGTCTGCGCATACCCCGAAGCGAACGTCGTCGTGGCCTCGGCCAGCACGCGGGCGCGCATCCGGCCGATCGCCTCGCCGCCCAGGCGGACCAGCGCGTTCGTCAGGAGGTATCCGCCGACCCTCCAAGTCAGTCCAAACTTGCGGTCAATGACGGTGGGCGAGAAGTCGAGCGAGCCGTAGATGTAGACCTGCTTGTGCACCGTGGTTCCGTAAGGCGTGTACGACGTCAGCGGCGGCTGCGCGCGTTCCATCGCCGTGAGGATGTCGCCGGCCAGCGAGCCGCCACCGATCGCATCGAAGGCCAGGGTTGCGCCGGTTTCGCGGATCGCCTCCGTGAGCCGGTCGGCGAAGTCCGACTGTGAGGAGTCGACCACATGGACCGCGCCGAGCTCGCGCAGCACCCTGGCCTGCTCGGCGCGGCGCACGACATTGACCAGGCCGATGCCGTCGGCGGCGCAGATCCGCACCAGCATCTGCCCGAGGTTGGAGGCGGCGGCCGTGTGGACGAGCGCGTTGTGGCCCTCGACGCACATCGTCTCGACCATCGATAGCGCGGTGAGCGGGTTGATGAACAGCGCAGCGCCCTCCGCGGTGCTGACGTCGTCGGGCAGTTCGACGACCGCTGCCGCGTCGGCCACGCGATAGTCAGCCCACATCGACCCGCCGAACAGCGCGACGCGACGGCCAATCAGCGTGGCCGCTTCCGGGCCCGCCGCGATCACGGTGCCAGCGCCCTCGTTGCCGACGGGCAACGGCTTGTCCAGCCGATCGCGATACAGCGGGAGCGCCGCCTCTGGAATAGTCCCCACGAGATCCGGCCCGTCGGGCCGCAGCGTGCCAGGGACGACCGCACCCAACAGCACGCCGAGATCCGACGGGTTGATCGGCGAGGCTTCAACGGCCACGACCACCTCGCTGACGCCTGGCTCCGGAACGTCGCGCTCGGCCAGTTCCAGCCTCAGCTCGCCGCCGGAGGAGATCGTGGATCGCAGGCTGCGGCCACGGGTGGGAGTTGCGTCGGGAACCGTCATCAGGAGCCTTTCGAGTCGGAGATCTCAGCCTACCGAGCGAGAGCACAGACCCTGGAGTGCTCAGGCCGACGCCGGCAGCCACAGAAGGCCAGCTCGCCGGCACCCGCCACCGTCGAGCCGAGATCTACCCGCCATCGAGCCAGCGGGGCTGACCTACGCATCGCCGAAGACTGGCCGATGGGCCGCTCCATTCGTCGCCAATCCGCTCGTGAGCCCCGTGCAGGGGTTCCTCACCAAAGCAGCCGTCCGCTGCCGCGCGTCCCAGGCCCACGCTGCAGGGAGCGTCCGACATGCGCAAGCGCGAACCGCGCCCCGCCTGGGCGCCGCTCCACGAGATGCAGCGAGCGATGCGTATCTCGGTCTATTGGAACGGCTCGGGCTCGTAAACCATCTCGCCGAGCGCCCGCCGCAACTCGCGTTCGAACGCTGGCGAGCATGTCGTCTGCTGCGAGGCCGCCAAGCGGGCTGCGGGAAACCGTCGGGAGCTTCGGCCTCTCGGCTCCCCCCTGCGGCAACTCACGGTGATTAGGCGGAAGTCTCCGCCGGCGGTGTATGCGCCGCCAGACAGGCGCTGGCGCAGGCGGGCGCTAATCGAAATTGATGTCGGACTGCTCAACCGGCACAAGCTCGATCCGGAGCTCGTGGCCTAGCGCCTCCGCGATCGCGGCGAGGCGTCCGATCGTGAGGTTCTCGCGCCCGTTCTCGATGTTCGTGATGTATGGCGCAGCGGTGCCCGTCGCGCGCGCGACATCGGCTTGCGTTAAGCCAGCCGCGACACGAGCACGACGGACAGCCGCCCCGGCAACAAGCGATCCTGTCGAAGACACCGTCGTCTTGGGCATGCTCTAACGCCAGCCTGTCACGAGGCTGCGAGCGCCTGACCGGCAGCGACATGGTGCTCAGGGCTGCCAAAGTCTGGGCTGAGGTCCTCGAATTCAGGAGCCTCCCACGGATCGGTGTCGATCAGATTCGCAGGCACCAGGTCTGGCGCGTTGAAGGTCGCAACCGCCGCTCGCGCCCACTCCTCCGGGTCGTCAGCGAACCTGACGCCGTCGCTGCGGCGGGGGGTCCCATGAACCGCTTGCAAATCGAGCACGCCGACTGGATCGAAGAGCTCATAGCTGCCGTCGTCAGCAACGCGAAGCCTGGCCGCCACGACCCATTCCGCCCCAGGTTCGATGGAAGGGGTATGCAGCTCGAATTGGATCATGGTCTCTCGCCTTATCGGCGCCTTCGGCCAACAACATTAGCTCTTGGGTTATGCCACGTCAAGGGGCCGGCGTGCGCTTTCACCATTCGCCAGGATCCAAGATCGTTCCCCGGCGACGCATCAGTTCGGCTCGGCCTGCCAAAGCTTGCGCGCGATCGGGCTCCAAGAAATCGGCCAGCCCATAGAGTCGAGAATCGGCGAGCAGGCTGTCGAGCACTGCGCGCTCGGGGTCGGTGAGGTCGATAAGGCGCTGCTCGTGGCGCCACTCGACAAACAGGGAGCGCTTGTCCGGTCGGACGAAGTCACCCGGGCGCGCGAAGCAGAACCCGTGATCGATCAACCCGAGCCCTTGCGGCCGACGGGGGTCCGCCGGGAGGCTGTGCCGGATCAAATCGGCCATCACCGCGGGAAGACGGAACAGCCATCCGGGTTCGTTCCAGCGGTAGTTGCCCGAGTGGCGATCCTGTTGGGCGATGAGAGCGTCGAAGAGAGCGGCGGCGAGGCTGTGCCCCCGAGACCGATGGACCGCGCGGTCGTTGTCCTTGATGCCATAGCGGCGAGCGGACACCGCGCCGCCTAAGCCTCCTCCTGGGATCTCCATGAGGACTACGGGAGTAGCGACTACTGCCACGGGGCCTCCGATGCGCTTTGCGAGTTGCCACGCAGTCGCCTCGTTGAGCACGGTCTCGTCCGGATGATGGCCATGCAGGCTGCACGACCCCACATTGGCATACCACCGCCGGATGCCGTTGACCGTGCGAAACCCGAAAGGCTTGAGGAAGCCCTCCGATCCATCCGCGTAATTGATGCGGAACACGGTGCTGAGACCCGCTGAGTGCGTCTGGTGTTCCACGCAATCGGTGATCGGCGTTGTAAGGAGACGGGTCTCCTCGCGCGAGTTCTGAGCCGCACGAAGCATGTCGAAGCGGCGCTGCATCGAGGCTGGAGTCGGACTCATACCGGGGCCGTAGGTCGGAGTAGCGATCCGTGTCCAGGGTGGCGGCTGGCGACGTACGACGCCAGGTCTCCGTCGCGGGATGGGCGAACACTCCAGCTTGCTGGCCCGGTCCGAAGCGCCGTGACGTAGTCGCGCCTCACGCGCTGATAACCAACGTCAGGATGATGCCAATTACCGCGCCAACGAAGCCGCTGCCGACCCAATCAACGAGCCGGGACCGTGGCGAGTGCTCCTTGTCAACCGTCCGTTGCAGCGCTACGAGCTTCTCGTTCATACTGGCGAGCAACTCAGTCATGTGGCGCTGGGCGTTGGGGTCGGCCGCTGCGAGGCGCGCGAGCTCGGCCGCGGTGAGCGGGAGCATCCGACCATCAGGTCCCCTGCGCATCAGCGTGCCGTCGGGTGCGGCGACTGGTCCGTCGGCTGCCGCCTTGACCTGCGCGATGAGGATCGGTGCTCCGTCTGGGCCCGATCGCTGCTTCTCAACCTCCACGTCGGCCGACACGAGTGCGGCGGCCTCGTTGAGGATGCGCTCGGTACCGAATGGATCGTTCAGCCCGACAATCCCACTGCGTTCGTCGACACCGACGACGAGCTGTCCACCGCCACTGTTAGCCAAGCTCGCGATGGACTGTGCGGCCGACGCCGGACCGGGGACGTCGACCTTGAACTCAAGGTGTTCGTCCTCGCCCTTCTTCAACAATTGGTTCAGGTCGAGTCCAAGCGGCTCATCGGTCATTTGAGGAGCGCTCTGGTAGGCACGTCGCCGACGTTGTGGACCACGTTGTGCCGCGTGCTGCGGCTAACTCAAAGGTTGTTGTATCCGCTAGACCGCACCCACGTCAAGTGCTCGGGCAGTACGTGTCGGTCGGAGGGTCACCGGCTGGTAATCAGGCCGATAGCCGCGCCGCTGCAGCGTGAACAGCTGCACGACGACCGTCGGGCAACAACACGGACCATGCTTGTTTGGAGGCGCCAGTGTGTTGTTGGGCCCCTTGGCGCGGAAGGCACGCATCTCGCTGCAACCGCGTCCGTCTTCACCCGACGACACCGACCCATGACCGCTCCGGCGACCACGCGGTCGCCGGAGCGCCAACTCGTGGACGAGCGCTCGGTCGCCAAAGCGGACACGCGCGACGCGACGTCGCGGTTAGACGAAGCGATCGTGCGGACCGCAGCGGCAGCCAGGCAGCCTCGTTCACACCCGAGATGTCTTCAGGTTGCCGAACCGGGGCGGGTCCGTAGTGGTTGCGTCCGCGAGCGTCGTCCCGATCTGCGGCCAGAGACGTTGGTAGTCGTTTGACGTGATTTTGAGTAGCGCGTCTTTGGCCTTGAGCGGCCCGGGGCGTCTCACGCGCAGCCCGAAGAGATCGGCTCGAGAGCGCCCGGCAACGGCTGAGGCCGTCGCAGCTAGAGCCTTGAAGGCGACGTGATCGGGGTGGCTGGAGACCCCCCATTCAGCGACGTTGGTGTTCGAGCGTGCGAGGGCACGTGACGACCCGAGGACTGACTTCCGGAGCGCTTGGTACGTCTGTCGCAGGGCACCGAGGCAATGGAGATCGTCGGTCGATAGCTGACGCTCGGCGGCGAAGCGAAAGAGCAGCGCCTCCATTCGACCCTCGGAGACAGCGGCTCTGGCGGCCAGCGGTCCGGCCGCGTCTGGGTTCGTCTTGAGAGTCGGATAGCCGCTGAGTCTCCACTCTTTCCACGGCCTGAAGAAGGCACCGTACAGCTCGTGAAGTTCCGCAGCATTCGCGAGATCCTGCCGCCTGGCATAGCCAGCTGCCTGCCATCTGCTGGCGAGCCATTGCCCGATTCCGACGGTTCCCCCGAGAGTAATCAGGGCCACAACGAGCGATCGGTCACGGCCGCAATCTTGACCAGCTCACAAGACCTATTCGCGCCGAGCAATTGTATCCGGCAAATCGGCGCGCGAATCAGTCTGATCTTGATCTGCTCGTGTGGTTGCGCGAGCGTCATCCCGTGGCGGTCGCGAGTTTGCGGGTCCACGGGTACGCGACCGCGGTGGCAGAGCAGGTGCATGAGGCGGCGTCCGCCGCGGCAGCCAAGATAGGCGCGTGAGCATCGAGATCGACGACAGCACCCAGTCAACCCTGTGGACCGAGGCGGAGGGCCGTCTGAAGGATCCCGAGCGTCAGCTGCTCGACGCGATCGCGGCGGGAGAGCTTGATGAGCATCTGGTCGCGATCGCCGACGCCGTTCACGCGCGTCGGCAACTGGTTCACACGGTCCGTTCCGCGCAGGCGATCGCCGAGCTGTGCGTGGGTGACACGGTGATGTTCACGAACCGGATCCGGCCTCGATACCTCGAACACGAACTCGCCGAGGTCACCGAGGTTGACGATCGCACGGTCACAGTCCGCCTGTGGCGGCCGGTCGGGCGCTTCGGCGACGGCGAGCTTCGGTGCCCGCCGCTCGCGCTACGCAAGTTCGACCGCGGAACCTCCATCCCGCACAGCTGACGGTTCGGCTCACCGGCGGCGGTGTGGCTCGCCGGCAGCCCACCAGTCCGGTAGATCCTCTCCCTGCGCTTCGAGGTATCGGAGCGTCCGCGCCGCGGACAGCCAGCCCGAACCGCTCTGCCCGCAGAACTTCCAGAGCTCGCGCGCGGAGCGCTTGTAGCGGTGGATCAGCTCATCGAGCTCGAACGGGTCGATCTCGCCGGCGTCAAGCCGTACGAACCCCTCCCGGACATGCTCGAGCAGCAACCCCAGCTGCTCCTCGTGATAGCGCCCGACCAGCTCGCGCGCCGCCCGGCGCTCAGTACGATCGTCAGCCCGCTGGGCGCCTTCGTTCACGCCGCTGACACTACCTCCAGCCGGAACGGCTGACGCGTTGAACGTCGGTCGCGATCCAGACGACCGCTTTCACTGTTTCGCTGCCACGGCTCGCGTGATCGCAATGGCGACAATGCGAGTGTCCTGAGTCGCCCTGGTCACCGCCCGCAGCAGTTCTTGTACTTGCGGCCGCTTCCGCACGGGCACGGATCGTTACGGCCCGGATCCGTGCGGCGACGCTGAGGTATGGGGAAGTCGCCGCCGGGATCGGGACCGTCGCTCACCCGGGAGGAGCCAAGCGCGATCGCGCGCATTCCCGCGCTGTTGCTCGTGCGGGCACGGCGGATTCTCGACTCGGTGATGCGGTGTGCTGCGGCCTGATGATCGGCGCACATCGCCGGCACGGCCTCTGCAAGATCCGCGGGAAATCCGAACCGGTTGCCCGCACACGCCGGGCAACCGGCGCTGGGAGCTTTCGCCGGCGGCAGTGCGACGAGCGAGCGATCGACGTCGACCGGGCCGAACGCGTCCTGTACGAGATCTTGGATTGCTCCGAGGCCAATCGGTTCCCAGCCGTCTGTTCGTGCGGTCACCCCGGGCGTCCCGAGGCTCGGGTCGGCCTCGCCAACGTCGGTGTCGAGGAGGCGGCTGATCTCTCCGCGGAGCGCCATGTCGGCGTAGGCGCCCGCCAAGACGACGCCCTGGTTGTGGGTGGCGGCAACCACCACCCCCTCGGCAAGCGGCCCGATCGCCGAAGGAAGGTCGCTGTCGGTGCTCTCAAGCCGTCGCTGGATCTCGTCGAGTGCAACGTACAGTGGCAGTTCCAGCGTGTCGCCGTCGGCGTTCGCGGTCACCCAGGCGTGCTCGCGGTCACCGAGCCAGTCGAGCGGGTATCTGGTGATGACGAACACTCTCAGCGCGGCGGCGAACCGTGAGCGGATGTCGTCGAGGCCGTCCCACTCGACGCTCAGCTCGAGCAACGCGTAACGCTCAGCCGGCGGGTGGGCGAGCAGCTCGAGAGGGTCCTTGGCGGCGGGCTTGTCGTCCACCGCCGCGAGCGTACAGCAGACGCCTGGAACTGCCCGTCGGGAGATCCTGGCGCGGCCGCGCTCTGCAGCAGGCGGACGACCCGGAGCGTGTGAGGCGCGTTCTCGGCCGTCGCCCAATCGGGTAGATTCCGGGCGGTTGCGGGGGCAAGCGCCGCGAGCGCACTCACGGCCTCTCCGCAGAAGAGGAATCGTGTGAGCGCGATCGAAGCGTTCGCGCGCAAGGTCAACTGGACGAGAGGAAACGTATGAACCGCGGGGGTGTCGCGGCGATCGCGATCGCTGTCATTGGTATTGCCGGATGCGGGAGCTCGAGTTCCAGCACGAGTTCGGGCCTGAGCCCGGCCGCCTACAGATCCGAGATCAACAAGATCTGTGCGGACAACAACGCGAAGATCACGGCGCTTCCAGCCAACACGTCGAACGGTGTCCCGGGCCTGGAGAAGGAGTTCTCGATCGCCGAGAGCACGCTCTCACAGGTCAAGGGGATCACGGCTCCCAGCTCGCTGAGGGCCGCCGCCAACTCGTGGCTGAGCGCCATCGAGCAGGAATCGGCCATCGCGACCAAGCTGATCAACGACCTGAAAGCCGGGAACACAGCCGAGCTGCAGTCGCAGCTGGGCCAAGCGAACTCCCTCGAGACGAAGGTCAACGACGCCGCCAAGTCCCTCGGCTTGACGAGCTGCGCCGTCAACGCACAACCGAACGGTCACTAACCCTGAATCGAGGCCGGCGCCGGTGCGCCGCGGCCGAAGCCGTGCCGGCCTCGAAGGTCACGATTGACGCGGCCCCTCGTCACCCCCCCCGCGTTGACGCAGGAATCAACGGGATCGAGCCGTCCGCGCTCGATGATGTTGACGGGCCCGCCCGACGGCGTGCGCAGGATGAGACGGCGGACCCTCTCAGCGGTCTTGGCGGTACGGGCGACGTTCATGGCATCGGCGTCTCGACGCATCCGCAGGACCGCACATGAGCAGCCTGTGACGCGTGACCTCCGGCCCCGCCCGACGATCTTCGCCAGGCGCAGCCGTTGGGCTCCCGGCAACCCAGAGCCGGAAACGCGCGCTGATGCGAGCAGTCAATCCGGCTTGCTCCGCTGCGCGGACGGTCGTTCGAGCTTCGCCTGCAAGCCGCGCATGCTCGGCGCCGCGTAGGAGATCGGCCGCGTTGTACTTGGTGAGGAGGTAATGGAGGTGCGGATTCATCTTCGTGTCATTTCTACGTGATCGGCGTGGACTCGCAGCTCGATTCCAAGCTGCCCGGCGTGGTCGCGGCGCGCGCTGTCAGTCCCCGAAGCGCAGCGGTCTCCCGCCCGCTTGAGGGCGCCTGGCTACGCGGTCAGCGACACGGGATCTGTGCGCACGATTACGGTGTCCACGACTTCGGTGATCTCATCCGCTGGGAGACCGGCACGTGACGCGTGCTCGCGTACCTTTTCTGGGCTCGATGCCTGGTAGATGCAGACTGTCCCGAGCCTGCCGTCAGGCTCGACGAGTACGTAGGAGCGGATCCACCGGATGTCGGCTGACATCTCGGTATCATCAACCTCCTTCGATCGCGCCGCCGCTGCCTGGAGCTCCGCTAGCGATGCCCATCCGCCGCGTCGCTGGATCACGTACGTCGTCAACCCTGATGCGTTATTCATTGTTCGGTCCTTTCGGTGTTCGTCAATCGCCATTAATCGCAACCTGGTGAGCCGGTCGCTTGCGGCTGAATGTTGTTTGTGGGCGTTGCCTACCTAGGACGTCTACACAAGAAGATCCTTCCCGCGTTCCTGCTCGCACCTCAGCTGCAGCATCGCGAGCAACTGTGAGGTCGCCCTTGGCCACAAACGAGCAGTCCGCCGCGAGGGCGCCCGAACGCCCCCTTCGGTCGGATGGGAGCGCCGCGTTCTTGCCGCTCGCACGATCGCATTTGTGTTCTCGCCGGCGCCGAACGGGCGATCCCTTCGGCGACCTTCCAATCGTCCGCATCGGCGCGACCGGCGCATCAGCGAACGATCGCGTTCGCCACCGACCTGAAGCCGGGCCGAGTAGGCTCTGCCGATGATTCTCTACACGTGTTCGTTGGAGAAGTTCGCCGGTAGCCCCCCGGCTCCGCTCGCCCACCCATGTGGACGCGCAGCGAAGGCCCTCGATGATGCCAGGCACACGTACGAGATCAAGCCGGTCAAGGGGGGACGCCTTCGGCCCTGGACCTGGCCCTCCTATGCGCGTGACCGTGCAGAGGTCGAGCAACTCAGCGGCCAGCGGGCCGTGCCGATCCTCGTCCTGGATAGCGGTGAGGTCATCACTGGGAGTGGTCGGATTGTCAGTTGGGCGCAGGCGAACGAGCCGGCTCGCACCGCCGGCTGACTCGTGGCCTGACGATTCCGTTCGTGCTCCCCGCGTCTCGCCGCGCGCTACCACTTCGGCGACAGAGGGAAGCCCGCCGATCGGGTCGGAACGGCCGCCGAGCGCGTGATCGCCTTCGCCCGAGGCGGAGCGTCGCCGGGTCTGGCGCGCGCTTCACGGGAAGTCGGCTGCGGTGATCCCGTCGGCGTGCCCGGTCGGCCACTGCACCAGCTCGATCCGGTAGCCGTCGGGTGGGTGAGCCAGGAGGTCGCGGGCCGTCCGGACCATCGGGCTTTTGCTCGGGTTCCGGCTGTACTCGACTTTGGCAGTTTTGACGCGTTGAGCTGAGCTGCGACAGGCGTCTGGGCGGGGGGCAGAACGGGTTGCCGGGGTTGGTTGTCCCGGGCGTGTCGGGAGGAGCACCGGCGGCGGCCTCGAGGCCGTGGGCTGTCCATAACCTGATGCCGCGTCGGGTAGCCGCCCGGTCGCGGCTGCCCACGAGAGGCGCCGCCGATGCTCCTTCATGTCCCCGTTTCGCTGGACGGGTTGTTGTCCCTGCTGGCTCCGTGCTTCACGCAACCGACGTTTCAGACGTTCCGGGCGTTGCTGGTCGGTCAGGTGTCGCAGACCGGGCGCCGGACGGTGTGCGGGATGCTGGTCGGCGCGAGGCTCTCCGGGGTGTGGGAGCACTCCCGTGCGCACCGGTTCTTCAGCCGGGCTCGCTGGTCGCCTGACGAGCTCGGACTGCGGATCGCCGCTGTGATCGCTGAGCGCTTTGTGGATCCCGGCGCGTCGGTCGTGGTCGCGATCGATGACACCCTGCTGCAGCGTTGGGGCCGGCGGGTGCATGGCTGCTTCTACCATCACGACGCGACCGCCAACAGCGACCGCTCCGCGGTCGCGTGGGGAAACAACTGGGTCGTCGTCGGAATCGTTGTGCGAATCGCGATCGTTGATCGCGCGGTGTGCCTGCCGGTGCTATTCCGGCTGTGGCGCCCGAGACGCAAGCAGATCCCGAAAGGCAAGCCTGACCTCGAACGCCCGTCGAAGCCGCGGCTGGCGCGGGAACTGGTCGATCTGCTCGCTGCCCGCCTGCCCGACCGGCAGCTCGACGTGGTCGGCGACGCCGCGTACGCCACCAACGCGTGGCGTGGTCTACCCAAGCAGGTCACGGTCACTTCGCGGCTGCGCCACGACGCAGCGCTGCACGGTCGCACGCCGCCACGCACCGGACTGCGCGGCCGGCCTCGCAAGTGGGGAGCGCGCCTGCCGCGCCTGGCGCAGATCGCGCAAGACCCCGCCACCGAGTGGATCGAGACTGCGGTGCGACGCTACGGCAAGACCGAGACGCTCAAGCTCGCCACCATCGACTGCCTGTGGGAGCCGCTCGGCCCCAACACCCCGGTGCGCGTGATCATCGTCAAGGACGACACCAAGCCTTCC
This sequence comes from uncultured Solirubrobacteraceae bacterium, assembly GCA_963816005.1. Taxonomy (GTDB): domain Bacteria; phylum Actinomycetota; class Thermoleophilia; order Solirubrobacterales; family Solirubrobacteraceae; genus Palsa-465. Next base: position 158,271 of record CAWFKF010000078.1, on the reverse strand, counting down.
GGCTACCAGCTCGCGCTGATCACCACCGACCTTGACGCCACCCCCGCGCAGATCGTCGAGCGCTACGCCGACCGGTGGGCGATCGAAGTGTGCTTCGAAGAAGCCAAGCACCAAGCCGGCGTCGGACACGCGCGCAACCGCACCCAGCGCGCGGTCGAGCGCACCGCCCCGTTCCAGTTCCTGACGATGACCCTCACGATCACCTGGTACGCGATCTACGGCCATCACCGCGACGATGTCGCCGAGCATCGCACCCTGCCCCGTGGTACCTCTCCAAGACCAACCCATCGTTCGCTGACATGCTCGCCAAGCTCCGCCGAACGATCATCGCCGACCAATATTCACCCGGACGACTCCGCGCCCCCTACCAACAGAAAATCACCGCGATCCAACAAGCCTGGGCCGCCATGATCGGCTAAACCGCCAAAGGGCTATCTATTTGACTCAGGGAGACCAGTATTTGCGGGCGATTGCCGCCAGGGACGGTGCACGGCCGCCACGGTGGCGACGCGGCCGGGCTGGGGTCGCCCGGGTTGGCCTGCGTCCGGTGGGGCTGGGGTTGGCGATCAGACTGCGGTAGGTGATCGGCTCGGCGAGGATCGCTTGTTCGAGCAGTCGGTAGAAGAGCAGGCCGCGGCGCCTGGAGCGGCGGCGGTTGAAGCGGAAGGTGAACTCGTTGAGGTAGGCGTCGAGGTGCTCGGGAGTGACCGCGCCCTGGTGGGTGCCCAGCAGCCAGCGCTGCAGCAGGCTGGCGACGCGATGCACGCCGGGCATCACGACATCGGCGGGATCGCTCTGCTGGCGCATCACTGTTCGCTCGTGCTCGTAGCCGCGGTCGCCCAACGTCAGGTACGCCTGCCAGCCGTCGGTGTGGATGGTGCTGCCGGGCTGCACCGCGCCGTCGATGAACGGCAGCATGCTCTCCTTGGTGACGTCGGGCACGTGTCCGAGGCGGATCCGCCCGAACCCCTTGGGATTCTCGATCTCCACGGCGATCGCGACGATCGCCTTGGTCTCCGTCTCGCGTCCGTGGACCTTGTCCTCGACACCGCCGATGTACGCCTCATCGACCTCGACGTGCCCAAACAGCCGCTCCCGGCCAGGGCGGACCATCGCCGCCCGGTAGCGGTGCAGCATCGCCCACGCCGTCTGGTAGGAGCCCAGTCCAAGTGACCGCCGTACCCCCAGCGCGGACACGCCGTGCTTCTGACTGGTCATCTGCCAAGCGGCGGCGAACCACAACCGCAGCGGCGTGCGCGTGCCGTGAAAGATCGTCCCCGCGGTCACCGACGCCTGGCGGCCGCAGACCGCGCACTCCCAGCGGCCGCTGCCCAGCCGCCAGCCATCGCGCCCCGCGCAGCGGGGACAGCGGACCCCGTCCGGCCAGCGCAGCCACTCCAGGTAGTCCAGGCACGCTTCATCGTCCGGGAACCAGGAGAGCAGCTCCGCGTAGGAACCCGGATAGTCGCGTCCGACCGCCGGCACGGCCCAAGACTACCTGACTCAAATAGATAGCCCATAACCGCCAAAGTCGAGGCTGTAACCCGCGTTGTAATAGCGTCGAGATGGTGCGGGCAAGTTCGTCTACCTGGACGACGAGGTGGCTGAACCCGGTGCCGATCTGCACCGGCCGGTCGGCTGGCCGGTGCGCCAACTCGAGCGTGACGACCTCCTCGCCGGGGAACTTGAGCACCGTCAGTGTCGCCCCGTCGCTCAGGCTGATGCGTCCGACCTCCTGGTAGCCGAGCGCGGAATAGAACTCAAGCGAGACGGCCAGGTCGGTCACGCGGTACGCCGTGTGGAGCGTCTTCACCCGACGGACTGCAGGCGCCTTGAGTCGGATTGGCGACGCCGCGATGGCTCCGGTATGGCACCGCTGGCGCCGTGCCGGACGATCGGGATTGCCCGCGGGGGTCGCATGGGGACCGGCGCTCGCGCGGGCCGCATTTGTCCGACGGCAGCAGTCCGGGCGATGCCAGCGAGGCCGCTGCTCTTGTGCTTGCTGTTCAGGACTTCGTGGCTAACGGTGGAGGGCGGCCGTGGTCGGTGCCGCCACAGCGCTGCATCGGCTAGGCGAACGGGCAGCCGTGGCCGTGTCGGTCGGCGTGGCCGGCGTTGCAGAGGTGTCGGAGAGCCCGGTTGGGTCGATCGAGGCGCCCTTAGCTTGGTCAGCCCGCGCGCGAGCGGTCAGAGCCGCAGCCTCCACCGGTCCGGTCCTCACGAGTCACTCAGGGCGCTGGCGGGCTGCGGCTGCCCGAACAGGAATCCCTGGCCCAAGTCGCATCCGAGATCCACGAGGCGCTCCAGCTGGGCGGGATGCTCGATCCCTTCGGCGGTCACTGTCAGTCCCAGCGCGTGCGCGAAGCTAGTCACTGCCGCAACGATCGGCGAGTCGCCGTTCTGGCCGAGCGTGGCGACGAGCGAGCGGTCGATTTTCAGCTGTGTGAGCGGCAGTCGTCGCAGGTGCCCGAGCGACGCGTACCCGGCGCCGAAGTCATCGAGCGCCACTCCGATGCCGGCGGTCGCGATCTCCGAGAGCATCCCGAAGGCGTCCGGTTCATCGTCAAAGAGGGTGCGTTCGCTCAGTTCGAGCGTCAGGCGCCCCGGGTCAAGTTCAGTCTGACCGAGAATTTGGGCGGTGTGTTGACGAAGGTCGCCTGCCCGCAGCCGCCCGGGTGAAACGTTGACTGAGACCGCAAGCGGGGAGCGCCAGCTGCGGGCCTGGCAGCAGGCTTCGTCGAGCACCCAGCGGTCGATCGCTTCAAGCAGGCCGGCGTCCTCGGCGAGTGCGAGAAAGCTCGCCGGCGCAAGCAGGCCGCTGCGCGGATGCTTCCAGCGGACGAGAGCTTCGTAGCCGACCATCGTTCCCGAGGCCAGCTCGTGGTAGGGCTGGAAGGCCAGCTGCAGCTGCCCGGTGCGCAGACCACGCCGTAGCTCGACTTCGAGCTGCTGGCGTCGCGTGTTGCGCTCCCCGAGATCGGGCGTGAACAATGCCGCTCGCCCCCGCCCGCGCGCCTTGGCGCTGTACATCGCAGCATCCGCCGAGCGAAGCAGCGACTGCACATCGCTTCCGTTCTGTGGAAACAAGGCGATACCGATGCTCGCGCCCACGGTCAACTCATGGCCATTGATGAGCTGGGGAGCGGCCAGGGCTCTGAGCAATTTGTCGGCCACCGTCGACGAGCCGCGAGCGCCGGAGATCTCCGGCAGCAGGATCGCGAACTCGTCCCCACCGAGCCTGGCGAGCGTGTCTTCGTCGCGCAGGCATGCCCGCAGGCGCCGGGCGACGGAGATCAATACGCGGTCGCCGACGTCATGCCCGAGGCTGTCGTTGATGACTTTGAAGCGATCCAGGTCAAGGAAGAAGACCGCCAGCGGACTGTCCCGGCGCGAGGCGATCGCCAGCCCCTGTTTGAGCCGGTCGTGAAACAGCGTTCGGTTGGGTAGGCCGGTCAGCGCGTCGGTGTAGGCCAAGTGCCGCAGGTTGCGCTCAAGCTCCTTGCGTTCTGAGACATCGCGGAACACAAGCACGCGGCCGGCCGTCGCCCCGCGGTGGTCGATCAATGGCGTCACGACGAGTTCCAGGCCTCCTGTGCGGTCCCGGGCCTCTCGCAGCAGCTCGTGGGGTGGCATCTGACCGTGTCCGTCCGGTGTCTCGTGGTCGGCAAGCAGTGTGTCGGCCGGGCATCCGATCAGCGCCGCGGCGGGGATACCGAGCAGTCGCTGCGCCGCGGGGTTGACGTCGACCACGTGCCCGTGCGCGTCGGCCACGATGACGGCGTCGCGCATCGTCTCGACGACCAGTGTCCGGGCGACGGGACGCAGATCGAGCAGCTGGTAGCGAAGCACTCCGAGGACCAGCGTCCATGCCGACAATGAGACCGCGACCGGCGTCGCGTTGAACTGCGCGAACGGCGCGATGTCCAAGCTCGACATCACGTTCGCGATCAACGGCAGGCAGATCGCGACCCCCAGCACGATGCTCTGGCGCCAGTACAGGCGCGAGATCCGCATCAGCGTGAGCAGCAGGATTGCGCTTGCGGCGAGGACGAGCGCGTTTGTGTAGACAAAGTGGACCCAGTAGGCGACCCCGAGGCGCACGGTGGGCAGCGTCGCCTGCAGCTGCCCCGCCGGGTAGGTGCGGATCAGCGAGCGCGTCGGCGAATAGGCCAGCAGCGAGAGGACGAGCGCCGGTTCGATCGCGAGCGCGGCGAGAAGCCGCCGTCCCGGCCGGGCCAGCCTCCCCGTGTACTGCAGGGCGAAGATCAGCCACGCCGGCGGCAGCAGGGTCGTGCCGATGAACTTCAGTGCGCCCCACAGCACACGGCTATCGCCCGACGCCGCCAACTCCAGCGCGTAGGCCATGCACCAGACGGCGGCGGCGAGCAGCACGGCGCACAGGCTGGCGCGCCCGACCCGCCCCCGTCGGCGCCACACGCTGAGCGCCGCGGCGATGTCCGCAACGCCGCTCACCACCAGCACAACGACGTACGCTGATAAGTGCTCAAGCCCCATCGGTCCCCTCCGGACCAGCATACTCGCGTAGCCGAAACCGCGGACCGCGCACCCAGTGCGCCTCGCGTCTATGCGGGCGCCGGTCCCCGATCGGCGCCGAAACGAGCGCGAGCCATTCTCGTGGTGCTGACCGAGGTGGTGTGCTGAGCGCCTGTTTACGCGATCAGGATCGGATGGCTCCACGGCGGTTGTCGTCACAGTCCTGCCGTGAAGCGAGCTGTTCATTCCGGTTTGCGGCTCTCGGCAGCCAAGGCTCGGCCATGGGCTTGAAGACCGAAGACCCCTTCGCGACGGTGTGGCGATCGATGTGGGCGAACTTTGGATACCAGGCGTACATGACGCACATCCCCGTTCACCCGACCGCAGTGTGAGAGGGACATCGCTACCGGTCGTTGGTATCGGCAAGGTGGGCGCAGGAGTCGTCCTGTTCCCCCAGACTGCGCCCCAGGAGCCGTCGGTCGAGACTCAAGCCCAGACGGACGACGAGTACGGATGTGAAGACGTTGTCCGGTTCATCGATGCGTTGCTGGCACTCGCCGAGGAGCTGCGAGGAACGGACGCCGAGGAGCCTCCTTCGTGGACAGCGCTGTGCGCGCGCCGCAGCGCGGTCTCGGATCCGCCCAATTCCGGGCGCGCCGTCGGGGCTGGCGCAGCTTAAGTCGCGGTCATCCGCCGGCTCGGCGCGCTTGCGCTCTCATTGGTCCGGTCAGACGCGGTGCGCTTGCGCAGCCGCGCGGTAGCACCGGCCTTCGTGTCCGCGCATTGCGGGTTCGACCGCGGTAGCTCCGAGATGCTCGATTCTCGCTTCGGAGCAGGTCTCGGACGGTCGGTCGCGCGATGAACGGCGGCTGGCGGTTTGCCAGGCGCTCGTTGAGCAGCGCCGGGATCTCGATCGTCTCGGCGAAGCCTGGTAGCACGACGGAGCCTTCGTTCCCGGTCGTCAAAGTTGATCTCGGGCGATCAGCCGGTTCCAGTTCGGACCGATGGGCTGCTTGAGGGTACAGGCGGCGATCAGCTGCCCGCGCTCCTCGTTGGCAAGGTGCCAGCGGTTCTCGATGTGGCTGAGCGGCTTCCAGGAGCCGCAAAGAACCCGGAGACCGTCCACGGAGTAGCCAACGGTGAGCGCGAAGCGCTGTGGGAGTCGCTCGGGGCGCCAGTATTGCCAGCTGAGGTGTCCGCTGAGAATCAGCGGAAGTCCCCGGCCGTAGAACTGGAGCGCGGAGGCCTCCCCGTAGTTGTGAGCAAGGATCACACCGTCCGTGCGGTCGCGGGGTGCGGCGTGCGTCCAGGCTTGCTCGACCTCGGCAGTCATCTCGGGCCAGCCGATCTCGTCCTTGAAGTAGCCGACCTTCCAGATGCTCGAGCGAACCAGCTGCGGTGTGGTGTAGAAGGGCACCACGATCGGTCCCGCGAGGGCGATGACGGCGATCTGCAGCGCCCCGGCCGCGCCGAGCAGCACTCGTCGGCCACGCGTCAGCCACCGCTCGACGGCGACGGCGCCGGCGGCGACGGCCAGCGCGTCGGCCGGGAGGGGGTAGTAGCTGCGCCCGCGTTCGAGAAGGAAGACCACCGTCACGAGCACTGGAATCAGGGCGAGCGTCCGCAGTCCGCGTCGCCACATCCAGACCACGCCGGCCGCGGCGAGTACCGCGGTCGATCCCAGAAACAGCAGCTGCTCGGCGAGGTAGGCCGGACGTGAGGTGTCCGAGGCGGTCTGGGCGTTTTGAGTTGCAAAGAAGTGCACGCTCGGCCACCCGTGCTGGACCTGCCAGACCAGGTTGGGGAGCAGCAGCAAGAGCGCGATCGCCAACCCCATCCAAGGCCAGACGGTTCTCAGCTGGCGGCGCTCGTTGGTGAGGATCAGCGCCCCGGCGAAAACGGCGGTTAGAAAGGCGATCGTGTACTTGGCTTCCAGACCCACGCCGGCGATTAGTCCGAGCACCAGCCACAGCCGCAGGTCTTGGCGCACCAGCAAGCGCACCGAGACGTATAGGAAACCGACCCAAGCGAGCGCGTCCAGCCAGGTGGGATGAAAGATGCTCGCCGATCCGAGTATGTACGGCGTCAGCGCCCAGGCGAGGACGGCGATCCACTGGGCTCTGTGACCCCCTCCGAGCTCACGGGCGATGAACGCGACCAGGATCACCGTCCCCGCCCCGGCGGCCAGGCTGACCACCCGCAGCGCGAGCAGCGAGTTCGGCGCGAGCTGGTCCACGATCCAGCCGATGACCGCGATCAGAGGAGGAAAGTCGACGTAGCCGAGGGCGAGGTGGTGAGCGGCGGAGAGGAAGTAGAGCTCGTCGCGGTCCCAGCCGTAGCGGGACATGAACGGCGCCGTCACCCCGATAAGCACGGTGGCGCCGGCCAAGCCGATCCAAAGCGTCGTCCGCGCCGAGCCCCGCGCTGGCTCCGCCGCAGCCGCTGGGCTCGCCGCGGGTATCACGACGTCAGAGCTCGCCCCGCTCACCGCCCAGCCCCGATCTGCGATCGCTCGGGCTCGACGACCAGGAGGATCTGCTGCCAAGCCCACTCGAAGTCGCCGTCGCGCACCGCCTTCTCGTGCGCCGGAAACCGTCCCCCGGCCTCTGATGCGGCAAAGCCGATCACGAAGGTGCTCAGCAGCCGCTCGACTCGCGGAACCAGGGCCTCTGTGACGCCAGCATCCCGGAGCGCCGCATACACGGCTTCGCGAACATCAAGGGCTGCCGCGGTGGCCACCGGCCGCCGTAGCAGCAACAGGAACGCGTCGGCGTGACGGGCGGCCGTCTCACGGATCCCGTCGGCGAGGGTTCGCAGACGCTCCTCCCACGGCAGCGAAAGATCGGGCAGCTGAAGCTCGGCGAGCAGACGCTCGACGAGCCCGTCGAGCAGGTCGTCCTTGTCACGGACGTGGTGATAGAGCGCCATTGGCGTGACGCCCAGCCGCGACGAGACAGTCCGCATGCTCACAGCGCCCAGCCCCCGCTCTTCAACCAGGGCCAGCGTCGCGTCGAGCACGGCATCGCGAGATATAAGCGCCCGGCGGGGCATGCGGAGAAACTATACATCGTATATCTACGCCGTAAAGAAAGGTCGCCCCGGGGCAAGCTTGCTGCCGCTGCCCAATCGCCCAGCGAGCCCCGCGAGAACTGCGAGGTGTCGCGGTCGCGGGTGGCGCCGGCGGATCGCGCGGGTGTGCGGCGGTTGCTTGGCCGGTTCTCGGGTTCGGAGCTCGAGGTGGTATGAGTGGGTCCGGGGCGTGGAGCTGCTCGTACTCGATTGGGGGGATGTCGCCGAAGGACCCGTGCAGCCGATCGTGATTGAACCAGGCGACCCAGTTGACGGTCGCCTGTTCGAGCTGGGCGCGCGAGCGCCAAGCGCCAAACGCGATCGGCGATCAGCTCGGTCTTGTAGGAATCCACGAACGGTTCCGCCAGCGCGTTGTCCAGGGCGTCGCCGACGGTGCCGATCGACGCCAGCACGCGCTGGTCGGTCAGCTGTTGCGTGTAGTCGATACTGGTGTACTGCCCGCGTCTGAGTGATGCACAAGCGTCACGTCAGGGCCCGGCGCGCGGAGCCCCAGCGCCATCCGCAGCGCGTCGAGCACCAGCGTGGTGCGCATGTTCAAGGTGTTCTTCCGCAGCACCGACGCGGCTGGCGCTTCATAAGCCACGGTACCCAAGCTCGTAGTGCGGACACGCGTGACGTTTCCCAAGGTGTGCACTGGCAAGCTCGGGTGATTCCCGGTCACCGGTCGCCTGTGCTGCGTGATGGCTGAACGCTCGCATTCATGTCGCGGCCCCCCAAACGCATCTAGCAGAGCATTCTGAGGCTCAGATTGCGCCACGAAATGCGACGCCTCGCCTTGAAGTTCGGACCGACTGGTCGCAATGCATCGCATCTCGCGGAGCATTCTCCCAACCAGAATGCCCCGTTAGATGCGTTTGGGGGGTCGCGGCTAGCTCGCGCCCGACGCTCGTTTCGGTGACGCTGCCCCGGTGCGGTGGCGCGATAGCTTGCGCCCAGGGGTGAGCGTAGCTTCGGTTGTGCCTTCAGCGGGTCGCCAAGCCGCCGAGAGCTGGAGCCGGGAGGAGTCTCGGGCGATGGAGCGGCGACGGCCGCCGCCGCGGCTGCCTTTGGAGCTGCGGTCGGGCGTCTGCTCTACGTGCCCGGTTGCCCGCCCTCGGCGCCGGTAGCGGCGCGGACTGCTCTATTCGGTGCTGGTCTGGCTGGCGATCACGTAGCCACGAGCTGCTTTTGTGAGCTCGCCGGCCTTGGCGAGGTTCGAGAGCGTTGTGCTCACGGTCGCACGTCCGAGCCCGGTGGCGTTGGCGACTTCGCCGGCGGTCATCGCTCTGCCGTGGGCAAGAGCCGCCAGGACGGCGGCCTTCGTGGCACCCGGAGCGGTGCGAGCTGGTGCACTGCTCGCGCGGTTCGCGGGCGTTGTCGCCCGCGAAGCCTGTGGCTTCGCAGAAGCGCCATCCGTCGTCGACTGCGACGTGGCGGTCTGACGCGATCGCGCGGGCTTGCGGCTTGCGGTGGCGGAGGCGGGCGCCGAGCGCGTGCGCCGGCGAGCCGGCGACGTTGACGAGCGGCCATCCGTCTCGGGCGCAGTAGCGCCGTCGCGGGAGCTCAACGCAGCCAGCGCGTGGCGGAGTTTCTCCGCCTCGGAGAGCAACTCGTCGAGTCGGGTCTGAATGTCGTGGCGAAGTTGGTCAAGCATCGTGATTCGGGATCCTTCCGGTTTGGTGGGGGCACTGAGCTTACGCGCCTGCGTACCGCGTTAAGTAGCGAGCGACAGGGTGGTTCTTGTGCGGTTTGGCTAATCCCGATGAGCACGTCGTGCCAGCAAGCTCCGCCACCGAGCGTGGGACACAAGCCATGAAGCTGGTCGAGTGCGAGGGGCGAAGAGTTGTCCTCACGAATCGATCCCGCCCGCCTCGTTGTCTGCACTCGCCCCTGCTTGGCCGACAGCTATCGACCGAGACGATCGAGCATGCACTCCCGAACGCATGCCAAGCAATCCGGCCCCGGCGTTCAGGTCGGCCTCGTGCTCAACTCGCGGCTGATCCTTTCGCCTCCGTGTGGCGAGCAGCTGTCTGTTTTGGGCGTCGTCCGCAACCGAAGCGAACGTGGCAGCGAACAGCCACTGCGGCTTCGTGAATGCCAGCGCTCCCTACTCCCACCATGAACACCATGATCGCTGGCGCATCCATGTGCGCGGGAACGCGTCGTGCCCAGCCGCCAGAGGCGTCCACAACGCAGCGGCGTCGAGCCGTCCGTTCAATGGCTACCGGCCACGAAGGCGGCCACGGCTTGGATCTGGGCATCGCTCAGCTTGCCGGCGAAGGCGGGCATCGAGCCGCCGCCCTGACGCACCTGGTTGGCCACCTGCGGAGCCGTCAGCGACACTTGGCCGAGGTTCGGCCCAATCTGGCCAGTAGTGCCGGCGGCCGCGAGCGTGTGGCACGAGCCGCAGTTGCTGGTGAACACCTGCTTGCCATCGACCGCGGTGGCACCGGGGGCGGGGGCGGGGGCACCGTACGATGATACGCCGGAGGCGGCGTTGGACCGGTCGTGCGCGATGAGCGCAGGGCCAAACAGCAGCATTACGACCACGATGGCGGCCGCCAACCAGGTGACCACTGCGAAGACTTTGTCGACTCGCTCGAGCATGGTTCAGAGGCTCGGAAACCCCTGGTTCTGTACGAACCAGAGCGCGCTGAGGCACCAGACCAGCACCAGCAGAGTGAACACGAGACCACCGGCTACTGGGAGCGCCCACCCCGGCATGCCGCGCGAGCGGACGATCGTCACCTTGGCCGCGAAAGCGCCGTAGAACGCGCAACCGAAGAGCGAATGCAGCAGTACACGAGTATTCGTGCTTTGGAAGCCCAGGGACCACAGGCAGTGGTACGCAACCGGCAGCGACACCAAGAACGCAATCCGCCCGGACAGCCGGTGAGCGGTCCCAAGCCATGAAGGCGCCGGCCACGGCAGCTTCCCGTACAGCCACAGCGCCATGACCATCTGCGCGATCGCGAACGCGAGCACGACGGTCGACAGCCAGACCTTCATCGCGATCGTCGAAGAGAGTCCCAACGTGAAGACCAGCTGTTGGCTCGGGGTGTGCACGCGCCCGTACACACCCAACGCAAACGCGATCGCCGCACCTACTCCCGCCGCCACCAGCAGTCTCGGCGCGGCCGGCCGCGGGAGCCTCGTCACACTCACCGCGGCCGCCCCGCCCGAGAAGCTCACCCCGACCGGCGTCTCGACTCCGACCGGCGTCTCGACTCCGACCGGCGTCTCGACTCCGCACCGGCGTCTCGACTGCGCCCGGGCCCTCGACTGCGCCCGGGCCCTCGACTGCGCCCGGGCCCTCGACTGCGCCCGGGGTCTCGACTGCGCCCGGGGTCTCGACTGTGCGAGCCGCACCCGCTTGCTCTCGTTCGGGCGAGCGGAAGGTGATCGCCGTGGTCCCAAATCGCAGGGTGTCGCCATCGTTCAGGCGGCGCCTGCCGCTCAGGCGCTCGCCATTGACGAACGTGCCGTTGCGCGAGAGGCCATCGTCGACGACCTCCCAATTGGCGCCGACCAGCTCGAACCGTGCGTGGAGGCGCGAGACCTGATTGTCCCAGTCGAGCAAGAGATCCGACGGCGGCCACCGTCCGACCGAGGCGCCCGCCGAGCGGGGCTCGAAAAAGAAGAGCTGCTGCCTGCCATCGCCGTCCTTGAAGACGAGGAATGGCCGGCCCGCGCGCTCGGCCTCGACGCGAGCTTTCAAGTCGGAGACGGACTGGGCATCGGCGGGAGGGTTCGCGGACACGCCGGTAATTATCTACGGGGAACCCGGTGGCGTCGAGTGCTTGTCACTCCACCGCCGACACGCCTGTGGCAGATACCGCAGGAGTCACGTACGCTGCGAATCTGATGGCCGGCGAGCAGCTGCGGGTGACCGAAGGTAAGGAACGCGGCAAGCGCCTGAGCGTGGACGCCGACCTCCTGATCGGCGGCGTAGCCCCTGACGACGGGGAAGGCTCGGCGGCAATCCCGAGATCTCGCGCCGCCATGCACACGTTTCGCGCGGGGCCGACGGACGGCTCATGACCGACGATCTGGGGTCGGCGAACGGGACATTCGTGAACGACGAGCGCATCGACGGCCGCGGACAGCGGGCGGGACGAGCCGAAGAATCGTTTCAGGGTGATCACGCCGCGGCCGCGATCGCGATCGCGCCGGGAGCCTGCAAGGACGTCAGCCGGCGGGCGCGGAGCTGGACCGTCACCAGCCGGGCGCTGACCTCGATCGGCGCCATCGCGACCCGCGCCACCGGCCACGCCGCGGCATCGATGTGATTCGCGATGCTGAAAGCGCTGACCGCGTAGTAGCACCGTGGTGCACCGCCGACACAAACACCGGCCGAGAAGTGATCCCGCCGATCAGCCGCGCGCCGCCGGTCCAGCCGACCCGGATGGGCGCACCGCCGTCCGCGCCGACCCGAATATGGGTCGCGAACGCGCCCAGCACGCCCAATGCCAGATAGAGGCGCTGTACGTCACCGGGCCCAGCCTCGGTGCCGCGATGGCGGCGATGGCCGCGCTGCTGCTGCGAACGGACGCGAAGCACGAGCGCATGTTCGACAAGCTCAGGCCCGTGTACACCTACGGCCAGCCGATGATCGGCGATCACCGGCTCGCCAAACGTTGCGACGAGCCCGACGTGCTCCGAGACAAGCTGATCCGGTACGTGTTCGGCCGCGAGACCGCGGCGCAGTTGCCGCCCTCCGCCTCGGGCGACTTCGCACACTTCGGCCGCGAGTTCAGGCACCCCAGCAACGAGACGGTCGGCGACTGGCGGGAGAGCCGGAGCACGGGGCAGATGAGGAACCTCGTCGGGCTCGCGCTGCTGGTTCCGTCGTTTCTCGCCCGCCAGTTCAGGTGCACTCGCCACCTGCGGTTCGACGCTTCGCTCGATGACCACCTGCCGTGGCACTACATCTCTCGTTCCGCACTTCTCGTGGCCGTTTTCTCACCCCATGCCCGACGTGTGAGGAGGTGTCGCTCAGGGGCCTGTGGAGTGGCTGAGGTAGGCGTTGGCGGGAATGCCGAGTAGGTCGAGCACTTGGTGTTGGAGGTCGTTGAGTTCGGGCTCGAAGATCTGCACGATCTCGCCGTTCCGGCTGGTGAGGTGGTGGCGGGCGGTGTCGGTGTAGAGGTCGAAGACGCGGGCGGCGGTCGGCGCTTTGGTGGCGCGGCCTTCGTGGTAGAGCGCGAGTTCGGGCACGTACTCGCGGGTCATGGCGGCGCGTAGCTCGCGTTCGATCAGGCATTGGCAGAGCAGCGCGATGAACTCGCAGCAGGCGAGTCCTTCGATCCGTGAGGCGGACTTCAGCTCGATCGGGGCGGCGCTGAGCACGGTCTTGAGCTGGTGGTGGCGTTTCTCGAGGTTCGGTTGGTAGCGGTAGGCGGCGAGCAGTTCGGGGTCTGTGAGGTCGCGGTCGTTGCTGACGAGCGGGAATTGCCCGTCGGTGGCGGCGTCGTAGGCGACCTGCTCGTCGTTGACGGCGAACGTGAGTGTGAAGATCGTCTTGGCGGTCTTGCGGTAGCGCGTCTGCTCGCCGGGGCGGCCGCGCTTCTCCTGGCGGAAGCTGTCCTGCACGGTTTCGGTGATCTCGAAGGAGAGCCAGCGTTCCGAGCCGGCGCTGCTGAGCGCGTCCTGGGCGGCCTGCTCGGCAGTCAGGCGTGTCTTGAGTCGTGAGCGTGGGCTTGCCAGGCGCGCCTGGACGTCTTCCAGGGCTTGCATCCCTTGCTCGATCCGGGCGCGGCGCGCCTCGGCGTCACACGCGGTCTTCTGGCTGGAGCGCACCCAGGCGATGCGGTGCCCCTCGCTGGTCGGGATCGGCGCGGGCGCGGTCCAGTAGACCTGATCGGGATCGCCCTTGCGCTTGCCCGGACGCCTCGCCGCCTCGGTCCAGTCAAACGCGTGCGTCTGCGCCCATTCGCGGATCTGTGAGTCCTCGGCGCGTGAGCGCGGCAGGACGCTGAGGAACCGTCCGTCGTGGGAGTCGATGTGGCTCATCTGCTCGCGTGTGGCGAGCTTGCAGTCGGCGACGTAGAGGAACCCCGGGTGGCCGACGAGCGCGACCAGGTCGTCCCAGGTGGTGATGTGCGTCTGATCGTCGTTGGTGTTGCCGTCCAGCAGGCGATGCGCGAGCGGGACCGCCCCGTCGGCGCTGACGGTCAGCGTCAGCACGAACTGCTTCAGATCGGGGCGGTGGTCCTTGCTGTGCCCCAGCGCCGCCGCGACCGTCGGCTTGCCGGCGCGAGCGCGGCCGTCCGCCGCCGTGTACTCGCCGTGCAGCGTGATCGACGTCGAGTCGTTGTGCAACTGCGAGCAGTCAACCTGAAACTCCTTGATCACACCGAGCATCAACTCGGTCAACAACGAGCCGCGATCGGCATCAAACAGCTGGTCAAGCGCACGACCGACGCGGTCGTCGTTGAGCAGGGCGGCCTCGTCCGCCGCCAGCCCCAGCAGCCCGGGGTCATGACGCGCTGCCCACTCAGCCAGGCCGTAGAGCGGCTCGCGCGCCACGCACAGGTTGCGCACCAGCAACCCGATCGCGACCGCGGCCGGCAGCATCACGCGCCGATCGCCCGCTGGCAGATAGCGCTCCAGCAGCTCCTGCAAGCCGATCCGCGTAAGGAACCGGTCGACGATCGGCAGCGCCCCCAGGCGCTGCGTGGAGAGCTCGAATGGCTGCTGCGGGCGGTCGGTCATGCCGGGCTCCTCGTTTCGCTTCTGTCCAGCACCTACGATATGAATACAGTAGGTAGCGGACGGACACCACCAACCCACCGTCAATGAGCGAGAACACCGACCAGCCCCAATCCCGAGCAGCCGAGATCCACGACAAGATCGCGGCGCTCGGACCCTGCCTACCCGGCACGCTCAGCAGCCGCATGCTGCGCTGCGGCAACCCGAACTGCCGATGCCGCGACGCCAACACCGACCAACGCCACGGCCCCTACCTCTACTGGACGCGCAAGATCTCCGGCAAGACCGCCAGCAAGCTGCTCAACGCCGAGCAGGCCGAGCGCTACCGCCCCTGGCTGGCCAACGACAAACGCCTACACGACCTCGTCCGCGAACTCGAAGCCCTCGCGATCCAGGCCGCCCAACACGCCGAAGGGTGGGGGGAGAAATGACCTCCGAGAAGTGCGGAACGAGAGTACATCGGCACGCTGACGCCTGATAAGCCGCCGACCGCGGCCGGCTACGTGGGGCACGGGATGTCAGCCCCGCGCTCGCCGCGCGCAGGTTCCACCGATCCCGGGTCGGTCAGCCCGGAACCGCGTGCCGACGGCGTCCAGGTAGGCGCCATCCCCGCCTGCGCAGCCCCGGGCGCGGTGATCCGCGCGGACGGCGCCGCGTATGGCGGTACAGCTCGCCGGTTTGGAGCATGTGCCAGGCGGCGGTCAGGATCGAGTGGCCGACGGCGGTCACGGCTTTGGAGTGACCGCGGCGGGTGCGTCGTGGCTGGTATTGAGTCCGTAGTTCCCCGGCATTTTCTGCGGCATCGCCCGGATGCGCCGTCCTGGTCGTACGAGTATGCCTGACGTGTTCGACCTCCGATCGAATCAAAGAGGCGAGGAGGTTATTGGGGTGATCGGCCTCTTGTTCATAGTCGCTCTGCTGGTGTTCGATGCGTTCGTTTATCGTCGTATCGGTAGTCCATATCGGTGAGAGGATTGCGCATCAACTGCCTCTCGACGTGACCCTGAACGCTGCGCGTACAGGTCACGCCTAGAGGGGATGGGGTTGAGGCTGGCCCGCCCCGCCCAAGCGGGCGTGGCACCACGTCAACCGCCAGAACGTGTGATCACCGGCGGCGCGGGCCAGCCCGCCTCGGCGCTGAGAAGCACCGAACCAGCGCGAGAAGAGCAGATCCGATCCGCCGGCGTGATCAGGGGTGAAAGGGGGCAGTTATGGCTGTTTTCGCGCGTCCTGGGTCTCGTTTCGGCGCGAGCACAACATCGATGCGCTGCCCAAGGGCCGAGCAGACGCGGGCCTCGGAAGGCAATAGCCATCGACTCCTCAGCGGCTCCCTGGCGTGTGTGTGCACCGGCGCCGTGCTCGCACTCGCGCTCGCGGTTGCCTGGCCGGCGGCAGCGGCCGATGCTGCCACGATGCCGCGCATCAGCGTGCATGGCAACCGGCTGTACGCCGGCGCCCGACCATGGCGCGCATGGGGGATGAATTGGGGCGTTGGAGACCACGCGCCCGTCGTTGCCTACTTCGACAACCCGACCGCCGCCAACCTATCGGTGCTCAGGGCTGAGCTCCGAACCGCACGGGACATGGGCGCCAACAGCATGCGGATCTACCTGCAACTCGGACAGGTGATGGCCACCCCCACACGCGCGCGCCGGCTAACGCTGACCGCGCTGCAACACCTGCTGACACTGGCTCAATACGACGGTATCTACCTCGACATCACCGGCGATCTCGTCTGGCAGCCCGCGCGGGCTCCCGCCTGGTATGAGCGGATGTCATGGCAAGGCCGCTGGCACGTGCAGGCAAGGTTCTGGAAAGCGGTCGCGCACGCCGTCGCTGCCTCGCCGGCCGTGGTCTGCTACGAGCTCACCTCCGAGCCGATCGTGGCGGCAGGGCCCGGCTACTACTACGGACAAGTCGGCCGCTGGTGGTTCATACAAAGCATCGCCACGGATCCGTCGAGCAACGGCGACACGCTCGCCCGGACCTGGATCCAGATACTCGCACACGCAGTCCGCTCCCGAGATGACCGACCCGTCGGCGTGGGGCTGCTGCCGACCACCACAGGACCCTTCGCACCCGCCAACGTCGCCGACCTCCTCGACGTTGTGATCGTTCACGAATACCCCACCACGGGCCACGCGGCAGCCGCCGTATCGCTGATCCGCGCCTTCGCGGCGTCCCACAAGCCGGTGCTGCTCGGCGAGACATTCATGCTCACAGACGACCCTCCCACACAGAGCGCCTTCCTCACCGGCGCTGCCCGATACCTGGTCGGCGCGTTCGAATTCTTCGACGGACGCAACCCCACCACGATGCAAGTTCACACCATGTACGACGCCGTCTACCAGGTAGGTCTCCAGCAGTTCGTCGCCCTGCGGCACCTGATACTCAACGGATAGCAAACGCGCCCAGCCGGCGAGCGGATCGCCACCCAGCGGCTTCGACTTGTGGTCGCCGGCACAACTGCTCTAGGGCCCGCACCGAGAGCACGGCTGGAGTCTCGGCGGGAAGAGCGCAGCGACGGCTTGCCTGTGGTCGCAAGACAGCACCATACTCGCGCGGTTTGCCGCATCGTCGACCGATGTGGCCGAGCGGCTCAATGACTCGACGCGAGGCGGGGAAGCCGGAAGGTGTCGCGGTCGCGCGCTCGGTTCCCGCCCACGCAGCTCGGAGCGCCGAAGCGTGCACAGGAAAGATTGCGCTCGGACGGGATAAAGGTGCTCGCCGCTGACGAGGCGCGTGGGTGAACGCGGAGGCTCGGGCTGTGTGAGGCGGACGGCCAGCGGAGGCCCAGTCCGAACAGGGCCCGACCTGCCACGGATCGTGACGCCGGGCGTGAACATCACTTGCCGGCCTACGGCGCCGCGGCTGCGTAGCTCGTAGCGACCTTGATACCGGTGTGGTAGAGCGTGGTGAGTCCCAAGCTCGGAACGCTGCCTCTGTACTGATCGATATGGGTGCAGGTCGTTTGTAGTGGGTAGATAGTCCTGATTTGTCGGGCGAATGGCGCGTCGGTCGGCGCTTTCTGGCAGGGTTATGCCCGTGGTTTCGGGAGGACTCCCGGTGAGCTGCGGCGAAAGTCAGGGGTGTTGTGTCTTTTTCGGACGGCGATACGGAGGTGATCGCGTGGCTCCTGATCTGCTGGACTTGTTCGTCGGCGCCCGGCAAGCTAACGGCTCTGTGAGCGAGCCGTCGTTGCCGTTGGTGGATGGTGATCGGCAGCCCGCGGGTGGCGAGGACCCGCGCGCGGCGGGGTTGGATGCGCGCCCGGTCGCGGGGTTTGAGCGCTCGCAGGCTCTGTTTGCGAGGTTGCTCGAGTGGGCGGCGGGCGAGGAGGCGTTGGGGCTTGAGCATTCAGGGCTCGAGGCGCGGCTGGTCAAGGACGGTCGTGAGTTAGCCCGCCAGGTGTTGCAGGACCAGCTCGATCTGCGCGCTGTGCTCGAGCCGCGCGTCGGTGGGGTGATCGGCGCTGAGGGCACGCCGCGGCGTAGTGTCGAGCGTGGGCACGAGCGCGATCTGCACACCGTGCTTGGCGAGGTGCAGGTCACGCGGCTGGCCTACCGGGCGGTGGGCAGCGAGAACTTGTATCCCGCTGACGCGCAGCTGAACCTTCCCGCCTCGCGCCACTCGCATGGGATCCGCAGGCTGGCCGCGCTGGAAGCGCCGCGCGGCAGCTTTGAGGACGCGCAGGCCGCGATCGTGCGTCAGAGCGGCCAGCAGATCGGCACCCGTCAGCTCAGAGAGCTGACGCTCTCAGCCGCCCAAGACGTTGCTGCGTTCTACGCGCAGCGCGAGCGCACAGCGCCAGAGGAAAAGGATCTGCTGGTGCTCTCGTGCGATGCCAAGGGGGTGGTGATGCGCCCCGAGGCGCTGCGTGAGCCGACTCGCACCCAGGCGCACAGCGCCTCGGGCAAGCTCAAGACGCGCCTGTCCAAGGGCGAGAAGTCCAATCGCAAGCGGATGGCGGAGATCGTCACCGTGTACGAACTCACCCCCGAGCCGCGCACCGCGGCCGACATCCTGCCCGACCCCGACAACCCTCCACCTTCAGCCACCCCGCGACCGAAGGCGAAGAACAAGTGGCTGGCCGCCAGTGTCACCGACGACGCCAGAGCGGTCATCGCTGGGATGCTCAACGAGGCCGACCGCCGCGATCCCGACCACAAGCGTCGGTGGGTGGCGCTGGTGGACGGGAACAATCACCAGATCGACCGGATCAAGACCGAAGCCCGCAAACGCAAGGTCAAGGTCCCGATCGTCGTTGACTTCATCCACGTCCTTGAGTACCTATGGTCAGGCTGCTGGTGCTTCTTTGAAGAGGGTGACCCGGCCGCCGAACGGTGGGTGCACGAGAAGGCGCGCGCCGTGCTGGAGGGCAAGGCGGGGATCGTCGCCGCCGCGATCCGCCGCAAAGCGACCCGCCTCGCGCTCGAGCCCAACAAGCGCCAAGCCGCCGACCGCTGCGCCGACTACCTCCTCGCGAAACGACCCTACCTCGACTACCCCACCGCCCTTCAGAACGGCTGGCCGATCGCGACGGGCGTGATCGAGGGCGCCTGCCGCCACCTCGTCAAAGACCGCATGGACATCACCGGCGCCCGCTGGGGCCTGGCCGGCGCCGAGGCGATCCTCACACTCCGCGCGCTGATCAGCAACGACGACTTCGACCAATACTGGACCTTCCACCTCGCCCAAGAACACTGCCGCATTCACGCATCACGCTACGCCCTCGGCGTCATCCCGGCACCCGCGTAACTCCCTCCAATGGACCTGCACCCGATCGATATCGAAGTAGTCCGGATCGGTTCCGTCCCAGTTGACGCCCGGCTCCAGCGTCGCTTCGTAGTACCGCGTCGAGCCATTGTCGAACGTCTGCGGCTGGCCGTCGAGATAGATCTCGACGTAGCCAACAGTCGGGTCGGTCGACAAGTTGACGTGCAGCACGAGGTCCTGCCAGGTGTTGCTTTGGTAGGGCGTCCGTTCATGCCAGACTATGCCTGATTGTGAGGTCCCCATCACGAGCTTGCCTTGAATAGCCATCATGTTGACCGGGGATGCGCCGAGGAACGGCTGGCCGTATAGCTCGGCCACCTGCATGAAGCAACCGTTCACCCATGGCGTACAGATGCTCGGGAAGCCTTGCGGGAAGAAGGTCCCGAAACCGATGTACACGTCCTGGCCGGGCGTGAACAATCCTGGTGTGGCCGCGTCCGCGTTGGGATTCCCGGGCGAGCCGAGCATCGGGCAGTTGGCGCTTACGCTCTGGTCGCTGATCGTGAACTGCATCGAGTGCTGCCAGCCGGGGTGCGCCGGGCTGTTCACGAGCGTGACACCCGTCGGCGGCGTGGGTCCGGCGCACGCTTGGATGTAGTACTGCGAGAGGTTGCCGGTCGACAGATCGCCACTCCAGATCAGCGTTCCGCCGGTCGCTGGGGGCGTCGGAACTACGACTGTCCAGGTCCGCCGCACCCGCAAGCCGGCGGCACCCGAGGACGTCGTGGCGTACACGCTGAACGTGTGCGGACCGATCGGCAGTCCCGAGTACGTGACCGGCGACGTGCACGGCCCGTAACCCGCCGTATCGAGCTGGCAGTGGAACGTCGCTGTAAGCCATTTGGAGGAGAAGGAAAAGCTGGCGATGTTGGCCGTGACGGAGCCGGTTGGACCGCCCGCGAGCGTGGTGACCGGGCCTGACGCAGCAGCGACGCCGCCGCCGACCGCCATCGCCGCGACGGCTACTAGCAATATGCCCCAATGCCGACCGATCCGTCGGACGGAGAGCCAGTCGTGACCACGCATGACCGCGTCTCCTCTGTTCGCTTGCCCCATAGAACCCACAGCAAGTTGACGTTTGCATCACCCGACCGTAGGCGAACGGGCAGCCCTCTGGCATCGGGGTTAGCATGCGCTCCAGGACGGAAAACCACGGAGATGTCAACCCGGATGCGCGAAGCCGGCGCTCCATGAGCCATGAGTCGCTCTTTCCGCACGTCTGGTCGTCTATTTCTCCCCCCACCCTTCGGCCTCGGCCGCGGCAGTGAGTGACAGTGCCTGAAGTTCTGAGGTGAGCTGGCGTAGGCGCCGGTTGTTCTGGAACCAGGCGCGGTAGCGCCGCGCCTGCTCGGCCGTGAGGTTGCGGGTGACGGTCTTCTGGCTGACCTTGCGCGTCCACGCGAGGTAGGGCCCGTGCAGCTGGGGCGGGTCGTGGTGGCAGTGGCAGCCTGGGTTGGGGCAGCGGATGTGGCGCTCGGCGACCGTTCCGGGGAGGCAGAACCCGAGCGTCGCGAGCTGTTCGAGGATCTGTTGGAGGCGCCGTTGGTGCTCGGGCGCGATCGGCTGCTGCTCGTCGTCGGGGTGGGGTTGGGGGTGCTGGTCGGGCATCGTGGTCGGGTTCGTCCGGTAGCTACGGTACTAATACCGTAGCTACCGGATGGATGATTCATGACGATCAGCGCAGAGCAACCGTTCGAACTGGCCTCGCAGGCGCTGGGAGCGCTGCCGATCCTCGGCCACTTCCTCGATCGGCTCGGGCTCGAGCATGTCCTCGAGCGGCATCTGCCCGACGACGATCAGCGCGTGCTGATGGCGGCCGCCCGGACGATCAAGGTGCTGGTGCTGAACCTGTGCGTGGAGCGTGAGCCGCTATACGGGATCGGGGAGTGGGCCTGCCGCTTTGAGGCGGACGCGCTGTCACTTGAGCCAGGCGAGGTGGCGCTGTTGTGCGATGACCGCGTCGGCCGGGCGTTGGATCGGTTGTTCGACGCAGATCGCGCGTCGCTGTTGACGGAACTGACGCTGGGGGCAATCAGGGAGTTCGGTGTTGACTGCTCGCAGCTGCACAACGACTCGACCTCGATCACTCTGCACGGCGAGTACCTGCAGGCCGATGGGCGCGAGCGGGGCGGCCAGTCAACGGCCGCCGCGAAGCGCGGTCACAACAAGGAGCATCGCGGCGATCTGAAGCAGCTGCTGCTGATCCTGACAGTGTCGGCCGACGGGGCGGTGCCACTCGCGCACCGCCTCGCGGACGGCAACGTGACCGACGATCAGACGCACATCGAGACGTGGGACGGGCTGTGTGTGCTGGTTGGCCGCCATGACTTCCTGTATGTCGCCGACAGCAAGTTGTGCACGCGCGAGCAGATGGGCCACATCGAGCGCCACGGCGGACGGTTCATCACGGTGCTGCCGCGCTCACGCTCAGAGGACGGGCGGCTGCGCGAGTGGATGAGCACGCAGGCGCCCGATTGGGTCGAGGCGTGTCGGCGGCCCGGCAAGCGCAACGGTGATCCCGACCTGGTCTGGCGGGTCTGCCCGGCGCCGTTCCCGACCACGGAGGGATACCGCATCACCTGGGTGCACTCAAGCGCCAAACAGCACCACGACGAGAGCGCCCGCGCCGAGCGGATCGACCGCGCCGGCCACGCCCTCGGGGAGCTATCGGAGCGCTTGGCCGGCCCGCGCGCCAGGATCACCACCCGCGTCGCCGCCGAGGAGGCCGCCGCCGCGCTGCTGACCACAAGCGGCGGCGAGCGCTGGGTGTCGGTCACGGTCATCGAGACCGTCGAGGAGCGCTACCGCCAGGAGAAACGCGGCCGACCCGGCAACGACACCCGCTACCGCAAGATCGCCAAGACCCGCTACGCGCTCGAGGTGAGCGTCGATGCCGAGCAGGTCCGCTACGACGCCGCTTCTGACGGTCGCTTCCCGCTCACGTCCAACGACTCGGAGCTGACCGACACTCAGGTGCTCGCCGCCTACCGCTACCAGCCGAACCTCGAGAAGCGCCACCACGAACTGAAATCCGTCCAGGACGCCGCGCCCGTGACACTCAAGAGCCCGTTCCGGATCGAGGCGCTGTTCGCCTGCCAGTTCATCGCGCTGCTCACCAACTGCCTGATCGAACGCGAGCTACGTCGGACGATGACCCATCACAACATCCCCGAGCTGGCGCTCTACCACGAGCAACGCGCCTGCACCGCCCCGACCGCCGCCCGCATCCTCGACGCCTTCACCAACGTCCAACGCCACCACCTCACCCGCGACGGCCAACGCATCCAGACCCTCGACCCCCAGCTCACCCCGCTGCAACACCAGCTACTCGAGCTGCTCGGCGTACCCGCCAGCGCCTACACCACCGACCCCGACCGCTGACCCCACCGGCGCCCGCGATGGGGGACGGATATCGACCACCAGACGTGCGGAAAGGGCGATGAGGGGCGCGTTCACGCCATTATGTCAGTGCGAGGACCAGCTGCTCCCTCATCGTGGAGACATCGCGGGTGATTCGTAGTCCTCCGCGTGAGGCTGCGCTGAATTCCGGAGTCGGAGCGCCCACTGTTACGGATGACGGGCGGGCTCGAGCCGTGCAGGGTTAGACAACCCACATCGGCCGCGGTTGCTCTGTCTAGCGCAGTTCCACGCCGGCTAGAGGGTGTATCTCGGACGGATAGGCCCTAAGGCGGAGGCCGACAGCACGGTCGAGACGTCTGCTTGTAATCGAGGACCCGCAGCATTCGGTACCACGGCTCAGCGCCCATGAGGCGTAGGTCTTGGCATAGGCTTCGTGTATGCGGGTGGCGATCGTTGGTGGCGGGATCCTCGGGCTCGCGACCGCTCGGTTGGTCGCTAAAGAGGTCCCGAACGCGGAAGTCCAAGTGTTTGAGAAAGAGCACGGGTTGGCGCAGCACCAGACTTCTCACAACTCGGGCGTCGTCCACGCCGGGCTCTACTACGTGCCGGGATCGCTGAAGGCGCGCTTGTGCGTGCGCGGTGTGTCGCTCTTGAAAGCGTTCTGCCTCGAACGCGGGGTACGGTACGACGAGTGCGGGAAGCTCGTGATCGCGACCGACGAGCGTGAGATGACGCGGTTTGACGCGCTCGAAGAGCGGGCCCGGGCGAATGGGGTACCTCGCCTCCAGCGCTTCGGAGAGACGGAACTTCGCGCGATCGAGCCGCGTGCGAGTGGAATCGCCGCGCTCCATTCCCCCGCCACGGCGATCGTTGACTTCGGCGAGGTCGCTCGGGCGATGGCGGACGATGCGAGAACATCGGGCGCGAGGATCAACACGGGGCTGGAGGCCAGTCGGATACTCGGCGCGGGACGAGCGGCCGAGATCGAGCTCGCCGACGGCACCGTCATCCGAGCAGATCGGGCGATCGTCTGCGCTGGGCTTCACGCCGATCGCCTCGCGCGCGCGTCGGGTCAGCCCGCAGAGCCGCGGATCATGCCGTTCCGGGGCGAGTACTGGCAGCTGCGCGCTGAGCGACGCGATCTCGTCCGTGGGCTGATCTATCCGGTGCCTGATCCGAGGCTGCCGTTTCTCGGCATCCACCTCACGCGTAAGGTCGACGGCTCGGTGTTGATCGGTCCGAACGCGATCCTTGCCTCGGCGCGCGAGGGTTACCGGCGCACGGAGTTCGTCGCCCGCGATGTCTGGGACACCCTTGGCTGGCCGGGCGCCCCGCGGCTATTCCGCCGCTACTGGCGGGTCGGCGTGGCCGAGATCTATCGCACGCTGTCGAAGGGCGCGTTCATCCGCGAGGCGCAGCGATATGTACCGCAGCTGGAGGCGAGCGACGCGATCCGCGCGCCCGCTGGCGTGCGCGCGCAGGCCGTCGATCGCGACGGGACGCTCGTCGACGACTTCCGGCTGGCGACCGACGGGCCGGTCCTCTGGGTCCGGAATGCGCCGTCACCAGCCGCCACCTCTTCGCTCGCGATCGCCGAGGAACTCGTCCAGTGGGCCCGGCTTAGCCGAGTGGCCATTTAGCCACAGCCCGACTGATCGAGTCGAAGCCGCCCTTGCCGAGTGGCTTTCGGGGACGCGTTTCCGCGGAACATGCCTCCACCGAGGAGACATCTGCGTCCATCGAGCAGATCGCCACCTCCGCCCATGAGCTCGCGAGCAACGCCGAGCAGCTCAACAGCCTCGCGTGAAGGGAGCAGCCTCGCGCGTCGCGACCGAGACGACGGCCGCAGGTGGACAGCGACTCTGGTGGTCGACGCGGTCTGCGTGCCGACCGTCAAGCTCGGGTGGTTCTCGACGGGGAGCACTCATGTGCTGGGGCTAGACCCTATGGAGGATGATTCGCCGGGACGTTGAAGGCCGGACCTCGATCGCATTTTGCGGGGGTTTGTCTGGCCGGAGATGGGCTCCGGCTGACCCCATACGAAGGAGGTCCGGTCGTGAGGGGAACGATGACATGGGCGGCGATGGATGTCCACGCGCGCTCGACCTATGCGGCGTCGTTGGATGTGGTGACTGGCGAGCTGTCGCGTCAGCGGTTCGATACCGGGGTGGTGGAGCCGGTCGTGGGGTGGTTGGCTGGGTTGCCTGGGCCGGTGCGGGCGTGCTACGAGGCGGGCCCGACCGGGTTCGGGCTGTACCGGGCGGCGGTTGCGGCGGGGATCGATTGTCAGGTGATCGCGCCATCGAAGACGCCGCGTCCGGCGGGCGATCGCAACAAGTCAGACCGCCGGGACACCGACCTTTTGTTGCGGCAGTTGATGGCCGGGGCGCTGACGCCGGTCGCGGTGCCGTCAGCCACGTTCGAGGCGGCGAGGGACCTGGCCAGGGCGCGCGAGCAGGTCAGGCTCGACTTGATGCGCTGCCGGCACAGGCTCTCGAAGCTGCTGTTGCGTCACGGTCGCGTGTGGGACCGCACCGCCTGGACTCAGACGCACCGTCAGTGGCTCTCGGCGCAGAGGTTCGATCATCAGAACACCGAGCTGGCGTTCATCGACAACCTCGCCGCCTGCGACGGGCTCGTGGCGCGCAAACAGGCGCTCGACGAGCGGCTCTCGTGGGTTGCACTGGACCCGGAGTTCTGGCCCGTCGTTCGCCGGCTGCGCGCGTTCCGCGGCCTGGACACGCTCTCGGCGTTGATCGTGGTGCTCGAGGTCGCCGGCTTCGAGCGGTTCGGTCGCGCGGTGCAGCTCGGATCGTGGCTGGGGCTGGTGCCTTCGCGCCAGCAGTCCGGCGAGTCAGACGTGCACGGGTCGATCACCAAGACCGGCTCCAAGTACGCCCGGCGGATCCTGGTCGAGGCCGCCTGGCACTACGCCCGTCCGCCGAGGATCGGACGGACGCTCGCAGAGCGCCAGGAGGGCCTGCCCGACCACGTCCTGCAGATCGCCTCACGCGCCCAGCACCGCCTCTACCGGATCCACCGCCGGATGCGGGAGCGCAAGAAGCCCGGCAACGTGATCACCGTCGCATGCGCGCGCGAGCTCGCCTGCTTCCTCTGGGCCGCCGCGACTGCTCCATAACTCCAGCTGACAGCCCTCTCCCGCTCGGGTGGGGAGGCGCCGGGCCCCGAAGTCCGCTGGCACACGCGGCACTACTATGGGCAGCCCTCACCAGGCCACGCCCGCTTCTAGACACGCGCTCGCCAGCGACGCAACCAGGGACCTGGGGTAGCCAACCCCCGCATATGAGTGATCATGCGCCCCTGGCGGGGCCCACCCGGAACGCATGAAAATGTTTGTGCGTCGCTGGCCCGGCCGGCCCGGGCGGGCTGAAATGCGCGATGGTCGCCTTGGTCGACGTCGGCTCTAACTGGTGCCAGAGAGCCCGATTATGAGTGGGACGCGAGAGTCTCGGGCACCCCCGAACTGTTGCCTTGAGCACGAGATTCAGACTCCACAGCATGAGGCTCTCCCGGGCGGTTGTTCTGTCATCCGACCCTCAGGAGGGTTTCTGTGAATCGTTTGATCGAGCGGTGCGCGATGCTCGACATCCACAAGTCCCAGATCACCGCGTGCGTCCGGGTTCCCGACGATGCCGGCGGGCGCCGGCAAGAGATCCGCGAGTTTCAGAGCACGACGTCCGGGCTTCTGTTGCTCGCCGACTGGCTGCGCAGCTGGGCGGTGACGGTCGTCGGGATGGAGTCCACCGGTGTCTACTGGCGGGCGGTGTTCTACCTGCTCGAGGGCGAGTTCGAGTGCCGGCTCTACAACGCTCGCCACTTGCGCCACGTTCCCGGCCGCAAAAGCGATGTTCAGGATGCCGAGTGGGGCTGCCAGCTGGTCGAGCACGGGCTCGTTCGCGCGAGCTTCGTGCCGCCCCGCCCGCTGCGGGAACTGCGTGACCTGGTTCGCTACCGCAAGGCGAAGATCCAGGAGCGCACCCGCGAGGTGCAGCGGGTCGAGAAGACCTTGTGTTGAGCGCCGCTTTCGTTCAGCACGCGAAGGCTGATCGGCGCCGCTGAACGTCGGGACGCGCCGTTGGCCGGGCGGAATCCGGGTGTGCGCGGTCGTCGGCGGTCTGATAGGTGTTCCCACACCAGCCGCCCCTTCCCGGCCGGGTCGGGGTCTGGAAGGGTTCGTGGTGCATGCGCGAGGAGGTGATCCTGGGTGTTGACGGTGGCGGTCAGCGAGCACGAGCTGGAGGCCGTGCTGGACGCGGGCGAACTGTCGTGCCCGGTCTGCTCGGGGCGGCTGTCGCGTTGGGGGTTTGCGCGCGGGCGACAGGTGCGGATGCTGTCGGGCGCGCGCTCGGCTCGTCCGCGGCGCGTGCTCTGCGATGGCTGTGGGCGCACGCACGTGCTGTGCCCGGCGTGGAGCGTTCCGCGCCGGCGCGACGGTGCGGAGGTGATCGGCGAAGCGCTGCGCCAGGCTGCTCAGGGCGCCGGGCACCGTGCGATCGCCCAGCGGCTGGGTCGCGCGCCGGGCACCGTCCGTGGCTGGTTGCGCGCCGCCCGCGCACGCTCAGAGCTGTTGCGCTGCAGCGCCGCGCGCTGGGCCGACGCACTGGATCCGGAGCTCGGGCGCGTGCAGCCGGCCGGCTCGTCGCTGGGCGACGCCGTCGAGGCGCTGGCGATCGCGGTGCGCGCGTGGAAGCTGCGCTTCGGCCGCGAGCACGCCGGCGGGTGGGAGCGCGCGGTCTGGCTGACCGGCGGTCTGCTGTCCGGGGTGCCGCCCCCGCCCCGGTAGCCGGTCGCTGCGGTCGTGCGCCAGCACGACCTCATTGGTACGCCCGGCATGACCAGCAGCTCGGGGGTGCGAGTCCCCTGTGGAGGTTGATGGCACCAACCACAAGTCGATGGCAACTGCTACGTCGTGAGGCGGGTGGGAAGGAAGCCGGAGACGAAATCGCGACCCTAGGAACACATGGCGCGCCGGCTGATCGTTGGTTGCCGGTGTGCTGCGCGTATGAGGCGGGGCGGTCCGGGCGAGCTGGCCAAGTACAGCGAAGCCCGATGTCATCAAGGGGCCGTTGCGTAGACGCGGTGGGTGTGCGATGAAGGTTGCTGGTCTTATCCGGGGAGGTCTCCATGGGTGTCCCAGGATGCCCGTCCGGTGCGTGAGCACCGCTCGTCGGGTGGTGCGGGACGGTGGCGTCCGAGAGGGCGCCGCCCGCCGTGGAGAAGTCAGCAGACGCCGTAGTACCAGCGGGGATCAGTATCGCTGGGAAGGGCTGAACGCGAAGCCGAGGTGCAGGACGCTCGTGCTCGTGGGATGGACGTTGAACGCAGCCAACCCCGCAAGGGGCCTGGGTGGGAGGGCCGGAGGGTGAAGCCCGAAGGTTCCCGTCCAGGGCACAGTTCATCCCCGGCGCCTGGCGACACCGCAGCTCACCCCGCCGAGGCGAGCCTGTGGGAGCAGTTCCTGGCCCCCGGGAATCTCGCTGAGGCGCTCAGACGCGTCGAGCAGAAAGCCGGTGCCCCAGGCATCGACGGGATGAGCACCAAGGAACTGCGGCCGTGGTTGCATGACCATTGGCCACAGGTCCGCTCAGCGCTCGAGGCGGGCACCTACCGGCCGCAGCCCGTGCGCAGGGTGATGATCCCCAAGCCCTCGGGTGGTCTGCGCAAGCTGGGGGTGCCGGCTGTGGTGGATCGGTTGATCTGCCAGGCCATCGCGCAGGTGCTCACGCCCATCTTCGACCCGCATTTCCATCCCCATAGCTACGGCTTCCGGCCGGGGCGCTCGCAGCATCAAGCTGTGAGGAGGGCACGCCAGTTCATCGCTGATGGCGCGGCGTGGTGCGTCGATTTTGATCTCGAATCGTTTTTCGATCGCGTTCAGCACGACGCTTTGATGGCGAGGGTCGCGAGACGGGTTCATGACAAGCAGGTGCTCGGGCTGATCCGGCGCTACCTGGAAGCGGGCGTCATGGATGGCGGGCTGGTGGCCGCGAGCGAGGAGGGAACCCCGCAAGGGTCGCCGCTCTCGCCGCTGCTCAGTAATGTCATGCTTGACGACCTTGACTGGGAGCTGGAGCGGCGTGGGCATCGCTTCGTGCGCTTCGCCGACGACGGCCGGATTTACGTCGGAAGCGAGCGGGCTGGGCAGCGCGTCATGGCGAGCATCACGCAGTACGTCGAGCAGCGCCTGAAGCTGCGCGTCAACCGCGAGAAGTCGGTGGTTGACCGGGCGACGAAGCGGCCCCTTCTGGGGTTCGGTTTCTTTGACCGGGACGGTGAGGTCAAGGTGCAGGTGGATCCGAAGCGCCTGAAACGCGCTAGGGATCGCCTGCGTCAGCTCACCTCGCGCCGCTGGGGTGTCTCGATGGAGCGGCGGATCGGTGAGATCAACCGCTTCACGGTCGGGTGGACGGCCTACTTCGCGTTGGCCGACACGCCGTCGGTGTTCGGGAAGCTCGATAGTTGGCTCCGTCGGCGACTGCGGCAGGTCCGCTGGAAGGAATGGAAGCGTTACCGCACCAAGCGGCGCAACCTCGGTGCGCTCGGTATCCCGGCCTGGCAGGCTCGCAAGTGGGCCGGCTCGGGCAAAGGCTACTGGCGCATCGCCGGTTCCCCGGTTCTTGCCCGCGCTCTGCCCAACGCCTACTGGGCCAACCTCGGCCTGAAGGGTTTCGCCGATCCCTACCGTCGTTTCCGGGATGCCGAGCGAACCGCCGGATGCGGACCCGCATGTCCGGTGGTGTGGGGGGCGCCGGGGTGAGCCCGGCGCCTACCCGATCCATCCAGCTGCGCGCGGTGGCTGCGGGTCAAGCGCCGCCGCGACCGCCCGGTGCTCGCCGGCGCCGTCGATCGGCGCTTGACGCCAGCCGCCGGCGCAGCTACCTCGCCGCCCGGTCTGGCCGACGCCCTGGAGGTGGGGCTTTGAACGTTTGAACGTTCGGTCGTTGCCGGTCTCGCTTCTTTCTTCGTTCGTTCGTTTGCCACGACGATCCCGACGATGAACGGCATTCCCGTGCTGAACGAAAGCGGCGCCCAACACCTTGCAGGACGCCGGGATCAAGCTCTCCTCGGTCGCCTCAGAGGTGCTCGGCGTGTCCGCCCGGCGGATGCTCGACGCGTTGATCTCCGGCACGCATGACCCCGAGATCCTGGCCGAGCTCGCCAAGGGCAGCTTGCGCAAGAAGATCCCCGCGCTCCGAGAAGCGCTTCAGGGGCGCTTCACCGACCACCACGCGCTGCTGATCGGCCAGATGCTCGCGCAGATCGACTTCCTCGATGAGACGATCGCGACGTTGTCTGAGCGAGTCGAGGAGCTGACCGCCCCTTTCTCCCGTGAGCTGGAGCTGCTTGACACGATCCCCGGTGTTGACCGGCGCGCCGCTGAGATGCTGCTCGCCGAGATCGGCCCCGACGTGAGCCAGTTCCCGACCGAGCATCAGCTCGCGTCCTGGGCCGGGCTGTGCCCCGGCCAGCGCGAGTCCGGCGGCAAAAAGGGCTCGGGCAAGACGAGAAAGGGCTCCAAATGGCTGCGCGGCACGCTGACCGAATCCGCCAAAGCGGTCGTGCGTACCAAAGGCACCTACCTGTCCGCCCGCTACCACCGGATCAAGAGCCGCCGCGGACACGCCAAGGCCACGATCGCCACCGCCCATAAGATCCTCACCGCCGCCTACCACGTCCTCCAGCGCGGCGCCCCCTACGACGAGCTCGGCGAAGAGTTCTTCTACCGACGCGACACCGAAGCGACCGAACGCTACCGCCGACGGCTCATCAAGCAACTCGAACGCCTCGGCCACCAAGTCACCCTCGAACCCCTACCCGAGGCCGCCTGACCACCACCGCCACCGACACCCCAAAACGACCAAGGAGGCTGTCGAACCCAAGCGCTGCCGCCACCCCACGGCTATTTTCGATTCAGTTTCCCTCGCCGGCTGCGCCGGCGACCCGGGGCGGGTGAAAATGTTGGATGATCCGGGCGTCGTTCGCCGGACGTCCCGTTTCCTGTGGTGCTTTTGAGCCCGTGGTTCAGTTTGGCGTGGGGACCTCCCCCGGATCCCGGGACTGCCGCCGTGAGCGCGCTCCTCAGACTCGTCTGTTTCGGAGGTTCTTGGCGGACGGCGATCCGTGTCGTTGATCCCAAGGAGGTCTGATGGATGTGATCGTTGAGCGCCCGGGCGCGCTGGACGTGCATAAGGCGCAGGTGACCGCTTGTGTGCGGGTGCCCGACGAGCAGGGTGTGCGAGTCCAGCATCTCGCGGAGTTCAAGACGACCGTCCGTGGGCTGCTTGCCCTGCGCGACTGGCTCAAGGCTCACCGTGTCACGCAGGTCGCGATGGAAGCGACCGGCGTTTACTGGAAGCCGGTCTGGCACGTGCTCGAAGACGACTTCGAGCTGCTGTTGGTCAACGCGAGGCACGTCAAACAAGTTCCTGGTCGCAAGACCGATGTGAAGGATGCCGAGTGGCTTTGCCGGCTGACCGAGGCCGGGCTGCTGCGCGGGAGCTTCGTTCCGCCGAAGCCGATCCGCGAGCTGCGACAGCTGACCCGCTATCGCAAGGCGCAGATCGCCGAGCGTCAGCGCGAGGCTAACCGGCTGCACAAGGCGCTGGAGGACACCGGGATCAAGCTCGACTGCGTCGCGACCGACATCCTCGGCGTCTCGGGCCGCGCGATGCTCAACGCGCTGATCAACGGCACGACCGATCCGGTCGTGCTGGCCGACCTAGCGAAAGGTCGGATGCGCGCGAAGATCCCGGCGCTGCGCGAGGCGCTCGAGGGTCGCTTCGACGAGCTCCACGCGCTGCTGATCGGCGCGATCCTCGCGCACCTCGACTTCCTCGATCAGCAGATCGAGACGCTGACGGGAGCGATCGAGGTGAAGCTCGCACCTTTCGCGGCGGCGGTTGACCTGCTGTGCACGATCCCCGGGATCGAGGTCCGCACCGCCCAGAACGTGATCGCCGAGATCGGGACCGACATGACCCAGTTCCCCAGCGCCGATCACCTCGCCTCCTGGGGCGGCCAGTGCCCCGGCAACCACCAGTCCGCCGGCAAACGCCGCTCCGGCAAGAGCCGCAAGGGGTCGAAATGGCTCAACCAGGCGCTCAAAGAGGCCGCGATGGCGGCCCTGCGCACCAACGACAGCTACCTGCAAGCCCTCTACCGCCGCAAGAAGTCCCAACTCGGCCACGCCCGCGCGCTCGGCGCCGTCAAACACTCGATGCTGTGCGCGATCTGGCACATGCTCACCACCGGCGAGCTCTACAACGACCTCGGCGGCGACTACTACGCCCGACGCGATCCCGAACGACAGACCCGACGCCTCGTCGCTCAGCTCGAGCGCCTCGGGCACACCGTGACCCTGCAGGAAACGCCGCTGGCAGCCTGAATCGCCGCGACAACCCACACGCCCTTACCCGGAAGGCGGTCACAACCCCAGCGCTATTTTCCCCTCAGTAGCGGCCAACGACTAGTCCGCCGAAGTCCGGTTGGCTCCCGAGGGTGGGTGTCGGCGTGGCGAGGGGGTGCAGGATCCCTGCACTCCGAACGGCGAACGCGGTAACGCTGCCGGGCCCGTTCGCGTTGAAATTGGCGACGTAGAGCAGATGCCCCCGGCTGGCGAGCGCGATCGCCTCGGCGCCGTTGCCGCCAGTCGCGACCGGGTCGCGCTCTCTGGTCAGGGCGCCGCCGCCGTGAATCCGTAGTACGGAGACCTCACCCGACCCGGTCCCGCCGGCGTAGTGAGCGACGTACGCGTAACGGCCATCGGGGGAGATGGCGATCCCGCGCGGGCCATCGGCGCCGGTCGCAACTGCGGGCTTGGGTTCGCCGAGCAGCCCGCTACCTCGCACGCGGAAGCTGGTGACGGTGTTCGCGGTGGCGTTGGCGACCAGCAGGTGGCGGCCGTCCGGCGTCAGCACGGGAAAGAACGCTCCGGCGCCGCTCGGGACGACCTGGCGTAGCGTCGGGCGTCCCTCGCTGCCGATCGCAAAGGTGCTCACGTCGCCTGAGTCCATGTTGGCGACGTACAGCGTCCTGCCGGAGTGATCGAGCGCGAGTCCGGCAGCGCCCTTGGCGCCGGTCGCCACGGTGGCGCCCAGCGGTACCGAGCCCCCGTCCCGGTTCGCGCTGAACGAGGACAGGGTGCCGGGGCCTGTGTGGTTGAAGTTCGCGACATACAGCCGCTGTCCGTCGGGCGTGATCGCGATCCCGGCGCTGTTGGAGGGCAGCGGTGCGGCCGGCTCGAACGTCCCCAGCGGTCGCAGCCTGCCGTCAGGACCGATGCGAAACGAGCTGACATCACCGCTGCCCCAGTTCGACAGGTACGAAAGCCGCCGCGAGGACGACCCGCACGAGGCGACGTCCGCGCTCCCCTGCATATTGCAAGGGGTGGTGACGGCGTACCGCGTGAGCGAGTGGAGCAATCTGTTCGTTGCGACTGCGGGTGCGTCTGCGGCGCTGGCGGGCCTGGTGTTTGTTGCCGTGTCGATCAACATCGAGCGGATTCTCAAGTTCCCGGGCCTTCCGGAGCGTGGCTTGGAGACGGTGCTGCTGCTGCTCGGTGTCTTGATCGTCTCTGTGGTCGGGCTGATTCCCGGTCAGGGGCGGACGGCGCTGGGGGTCGAGCTGCTCGTGGTCAGCCTGACGGTGGGACTGGTGCTCGCGCGGCTGCCAACGATTCAATCCACGACGTCGGGACAAGAGCCACGCGTCTGGGTGCTCGGACGATTGGCGATTCGCTTGGTGGGAACGATCCTGCTGATGGTGGGTTCCATCAGCATTCTGCTCGCCGCCGGCGGGGGCCTGTACTGGATCGTCGCCGGAATCGTGTTCGCCGTCATGGGCGCGGTCGTGAACGCGTGGGTGCTGCTTGTCGAGATCCTGCGATGACGGGCGAGCGGAGTGCCGCTCGGCGAGACGGTGAGAGTCGAAGTTCCAGCGGCTCACCGGCTCAGGCCTTCATCCGGTGTCGCGAACAGTCGCTGGGCGGCGTCGTTCAGCTGATCAAACCCCTCGATGAGCTGAGCGGCGACGCGCCACGTCCCGTTCCCATCGCCGCGTAGCCGCCAACGGTGAGAGGCCTGCCCCGTGAACGCCTCGCTGCAAGGAGACGGGGCGCTCCAGCGGCGCAGGAAGAACTCGAGCCGGGTCCGAACCGAAGGCCGACCTCGCCGCCGGGGAGGGCGTGCGCGTGCCGAGGATCGCTCGGATGTCATGGCGTTCGTCGAAGAACCCGTCGCGCTGGGAGAGGAAATCGGCCAGTCCGTCCGGGCCCTGCCAGATGAAGCCGCCGACGAACCCGGTCTCGAAGTCCCTTGTCACGACCTCGTCGGCGAGCATCTGCTCAGCGCTTGGATGCGCTTGCAACGCATCGAGGTAGCGCCGCAGGACACCGAGCGCGTCCTCGTCTGTCGGGGCAGGCGCCTGCCAGCTGAGCAGGAAGATGTTCGTGCCGTCCGGGTCGCGCAGGCTGGCCGCCCGGGCACCCCAGGTTGTGTCACTCGGCGCGGACTCGAACAGCACACCCGCGCGCGTCAGCCGCTCGTGGGCTGCGTCGAGGTCGTCGACGGAGAAGCTGAGATGGTCGAGTCCGCAGGCGTTTCCAAGCGGGTGTTGTAGATGGTGAGCGAGCGGTCGACGTCACTGACGCCGATTCCGATGTTGTCAATGGTGATGTCGTTCATCGCGACGTTCACGCTACGCACGACACGCGGTCTCGTCCTCAGTAGCGACCTACTTAACCTCAGCCGTCGCAGCCGGGCGGTCAGCTTGCCGCTGACCGGCGCGAAGCTTCGTCAGCTTCGCGTTGGCGACAGCGAGCAGCGGACCGACTCCTTGCGGCGCGATGCGGAGCGTCGTGGCGATCAGGCCCGCGTCAGCACCGGCGTCGCGCAGCCCGAGCGCGAGTGCGTGAGCGGGCGGGAGGCGACTGGCCGAGTGCGTCGCGATCGACACCCCGACATCGAGTAAAGCGCGACTTCGATGTACGGTCGCCGCGAGCGCATCGAGCTCGCCGCGCACGCGGCGTGGTTCGGTCCGCATTCGGGATAGGGCCGCGGCGAGGTTTGAATGCTCGAGCTCGGCGCGGCTGCGCGTGGCGTGCAATTCATGTTCGTCGGCTCCGTCGGCGACCGCCGCGAGGAAGGCGACCAGCGCCGAATCGGCCGCCGCCAGGGTGCGCGGGAGGCTAAGCCGCTCCCAGCTCGGCCAGAGCAGATAGCCGGCCACGAGGGCCAGCGCGCAGCCGACGACAGTGTCGAGAACACGCAGATCGGCCACGTCCCAATGCCCCGGTTCGGCCGCGTTGACGAGCAGGATCGCCGGTGGCGTTATCAGCACCATGAACAGGCCGTAGTTGCGCTCGAGGACGGACACCGCCGCGATCGTGAACCCAAGTGCGACCAGCGTGAGCGCGAGCTGGTCCTCGACCAGCGCAGCGATCAAACCCGCTATGAGCGCTCCGATCACCGTGCCTGCGGACCGGAGCAGCGCGCTGCGCAGCGTGCCGCCGACGTCCGGCTTGAGGACGATGATCGCGGCAGTAGTCATCCACACCCCGTGTGCAGGGTCGACAGCGGATGCGACGAGCAAACCGACCGTCCCGCACACGCGAGACGTAGCGCGTGGCGCGCGAGCGTCGAATGAGGCGTGAGCTGCGCGCGCAGCCGCGTGATCGACGGGCCGGGCGGCGCGGGCGGGGTCCATGGTTCGCGCTCCTCGGCGCTCACGAGCCGGGCCGCTCGTCGGAGCGCGCGAGCGACCGCGGGGCTGACCGTGGCGAGGTCCCCGAGGTCGATCCGCCGCCGCTCGCCGCGGGCAACGGCGGCCGCGAGGCGCTCGCTGCCTGTAGCGGCCCCTGGTCGCGCCGTCGTGGGGCTGCTCACGAGCGCGTCGAACACGGCGCCGGCCCCGTACAGCGCGCCGGCGAGGCCGTCGGCGCCCCGGCTGCGGGCCTGTGCGACCGTGTCGCGCGCTGCCGTCAGCGCGGTGATCGTCGCCTGCCTGCACGCGGCGAGCTGTTCTGGGGAGCGTGCGTCGGCGAATCGTGCCACCGCGCGGTAGGCCGCGGCGACGGCGTCGCGCTCCGGCCCCCGGGGCCGCCAGAACCACGGGATCAGTGACAGCAGCGCTCCGAACGCACCGCCGGCCGCGAGCGTCCACAGCAGCCGCGCCGCCGCAATCTGCCCGGTCAGGGCTACCCCCACGATGAAGGCAATCGCCACCAGGAACGCCGGCAGCGCGAGGGGCCCGTCGAGCGCCGGCGCCAGCCCGGAAGCGGCCAAGACGACGAATACGGACGCCGCAGCGAGGGCGAGCGGCGCGCCCAGCAATGCGCCGCTCGCGGCGGCCAGCGAGATCGCGACAGCGGTCCCGGACAGCCCGCGAGCGCGGTGCGGGTACGGCCCACCGGCGTCGCCCTGGGCAAGGATGAACGCACCGATTCCGATGAACAAGCCCGTTCGTGTCCCGACGCCATCACCACGCTGTGGAAGACGGCCATGCGAGACGGCTGGATCTGCAGCCGCTATCGGAACCCGAGACCGCACAGCTGCTGGAGACGGCACTCGCCGGACACGTGGAACGCGCGACCGTCCACTCCCTCTACAGGCGGTCGCGCGGTAACCCGCTGTACACGACCGAGTTGCTCCGTGGCGCGCTCGAGGAGCGATTGCTGCAGCTCGATCAAGGCGTGTGGCATCTGCGCGCGGCCGGCCGTCCGCCGCAGCGACTGAACGAGCTACTGTCCGAACGCGTTGCCGGTCTGGCACGCGGCGAGCTACAGCTGCTCGCCGGCGGGCAGACGACGTGCTCCGAGCGGTCAGCTGGCAACTTCAGGCCGGAGTTGTGCCCGGCGCGGAGCGACTGCTCGCCGCGGCGGCCGCGGCGCACGCGCGATTCGACTTCAAGCTGGCAGCGTGCCTGACCGACGCAGCGGCCAGGATCGGCGGAGGACTCCAAGCAGTCCTCGCCCATGCACGCGCGTGCAGCGCGCTGGGTCGACACCTCGACGTCGAGGAAGCCCTGGGCTCCGTCGCCGCGCAAACGATCGATCAAGCGGCTGCCGAGGACGTACTGAGACTGCGCACCCGCGCGTTGCAGTGGGGCTTTCGCGACCGGGTCCGCGCCCACCGGCTGTTGGCCGAGGCATGCTCCTGGCAGGCAGGTTACGGCTGGCAATGCGTCGTCGACACGGTCCACCTGGACCTCGAGCAGGATCGTGGCCGGCTGGATGCCGTCATACGGCGCGCTCGCGCCCTGCTCGCAGGGGCCCGTCCGGCACCCACCGATGACGTTACGCCGCGGTTGCTGGTCGCGCTTGGTCTCCTCGGTCGCGTTCGCGAGGCTCGAGCGCTCGCCGAGCGCTCAACTGGCACCGACGCCGACGACCCGTGGACGGTAGCCCTGCGCATCGGCCTCACCGTCGACGCGGGCGACGATTGGGACTGGGTAGAGCGTGAACTCGCGCGGCTCTACCAGCTCGCCGCAGAGCGCGGAGACCGGCCGCTCGCGGCTCTCTGTGAGCTGACGTTCGCGAACGCCTGCCTCGCCCGCGGCCGGGTACGTACCGCCGCGCGGTGGGCTGGCGAGGCGGCCCTTCATTTCGCGACCGCCGATCCGAGGGGCCTGCGGACCGTTGCGCTCGGCAGGCTCGCCTTCGCCCAGGCGATGCTCGGTGAGCGCGAGCTGGCGAGCTCCTTGTTGGAGCGTGCGGATCGGCTCGTGCGTGAGCGCCCGCAGACCTGGATCGAGGACTTCGAGCTCGCGCGCGCGAGCGTGGACGCTCGCTGCACACGGCCATATGGCGCAGGCGCAGCTGACTGCCGTCGAGGCGGCCGCGCGGATGGGGGAGGTCCTTCACCGCAGACTGATCCTGCTCAGCGACGCGATTCGACTCGGCTTCCCCGCTCGAACCCTGGCGCAACGCATCGACCGCCTCAGTGTACGTTGCGACTCGCCGTTTCTGCTCGCGATCGGCGCTCATGCGAGCGCGGTGGCCACCGAGCAGGCGGCAGCGCTCGAAGCGGCCGCCGCAAGGTTCGAGTCACTCGGCGCCGTGCTTCACGCAGCCGAGAGCGAAGCCGAGGCCTCACGAGCCCATGGCCGCGTGGGCGACTCGGCCGCGGCGCACCGTGCTGCTGCCCGAAGCCGCGCGCTCGCCGCAACCTGCGAGGGCGCGCGCACTCCCCCGCTGCTGCTGGCGAGCTCGCCCGCGGTCGTGCTCACGCGGCGCGAGCACGAAGTAGCCATGCTCGTCGCGGAACAGCTGACCAACGCTCAGATCGCGCAGCGGCTGGTCCTGTTCGTGCGCAGCGTCGAGTCGCACGTCTACAACGTGTTCTCGAAACTCGGCGTCACCAGCCGTGCCGAAATCGCCGCGCTGATGACTCCCGCGTCACAGTCCTGAAGCCACGCCAGAGGTGCCGCGCGTCCGATCGAACCACCGGGAGGCGCGCGAGGAAAGCTTGGGCTCCGGCGCGTGCGATCGACCTATGGCACGACGATGCCGGGCGGATCAGGCGCGTGGACTTCCACGGTGACCCGATCCTGAGGATCCTCGAGCTTGCGACCTTTCGCCCAGGAGGCGAACGATTCCTTCGCACCCTCGCACGATGACCGCTAGGCTCCTCAGAGGAGGACATCTATGAACGATTTCGTACTCGCGTACGATCGCTTTGTACCTGACGACGAGGGGCTACGGGAGGCGCTGACCTCGACCGGCAACGGCTACTTTTGCGCGCGCGGCGCCGCCGAGTGGGAAGACGCCAACGGCGTGCACTATCCGGGCACCTACGCCCACGGGGCGTACAACCGCGAGACGACGATCCTGGGCGGACGCCCCGTTTTGAACGAGGATCTGGTGAACCTGCCGAATTGGCTCGTGCTCAAGCTGATCATCGAGGGCGACGAGGCGATCGGCCTCGCCAACGTGGAGCTGATGTCCTATCGCCACGAATTGGATGTACGCGCCGCCGTCGTCACGCGGGAGCTGCGCTTCCGCGACCGGGTTGGTCGCGAGACCACGCTCCGCAGTCGCCGCTTCGTCAGCATGGCTCATGTCCACCAGGCAGGCATCGAGTGGACGGTGACGCCGGAGAACTGGTCGGGTC
Organism: uncultured Solirubrobacteraceae bacterium; assembly: GCA_963816005.1. Lineage (GTDB taxonomy): Bacteria > Actinomycetota > Thermoleophilia > Solirubrobacterales > Solirubrobacteraceae > Palsa-465. Next base: position 119,734 of record CAWFKF010000078.1, on the reverse strand, counting down.
GCGTGGAAGTCATCGCGGCGCTCGACGGGCGGGTCACGAACCGGGGGGTTGCCCGCTATCGGGAGCTCGAGGGCCGCCACTTGGATCCGGTGTCCCCGAGAACGTTCGGTGCCGAGGTCATCGCGCTGAAGGTGCAGACGCGGCAGTCGAATCTGTATGTCGCAGAGGCGGCTCGCACGCGCGCGTACGTGGGTGAGGAGCTGATTGAGCTCGGGCGGAGCCTGTACCAGATGGAGGACTACATCCAGCAGGTCCTCGATTTTGATGTGCGGCGGGGCGAGCCCGTGCGGATCGAGAAGATGGTCGCCTTCTATACCTCACACGACCGCGGGATAAGCGAGACGCTCGGCAGCGCCGGAAAGTCGGTCGCCCGCTATTCCTCCTTCGCTGAGGCGCTGGGACATCACCGCCGCGCTTGGGAGGACCTCTGGGAGGTATGCGATTTACGCCTTCCCGGCAATCAGCGGGTGCAATTGCTGCTGCGCCTGCACATCTCGCACATCCTGCAGGTCTGCTCGCGTCACACGGCCGATCTGGACGCTGGCGTGCCCGCTCGTGGCCTGAATGGCGAGGCGTACCGCGGGCATGTCTTTTGGGATGAGATGTACGTCTACCCCTTCCTTAGCTTCCGGCTGCCAGAGATCACGCGGGAGCTGCTGATGTACCGCTACCGCCGCCTTGGTGAGGCTCGTGCGTCCGCGCGCGAATCCGGGTTCCGGGGCGCGATGTTCCCGTGGCAGAGTGGGAGCGAAGGCAAGGAGGAGACCCAAACCGTTCATCTCAACCCGCTGTCGGGGCGGTGGGAACCTGACCTCAGCCATAACCAGCGGCATGTCAATGCGGCGATCTTCTACAACATCTGGAGCTACTACGAGGCCACCCAGGACCTGACCTTCCTGCGCGACTACGGCGCGGAGATGATGCTGGAGATCGCGCGTTTTTGGGCCTCGATCGCGCGCTTCAACCCGCAGCGAGAGCGCTACGAGATCAACGGCGTGATGGGCCCCGACGAGTTCCACGAGAAATACCCGGGCGCGGAGGAGGGCGGTCTGCGTAACAACGCCTACACGAACGTGATGGTCGCTTGGAGCTGTGAGACTGCCGGGAAGGTGCTCAAGCTTCTGCCCGAGAGCCGCCGCGAGGCTATGCGCACGCGGCTCGAGCTCACCGACGAGGAGATCGCCACCTGGAAGCGGATGAGCCGCAAGATGTTCGTGCCGTTCCATGGAGACGGCATCATCAGCCAGTTCGAAGGCTACGAGGACCTCGAAGAGCTCGACTGGGACGCGTACCGGGCGAAGTACGGCAACGTCCAGCGGCTGGACCGGATCCTACGAGCCGAGGGCGACGATCCCGATCGCTACCAGCTCGCCAAGCAGGCCGATACGGTGATGCTCTTCTCTCTGTTTCCCGAGCGCGAACTCCGCCACCTGTTCGAGCAGCTCGGATACGAGTACCGGGCCGATACTGCCCGCAAGAACATCGAGTATTACGACAAGCGCACGTCACACGGGTCGACGCTGAGCTTCATCACGCACGCCGGCGCCCTGGCTACGATCGACCCGGAGAGCTCGTGGGAGCGCTTCATGGTCGCACTGGCAAGCGACGCCGAGGACGTTCAGGGCGGGACGACGAAGGAAGGGATCCACATGGGGGTGATGTCGGGAACCTTGGATCTGGTTCAACGCAGCTATGTCGGCAGCGAGATTCGCGACGGGATCCTCTACTTCGACCCCAGGGTTGCCGATCGGCTTGAGGGGCTGTCGTTCTCGATGCAGTTCCGGCGGACGCCGCTTCGCGTGACCCTCGAGCACGGCGAGTTGACGGTGGTTGCCGACGCGGAGGGCTTCAGCCGGCCGGTCCGGGTCGGCGTCGGCGACGAGGTCCGCGAGCTGTCCGCCGGGGACCGGTGGACGTTCGTGCTGGGCCGCGAGACCAGCGGCGTCGGGCGATAGAGATCCGCACGGACGAGAGGAGGGAACGTGCCGAGAGACTTCCATGGGGCGATATTCGACGTCGACGGGGTGCTCGTCGACTCGCCGCACGAGGGGGCGTGGCGTGAGGCGCTCCGCGAATTGATGGAGTCCGAATGGAGCGACATCAGCAGTGAGACGAGCTGGACTGCCGAACGCTTCACGCCGCAGGTATATCAGCAGGTAATCTCCGGCAAGCCGCGCATGAGCGGCGCGCGTGCCGCACTCGATTACTTCAAGGTGCCCAACGCCGAGGCGCGAGTCGACGTCTACGCCGAGCGCAAGCAGACGATGGTGATCGGCCTCATCGAGGCCGGCGAGTTCACCGCCTATCCCGACGCACTGCGCTTCATCATCGCGGTCAAGGACGCCGGGATCCGCGTGGCCGCCGCTTCTTCGTCCAAGAACGCCGACCTCTTCCTGCGACAGATACGGCTAGATACCTTCGCCGAGGAGCACCGCATCGACTCGCGGTTCATACGTCCGGGCTTGAGCTTGCTGGAGTTCTTCGATGCGGATGTCTCCGGCCGGGATTTCGCCGAGGGCAAGCCCCACCCCGAGATGTTCCTGACCGCCGCCCACGAGCTCGCGGTCGCTCCCGAGCAGAGCTTCGTGATCGAGGACGCCGAAGCCGGCGTCCAGGCGGCCAAGGCGGGCAACATGGCGGCGCTCGGACTGGCGAGAGCCGACGACGAGGAGCTGCTGGCCGCCGCGGGCGCCGACCTCGTCGTCACCTCGCTCGACGACGTCGATCTCGTCGCCCTCCTCGGCGGCGAGCTGGCCAAGAAGAGCGGCTAGCCGGCGAGCCTCCGGAGCCCGGCGCCGAGATCGTGCACGGCCAACGCGAGCCGGTCAGCATCGTGACGCATCTCGGCGTCGACCGTGTCGGGGAGTAGATGCGCCTGGTGCACCCGAACTCCGAGCCGCTCGATCACCTCGTGATCGATCTCGACCGGCGCAGCTCCCTCGGTGAAGTAGCGGGAAAGCAGACTGGCTGGAAGCTCCTCAGAGTGCACAAGGACATCAGACACCAGCGAGCCGACGTGCTCCGAGATCGCCCGCAGGTGGTCAGAGAGCGTAAAGCCCGCGGTCTCGCCCGGCTGCGTCATTACGTTCGCCGCATACACCACCGGACCCGCGAACGTCGCCAGCGCGTCGGCCACCCCCACCCCGAGGAGCGCCGGGATCGTGCTCGTGAACAGGCTCCCCGGGCTCAGCACGGCGATGTCGGCCTGCTCGATCGCCCGGATCACGGCCGCCGGCGCCGGCGCATCCGCCGGCTCGATCGTGACGCGCGCGACCGCGTGGCCGGCCTCGCGCACCGTCGACTCGCCGCGCGTGATCGACCCATCGGGATGGTGGACGACGAGCGTGAGGGGCTCCGTCGCTGCCGGATACACGCTGCCCTGGATCCGTAAGAATCGCCCAGCCTGCTCGACCCCCTCGCAGAAGCCCCCAGATATGTCGGCGAGCGCCGCGATGATGATGTTTCCGACGGAGTGGTCGCGGAGTTCGACGCCGCCCTCGAACCGATAATTGAAGACCTCTGCCAGCTGCTGGCGGTCAGCGAGCGCGACCAGGCAGTTGCGCAAGTCACCGGGCGGCGCGATCCCGAGCTCCTGACGGAGCCGGCCGCTAGATCCGCCGTCATCCGCGACCGTGACGACCGCGGTGATCAAATCGGTATTCGCCCTCCGCACGCCACGGAGGAGCACAGGCAGGCCACTCCCCCCTCCGAAGGCGACCACGGTCAAGCCGTCACGCATGGCCCGCACCTGTGTCGTGAGCGCCGCCCCGGCAGCGGGCCGTGAGCCGTCCAAGCGTAGAGACCAGCGCGAGTTTGAGCCCGAGTGTCACGCTGACCAGCATAAGGGCGCCTCATGGCGCGCCGCTTGGCACGCGACAACCATCACCGCATAGCACCGCAGTCACGAAGACCATCACCTGCGGTCTGTCCTCTTTCCTGCGCTCCTGTTTCGCAACCTTTCCAGTCCAGCACCGCATCCATGACGAAATCTTCTGCATCCAACCACTTTCAACGTCCCTGTTCGCACCTTTCCGGCGCGAGCAGGACGGAGCGGACCCGCCGTTTCCTGACGCCGGTCCAACCACGAGCGCCAGACCAAATCTGGCGACGTCGATGAGCACCTCCGCTTCGAAATCGAGGTACTTGCGGGCGGAAGACAGGCCCACCGGTCAGGGCTGGGGCATCGTGGGGATCGGCTGCTCCGCTGTCGCGGACGCCTCGTTGTCGTCGTGTCTCGCAAGTGCGCTGCGAGCAGCCTCCGCGAGGGCGTCGACCGCCGGGCGGGAAACGTAATCCAGCTCGGTGCGCGCCTTGGAGTCATCGAAGACGTGGGGCCGGCGCCCGGCGCGCACCTCGTCGAGCACGAGCAGCTGCGGCTCGCGCCTTACGGGCCGGAGCGCGGCGTCGGCAAGTCGGGCGCCCGCGTAGGCCGCGGTCCACGGCACGGGCAAGCGCGGCGCGGACACCCCGGCCGCACGGGCGATGACGGCAAACACCTCACGTACGGTCATGTTGTCCCCGCCGAGCAGATAGCGCTCGCCGGATCGGCCTCGCTCGAGCGCAAGCACGTGTCCGAGGGCGACATCCTGGACGGCCACGACGTTGAGGGCGCTGCGGGCCAGATACGCACGGGCGCGCCCGTGGGCGACGTCAGCCACCATCTTCCCGGTGGGAGTTGGACGGAGATCGCCGCGACCGACCGGCACCGTCGGGTTGACGACGATCACCTCGGCGCCCTCGCGCGCCGCCTCCAGGGCGAGACGTTCTCCTTCCAGCTTGGTGCGCTTGTATGGGACCTTGAGCTCCCGCGGCCCTGGTAGATCGCGCTCGGTGGCCGGTCGCCCTCGCGCTGGACCGCAGGTGGCGCACGAGCTCGTGTGCACGACCCGCCGGCGCTTCCCGCGCAGGGAGGCGTCGAGCACGATGCGCGTGCCGCGGACGTTGACCGCCCGCATGAGCGCCGCATCGCCGCGAGCGTAGCTGTACACCGCGGCAAGATGGAAGACCGCGTCGCATCCCTCGACGGCGCGTCGCACGGCGTCGAAATCGAGCACGTCTCCGCGCACGAACTCCACTGTGGCGGGGACCTCGGCGATCGGGGGGCGGCGATCGAACGCCCTGACCTCCGCGCCGCGGGCTGTGAGCGCGGCGACGACATGCCCGCCGAGGAAGCCCGCGGCGCCGGTCACGAGCGCCCTCATCGTACGGTTGCCCGTCGCCGTGGGTCACGGGCTCGCGCCGTGCCGCGAGCCATCCTCAGCCCAAAGCGGGCCATCGCGCGCGGCACGCGCTCGGCGGCGGCCACCACCTCCGCCAAGGCGTCGGCGAAGCTACGCACTTCGCGTTCCTCGATCAGCAGCGACGGCAGCGCCTTCACAACGTTCATGCGGTGACCGGCCACCTGGCACAGGATGTGATGGTCGTGGAAGAGCGGGACCGTGATGAGCTGCGCGAACAGGCCGGGTTGGGCGCGCTCGACCGCATTGAACAGCGACCGGCTGGCCGCTCCCGCCGGCGGTCCCAGCTCGATGGCCCACATGAGACCGAGACCTCGCACGTCGCGGACCACCTCGTGACGCTCGATCAGCGGCCGAGTGAGATCCAGCAGCAGCGCTCCCATGCGCTCGGCGTGGGCCACGACGCCGTCGCGCTCGAGCACACGAAGCGACGCGAGTGCTGCCGCGGCCGCGAGGTCATTGCCGCCGAACGTCGATCCGTGCCGCACGGCACGCTCCATCCCGTCGAACACACGGTCGAACGCGTCCCTCGAGACAAGCACAGCTCCAATCGGAACGAGCCCGCCGGACAGGGCCTTGGCCAGGCAGATCATGTCTGGGGCGAGGTCCCAGTGCTCCAACGCCAGGAACCGCCCCGTGCGCCCCAGGCCGGTCTGGACCTCGTCGCACACGAACAGCGCTCCCGACTCGCGGCACAGGCGCTGCGCCGCCGCCAGATAGCCGTCGGGCGGAAGGTGTACGCCCTTGCCCTGGACCGGCTCGACAATCAGCGCGGCCACCTCGCCGCGCGCCAGCTCCCGCTCGAGCGCGCCCGCATCGCCGAACGGGACGTGATCGCAGCCGGGCAGAAGCGGCCCGAAGCCAGCTCGGAACTCCTCGTTCCCATTGAGCGACAGGGCGCCCAGCGTGAGCCCGTGGAACGCGTGATCGGCATACAGCAGACGCGGTCGGCCGGTCGCGGCACGGGCGATCTTCATCGCTGCCTCCACCGCCTCCGTGCCCGTGTTCGCCGGCACCATGGCCGCGACGCTGCCCGGAGCGCGCGCGAGCAACTGCTCCGCCAAGACGCCGTTCAGCAGCGTCACGCCGAGCTGCGGCAGGTTTGCCGTGGCGGCAGCGAGCACGTCGCGCACGGCCGCGATCACGTCGGGGTGATTGCGGCCCAGCGCGAACACCCCGTAGCCCGAGATCAGGTCAAGATAGCGCTGACCATCCGAGTCGATCAGATACGCCCTGTCACCGCCGACCCAGGACTTGTCGAAACCGAGCGTGCGCAGGATGCGCCCCATCTGCGGGTTGAGATACCGATCATTGAGCGCCATCTCCTCGCCCACGCGATCGCCCAGCAGGTCATGGATCTCGGGGATATCTTCCACCGCGCACAAGGGTAGACCGCCCGACGCGCAACCAACCGCGGCCCGCGGCGGCCGTGTTCACGCGCCAACACCCTGCCGGCGTCGCGCAGGCGGGCGCACGGACGGCCCGACGCGCTGCTTCTCCCCTGCATCCACCGGCCTGCATGAGCTTCGTCCTCGGCCCGTCAGTGCTCCCTATCGCGCACAGCAGCGCCGGGCTTGGACGTCGCCTTGGCAGGCTGCTGCACGATCGCCAGCCTCCCTTTGGGCGGCCACGTGGCCGCAGTACGGCGACTGTCTGTGGCGGTGCGTATCGCGAGGCGCTGGTTCCCTGCGACGGTCACGTCTCGAAAGTTGGGACGATTACGGCGCGGGCCAGAGTGTGGCTGAACAGGTTGAACCCGAGGAGCGCCGGCGTCGTGTCCGCGTTGATGCCGAGGGTCTCGACGTCGACGGCGTGTACGGCGAACACGTAGCGGTGGGGGCCGTGGCCGGCGGGCGGGGCGGCACCGATATAGCGGGCGGCACCGGCATCACCGCGCAGCGTGATCGCCGCTGGGGGCAGGTCCGAGCTGTCGGGGGCGCCGGCCCCGGTGGGTAGCTCGCTGACGTCGCGTGGGATGTCGGCGATGGCCCAGTGCCAGAACCCGCTTCCCGTCGGCGCGTCTGGATCAAAGCACGTCACCGCGAAGCTTCTGGTCTCGGCCGGGAAGCCTGACCAGGAAAGCTGCGGGGAGATGTCCTCGCCTCCGGCGCCAAAGACGCCGGAGACCTGTGGCAGCGACATCGGCTGACCGTCGGCGATGTCGGTGCTGGTTACCGTGAAGGACGGGAGCTCGGGAAGGAACTCGTAGGGCAACTCGGGTCGCTTGGCGGCGGTCATGGCAGCTCCTTGCGTCAAGGTCAGGGGTACGCGGAAAGATTCACTCCAGATCGCGTCAGGATAACGAGCTGTGCGCTACCGTCGCGGACCCGGCAAGAGCGCTCATCCTGGGACTCGTACCACCACCCACGTGCCGTCACGAGTTGGCGGAGTTCCTGCGCCACCACCGTGAGGCAACCTGCCCCACGAGGATGTCCGAGCGGAAGCCGATCGCGCGGGAGCGGGGGAGAGAGGCACCAAGGGTTCTGGGCGACCCCGACGACGGCGCCCGTGGCCAGCGATGAGTATCGACTAGCGTCACGCAAAGGACTGCGCGAGCGAGCGCGGTAAGCGCTGCAACTGCGTCGCGCAGTATCGCGCAGAAGTCCGCGACGCCGTGGCCGCAGGGTGCGCTCGGCCTGGTCAACGAGCCGCGCCTACAACCGCTACGGCAAGGTCGTCCCCGAAGCTCTCGCGCCCGCCGCGGCGCAACTCGAGGAGTACTTCGACCGGGGCCGCGCGGCTCGAGCCTCGCCCTCAGGCTGGCGGCAAGACCGATGGCACCGCGACCAGTTTCAAGCCGCCCCGACCGGCCCCCAGCGGGTGAAACGAGGCCGGACTCTGGCTAGTGCTGAGGCATGCCGTGAAGGACGGTCCCAGCCGGTGATGCGCCGCGCGAGCAGCGGTGCTTGCAGCGGCGTCCAGCAGCAGGTCGCAGACGTCTTCCTCCTGGACGCCGATGCGCTCCAGGCGTGGGAGCCACGGAACCGCGCCGTGCTCGCGCCGAACGTGCGAGTGGATGGCCTGGCCCTCGCTGTCGCCGTCGCACTGCACCCGCAGTTCGCAGCCGGAGGCTGACAGCGCCTCGAGCAGCGTTGTGACCGCTGTGTTGGGCCATCCGCCGGTGCAGAGAAGCGGCGGGCTCGCACCCCCGAGTCGCTCCGCGGCGGCGGACACCACCGCGGGGTTCTCGCACACGAGCACGGTCTCGTGTGCGAACGAAAGCGGCGTTGCAGCCACGAGCGAGCGCAGCGTCATCACGTAGGGCTCAGCCGCCTCGGCGTGCAGTCGCGCCGCTCGCGCAACCACGCCTCCGCCGAGCGGCACGACCCCTAGGGTCAGCGCCGTACATCCCGTCCTGGGTGAAATTGGTTGGCGATGATCACGCGGCGGAGCTTGGCGAGCATGTCGGTGAATGAGGGGGTGGTCTTGGTGAGATACCAGGGGTGGCGTTCGCGGCGTTCTTTGACGTCGTCGGGGTGGTGGCCTGAGAGCGCGTACCAGATGATCGTCAGTGACATCGCGAGGAACTGGAACGGGACGGTCCGTTGGACGGCCTTCTCGGCGCGGTTGCGAGCCTGTCCGACGCCGGCCAGCTCCTTGTCTTCTTCGTAGGCGACCTCGGTCGGCCAGCGCTCGGCGTAGCGTTCGATCAGTTGCGCGGCGCTCGCGTCGAGGTCGGTGGAGACGAGCGCCAGTTCGTGGCCGGAGGGCTTGGTGGTGTCCTGGATCAGCACTACCTGGAGGGGCTGGGATCTGAGCGCCTCGTACCACAGGCATTGGAACGGGTGGGCCATCACCTGCTCGGTCTTGCCGTAGCGGCGGACGGTCGTGTTGACCCAATCGGTGGCGGGATCAGCGGCGATCTGCGCCAGCTTTGGCAGCTGCGCTCCTTTCTTGGGCGGCCGGCCGCGCTTGCGCTGCCCTGTGGGCGGGCGGGGCGCCGCCAGCCGGTGCAGCGCGGCGTCTGAGCGCAGGCGGGAGGTCATCGTGACGTTCTCCGGCAGGCCCGCAAACGCGCCGTTCGCGTAGGCGGCATCGCCGACGCCGTGGATCTTGCGTGCCGGGAACCGCTTGGCGAGCAGGCACAGGATCTCCCTGGCCAACCGGGGTTTTGAGGGCCGCTCGGGGTCTGGCTTGTGCTTGGGGATCTCCTTGCGCCGCGGGCGCCAGAGGCGCGAGAGCACCAGCAGGCAGACGGTCCGCTCAAGGAACGGCAGCTTGACGTTGATCCCGGCAGTGACCCAGTTGTTGCCCCACGCGAGCGATCCCTTGTTGCTGTTGGCGGTCGCGTCGTGATGCCAGAAGCAGCCGAACACCTTGCGCCCCCGCCGCTTCACCAACGTGTCATCGACCGGAAAGGCCGTCGCAGATAACGCCAACTCTGTCCCATTCCTCCCGCCACGCTCGCGCGCTCGTCGGGCGCGCGCGGCTCGCGAAATCCGCAAGTGCGCCGCAGACGAGCGTCGAGACCGGCCGCCCGAAGTCGAGTGCGTGCGTGTCTCCGAGCACCATCGTCGCCAGTCGTGAGAGCTCGACTCTGTCAACCGGCAGCACCTGCAGCACGTCGAGCGCGGCTTTCAGAACCTGCCCGGCGTCGCCATTGCGGCCGACGCGCCATAGCGCCCCGGTTGTCCTCAATCGCTCAAGCCAGCCGCGCGCGTCATCGCCGTGGTCGACGTTGCAGTAGGGATGACCGAACGCCTCGGCCCAGACCCGCTCTCGGTCAGCCGCCTGGCGGGCCCGCTGGGCCGGCAAGTCGCGGAGTGGTCCGGCAGCCGTCTCAAGCGCCGCTCGAAGGCTGATGCCGAGCCCGGATTCACGCAGGCGCTCGTCCAGTCGAGCGAGTTCGACCTTGACGCTCCCGCCGGTGTACAGCCGCGTGCGACGGCGCGAGTCCGCCGGCCACAGCATCCCGTCGAGCGCGTCTGCCTCTGCCGCTGACAGGTCAGTGAGCGTGACCGTCCCGCGCGGGCCACCGAGTCGCTCGTAGCGCTCACGGCTCTCCTTCCAGAGTCGCGCGAGCTCTGGGCGCGCGATGAACCTTTCGGCTGCTGGGGTCATGCCGCGAGCGTGTCGGGTTCCATGTCCGTCTTTGTGCTGCCGTCCCAGAGGAACCGCCAGGAGGCGACGCTGCCCAGCCCGCGCACTCGGTGAAGCGTGTAGATGGACAGCGCGCCCAGTTCTCGCTCGCAGCACCACAGCTCATGCGAGGTGAACATGAAGTCGAGGTCGAAGGACTCAATCAAGGTGAGCAGGTGGCGCTGCATCGTCGAGTCGATGCCGGCGAACGCCTCGTCGAGCATGATCAGCCGCGGCGCGGTCGGGCGCGCAGCGGAGAAATGCGCGGCTGCGGCGGCGAGCAGCGGCAGCAGCAGCGCCGCGGCTTTCTCGCCGCCCGAACCAGACTGGTGGAGCGACTTGGTCAGGATCGTCTCGATGCCGTCGAGACGTTGGAGCACCTTGAACACGTGCCAGGTGCGATAGTCGAGCGCGGCGAGCAGATGCTGCGCGGTGGTGCCCTCGTCGGCGATGTCGCGCGCCTGCTGCACCCGGTCGCGGAAGAACGCCGTCAGCTCCGTCCGCTCTGCGTCGGTCAGCAGCTGCACGTCCTTGGTCAGGAGCTTCAGAGCCCGGTCAAGAAGCGGATCGGAGCCTGCGTCGCGAGGCACCCAGTCGAGCTTGACCTCGATGCCGGATGAGGTCTGGCGGCCGCAGAGCGCCGTGTTGGTCCGGTCGACCATCTCCTTCGCCGAGCGGATACGCAACCGCAGCTGTTGTGCGAGACCCTTGAACAGGAAGTCTTCAAGGACGCGCTGCTCCTCGTCGGTCAGGTGCTGGTTGTGAAGCTCGATCTCCTGGTCGAGCGCGTCCACGGCTACCCGCACCGGCTGGCGCTGTCCGCCGCGCTCGACGCCGACAACGACGAGTCCGTCGGCTGTGTCCTTGTATGGCTGGGCCATGGCCGCACCGTCAAGCCGCAGCCGCAGGTCCACGAACGCGCGGTCGACCGTATCCGTCAGCGTCTCAAGATGCGCCCTGGTACGAAGAGCTTGCGCATGGTCGCGCACGAGGATGCCCACCGCCCCAGCGTCCATGCTCAGAACCTGCTCCGCGCTCGGAGCTTCCGCGGTAAGCGCCAAGCCCAAGAAGTCCTGTCCGGCGAGCGTGCGGAATCGCCTGAGCGCCTCGGTGACGCCGTCCTCCAGCGCGACAATCCGTTCCTGAGCTCCCGTCAGCTTTGCGGCCTGCTCGGCCTCCGCATGAACAAGCTGGTCGCGGCTCTCGGACGCGGCTGCCTGCTCAGCCTCCACCCGTGAGATAGACGCTTTCAGTGCCTCAAGCTGCGCGAGCAGCGCCTCCGGGTCGACATCGAGCGCTCCCTCCATGGCCCTGAGAGCGCCTTCCTGCTCGGCCAGCTGCGCTTCCGTTCGGCTCGCCTCGACACCGAGCGCTCGCTCGCGTTGCGAGAGTCCGCTGAGCGCGTCGGTCAGACGCTGCACGTCGAGGAGCTGACCTTCATGCGTCCGGCGTGCAGCCAGTAGCTCGCGGACGCGCTGCTCGTAGTCGCGCAGGGCATCGGCGACGTCCTGAAGCGAAGGGCTCAGCTGGCCGGGCGCCGGGAGCCGATGCTCGGCGGCGTGCGCGACCGCGGCCTTCCGGGCCTGCTGGGCTGCGGCCTCAGCAGTCTGCGCTTCAGCGCGCCGTTCGACGGCGTGCGCGTGAGCGGTCGTGAACTGCCGCTGCAACGTGTCTGCGTTGCGGGCGTCGGCACGCGCCTGCGCGTCCGACGGGAGCAGTCCCAATTCCCGCTCTCCGGCGTCGGCTTGGGCCGCGAGCCGCGCATCACGAGCGTCTAGCGCAGCCGCTTCGGCATCCAGTCCGGCGAGCTCCGCGAGGACCTCATCGATGCGGCGAGCACGGGCCGCGGCGCGGGCGCTCGCGCCGATGAACTCCGCCGTTGCTTTCACATGCCGTCCGGCTGCGGGGCCGAGGCGGAACGAGCCGTCAAGCCCGATGACGCAAGGGCCCGGCTGCGAGTCGGCGCCGGCTTCGACGACGTGCACCCCGCCGAGGACGTTGCGCACGATCTCCGCAGGAACGACGGCGCCGGGCTCGGCTCGGAGCATGCTCTCCAGTGAGCCGTCGCCGCCGCCGACGTCGACGAGCCCGACATCACCGGCGATTCCGAGCAGCTGGCCGGAGGGCAGCAGCCACGCGTCGAGCAGGCCACTCGCCTGCAGCGCGGCTTCAAGCCCGGCTCGCTGAACGTCGGTCAGTCCCTCGGCGAAGTCGACCAGCCGCCAGAGCGGCGCTCCCTCGCGACGATCGCGGCTGGCCGTCCGCCAGCCAGGCGGCTCGGGTTCGCGGTCGCGCTTGGCCCGCAGGGCCGCGAGCTCGCGCTCAAGCGGTGCTCGGCGCTCGGCCAGGCGTTCGCGCTTGCTGCCCAGGCGGGCCCGGGCGTTCGCGAGCTCGTCGCGATGGCGGGTGAGTTCCGGCTCCAGGAGGTCGCGCAGGCGCGGTGCGGACTCCTCCCCGGCGATAGCGCAAGCGTCCTGAAGCGCTTCGGTCAATCTCTCATCGACCCGGAACACCGACAGGGCCGTAGCCCAATTTCGGACGTCCTCGGCCAGCTTCTCCCGCGCCGCCGTCAGCTGTTGCTCGCACTCCTCAAGACGCCGGCGCATCTCGCTGGCCGCGCGCTCGGAGCGGTCGGCGTCGTCGCCGAGCAGCTCCGCACGCTGGCGGGCTGATTCGACCTTCCGTCGGAGCTCCCACTGGCGCTCGACGTGCGCGGCTCGCGCCTTGGCCGCGCTCAGCATCGCGTGCGCGTCAGCCGTGGGGTCTTTGCCGGTGGCCAGTTCTTCGTGACCGACGACGCCGACTCGCTCGGCCAGCGCAAGCGCTCTTTCGCCAATGAGCGTGACGGTTGCACCGGTGTCGCGAACGCGTGTCCGTGAATGCTCCAGGTCCTGCTGCGCGGCCTCGACGCGGGTATTGATGTCGCCGAGCGCCTCGGCGGCCTGCTCAGCCGCACGGCGGGCGATGCCGACGGTCTGGCGGAGCCTGCGCACTGCTTCAACTGCTTTCATCGGCTCGGAGCCCATCAGCTCGTCCTTGGCGCCTCGGGCGCCAAGGAGCTCGCCGCTGAGCTCGCGGATGCGCTCTTCCAGCGCTCGTAGCGTCTCGCGCGTGCCGTCGAGGCGCTTGGCGAGTGCGGTCAGCTCCCCCTGGGCGGTGCGCAGCTCGCGTCCGGCGGTGGCGGTGTGCTGGCCGCGGGTGAGCACGACGGCACGTGCATAGTCGCGATACGTGTCACAGAAGGCTTGGAAGCGGTCACGAACGTCCACCATCGCGGCGAGGTCTCGACGCAGCTGCTCGATGGTGTCCAGGTGCGCGCCTATCTCCGAAACGAGCTCTTGGTCGATGTAGGGCAGCGCGTTCGAGAGGATGTCCGACAGCTCCTCTGGGTCAAGCGACTCTGAGAGTTTCGACCGCCGCAGCTGGCGACTGAGTTCGAGCATCGTTGCGTAGCGCTCCATCGACTGATAACCGAACAGCGCCTCGTTGACCCGGACCCGGAACTCCGACGCCGTGTCCATCACCTCGCACTCAAGCCGCTGCTCAAGGCCGGCGCGGCTGAAGGGCTCGTCGTTGTCGTTCAGCAGCCGGAAGTCGGCGCCGACACGCCGGTCGCGCAGCACGATGAACCAGGTCTGCACGCGAGGGTTGTCAGCGACAGCTTTGAGGCCGACGATGGTCGTCACCCACTCGGGGGTTCCGGCTGGTGTCGTGCGTCCGAACTCAAGCCACGCGTAGCCGACGCGGTTGCGGTGCCGGCCGCCCATGAGCAGATTCCATTTCATCGGACGGGAACTGGACGCGAAGTTGTCGAGCTTGTGCGGCGTCGTGTCACCGTCGAGCGCGAACGGCAACAGCAGCTCTAGCGCCTTGGACTTCCCGGACCCGTTCGGGCCGCGAAGGAGCAGGTGCCCGTCCGCGAATTCGAACACCTGGTTGCCGTACTCGTACAGGTTCAGAAGACCGGCACGAACCGGCTGGAACCGTTCGGCGGGCGGAGCGGGCGGGACGGTGGGCATGGGCGTCCTGGTGGTTCTGTCAGCTGGTAGAGCCAGCGTGGTCGCGGACGTCCGCGCCGGCGAATCGGGCGAGCGCGGACAGGGCTTCCCATCGCTGGCCTTGCGCGCGGATTAGCTTCATGCGCACTAGCACCGAAAGCGCCTCGTCAAGCGTGAGCGCGACCGACTCCTGGTCGCGCAGCTTCTCAAGCGCACTGAAGCGGGAGATGATGTCCTTGACGGCGCGCAACAGCGCCTCGCGGCCGATAAGCGGGCGCCCCTGCCGGTAGGCCTCGTCGAACACCGGGCAGAGCAGGAGCGCGACCTGCCGGTCTGCGATGTTGTACGGGAAACGAAGGTCGGTGAGCGCCCGCTCTGAGGAAGCGGCGGGGTCGACCATCGCCGTTCCCTCAGCACGGCGCTCGGCTTGGAGTCCACACCAGGCTTGTACCCGACCGTCAAGGTGCGGGCGCTGCGAGGAGACGTAGTAGTCGCGCTCCTCGGGGGCGAGCTCGTCGATGTACAGCACCGGCTGCTCAACAAGGCGGCGTGCGACGCGGTGTCGCAGCCGCCGGTTGCGCCCGTCGTCGGTTGGGGCATAGTCGTCCGCCGTCGCGATGACATCGTCGGCGTTGTGACAGGAACTGATGTCGCGCGCGATGAGCACGTCGGCGAGAACGCTGTGATTGACGTCGTACAGCGACACCTCGTCGCCACCGCTATCGCTGGCGTCCACCCCGCGCACCCACGCTTCCACGCTGCCGTGCACGAGCGACAGCGCGCCGAAGTCGACGAGCGGCTGGATAGCCTCGGCAAGCACCTGCCGGTGGTCGCGGTCGTCGAAGTCCAGGGGAATGCCAGCCTCGCGCGCCATCGAGATGACGTTCTCCGCGACCCAGGAGATGATGGTCTGCGGCGCGGAACGCTCCAAGGTTGCGAGCGCAAGGCAGAACAGGGCGTAGTGGCGTCGAGTGAAGGGACGACTGCGGTCGCTGTGCACGTTGGGCTGGTGCACCCGTTGATGGCGCGTGACGTCGCGCTCGAGCGGCTTCTTGCGCAGCCGTGCGTGGTCGGCGCGTACCGCGAGCTCATAGCCGAGCAGGTCGGCGAAGCGACGCTGAAGCTCCGGGTGGTGCCTGCGCACGAGCACGAATGCCTCGTGGTCGCGGCACATGAGCGGCGTCATCAAAAGTGCCCGGAACGCGTGCACGAGCTGTTGTTCGCGTTCGAGCTCGTGCTCTGAGAGCGTCTGGCTCACCCGCGCTCAACCTCCAGCGTGTAGTCGGGCGTCTCGAAAGTCCCCAGCGGTGTGGCCACAGCGACCAACCCCGGCGCGGCGCCGCATTCTGAGAGACGGATGACGACAAGGCCATCGAGTGACTCGGCTCGCCGGCAGGCGTCATCGCCGGCGGGGCGCTCCAGCGCTCGTCCCAACCAGGCGAGCAGGTGACGGAACTCGACCTCGGATAGCCGCCCGATGTCGGAGAGCCGGACGCGGCCCTGCCCTGCGAACGTGGCGAGCGCCTGGTCGAGCTGCTGGCGCTCAAGCTCGCGATGCTGGCGAAGCGACTGCTGCGCCATCGCATTGTCGCTCACACGCGAGCTGCGCCCGGCAACCGCCTGCTTGCGATTGGGGTTTCGGAACCTCGTCTCGATGGGAGCGGTAGGCCCGTCCCAGAAGCTGCGCTGCACGGGGACGAGCTCCGGGTTCTCTAACGCACACGTGAAATGCCTTGGCGAGTGGAGCCCAAACGCGGCAGCGAACAGCGCGTGCGCATCCACATCGGCGGCGGAGTCGTGAAACAGCCGGGCGAGATGGCGGTACTCAGCTGAGCGGTCGATGCGCTGCGAGGTTCGCTCCTTGAGCCGCTGCACCGCCCGGAGAATCCAGCCGATTCCGTCATAGAGCTTCGCGTCCAGCAACTCGAAATGCGGACGGCCGTCGCTCCCGGCGACGAACCAGGAGCGCACGCCCGCCCACGCGCGCCGCGGCTGCTCGGAGGCGAGACGACGGACCTCGACGGGGTCGTGCTCCAGCGAAGGAGCTTCCTGCTGGGAAGCGACGAGGTCGATTAGCCTCTCTGCGCCGTGTGCCTCGACCTCGCCGATGGCGTCGCGGATGGCGCCGCCGGTGCTCTCAAGCTCGGCACGAAAGCCGTTCAGATAGTCGATGACCCGGTTCTTGTAGGCGGTGAACGATTCGGGGTCGAGCGCGTCGGTCGACTGCATCGTGTTCGAGAGGTCGCGCATGAAATCCGCCGCGCCTTGCCGCAGCTCCTCCAGGGCGGCGGTCAGGTTCGTGAGTGCCTCCTGCAGCTGGACGGGACTCGGCTCAGGCTGGTCCAGTTCGCGGATGACGCGCCGCAGCTCAGTCAGGATGGTCGGGAGGCGCTGGCCCTGCAGCGAGCCGGCCTGGGCGCGGAGCTGGCCAAGTCGCTCCAGGAACTTCTCGCACTCCTCGCCGGCGGAGGTGATGTCGTAAATGAACTGGCGCCGGACCAGCTCTGAGGCCGTGCGCACCCGCGGGTTGTCCTGGCGGCCTTCAAGCGCTCCCCACTGCATCAGCTGCCTGAGGTCGAGGTCGAGCTGGTCGATGTCGCGCTCGATGCCGTAGCGAGCTCGCAACCGGTCTGCGACGTCCCCGGGTGAGAGATGCGGACCGTATTCCTGACGGTTCTCGTAGAACAGCCGCATTACCGCTCGGTAGACCTCGACGTTCGGCGCCGTCGCGTAGGAGATGGCACTGGCGGAGGCGAACTGCGCGGTGCTGCTCGTTGTGTTCACGGCGGGCTGAGGGCGCATCGAGAAGGACCACCCACCATAGCCCGGGAGGCGGACGTCTTCGGACAGCCGCTGCGCGGACCCCGTGGCGGTCGCAGGCCGCCTCTGATCGTGACGACGAACTACGACGATCTGATGGAGCCGGCGTTCCAAGCGCGGGATGAGGCGTTCGACCTGCTCGTCTATGCCGCGGAGGGGCCTCACGCGGGACAGTTCTGTAGGCGCGTGCCGGGTGGAGGGCTCGAGCCGATCAGCGACCCCAAGACGAATGTCGACATCAACCCTGATCAGCGGTCGGTGATAGTCAAGCTCCACGGGTTCGTCGACCGGGAAACCTCGAGTGGCCTGAATGACGACAGTTACGTGATCACCGAGGATCACTACATCGAGTACCTCGCCCGGATGGACCTCGACAACCTGATCCCGGTCAAGGTGCTCGAGCGACTGCGCAAGTGCCATTTTCTGTTTCTCGGCCACGGCCTGGGTGATTGGAACCTACGTGCCCTCCTGCACAAGCTGTGGAACGACCGCCGGTGGGCGTGGTGGGCGATCCAGCTCAACCCGGTAATACCCGAGCGGAGTTCCTGGCCACTCCGTGGAGTTGACATTTACGACATGCCGATCGATGAGTATCTCCAGGGGCTGCGCGCGCGGTTCGAAGAGTCGCTGGCGAAGGCTCGCCGGCAGCAATGATCGCCGGTTTCGTCCGCTGGTCTGCCGGGAGCCGGCCCTACCGGGTGAGAGCCGGCCAGGTGGTACTCGAGCAGAGCGGCGTGGGACGGATACAGCGAGCCGGCGCCATCGCGACGCGTGGCGACCGGACCGAGAGCCCCACCTCCAGCTCGTGATGGCCAGGCGATGGGAGGAGGGTCGACGCGGCGGGGCGCGGACGCTGAGGCTGAGAACGTGACTGGCCAGCAAGGCGTGGAACACGCGACCGCGCCCTCCGACATCGATCGTGATCGTGCCGACCGTACCTCGCGGCTCGGTCGGTCTCGCGAGCGCGCTGCAGGTCGCGAGCGGTGGCCGGATCTCCGTGCCGTGTGCGTCTCTTCACAGTGCGGACCTCGGCCTTGGATGACCATCGGTGTGCAGGCAACATCTTCCCCGGGGGCATGTGATGGCCAGTGTGATGCAGCGGTGGCGTGTGGACGATCGTGGTGGGCAGTCTGATCCCCGAGGACAAGGCGGACGTCGCGACGAGCACGCGCCGTCGGGCGGTCCGGCGAGGTCGCTGCGGGTGTTGTTCCTGGTGTCGGCGCACAACAGCCTGAGCCAGTGCGCCTGGGTCGCGGTGACTGCGCTTGGGCATCGGGTGACGGTCGCGGTGGTCGACTCCGCCGCCCCGATGGAGGCGGCGGTCGCCGAGCACCGTCCGGAGCTGATCGTGTGTCCGATGCTGAAGCAGATGATCCCCGAGTCGATCTGGGCAAAGCATCGTTGTTTGATCGTTCACCCCGGCCCGCGGGGTGATCGCGGACCCTCTTCACTCGACTGGGCGATCGAGCTCAGGATGCGCGAATGGGGGGTGACTGTGCTGCAGGCCAGCGGCGAGGTCGACGGTGGAGATGTCTGGGCAACGCGCAGTTTCTGCCCTCGCGAGGTGGGGAAGAGCAGCCTGTATCGGCACGAGGTCCGTCGCGCCGCGATCGAGGCATTGGTGGAAGCGATCGGGAAGATCGTCGACGGCGGTGTGCCCGAGGCGCTCGACCGCGACGACGAGGCCGTGAGGGGCCGAGCTCGCCCGCTGATGACCCAGCAGGTCCGCGCGATCGACTGGGACTACGACTGCACCGACACCGTGGTCGGCAAGATCCGCGCCGCCGAGGGGCACCCCGGTGTGCTCGACGTGCTCCAGGACACGGAGTTTCATGTGTTCGGCGTTCACCGTGAGCGGGCGTTACGTGGCCGCGCGGGCGAAGTCGTTGCGCAGCGCACCGGCGCGATCTGCCGGGCGACCGTCGACGGCGCGGTCTGGATCACCCACCTCAAGCGCCGCGACACACCAGAGGAACGCTTCTTCAAGCTGCCCGCGACGCGCGCACTCGGCCTCGCCGGCTGTGAGTTCGACGTTCCGGAGGTTCCGGTGAACCCACATGTACCGCTGCCGTCCGGTCACACCTACCGTGAGATCCGGTACGAGGAGCGCGCGGGCGTCGGCTACTTGCACTTCGACTTCTACAACGGTGGGATGAGCACCGAGCAATGCCGGCGGCTGCGCATTGCGTACGCCTACGCCCGCTCGCGGCGGCAGACCAAGGTGATCGTGCTGATGGGCGGCAACGACTTCTTCTCCAACGGCATCCACCTCAACGTGATCGAGGCCGCGCCCGATCCGGCCGCCGAATCGTGGCGCAATCTGAACGCGATCAACGACGTCGTGCGCGAGATCATCCAGACCGACTCGCACACCGTGATCTCGGCGCTCGCCGGCGACGCCGCGGCCGGAGGTGTGCCGTTGGCGCTCGCGGCCGATTACGTGCTGGCGCGGGAGGACGTCGTGTTGAACCCCTACTACCAGCACATGGGCGGCCTGTACGGGTCGGAGTACTGGACCTACCTGCTGCCGCGCCGGGTTGGGATCGAGATGACCGCACGGCTGATCGGTGCGCCATTCGTCCCCGTCGGCACTCGCCAGGCCGTGGCGATCGGGCTCCTGGACGCCGCGGTTGGCGCCACCCTGGAGAGCTTCCTCGCCCACACCCGGCGCTTGGCCGAGTGCCTCGCACGCCACCCTTGTCTGCAGCAGCGGCTCGAGCAAAAGCGCTGGCGGCGTGCACGCGACGAACAGATCAAGCCGTTGCACGCCTACCGCACGGAGGAACTGGACCGCTCGCACGGATGCTTCTTCGGGTCGGATCCCAGCTACCACGAGTCGCGGCGACGGTTCGTCTACAAGCTCGGCGCCGCGCCCAACCCCACCCCGCCGGCCCGGATGCCCGTCCGCGCGGCGTAAGGAGGCACGATGTTGGACACACTGACAGACCACGACGCTCCGGCGGCGGCCGCGCCTGCCTCGGCGAACGTACTCGCGCGGGAGACGCTCGTGCTCTTCGCTCCGAACGACGCTTTGGAGAAGCTGCTGCCGGCGCACAGCGCCCGCCGCTTCGCCGCGCTGCGCTCTTCACTTCGGGAAGCCAGCGCACGGTCCGGCCCTCGGCGGCCCGAGCCCCAGCACCGATCGCTCGGTGGTGCGACCGCTGCGTTGAGAAAGGCGACCAAGTGCTACGAACGACACGTGCTTGCCTGGTATGCGCTCGGACGTGTGGCCGAAGCGCGTTCGGCGCGGGCGGCGATCGTACAGCACCAGCTGCGCCGACGCGGCAAGCCGGACGCGCTCGTTTCGTGCGAGCAAGGATCTCGAGCACCCTGGTGCGGAACTGATCAGATCCTCGAAAGCGTACGCCTCCCGATCAACTCCAACGTTAGTTTGGTCAGCTGTGCGTCGGTGAGCTCTCGCGCGCGCATACCTACATACTCAAAATATCGGGGTTCGGAGGATTAGCCTCCGCACGTGTCAGACCACCGGTGTACCGAGGTCCCAAGACACCATCGCATGCGTCCGGGCATGTTCATGACGTTTCCTACGAGACACCGTGGTTGCGCCGGTGTAACCGCGTGACTAGCGTGGTAACGCGCGGGCCCCGCCTGCGCGGCCTGCCCCCTACTAGTCGGCACGCGGGGATGCCCGGCTGGCCCTGCCCGATCCAACGGTGCGGCCGGGCTCCGCGCCGACGCGCGCGCGACACGCAGCCGCGAGATCGGCGCCGCGGCGATCCCCACACCGCAGCGTCGACAACCTGAGGGCATCGTCGGATCTTCACGGTGCCTGGTGATTGGGCGTCTGCGGTGTAGGGGCAAAAGTGACCGCGTTGCGTGAGCGGCTGCCACCGCCACGGAGCGCACGCCCGGCCGGTTTGGATCGGAGGCAACCGGCCGGGCATCGCCCGCGCGTGCCGAGTCGGGGGCGTGACTCCGCAAAGCGAGTGTGCGCACTCCTCGGCATAGGATGGCCTCCCGGAGACCCATGGCGTCCACCGGCTGTTCGCGCCTAGAGCCCGATCGCGACGCCGTCGAGGCGCGGGTCGGTGGCGCCTTCAAGCGACCCGTGGTCGCGATGGAAGCGGATCATCTGTGCGCTGCCCTTGAAGCTCCGCACAAACGCACGCGGAGAGGTCCAATCGCTGGGCGGGGGGTCTCCGGTGACCCGCCGGTGACCGCGGCGTTCGAGGTCGGCGACAAGTTCCGGGTCGAGCGACGCCTCGAAGGCGAGCTCGTCTCCCTCGAGGATCCGGTACCGAGGGGCGTCGATCGCCGCTTGGAGTCCCATGTCCAGGTCGAGCACATTGACGAGGAGCTGGATGTGGCCCTGCGGCTGCATGTTCCCTCCCATGCAACCGAACACGATCTCCGGCTGGCCGTCGCGCATCGCCATCGCCGGCAGGATGCTGTGGCGCGGCCGGCGCCCGGGCCCGATGAGGTTCGGGCTCTTGGGGTCGAGTGAGAAGGCGCCGCCGCGGTTGTGCATGAGCACACCGGTGTTGCCGGCGACCACGCCGGCGCCGAAGACGTCCGAGGTGCTGGTGATCAGCGAGACCGCGTTGCCGGCAGCGTCGACCACGCAGAGGTAGGTCGTGTCTCCGTGGGGGCTTGTCGCGAGGGGTCGCGTTCGTGCCGTGCGGCGATCGATCTGGTCGCGCAGACTCGACAGCGCTGACTCGCTGAGCAGCGAGTCGACGTCGACTTCGACGCAGCGGGGGTCGCCCACCCGGAGATCTGCCTCTTCGAACCCGATCCGGGTGGCCTCGATCTCCAGGTGCATCCGATCGACAGGGGAGAGCGAGCCGAGGTCCTCGAAGGCAAGGATGCCGAGCGCCACCAGCGCGACGATGCCCTGTCCGTTCGGAGGCATCTCCAGGATCTCCCGGCCGCGGTAACCGAGGCCGATCGGCTCGACCCACTCAGCGCGCTGGGACGCGAGGTCTGCCTCGGTCAGGGCACCGCCCCCGGCTGCGCAGGCGTGCGCGATCTCGCGTGCGACCGGTCCGGTGTAGAGCCCGTCGCGGCCCTCACGGCCGAACAGCTCCCAGGTGTCGGCGAGCTCGGGGTGGCGGAACCGCTGCCCGGGCTCTGGCGGGCGACCGTCGGCGAGATACCCGGCGGTGCCGAATTGCTCGAGCTTGCTCGCCCCGTAGGCCCACACGTGAGCAATCGATTCACCGACCGGGAAGCCGTCGCGTGCGAAGGCAACGGCAGGAGCCACCAGCTCGCTGAGCGGTCGCGTCGCGAACCGCTCGTGGAGCGCGCCGTAGCCGTCGCAGGCCCCGGGAACGGTGACGGTCTCCCACCCGGCCTGCGGCATCGTCGTGCGGCCGGCAAACCGCTTCGCGGTCAATCCCTCCGGGCAGCGGCCGCTGGCGTTGAGTCCATGCACGCGCTGTTCATCCTCCGACCAGACCATCGCCCACATGTCACCGCCCAGCCCGTTCATCATCGGCTCCACCACACCGACGACCGCCGCCGTCGCGAGTGCCGCATCGACCGCGTTGCCGCCGTCCGCGAGCACCCTGAGTCCCGCTTGCGTGGCCAGCGACGAGCTGGCCGCCACCATCCCTCCGGATGCGAAGACCGATGAGCGATGGTCGAAGAGGCCCATTCCCTGCGGCGCGGTCGATCCCAGCTCGAAAGCCTGGTCGCTCAAATCGGTTGCTCCTTAGATCAGCTGCCCACTGCCCCTCGCCGCGGCGGCGAGAGTATCTCAGGAGGGCCTCTGCGGCGGGGCGCCCTGCGCCTGCGTCCGCTCAAGCGCGAGGACGAGGAGGAGGCGCTCGCGGCGCAGGCCGAACTGGCCCGTGACTGGTTCTTTCGGCTGGATTGGAGGTCCGCCCCTGTTCAGATCCCGGTCGCAGAATCGTCAGCCCTGGTCGGCAGGCCGAGGTAGCGGCAGATCTCCCGGAGATGGCGAGTGCAATCAACAGATCGCCGTTATCCGGCTCGCGTGCGAGCTCGCGGCGGATCTCCCGCGCGAGAGCGCGGCAACGTCCGTCTGCTCTGCGCTGACGAGCCCGAGCAGGATGTGCTCGGTGCCGATGTAGTTGTGCTTGAGCATCCGTGACTCCTCCGAGGCCAGACCACGACCTGGCGAGCTCGCTCCGTGAACCGCTCGAACACCCACGGATTCTCCCCGGGTCGTCAATCGTGACCGGTTGCCGCCGGCGCCTCGAACGCAGTGGCGAACAGGTTGGCGCCGGCCAGACGGCGGTGGGGCGGCCTGACGCCCGGTCGAGCTGCGTGGTGCTGCAATAGCATCGGCGCGGTGTCCAGGCCGGGATCAGTGCGCCGGTGACCGCGCCCGCGGTGGTGATCCATGGCGGCGCCGGTGATCGGGGCGACGGCGAAGCGTTCGGGAACCGCCCGCAATATCGCGGCGCTGAGGGAACACGGGGTGACACTGAACGGCGCCGCGTCTGGCGCGCCGGGCAGGAGCCGGCCGCCTGGATCGGCCCGGCGCCTCAGTAGCGCAGCAACGCGACGATGCCGCCGGCCTCGCGCAGGATTGCGGACGCCGTGGTCGGGAGCGCGGTGACCTGCGCCCCGGTGGCGATCGCTGTTTCCACCGCGCGCTCTCCGAGCAGGTCGGCGGGGCCGCCGATCGATGGCGGGATCATCGTCGATGTCTGGGCGAAGTCGTAGTCGGGATCGAGGATGAGGTGATCCACGCGACCCTCGGCGAGCGCACCCAGAGTCTCCTGGGCGCCGAGCGTGCCCGCCCCTCCGGCCCGGGCGCGCCCGTGCGCCGCCTCGATCAGCGCCGTCGTGCGCGTGAGCCAGGCGTCCTCGATCAGCGGCTCGAGTGCATCGGCGATCGCGGTGGGCTCCTCGCCGTGCAGGTTGAGGTCCGCCTCGGCGATGACGAGCTCGCCCAGCTCTGGCGGCAGGGCCTGGCGGAAGCGGCTGGCCACCTGTCGCTCGGACACGAGCACGATGCGTTCCCAGCCGAGCTCGCGCAGCCGCTTGGCCGTCTCGGTCGCGGCGGTCTCGAACAGCTGGTCGCGCTGTGCATCGACCCGCGCCTCGTAACGTTCCTGATGGGAGACGGTCTGCAGCCCGCGGCCCGGGCTCCCTCCGGCCGAGCCGCCGAACGGCCGCCAATCGCCGAGGCTCAGCTCGTAGGTCGAGTTCGCGGGCTCGCTTGGCTCCGCCTGCTCGATTTGCAGCAGCCGCACGAGGTCGCCGCCGACGAGGATCACGCCGGTCCGCGCGCCGCGATCGGCGATGTCCACCAGTGGTGAGACGAACGGCTTGGCGTCCTCGACGAGGTCGTTGCCATGGAGCGGAAGCTGGAGGCTGAAACGCTCCGAGCGAGTCCCGTCGAGATCGATGAACCAGGCGACGCTGCGGGCGCGCACGGCCGGCGCCAGATCCACCAGCTCACGCTCGATCCGCTCGCGCAGGTCACGGAAGGCGAGCCGGTCGTCACGATCAGCGCCCGCCTCGAGCCGTTCTGCGACCGCGCTGAGACCGTTGCGCAGCGCGATCTGCCAGGCGGGGGTGCTCGCGGTGTTCGCCGGATCCCGTGGGTCCGTCCGCGCGTAGATGCTGACCACGAGTCCCTCCGGATCGGCGGTGGCGAGATCACGCAGAGCTTCGCGGGTGAACATCTGATCCATTCGGACGAGGAGCGGGCCTCCCACAGACTCGCGGCTGAGCTCGCGCGCGGCCTCACCCCAACGGGGTGAACCCGCGGGCGTGTCCGGATCGCTCCCGGCGACGGCCGCGAGGCGGTCAGCCATGTGAGCGCTGAAGGCTCGCCACCTCCGCTGGAGCCTGTTCCTCGTTCAGTGCGTTCAACCGCCGTCGGCGAGACCGCCGTGCACCGCGCCCGGCCGACGGGCATCCAGCGGCGCGAATATGCTCGCCGGCATCTATGTGTGTCCGCAACCGCTCTGAGACCGGATGAATCAAACGGAGCGCACGACGACGGGCGCCGGTGCGGTCCTTGCGACGCTGTGCGCCGGGCAGTTCCTGATGACGCTCGACAGCTCGGTGATGAACGTGTCGATGGCGACGGTGGCGAAGGATCTGGGCACGACGATCACGGGGATCCAGACCGCGATCACGCTGTACACGCTGGTGATGGCGTCGCTGATGATCACCGGTGGCAAGCTCGGCAAGATCCTCGGCCGCAAGCGCGCCTTCGCGATCGGGTGCGTGATCTACGGCTGCGGGTCGTTCATCACCGCCATCTCGCCGAACCTCACCGTGCTGTTGATCGGCTGGTCGGGGCTGGAGGGGATCGGGGCCGCTCTGATCCTGCCGGCGATCGTCGCCCTGGTGGCGTCGAACTTCGGGCGCGACGAGCGACCGCGGGCGTACGGGCTGGTGGCGGCGGCGGCCGCGATCGCCGTGGCGGTCGGTCCGATCGTCGGCGGCCTGTTCACGACCTATCTCTCGTGGCGGTGGGTGTTCGCCGGCGAGGTCCTGATGGTGCTGGTGATCCTGGTGCTCGCCCGGCGCATGGCCGAGGGACCGCACGAGACGGGCGCGAAGCTCGACCTCGTGGGGACGGCGCTGTCGGCGCTCGGCCTCGCGCTGCTCGTGTTCGGGATCCTGCGCTCGGGCACCTGGGGGCTCGTGAAGCCCAAGCCGGGAGCGCCCGAGTGGATCGGCCTGTCGCCGACGATCTGGCTGCTGCTCGCCGGCGGGGTCGTGCTGTGGCTGTTCTTCCTGTGGGAGAACCGGCAGCTCGCCCGCGGGCGCGAGCCGCTCGTCGACCCGGCCATCCTGCGTACGCCGGTGCTGCGGGGCGGCCTGACCGCGTTCTTCTTCCAGTTCTTCCTTCAGGCCGGCCTGTTCTTCGCCGTGCCGCTGTTCCTGTCGGTCGCGCTCGGACTGTCCGCGATCGATACCGGCGTGCGGCTGCTGCCGCTGTCGATCACGCTCATCCTGGCTGCCGCCGGCATCCCCAGGTTCTTCCCACGGGCGTCACCCCGGCGGGTGGCTCGGATCGGCTTCCTGGCCCTGTTCGCCGGCCTGGTCGTGATGGTGGGCGCGCTCGACGCGGGCGCGGGGCCCGAGATCGTGACGTGGCCGATGCTGCTCGCCGGGCTGGGGATCGGCGCGCTGGCCTCCCAGCTCGGGAGCGTCACCGTGTCGTCGGTGCCCGACGAGCAGAGCGGCGAGGTCGGCGGCCTGCAGAACACGATCACGAACCTCGGCATGTCGATCGGCACAGCCCTCACCGGCGCCATCGTCATCGCCGCGCTCACCACCTCATTCCTGAGCGGCGTCCAGAACAACCCCGACGTGCCCGCGAGCGTCAAGTCGCAGGCCACGACCGAGCTCGCCGGCGGCGTCCCGTTCGTCTCCGACGCCCAGCTGAAGGCTGCGCTCGACAAGGCCAACGTGCCCCCCAAGACAGCCGACGCCATCGTGGCGGAGAACACGACAGCACGGATCGATGGGCTGCGCACCGCGCTGTCCGTCCTCGCCATCGTCGCCCTGATCTCGCTGTTCTTCGTCGGGAAGATCCCGGACGAGCAGCCGGCCGCCGCGGCCGCGGCGACCGAGGCGGAGACCGCCCGGCCGGCGTCAGTGGCGGCGACCTGAGCGGGACGGCGAGCATCGCCATGCCCTCGGCTCGGGCCGCTGCCTTCACCAACCGGGCACTCGTGCCGACCACACGCCCAGTGTCGACGCGTGCGGATCGCCAGGACCTGAGCGGCACCGGCGAACGGATCGCGGTCGTGGAGCTCGGTGGCTCCAGGACGTCCGACGTTGCGGCGTTCGCGGGCTGCTGCGGCCTTCGGACCCCCACCTGAACACCATCCCGGTCGGGCTCGCGCACCCGCTGGGCCGCTCGACGAGACTCGGCTCGGTCGACGTCGGAGCGCTCTCACGCGCAGCGATGCTCGCCCACGGCCACGCGTTTGGGGCGCCGACGCCGCGCGGATGAGCCGGGAACCGAGGACGTACCTCGTCCGCCGAACGCCATAACCTCAGGCTGCGATGGTCGCCACCGGGGACTTCCGCTCGTACGAAGAGGTGCTGCTGCACCTGCACGGGTGGCTCGGCCGGTCGGTCGCGGTGACCCTCACGCCGCGGTTCGAGGGCGCGATGCCGGTGGCGGGCATGAGCGGTCCGCTGAAGCGATCGGGCGAGCCGCCGGCGTGGCTGCTGGAAGCTACGGGGCAGACCGATGAGGTGTTGCTGTTCATCGTCGGCGACGACGAGGAATGGAGCCGCAACTGGTTCGCGGTCGCCCGAGCACATTTCAAGGCGGCGTTCGTGCGCGCCGGCGCGGCCGGCAACGAGGTGCTCGTGATCGCGCTGCGCCAGGCCAATATGACCGTCGCGCTGCTGCCCGGGCGCGACGACTAGCGCCGACGGCGCTTGGCGGCTGATCCTGAAGCCTCCGTGGTCATTGCCCTGACAGGCGTCTGATCGCACGGACGGGCACCGGGCTCACCGCCGCGGGCCGCGCACGCCGCGGCCAGCCGGGCCGGAGCGTCAATCGGCTCCGCACCCCACCGTACGACTGGATTGGCTGCGCTCGTCAGCTCGGCCCACCGCTGTTTCCGCCGTTGCGGCGGTTTCCGCCCTGCGCGTGAACCCATATGCTCTTGCCATGGCCTACCGGCACGTGCTGGTCATCTGCGACGGCAGCTCGGAGGCAGACGACGCCGTTCGCGCCGCCTCGGAGCTCGCCCGGCGTGACCGGGCGAAGCTGACAGTCGCCGCGGTGGTCGAGCTCGCGCGTCCCGGCCGGGACTGTACGGTGGGGCGAGCACCTGGAACGAGGTGCTGCGCGATTCCGCCCGGGCGGACCTCGATCGCGCGGCCCGGGCCTCGACGTCCCGGCCTGCTTCACCGTGCTCTACGGCGAGCCTGCCGGCGCCGCCGTCGAGGGCGCCCGAACGCTCGGCTGTGACGCGATCATGCTTCCGGCACCGCGGCGCCGGCGGCTGGGCCGGCTGATGGCTCGCGACCGGGCGTCGGCGCTGCGCCGGCGTGCCCACTGCACCGTGCTGCGGCCGCGCTGACGTGCCGCCCCGGGGGTCGGCCCGAGTCGTCGTCATCGGTGGCGGGGTCACCGGCTGCAGCGTGGCCTACCACCTCGCTCGCGCCGGCTGGAACGATGTCGTGCTGCTGGAGAAGGGCGAGCTCACGAGCGGCTCTACGCACCATGCCGCGGGGCTCGCGACGCAGTTCAATCCCTCGGCCACGATGATGCAGTTCCGTCGCTACAGCGTGGCGCGGCTGCTGCGGACGCTGCACGGCGCACCGGCGTTCAGCCGCGACTTCGACATGGTCGAGGTGCAGCGCGGCTACCACCGGATCGTCGTCGAGCACGGGTGCCCATTGCCCGATGAGTACGCGCGCTACGAGGAGCGGGCGCGGGCGGTGGGCGAGATCCTCACGCGCACGCGCACCCGGACCGCACCGTGCCACAACGATCTGATGCCCGGGAACTTCATCGAGTCGGCGGGGCCGGGGAGCCACATGTGGCTGGTCGACTACGAGTACTCGGGCAACAACGACCCCTGCTACGACCTTGGCGATGCGATCAACGAGCTGGAGCTCGACGCTGCGCTGGCCGAGCGGCTCGTGACCGAGTATCACGACGGCCCGCGTCCGCGGGAGCTGGCACGGGCGCGACTGTGGTCGCTGATGTCGAAGTACGGCTGGACCCTGTGGGGCTCGATCCGGATCGGCACCACCGGCGATCCTGTGATCAGCGAATGGGCGCTGGTCCTGTGGAGCCGGGCAGTGGACGAGTTCGAGTCCTCCGAGTTCGAGCAGCTGCTCGAACGCGCGGCCCGGCCCGAGGGGGTCTGAGCGAGCTCATGGCGGCGAGCCCCGGCATCCCGGCGATCGTGGCCGAGCTCGAGCCGCTGCTGGGGCCGGCCGGCGGCGAGCCGGTGCCGCTGGACGGAGGGATCACGAATCGCAACTACCGGGTCCGGCTCGGCGGGGAGGACTACGTCGTGCGCCTGCCCGGCAAGGACACGGCGAAGCTCGGAATCAGCCGGCAGGCCGAGCGGCTGGCCAACGCGGCCGCGGCCGAGCTGGGCATCGCGCCGGCGGTCGTCGCCGCCTCGGACGCGTACCTCGTGACGCGGTTCATCGAATGTCGCCAGGTGTCCGCGGCTGAGTTGGCCGACGCGCCGGAACAGGCCGCGCGGGCGCTCCGGGCCTTCCACGACCGTGGACCCGAGCTGCCGGTGCCGTTCTGGGTGCCCGACCTGCTCGAGGAATACGCGCGAATCGTGCTCGAGCGCGGCGGCTCGCTGCCCGACGCCTACGGACACGCGCGTGCGGTCGCGGCCCAGATCGCGGCCGTCCGGCCGACGCCTGAGCGGGCGCCGTGCCACAACGATCTGCTCACGGCGAACCTGATCCGCGCACGGGGCGGAGCGCTGCTGCTCGTCGACTGGGAGTACGCCGGCATGGGCGATCCGTTCTTCGACCTGGGCAACCTGTCGATCAACAACGAGTTCGACGTTCAGGCCGACATGCGGCTGCTAACCGCTTACCTCGGCAGCCCGCCCGGCCCGCGCGAGGTCGCCGGGCTGCGCCTGATGCGGGCGATGTCCGACGTTCGCGAGGCCGCCTGGGGCGTCGTGCAGGGCATGCTCTCCGAGCTCGACTTCGACTTCGCCGGCTACGCCGAGGAGCACTTCGCCCGGCTGCGCCAGACCACGACCGACCCCCGATACGAGGAGTACCTGAATGCCGCGTCCACGTGAGCTGCCCGACCGCGCCCGGATCGTGATCATCGGCGGCGGCGTCGGCGGCGCGTCGATCGCGTACCACCTGGCCGCGCTCGGCGAGCGCGACGTCGTACTGCTGGACCGCAATGCGTTGACCAGCGGCTCCACGTTCCACTCGGCCGGGCTGGTGGGACAGCTGCGCGCCGGCGTCACGCTGACGCGGATGATGATGCACTCGGTCGAGCTCTACCGCACGCTCGACTGCGGCTGGGTGGAGTGCGGCGGGATCCGCCTGGCCTGCACCGCCGAGCGCGAGCAGGAGGTGCTGCGCCAGGTCGCTTGGGCCAAGACGTTCGGCCTCCCGCTCGAGCTGATCTCGGCCGAGGAGGCCGGCTCGCTGTTCCCTCTGATGGTGACCGACGGCGTTCGCTGCGCGTCCTACCTGCCGAGCGACGGCTACCTGGATCCCTCGCTGCTGACCACTGCGCTGGTCGACGGGGCGCGCGAAGGAGGGACGCGCGTGTTCACCAACGCCCGCGTCACCGGGATCGAGGTCGCGGACGCGGGGCGCGACCCGCGGGTCCGCGCCGTGCACACCGAGTGGGGCACGATCGAGGCCGAGGTGGTGGTCAACGCGGGCGGCATGTTCGCCGCCGAGATCGGGCGCCTGGCCGGCGTGCGCGTGCCGATCGTCCCGTTCGCCCACGAGTACCTGGTCACGCAACCGTTCCGCGAGCGCAGAGCCGACGTTCACCTTCCGACGCTGCGGGACCCCGATCTGCTGATCTACTTCCGCGAGGAGGGCGGCGGGCTGATCATGGGTGGCTACGAGCGCGACAGCGCTCCGTGGGCGCTCGACGAGCATCACGTCGACCGGATCCCGCCGGACTTCAACGGCCGCCTGCTCGAGGAGGACTGGCCGCGGTTCGAGGAGATCGCGCACAACTCCCGCCGCCGCGTGCCCATGATGGACGAGATCACGGTGACCCGGCTGATCAACGGGCCCGAGGCGTTCACGCCCGACAACGAGTTCTGCCTCGGGGAGACCGACGTGCGCGGGTTCTTCGTGGCCGCCGGATTCTGCGCCCATGGACTCGCGGGCGCGGGCGGAATCGGCAAGGTGATGGCGGAGTGGATTGTCGACGGGGAGCCGTTGATGGACCTGTGGCAGATGGATATCCGCCGCTTCGGCGCACACTACCGCTCGCCCAATTACACACTGAAGCGGGCCAAGGAGGTCTACGAGACCTACTACGACATCCGCTACCCGGGCCACGAGCGCCTCGCGGGGCGGCCGCTGCGGACCTCGAGCGCCTACGGCTGGCACCTCGATCACGGCGCCGCGTTCGGCGAGAAGTCGGGTTGGGAGCGGGTCAACTGGTACGAGCACAACGCTGCCGATGGGGACGAGTCGCTGCGTCCGCGGGGTTGGGCGGGGATGCACTGGTCGCCCGCGATCGGCGTCGAGCACCACGCGGCGCGGACCACCGCCTGCCTGTTCGACGAGTCCTCGTTCGCGAAGATCGAGATCGCCGGTCCAGGCGCGGCCGAGTTCCTCGAAGGGCTGTGCGACAACCGAGTCGCGCGGGACACAGGCGCGATCACGTACACCCAGATGCTCAACCGCCGCGGCGGGATCGAGTGCGACTTCACGGTCACCCGGATCGAGGACGACGTGTTCCAAATCGTCACCGGGACCGCGTTCGGCAACCATGATCTCGGCTGGATCCGCCGGCATGAGCCCGCCGACGGATCGGTGCGCGTCGCCGACACGACCGCGCGCTGGGCGTGCTTCGGGCTCTGGGGCCCGCACGCGCGGGACATCCTCGCCCCACTCACCCCCGACCCGCTCGAGTTCCCGTACATGCGGATGCGCGAGATCGCCCTCGGCGACGTACCCGTGCGCGCGCTGCGGGTGACGTTCGTCGGCGAGTTCGGCTGGGAGCTGTACTGCCCGACGGAGTACGGCGCCGGGCTGTGGCGGACGCTGTGGGAGGCCGGTCGCCCGCACGGCCTGCTGGCCGGAGGCTACCGCGCAATCGACTCGCTGAGGCTCGAGAAGGGCTACCGGGTGTGGGCCTCGGACATCACCGCGGATGACAGCCCGCTGGAGGCGGGCCTCGGATTCTGCGTGCGCGACAACAAGGCGTTCATCGGCTCGGACGCGCTCGGCGAGCCGCGCAAGCGCCTGCGCTGCCTCGTGCTCGGCGACCCGCGCTCGGTCGCGTTGGGGAACGAGCCGGTCCGCGTGGACGGCGAGATCGTCGGCCGGGTCACGAGCGGCGGCTACGGCTACACCGTGGAGCGCTCGATCGCGTACGCGTACCTGCCGCCGGAGATCGAGCCCGGGACGGCCGTCGAGGTCGATGTGTTCGGCGCCTGGGTCGAGGGCGAGGTGGCCGACGAGCCCTTGTTCGATCCCGCCGGCGACCGCGTTCGCGGGCGCCCAGTGGTTGGGCAGACTGGACAAACGCCGCCGTCGTGATGCTGACCCGCGGCGTCAGTGCCGGCGATCCTCTCCGGTAGAGGTCCGCCGGGGCCGGCTGAATTGCAAGCGGAGGCTGAATGAGGTATCGCAAGGCATGGGTCGTTCTGTTCACGGTCACCGCGCTCGGCGTGGGCCTCGTGGCCGAGGCGGGTGCGGTCTCCGCTTCCGCGACGACACCTCTCAGCGGAACTGCCTCGCCGCTGGCGGCCGAGAGCCCGAGCGTCGCCTCGGTGCCGGCGTCGAGCCCGATCGCCTTCGAGGTCCAGCTCAACCCTGCCGCCGGCGCGCGCAGCTTCGCCGCTGCGGTTTCGACGCCGGGCAGCGCGTCCTACCGCCAGTACCTGACCCCGGCGCAATGGGAGCAGCGGTTCTCGCCCACCGCCGGGCAGGTGGCCGAGGTGACGAGGTTCCTGCGCGCCAACGGGTTCGCGGTGGGGAGCGCCTCTGCCGACCGGATGGCGATCAGTGCGTCCGGGACCACTGCCCAGGTCGAGCGCGCCTTCGGAACCTCCGTCTCCTATCACCGGGTCAACGGCAAGACCCTGCGTCTCGCCGACCGGAGCCTGTCGGTGCCCGCACCGCTGGCCGGGATCGTCGCCGGCGTCACGGGCATCAGCCAGACGCTGGCCACGCCGCGGCTGCGCACGGACAACCCGGCCACGAAGGCGGTGGCACCGGCGTCGACCGGGGCCCCGACGACGATCCCGCAGCCCCCCGGCTTCCGCGTCGCTGCCCCGTGCGGTGACTACTACGGACAGAAGGTCGACACGACCCAGCCGCCGTACGGCCACGGCTACCCGTCGCCGGCGCCCTACGCGGTCTGCGGGTACAAGCCGGGCCAGCTCCGCAGCGCCTACAGCACGCCCGCCGGGCTCGACGGCTCGGGCCAGACGGTGGCGGTCATCGATGCCTACGCATCGCCGACGTTGCTGCAGGACGCCCAGACCTATGCCGCCCGCAACGATCCGGCGCATCCGCTGCTCTCCTCGCAGTTCACCCAGGTCCTCGCGGGCCACTTCACGGACGCCGACCTGTGCGGGGCGAGCGGCTGGTTCGGAGAGCAGACCCTCGACGTGGAGGCCGTCCACGCGACGGCCCCCGGAGCCCACATCCTCTGCATGGGAGCGGAGAACTGTTTCGGCGGCCTGCTCGCCAGCCTGCGCCAGGTCGTCGACGGACACCTGGCCGAGGTCGTCAGCAACTCGTACGGAGAGAACGGCGGCGACCTGTTCGACGACGCGAGCATCCGCGCAGCGGTCGACAACACGTTGATCATGGCCGCGGGCACCGGCGTCAGCGTCCTGTTCTCGAGCGGTGACAACGGCGACGAGTTCACCACCCTCGGTCTGCCGGTGGCGGACTATCCGCCGTCGAGCCCGTGGGCCACCGCGGTCGGCGGTACCACGCTGCAGATCGGCGCGGCCGGCCAGCGCCTCGGCGAGTTCGGCTGGTCGACGGCGCGGAGCTTCCTGTGCAACGAGGCCTACCTGGCCGCCGGCGGTTGCACGGAGGCCCAACTGCACACCTGGACGCCGATCGACCAGGCGCTCGACGGCGGCTCCGGCGGTGGCACCAGCTACGTCTACCCGCAGCCGCCCTACCAGGCGGGAGTGGTGCCGCTGTCGCTGTCGACCCGTCACGGAGAGGTCGTGGGCGCGGATCCGAAGCGGGTCGTCCCCGACATTTCGATGGTCGCCGATCCGGCGACCGGGTTCCTGGTCGGCGAGACGCAGACGTTCCCCAACGGGGTCTACTACGACCAGTACCGGATCGGCGGCACGAGCCTGTCCTCGCCGCTGTTCGCCGGCCTGGTGGCGCTGGCCGACCAGGCCGGCGGCTCCTCGCTCGGGTTCCTGAACCCGAAGCTGTACGCACTGTACGGCAACACGGCGGCGCTCAGCGACATCGGGCCGGCGGGCAAGCAGGATCAGGCCCGGGTCGACTTCGCCAACTCGATCGACAGCTCGCAGGGGTACCTGTTCTCGACCCGGCTGATCGGCTATGAGGGCCCCGAGACGTTCTGCCCGCCGGCCCCGTCCGAGGATCCCTGCTCGACCCGTAACGTGACAATCTCAGCCGTCCCCGGCTATGACGACATGACCGGGCTCGGCTCGCCGGGCAGCAACTTCGTGCACGCGCTCGGCGGCCCGTAGAGCGCCGGCGAGAACCCATCCAGGCCTCGGGTCGGCCATCATCGCGGGTGATGGCCGACCGAGCGCCCGAACCCGCGCCGGCCGGGGTCCCGCGGATCCCGGCCTCGGCAGGGGCGCTGATCTTCGACCCGGCCGGACGGCTGCTGATCCTCAAGCCCAACTACAAGCAGGGGTGGACGATCCCCGGCGGGCAGATCGATCCGACCGGCGAGTCCCCGTGGGAGGCGTGCCGCCGGGAGACGCTCGAGGAATGCGGGCTCCAGGTGGAGCGGGGCCGGCTGCTGTGCGTCGACTTCCTGCGGCCGAAGGCGCGCCGCCCCGGCGGGGTCAGGTTCCTGTTCGATTGCGGCACCGTGAGCGACGAGCGGCTGGCCGGCGTCCGGCTCCAGGAGGAGGAGATCGAAGACCATCGGGTGGCCGAGCTCGCACAGGCACTCGAGCTGCTCAGCGGACCGCTGCGACGCCGGGTCTCGGCCTCGGTGGGCAGCGAGCGCTGCCTCTACCTCGAGGAGGGGCGCCCGGTCACGGGCGTGAGCTGAGGCTTCCGCGGCGTCGGGGCGGGGTCTCGGTGGCGGCCGCTCCGGCTGGATACATCCAGTCCAGCGTCCGGTCGGGCCACCCATGTCGGTACTCTGACCGTGAAACCCGGTCAGGTTTTCGCCTTTGCCCATAGATCACTCTGCCCACGATGAGGGGCCGTCGCCATTCCCGCAGGCGGCGGCGCTAGAGCTGCGCAACGTCAGCAAGCGGTATCCCGGCCAGAAGGAGCCTGCGATCCCCGATCTCAGCCTCAGCGTCGAGGCCGGGGAGGTGTGCGTGCTGGTCGGCCCCTCGGGCTCGGGCAAGACCACCGCGATGCGCCTGATCAATCGGATGATCCAGCTCAGCGGCGGCGACATCCTGCTCGGCGGCCGCAGCGTGCTCGACCACCAGCCGACCGAGTTGCGCAGGCAGATCGGCTACGTGATCCAGCAGATCGGGCTGTTCCCACACCTCACCGTGAACGAGAACATCGCCACCGTGCCCAAGCTGCTCGGGTGGGACAAATCGCGTACGGCGGGCCGGGTTCGCGAGCTGCTCGAGTTGATCGGGATGGACTCGGACGACATCGGCCCCCGGTATCCGGCCCAGCTCTCGGGCGGGCAGCGGCAGCGGGTCGGCGTGGCACGGGCGCTGGCCGCCGATCCACCGCTGATGCTGATGGATGAGCCGTTCGGGGCGATCGACCCGATCAGCCGCGCCCGTCTCCAGGACGAGTTCCTGGGCCTGCAGGAGCAGGTGCGCAAGACGGTCGTGTTCGTGACCCACGACATCGACGAGGCGATCAAGATGGGGGACAGGATCGCCATCCTCCGTCAGGGCGGGGTGCTTGCGCAGTACGCGACCCCGGCCGAGATCCTGACCGAGCCGGCCGACGAGTTCGTGGCCGAGTTCGTGGGCGAGGACCGCGCGCTCAAGCGACTGGGGCTGGCCACGCTGGCCGACATCGAGCTGCTGGCCCCCAATGGGGTTCCTCCCGGCCCGGCCCGGGTCCCGCTCAGCGCGACCGTGCGCGATGCGCTCTCCCGGCTGATCGCCGGCGGCGGCTCCCCGCTCACCGTCGTCGACGTCGAGGAGCAGGTGGCCGGGATCGTCACGCTCGAGCTACTCGGGGGCGTGCTCGGCGACGGCGCGCTCGGCGACGGCGCGCACGCCGACGGTTCGGCGGTGGCGGCGGAGCGCGAGCCATGACGCTCGTCCTCGCTGCGGCCCCGGTGATCCCGAGCTTCGGCGGCGGCGCGGGGCAGTTCGCGTGTGAGCGTGCGAACCGCCTGTTCTGCCCCGACTGGGTGTCGCGCAACTGGAGCACGGTGCTGTGGCCGGCGTTGTGTCAGCACGTGGAGCTGACGCTGATTGCCGTCGCGATCGGGTTCGTGCTCTCGACCGCGCTCGCGCTCACCGCCTATCGCCGCCATTGGCTCGAGCGCCCGGTGCTGATCGTCACCGCGGTCCTGTACACGATCCCGTCGCTGGCCCTGTTCGAGCTGCTCGAGCCGCTGCCCGGATTCGGACTCAGTCGCACCACGGCCGAGGTGGCCCTCGTCTCCTACACGCTGCTGATCCTGTTCCGCAACACGCTCACCGGTCTGCGCGAGGTGCCGGCGGAGGTGCGCGACGCCGCCCGCGGGATGGGCATGAGCGACCGGCAGTCGCTGCTGCGCGTGGAGCTGCCGCTGGCCATGCCGGCGATCATCGCCGGACTGCGCATCGCCACGGTGACCGTGATCTCGCTGGCCACGGTGGCCTCGCTGATCGACAACGAGGGGCTCGGAGCCCCGATCCTCTCCGCCATCTCCAACGAGGTGTTCAAGACCGAGCTGATCGTCGCCGGCGGCATGGCCGTGCTGCTCGCGCTGTTGGCGGACGGACTGCTCGTGATCATGCAACGGCGGCTCACCCCGTGGGCTCGCGCGCGGGCGGGCTGAACGCCGATGAACAACTTCCTCGACGCATTCCGCTTCATCGGCCGCAACGGGCAGGTGCCCGGCGCTCCGCCGCTGCCGTCACTCGTTCATCTCACGCTGGAGACGCTCAAGATCGCCGGTATCGCGATGGCGATCGCGCTCGTGATCGCGATCCCGCTCGGCGTTTGGCTCGGCCACATCCACCGCGGATCGTTCGTCGCGATCAACGTCGGCAACATCTGGCGGGCGCTGCCCAGCCTCGCCGTACTGGCCATTGGCGTCGCCTTCCTGGGGATCGGCCTCGGCAACGTGCTGCTCGCACTCTCCGTGCTGGCAATCCCACCGATGATCACCAACGCCTACGTGGCGATCGACGACGTCGACCGAGAGCTCGTCGACGCCGCGCGGGGCATGGGGATGAGCGGCTGGGAGGTCCTGCGTAAGGTCGAGCTGCCGCTCGGGATCCCACTGATCTTCGCCGGTATCCGCACCTCGGCCCTGTTCGTCGTCTCGACGACCACGATCAGCGCCCTCACCGGCTACAGCGGCAGCCTCGGCGACATCATCAACAACGAGACCTCCTACCATCTCTCGGGCGTGCTCGGCGCGGCCATCTGCATCGCGGCGTTGGCCCTCGTCGTGGAGTTCGCGCTCGCCGGCGTGCAGCGGATGCTGACCCCGCGCGGACTGAAGCTCGCCGGGCAGGAGCCAGCGAGCTCGGCGCTCGTGCCGATCGTCGGCGAGAGCACCTGAACCTTGATCGACCACCCACTCAGACACGAACAGGAGTCACGATGCGTTCACCCAGACTGAAGGGCGTGATGGGCGCCGTCGTCGCGTTGGCGGCGGCGGTCTTCCTCGCCGCGTGTGGCAGTTCCTCCTCCAGCTCCTCGAGCTCGAGCTCAACGGCGGCCACCACGAGCACGGGCGTGAGCTCGACGGCCGCGGCCGCCAGCGGTCCGGGGGTCGGCAAGCCGCCGGTGACGATCGGCGACAAGAACTTCACCGAGGAGTACCTCCTCGGTGCGCTGTATCAGCAGGCGCTGGCGGCCAAGGGCTACAAGGTCACGCTGAAGGGGAACATCGGCTCCTCGGAGATCACCTACAAGGCGCTCACCTCGGGGCAGATCGACATGTACCCGGAGTACACCGGCACGCTGCTGACGGCCGTCGCGGGCGTGACCACGCCGCCGCACAGCGCGCAGGACGCCTACACGCAGGCCAAGGCGTTCGCCGAGAAGGGCGGCTACACCCTCCTGGCGCAGACGCCGTTCTACGACTCCGACGCGCTCGGCGTGCTCAAGCCCTACGCGACCAAGAACAACCTGAGCACGATCTCCGACCTGAAGAAGCTCGGCACCGCGGTCAAGCTCGGCGGCGCGCCCGAGTTCCAGACCCGGACCCAGGGTCTCGTCGGCCTCAAGCAGCAGTACGGGATCAATCCGACGTTCGTCCCCCTGGCCACCGGCCTCACTTACAAGGCGCTCGACAACGGGCAGGTCCAGGTCTCCGACGTGTTCACGACCGACCCGCAGCTGACCACCGGCAAGTACGTGCTGCTCAGCGACCCCAAGAAGGTGTCCGGGTTCCAGAACGTGGCGCCGATCGTCAAGCAGAGCGTGGTCACAGCTGAAGGCCCGGCGTTCCAGCAGACGATCGACAAGGTGAGCGGGCTGCTGACCCTGCAGGCGATCCAGAAGATGAACGCCGCCGTCGCGCTGGACCAGCAGTCCCCGGCGACGGTCGCCCACCAGTTCCTGGCCGCCAACGGGCTCGCCTGAGCAGCGGCGTGTGCTCGGCCCCGGGGCGGCATGGAGGCCCCGGGCCGAGCGGCGCGTCGTGCGGTGCGGCGGGTAGCCGCGGGCAGGTGCGATGACACCGCGTGGTACCGCGACCACCACCGCACCAGCGATGATCTAGTCCGTGACCGACTCGACCACGTCTGAGCCGGGCGCCGACACCGCCCCGACGAGGCCGGCGGGAGGGGCGGGGCACACGCCGACCCATCACAAGCACGAGGGTCTGAGCCTGCTCGGAGGGCTGTCGGCACTCAGCCTCGACGCCCTCTCGAGCGTCGCCTACGGGCCGGAGGCGATGATGGCCGTGCTGGTCCTGGCCGGCACGAGCGCGCTGCGGTTCACGCTGCCGCTGACGCTGGTGATCACGGCGATGCTCGTGCTGCTGGTGATCTCGTACACCCAGGTAATCGCCGCCCACCCGGACGGCGGCGGTGCCTACGCGGTGGCCAAGAAGGACCTCGGCCCCAGGACGAGCCTGCTCGCCGCGGCCTCACTCGTGGTCGACTACGTGCTCACCGTGGCCGTCAGCCTCGCCGCCGGTGCGGCCAGCCTGGGGAGCGTGTTCCCGGCCCTTGCGCACCACCTGCTGATCGTCTGCCTGATCGGGCTCGTGCTGCTGACCGCGGTGAACATGTTCGGGATCACCGAGTCGGCCAAGCTGCTGATGGGGCCGACGCTGCTGTTCATCGTGAGTGTGTTCGCGGTGATCATCATCGGCCCGTTCCATCCCCACCCGGTCTCGGTGATCGGCACCAAGGAGGCGTTCCCGGTCACCGAGACGCTCGGGATCCTGCTCCTGCTCAAGGCGTTCGCGGCCGGGTGCTCGGCGGTCACCGGCGTCGAGGCGATCGCCAACGGCGTGCCGCAGTTCCGCGAGCCCCGCGTGCGGACCGCGCAGGCGACCGAGGTCTCGCTCGGCGTGATGCTCGGGATCATGCTGGTCGGGCTCGCGATCCTGATCAAGGTGCACCACGTCGAGCCGCGCGGCGGCGTGACCGTCCTCGCCCAGCTCACCGCCGGCGCGTTCGGCACCGGCTGGCCGTTTTACGTCTCCAACCTCGCGGTCACGGCCGTGCTGGCGCTCGCGGCCAACACCAGCTTCGGCGGACTACCCGTGCTGATGAGCCTGCTCGCCAAGGACCACCGGCTGCCGCACCTGTTCTACCTGCGCGCCGAACGTCCC
This sequence comes from uncultured Solirubrobacteraceae bacterium, assembly GCA_963816005.1. Classification (GTDB taxonomy): domain Bacteria; phylum Actinomycetota; class Thermoleophilia; order Solirubrobacterales; family Solirubrobacteraceae; genus Palsa-465. The sequence goes on along the minus strand of CAWFKF010000078.1, from coordinate 79,859 downwards.
GTCTACCGGCACGGGATCGTCGTCCTGGCCGTCGCCGCGGGGCTGCTCCTGATCGCCGTCGGCGGCGTCACCGAGAAACTGATCCCGCTGTTCACGATCGGCGTGTTCGTCGGCTTCACGATCAGCCAGGTCGGGCTCGTGCGGCACTGGCGCAAGGACCAACCGCCGGGATGGCGCCGGCGCGCGGCGCTGAACGGAACCGGGGCGGTGATGACCGCGCTCGCAGTGGTCGTGTTCGTCTCGACCAAGTTCCTCGAGGGAGCGTGGGTGGTCGTGATCGCGGTCCCGGTGATGATGTGGCTGTTCTGGAAGACGGAGCGGTACTACGCCGAGGTCGCCAGTGAGCTGCACCTGGGCCGCATCCCGCCGCGTCCGCAGCCCAAGCCGAGCGCCGTGATCGTCCCGACCTCGACCGTCAGCCTGCTCACCGAGCGGGTCCTCACGACCGCGCTGTCGCTCGGCAGGCGCGTCGTCGCCGTGGCCGTCGCCTGCGACGAGGAGGAACGGGAGAAGATCATCGAGCACTGGGCCGCCTGGGACCCGGGCGTTCCGCTCGAGGTCCTGATCAACCCCCAGCGCTCGCTCGTGCGCTCGGTCGCCCGCTACGTCGAGTCGCTGGCCGGCGAGGACACCGTCACCGTGGTGCTGATCATCGAGATCCAGCCCCAGAAGAAGCGCCACGAGATCCTGCACAACCAGCGCGGCGCGCTGCTCGCGGCGGTCCTGCGGTCACGGACGGACGTGATCGTGGCCACGCAGCCGTTCCGGTTGCACGAGTAGGGGCTGCCACGGGGTTCACACACCCAATCCATCCCCGGCAAGCCGTTCAACGCCCCAATAGCGACCCGAGCACCACCGCGCACGGTCCACCCAGCCCCTACGCCGCCACCTTCGCCCGCGCCGCCCGAGCCCGCGCGCGCGATCCCCGCGATCCCCGTGACCGTCGTGCGCGCCGTGGCGGCGGCGGTCCGAGGTGCTCGTCCTTGTCGGGGCGCAGCACGACGATCTCGCCCGGGGCGTTGGCCAGCAGCCAGGCGACGTCCTCGGGGTCGAAGCCGGCCCCGCCGTGCTGGGCGGCGGCGATCACGATCCGGTCGAAGCGCTCGTGGTCGATCGTCAGCCGCAGCGCGTGGCGGTATGTGCGGCCGCGCTCGATCCGAGCGTCGACGGGGATCCCGAACGTGGTCGCCCGGTGCTCGATCGCCTCCTGGAGCGGGATCGCGATGGCCGACTGGCGGGGGAGGGGGGTGTCGAGCGGGAGGTGGAGCGAGACCCGGGCCAGGAACACGGGCACGAGCGTCGCGTCCTCGGCGGCGCACAGGCGCAGCGCGGCGTCGAGCGCCTGTTGGGAGAGCGCGTAGGCCACGAACGGGAACAGAATCCGGCGCCGGCCGCCGTTCGTGCTCGTCGAGCGCGACGGTCGCCGCTGGCGGTAGCTCAGATGCACCCAGGCGAGCACGGCAAGTGCGACCACGAGCACGACGACGATCAGGATCAGTGGGAGTGTCATCCGTCTTCCTCCTTGGTCATCCGCGTGCGGTCGGCGACGATCCGGAGATCGACGCCGGGCAGCAGCCCGAGCAGGCGGAACGGCAGCGCCGGCTCGATCAGCCGGCGCATGGCGTTGCGCGGCTTGGGGGTGCCCATCAGGATGTAAGTGGTACCGCGCTCGATCGCCACGCGCTGGGCGGTGAGCGCGACGTCGTCGCCGTGCTCGACCAGCAGATGAGCCCCGAGCACGCTGGCCAGTCGCCGCAGCGCGTCGATCTGTTCCTGCTCCTCCGGCTTGGGGTCGCGGTCGGTCACCCACAGCAGGTCGAGCTCGCTGCCCAGGCGCTGGGCCGAGCGCCAGGCCCGCCGCACGACGCGCTGGGACTTCGGCCGCGGCGTGATCAGGGCCAGCAGGCGCTCGCCGATCGCCTGCGGTGCTGCGATGTCGATCAGGCGCTCCTCGCGCCCGCGGCCGCCGGTGCCCGACTCGGCTGGGATCCGCTTGGCCTCGACCTCCTCGGCGACCTGGCGCAGGGCCACCTCGCGCAGGGCCGAGAGGTTCTCGAGCTTGAAGAAGTTGTTCAGCGCCGCCTCGACGCGCTCACCGGGATAGACCTTGCCGGCGAGCAGCCGCTCGATCAGCGACTGGGGTGTGATGTCGATCAGGACGACGTCGTCGGCCGACCCGAGCACGGCGTCGGGCACCGTCTCGCGGACGCGGATCCCCGTCAGCTCGGCGACCTGGTCGTTGAGGGTCTCGAGGTGCTGGACGTTGACCGTGGAGTACACGTCGATCCCGGCCGCCAGCACGTCCTCGATGTCCTGGTAGCGCTTCTCGTGCTCGACGCCCGGCGCGTTGGTGTGCGCGAGCTCGTCGATCAGCGCCAACTCCGGTGCGCGGCGCAGGAGCGCGGGGAGGTCCATCTCCTCGAGCGTCGAGTCACGGTACGCGACCCGCCGCCGGGGAACCATCTCGAGACGCGCCGCCTGGTCGACCGTGTCCTGGCGGTCGTGGGGCTCGAGGTAGCCGATCACGACGTCCCGACCCGACTCGGCCTCGGCCTGCCCCTCTTGGAGCATCCGGTACGTCTTGCCGACGCCGGCAGCCATGCCGAGGAAGATCTTGTAGCGCCCGCGCCGGCGGCCGTCGGGAACAGCGACGTCCGATGTCGGCGCCGTGGTCGAGAGTGGGCTGATGCCTGAGTCGGTCACCAGGGACATGATCGTAGGCTGTGGCGGGCGGCTGCCACCGCGTTCGCGGAAACCGTGCGATCGCGGCAGCGGCGCCGTCCTCAGGCCCCGAGGATGTTGTGGATGATCAGGTCGATCAGCTTGATCCCGATGAACGGAGCGATGATGCCGCCGAGGCCGTAGATCAGGAGATTGCGCCGCAGCAGCGCGCTGGCGCCGATGGGGCGGTAGCTGACTCCTCTGAGCGCGATCGGGATCAGCATCGGGATCACGATCGCGTTGAAGATGATCGCCGAGATCACGGCCGACTCGGGCGTGCCCAGGTGCATGATGTTGAGCACGTTGAGCGGGCCCTTGCCGCCGGGTGTGGCTGCCCAGGTGGTGACGAAGATCGCGGGCAGGATCGCGAAGTACTTGGCGACGTCGTTGGCGATCGAGAACGTGGTCAGGGCGCCGCGGGTGATCAGCAGCTGCTTGCCGACCTCGACGATCTCGATCAGCTTCGTCGGGTTGGAGTCGAGGTCGACCATGTTGCCCGCCTCGCGGGCGGCCTGGGTGCCGGTGTTCATGGCCACGCCGACGTCGGCCTGGGCGAGGGCGGGTGCGTCGTTGGTGCCGTCCCCGGTCATCGCCACCAGGCGGCCGGAGGACTGCTGCTCCTTGATCAGGGCCAGCTTGGCCTCCGGCGTGGCCTCGGCGAGGAAGTCGTCGACGCCGGACTCCTCGGCGATCTTGGCCGCGGTGAGCCGGTTGTCGCCGGTGATCATGATCGTGCGGATGCCCATCGCGCGGAGCTGGTCGAAGCGCTGGCGCATCCCCTCCTTGATCGTGTCCTTGAGGTAGATGACGCCGAGCACCTGGGAGTCGCGGGCGACGGCCAGCGGCGTGCCGCCCTCGCGCCCGATCCGGTCGAGCTCGGGCTGGAGCTCGGCCGGCGGACGGCCGCCCTCGCCCGTGACCCAGGCGATGACCGCGTCGCCGGCGCCCTTGCGGAGCTGGCTGCCGTCGAGGTCGACGCCGCTCATCCGCGTCTGGGCGGTGAACGGCACGAACTCCGCGTGCAGGGCGTTCATGTCGTGCTCGCGGATCCCGAACTTCTTGGCCAGGACGACGATCGAGCGCCCTTCCGGGGTCTCGTCGGCAAGCGAGGAGAGCTGCGCGACCTCGGCCAGCTCGACCTCGCTCACGCCCGGCATCGGGATGAACTCCGAGGCGAGGCGGTTGCCGATCGTGATCGTGCCCGTCTTGTCGAGCAGCAGCACGTCGACGTCACCGGAGGCCTCGACCGCGCGGCCGGACAGGGCCAGCACGTTGCGGCGGACCATGCGGTCCATGCCGGCGATGCCGATCGCCGACAGCAGCGCGCCGATCGTGGTCGGGATCAGCGCGACGAGCAGCGAGATCAGCGTCGTCTCGGAGATCGGGGTGTGGGCGAACAGACCGAACGGGCGCAGCGTGACCACGACGATCATGAAGATCAGGGTCAGGCCGGCGAGCAGGATGTTGAGCGCGATCTCGTTCGGGGTCTTGCGGCGCTCGGCGCCCTCGACCAGCGCGATCATACGATCCAGGAACGAGTGGCCGGGCTCCTGGGTGATCTCGACGACGATCTGGTCGGAGAGCACGCGCGTGCCGCCGGTGACGGCGCTGCGGTCACCGCCGGACTCGCGGATCACCGGGGCCGACTCGCCGGTGATAGCCGACTCGTCGACCGAGGCGATGCCCTCGATCACGGTGCCGTCGCCGGGGATCAGCTCGCCGGCATCGACGACCACGACGTCGCCCCTGGCGAGATCGGACGCGCGCTTGGTGGTGCCGTCACGGAGCGTGGCCACGGTCTCCTGGCGCATCGCACGCAGCGTGTCGGCCTGGGCCCGTCCGCGGCCCTCGGCGAACGCCTCGGCCATGTTGGCGAACACCACCGTCAGCCACAGCCAGAACGAGATCGTGAACGTGTACCAGGACGGCTCGTGCCCGCCGCCGAGCGGCTTGCCGCCGAACACCTGGATCAGCCACGTGATCGTGGTGATCACGGCGCCGATCTCGACCACGAACATGACCGGGTTGCGGATCTGCACGCGCGGGTCGAGCTTGACGAAGCTCTCGATCAACGCGCGCCTGACGATGTCGCGCCGGAACAGCGATACCGCCCGGCGCTCGTGGGGAGCGGCCGGGGGGGTCGGGGCTTGGCTTAGGGCGCTCATCGGTGGCCTCCGGCGCTCAGGCGGTCGAGGGCGAGGTTGAGTTCGAGCACGTTGACGCCGGGCTCACCGGAGAACCCGAGCCCGCGGCCGTGCGTGTAGGTCGAGATCATCTGGTCCACCTGCGAGAGCGACAGCTTCCGCACGGACGCCACGCGATGGGCCTGGATGTCCGCGTTCGCGGTCGAGATGTCGGGATCGATCCCCGATCCGGAGGTGTTGACGGCGTCGACCGGGATCGTGGCCGCAGTCAGGCTCGGGACATAGGGCTTCTCGAGCGCGATGTAGGACTGGATGTTGGCCGCGATCGCCTGCTCGGTCGCCGTGTTGTTGGGCCCCAGGTTCGAGAACGCGGTAGCCGCCGCGTTGTTTGGAGGGACGGTCGCCGAGGGCCGGCTCTGGAAGTACTTCGGGTCCGGATTGGTGATCGGGTTGCCGTTCTTGTCAACCTGCGGCTTGCCGTTCTTGACCACCTGGTCGGCGAAGTTCTGGCCGATGATCTTGGAGCCCACGAGCTTGCCGTTGACCTTGACCTGCTGGCCGTTGGCGTTGCCCGGGAACGCGACCTGGCTGACGCCGGTGATCACGAGCGGATAGAAGATGCCCAGGACCAGCGTCAGGACGACGATGCCGATGGCGGAGGTGATGATGTCTCGCTTCATATCTCTAGTAGAGGTGGGAGGTGAGGCCCTGCACGATCGGACCGAGCAGCAGGGCGGGGAAGAAGGTCAGAGCGCCGACGAGGATGATCACGCCGATCAGCAGGATCACGAACGTCGGGTTGTCGGTGCGCATCGTTCCGAGACCGGCCGGGCTGACGCGCTTGCCGGCCAGCGAACCGGCGACCGCCAGCACGAACAGGATCGGCGCGTAGCGCGCGATCATCATGTCGAAGCCGCCGAGCAGGTTCGCCAGCGTGATTCCGTGCGAGCCGAGGTTGCCCGCGTTGGGCTGGATGAAGCCCGTGTAGCCGGCGAAGGCCGAGCCGTTGTTGTTGGCCTGCGACAGGTAGGCGTAGAAGGTCTCCGAGAATCCCTGCGGGCTCCCCGCGGCGTTGGCCGAGATCGACAGCGCGCGCGCCGAACGGCTCGCGGTCGCGACCGCCGTGCAGAACAGTGCCGCCAACGGCGTGAACAGCAGCCCGATCACGACCAGCTTGATCTCCCGCGCCTCGATCTTCTTACCCAGGTACTCCGGCGTCCGACCGACCATCAGCCCGCCGATGAACACCGCCAGCAACACATACAGCAGAATCGAGTACAACCCGGTGCCGACACCGCCGAAGATGGTCTCGCTGGCCGACAGGTTGGCGAACGGGATCGCGCCGCCGATGCCGGTGAAGGACTCGATCGCACTGTTGACCGCACCGCACGAGGTCACCGTGGTGACGACGTCGAACAGGGCCGAGCCGGCGATCCCGAACCGCTGATCCTTGCCCTCCATGTTGCCGCCGCCGGAGCCGGCGATCACGCCCGTGTGCAGGCCGGCCGCGTGCTGGGCCGGGGAGCCGTGCGCCTCGGCGATGTAGGCCACGATCGCGCCGGCCAGGAACATGATCATCACCGTGGTGTAGATCGCGTAGCCCTGGCGGCGGTTGCCGGTCAGCTTGCCGTACATGAAGATCAGCGCCGCGGGGATGATCAGCACCAACAGCATCTCGACCAGGTTCGTGAACCCGGTCGGGTTCTCGAACGGATGCGCCGAGTTGACGTTGAAGAAGCCGCCGCCGTTGGTGCCGAGCAGCTTGATCACCTCCTGCGAGGAGGTCGGGCCCGTGGCGATCGTGTTGCTCAGGCCGGTGATCCCCTTGAAGCTCAGATAGTGCGAGAAGTTCTGGATCCCCCCCTGGAACACCAGCACCAAGGCGAACACGAACGAGATCGGCAGCAGCACCCACAGGAGCGTGCGCACGAGGTCGTGCCAGAAGTTGCCCAGGCCCTTGCCGCTACGGCCGATGATGCCGCGGATCAGGGCCACCGCGGCGGCGATGCCGACGCCGGCGGAGAGGAAGTTCTGGACGGTGAGCCCAGCCATCTGGCTGAAGTAGCTCATCGTCGTCTCGCCGCCGTAGTACTGCCAGTTGGTGTTCGTCATGAACGACGACGTGGTGTTGAACGTCACGTTCCACGGCGCTGAGTGGAAACCCTGCGGGTTCAACCCAGTCCAGTTCCACAGCGTCTGCGTACGCAGGATGAAATACAGCAGCAGCCAGCCCGCGATCGAGAAGATGATCAAGCTCTTGGCGTACGCTTTCCAGTCCTGGTTCTTCGTGGAGTCGACGCGCATGACCTTGTAGAGCAGGCGCTCGGGCCCGCCCATGAGCCGGTCCATGAAGGTGTGCTCGCCCGTGTACACGGCGGCCATGTAATGGCCGAGCGGATATGCGAGCACGGTGAGGATGCCCGCGAAGGCAAAGATGGTCAGCCAACCGAGGAACGTCATGACCTCAGAACTTCTCCCCGCGCAGGAGCGCGTAGAGGAGGTAGACGCAGACCAGGACCGACACGATCAGCCCAAAGAAGTCCGCGCCACTCATGTGGCTGAACAGGAATGCGCCGACGGCCGGACTCATATCCGATCCAGCCCGTAGATCAGCGCGTACAAGGCCCCGAACATGACGAGGGCCAGAACGATGGAGAGAAGATCGTCTAGAACCATGGCCGCATGATCGGTGCGCCGCCGTCAAGCCGGCGTGTAGATCCAGCCGACCGCCGTGCAGATCGTGTGAAGACGTCTACGATCCCCCGGGATGGAGCTCGTGGCGCTCGTCAAGCACGACTGTCCCACCTGCGATCAACTGCTCCCGGCGCTGGCGGCTGCGGCCGAGCAGGGCACTCCGCTGCGCATCCTCTCGCAGTCGGATGAGCGCGACACCGCCGAGCAGGCTGCTCGGGTTGGAGTGCGCGCGGTGCCCGAGCTCGACACCGACCTGGCCCGTCTCCGAGCGCCTCGATCCCGACGCCGTCCCGGCCGTGATTCTGCTCGCCGGAGGCGCCGAGACCGACCGCGTCGAGGGCCTGCAGCGCGACCGGCTGGTTGCGCTGTTCGCCGCGGCGGGAGCGACGATCGACGTCGCCGGGCTGCCCGCGCTCCGGTCCGGGTGCGCGTCGCTGACCCGGGATCCCGCGGTGGCCGGCGGGATCGCCGCCCGCCGCGCCCGGGCCGAGGGTCGCATCCGCTCGCGCGTGCTGCGCATCGGCGGCCTCGAGGACCCGGTCGAGGCGCTCCACGATCGCGGCCTCACCGACGGGCTCCCGGTCGTCCCGCCGACCCCCGAGCGGGTCGTGGCCATGCTCGAGCACACCTCCCGCGACCCGCAGGACCTGGTCGGGGCCAGCCCGCGGCCGCCGTCTCAGCCCGGTCGCCGTGGGATCCGGCGGGTTCGCGGGAGCCGCCGCGACTGTGGCTGCTCTGGCGGCCGCGTATGGTGGGGACCCCGGTCCGCGCCCGCGCCCGCGCTCGGCCCCGCCCTGCCGCGCGAGTCTTCCTCCTCGAGCTCGCGGTCCCGGTCCTCGCTCAGACCGATCTCGAAGAACACGAGGCTCGTCGCGAGCACCAGCCCGATCCCGATCAGCGCCGTGGCCAAGGCGCCGCCGAGCACGCCGGGCACGAAGGCGGCGCACACCAGGCCCGCGACCACGATCACCGCAGCGGCTCCGAACGCGAGCAGCCGGGATCGCCGCAGCACCGCTCAGCCCGAGAAGCGGTAGCCGACGCCGGGGTCGGTCTTGATGAACCGGGGTCCGCCGGCGGGCTCGATCTTGCGGCGCAGGTTGGCAATGTGCGCGCGCAGGACCTGCGTGTCGTCGCCGTATCCGGCTCCCCACACGTTGACGAGCAGGTCCCGATGGGTCATCAAGCGTCCGCGGTTGCGGATCAGCAGTCGCAGGAGGTCGAACTCGATCGGGGTGAGGTGGACCTCGCTGCCGTCGACGAGGACCGAGCGCCGCGCGAGGTCCACCACGAGGCCGTCAGACCCGATCACCGCCTCCTCCGGCTCGGGCGCGGTGCGCCTGAGGTTGGCCTCGAGTCGGGCCACCAGCTCGCGCGGACCGAACGGCTTGGTGATGTAGTCATCCGCCCCGGCGGCGAGCGCGCGCACCTTGGCGTCCTCGTCGCCGACCGCGGAGAGCAGGATGATCGGCATGTCGCTCCACTCCCGCAGACGCCGGCACAGCTCGACGCCGTCGAGATCGGGCAGGACCAGGTCGACGATCGCGGCGTCCGGAGTCTGCACCGCTGCGAGGTCGAGCGCCTCCTCGGCGCTGTCGGCGGGGACCGCCTCGAACCCGGCGTCGCGCAGGATCACCCGCAGCGCGCGGAGGATCTGATGCTCGTCGTCGACTACGAGGATGCGGGGCTTGCCGGAGCTCATCGTCCCACCTCCCCCGCCTCGACATGGCCGTCGTGCGCAACCGGGAGCGAGACGACGAAGCTCGTTCCCTGTCCGGGCAGAGACTCGACCGAGATCGAACCGCCGTTGGCCTCAACGAAGCCCTTGGCGATGGCCAGCCCGAGCCCGGAGCCGGTCCACGGCCCCGATCCCTGCTGCGGGCCGCGGTAAAAAGGCTCGAAGATGCGTTCGCGCTCGGCCGGCTTGATTCCGGGACCCTGATCGACGACCCGGACGACGACCCGCCGGTCCGTGCGGCGCGCATGCACGGAGACGGGATGGCCGTTGGAGTAGCGGCGCGCGTTCTCGAGCAGGTTCGCGAACGCCCGCTCGAGCTGGGCCGCGTCGGCGCGCACGGCCGGCACGTCGGGATCGATTGTCACCCGGATCTGAGCGGCGCGATCGGTCAGCCCCTCCTGCGCCGCCATCATGACGTCCTCGATCGAGATCCAGTCGGTTCGCGGCGCCGCGCCCCCGGCCTGCAGACGGGAGAGATCGAGCAGCTTGTCCACGAGCGTGGCCAGGCGCGCGCCCTCATCGACCACGGCCGCACTCAGCTCACGGCGCTCCTCGGCGCTGAGTGAATCGGTCCCCAGCGCGTGCCCGGCCGCGACGATCGAGGTCAGCGGCGTGCGCAGATCGTGGGAGACGGCTCGCAGTAGCGCCGTCTTGACGTCGTCGCTGCGCCTGAGCGCGGCGGTCTCGACCGCCTCGGCCTGCATCGCGTCACGCCGGAGCGCGATCGCGACCAGCGCCTCGAGCGTCGGCACGACCTGGCGCTTCAGGCGCGCCGCCGTCTCACCCGGGAGTCCCTGTGGAACCAGCAGCGTGGCGATCTGGGTTCCGTCCCCGCCCCGCAGGGGCAGCGCGCGACGACGCTCGTCGCCGGTCGCGATGCGCAGCTCGATCGTGGCCGAGGGGATCGCCAGGGTCTCGGCCACGCGGCGCCCGGCGGCTCCCAGTGCCTCGCGGGTGTCGTTGCCCGACAACAGGTCGCGGGCCAGTTCGGCGGCCAGATCGGCCTCCATCCGACGGCGCTCGGCCTCGGCGGCACGGCTGCGGGCCAGCTCGGCCGTCGTGCTGACCACCGCGGCGACCGTCACGAAGGCCGCCAGCGCGACCCAATTGCGGCTATCGGCGATCGTGAAGCGGCCGACCGGCGGGATGTAGAACCAGTTGAACGCGGCCGCGCTCAGCAGCGACGTGAACAACCCCGGCACGAGTCCCCAGTAGGCCGAGACGAGCAGCACGGCGGGGAGGTACACGACGCTCAGGGAGACCGCGGGAGCCAGACTCTTGAGCGGGTAGATGAGCGCGGTGGTGGCCGCGACGGCGACCGCGGCCACGATCACGCCGGCCAGCCGACTCGGCCGGCGGCCGACGAGCAGGCCCGGTGCCGTGCGCGTGGTCATGGGCGGAGCGTACGCCGCCATGACCCGGCGGGCGGCCGGGAAGCGGGCCCGGCCCGCCGATCCGGCGATCACTACGGCAGCCGGGTGGGCAGCCAGCCGTCGGCCGACGCGGGCGCGAGCGTGTCGGCGATCTCCCACAGCTCGTCGGCCAGCGACACCGGCGCATCGCGGTGGAAGAGCGGGCCGGTGCCGTCGGTCAGCAGGGCCAGCGTCCGAGCCATGCCCTCGGCGCTGACCGGGAGCGGACCCTCGAGCCGGTCGGCGAGCCCGAGCATGGCGGACCGAACCGTCGCCGTCGTGTCGCGGCGGACCGGCACCGCCGATCCGAGCGGAGCTCGCGGCGATTCCGCCTCGTGCACCGCGCTGCGCAGCGAGCGAGCGATCTGGCGCCGCTTGCGGTCCTCGACCAGCTGGGCGGCCCGGAGCCCGAGCCTTGGAGACAGGCCAGGATCGACGCCGCCGGCCAGCTCCTGATCGAGCCGGTGGCGATGGAGCGCGACGCTGAGGCGCAGGCGAGCGCCGGCGTACGGGGGAGGCACCGATCGGTGCGATTTCCGGCCGCGGAAGGTGGCGACGCTCAGGGGATTCATGCCGGTCTCCGTGCAGTCGAGGGTCTGGCCTTCACCAAGCTAAGCGGCGCTCGTCAAGCTCGTGTAGAGATCGCTGGGTCCGGTATCAAGATTTCGTCAACGACCCGCGTGGGAAGGACTCCGCCCCGGCGGGGCGAAACGCTGTCCATGCTGCTCAGACACCGGCCCCCGGGCATCGACCCGCGGCCCGCAAACACCACGAAGGGCTTCGAGCACCTGAAAGACGAGTGGATCTCCGTCCTCCGCTGGCTCGATGCGAACCACGTCGAGCACGTCCTCGTCGGCGCGGCGGCGCAAGCGATCCGGGGTCAGGCGGGCATCGAAGGTCCGGTGTCGATCGTCCCCGCGCCCTACCGGCGCAACCTCGAGCGCCTGTCCAAGGCGCTCGGGTCGGCACGCGCCCGGATGCGGATCGACGGGGACGCGGACACCGCTCCGGTCAAGATGACCGCCGAGAAGCTGGCGCGCGGTGCCTGGTGGACGCTGCGCTGCGGTGAGCACGACCTCGACATCGAGCCGCGCCCGGTCGGCGGACCCCGCTATCAGGAGCTGCTCTACGAGGCCTCGCGGGTCGAGCTCGAGCCGGGCCTGCAGGTGGAGGTCGCTTCGCCGGAAGATCTCGAGCACTTCGCCTACGTCCGCCGAACCGGGATCTCTCCGGAGATCCGCATCTCGCGTGCGCCCGAGCCCCTCGAGCCGTCCGATCAGGCGGCGGAGGAGGCACCCGAGCCGCGTCCGCGTCCGGGTCCGGACTGAGCCGGGCTTGAAATCGCTGGGCTAATCTCGGCCCATGCCCAGACGCGCTGTCCTGGCGCTGCTCGGCGTGGGCGCCGGGATCGCGCTGCTGTTCATAACCTGGTACGTCTCGTTCCACGTCGGCGTCTTCGAGCGCGCCGACCAGAGCATTCTGCGCGGCTTCTTCGATCTGCACGGGTCGCGGGTCGCCCCGATCGCCAGCTTCATCGCGCATCTGTGCAACCCGAAGCCGTATCTGTTCCTCGCCGCCGTGCCGGTGGTGGTGGCCCTGCGCCGTCGCCGCCCGCAGGTCGCGATCGCCATCGTGGCGATCCTGTTCGGCGCCAACGTCACCACCGAGTTGCTCAAGCCCCTACTGGCGCACCAGCGCCTGTCGCCGTTGCTGGCCGGCGTGCCGTCGATCGCCGCCGGGTCATGGCCGAGTGGGCACGCCACCGCCGCGATGACGCTCGCGCTGTGCTCGGTGCTCGCCGCGCCCGCCCGCCTGCGCCCGATCGTCGCCGCGGTGGGAGCCGTGTTCGCGGTCGCCGTCAGCTACTCGTTCCTGACGCTCGGGTGGCACTACCCCAGCGACGTGTTCGGCGGCTTCCTGGTCGCCGCGACGTGGACACTGCTCGGTGTCGCCGCCGTCTTCGCCGCAAACGCGCGGGTACCCGTGCGCACGCCCGGTCCCGGCGGCCGCCTGTCGTTGCGCGAGGCGCTCGGCCCGCCCGCCATCGCACTCGTCGGCGCGCTCGGACTGGTGGTCGTGGTGGCGGTCGCGCGACCGCACGAGGTGGTCGCCTGGACGCGCGCTCACACCGCGTTCATGGTCGGCGCGGCGGCCATCGGTGCGCTCAGCCTGACGCTGGCGACGGGCATCATGCTGGCCCTGCGTCGCTAGGGAAACTGGACGGATGTTGGGTCGCGCGGAGGTTCGGGGTCCGGTCACGCCGCGCTCGTGCTCCTCGGGTTCTCGTGGGCGGGACCGTGGGAGATCACGAACCAGGCCCGGTTCTGGATGCTGGCCCTGTTCGTGCTCGCGGGTGAGCTGCTGCCGATCCCGGTGCTTCAGTACCTGCGCGAGGACTTCGCCTTCCAGGCCTGGACGGCGGGCTGCCCGCTGTCGTTCACCCCGGCGCTGGTCGCGGCGGCGAACACTAGCGTGGCGCTGATCCCGGTGTCGTTCGTCCCGCTGCTGGCCATCCACGCCGGCGGCCGGCAGGCTGCGGTCAACAGCCATCGCGCCTCCCACGACGCGCTCACCGAGCTCCCGAACCGCTCGCTGCTGTCTCCACCCGCAACCTGCTCGACCACGACCTGCCAACGACGATCCGCGGCCTGCTCGAGCGGTTCGGTCTGCGCCTCGGTGCTCCAGCTCGAGATCACCGAGAGCCGGATCGTCGCCGACCTTGGCCGCGCCCGGACCGTGCTCAACGAGTTGCGGGCGATGGGCGTCACAATCGCGATCGACGACTTCGGCACCGGCTTTTCGTCACTGTCGCAGCTGCAGCAGCTGCCGATCGACGAGATCAAGATCGATCGCTCGTTCGTGATGCGGATGGAGGCCGACCGCAACGACGCGGTGCTCGTGCGGTCGATCATCGAGCTGGGACGCAACCTCGGCCTCCGCTTGACCGCCGAGGGCGTCGAGAGCGAGAGCATCAAGCGCAGCCTGTCGGAGCTCGGCTGCGACTTCGTCCAGGGCTTCCACATCGGCAGGCCGGTGGTGGCGGAGGAGTGCCGCCGCAGCTTCGAGGTGATCGAGCATCCGGTCGCGCTCCCGCTGGCGGCCCTCCGCCGGATCGAGACCGGCAACTGAGTCAGCGGCCGGGCCCCGAGTCCGAGCGGTAGCGACCGGGCTCCCACAGCGGCTCGTCGCCGGCGTTGGCGCCGCGGCTGAGGATGAACAACAGGTCCGAGAGGCGGTTCAGGTAGCGCACGACCTCGGGGTTGCAGTCCTCGCCACAGGCGATCGCCAGCCGCTCGGCCCGGCGGCAGACGGTGCGGCAGACATGCAGGCTCGCAGCGGCCGGCGTGCCACCTGGGAGCACGAACGACTTCAGCGGCGTGAGCGTGTCGTTGACCTCGTCGCACCGGGCTTCGAGCCACGCGGTCTGCTCGGGCAGCACACGCAGTCGCTCGCGCTGGGGATCGTTTGGGGCCGAGATGTCGGCGCCGACGTCGAACAGGTCGTTCTGCACCCGTCGCAGCCACGGCACGTAGGCCTCGGGCATCGCCTCGATCGTCAGCGCGAAGCCGAGCTGCGAATTGAGCTCATCGACCGTCCCGTAGGCCTCGATCCGGGGATGGGTCTTGGGCACCCGGCTCATGTCGCCGAGGTGGGTTTCGCCGGAGTCCCCGAGCCGGGTGTAGATCCGCGTGAGGTTCACCGTCATGGGTCACCATTCTACGTTCCGCGCGGGCGCCGGACTCTCGTGCCCGCGGCCGCGCTACGATGGCGCCGTCAAAGGTCGGGGTGATGGGAAGCCGGTGCGAATCCGGCGTGGACCCGCCACTGTGATCGGGGACGCCAGCCGCAGGTACAGCCACTGGGTGACGCTGAGTCAGCTGGGAAGGCGCGGCAGGTAGGCCCGTCAGCCAGGAGACCAGCCTCCGACCACAAAGCCTGAGACCCTCGTGGAAAGGGGTGGCTCCCATGAATCGCAGATCAATTCTGGCGCTGGGCGCAGCTACAGCAGTGCTCGTCCTCGCCTCCTCCGCCGTCGCGCTCGGCGCCGGCACCGAGGTCACCGTGAGAATCGAGGGCCGCACGCGCGCCCTGCTCGCCCCGACCGTCGTGCAGACACACAGCGGCTCGATCACCAAGGGCGGCACACCGCCCGGCGTGTGCCCCGCCACCACCGCGGCCGGAGCGCTGGACGTGGCGACCCGCCATCACTGGAGCGCCGGCTACAGCAGCAACCTCGGCGGTCTGTACCTGACCTCCCTGCTCGGTGAGACGTACACGCTCAAGTCGTCGTATTACTGGAGCGTCTGGGTCAACAACAGCTACGCGCAGACCGGCGTCTGCGGCCTCACGCTGCACCGCGGCGACCAGCTGCTGTTCGCCGCCGAGCCCAAAAACGGCTATTGGTACCCGACTGCACTCAGCGCACCGAGCCACGCGACCGCCGGCCACGCCTTCAAGGTGACCGTCCGCTGGTTCAGCACCGTCGGCAAGAGCAAGCCGCTCGCGCATGTCCGGGTACGCGGCTCCGGGGTCAGTGCCACGACCAACAGCCGTGGAGCCGCGACGATCACGCCCTCGCACGCGGGCACGCTCGTGCTGCAGGCCGATCGCAGCGGCTACATCCGCGCCACGCCGGTCCGCGTGCGCGTCGCCGGCTGAGGAAGATGCTCCGCTGGGCGCGCATCGCGCTCGCGACGCTGGCCATGGCCGGCGTCGCGGGCTGCGGGCTGGGACCCGGCAAGGGGACCTCGGACGTGACCCTCACGGTGACGCACGGATTCGGCACCGGCGCCGTCGCGTCCCTGACCGCGCATCAGGTCCCGGGGTCAGAGACCGTGATGCGGATGCTGCAGCGCTCACTGAAGGTGACAACGCGTTACGGCGGCGGCTTCGTGCAGTCGATCAACGGCCTCTCCGGCGGCTCGGCGCACCGCGACTGGTTCTACTACGTCAACGGGGTCCAGGCGGCGGCCGGCGCGGCCACAACCGCGGTGCACCGCGGCGACCGGATCTGGTGGGACCTCCACGACTGGAGCGCGACCGAGAGCATCCCCGCGGTGGTCGGCTCCTACCCGGAGCCGTTCGTGCACGGCGTCGGCGGCAAGCGCCTGCCGGTGACGGTCCAGTGCGGCTCCGACGTCGGTGCCGCGTGCGACAAGGTGTCGGCCGCGCTGGCCGCGATCGGGGTGCCGGGGGCGCGGCAGTACATCGGCACCGGGTCGGGCCCCGACTCGCTCGGCGTCGTCGTCGGGACGTGGCGGGAGCTCGACGGACAGGTCGCCTCGGCCTTGATCTCCAAGGGACCGTCGGCGAGCGGCGTGTACGCGAAGTTCAGCAGCCCGGCCGGGTACTCGCTGCAGCTGCTCGATCCGCAGGGACGGGTCGTCCGCACGCTGGGCGCCGGCGCCGGCCTCATCGCCGCCACCGGCGACCCGCAATCGGAGCCGACCTGGCTGATCACGGGGACCGACACCGCGGGCGTGCTGGCGGCGGCGAAGGCATTGGCAGCCGCCCAGCTGCGCAACCACTTTGCGCTCGCCGTTCAGGGCGCCACCGGCATCCCCGTGCCGGTCCAGGGGACGGGGGGATGAGCTACCGCCGGCTGGCCAGCCCGCTGCACGCGGCGCGCGCCGGGGCCGGTTGTGCTTACTGCCTCGCGCTGGCCTGCGCGGCCCTGCTCGCCGACCATCCGATCGAGCTCGGGGCCGTCGCGGTCGCGATCGCCGGGGCGGGCGTCGCCGCCGGCGTCGGGCGAGAGCTGCGCCGCGCCGCCCTGTTCGCGGTCCCGCTGGCGCTGGCGATCATGGCCGTCAACGCGCTCGTGGCGCGCGACGGCCTGACGGTGCTCGTGCGGCTCGGCCAGCTGCCCGTGCTCGGGCACACCGACCTCACGCTCGAGGCGACGGTCTACGGCGCCGTGCTGGGCCTCCGGGCAGTGGCCCTGATCCTGTGCGGGGCTCTGTACACGGCCGCGGTCGACCCGGACGAGGTGCTGCGACTGTTCCGGCGGGTCTCGTTCCGCTCGGCGCTGACCGCGACGCTCGCCACGCGCATGGTGCCGGTGCTCGTGCGCGATGCCCGCCGGCTCAGCGACGCGCAGCGCTGCCGTCCCGGTCCGCCTCCCTCGCGCGTGGCGCTGATCCGCGCGGCGAGCACGGGCGTCCTCGATCGCGCGCTCGACGTCGCGGCGGCGCTCGAGGTGCGGGGCTACGGCTCGGCCCACCGGCCCCCGCGGGCGAAGCGTCCGTGGTCGCGCCACGACGTCGCCTTCGCGGCCTCGGCGGTGGCGATCCTGGTCGCGTCGGTCGGAGCGCGCGTGGCCGGGGCCGCGCCGTTTCATGCCTATCCGTCGCTGCAGGCGCCGGCCGGTCCCGGCGTGCTCGTGCTCGCCGTCGCGCTGATCGCCTGCGCGCTCGGCCCCTTCGCGGACCGCAGGGGGATCGAGCGATGAGCGTGCTCCGGGTCGAGCGGCTCAGCTACAGCTACCCGGGGGCGGCGCGGCCCGCCCTTCGCGACGTGTCGCTGGAGCTGTCCGCCGGTGAGCTGGTCGTCCTCGCGGGCGCCTCCGGCTCGGGCAAGTCGACGCTGCTGCGGGCGATCAGCGGGCTGGTGCCCCATTTTCACGGCGGCGAGATCACCGGCCGGGTGGTGGTGGCCGGCCTGGACACGCGTGCTCACGGTCCCGGTGAGCTCGCGTTCGCGGTCGGCACGCTGTTCCAGGACCCCGAGAACCAGGTCGTGATGGGAACCGCGCGCGCGGAGCTGGCCTTCCCGCTCGAGAACCGGGGCGAGAGCGCCCCGGCGGTCGCCCGGGGCGTGGAGGAGACGGCCCTCGCACTCGGGATCGGCCACCTGCTCGACCGCTCCACGAACGAGCTCTCCGGGGGCGAGCTGCAGCGCGTCGCGCTCGGCGCGGCACTCGCCGGGCGACCCGACCTGGTCGTGCTCGACGAGCCCACCTCGCAGCTCGACCCGGTCGCCGGCGACGAGCTGATCTCGCTGCTGCGACGGCTCAACGAGGACGCCGACACAACGATCGTGCTGGCCGAGCACCGGCTCGAGCGCTGCCTGCCGGCCGCCGACCGGGTGATCGCGATGATCGACGGCGAGATCGGCTGCGACGCCGGCCCGCCCGAGTTCCTGCGCTGGGCGGCGACCGGAGCACCCGAGCTCCAGACTCCGGGCGCCCGCCTGCTGGCCGGGGTCGGTTTGCGCCCGGCCGTCGGGGTCAAGCCGGCCCGAGGCGCGCTGCGCGAGCTCGGCCTGCTGCCGTCCCCGGTGGAGGCCCCGGAGCCCGCGGCGGCGCCCAGCGGCGGGCCGGCGCCCGGGCGGCCGGCGCGTGGGCGGCGGCTGCGCCGGCGCGATCCCGGGCCGGCCCCGGCGCTCGCGCTGCGCGGCGTGTGGCACGAGCTGCCCGGCGGTCCCTCGATCCTCCGGGCCTGCTCGCTGGAGCTGGCCCCCGGCGAGCACGTGGCGCTGATGGGGCGAAACGGCGCCGGCAAGTCGACCCTGATGCGGCACGCCGCCGGGCTGATGCGCCCGACCAGGGGCACGGTCCACAGCGCCGGCCGGGTGGCTCTGCTGCTGCAGAACCCGACCGACTACCTGATCCACGAGACGGTGGCTGCCGAGGCCTCGAGCCGCTCGCTGGCCACGGTCGGCCTGGCCGATCCGGCGTTCGCGCGGCGCAATCCGCGCGACCTGTCCGGCGGCGAGCGCCAGCGGCTGGCGCTGGCGATCGTGCTCGACGACCCCGACGACCCACCCGCGGTCGTCTGCCTCGACGAGCCCACGCGGGGCATGGACCGGCGGCGCAAGGGCGAGCTCGCCGAGCTGCTCGCGGCGATGCCCGCGGCGGTGCTCGTGGCCACCCACGATCCGGAGTTCGTGGCCTCGTTCGCCGACCGCGTCGTGCTGCTCGCCGACGGCGCCCCGATCGCCGACGGTCCGGCCGCCGAGATCCTGTCCGGGGGAACCTATTTCGCCACCGAAACGGCCCGAATCCTGGGCGGCGCCGGCGGGGCGCTGGCGCCCGAGCAGGGCGTGGCCGTGCTGGAGGCCGGGCGGCGCGCGGAGGTGATCGCCGGATGAGCTGGCAGCTCGGCGCGTTCGCGGTGCTGGCCCTGGCGCTGGTGGGAGGGTTCGCGTGGTACGAGCGCGCCCGGCCGTCGGCTCGCCTGGTGGCGCTGGTCGGCACCCTGGCCGCATTCGCGGCGCTCGGACGGATCGCCTTCGCGGCGCTACCGAACGTAAAGCCGACGACCGACATCGTGCTGATCGCCGGGTATGCGCTCGGCGGCGCGCCCGGGTTCGTGGTCGGGGCGCTGGCCGGACTGACGTCGAACTTCTTCTTCGGGCAGGGACCGTGGACGCCATGGCAGATGGCGGCGTGGGGGCTGACCGGGATGCTCGGGGCCGGCCTGGCGATCGCGAGCGGGCGCCGGCTCGGTCGGTGGTCGCTGGCGCTGTCCTGCGCGGCCGCGGGCTTCGCCTTCGCCGCCGTGCAGGATGTGGGCGATTGGGTCACCTACAGCGACCACAGCGTCGCCGCGCTCGGGATCTACGTCGGCAAGGGGATCGGATTCGACCTCATCCACGCCGCCGGGTGTCTCGCGTTCGCGCTCGCGTTCGGCCCGGCCCTGGCCCGGGCGCTGGAGCGCTTTGCGATGCGGCTCGAGGTCAGCTGGCGAGATCCGCCCGTCCCCGCCGCCCGCGCCGGGCTGCTGCCGGCGCTCGTGCTGGCGGTGATCCTGGCGCAGGGCGTCGGCCTCGGTGCCGCCGGCGACGCCCGGGCGGCGTCGGTGTCGGGGTACCTGCTGGCGGCGCAGAACGCCGACGGCGGGTTCGGGCCCGCGCCCGGCGCGGGCTCGACGGGCCTGGAGACGGGCTGGGCGGCCCTGGGTCTGGCGGCCGAGGGCCACAACCCGCAGGACGTCGTCAGCGGTGGCCACAGCGCGCTCGACTACGTCCGCGCGGCCGGCTGGGCCGGCGACGTGGGCGCGCTCGAGCGCACGATCCTCGTCGTCCGGGCGGCCGGGCTCCCGGCGACGAGCTTCGGCGGTCAGGACCTGCTGTCCTCGCTGCAGCGGCAGATACGGCGCGACGGCTCGGTCGCCGACCAGGTCAACCTGACCGCGTTCGCCGTGCTCGCCCTGCGCGCCGCGGGCGTCGCTCCGGGCGCGCAGACCCTGTCGTGGCTCGTCCACCAGCAGAACGGCGACGGCGGCTTCAGCTTCGCGACGGGCGGCAGCTCGAGCGACGTCGATGACACGGGGGCAGCGCTCGAGGCGCTGGCCGGGGGAGGAGGTTCGGAGGCGCGTTCACGGGCGGTCGCCTTCGTGCGCGCCCAGCAGCAGGGCGACGGTGGCTTCGCGGCTGAGCCGGGCGGCGACTCGAACGCGCAATCGACCGCCTGGGCGGTCCAGGGGCTGCTCGCGGCCGGGGTCGACCCGAGCTCGCTGCATCGGGGCGGCGCGCCCTCGCCGTTGCGGTTCATCGGCTCGCTGATCGCCGCCGACGGTCACGTCGCCTACTCGCACAGCAGCGACCAGACGCCGGTCTGGGTCACTGGTGAGGCTGCCCTGGCGCTCGCCGGGCGACCGCTCCCGCTGGCTCCCGTGGCCGCGGCGCAGCCCACTAGCGCGGTGCCGGCTCGCGCCCGGGCTGCGGTCCGGGCGCCCGCCCACCGACATGCCCGGCACGTCGCGCACCGGGCCGCTGCCGCACGGCAGCGGACGACGCCGAGCGCGGCGATGATGCAACTCGCCGCGGACGCCGGGGTGGCGACGGCATTGGCGCTCGCCCCTGTCGGGATCGGCTGACCCGGGCCTGTCGACCGCGCCGCCGGCGCTACCGTGAACCTCGAGATGCGGCACACCCATGTCTGCAGGCCGGCGGCGATGGTCGGGGCGCCGCGGTCGCCGCTGGACCGGCGGTCGCCGCGCGTTCGCGCCCGGCGCACGCACGCCTGAGAGCGGTCCGCCGCCGTCGTCGCGGTCAGCGCCCCGCCGATGGCGCAACGTCAGCCGCGCGCATGGGATAGCCTCCCGCGCCGCATGAAGATTGGTGTGCCGAAAGAGACGGCTGCTGGGGAGCGTCGCGTGGCGCTGGTGCCGGAGGCCGTGAAGAAGCTGGTGGGGCAGGGCCTCGACGTGGTCGTGGAGCGTGGCGCCGGCGACGGCGCCCTGATCCCGGATGCGGTCTACGAGGAGGCCGGGGCGACCCTGGCCGACGCTGCGGCGGCGTGGGCGGCTGATGTCGTGGTCAAGGTGGCGCCGCCGAGTGCTGAGGAGTCCGCTCGGCTTGGCTCTGAGAGTGTGTTGATCGGTTTTCTGGCGCCGCTGTCGGGGGGCGCGGGCGTGCGCGCGATCGCGTCCTCGGGGGCGACGTCGTTTGCGATGGAGGCGGTTCCGCGGATCAGCCGGGCGCAGTCGATGGACGCGTTGTCGTCACAGTCCAATGTGTCCGGATATCGGGCCGCGCTGGTCGGCGCGCAGGAGATGGGCCGCTTCTATCCGATGCTGATGACCGCAGCGGGGACGATCCGCCCGGCGACGGTGTTGGTGCTGGGCGCCGGGGTGGCGGGTCTGCAGGCGATCGCCACTGCGCGGCGCCTCGGCGCGATGGTGCAGGGCTTCGATGTGCGCGCGGCGGTCAAGGAGCAGGTGGAGAGCTTGGGCGCGCATTTCTTGGAGTTCGATCTCGGCGGCGATTTGGAGGGCGCGGGCGGCTATGCAAAGGAGCTCACGCCGGAGCAGCAGGCGCGCCAGCAGGAGTTGATGGCCGAGGCGATCGGCAAGGTCGACGTGGTCATCACTACGGCGTTGGTCCCGGGCCGCCGGGCCCCGATCCTGGTTACCGAGGAGGCGGTCAAGAAGATGAAGCCGGGGTCGGTGATCGTCGATCTGGCCGGCGAGGCGGGCGGCAACTGCGAGTTGACCGAACCGGGCGAGACGGTGATCAAGTACGGCGTTAAGATCGTCGCGCCACTGAACCTCCCCAGCACGATGGCCGAACACGCCTCGCAGCTCTACGCGCGCAACATCCAGTCGCTGCTTGAACTGATGATCGACGAGGGCGCGCTGAAGCTCGACTTCGACGACGAGATCATCGCCGGCGCCTGCGTCACCCGCGGCGGCGAGATCGTCCACGAAGGCGCCAAGGCCGCGGCCGGCGCCCAGTAGCGCGAGGAGGAGCTGAACCCGATGACTGTCGTCACTGATATCGCGATTCTGGTGCTGGCGGCGTTCGTGGGCTTCGAGGTGATCTCGAAGGTCCCGAACACCTTGCACACGCCGCTGATGTCGGGCACCAACGCGATCCACGGGATCGTCGTGCTCGGCGGGCTGCTGCTGATGCACGAGGCCACCGGCGTGCTGGAGCACGTGCTGCTGGTGGTCGCGATCACGTTCGGGACGATCAACGTGATCGGCGGCTTCTTCGTGACCGATCGGATGCTCGCCATGTTCAAGAAGAAGCCCGAGCCGGTGGGCGAGGCGGCGGCCCCCAAGGCCGTGGAGGAGGGTGAGCAGAAGTGACGCTCGCCACGGTCTTCCTGCGCCAGCAGAACTTCATCGACGCGCTGTACATCGTCGCGTTCTCGCTGTTCATCTACGGGCTGAGCGGGCTGACGGGTCCGCGCACGGCGGTGCGCGGAAACAAGATCGCCGCCGTCGGCATGGCGATCGCGGTGGTCGCGACGCTGCTCGAGCCGCACGTTCTCGACGGGTCCTCGACTCCGTGGCTGATCGCGCTCGGTCTGGTGCTCGGCACGGCGGTCGGGATCCCGGCGGCGCTGAACGTGAAGATGACTCAGATGCCGCAGATGGTGGCGCTGTTCAACGGCGTCGGCGGTGGCGCTGTCGCTTTGATCGCGTGGGTCGAGTACCGCCATCACTTCACCGCGACCGCGCATCCGCTGCTGGCGGCCGGGTTCCCGTTGCGGGTGGAGATCCCGTCGCTGTTCGCTGCGGTCGTCGGCTCGGTCTCGTTCTGGGGCTCGAACATCGCGTTCGGGAAGTTGCAGGAGATCCTGCCCGGCAAGCCGATCAAGCTGCCGGGTCAGTCGATCATCAACCTGGTGCTGCTGTTGATCTGCGTGGGCTCGGCGATCGTGCTGGCCGCGGGTACGCACTCACAGTTGCTGTTCGTCTTCGGCATCCTGGTCGCGGCGGGGGTGCTCGGGAACATGGTGGTGCTGCCGATCGGCGGGGCGGACATGCCGGTGGTGATCTCGCTGCTGAACGCGTTCACCGGGCTGTCGGCGGCCGCGACCGGTATCGCGCTGAACAACACCGCGCTGATCGTCGCGGGCATGATCGTCGGCGCCTCGGGCTCGATCCTGACCAACCTGATGGCCAAGGCGATGAACCGCTCGGTGCCCGCGATCGTCGCGGGCGGGTTCGGCGGCGCCGTCGCGGCGCCGGTCGGCGCCGGCGGCGAGACCGGCGGCACGGTGCGCTCGACCAGCGCGCAGGACGTCGCGATCCAGCTCTCCTACGCGCGCCTGGTGGTGATCGCCCCCGGCTACGGGATGGCCGTCGCGCAGGCCCAGCACGCCGTGCGCGAGCTCGAGCGGGCGCTGGAGGCCAAGGGCGTCGAGGTCAAGTACGCGATCCATCCCGTCGCGGGGCGGATGCCGGGCCACATGAACGTGCTGCTGGCCGAGGCCGACGTCCCCTATGACCTGCTCAGGGAGATGGACGACATCAACCCCGAGTTCGGTCGCACCGACGTGACGCTCGTGATCGGCGCCAACGACGTCACCAATCCCGCGGCCAAGAACGAGCCCGGCTCCCCGATCTACGGCATGCCGATCCTGGAGGTCGACAAGTCCAAGGCCGTGATCGTGCTCAAGCGCTCGATGGCCTCCGGCTTCGCGGGGATCGACAACCCGCTGTTCTACGACCCCAAGACCGAGCTGCTGTTCGGGGACGCCAAGAAGTCCGTCTCCGAGATCACCAGCGAGGTCCAGGCGCTGTAGACGGCGCCGGCTCGCGGCTCCGGACGCAGCCCCGGCTGCCGATGGACCGTTTCTCGGTGTGAAACTGGTCACACGAGCCGGTGGACCTTCACTCGCAGCCGTGAGTGCGGATAGAGTCGGCTATCCAGACAGAGAGACTCGTGCGGATCGTGCCCGCCGGGCGGTCGAGCGCCGCCGGTGTCGGCGTGCCGCGCCTGTGAGCAACTGAAAGCGAGACGCGACCACCATGGGCATGGACCCCAACCGGCTGAAGGCGATTCCCCTGTTCTCCGATCTGTCCGACGAGGAGGCTCGCCGCCTGGCCGCGTTCGCAACCGAGACCAGCGCCGCCGAGGGTCAGATCCTGATGAAGGAGGGCGACTACGCGACCGAGCTGATCGCGATTGAGGAGGGGAGCGCCGACGTCCAGAAGGGCGGCCGCACGATCGCCTCGCTGAAGGCCGGCGATGTGATCGGCGAGATCGGCTTGCTCAAGCGCGAACCGCGCAACGCCACCGTCATCGCCACGTCGCCGATGCGCATCTTCAAGCTCACCCACTGGGAGATCCGCCGCATGTCCGACGACACCGTGCACCGGATCGAGCAGATCGTCCAGGACCGGCTCAAGGCCGGCGTCGCCGACCCCGCTCATCACGACTGAGCAGCCGCGCCGGGGAGGGCTCGCGCTGGTCCGGCCGTCGCCGCAAAGCCCCGGATCCCTGCCTCTGACAGCGGTCTTGCCACGTATTTTCCCGCAAATTGCGGCTTTTTGCCCGGCGTTGTGTGGCGAATGGTCTGCTACCGTGCTCGCTGCCGAGTCCCTGGGATAGTCGCCCTGGGGAACGGGGAACCCAATTCATTTGGGGCGAGTCCCGCGGTGATCCGTGGGAAGCGCTTGTGAACAAGCGCTAGCCCGTCAGCTAACCCCGCAGGCAGATGACGCGCGATTTTGCAAGTCCGAACCCGCGGAGAAGCCGGCGTGCTCGCTTTAAGCACGATTCGTCCGAAAAGGCTGTGCAAGGCCGACCTGGATCAGGTCGCGCCGCGAGCACGCACCGAACGTCATCACGCGATGACCCACGTTCGTCGACTCTCGCTGCTGACCGCGCTGTGCGTGCTCGGGCTCGTCTCGGTCGCCCAGGCCTCGACCGGCGGCGCCGGGATCGTGCCGCCGCAGGCGCCCCGAGGTCTCACCACGCCGGCCAAGGTCGCTAACCAGATCCCGTTCACGCGCACGCTTCGGCGGGGCGACAACGGGGATGACGTCAAGACGCTGCAGACCTGGTTGACCGACGTCGGCTATCCGGTTCCCCCGATCGGCACGTTCGGACCGATGACCCAGGCAGCGGTGCGCGCCTTCCAGCGCGCGAATCATCTGCTCCCGGCGAGCGGGTCCGTCGGCGTCAAGACGGCGACCGTGCTCTACGTGGCGCTCGAGAAGGTCACCAAGAGCGGATCGGCGGTGCTCACGACGACCGGTGCGGCATCAAACTCATGGGTGTTCCCGCTGCAGCCGAAGTCGCGCGTTCTGCCGCCGAGCGACTGGACGCTTGACCAGGGCATCGACATCGGCACCGTGAACAACGCCTGCGGCTCGCGGGTGGTCGAGGTGGCGGTCACCTCCGGCACGATCGTCGGCGAGGGCATCGACGGCTTCGGCCCTTACGCTCCGATTCTCAAAGTCGCCTCCGGCACCTACAAGGGGCGCTACGTCTACTACGGCCACGCCGCGCCGGCGCTGGTGCCCGTGGGCGCCCACGTCACCACCGGCCAGCCCATCGCCGAGGTCGGCTGCGGGATCGTCGGCATCTCGAGCGCGCCCCACATCGAGATCGGGATCAGTGATGTCGGCGGCCCCCCCTGCTGCCCGGCGTACCAAGAGACCTCGCCCGAGATGTACAAGATCGTGCTCGGGCTGTACAAGCCCGCCAAGTAGCGACCGCTCACCGCGGCCCGACCCCCGAGGGCCGTACCCTGCGCGGAATGCTCTCGCGTGATCGTGCAATCGAGGCCTTGGCGGGTGAGCCGTTCGACGTGGTCGTGATCGGCGGAGGCATCACCGGCGCCGGCGTGGCGCTCGACGCCGCCACCCGTGGCTACAGCGTGGCGCTGGTGGAGAAGGCCGATTTCGCCGCCGGCACCAGCAGTCGCTCCTCCAAGCTCGTCCACGGCGGGCTGCGCTACCTGCAGAACTTCGATCTCGGGCTGGTCAGGGAGGCGCTACTCGAGCGGCGGCTGATGGTCAAGCTGGCGCCACACCTGGTCCAGCCGCTCAAGCTCGTGGTGCCCGCGTTCGAGGGCGCGCGCCCCGACCTGCTGGTGGGGATCGGCCTGAACATGTATGACGTGATGGCCAAGCCCCGACTGCGCGGACGGCGCAGTGCGCGGCGCGCAGCGCTCGAGGCCGGCGAGGCTCCCGACGCCGACTGGAGTCCGGAGCGCCACCGGGTGATCTCCGGCGAGGAGGTCCTCGAGCTGCTCCCTGCGCTCGAGTCCCGCAACCCTACGGGCGGATATCTGTTCTATGACTGTCAGACCGACGACGCGCGCCTGGTCCTGACCGTCCTTGGCGAGGCCGAGCGCTTCGGCGCCATCTGCGCCAACTGGCTCGAGGTCGTCGAGCTCGTTCAGGAGGGTGGTAGGGCCGCGGGCGTGCGGGTACGCGATGTGGAGACCGATGTGCAATTCACCGTGCAGGCCGAGAACGTGGTGAACGCCACTGGCGTGTGGGCAGACCGGATCCAGCCCGAGGAGCTGCACTCCGAGGCCGAGGTGCCGACGATCCGGCCCAGCCGCGGCACCCACATCACGCTCGACCCGGGCGACCTGCCGCTCGTCTCCGGGGCGATCGTGCCCGCCGGCGAGGGCCGGTCGATCTTCGCGCTGCCCTGGCTCGGCCGGAGCCTGATCGGCACCACAGACAACAACTACGACGGTGATGTCGACCACGTGCAGCCGTCCGCGGACGACGTCGACTATCTGCTCCAGGCGACCAATGACTTCTTCGGCACCAGCCTCACCAGGTCCAACCTGACGGGCGCCTACGCCGGCGTCCGGCCGCTGATCTCGACCGGTGACACGCGTAAGTCGGTCGACATCTCGCGCAAGGCGGAGCTGTATGAGACTTCCAGCGGCCTGATCACGATCACCGGCGGCAAGCTCACCACGTGGCGACGGATGGCCAAGATGGCCGTCGACCGCCTGGTCGAGCGCGACGGCCGCCAGGCCCCGTGCCGCACGCACGAGATCCCGCTCGGGCAGGCGGTCGATCCGCACGGGCTGCAGCGCGTGGAGGGGGTGCGGGACGAGGCGTACCCCGCCCTCGCCTCGCGCTACGGGTATGCCGCGCAGAAGGTCCTGCAGACCGCGTCGGAACGCGGCGAGCTCGCCCAGCCGATCGTCGCCGGGATGCCCGACCTGCTCGCCGAGGCTCCCTTCTCGGCCCGTAACGAGCAGGCCCGCAGCGTGGCCGATGTGCTGCTGCGGCGCACTCGGCTGGGGCTGCTGGCGGCTCGCGAACTGTGTGTGCCGGGAGGCCAGGGACCGATCCGCGTCGCGCGCGCGATGGCCCCGGAGCTCGGCTGGGACGAGCGGCGGGTCGTCACCGAGGTGGAGCGCTTCCACGAGGAAGCCGCGGCTGAGGGCATCTGCGGACCGGTCGAGGGCAGCTAGCTGCGCCGCCTGCTCGCATTCGCCGCGCTCGTGCTCGCCGTGGCCCTGCCGGCGGCCCAGAGCGCATCCGCCCAGGCGCCGGCGCTTCTCCCGAGCGTCGCGGTCGACGGTCCGGGCTCGACCATCGGCAGCCTGTCGGGGCTCTCGGTCTCCCGCGACGGGACCGGAGGCCTCGTGTACGTGAAGAGTGTCGGCGACGTGGCGCACGTATTCGTCTCCCGCCTGATCGGCGGCGCGTTCCTCGCCCCGGAGCAGGTCGATGCCTCGCTCGGCGGTGCCTCGTCGCAGCCGGTGGTCGCCGCCGGCGACAACGGACTGCTGCTGATCGCGTTCATCAACGGGGGCGAGCTGTACGCCGTGACGCGCGCGAGCGCGTCGGCCGGCTATGGCGCGCCGGTCCCGCTGGCCGCCGGAGCGAGCAATCCGTCGATCGCGCTCAGCATCCACAACAAGGGGTATCTGGCCTTCACCGCCGTCGGAGCGGTGAGGCACAACGTCAGGGCCGCATACTGGGTGGGCGGGACGTGGGCGCTCGAGTCCTCGCCGCTCGACGCGGCGCCGGGCAACGACGCCGGTACGGGCAACGGCGCGCCGCGGGTGGCGGCGGCGGGCGACGGAGTCGCGATCGTCGTCTGGGGCGAGGCCGGGCACATCTACACGCGGCGCGTGTGGGGGACCTCGCCAAGCGTCGTCTTCGAGCAGGCCGATCCTCCGTCGCTGTCGGGCTGGACCGAGGTGTCGGCGAGCGCTCCCAGCATCTCCACCGACGACGACTCTTCCTACGCCGACGTGGCCTTCCAGGAGGTCCTCACCGACGGGTCCGCGCACCAGTCCCGGGTCGTGATGCGCAAGCTGCGGGCCTCGCAGTACGACCCGATCAGCGCGCTCGCGCCCGACGGGCTTTCGACCCCGGGCCCTGAAGGGGCGGTCCAGCCCCAGGTGGCGCTGAGCGAGGCCTACCAGGGCTTCCTCACCTCGGCGCGGGACAGCTCCAACAACGTCTGGGTCTCGCGGCTGGGACCTCACGGTCTGCCCCAGACCGTGACGCAGCTCAACAGCCTCCCCGACGCCACGCCCCCGGATGCCGTTCCGGCCACGACCGGCCAGTACGCGGGCCTCGTGCTGTGGCAACACGACCCCGGCGCGTCGGCCGCGCCGGAGATCCGCGCGCGCTACTTCGACGACACAAGTTGGGGCCCCGAACTGGTTGCGTCGTCGCCCGCACTCGGACCCACCGACGCGGCCGCCGGGCTGTTCGCCTCCGGGGACCTCTCCGGCGACGTGGCCGCCGCCTGGGTCCAGGGGGCGTCTGGCTCCGCCGCGATCGTGACGGCGCTCCTGTATTCGGGACCGGGGTCCTTCGCCGCGGCCAAGCAGCCGCCGTACTCGACCACCGCCAGGCCACTGT
Organism: uncultured Solirubrobacteraceae bacterium; assembly: GCA_963816005.1. GTDB lineage: Bacteria > Actinomycetota > Thermoleophilia > Solirubrobacterales > Solirubrobacteraceae > Palsa-465. The sequence goes on along the minus strand of CAWFKF010000078.1, from coordinate 51,112 downwards.
TCTCGTGGTCGCCGGCGCGCGAGCAATGGGGCCAGGTGCGCTACACGGTGAGCGTCGACGGCGCCACGTTGCTGCAGACAACCGCCACCGCGGTTCGCGTTCCCGCCGTGAGCCAGGGATCGCACGTGTGGCAGGTCACCGCCACCAACCAGGGCGGCCTGACCTCCCAGGCCCGCCCTGACAGAGTGTTCATCGACAGCTACCGGCCCGCGCTCCAGCTCCGGCTCACCGGCTCCCAGCGCGCCAAGTCCGCGCTCCGCCTCAGCGTTCGCTACTCCGACCAGCCGCCCGGGCTGCCCGCCGCCGACGGTTCCGGGATCGCGGAGGTGACCGTCAGCTGGGGAGACGGCGGGAGCTCGAGGATCCGGCGCGGAGCCGCGCACACCTACGCCCGGCCCGGGCGCTACCGGCTCACCGCGACCGTCACCGATCGAGCCGGGAACCACACCACCCTGGCCAAGGTGCTCCGCATCGCGGCCGGAAAGTGATCCGGCGGCCGTGAACGCGCCGGCGCGGAGCTTCGCCACCAGCGCCGGGACGCTCGAGCTCGGCGCGCGGCCGCTGCTGATGGGCATCGTCAACGCGACCCCGGACTCGTTCTCCGACGCCGGGCTTCGCCAGACCCTGGACGAGCGCGTGGCCCTCGCCCGCACATTGCTCGCGGCCGGGGCGGAGATCATCGACATCGGCGGCGAGTCCGGCGTCACCAACGCACCCGCGGTCGACCCGGCCGCGGAGATCGCGCGCGTGGTGCCGCTGATCGAGCGGGTGAGCGGCGAGCTCGGAGCGCTCGTCTCGGTCGACACCTACAAGCCGCCGGTCGCCCGGGCCGCGATCGCCGCCGGCGCGGCGATCGTCAACGACGTCAGCGGGCTGCGCGATCCCGCGCTGGCCGACGTGTGCGCCGAGACCGGCGCCGGACTGATCCTCATGCACACGCGCGCCGCGCCGAAGCACAAGCTCCTCGACCCCTCGCTCGACGACGGGATCGTCGAGGACGTCGAGTCGTTCCTGCGCGACCGCATCGCCCTGGCGCTCCAGCGGGGCGTTCGCTTCGAGCAGCTGATGCTCGACCCCGGTCCCGACTTCTCCAAGACGCCGGCCCAGACAGTGGCGGTCCTGCGGGCGGTGGAGCGGCTGCACGCGCTCGAGCGCCCATTGCTGCTCGCCGCCTCACGCAAGGACTTCATCGGCGCGATCATCGCGCGCCCGCCCCGCGCCCGGCTCGCCGGGACACTGGCGGCGCTGGCCTTCGGCGCCGATGCCGGGATCCACGTGTTCCGCGTCCACGACGTCGCCGACGCGGCCGACTTTCTCTCCGTCCGCGCGGTCCTGCGCGGCGACCAGGACCTCGACAGCGGCGCGCGCCTGTCCGACCGGCTGCGCTGGGAACGGGGGTCCACTCCGGCGCGCCCCGCTCAAGCCGGGGAGGCCGCCGGGCGATGACGCGGACACGATGCCGACGGGACGCCGCCCTTGGGCCTATGCGATCGCCGCGCTCGGGGGCCTTGGTTTGCTCCGCAGCCTCTGGCTGCCCTGGTACAGCTTCCAGATCCCGGCCAGCGTGCTCGACCAGGCCGAGCAGGCCGGCTCGCACTTCGGCGCCCTGGCGCCCCTGATCCAGCAGGGCGCCGAGGTCATGCGCCAGCTCGGTCCCCAGCACCTGACCGCGTGGGATGTCTTCCACCAGATCGACGTCGCCCTGGCCATCGCCGGCGTCGTCGCCGCCGGCCTCGCCGGCCTGGCCCTCACCGGCCGCGCCACCGGGGTCTCGCCGGTGATCGCCGTCGCCGGCGCCGTCGCCGCCAGCCTGATCGTCTACCGCCTATTGAAGCCACCCGGGCCAAGCGAGATCCTCCACCCCGCCTGGGGCCTCTGGTTCGCCCTCCTCGGCGCCGGGGCGGTGGTGGCGGGCGGTCTGTTGAGTCGCGCGGTGGTTGAGGACGCCGTCCAGGTTGGGTTTCCGGCTGACGATGTGGGGGAGTGGTCCACGATGGGGTCCGTGGCCCCGCCCGGCGCTTAGCGGCCTCTGCCGCTAAGCGGGCGGCCGCGGGCGCCGGCGCCCCCGCCCACCTGCCGGGGATTCCGGCGTTGGGCGGCTGGCGACGGAGGGTGGGCCGATTCCTTGCAACAGGCGCAAGGAATCGGCCCACCCTCCCAAATCCCGCCCCCGGTCGGCCCGACCGATGTCCAGAGCAGGCGTCGGGCCCGGTTCGTGTTCTAGGGCCGGTGTTCCGGCCGCCTACGACGGGCGATGACCGCCAATGACGGTAGGGTGTAGGTATCGCCGACCGCTGGCTCAACGCGGTCGGGGCCTACCGATCTACCAAGGAGAGCCGAAATGTCAGTACTGGATCGCGCCGCGCTCGATGAGAGCCCGCTTGCCGACCTACATACGATCGCATCAGAGCTGTCGATCGACGGCTACAGGCGCTTGCGCCGCGCCGCGCTGATCGACGCGATCATGGAGAAGCAGGGCGGCGAGCCCGCCGGCGAGTCGTCCGCCAAGGAGGAGCCCGCCGCCGTATCGCCCGCGCCGAAGCGGACGCGCACCCGCCGGAGCCGGAGCGCCGCCGCCGACAGCGCCGCCGCCGACAGCGCTGTCGTCGACAGCGCTGCCGCTGACAGCGCTGCCGCTGACAGCGCCGCCGCCGACAGCACCGCTGACAGCGCCCCCGCTGACATGGGCGGTGACGACGGTGACGAGGCGGCCGCGGAGGCCGTCGCCGAGGACACGGGCGGCGAGGACGACGGATCCGATGAGGATCAGCCCCAGCGCCGCCGCCGCGGACGCCGCGGCGGGCGGACCCGTGCCGGCGGCCGGGACGAGGGTCAGGAGCCCGAGGCCCGGGAGGAGCCGGCCGAGGAGGACTCCTCGCCGGACGAGGAGGAGCAGGCGGTCGAGGGCGTGGTCGAGCTGCTGCCGAACGGCTCCGGGTTCCTTCGCGTGAATCCCCCCGAGCCGTCCGACGACGACGTGTACATCTCGGCCGCGCAGGTCAAGCGCTGCGAGCTCGTCGCGGGCGACCGGATCTCCGGACCGCGGCGCGTGCCGCGGCGCTCGGAGCGGTTCCCGTCGATGATCCGCATCGACACGATCAACGATCGCCCGGCGTCGGAGATCGCCGAGGGGACGCGCTTCGACGACCTTCCGGCGGCGTTCCCGTCCGAGCGCATCCGCCTCGGCTCCGAGGACCCGACGATCAAGGCGATCGAGTGGCTGACCCCGTTCGGCAAGGGCTCGCGCGTGAGCATCGTCGGTGGCCCGAGGGCCGGCAAGACCGAGGCCCTGCTGCGCCTCGCCAAGGCGCTCTCCGGCGTGGAGGACCTGCAACTGTCGGTCGCGCTCGCGGGCGTGCGCCCGGAAGAGGTGTTCGAGTGGGCCCGGGGCCCGGTGGAGCCGGCCGCGCACGCCAGCTTCGCCGCCTCGGCGGACGCGCAGGCGGGCGCGGTGGAGCGCGTGATCGACCAGTCGCGCCGGATCGCCGCCCGCGGCGCGGACGCCGTGGTCCTGATCGACACGCTGGACGGGCTGCACCCGTCGGCGGCCCGCAAAGCTCTGGCCGCCGCGCGCAACATCGTGGACGGTGGCTCGGTGACCGTGATCGCGACCGGCTCCAAGCCGATCGGCGGCGAGACGACGGTGATCACGCTCGATGCCGCGCTGGCGAGCACGGGCCGCTTCCCGGCCCTCGATCTCGTCGCGAGCGGCACGATCCGCCCCGAGCTGCTGGTCGGCGAGGCCGGCGCCGAGGCGATCGCGCGCGCGCGCGCCGAGGCGCTCGACGGCTGAACATCGCAGCGCGCGCCCGCAAGGCGCGCAACGCTCAAACGACAGAGCCGCTCAATACGCGCGGCACCGGGCCCGGTGCCGCGGGACGGCCTTGTAGCTCGGCTGCTGACCGCGGTTCCAGAGCAGGCGGTCGACGTCGGCCGCGCACGTGCCCGGCCGCGCGGCGACGATCAGCTCGACCGCGTGAAGCGCGCACGCCCGGATCTCGACCTCCTCCGCCGACCCGTGGGTGAGCAGCTCTCCGCGCTCGATCCGCTCGACCAGCCCGGGCTCGAAGCGCAGCACGCCGTCGAGTCTCAGCACGTGGGGTACGAGGTTGTCGGCGAACATGGTCAACCGGTCGAGATCGGTGAACGGCGCGAGGCCGGCCTGGGCCAGGTCCGCGGCCGTGATCTGGGCCCGCTTCAGGAACGGCACGGACAGGCCGTCGTACTCCGAGACGTCGTCAAAGCAGTCCCAGTGCCCGAGGCGCTCGACCAGCGACGCCGCGGAGCCGCCCGCGGCCTGCGCGACGGCCGCGAAGTGGCCCGCGTGCTCGGCCGAGGTCCGCGCGCCGAGATCGCGCAGCGAGGCGGCGAACAGGCCCATCAACTCGTGGTCGGGGTCCTGACCGAGGGCGGCGGCCACCTCGGCCGCGTCGATCACGGCCAGCTCGTCGGCGCTCCAGGGCCCGCGCCGCTCGAAGCGCTCGCGCACGCCCGTGGCAACGGTCCCGTAGCCCGAGCGCCCGTCGCGCTTGCGTAGGGTGGGAAACCAGCCGGAGCCGAAGTTGATCGCGTCGAGCGTGAGCCAGAACGCTGACAGGACCTCCGGCGACCCACGCTGCAGGGGCATCGCCGCCCCGGGATCCATGTCCGCCACCGCGAGTGCCCCGAGCGGGAGGCTCGCCGCATAGGCGGGAACGGCCTCCGGCATCACCTGGACGTGGCGGGCCCGGGCGGCGACGAGCCGGCAGGCGCTGCGGAGCCGATCGAGGACGTCGCTCACCGGCCCCAGCATGACCGACCATGATGCCCAGCAAGACGACCACCGGGGCAGCTACCGTTGTGGGCCGACCGATGACACAGCTGGCCGACGACATCGAGACCCTGCTCGAAGGCCTCAACGAGCCGCAGCGACAGGCCGTCACCCACGGTCAGGGTCCGCTGCTGATCCTCGCCGGGGCTGGATCCGGGAAGACCCGTGTGCTGACGCACCGGATCGCCCATCTCGTGGCCACCGACGCGGCCCGGCCGAACGAGATCCTGGCGATCACGTTCACCAACAAGGCGGCCGGGGAGATGCGCGATCGGGCCGAGCTGCTGGTCGGGCGCCGCGTGCGCGCTATGTGGGTGATGACCTTCCATGCCGCCTGCGCGCGGATGCTGCGCGCCGATGCGCACCGGCTCGGCTATACGCGCCAGTTCACGATCTACGACCAGGCCGACGCGCGGCGGCTCGTCAAGCGCTGCCTGGACGAGCTCGGGATCGATCCCAAGCGGTTCACCCCGGGCGCCATCCACGCCCAGATCTCCGACGCCAAGAACCGGCTCCGGGCCGCCGATGACTACGGCCGTATGGTCGGCTCGTTCTTCGAGCAGACTGTGGCCGACGTGTACCGGACCTACGAGCGCGAGCTGCACCGCATGAACGCGATGGACTTCGACGACCTGCTCGTCCGCGCCGTCAACGTGCTCGAGCTGTTCCCCGAGGTGCGCGAACGCTACGCGGGCGGCTTCCGGCACGTGCTCGTCGACGAGTACCAGGACACCAACCACGCGCAGTACCGGTGGCTGCAGCTGGTCACCGGCGAGCACCGCAATCTGATGGTCGTGGGCGACGACGCGCAGTCGGTGTACGGCTTTCGCGGCGCCGACATCCGCAACATCCTCGACTTCGAGGACACGTTCCCCGACGCCCGCGTGATCAAGCTCGAGCAGAACTACCGCTCGACCCAGACGATCCTCGACGCGGCCAACGCGGTGATCCGCAACAACCGGGCCCAGAAGCCGAAGTCGCTGTGGACGGAGCTGGGCCAGGGCGATCCGATCAAGGTCCGCGAGCTCGAGGACGAGCATGCCGAGGCGAGGTTCGTCACCGGTGAGGTCCAGCGGCTCGTCGACGAGGGAGTGTCGCGGTCGGAGATCGCCGTCTTCTATCGCACCAACGCCCAGTCGCGGGTCGTCGAGGACCTGCTCGTCCGGGCCGAGATCGCCTACCAGGTGATCGGCGGCACCAAGTTCTACGAGCGGGCCGAGATCAAGGACGCGATCGCCTACCTGACCGCGCTGATCAACCCGCAGGACGCGGGGGCGTTCACCCGGATCGTCAACTCGCCGCGCCGCGGGATCGGTTCGACATCGCTCTCGCGCGTGCTCGCGTTCGCCAACACGATGGGCGTGAGCGTCTGGGAGGCGGCGTCGGAGCCCGAGCAGGTGCCGGGCCTGGGCGCAGCCGCGATCAAGGCGCTGCGGCGATTCATGGGCACGCTGCACGTGCTCCGCGAGCGGGCCGAGAGCGGCGCGTCGATCGCGGCGCTGCTGAAGGAGACGTTGCGCGAGAGCGGATACCTCGACTCCCTCGAGGCCGAGCGGACGATCGAGGCCCAGGGGCGGATCGAGAACCTCGACGAGCTCGTCAACGTGGCCGCCGAGTTCGACGCGGCCGAGACTGACTCCGATCGGGCCGGCACGCTGGGCGAATTCCTGCAGCAGGTGGCGCTGGTCGCCGATGCCGACGATCGCACCGACGACGACGGCCTGGTCACGCTGATGACGCTGCACAACGCCAAGGGCCTGGAGTACCCGATCGTGTTCATGATCGGTTGCGAGGAGGGCGTGTTTCCGCACTCCCGGGCACTCGACGAGGGCGGCCTCGAGGAGGAGCGGCGCCTGTGCTACGTGGGCATCACGCGGGCCGAGCGGGATCTGTACGTCACCTACGCGCGCACGCGAACCGTGTTCGGGGCCCGGAGCTACGGGGCGCCGAGCCGGTTCATCGGCGAGATCCCACGCGAGCTGACCGATCGCGAGGAGCAACCGATGCGCGGACTCGGCTCGATCCGCCCGCGCGCCACCTCGTGGTCGACGGCATCCGACCCGCACCAGCCCGCGCCGGCGCCGGCACCCGCCTACCGGCTTGGCGAGGACGTCGTCCACGCGGCCTTCGGCGAAGGCGTGGTCACCGGGGTCGAGCCGGGCGGGATCGTCGTGATCCGGTTCAGCAAGGACCATTCCGAGCGCAAGCTCGTGGCCGACCTGGCGCCGATCGCGAAGCGGTAATCGCGGGTGGCCGCCGCCAGACTGGCGCGGACGCCTCGAGACGGGCTCGAATCGGCCCGATCCTCTAGCGTGCCGGACCATGGCGGCGACGATCATCGACGGGCGGGCAGTGGCCGAACGGGTGCGCGAGCAGGTGGCCCGCGAGGTCGAGCAGTTCGCGCAGCGCACGGGGCGGCCGCCCGGGCTGGCCACGATCCTGGTCGGCGACGACCCGGCATCGGCGGTCTACGTCGCGAACAAGCGCAAGGCGTGTGCCGAGGTCGGCATCGCCGAGCACCACCAGCATCTGCCGGCGGACGTCTCCCAGCACGAGGTCGCCGAGCACATCGAGCGCTGTAACCGGGACCCGGAGATCAGCGGCATCCTACTCCAGCTGCCGGTGCCCGCGGGCCTGGACGGCCAGGACCTGACCGGCCTGATCGCGCCCGGCAAGGACGTCGACGGGCTCACCCCGATCAGCGTCGGCCGGCTGGTCAGGGGCACGCCGGGGCTGCGGCCGTGCACTCCGGTCGGGGCGATCGAGCTGCTCGACGCCTACGAGGTGTCGCTCGAGGGCGCCCAGGCCGTGGTCATCGGTCGCTCGGACTTGGTCGGCAAGCCGGTCTCGTTCCTGCTGCTCCAGCGCAACGCGACGGTCACGATCTGCCACTCGCACACGCAGGACCTGCCCGCGGTGTGCTCGCGGGCCGACGTGCTCGTCGCCGCCGCCGGGATCCCGCGGCTGCTGGGCGCCGAGCACATCAAGCCGGGCGCCGCCGTGATCGACGTCGGCGTCAACCGGACCGACCAGGGACTGGTCGGTGATGTCGACTTCGACGCCGCCGCGGAGCGCGCGAGCCTGATCACGCCGGTGCCCGGAGGGGTGGGGCCGATGACGATCGCGATGCTGCTGCGCAACACGCTCCTGGCGGCCCGCCTCGAGGAGCCGGCGGGCGCGGCGAGCGCACACGCTCGGTGACTACGGACGTACCGGCCGCACGGTCCTCGCTGAGGCTGAGCGGCGAAGCGATCGCCGGCATGAGTGCCGTGCTGCTGCTGATCCTGATGTTCGCGGCGAAATGGTACGGGTTGGCCGGCGCCGGAGACGCCCTGGCGACTCGCTCGTCGCTGTCCAGCTCGGAGAACGCGTGGCAGGCGCTGACGCTGCTGCGCTGGCTGATGCTGATCACGGTCCTGGTCGCGATCGGCGCGATGGTGCTGCGGATCACGCAGCACTCGCACGGTACGCCCACCGACCTGAGTCCGATCGTGATGACGCTCGGAAGCATCACGGCGCTCCTGCTCGCCTACCGGGTGCTGATCGACCTGCCCTCGCCGGGGACGGTGCTGGACCAGAAGCTGGGTGCGTTCCTGGGCCTGCTGTGCGCCGTCGGGATCGCCTTCGGGGGCTACGAATCGCGACGCCACGCAAGGAAGTCGGCCAGAACCGTCGTACAAAGGTCGAGACGCTGAGCCGGCACCGTCTTTCCGGCCGGTTGCTCGGTATGTTGCCCTGCAGACGGGCCCGTGGGTGTCCAGGCGCGCAGTCGCGAGCGCTCAATGCAACGACTATCAGCGCGAACTACAGATGGAGGAGTCAATGAATCTGGACAACGTCACCAGGGATGACTGGATTCTGGGAGGGATCGCGCTGTTCTTGGCGATCGATCTGCTGTTCCTGCCCTGGTTCGACATCACGGTCGGACCGCTCTCGTTCACCTCTACGGCCACCGGCGCACCGGACGGCTGGCTGGGGATCCTCGGTGTGCTGGCCTGCGTGGCGCTGATCGCCGCGGTCGCGCTCGTCGCCGTGGTGATGCGGCCGCGGCCCGTGGCCACCTCGTAGCCGGCCGACGGAAGCGAGGACGGTATGGAGTTCGATGCATCGAGGCTGCGCAGCGGTGAGCTGATCGTCGGCGTCGGCGCAGTGCTCCTGTTCATCTTCATGTTCCTGAGCTGGTATGGGCTGAAGGTCAACACGGGCAGCCCCGGCAGCTTCGCGCTCCCGAACGTGAGCGATGACGCCTGGGATGCGTTCAGCGTCATCGACCTGTTCCTGCTCCTGACCGTGATCGTGGCGCTGGCGCTCGTCGTCACCCAGGCGACGCGGCGCTCGCCCGCGATCCCGGTCAGCCTGAGCGTCATCACCACGACGCTGGCCGGGCTCTCCGTGCTGCTGATCCTGTTCCGGATGATCGACCCGCCGGGCATCGTCGACGTCCCCGCCGTGCTCGCCGCGCATCTGGACCGCACGCTCGACATCGGCATCTACCTGGGGCTCGCCGCCTCGCTCGGGATCCTGTACGGCGGCTACCGCTCGATGCGGGTCGAGGGACTGGCGCCCCGGGACGCCCGCACCGAGATCGAGACGGTCAAGCTGAGGGGCGCCTCCGGCTCGACGCCGCCGCCATCCGTCGGGCCTCCCGGCGCCGGCCCCTCCGCCTGACCCGCCGACCGCCCCGGGCGCGGCGGTCCTAGAATCCACCGGCATGCTCGACTCGGTCCAGGTCCAACACGTGGCTCGTCTCGCGCGTCTGGAGTTCACCGATGCCGAGATCGCGAAGCTGGCCGGCGAGCTGTCGAACGTGCTCGGCCACATCGAGAAGATCTCCGAGCTCGACCTCGAGGGGGTCGAGCCCACGTCCCACGTCGTCGACGTCGTCAACGCGCTACGGGCCGACGAGCCGGAGCCGTCGCTGCCGCGTGAGGTGGCGCTCGCCTCGGCGCCCGACCCGGTCGACGGTGGCTTCGGGGTCCCGAGCCCGGGCGCGGCGTGAGCGAGCTGATCGACCTGAGCGCCGCCGAGGCGGCGAAGCTGACGCGCGCCGGCGAGCTCGATCCCGCCGAGCTGTTCGACGCCTACCGGGCCCGGGCGGCCGCCGATGAGCTGAACGCGTTCACCTGGGTGGCCGAGGCGGCGCCCGACGGTGACGGCGTCAACGGCTCGCCGCTGGGCGGCGTCCCGCTCGCCGTCAAGGACCTGTTCTGCACCGAAGGGGTCCCGAGCCAGGCCGGCTCGCGGATCCTCGAGGGCTACCGGCCTCCCTACACCGCCACGGTTGTCGCGCAGCTGGCTGCCGCCGGCGCACCGCTGCTCGGCAAGACCAATCAGGACGAGTTCGCGATGGGCTCCTCGAACGAGAACTCGGCCTACGGGCCGGTGCTCAACCCGTGGGACCGCACGCGCGTGCCGGGCGGCTCCTCCGGGGGCAGCGCCGCGGCCGTCGCGGCCGGCCTCGCGCCGTGGGCGATCGGCACCGACACGGGCGGATCGATCCGTCAGCCCGCCGCCCTGTGCGGCATCGTCGGCCTCAAGCCGACCTACGGCGCCTGCTCGCGCTGCGGGATGATCGCGTTCGCGTCGTCGCTCGACCAAGCCGGGCCGCTGACCCGGGACGTGACCGACGCCGCGCTGCTACTGCGGCACATGATCGGCCACGACGCGCGGGACTCGACCTCGCTCCCGTTCCCCGGCGGGATCGCCATGCCCGCCGCGGAGGGCCTCCGCGGCATCCGCCTCGGCGTCCCCGAGGAGCTGGCCGGAGACGGGGTCGAGGCCGGCGTGCTGGAGAGCTTCCGGGCGACGCTCGCGCTGGCCGAGCGGCTGGGAGCGACGGTCGAGCCGTGCACGCTGCCGCACGCCCCGCACGCACTGTCGGCCTACTACCTGATCGCGCCGGCCGAGGCCTCGGCCAACCTCGCCCGCTACGACGGCGTCCGCTACGGGCTGCGGGTCGACGCCCCCGATCTGATCTCGATGTACACGCGCACCCGCTCGGCCGGGTTCGGGCCCGAGGTCAAGCGACGGATCATGCTCGGGACCTACGCGCTCTCCAGCGGCTACTACGACGCCTATTACGGGACCGCGCAGAAGGTACGGACGATGATCTCCGAGGACTTCCGGGCGGCGTTCGAGCGCTTCGACTTCATCGTCACGCCGACGAGCCCGTGGACCGCGTTCGAGCTCGGCGCCAAGACCGCCGATCCGCTCGCGATGTACCTCAACGACTTCTGCACGGTCCCGATGCCACTGGCCGGCATCCCGGCGGTCTCGATCCCGTCGGGCCTGAGCGACGGCCTGCCGGTCGGCTTCCAGCTGGCCGGGCCGGCGTTCAGCGAGAGCCGGCTGCTCGACGCCGCGTTCGCCCTCGAGCAGGCCATCGGCTTCGACGGAGGCGCGGCGCGCCGATGAGCATCGTCTTCGAGCCGGTGATCGGCCTCGAGATCCACGTCCAGCTCGCCACCCGGACGAAGATGTTCTGCGGCTGCGAGCTGTCCTTCGGCGATCCGCCGAACACGCACACGTGCCCGGTGTGCCTCGGGCTGCCCGGGACGCTGCCGGTGCTGAACGCGCGCGCGGTGCAGTTCGGGCTATTGATCGGTCTCGCCCTGGGCTCGCAGATCACCGAGCGCTCGCTGTTTCATCGCAAGAACTACTTCTATCCGGACCTGCCCAAGGGCTACCAGATCTCCCAGTACGACGTGCCGCTGTGCTCCGGCGGCGCGCTCGGCGATGTGCGCATCCACCGCGTCCACCTCGAGGAGGACGCCGCCAAGCTCGTGCACGTAGGGGAGAGCGGCCGGATCCACGGCTCGGATCGCAGCGTCGTGGACTTCAACCGCGGCGGCACGCCGCTGGTGGAGATCGTCACCGAGCCGGACCTCACCTCGCCCGAGCAGGCGCGCGAGTGGCTGACGCTGCTGCGGGCCACGCTGAAGCGGCTCGGCGTCTCCGACGTGAACATGGAGGAGGGCTCGCTGCGCTGCGACGCCAACGTGTCCGTGCGCCCCGTGGGCTCCGAGCAGCTCGGGACCAAGACCGAGCTCAAGAACATGAACTCGTTCCGCTACCTCGAGCGCGGGGTCAGGGCCGAGATCGAGCGTCAGATCGGGCTGCTCGAGAGCGGCGAGCCGGTCGTGCAGGAGACGCTCCACTTCGACCCGGCCAGCGAGCGGCTGACGCCCCTGCGCTCCAAGGAGGAGGCGCACGACTACCGCTACTTCCCCGAGCCCGACCTGGTTGCGCTCGTGATCACCGGCGAGATGCACGCGCTCGCCGAGGCCGAGCTGCCCGAACTGCCGGCCGCCCGGGCGGAGCGCTTCGAGCGGGAGCTCGGGCTGAGCGCCGAGCGGGCGCGTGAGCTGGCCTTCCGGACCGAGCTCGGCGACTACTACGAGCGGGCGCTGGCCGCAGGCGGCCACGACCCGGTCACGGTCGCGAACTGGATCCCGCTGCTGGTCGAGCGGATCGGCTCCGACGCCGATCCGGCACAGTCCAGCGTGACCCCGGTGGCCCTCGCAACGCTCGCCGGCATGGTCGCCGCCAAGGAGGTGGCCCGCGACGCCGCGCGCGAGGTGCTCACGCAGCTCGTCGCCGAGGGCGGCGACCCGCGGGCGATCGTCGAGCGGCGCGGCCTCGGGTCGATCACCGCCGATGATGGCGGCTTGGCCGAGATCATCGAGCGGGCGATCGCGTCCGACCCCGACGCCGCCGAGCAGGTGCGCCAGGGCAACATTCGCGCCGTCGGCCCGCTGGTCGGCTTCGTGATGAAGGAGACCAAGGGCCGCGCCGACGGGGGCGAGATCACGCGGCTGATCCGCGAACGGGTCGGCAGCAGGTCCTAGGAGCGTGGGTCACAATGCCCGCAGAGCGCCGTTTTGGCCCGTTTCAGGGGATCAATTCATCAGCGGCGATCGCTCGGATGGCCGCAGAACGGCTCTCAGAGCGTCGTTAATGAGACTGAGTATTACTGACCCACGCTCCTAGACTAGGCCTCCGTCAGCGCCGGGTGGCGACCCGGCGCAGGGTCACGCCCGCAGCCAGCAACAGCACGCCGACCAGCAGCCGCGGGAGCACGTCGAAGCCGGTCAGGGGCAGCTGTCCGGCGGTGGGGGTCGTCGCGGCCGGGGTGGTCGGGGTCGAGTTGGTCGTGCTGCTCGGGGTGGTCGTGCTCGGGCCGCCCGCGGGGGTGGACGACGCTGCCGCCTCGACGATCACGGTGCCGTGCATGAACGGATGCAGCGTGCAGATGTAGGCGAACGTGCCCGCGGTCGCGAACGTGTGTGAGGCGCTCTGCCCCTTGTGCAACACGCCGGTGTCGAAGCTGTGGTCGCTGGCGGTGGCAGTGTGGTCCGTCGGTCCATCGTTGGTCCACGTGATCGTGTCGCCGACGTGGATGGTGATCGCCGCGGGGGCGAACTGGAAGTCCGAGATCGTGTCGGCCGGATCGGATGAGACGTGGGCGAGCAGCCCGGCCCCGGCCGGTGCCGACCGGGGTGCGGCGTGTGTGGGTTGTCCCGCCGACCCCGCTCCCGGAGCCACCCGCACGTCGAGCGTCGCGGTCCGTGTCCCCGTTGCCGTCGTGATCCGGACCGTCACGTGCTGCAGGCCGGGAGCGGCGTAGACGTGCGCAACGCGCGCGAGTGAACCGGAGTCGGTCGCGAAGCTCCCGCTCCCGTCCAGATCCCAGCGGTAGTCGGTGGCACCGGCGGGCGGATTCTGGATCTCCAGCACGGCAGTCGCGCCGGCGAGCACCTGCCTGGGTGTGGTCACGATCACCGGAGCGGGAGCCGGGAGCGGCGGGGGCGCGGGCGCGGCCGAGGGCGTGGCCGGGGGTGGGGGCGGAGCGGCGGCCGTGATCGGCGTCGTCGCCGCGGTGGCGGCGGCGCCCGGCGCCCGCGCCTGCCGCGCGGACGGCGTCTTGGCCTCGGCGAGCGAGACGGGGACGATGATGATCAGGAGTGCCAGCAGTTGAGCCGCACGGCCGCGTTGGAGCATCCGAGTCCTATTGACGCCGTCAGGAAGGCGAATCTTCCCCAATCGGGTCTACCATGACCTGACCACACGCCGTCAGGAGGCTCGACGATGTCTCGACTGATCAGGATGGACCAGACCGGCCACACGACGGTGGCCGAGTGGACCGCGGAGGACATCCCCGCCGTGGAGGCGGCGGTGCACGCGTTCCGCGCCGAGCTCGACCGCGGCTACTTCGCCGTCGTGTCCCAGGGTGAGGGCCTGGCCGAGCAGGTGCGCGAGCTGCCGATCGACGCCTCGCTCGTCATCCTCCGCCGGCCGATCGCGGGCGGCTGAGCCCCACCGCCGTGTCCGCCGATGCGATGGCCTCGTCCGCCGACGCGATCGTCCTGTCCGCCGACGCGTCGGTCACGAGCGCGGATGCCCTGCCGGAGCTCGCGACCGTCTACTGGCGGCCGCGGGCGACCGACCGCTCGCTGACCCGCACCGGCCGTCTCTGGACGCTGACCACCGTCGCCCACACGGTGCCGTTCATCGCCGCCGCCGGGTTGCTGGTCGCGCTCAATCCGGTCACCATCCCCGTGGCGCTGGTGGCGCTCGCGCACGCCTGGGTCATCCCGGAGCTGTACGCCTCCCGGGGGGCCAACGTCGTCCGGCGCCGGGTACCGGCCGCCCCCGAGCCCGAGCCCGAGCGCGTCGCGCTCGGGCTGCTCGGTGACCTGATCGACACCGCCCCGCGCGAGCTGCACGCCCGGACCGGCCTGGTCATGGAGCGCGGCCGCCTCGGGGTCTGGCTCGTCGGCGAGGCCGGTGCGCTCCTCGTGCGCCCGGGCGGCCGGCGCGTGCACTGCTACTGCGTCAAGGTGACCGACCAGGAGCTCCCATCGAGCGACCGGATCGCGCATCTGCTGCTGGCGCTCCGCTCCGACGAGACCGGATTCGCCACGGTGGCGAACCTCGCCTTCTCGGGCGCGCTATGGCGCCTGCGGCGCCGGCTCCCGGTCGAGATGCGCCCGGCGGTGCGGGCCGCGGCTGAGCCCGCGAAGGGCTAGTGCCCCGATCTAGAAGGCACACGAAGCTGCTCTCGTCGCCGACCGTCCCCAGGTGTAGTCGTCGTTTAGGAAATATTGTCCGCGCGGATAGTGCGCGCTTCAGGTTCGAGGTCCATCATGCTGCCCATGACACCTCCAGCCACATCCGCCCGAGTTCTGCTCGTGGCCGACAACCGGCGATCTTCGTCGGCGCAGGGAAGCACGGCTGTCCGGCGCTATCGCCTCGCGCGTCTCCGGCTCCAGGGCCGGTCTGCCGATCCGGTTTCGCGGTTCGAGCACATCAAGCGCGCGTTCGACTGATCGGGTCCGGCTCGCCTCCCCGGGTGGGCCGGTTTCGCGTCGGCGCTACGCTGTGAGCATGGAAACAGAAGCTCCACCCCGCACGTCGTTCCTGAAGCGCGTACTCGCGTTCGTGGTTCTCGTCGCCGCAGTCGTCATAGCGTTCAAGATTCTGCTCGGCTTCGTGATGGCGATCGTCTGGGTCGTCGTGGCCGCCGCCGTGGTGATCGCGATCCTATGGGCGCTGAAGGTCCTCATCTGGTGAGGTGATCCGTACCCGTGGAGGGCTCGGGTCTGATCGTGATTCTGTTCTCCTTCGGCCTCGCCGGCGGGATCGTCGCGCGCACGAAGGGGAACTCCTTCATGCTCTGGTTCCTGATCGCGTTCTGCGTGCCGTTCATCGGCCTGATCGCCGCAGCGCTGTATCGCTCCGATGCCCGGGAGCTGCGGCGCCAGTGCCCGGGCTGCGGTCGGGTGGTGAAGCTGCACGACGCGGTCTGCATGCGCTGCGGCGAGGAGCTCGAGTTCCCGGACCAGGCCATCGCCTCCGAGGCCTCGATGCGCCAGCGCGTGGCTTAGTGTCGCGATTCAGAGATTCGTCGGCATTCGAGCGGCCCCGGCGCGCACTGCTCCCGAACGCCGAAAACGCGCGCTAGACTGCCCTTTCCCGCCGCACGCGGAACGGCCGCGTGCGCCCAGAGGTCCGTGAAAGGAGGAAGCGCCAATGCGTGCAGTCGACGCTCTGATGGAATGCCTCAAGGCTGAAGGTGTCGACGTCGTATTCGGTCTGCCGGGCGGCGCCAACCTCCCGACCTACGACGCCTTCTACGACGCCGGTATCCGCCACATCCTCGTCCGCCACGAGGCCGGCGGCGGGCACGCCGCCGAGGGCTACGCCAAGGCCACCGGCAAGGTCGGCGTCTCGCTCGGAACGAGCGGCCCTGGCGCGACCAACCTGGTGACCCCGATCTGCGACGCGATGATGGACTCGGTCCCGGTCGTGTTCATCACCGGGCAGGTGCGCACCGAGCTGCTGGGCACCGACGGCTTCCAGGAGGCGGACACGATCGGCATCACGATGCCGATCGTCAAGCACAGCTTCATGATCCAGCACCCGCTCGAGCTCCCGCGGTCGATCCACGAGGCGTTCCACATCGCGCGGACCGGGCGTCCCGGCCCGGTCGTGGTCGACATCCCGCAGGATCTGAGCCGCGCCGACATCCCGTACGAGCCGGTGACCGACCTCCATCTGCCCGGCTACCAGCCAACCACCGACGGCAACCAGAAGCAGATCCGCCTCGCTGCCAAGGCGCTGGCCAACTCACGGCGGCCGGTCATCTACGCCGGCGGTGGCGTGATCAGCGCCAACGCCGCCGCCGAGCTGACCGAGCTGGGGCTGGCCGACAACTTCCCCGTCACCTGCACCGTGATGGGCCTCGGCGGCTTTCCGGCTCCGCATGACCAGTGGCTGGGGATGCTCGGGATGCACGGGACGCGGGCGGCCAACTACGCGATGGACGAGGCGGACCTGATCGTCGCGATCGGCGCTCGCTTCGACGACCGCATCACCGGCAAGCTGTCGGAGTTCGCGCCGCGGGCCAAGTTCATCCACATCGACGTCGATCCGGCCGAGATCTCCAAGAACGTGCCGGCGCACATCCCCATCGTGGGTGACGCCAAGAACATCCTCCCGAGGCTGACCGCCGAGTACCGCGCGCTGGAGCCGGATCCGGCCCGGCTCGAGGAGTGGTGGTCGCGGATCCGGGTCTGGCAGGAGCGCCACCCGCTCGGCTACGAGGACTCCAAGGACGCCGAGATCAAGCCCCAGTTCATGATCCAGGCACTGTACGAGGCGACCAGGGGCGACGCGATCGTCACCAGCGACGTGGGCCAGCACCAGATGTGGACCGCCCAGTATTTCCATTTCAACCAGCCGCGCCGGTGGATCAACTCCGGCGGCCTGGGGACGATGGGCTTCGGGCTGCCGGCGGCGATGGGCGCCAAGGTCGGCTGCCCGGACCAGACGGTCGTGTGCGTCGCCGGCGACGGGTCCGTGCAGATGAACATGCAGGAGCTCGCGACGTGCGCCCAGGAGGACATCGCGATCAAGGTGTTCATCATGAACAACGGCTACCTGGGCATGGTCCGCCAGTGGCAGGAGCTGTTCTGGGACAAGCGCTACAGCCAGGTCGAGACCGGCCAGTGGCCCGACTTCGTCAAGGTCGCAGAGGCCTACGGAGCGACCGGGATGCGGTTCGAGGACAAGAGCACGCTGGTGAGCGACATCCGGGAAGCGCTGGCCACCGAGGGGCCGGTGCTCGTCGACGTCCGGGTGACCCGGGAGGAGAACACCTACCCGATGATTCCGGCCGGCCAGGCAGCCAGGGACATGGTGGGTTGACATGGGCGAGCCGGGTACCAAGGAAGTCCTGTCCCTCGACGAGCTCGACGCCGTCGCCGGTCTGCGCACCGGGCGCAAGCACATCCTCTCGATCCTGGTCGAGAACAAGCCGGGTGTCCTGACCAGGATCGCCGGCCTGTTCGCCCGGCGCGGGTTCAACATCGACACGCTGGCCGTCGGGCCGACGGACGACGACAGCGTCTCGCGCGTGACACTGACGCTCGACGGTGCGGTGCATCCCATCGACCAGGTCACCAAGCAGCTCCACAAGCTCGTCAACGTGCTCAAGATCCGTGATCTCGAGCCCGAGGAGACGCTGGCCCGCGAGCTCGCGCTGTTCAAGATCAGCGCCGACGGCGCCGGTCGCGCAGAGGTGATGCAGGTCTGCGAGATCTTCCGCGCCAAGATCGTCGACGTGACCAAGCGCTCGGTGATCTGCGAGGTCACGGGGACCCACCAGAAGGTGGAGGCCTTCGAGCGGCTGGTACGGCCGTTCGGGCTGATCGAGATGGCACGCACGGGCGAGATCGCGATCTCCCGCGGGCGGAGCGAGACCTAGCCGGCTGGCGGGCCCGGTCGCGTGAGAGGCGTCGCCACCGGATCGTCGACGCCGCGCTGGCTGGACGCCCGGGCGCGAAAGCGCCTGGGCGAGCGGATCGAGGCCGCGCTGCGCCGCGCCCGCGCCGGCGGCTCGCCGGTGCTCGCCAGCGTTCTCATCACCCTCCCCGCGGGCGTTGATCCGACCGCCGTCGTGGTGAGCTCGCGGCGTCCCGGCGAGCACTGGTTCTGCTTCGAGCAGCCCGACCGCGATGGGGCGGCACTCGCCGGCCTGGGCTGCGCCCGGGTGATCGAGGCCGCGGGACCAGCGCGGTTCCAGGCAGTGGCGGCCCGCTGGCGCGCGGCCTCGGCGACCGCGCAGAGCGATCCCGCCGACGGACCTCCCGGATCGGGCCTCGCGGCCGTCGGAGGGTTCGCCTTCGCGCCTGAGGGCGGCGCGTCCCCGCAGTGGTCGGGCTATGCCGCGGCCTCGCTGATCGTGCCCGAGGTGTGCCTCGCGCGCCGGGGCGAGGAAGTTCGGATGACGGTGACCGTCGACGTGGCGCCCGACGACATGCCCGAGGAGCGACTCGCCGGGGTCGAGCGTCGCCTGGCCGAACTGCGTGAGGACGAGCTCCCGCTGCTGGACCCCGACCCCGTGGGGAGCTACAGGGTGGTCAGCCCGATGCCGCCGTCGCATTACGAGCACGCCGTCGCGCAGGCGGTGCAGCGGATCCGCGCCGGTGAGCTCAGCAAGGTCGTGCTGGCCCGCGAGGTGCAGGTGCGGGCGCCCGTCGACCATTCCCCGGGCGCCGTGCTCAGCGTGCTGCGCGAGGCGTTCCCGTCGTGCTACGTGTTCGCGGTCGGGCGCGCAGCCTCGACGTTCCTCGCCGCCAGTCCCGAGCTGCTCGTCCGGCGCGAGGGGCAGCGGGCGAGCACGGTGGCGTTGGCCGGGTCGGCGCGCCGCAGCGCCGACCCCGCGGTCGACGATCACCTGGGGGAGCAGTTGCGCCAGAGCGACAAGGATCGTGAGGAGAACAGGATCGTGGTCAGGCGCATCGCCCGCTCGCTGCGCCCGCACTCGGTGTGGGTCACCGCGGCGCCCGACCCCGTGCTCGTCCGGGTGGCCAACATCCAGCATCTGGCGACGCCGATCCGCGCCCAGCTCGCCGCCCCGATCGGCGCCGTGGAGCTGGCCGGCCTGCTGCATCCCACCCCCGCGGTCGGCGGCGAGCCGCTGGACCGGGCCGAGCGGCTGATCCCGGCGCTCGAGGGGCTCGACCGCGGCTGGTATGCGGGCCCGGTTGGCTGGACGGACGCGGCCGGCGACGGCGAGTTCTGCGTGGCGCTGCGCTGCGCTCTGCTGAGCGGCAGGCTGGCGAGCTGCTACGCCGGCTGCGGCATCGTGCGCGACTCCGACCCGGCCGCGGAGCTGGCCGAGAGCGAGATCAAGCTCGCTGCCATGCTGCCGGTGCTCGCCGGGTAGCGGCGCGCTCCGAGCGGCGGCGATCAGCGCCGGCGCCCGGCGGCCAGCCCCGCCTCCGCCACGCGGCGGTGCAGCGCCAGGTTCTCGCCGCGGTCGGTCCGCAGCTCGATGATCGTGGTCCCGGCGGCGGCGGTCGAGCGCCGCAAAGCGGCTTCGAGCTCGCTGGCGTCCGCCGGGCGCTCGTAGGCGCACCCGTAGAGGCGCGCGGCGTGCGAGAACTCGAGCCCGTGTGGGGTCGCGACATGCTCCTCGAACGCATCCGTCTCGCCGGCCACGGGCAGGAAGTGGAAGATCCCGCCGCCGTCGTTGTTGAGCAGCACGATCGTGAGCGCCAACTCGAGTCGTCGCGCGGCGAGCAGGCCGCCGAGGTCGTACGCGAGCGCGACGTCGCCGATCAGCAGCACCACCGGACCCGTGCCGGCGGCCGCGGCGCCGAACGCCGAGGAGACGGTGCCGTCGATTCCGTTGGCGCCGCGGTTGGACAAGACCCGCGGCGTGTCCTCGTGGACGGGGAAGAACAGCTCGATGTCGCGGACGGGCATCGAGGAGGCAACGAACAGGGTCGTATCGGACCCGAGCCAGTCCCCGAGCCGCGCCGCCACGAGCGGTTCGGAGAGCTCGTGCCCGAGCGCGTCGGCGATCGCTGCAGCGGCGCGGTCGTCGGCCGCGCGCCACGCGGCCAGCCAGTCCGGATCGCCGGTGCGCAGCGGGGCGATCGCGTCCAGCTCGACCGCCGGGTCGCCGACGAGCACCGCGCTCACCACGCCCGCCGGGTCCTGCCAGGCCTGCTCGGGATCGAGCGCGAGCTGAGGGGTGGGGCCGAGCCCGGCGAGCCACGTCCGCAGCGGCTTGGAGGTCGGCAGGTCGCCGATCCGGATCACCAGCTCGGGGGCCAGCTCCCGGCCCAGCGTCTCGTCGCGCAGCAGCACGTCGTAGTGGGCGATCGCCGCGGGACCGTGGCGGGCGCCGGACAGCGGATCGGCGAGCAACGCGTACCCGGCTCGCTCCGCCACCCGCGCCGCGGCGGCGCCGAGCTCGCCGTGGCGCTCCTCGCGCCCCGCGACGATGACGCCCCTGACCGCACCCGTGTGCGGCGCGAGGGCGGGGCCACCGGAGCCCGCCGACGCCAAGGCGGGGGCGGGCGCGACGCGCGCGATCCACGGCCGGCCGTCGGGCCGGCCGGTGTCGTCCGGCAGTGACCCGTCGAGCACGAGCGGCTCGCGCAACGGGATATTCAGGTGCACGGGCCCGGGGCGCCCGTCGAGCGCACTCCAATATGCGCGGCAAGCCAGCGCGCGGATCCACCGCAGGCGCTCGGGCGTGGCCTCGTGGGTGCCGAGCTCGACGAACCACTTGGCGGCGTCGCCGTACAGCTTGAGCTGATCGATCGTCTGGCCGGCGCCGACGTCGCGCAGCTCCGGCGGGCGGTCGGCGGTGAGCACGATCAGGGGCACGCGGGCCTGGTGGGCCTCGATCACCGCCGGGGCGAGATTCGCCGCCGCCGTCCCCGACGTGCAGGCCACCGCGACCGGCAACCCGCTGGCCTTCGCGGCCCCGAGCGCGAAGAAGCCCGCGCAGCGCTCGTCGACGTGCGACCAGCAGCGGATCCCCGGCTCGCGCACGAGCGAGAGCACGATCGGCGTGGAGCGCGAGCCCGGCGAGGTGCATGCGTGCTCCATCCCGCACCGCGCGAACTCGTCGCACAGGGCGCGCAGCAGCAGGTAGCTGTCGGTGGCGGTCATGATGTTGCTCCATGGCGCCGAACCTCGTGCTCCTGCACGGCTTCACGCACACCGGAAGGAGCTGGGACCCTGTGGTCTCGGCGCTGGGCGAACGCTACCGGGCGCTGGCGCCCGACATCCGCGGCCACGGCGACGCGTCAACGCTCCGGCCGGTGACCCTGGCCGCGGTCCTCGGTGACCTCGAGGCGCTCCCGACCCCGCGCTTCACGCTTGCCGGGTACTCGATGGGCGGCCGGATCGCGCTCCACGCCGCGCTGGCCGTGCCCGACCGCGTCGAGCGCCTGCTCCTCATCGGGGCGAGCCCCGGGCTCGCCGACGCCGGCGAGCGCGCCGCCCGGCGCGCGGCCGACGAGCGGTTGGCCGACGAGCTCGAGCAGCTCCCGATCGCGGATCTCGCGCGGCGCTGGGCGGCGACCGCGGTGCTGGCGGGACAGCCGCCCCCCGTGCTCGAGGCTGCCCACGCCGACCGCCTGCGCAGCACGCCCGCCGGTCTGGCCGCCGCCCTGCGGGGGCTGGGGACGGGCGCGCTCGCGCCGGTGTGGGACGAGCTGGGCGAGCTCGCGATGCCGGTCACGCTGCTGGTCGGCGAGCGCGACGAGAAGTTCACCACGATCGGTGAGCGCATGGCCGCGTCGATCCCGCACGCGCGACTGGAGCTCGCCGCCGGCGCGGGGCATGCGGTGCACCTCGAGGCCCCCGAGCTCGTCGCCGCGGCGATCGCCGACGCCGGCTCTGCCGCGGCCGCCTCCTAAGCCAGGTCGTACCAGGCCATCAGCCCGTCACCGAGCCCCGGGCCCGGCGGCCATGCGATCCGGCCCGCGTGTGTGCCGAGCGGACCGGGCGCGCGGTCGAACAGCTCCAGCGTGCTCAGCCCGCACGGCCGGTCGGGGGCGATCACCGCCGCCGCGTGAAGCGCAGCGGCGATGCCGAGCGGCCCGTCGAGAGTCGAGGCCAGGTAGACCTCGTAGCCCACGCCGCGGGCCCGCGACGCGGCCTCGATCAGGCCCGAGATCCCGCCGCACCGGGCCACCTTGAGGCAGATCGCGGCGCAGGCGCGGGTGGTCAGCGCGCCCGGCAGCGCGGCGCTCTCGTCGAGCGACACCGGAACCTCCGCGGCGCCGGCCACGCGCGCGATCGCCTCGAGCCCGGAGGCGGGCTCCTCGCACAGCTCGATCCCCGCCGGCGCCAGGACGCGCAGCCAGGCGAGCGCCTCCTCCGTCGTCCAGGCGCCGTTGGCATCCACGCGGATGCGGGTGCCGGCGCCGACCGCGGCCCGCACGGCCGCGAGCCGTCCGGCGTCATCGCCGACACCGACCTTCAGCTTCACACAGCCGAAGCCCGCGGCCACGGCCGCCGCGGCCGCGCGGGCGGCGCCGGCGCGGTCCTCGGCCGCGACGGTGGCGTTCAGCTCGACCGGTCCGGCAGCGCCGGCGCCCAGCAGCGCGCGCACCGGCAGGCCGGCCCGGCGTCCGTCCAGATCCCACAGGGCCAGGTCGATCGCGGCCACCGCCTGGGGCAGGACGGCCAGGTTGCGGCACGCCGTCAGCAGCTCGTTGCGGTCCTGCCCGTCGGAGGCCTCGAGCGTGGCCCGGCAATCCTCGAGCGCAGCGCGCACGGCGTCGAGGCTGACACCGTCATACGGCTCGAGCGGCGCCGCCTCGCCGGCCCCGGTCAGGCCGTCGGCGCCCTCGAGGGTGAGGACGAGCAGCGCGCGCTCCGACACGGCGCCGTAGGCGGCGGCGAACCGGTCCCGGAACGGCACCCGGACCTGCTCGATCCGCACCTTCACCCGGGCGCTCCCGGGTTGGGCTGCGGGCGCGGCGTCACCGGCTGAGCAGCAGCCCGGCGGCCAGCAGCGTGCAGAACGCCAGCTGCAGCATCCCGGTCTGCGCGAGCGCCTGGTTGAGCGAGCCGCCGTCGGTGTGGTTGCGCACCGTGCGCACCACCGGGGCGGCGATCGGCAACGTCAGCCACGGCAGCAGCACCCACGGCTCCAGCGGCCCGAACAGCCACGTCACCGGGGTCAGCAGGTAGGCCAGGTAGACCATCGCCGCGAACATCGTGCGGGTTCGCTCGCGGCCGAGCCGCACCGCCAGCGTGCGCTTGCCGGCGCGCCGATCGGTGTCGATGTCGCGCACGTTGTTGACGACCAGGATCCCGGAGGCCAGCAGCCCGACGGGGACGGCCAGCGCGAACGCCTCCCAGTCGAGGTGGGTGGTCTGCACGAAGTAGGAGCCGGCGACGGCGACGATCCCGAAGAACAGGAACACGAACACCTCGCCGAGACCCTCGTATCCGTACGGCTTCGGGCCGCCCGTATAGAGCACGCCGGCGAGGATCGAGGCGGCGCCGACGATCAGCAGCTGCCAGCCGGCGACCGCGACCAGGTAGATCCCGGCCAGCACGGCGATCCCGAACGAGACGTAGGTGGCGATGAGGACCTGCTTCGGGGGCACGAGACCGCCGGCGGTCACTCGCACCGGGCCGAGGCGGTCCTCGGTGTCGGCTCCCCGCCGCGCGTCGGAGTAGTCGTTGGAGAGGTTGGTACCGACCTGGATGAAGACGGCGCCGACGAGCGCGGCGATGAACCGCAGCGGGGAGAAGATGTGCATGAAGCCGGCCAGCGCCGTGCCGACGAGCACCGGCGCCACCGCCGCCGGCAGCGTCCGCACCCGCGCGGCCATCAGCCAGATGCGGATCCCGTTCGGGGAGGCCGAGGTCTCCGAGGCCATCAGCCGCTGCTCGGGGTCGGGCGCACTACGGCCGCCGCGGGAACTGCGAGAAGTCGGGCGTGCGCTTCTCGAGGTAGGCGCTGCGACCCTCGAGCGCCTCCTCGCTCATGTAGAAGAGCAGGTTGGCGTCGTGCGCCAGCTGTTGGATGCCGGCCAGGCCGTCCTCGTCGGCGTTGAAGCTCGCCTTCAGCAGGCGCAGCGAGAACGGCGACAGCGCCAGCATCTCGCGACACCACTGCACCGTCTCCTGCTCGAGTCGCTCGAGCGGGACGACCGTGTTGATCAGGCCCATCTCGAGCGCCTGCTGGGCGTCGTACTGGCGGCACAAGAACCAGACCTCCTTGGCCTTCTTCGGGCCCACCAGGCGGGAGAGCACGCTGGCCCCGAAGCCGCCGTCGAATGATCCGACCTTGGGGCCGGTCTGGCCGAAGCGGGCATTGTCGGCGGCGATCGTCAGGTCGCACACGACCTGCAGCACGTGGCCGCCGCCGATCGCATACCCGGCGACCATCGCCACCACCGGCTTGGGCAGCCGCCGGATCTGGATGTGCAGATCGGTCACGTGGAAGCGCCCGACACCCGGCTGCGCGCCCGCCGCGGCTGGATCGGCGCCGGTCACATAGCCGCCCCGAGCGCCGCGCACCCGCTGGTCGCCGCCGGAGCAGAACGCATCGGGTCCCTCGCCGGTGAGGATCACGACGCCCACCGACTGATCCTCCCGGGCGCGCTCGAGCGCGTCGGAGAGCTCGATCACGGTCTCGGGCCGAAACGCGTTGCGGACCTCGGGCCGGTTGATCGTGATCTTGGCGATACCGGCGTCCTCGCCGGTCGAAAGCTCGTACCGGATATCCGAGTAGCCGCCGGCCGCCTCCCAGGTGACTGACACGTGGAACCTCCTGTGGCGGGGTGGTGCGGCGCGGAGACTACCGTGTGCCCATGGACGCCTGGCTGGACCGCGCCGCCCGAATGCGACCCGAGCGCGTCGCCCTCGCGACCGCACACGCGGAGCTCGCCTACGCCGAGCTGGACGACCGCGCCCGCCGGGCGGCCGGGGCATTGGTCCGTTCCGGGGTGTCGCCCGGGGACCGGGTCGCACTCGCCCTGCCCGCCGGTCCGGAGTTCGTCGCCGCCCTCCACGGCTGCGTCCAGGCCGGCGCGGTCGCGGTGCCGATCGACCTGCGGCTGGGGACCGCCGAGCGCGCCGGGCGTGCCGCCGGCGCCGCGGTGCTGGTCGATGCTCCGCTGCCGGGCCCGCCGCTCCCCGGCACCCGCACGCTGTCGGCGGAGGAGGTCGCGACCGTGGTCCACACCTCGGGCACGACGTCGCAGCCGCGCCCGGTGGCGCTCAGCTACGGCAATTGGCTGGCGAGCGCGCTCGGCTCGGCCGTCGCGCTCGGCCTCGACCAGGCCGAGCGATGGCTGTGCCCGATGCCGCTGACCCACGTCGGCGGACTCTCGGTCCTGTTCCGCAGCGCGATCTACGGCACCACGGCCGTGCTCCGCGAGCGCTTCGACACCGAGGAGGTGGCACGACTGCTGTCCGACCAGGCGCAGGCGATCACGCTCGTCTCGCTCGTGCCGACGATGCTCTCGCGACTGCTCGACGCTGGCCTCGAGCGCCCGCCGACGCTGCGCTGGGCGCTGCTCGGCGGCGGCCCGATCGCGCCGGCGCTGCTCGACCGCGCCCGCGCAGCAGGCATCCCGGTCGCCCCGACCTACGGCATGACCGAAGCGTGCTCGCAGATCGCCACGGGCGGCTGGCCGCTGCCAGGGGTCGAGATCCGGATCGCGGCCGACGCCGAGGTGCTCGTCCGCGGCCCCACGGTCGGCGCCGGCGCGCTCGCCTCCGACGGCTGGCTCCACACGGGCGACCTGGGCGCGCTCGACGACCGCGGCCGGCTGTCGATCACCGGCCGCAAGGCCGACACGATCGTCACCGGCGGCGAGAACGTGGCGCCGGCCGAGGTCGAGGCGGTCCTGCTCGAGCACCCCGCGGTCGCCGATGCCGCCGCGCACGGACGCGCCGACGCCGAGTGGGGCGAGGCAATCGTGGCCACCGTCGTCCTGCGCAACGGAGCCGCGGTCACCGGCGAGGACCTGCGCGCGCACTGCGCGTCGCGCCTGGCCCGGTTCAAGGTGCCGAAGTCGATCGCATTCGCCCGCGCGCTGCCGCGGACGGCGTCCGGGAAGCTGCTGCGGCGGCAGCTCGGCTGAGCGTTCGGGGGCGGGCGGGGGTGCCGGCCTGGACACCATGAGCGAGCGCGGCACGACGCCGGCACCCGCCCCACCGAGCTCGCGGTGTCCAGGCGCCGGCACTCCCACCCGCTACCTCGACACCGCTCAATGGCACATCGCTCTCGGTGAGGTCAACCGCTCTTATGATGTGCCTATGGCTGTCAGCAAGACCCTTCCGAGGCCACGCCCCGGGGCCGAAGTCGACGACGTGGTCCGGCTCAACGAGTCTCTGAATCAGCTCACGATCGAGCAGCTGGCGGCGGAGTCGGGGATGTCGGCGCGCAACATCCGCTCGCAACGGAGGCGCACGGGATGAGCGACGCCGACGGCAATCAGAGCCCCGACCTCAGCGCCGAGGCCGACGCGGCCCGGGCTGAGCAGCTCGAGTCCTGGGAGCGCGCGGCCGCGGCATGGGGCGAGCACGCGGACGATATGCGCGCGTTCGGGATGCCCGTCTCCGAGTGGCTGATCGACCGGCTCGAGCTGAAGCCCGGCCGGGAGCTGCTCGAACTGGCGGCGGGCCCGGGGGACACCGGGTTTCTGGCCGCCGAGCTGATCCAGCCCGGCGGGACGCTGATCTCGAGCGACGCGGCCGAGGCGATGCTCGACGTGGCCCGCGGACGCGCCGCTGCGATGGGGATCGAGAACGTCCGCTTTCAGCGCCTCGAGCTCGAGTGGATCGACCTGCCGACCGCGAGCGTCGACGCGATCCTGTGCCGCTGGGGGATCATGCTCATCCTCGACCCCGAGGCCGCCGCCCTGGAGACCCGGCGCGTGCTGCGACCGGGCGGGCGGATCGCGGTGGCCGTGTGGGACGCGGCCGATCGCAACCCGTGGGCCTCGATCCCCATGCGGGCGCTGATCAAGCACCGCCACGTGCCGCCGCCAGACCCCAACCAGCCGGGCATGTTCGCCCTGGCGGCGCCGGGCCGGCTGGCCGAGCTGCTCGAGGACGCGGGCTTCGCCGAGGTCACCGTCGACGCGGTCGACGTCGCGCGCACGGCCCCCACCATCGCCGCCTACATCGAGGAGTCACTCGAGATGTCGGGCGCCTTCAGAGAGGCTATGTCCGGCGTCTCCGAGGCCGAGCGCGACGCCGTCGAGGCGGAGATAGCCACCCTGGCCGAGCCGTTCAGCGCCACGGACGGATCGGTGCGCTACCCGGGCCGGTCGCTGGTCGCCGTCGCCACCGGCTGACCGGGCCTTTCGCAGCCGGTCCGCTAGGGTCTCGCGCCACGACTATCTCCATCTAGACCGGACCGATTGCATGTTCTACGACGACGACGCAGACCTCTCACTCCTTGACGGCAAGACCGTCGCGATCATTGGCTGGGGCTCCCAAGGCCACGCCCATTCCCTGAACCTCAAGGACTCCGGCGTCTCGGTCGTGGTCGGCCTGCGATCGGACTCGGGCAGCGTCGCCAAGGCCCGCGAGCACGGCCTCGAGGTCGCCGAGCCGGCCGAGGCGGCCAGCCGCGGCGACGTGGTGATGATGCTCGTGCCCGATGAGCTGCACCGGCAGGTGTGGGAGTCGGGGGTCAAGGACGGGATCGCCTCGGGCAACCTGCTGCTGTTCGGCCACGGCTTCTCGATCCACTACGGCGAGGTCGTCCCGCCGCCGGACGTCGACGTCGCGCTGGTCGCGCCCAAGGGACCCGGACATCTCGTGCGCCGACAGTACCTCGAGGGCTCGGGCGTCCCCGGCCTGGTCGCCGTGCAGCAGAACCCGACCGGGAAGGCGCTCGAGCTCGCGCTGGCCTACGCGAAGGGCATCGGCTGCACCCGCGGCGGCGTGATCGAGACAACCTTCCGCGAGGAGACCGAGACAGACCTGTTCGGCGAGCAGGCCGTGCTGTGCGGCGGTGTGACTGAGCTCGTCCGGGCCGGTTACGAGACGCTGGTCGGCGCCGGCTACGACCCCCGGCTGGCGTACTTCGAGTGCATGCATGAGCTGAAGCTGATCGTCGACCTGATGTACGAGAAGGGGATCGCCGGGATGCGCTACTCGATCTCCAACACGGCCGAGTACGGCGACCTCACCCGCGGCAAGCGCGTGATCGGCGAGGAGTCGCGAGCGGCGATGAAGCAGCTGCTGGGCGAGATCCAGTCGGGGGACTTCGCCCGCGAGTGGATCGCCGAGAACCGCGCCGGCCAGGAGAACTTCAAACGCATGCGCGAGGAGCAGGCGGGCCACCAGGTCGAGGTCGTGGGCAAGGAACTGCGCTCCCAAATGGACTGGATCGACACGGAGTTTCAGGAGTAGCGACCTCGCTACACTGGGCGCCTGCCGTCGTGACTGGCGCTTGCGGGTGGACTGGACCATCGGGAAGCGACGGCATCAACCGCCGCGCGCCTGGGCATGGAGATCCCGACAATTCCGAGGCGCCACATGACCGGGTCAGACACACTCCTGAAGATCCCCGACGAGCTGAAGCCCGCCGACGGGCGCTTCGGCTCCGGGCCCTCCCGCATTCGTCCCGAGCAGCTCGCCCGCCTCGCCTCCGAGGGCGCGGCGGTGATGGGCACCTCGCATCGCCAAGCGCCGGTGAAGCAGCTGGTCGCGCGCATCCGCGCCGGCCTGGGTGAGCTGTTCTCCCTGCCTCACGGCTACGAGGTGGCGCTCGGCAACGGCGGCACGACCGCGTTCTGGGACGCGGCCACGTGCGGGCTCGTGCGCGAACGCGCACTGCACCTGACCTACGGCGAGTTCTCCTCCAAGTTCGCCGCCTGCACCCGCCAGGCGCCGTTCCTGGCCGGCCCGATCGTGGTTGCCGCCGACCCCGGCGACGCGCCCGCGCCGATCTTCGACCCGGCCGCCGACGTGATCGCCTGGGCGCACAACGAGACCTCGACCGGCGTGATGGTGCCGGTTCAGCGGCCCACCGGGTCCGGCGACGCGCTGATCCTGATCGACGCCACCTCCGGCGCCGGGGGGCTTCCGGTCGACATCGCCGACGCCGACGCGTACTACTTCGCGCCCCAGAAGGGCTTCGCCTCCGACGGCGGCCTGTGGCTGGCGCTGCTCAGCCCGGCGGCGCTCGAGCGGATCGCCGAGCTCGACGAGGTGCGGCCCGGCGGCCGCTGGATGCCCGACTTCCTGTCGCTCGCCACGGCGCTCGAAAACTCTCGCAAGGACCAGACGTACAACACGCCGGCGATCGCGACCCTGTTCCTGCTCGCCGACCAGATCGAGTGGATGCTCGCGGGCGGCGGCCTGGACGGCATGGTCGCGCGGACGACCGCCTCCTCCGGCCACCTCTACGGCTGGGCCGAGGCCTCCTCGCACGCCACGCCGTTCGTCGCCGACGCCGCGAAGCGCTCGCTGGTCGTGGGCACGATCGACTTCGACGAGGCCGTCGACGCCGCCGCGCTCGCGGCAACGCTGCGCGCGAACGGGATCGTCGACGTCGAGCCCTACCGCAAGCTCGGGCGCAACCAGCTGCGGGTGGCCATGTTCCCGGCCACCGATCCCGCCGACGTTCAGGCGCTGACCGGGTCCGTCGACTGGGTCCTGGAGCGGATGTCATGAGCGCAACCGAGACCGCCGCCGCCAACGGGCGCCCCCGCGTCCTGGTGGCCGAGAAGATCGGCGACTCGGGCATCGAGCTGCTCGAGCAGCACTTCGACGTCGATCTCGGTGTCGGCTGGACGCCGCAGGAGCTGGCCGAGCGGATCGGCGGCTACGACGGGATCCTGATCCGCTCGGCGACCAACCTCGACGCGGCGCTGCTCGACCGCGCCACGCGGCTGCGCGCCGTCGGCCGGGCCGGCGTCGGCGTCGACAACGTCGACGTCCCTGCCGCGACCAAGCGCGGGATCGTCGTCGCCAACGCGCCCCAGTCCAACGTGATCACCGCCGCCGAGCACACGATGGCGCTGATGCTCTCGCTGGCCCGCAACGTCCCGCAGGCCCACGCGTCGCTGATCGGCGGCGCCTGGGAGCGCTCGAAGTTCTCCGGCGTCGAGCTGTACGAGAAGACGCTGGGGATCCTCGGCTTCGGGCGGATCGGGCAGCTCGTCGCGCACCGCGCTCGCGGCTTCGGCATGCGCGTGATCGCCTATGACCCGTACGTGGGCGCCGAGCGCTACCGCGAGCTGGGCGTCGAGAAGGCCGAGTCCTCCGACGACATCTACGCCGTGGCCGACTTCATCACCCTGCACCTGCCGAAGACACCGGAGACCGAAGGCTGGCTGGATGCCGAGGCGCTCGCCAAGTGCAAGGACGGCGTGCGGATCCTCAACGTGGCCCGCGGCCCCCTGGTCGTTGACGAGGATCTCAAGGCTGCGCTCGATTCCGGCAAGGTCGGCGGTGCGGCCCTCGACGTGTTCCGCTCCGAGCCGGTCACCGAGCATCCGCTGTTCGGATATCCGAACGTGATCGTCACGCCCCATCTCGGCGCCTCGACGGCCGAGGCGACCGACCGCGCGGGCTACCAGGCGGCCGAGCAGGTGGTGGCGGCGCTCACCGACGGCGTGGTCACGAGCGCCGTCAACGTGCCCGCGATCCCGGCGGAGGACATGGAGGTGCTGGGCCCGTTCGTGCCGCTCTGCCGCGCGCTGGGGCGGATCGCCGTGGCGCTGTCGGAGGGCTCCTCGATCGATCGCGTGCAGACCGAGTTCCTCGGCCGCGTGGCCGATCGCGACACGCGGCTGCTCTCGATCGAGGCGTTGCTGGGCGTACTCCAGGGGCACACCGAGGAGGAGGTCAACGAGGTCAATGCACCGACGATCGCCGACGAGCGCGGCATCGAGGTCTCGGAGACCAAGCGCACGAGCGCGCGCGACTACACCGACCTGATCCGGGTCACGGTCTCGAGCAGCGACTCGTCGGTGCGAGTGGTCGGGACCGTGATCGGCCGGCGCACGCGACCGCACCTGCTCGAGGCCTGGGGCCATCGGTTCGACCTGCAGCTCGAGGACCATCTCACCCTGTTCCGCTACCGCGACGTGCCCGGGATGATCGGCCGGGTGGGCACCGCCTGCGGCCGCGAGGGCGTCAACATCATCTCGGCCGCGGTCGGCCGCCAGCCGGACAAGGGCGGAGCCGGCAACGGTGGGATCGCCACGATGGCGATCACCACCGACAGCCCGATGCCCAAGAAGGTGATCGACGAGATCGTCGCCAGCGACGGATTCGTCGCCGGGCGTACAGTGAGCCTGTAGACCGGTGCGCGCGGTCGTCATCACCAAGCACGGCGGACCCGAGGTGCTCGAGGTGCAGGAGCGCCCCGATCCGCCCCCCGGTCGCGGCGAGGTGCTCATCGACGTCCGTGCCGCGGGGGTCAACTTCGCCGACCTGATGGCGCGGCTCGGGTTCTATCCCGATGCGCCCAAGCCCCCGTGCGTGGTCGGCTACGAGGTGGCGGGGACGATTGCCGAGCTCGGCGACGGGGTCGACGGCCGGCTCTCGGTCGGCGACCGGGTGATCGCGCCGGTTCGCTTCGGCGGCTACGCCGAGCGGGCCGCGGTCAAGGCCGACGGCGTGATCGCGCTTCCCGAGTCGATGAGCTTCGAGCAGGGTGCGGCGATCCCGATCACCTACACGACGGCGTGGGAGGCGCTGGTCCGGGCCGGCAACCTGCAGCCCGGCGAGCGGGTGCTGATCCACGCCGCCGCCGGCGGGGTCGGCATCTCGGCGACGCAGATCGCCAAGCGGATCGGGGCCGAGGTGTGGGGGACCGCGTCGCCCGCCAAGCACGACGCGATCCGCGGGTTCGGCGTCGATCATCCGGTCGACTACACCCGGGGCGGATGGGAGCGCACGCTCCCGAGGCTCGACCTCGTGATGGACTCGATCGGCGGCCGCAGCTACCGGCGCAGTTACAACCTGCTGCGCGCGGGGGGCAGGCTGGTCTGCTTCGGCGCGTCCGGGATTGTCTCGGGCGAGGGCCGCGATCTCGTGGCGGCCGCTCGCACGGCGCTGCTGATGCCGCGCTTCAACCTGCTCAAGCAGATGTCGGAGTCGAAGGCGGTGATCGGGCTCAACGTGCTGACGCTGTGGGACGAGCTCGGCAGCGCCGAGCGCTGGACCGCGCCGCTCACGGAGCTGCTGAGCGACGGCACGATCCGTCCCGTGGTGGCCGAGTCGTTCCCGTTCGATCGCGCCGCCGATGCGCACCGCTTCATCTCCGAGCGGCGCAACGTCGGAAAAGTGGTCCTCACTCCGTAGCCGCCGTTCGTGGCAGGACTACGCACCGATGGAGGGTGCGGTGACCATGCGGTCGGGACAGCGCGAGCGCCCGCGTGCGCTCGACGCGCGCACGATGTGCGAGGCGTTCCAGATCACCGCGGCCGAGCGCGCGGGCCAGGTGGCGCTGCGCACGATTCATGACGGCGTCGCGATCACCTTCGCCGGTCGAGGATCGCGCCCGCACCGCGATCGCCGCCCTTGCTACGCTTCGGCGTGCATGGCACTCCGCCTCGACCTGCGACTTCTTCTGCTCCCCCGCAAGGGGGAATAGCGCGCCGGCGGCCGCACGTAGCCGCGAACCAGCACCGAGAAGAAGCCAAGTTCGAGAAAGCGAAGGAGCACGAGTGACATGAGCAAGCCCGAGGATCCCAACCGCGTACTGATCTTCGACACGACGCTGCGCGACGGCGAGCAGTCCCCCGGGATCTCGCTGAACACGCAGGAGAAGCTGGAGATCGCGGGGCAGCTGGCGCGGCTCGGCGTGGACGTGATCGAGGCCGGGTTCCCGATCACCTCTCCGGGTGACTTCGAGGCGGTGCAGGCGATCGCCCGGACGGTCGAGGGACCGGTGATCGCTGGGCTGGCGCGGACGCACGTGGCCGATATCGACGCGGCCTGGAACGCGGTCAAGGAGGCGCCGCGACCCCGCATCCACACATTCATCTCGACTTCGGACATCCACATCCAGTATCAGCTGCAGACGACGCGCGAGGACGTCAAGGGGCAGGCGCGGGCCGCGGTGGCCCACGCCAAGCAGTACCTCGACGACGTCGAGTTCTCGCCCATGGACGCGACCCGCGCCGACGTCGAATTCACCGCCGAGGTGTGCCAGATCGCGATCGACGAGGGCGCGACCACGGTCAACATCCCCGACACGGTCGGCTACACGATGCCGCACGAGTACTCGGCCTTCCTGGCGCGGCTGTACGAGCTGGTGCCTGGCTTGCGTGACATCGTGCTCTCGGTCCACTGCCACGACGACCTGGGACTGGCGGTGGCGAACTCGTTCGCCGGCGTGCGCGCCGGGGCGCGGCAGGTCGAATGCGCGATCAACGGGATCGGCGAGCGCGCCGGCAATGCGTCGCTGGAGGAGATCGTGATGCTGCTGCACACTCGTCAGGCCGACATCGGCCTGCACACGGGCGTCACCACGCGGGAGATCGCCCGCACCTCGCGCCTGGTGTCACGACTGACCGGCTACTCGGTGCAGCCCAACAAGGCGATCATCGGGCGCAACGCGTTCGCGCACGAGTCGGGCATCCACCAGGACGGCGTACTCAAGGAGCGCACGACGTACGAGATCATGGACGCCACCACGGTGGGGCTGGAGGCCAACTCGATCGTGCTCGGCAAGCACTCGGGCCGCCACGCGCTGCAGCAGGCGCTGGCCGAGCTGGGCTTCGAGGTCTCGGGCCAGACGCTGAACACGGCCTTCAAGCGCTTCAAGGAGATCGCGGACAAGAAGAAGCAGGTGACGGCGATGGACCTCGAGGCGCTGCTCACCGACGAGCTGCGCGGAGAGATCGCCGGGTTCCAGCTCGAGTGGTTCGACGTCGAGGCCTCCTCGCGCCGGCCGCCGCACGCCACCGTCGGGATCCGCACGCCCGAGGGCGAGGAGGTCACGGGCTCGTTCACCGGCGACGGCCCGGTCGACGCGATCTTCCGGGCCATCAACGCCGCCACCGGGAGCGAGGCGAGGCTCCGCGAGTTCCGTGTCGACGCGGTGACCGGCGGACAGGACGCGCTCGGCGAGACGTCGGTCGTGCTCGAGCTCGGCGGCGTCACCGGCTCGGGGCAGGGCGTCTCGACGGACATCCTCGAGGCCGCCGGCCGCGCCTACGTGCGGGCACTCTCGAGCGCCGTCCGGCGCCAGGGCGTGACAGCGGAGGCCGAGGCCGTCCCCGTCCCCGAGCCCGTCAGCGCCCCGTAGAGCGATCCCCGATCGCGGCCGGGTCGCCGTTCGGAGCGCGCGACTCGGCCGTGGCGATCATCAGGCCCTGCCGGTAGCCGGCGGCGAGCACGCGCTTACGCGGCTCGTGGTTGATGAAATCCGCGCCCATCGTCGCGGCCGACTCGGCGTCCGGCCACAGCGTCTGCACGACGGCGCCCCGGCGGCGGAGCGCGAGCATCTCGAGCGAGACGGCCGAGCGCGCCACGTTGCGCGCGACCGCCACGAGCGTGTGCGGCCCGTTGATCCCCGCGGTCGGGTTCAGGCACAGGACGTGGGTGTCGCGGCCAGCCGGGGCCGCATCGAGATTGGTCGGGCTCCAGACGCCGCCGTCGACGTACTCGCGGCCGCCGATCGTCACCGGCGCGAACAGCCACGGCACGGTGCACGACGCCTCGACGGCCTGCGCCACGGTGGCGTCGGGCGCGCCGGGGCTGCCGAACATCACGCGCCGGCCGGAGCGGCGATCGACGGCGGCCACCCGCAGCCGTCCGTCGAAGCGGGCGCCCGAATCGGCGATCGCCCGGTGCAGGCCCTGGAGCGAGCCCGGCGGGCGCGGGATCCGGTTCAGCACCGCAGCCCGGACCAGCGCGGTCCCGGGACCGGCCGCGGCCAGCGCGATCGGGGCGACCCCGGCGCTGGCGGCGAGCGCGAGGCGACCGGCGCGCTGGGCGGCGCGGCGCGCAGCCGCGGCGACCGGGCCGTCGGGGAGGGCCGGGGTGGCGAGCTCGATCTCGGTGCCGGCGCTGCTGGGACGGGTCGGGGCGCGGCCGGCGACCAGGTACGCGGCCACGATCGAGCCGGCCGACGTGCCGACGAAATGCTCGCACTGGCGGAGGTCGAACCCCGTGGCATCCTCGACCCCGGATAGCACTCCCATCATCCAGGCCTCGCCGAGCACACCGCCGCCGCCGAGTACGAGCACGTCGGGGCGTGAGATCATCGCTTGAGGCTATCGAGGAGCCTTCCGCCCCGTTCTGTACGTGATAGCGTACGCTTGTATGTCAGTCGTCGCATCCGAATCACTGGGTGTGCGCGTCAAGGCGCTGCGCGAGGCGATGGACCTGTCGCTGCGCGACCTGGCCGATCGCTCGGGTGTCTCTGCGCCGATGCTCTCGCAGGTCGAGCGCGGCGAGACGAGCCCCACACTGCAGGTCGCCTCGCGCATCGCCGCCGGGCTGGAGCTGCGGCTCTCGCAGCTGCTGCGGCTGGACGAGGACGGCGCCGTCACCGTCGTGCGCAAGTCGGAGCGGCGCCACGGCCCGGCGGGGGCCAGGGGTCACCGCTACGAGATCCTGACCCCGCCGCTGCCCGGCCAGCGGGCCGAGCTCTCGCGCCACGTCCTGGCCGCCGGCGCCCAGACCGGCGGCGCCGGGGACCCGCCGATGCACGAACCCGGCAGCCGTGAGACGGCGCTGGTCGAGCAGGGCACCGTGGTGCTGCTGTGCGACGGGGAGCGCCATGAGCTCTCGGCCGGAGACTGCGTGACCTTCGATGCCGATCTTCCCCACCATTTCGAGAACCCCCGAACCACTGAGGCGGTCCTGCTCGCGGTCGTGAGCGCCGGCCTCCGGAGGAGCTGAGCCAATGCCACAGACGCTGTTCGACAAGATCTGGGAAGCGCACGAGGTCGCACCCGGTCTCCTGTACATCGACCTCCACCTGGTGCACGAGGTCACGAGCCCCCAGGCCTTCGACGGCTTGCGCCTGGCCGCGCGCAACGTGCGCCGGCCCGACCGCACGCTGGCCACAGCCGACCACAACGTGCCCACCGACGGCACGCCGGTGGCGGCCCGGATCAAGGACGAGCTGTCCCGCGTCCAGGTGCAGACGCTCGAGCGCAACTGCGCCGAGTTCGGGATCCCCGTCTACTCGCTCGGCTCCGAGCACCAGGGGATCGTCCACGTGATCGGCCCCGAGCTCGGCGTCACGCAGCCCGGGATGACGATCGTGTGCGGCGACTCGCACACCGCGACGCACGGCGCCTTCGGGGCGCTGGCGTTCGGGATCGGGACCAGTGAGGTTGAGCACGTACTGGCCACGCAGTGCCTCGTGCAGTCAAAGCCGCGCTCGATGCGCGTCCTCTACGACGGCGAGCTCGGCTTCGGCGTCACCGCCAAGGACCTGATCCTCGGCACGATCGGCCAGATTGGCGTCGACGGCGCCGTCGGGCACGTGGTCGAGTTCGCCGGCCCGGCGATCGAGGCGCTGTCGATGGAGGGCCGGATGACGGTCTGCAACATGACGATCGAGGGCGGCGGTCGTGCCGGCATGATCGCGCCCGACGCAACCACGTTCGAGTGGGTGCTGGGACGCCCCGGCGGCCCCCGCGAAGTGCCCGAGAGCTGGCGCTCGCTGAAGACCGACGAAGGCGCGACGTTCGATCGCGAGGTCGTCGTCGACGCGGGGGCGCTCAGCCCGATGGTCACCTGGGGCACGACCCCGGGCATGGTCGTCCCCGTGACGGCGTCGGTGCCCGAGCCGAGCGCGGGGCAGGACGAGCGCGCGCTCGAGTACATGGCGCTCGAGCCGGGGACCCCGATCCAGGAGATCGCGCTCGACCGCGTGTTCATCGGCTCGTGCACCAACTCGCGGATCGGCGACCTGCGCGCCGCCGCCGAGGTGGTGGGCGGCCGCAGGGTCGCCGACAGCGTGTACGCGATGGTCGTGCCGGGCTCCCAGCAGGTGAAGCTGCAGGCCGAGCGCGAAGGCCTGGACGAGGTCTTCCGGGCCGCCGGCTTCGACTGGCGCGGCGCCGGCTGCTCGATGTGCCTGGGCATGAACCCCGACACGCTCGCGGCCGGCGAGCGCTGCGCCTCGACCTCGAACCGCAACTTCGAGGGCCGCCAGGGCCGGGGCGGCCGCACGCATCTGGTCTCGCCGCAGATGGCCGCGGCCGCGGCCATCGAGGGCCGGTTCGTCGACATCAGGGAGTGGAGCAAATGAGAGCGATCGAAACGATCACCGGACGCGTCAGCGTGCTCAATCGCGACGACGTCGACACCGACCAGATCATCCCCAAGCAGTTCCTCAAGCGGGTCGAGCGCACCGGGTTCGGCGAGTTCCTGTTCTACGATTGGGCCAAGCAGCCCGGCTGGGAGCTGCCGAAGAACCCGATCCTCGTCGCCGGGCGGAACTTCGGCTGCGGATCGAGTCGCGAGCACGCGCCCTGGGCGCTCGAGGACTACGGCTTCCAGGCCGTCATCGCGCCCAGCTTCGCCGACATCTTCCGCTCCAACTGCACCAAGATCGGCCTTCTGCCGGTGCAGCTGAGGGCCGAGGAGTGCGCGGCGATCCGGGAAGCCGGCGAGGCCCAGGTCGACCTGGCCGCACAGGAGGTGCGTTGGCCCGGCGGCTCGGCTCACTTCGAGATCGATCAGGAGATCAAGCACCGGCTGCTGAACGGGCTCGACGACATCGCCCTGACGCTCGGCGAATCCGACGCGATCGAGGCCTACGAGCGCGACCGCGAACGCACCGGCCCCGTCACCACGGCGCTGTGAGCACGGCCGCCGACCGCGACTGGGACGCGGCCACCTACGACCGAGTCTCGGACCCGCAGCTGGCCTGGGCGCTCGAGCAGCTGCAGCGGCTCGAGCTCCGGGGCGACGAGGTCGTGGTCGATGCCGGCTTGGATCGGGGCGGGTGACCGCGCTGCTGGCCGACCGGGTACCGCAGGGCCGCGTGTACGCGGTCGACGTGGCCCCGTCGATGGTCGAGCACGCGCGCGAGGCGCTCGGTGACCGCGCGACTGTTATGTGCCAGGACCTGGTCGAGCTCGACGTGCCCGAGCCGGTCGACGCCGTGTTCTCGAACGCCACCTTCCACTGGATCCCCGACCACGAGCGGCTGTTCGCCCGGCTGTACGGGCTGCTCAAGCCGGGCGGCCGCCTGGTGGCCCAATGCGGCGGCCTCGGCAACATCGACGCGTTCCGCACCGCGGCCGACTCGGTCGCCCAGGAGGAGCCGTTCGACCACTACTTCGTCGGCTGGCGCAAGCCGTGGAACTACGCCGGCGCCGAGGAGACCGCGGCCCGCCTCGAGCAGGCGGGATTCACCGAGGTCTCCTGCTGGCTCGAGCCCAAGCGCGTCGAGCTGCCCGACCCGCGCCCGTTCGTGTCGACCGTATGCCTCGTCCGTCACCTCGACCCGCTGCCCGACGGGCTGCGCGGCCCGTTCATCGACCGGGTGCTGGCGCGGACCGGGGTGCCGCTGGTGCTCGAGATGGTGCGGCTGAACATGGTGGGGCAGAGGGGGTAGGGCCGCGTGGCGGTGTGCCGCCGGGCCTCCGGGAAACCGCTTGCTGGGGAGAAGGGTTTCGTGGTTTCGGGGAGGGTGGGCCGACAACGTGCACTGAGCGCAAGAAATCGGCCCACCCTCGACGCGATGCCTTTTCGGCCGCAATTTCGGCGTTGATACTGATCGCGGGGGTGGTCGGCGGGGAGGCGCGGCGGTAAGGTTCCTGCTGGGCGCGGGTGACTGACGAACCGAAGCGCAGACGTCAGGAGCTTGTGGTCTGCCGCGCGGCTGTCCTCATTGAGTGACCTAAAAATGCGCGCTCCAGTGTCACGCCCGCGCCCCCTTCCCAGCCGCCGTTCACGGACGATCGCACCGCCACCCCGCGTAAGCTGGACAGCGTGGAGTACGGGCATCTTCTGGTGGCCTACGAGGGATCGCGGCGGGGGGACGAGACGGTGCGGGAGGCCGACGCGATGGCCCGGCGGAGCGGAACCCGGCTGACCGTGGTGGTCGTCGTGACGCTGGAGCGCCCGACGCGATGGGTGACGCGCTTTCCCCGGCAGACGGCGGTGTGGAACGACGTGCTGCTCGACGAGGCCCGGGCCGATCTCGCCCGGGCTGCCCGGCTGCTCGAGGTGCAGGCCGAGATGACCGTCATGTTCGGGTCGACGGCCCAGGCGCTGGCCGACGGCGCGGCGGAGTTCGGCTGCGACGCGATCATGCTCCCGGCCCGCCCGGGCAATCCGTTGGGGCGGTTGCTGGCGCGCTACCGTGTGGCGGCTGTGCGCCGGCGCGCGGCCTGTCCGGTCGTGGCGCGGGAATGAGCGCCGGTGGCGATCAGGTCGCGGCACGACCAAGTTCGCTGCGTCCGTGTAGCTTGCGGGCGCTGATGGCCGATCGCGAGACCCAGAACCGATGACGCCCAGGATCGTCTTGCTGGCCGGCGACGGGATCGGCCCCGAGATCATCGCTCCGGCGGTTGAGGTGCTGAACGCGGTGACCGAGCTCGAGTACGAGGAGCACGTGTTCGGGGGTGCAGCGATCGACGCTCACGGTGTGGCGCTCACCGACGAGACGCTCGAGGCCTGCCGGCGCGCGGACGCGGTGCTGCTGGCCGCGGTCGGCGGACCCAAGTGGGACACCACGGATCCCGACCGCCCGCGTCCCGAGCAGGGCCTGCTCGGGCTTCGCAAGGGCCTTGGGCTGTACGCCAACCTGCGGCCGGTCCGGCCGCTGCCGGCGCTGTATGACGCGAGCCCGCTCAAGCGCGAGCGGATCGAGGGCACCGACCTGCTCGTCGTGCGCGAGCTGACCGGGGGGATCTACTTCGGGGAGAAGACGCGCACCGCGGACTCGGCCTCGGACGTGTGCGCCTACACGCGCGAGGAGATCGAGCGGATCGCCCGGGTCGCGTTCGGTGCGGCGCGCTCGCGGGTGACGAGCGTCGACAAGGCGAACGTGCTCGAGACCTCGCGGCTGTGGCGGGAGGTCGTGCGCGGGGTCCACGCCCGCGAGTTCCCCAACATCGAGCTCGAGCACACGCTGGTCGACAACGCCGCGATGCAGCTCGTCTCCTCGCCCCGGCACTTCGACGTGATCGTGACCGAGAACATGTTCGGCGACATCCTCAGCGACGAGGCGGCGATGCTCACGGGCTCGATCGGGATGCTCCCGAGCGCCTCGCTCGGCGCCGGCGGCCCCGGCCTGTTCGAGCCCGTGCACGGCTCGGCGCCCGACATCGCGGGCACCGGTGCGGCCAACCCGCTGGCGATGTTCCTGTCGGCGGCGATGATGCTGCGCCATGGACTGGCTTTGGAAGCCGAGGCTGTGGCGGTAGAATCGGCCGTCGACCAGGTCCTTGCGGAGGGTCTGCGTACGAGAGACCTCGGGGGTGGCGCGTCGACAAGCGAAGCCACCCGCGCCGTTCTCCAACATCTCTAAGGAGCATTTCGTGGAACAAGCCGACCTCATTTGGCACAACGGAGAGCTGGTCGCCTGGGAGGACGCAAAGGTCCACGTACTCACCCACGGCCTTCATTACGGCACCGGCGTGTTCGAGGGCGAACGGGCGTACGAGACGCCCCACGGGACGGCGATCTTCCGCCACCGCGAGCACCTCGAGCGCCTGTTCAAGTCGGCCGAGCTCTACTACATGCCGATCCCGTTCACGCTCGAGGAGCTGCGCTCGGCCACTCACGAGCTGATCGCCGCCAACGGCCTGACCGAGTGCTACATCCGGCCGATCGCGTTCCGCGGCTACGGCCAGATGGGGCTCTACCCGCTGGACGCGCCGGTCGATGTGTCGATCGCCGCCTGGCCGTGGGGCGCGTATCTGGGCGAGGACGGCAAGAACCACGGCATCCGGGCCAAGGTCGCGAGCTGGCGCCGGATCCCGCACGACGCGATGATCCCGCACGCCAAGGCCTCGGGGCAGTATCTGAACAGCGTGCTGGCCAAGATCGAGGCCTCGAAGGCCGGCTACCAGGAGGCGATCCTGCTCGACTCGCAGGGGTTCGTCTGCGAGGGGTCCGGCGAGAACATTTACGCCGTCCGCCACGGGCAGATCGTGACTCCGCCGCAGACGGCGGGGATCCTCGACGGCATCAGCCGCAACTCGCTCATGGTGATCGCCGCCGACCTCGGGCACGAGGTGGTCGAGCGCAACCTGGCCCGGGCCGAGCTGTACCTCGCCGACGAGGTGTTCATGTCGGGCACGGCGGCCGAGCTGGTTCCGGTGCGCGAGATCGATGACCACATGATCGGCGCCGGCGAGCCCGGCCCGGTCACCCGCGAGCTGCAGCGCGTGTTCGACGATGCGCTGCACGGCCGCGACCCGCGCTACCTCGAGTGGCTCGACGTCGTGAAGGTCCCGAGCAAGGCTGCGTAGAGCAGATGCGGTTCCGGCGGGCAGGCGAGCGAATTACGGAGGCGGTCGGCGCTGGTCGCTGACCGCTTCGCCGACTCGTTTTCGCTCGCCCGACCCCAAGGAGATCTCCCCGCGATGACCACGATCCAGCTCTACGACACGACCCTGCGCGACGGCATGCAGGGCGAAGGCATGTCGCTCTCGGCGCAGGAGAAGCTACGCGTGGCCCACCGGCTCGACGAGCTCGGGATCGATCTGATCGAGGCCGGCTTCCTCGGCTCCAACCCCAAGGAGGCGGAGCTGTTCGAGCTGCTGGCCGGCGAGCGCTTCGGCCACGCCGAGATCGCTGCCTTCGGGATGACGCGCCGGCGCGAGCTGAGCGCCGACCAGGATCCCGCGCTGCGGGTGCTGGCCGACTGCTTCGCCCCCGTCTGCACGCTGGTCGGCAAGACATGGGCGCTGCACCTGGAGAAGGTGGTCAAGGTGGACCGCGAGGAAAACCTGCGGATGATCGCCGACTCGGTCGCCTTCCTCGTCGCCCAGGGCAAACGCGTCGTCTACGACGCCGAGCACTTCTTCGACGGCTTCGCCGACGACCGCGAGTACGCGATCCGCTGCCTGTGCGCCGCCGCCGGGGCCGGCGCCGAGACCGTGACCTGCTGTGACACCAACGGTGGCACCCTGCCCGACCAGGTCGGCGCGTCGGTGTCGGCGGTCGCGGCGGCGCTGGCCGACGCCGCCGTCAAGATCGGGATCCACTGCCACGACGACGCCGCCTGCGGCGTCGCCAACACGCTCGCCGCGGTGCAGGCGGGGGCCACGCACGTGCAGGGGACGATGAACGGCTACGGGGAGCGCTGCGGCAACGCGAACCTCGTCTCGATCATCCCCAACCTGCAGCTCAAGCTCGGCCGCCCGTGCCTGACCGATGCCCAGCTCGCGTCGCTGACGCCGACCGCCCACTTCCTCGACGAGCTGCTCAACTTCACCCCCAACCCCGACCAGCCCTACGTGGGGCGCAACGCGTTCGCCCACAAAGGGGGGATGCACGTCGCCGGCGTCAACGTCGACCCGGCCACGTTCGAGCACGTCGATCCGGCCGTGGTCGGCAACCGGCGCGAGCTGCTCGTCTCGGAGCTCTCGGGCAAGGGCACCGTGCACGCCCGCGCCCGCGACGCCGGCATCACGCTCGACGGCGAGACCGCGGGCCGCGTGATCGAGCAGGTCAAGGAGCTCGAGCACCGCGGCTACCACTTCGAGGCCGCCGACGGGTCCTTCGAGCTGATGCTGCGCAAGCAGACCGGCGACTACGAGCCGCTGTTCCGGCTCGAGTCGTGGCGCGCGATCGTCGAGAAGCGCGCCGACGGCCGCGTCGAGACCGAGGCGACGATCAAGATCTGGGTGGACGGCGAGCGCTACGTGCGCACGGCCGAGGGGAACGGGCCCGTCAACGCCCTCGACCGGGCGCTGCGCGACGCAATCGGCGAGATCCACCCCCACCTGCGCGACATCGAGCTGGTCAACTTCAAGGTCCGGATCCTCGACGAGGCGAAGGGGACCGGGGCGGTCACGCGCGTCCTGCTCGACGCCTCCGACGGGGAGGATGTGTGGGGGTCGATCGGGGTCTCCGAGAACGTGATCGAGGCGTCCTGGGAGGCGCTCGTGGACTCGCTCGAGTACGGGATGCAACCGGGACGGCGGCGGCCGGGGCAGCCGGCTGTCCGCTCCGTGCCCGGCTCGTGACCGACGCCATCCCCCTAGCCCGTCCGGTCATCGGGCGTGCCGAGGAGGAGCGCGTACTCGACGTCCTGCGGTCGGGCCAGCTGTCGCTCGGCCCGCAGCTGCCGGCCTTCGAGCAGGCATTCGCCCGCCGCTTGAACGTCGCCCACGCGAGCGCGGTGTCGAGCGGCACGGCGGGGCTGCACCTGGCTCTGCGCGCGGTCGGCGTCGGCGACGGGGCGGAGGTGGTCACGAGCCCGTTCTCGTTCGTGGCCAGCGCCAACGCGGTCCTGTACGAGCGCGCGCGTCCCGTCTTCGCCGACGTCGACCCGCTGACGCTGAACATCGATCCCGACGCCGCGGCCGCGGCCGTGGGCGAGCGCACGGCGGCGCTGCTGCCGGTTCACATCTTCGGCTACCCGGCCGACCTGCCCGCGCTCGAGCGCCTCGGCCTGCCGATCGTCGAGGACGCGTGCGAGGCGCTGGGCGCCGCGTACGCCGACGGAATCGCCGTCGGCGGCCGGGGTCACCCGGCCGTGTTCGGCTTCTACGCCAACAAGCAGTTGACGACCGGCGAGGGGGGGATGGTGACCACCGGCGCGGAGGCGATCAAGGTGCGGATCGACTCCGAGCGCAACCAGGGGCGCGCGCCGGACATGGGCTGGCTCGACCACGACCGCCTCGGCTTCAACTACCGCCTGTCGGACATCGCCTGCGCGATCGGGCTGGCCCAGCTCGACCGGCTCGACGCGATGCTCGCCGGCCGCGCGCGCGTCGCCGCGCTCTACCGCGAGGCGCTGGCCGGGTTCGAGGGCCTGGACCTGCCGTGTCCCGACCGCGACGGCAACCGCCGCGGGTGGTTCGTGTTCGTGGTCCAGCTGCCCCGCGGAGCCGACCGTGACGGCACCGTGCGGGCGCTGGGCGAGCGAGGCATCCAAAGCAAGCCCTATCTGCCCGCGATCCACCTGATGAGCTTCTACCGGAACCTGTTCGGGCACCGCGAGGGGCAGTTCCCGGTGTGCGAGGACGTGGCCGCGCGCTCGATCGCGCTGCCCTTCTTCCCGGAGATGACCGAGGGCCAGGTCGCGCGCGTGGCGGCGGCGCTCGGCGAGGTTCTCG
The DNA here is from genome assembly GCA_963816005.1 of uncultured Solirubrobacteraceae bacterium. Lineage (GTDB taxonomy): Bacteria > Actinomycetota > Thermoleophilia > Solirubrobacterales > Solirubrobacteraceae > Palsa-465. Next base: position 6,781 of record CAWFKF010000078.1, on the reverse strand, counting down.
GGCGCGCGCAGCCCTAACATCGCCCCCATGTCACGCTTCGCAGAGCCACAACACGCCGTCTTCCGGGGCCTGAACGACTCGATCGGCTTCGACTGGCGCCTCGGGCCCTACGACGTCGAGCAGTCCCGCGCCCACGCCGCGATGCTGGCCGCGCAGGGGATCATCTCCGAGCAGGACCGCGACGCCCTGCTCGAGGCGCTGCTCGCGGTCGAGCGCGAACTGGGCGACGGGACGTTCCCGTTCGCCGACGGCGACGAGGACATCCACATGGCGATCGAGCGCCGCGTGACGGAGCTCGCCGGGTCGGTCGGCGGCAAGCTGCACACGGCCCGGTCGCGCAACGACCAGGTCGCCACCGACATGGCGATGTTCGTGCGCGCGCATGCCCACCAGACCCAGCAGGCGGCCGCCGCACTCGCGCAGGCCCTCGCGGACCTCGCCGAGGCCCACCTCGACTGGCCGATGCCGGGCTACACCCATCTGCAGCGCGCGCAGCCGATCTACCTCAGCCATCACCTGCTGGCCTACGTGTGGATGCTGATCCGCGACGCCCGCCGGTTCGTCGCCGTGGCCGCGGCGACTGCCAAGCTGCCGCTCGGCGCGGGCGCGCTGGCCGGGGTCAACTTCGACACCGACCGCCGCCGGGTCGCCGCCGAGCTCGGCTTCTCGGGCGTGGCCGAGAACTCGGTCGACGCGGTCTCGAACCGGGACTTCGTGCTTGACTACCTGGCCGCCGCGGCCACCTGCGCCACGCACCTCTCGCGGCTCGGGGCCGAGGTCGTGCTGTGGTCGAGCGAGGAGTTCGGCTTCTGCGAGGTATCCGATGCGTGGGCCTCGGGCTCGTCGATCATGCCGCAGAAGAAGAACCCGGACGCGGCCGAGCTGCTGCGGGCCAAGGCACCCCGGATCGCCGGCCATCTGGTCGCTCTGCACGGCGTCATGCACGGGCTCCCGCTGACCTACAACAAGGACATGCAGGAGGACAAGGAGCACCTGTTCGACGCCGTCGACACGCTCGATCTGTGCCTCGCCGCCGCGCAGGGGATGCTGGCCACGATCGCGTTCCGGCGCGAGCGCCTGGCCGCCGCCTCCGGCGACGAGTTCCTCGCCGCCACCGACATCGCCGACCTGCTGGTCCGCCGCGGCATGCCGTTCCGGGAATCGCACGGCGTGGTCGCCGGGCTCGTCCGCTCCGCGCTCGAGCAGGGCAAGACGCTTTCACAGCTGACGCGCGAGGAGCTCGCGAGCCACTCGGATCTGCTCGACGACGAGTTCTACGCGGTGCTGAGTGACGGCGCCTGGCTGGAGTCCAAGGTCTCGGAGGGCGGCACCAGCCTCGCCCGGGTGCGCGAGCAGCTCGAGCAGGCCCGCGAGGCCATCGCCGCGATCCGGTGAAGCCGTCGTTCTATGACCGCCCGGTCGTGCAGGTCGCGCGGGAGCTGATCGGCTGTGTCGTGGCCCACGGCGACACCTCGGGCGTGATCGTCGAGACCGAGGCCTATCACGACTCCGAGCCGGCGTGCCACGCGTTCGTCGGGCTGACCCCGCGCACGAGCGTGCTGTTCGGCCCGCCGGGCATCGCGTACGTCTATCGCTCCTACGGCATCCACGCGATGCTGAACGCGGTTGCGGAGGCGCCCGGCACGGGCGCGGCCGTGCTGATCCGCGCGCTCGAGCCGGTGACCGGGGTCGAGCGGATGCGGGAACGCCGGGGTGTGGAGTCCGTCGAGGCTCTGTGCTCGGGCCCGGGCAAGCTCACCCAGGCGCTCGGGATCGGGCTCGGCGACAACGGCACCGATCTCGCCCGCGGGCTCGTGGTCATCTCCGGGCGCCCGCCGCGGTGGAGAGACCCGGAGCTGTGGGCCGGCCCGCGGATCGGCATCACCAAAGCGACCGAGCTCCCGTGGCGGTTCTGCGCCGCGGGGAGCCGGTTCGTGTCCCGGCGTGTGACGGGCCTGAGCGTGGCCTAGCCTGAACGCGGCTCAGCCGGCGCCGATGCCGGCGCCGCCCGAGCCACCGCCGGACCCGCCGCCGGTGCCGCCACCGCCGCCGGTGCCGCCACCACCACCGCCACCCGTGGCACCGCCCCCGCCTCCGGTGCCGCCGCCGGTGCCGCCGCCGGTGCCGCCGCCGGTGCCGCCGCCGGTGCCGCCTCCGGTGCCGCCGCCGGTGCCGCCTCCGGTGCCGCCTCCGCCACCCGTGCCGCCGCCGGTGCCGCCTCCGCCACCGGTGCCGCCACCCGTGCCGCCGCCCGTGCCGCCGCCGGTGGCTCCGCCGGTTGCGCCGCCGCCGGCGGTGCCGCCGCCGGTGGCTCCACCGGTTGCGCCGCCGCCGGTCGTGCCGCCGCCCGTGGCTCCGCCTGTCGCCCCGCCGCCTGCCGATCCGCCCGACCCGGAGCTCGAGGCGCCGGTCGTGTCGGTGGTCGTCGTCTTGGTGTGGCCGTTCTGCGCTGCCTTGGCGGCCTGCTCGTTGGCCAGGATCTGGAGGGCCTGGACCATGTAGTCGTGCCAGATCTGCGCCGGGTAGGTCCCGCCCTCCACGGGGCCGCCGTTGTACATCGCCGCCATCGAGACGAGCTTGGTCGGGAACCCGACCCAGACGGCCGTGGTCATCTCCGGCGTCCAGCCCACGAACCAGGCGTCGCCGTAGTTGGACGTGGTCCCGGTCTTGCCGACCACGTCGACGCCGGGGATCGCCGCCTGGGTGGCGGTACCCGACTGGACCACGGTCGCGAGGATGTCGTGCACGGTCTGCGCGATCCCCGCCGGGAGCACGCGCTCGTAGGTTGGATGGTTGACGATGTCGTGCTGCCGGCAGACCGAGCCGGGACACTGGATCTCGGCGATCCCGATCGGGCCGCCGTGCGGCGCGCCGAGCACCGGGTTGACGACCCTGTTGCCGTGCTCGGCGAAGGTCTCATACGCGTGGGCCATGTCGAGCGGCGAGACCCCCTCGGTCAGACCGCCGAGGATCATCGCGTAGTTGTTGGAGATCGGTGAGCGGATCCCCATCCGCGCGGCGAGACGCGCGATCTTGGTCGTGCCCACCTTGATGCCGACCTGCGAGTAGACCGAGTTGTCGGACACCGTCGTGGCCCCGGTGAGCGTGATCGAGCCGGAGTACGAGTCGCCGAAGTTGTGGACGATGAAGTGCTCCTTCCCGCCGCTGTTGGGGATGATGAAGTCCTGCGGGGCGGACGTCCACACCGAGTCGGGGGAGATCCCCTGCAGCAGCGCCTCGGCGAGGGTGAACGGCTTGAACGCAGAGCCGGGCTGGCGATGGCCGAGCGTGGCGAGGTTGAAGGGGAAGTGGGCGTAGTCCTCCTGCCCGTTCACGATCGGGCCGCCGACCATCGCCCTGACCTCGCCCGTCTTGTTGTCGATCGTCACCAGCGACGCCGTCGGCAGGCCGGAGCCGGACGGGAGGATCTGCGAGATCGTCTGCTCGGCCGCCTGCTGCATCTGCAGATCGAGCGTGGTCCGGATCTTGAGCCCGCCGTAGTAGGCGCGGTAGGAGCCCATCGCGGCCACGATCTGCGGGCGCAGCCAGCTCGTGAAGTAGGGCGCGGCGGTTGGCTCCTCCGGCCGCTCGATGTCGTTGATCGTCGGCAGCGGCTCCGCGATCCCCTGGTTGTATTGATCCCGTGTGATGTAGCCCTGCTGGAGCATGTTCAGGAGCACCGTGTCGCGCCGGGCCTTCGAGGCCTTCGGGTGCAGGATCGGGTCATACGCGGTCGGGGCGGCGACGACGCCGGCGATCAGCGCCGCCTCGTAGGGCGCCAGCACCGAGACGCACATCGGACGCGGGGCATTGCCGCAGCCCCCGGTCGAGCTCTGGCCGGCCGGGTTGCTCGGATCGAAGCCGTGGGCCTTGCCGAAGTACACGCGCGCGGCCGACTCGACCCCGTAGGCGCCGTTACCGAAGTAGATCGAGTTCAGGTACTCGGTGAGGATCTTCTCCTTGGGCCACTTGCGCGTCAGGTGGTAGGCCAGCGCGGCCTCGCGCAGCTTCTCGAACACGGTCCGGTTGCCCTGCTGGGCGAGCGCGTTCTTGACGAACTGCTGGGCGATCGTGGAGGCGCCCTGGCGCGGGGCGCCTCCGAGCACGTCGGAGACGAAGGCGCGTCCGATACCGCGGATGTCGACGCCCGAGTTGGTGTAGAAGCGCTTGTCCTCGATCGAGACGATCGCGTCCTTCATCGACTGGGCGATCTGGTCGGGCTTGACCAGCACGACGTTGTTCGGCGGCGCGAAGATCCCGATCGGGCGCCACTGGTCGTCGTACAGGATCGAGTTCTCGGCGTGGCGGTACTGGGCCCGGTTCTCGAGCTGCGGCAGGTCGGAGGCGACCGCCATCATCATCCCGAACACCGTGGAGATGAACGCCAGCACCCCGAGACCGGTGAGGATCAGCAGCAGGCGTGGCTTGCGTAACCGCGGCTTCGGCGGCCGCGCAGCGCGACGGGCCCGGTACCGCCCGAACCTCGACTTCGGCGGTGCGAATGGAATGGGCGCGCCCGGGTCTTCGCCGGGCGTCGTGTCGTTTACGTCGTCGCTCATGCGATCGCAAGTACGCCGGCCTTGGGGGCTGGGCCGGGCGGCCGGATGGCCGCGAGGCGGGGAGGTGACGGCAAACGTCCCTGCCGAGGGCAAGAGTCTAGCATTGGGCCGGATGGATCCCGAGCTTTCGACGCCCGCCGCCGCGGCCGCGTGGCTCGCCCGGGATGCGGTCGACGCGCTCCCCGTGGGCGAGCTGGAGCGAAAGCTCGCCCTGGGCCGGCCGCTGCGGGTCAAGCTCGGCATCGATCCGACCGCGCCCGACATCCATCTCGGCCACACGGTCGTCCTGCGCAAGCTGCGCGAGTTCCAGGACCTCGGGCACCTGGTGGTCCTGATCATCGGCGACTACACCGCGCGCGTGGGCGATCCGAGCGGCCGCTCGGACACGCGCCCCAGCCTGGCGCCGGAGGAGATCGAGCGCAACGCGCTGACCTTCCAGGAGCAGGCCTTCTCTGTGCTCGACCGGCAGCGGATCGAGGTGCGCCACAACGGCGAATGGCTCGACATGCCGGTGGACGAGCTGTTCGCGCTGATGCGGACGGCCACGGTGGCCCAGATCCTCGAGCGCGAGGACTTCTCCAAGCGAATGGCCGCCCACACCCCGATCTCGGTGCTCGAGCTGCTCTACCCGCTGCTGCAGGGGTACGACTCGGTCGCGGTCCGCGCCGACATCGAGCTCGGGGGCACCGACCAAAAGTTCAACCTGCTCCTGGGGCGCGACGTGCAGCGGGCCTATGGCGTGCCCGAGCAGGCCGTCCTGACGATGCCGATCCTGCCGGGGACCGACGGCGAGCGCCGGATGTCGAAGTCGACGGGTAACTACGTCGGCGTCACCGACCCGCCGCAGGACATGTACGGCAAGACGCTGAGCGTGCCGGATGCCGCGCTCGAGACCTGGAGCCGCCTGCTGCTCGGCGAGCCACCGCCGGCGGGGGTCGGCCCGCGTGACGCCAAGCGAGCGCTGGCCCGTGCGCTGGTCGCGCGCTTCCATGGTCGCGAGGCGGCGGCGGACGCCGAGCGCGGGTTCGACCGCGTGCACGTGGAGGGCGGCATCCCTGAGGATCTGCCCGATGTCGTGTGGCCGGTCTCGGAGCCGGTCGTCCACCTGCCGGCGCTGGTGGCCGTCGCATTCGGGGTCTCGACCTCCGAGGCGCGGCGCAACCTCGCGCAGGGGGGCGTGCGGCTCGACGGCGACCAGGTCGGCAACGGGACGCTCGACGTGCCGGCGTCCGCCGTGGATCAGAAGGTTCTGCAGCTCGGCAAGCGCCGCTTCGCGCGCGTCCGCGTGGAATAGGCGGCGATGGCGGTCAACGGCGGGCTGCTGCGGATGGAGACGCCTGGCAACGGGCACATCGTCGATCTCACCCAGGGGGTGCTGAGCGTCGTGCGCACCTCGGGCGTGCAGCGCGGACTCGTGACCGTGTTCGCCACCGGCTCGACCGTCGCGATCACGACGATGGAGTACGAGCCCGGTGGCGTTGAGGACCTGCAGGGGCTGCTCGACCGCTTGATCCCGCCCGGCGGCGACTACGAGCACAACCGCCTCAACCACGACACCAACGCGCACGCCCACCTCCGGGCGGCGGTGATCGGGCCCTCGGAAACGATCCCGATCGTCGAGGGCCACCTCGCCCTCGGGACCTGGCAGCAGATCGTGCTGATCGACTTCGACGATCGCCCGCGCCAGCGGACCGTGACGGTGCAGGTGCTGTCGTAGGGGGTGGCTGGGTGGGGCGGGTTGGCTCTGGCGCGCGCCCGCCTCGCGCCGGGGACCCCGGACCCCGCCGCCCGCGCCGGGCGATGTAGACTCGCGCAGTCGGTCGTGGAGCCGGGCTTCCGCTGCTACGACTCGTAGGACGCGGGGGGCCGGAAACGGTCGCTCGTGGGCGGACTGGAAAGTGTCGCCGTCAGGCGCTATACTCATCGGTCCGCCCCGGAATCCCCTACGGAGGTTCCGGGCGCGCCCATGGGAAGGATCACCCTTCTCCAGGAGGTGCGACGGTCTTTGAAAACTCAACAGCATGCGCACCTCTCGATCGACCCTTGATCGAGAAGTGTGTCCAGGTTCGACGCCGTCGAACGCCGATTCCTTCGGGGGTCAGCGGACGGCGGTGCCAAGATTGACCCCGTCGCGCCCGGGGAGCCCTCTGTGTACATCGGGCTCCCTGCAGTGGGCGTAAGGCCTGATCTGCCAAGACAGGCCTGTAGACGACTCTTTGTGA
>CAWFKF010000077.1:0-43458 GCA_963816005.1 uncultured Solirubrobacteraceae bacterium | reverse complement strand
TGTCGCTGGGTGTAGCCTCTCCCATGATGTTCGGCTCCCCGGTCTCTACGGCTTGTAGTTGCTGTAGGGCCCACCGACTCGGTCGTAGGTGTGCCCGAGCTCGTCTTGCGTGATGTTGACCGCGCCGTCGTCGGCGGTGAGGACCAGGTCCTGTTCGAGCACCTCGGTGCGGAACTTGCCGCCTGGCGCGGGCTTCAGCGGCCGCCGAGGTCTTTGAGGCTGTCGTAGGTCTGGTTGGGGTCCACGATCAGGCTGGCGGACTTCATGCGCCAGGTGTTGCCGTCCGGATCGTCGAGCAGGAAGACCGGCGAACCGCGGTTGATCCCAAGCTGGGTGTCGCGCTTGCCGTGGATCGTCTTGTAGGCGACGCTCTCGTGCTTGCGCATCTCCTTGGGCACGTCGAGCCACATCACCCACCGCGCCTTGAGCCCCATGAGGTCGCGCTCTCCGCCGACCATGACCTCGACCCGGTCAAGATTCCCGAGCCTCGGACCGTTCTTGAAGGCGCCGAGAATGTCGTACTGCTTCTTCAGGGCGTCCACATCGACCTGGTCGAGCACCGCTTGGGGGCAGGTATCCCCGGTTCCTTTGGGGTCGTTCAGCCCGATCGTGTTGTAGACCCCGGCGTTGAGGTCGTGGATGATCGCGTGGCCGCCGATCAGGAAGATCTCGGTGTACCGTTGGCCGCGAACGTTCTCGAAGCGCATGAGCTTCGCGTCCGTGTCATCCTGCGGCAGCTTGGCGGATGTAGTTTTTCAATCTTGTCAAACACGTTTTTTCTCTCTCGGTTTCGTTGACTAGTCCTTAGCGTCGGCCGGCGAGTTACCGCTGGCTCAATCGACCTGTTCGATTGGCGGGCATTTCCAGGTCGCGTCGATCACCTCCGGTCGCGGCCGGTACATGCGCAGGATCACGAACCACTCACCGTCGGTCGGTGAGGGCAGCCAGTTCGCCTCCTCGCTCACCGCCCGGCGATTTGGACTGGAGGCAGATCGTCAGCCCGCCGTCGGCGTCCTTGTTCAGGCCGGCGGTGCGGTAGCCGATCGAATAGCGCTGGACTGGGTTCGGGACCAGGGTAAGATGTCGGTGCCGTACATCCCCAGCGACCCGAACGAATCCACCGGCGGCATATCGTCGGCGTCGAAATGGATCTGATACCGGTGGTCGGCCTTGAGCTTGTCGCCCTTGGCGTCGTCGAAGTTGACCAGGTACACGCCCTCGGCGGGGTCGTTGCACATGATCCCCGCCAGCGATTGGTCGGCCGCGCGGAGCAGGTCGTCGTCGCCGTAGCGCCCGATCTGGGGCGGCGGCTAGCCCAGCCGGTGACGATTTTCGCCCAGTCACCGCTCATGAACTGCTGCTTGAGCAGCGCCATCCCGAGCACCTCGGCCCGCATCAGACCCTGCTTGACAGCCTCCGGCTGCTCCTCGATATCGAGTCCCGGGCCGATCCGATCCGCGCGAACTGATCGAGCAGCAGCGCGTGATGAGCCGGCGGCGGGTTCTCCGCGAGCATCGCGTTCAGGGTCTTGAACGGCCCCAGGGGATCCTGCTCGGGCTCGATCGGCACAAGCACATCGCGGCGCTCCTCCGGACAACGTCGGCCTGGCCCCACTGACTCAGCGGCGTGAGCAGATACTCCTTCTGCAACTCCTTGACCGTGGCGACATCAGCATCGCCATTCACGAGCGTCCGTCCCATCACCAGGACCATCGGGCTGGGCGAGTGCTCGCGGGACTGATCGACACCCTCGGGCAGCTCGCCCTCCCAGTCGGGTCCGACGATCGCGAAGCTGCCCGCCTTCGAGCCGGTCGCGCGCTGCCCGATGTAGTCGAAGTTGTCCGATCCGGCGCCCATCAGCTCGAACGTGAAGTAGCGCTCGCCCATATCGGGGTGCGAGAGGATGATCGGCTCCTCGCTGAGATCCAGCCACGCGATCGAGTACAGGGTATCGTTATTCGGGCAGCCACCGTCCCGATAGGTGGCGTCCATCAGCTGGGCGGCGTGCCAGAACTCGTTCAGCGCCGCATAAGGGCGCGAATCCCGGGTTGCGCGGCTGGGTCACCCACTTGTAACGGGTCTGCGCGTTGTAGATGTACGGAAATCCGTAGATGAACGCCTGCAGCCCGAGGCTGTAGGCATACTCGCCGTGCCAGTCCTCGACCTTCCCGCTTACCAGCGGCTTGACCGCCGACTTCAGTATCGGCGCCGCCTTGGCGAGCTTATGGACGCGTGTAAACGCCATTGCTATCTCCATTTCTTCCGGTTCGTCGGGTGCCGGATCTCAACGATCTTGACTGCGCGACCACGCGCCTACGCCAGGCCGCCGGCGCGTGCGGCGGCGTGTCGGTCGGTGCGATCAACGCCCCGACGATCCACAGGAACGGGAGGAAGAATCCGATCCAGAACGTCCAGTCATGGCCTTTGCGGAACGTCGCCAGGCCGAAGTAGATCCAGCACGCTACGTACAGGATGGCCAACAGAATCCAGAGAACGGTCATCAGTTCACGGTCCCTTCGGGGTAGCGCCGGGGTTCTGTTCGATGACTCCGGCCGGTTGTGGATGCGGCTGGGGGTCAGGCTCGGCGTTCTCGGTCTCGAGTGGGGTGAGGCTGTGCAACGTGAGTCCGAGTCCGGCGATTCGCTCGAGCAGCCCCTGGAGATGCGAGGGGTCGATGATCGGTCCGATGATCTCCGTCTCGCCATCATGGGCGCTCAGTGTCATGCCGTCGAAGGCGGACGCATAGCGTGGTCCCAGTTCTCCTTCGACGACGATGCTGGAGAGATGCGCTGACATTCCAATCTCAGCATGCCTGAGAATTGCCGCGGTTTGAGCGGTTCGGACCCAGGATCACCCGGGTGATTCGCTCCGCTCGAGCAAGCCGGGCGCCTCAGCGCGCGACGACGTGTGCCCCGGCTGCCCGTTCCAGCCGAGCGGCCGCCGCTCAACCCCTCAAGGTCGGGTAGTGACGGTCAGTGCGACGAGCCGCTCGGACTCGGCGTCGAGGTGATCGACCAGGGCGAGCTCACCTGCGGCTCGGTGCAGCATCTCGAGGCTCGCACGGAAATGGGCGAGCCTCGCGCAGGTCGTCGGCTCAGAGAATCGCCCCGCTGGCAGCAGCGCCAGCTCCCGGACTTTGGCGATCTTGTCCGCGGCGAAGACCGCGCACGTGCCAGAGTCTGTGTGCGCGACACGGTCGCGCAGCTCGCGCTTGCGGAACTTGTCGTCGACGACCGACGGATCGTCTGAACCCGACTCGACGGGCCACGCGATCAGGGCTCCGAACCGGCGTTGGAGCTCGGCGCCGGTGGTCGCAGTCTCCTCATGCGCGTCGTGTAGTGGGCCGGCGGCGATGACGTCGTCTGGCTGACCATGGAGGCGAAGCAGCCAACCCACCTCGATCGGACGGTCGATGAACGGCGACCGGTCGACCTCGCGGCACTGATCAGCGTTGCCAGCTCGGGCTACCTCAGCGCGGCCTACGCGATCGGCAAACCGGCAAACCGCTCGGCGGCACGGGCGATCGTTCAGTCCAGTCGCCCTGCCACGAACCCGATCGTTGAAGATGCTCCCCGGCTCTCCAGCGGTCACCCGCATCAGTTCGCGGTCCTCACGGCTTCGAGCCCGTCTCGGTGCTCGTCTGATCGAGCCCGGGCGGGACGACTTCTCCGGCGTCGATCTGCCGAGAGAGCTCGGCCTTTTCCTTCACGCGGCCTGGGGTCAGCACGCCGGATCCCGCGGGGTGGGAGATCGGGTCGCCGCCGCGGCCGCGGAGGATCCGTTGATGGATGAGCATCTCTTGACAGCGAAGGGGTGACAAGTTCCTGCAATCCGGTTAGGCGTTGCCGGCTGCCATCTTCTTCTGGGCGTCGGCGATTGCGCCCTTGAGCGCTTGGACGTGCCGTCCTTCGGCTTCGCCGATGGCTTTCTGCACGGCGCGGGTGACGGCGGGCTCGACCTTGTCGGCTTCGGGGTGTGAGTAGGCGACGATCAGGCCGGCGCCGCCGAGCGGGATCGTTTGTCCGGCTTGCTGTTCGAGTTTCTCCTTGACCTCGTGGTGGAGGAGTTCGCCGGCGCCGGCGCCGATCGCGGCGCCGATCGCGGTGGTGGCCAGCAATGCGGGCGGCGCGATGAGCCCGACGGCGAACCCGATCGCGCCGAGGCCCTCGGCTCCCTCGCGAACCATGTGGTCGGTCTGCTCGACCGAGAGGTTGCCCTCGAGGTCCTTGCTGACGATGACGGCGCCCTGCAGATGGGCACCGCAGTTGAGGACGGCGTTGTAGTCCTCTTCGGCGGCGTCCTTGGACAGGTAGCCGCCGATCAGGACGTCGATCGTGTCATGTAGCTTCATCTCGGGTCTCCTTGGTCTCGCATCTGCGTCACGCGCTGAGCGCGTGTGCGGTGTGCCCGTGCTGGACGGCCTTGTGCAGTTCGTGTGCGTCCTCCGTGGACGGGTGCGGGTTGACCTCGAAGGTGACCTTCTTGATCGTGCCGGTGAACGCGAACGGCTTGCGGTCCGCGTAGCCGAGATCGACCACTCCGCCGTTGTCGCGGCCGATGTCCATTCCCGCATAGCCGGAGAAGCGGATCGGGACGGTGTGCTCCATCCGGCCCGTGCCGACCGGCCGATCGTTGATGACCAGCGTGACCTCGCCGCCGGTGGCCGGCTTCGCCGCGTCAGCGGCGAACTCCATCCGAACCGTCACCTCGCCTTCGGGCAGTGGCTCCTCGGCCTGCTGGCGGAAGACGAAGACGCCCATCATCGAGTAGGTGTGGGTCAGCTTGCCGCCGTCGACGAACAGCGAGAACCCACCCAGGTGGTCGGCCTCGGCCACGATCACTCCTTCGGCGCCGCCCGGGGGGATCACGAGCTCGGCGGTGATCGTGTAGGAGTGGTTGTAGATCCGCGGGATCATGCCCGACAGGACGTTCTCGACATCGCCGCGGAACTGGTATGTGGCGGTCTCAGGCAGCGGCGGCACCATCCCGAAGAAACCCGCCAGTGGCGCCATCAGCGGCAGCACGTTGTACTTCTCGGCCTCCTGCCAGAACAGCTCCTTGAGCTCCTTGACCTTCTCGGGGTGCTCGGCGGCGAGATCCCTCGCCTGGGTGAAGTCGTCGGGCAGGTGGTACAGCTCGGTGGGATCGTCATCCGGGTTCCACACGCCGGGGGCGTACGGTTTCAGCGCGTCGGGCGTGATGACCCACGGGATCCGCGCGGTCTTCATCGACAGCCACCAGCCGTCCTTGTACATCGAGCGGTTGCCGATCGTCTCGAAGTACTGCTGGGTATGGCGCTCGGGGGCGTTCGCGTCGGTCAGCGAGTCGGCGAACGTGGCGCCGTGCATCGGCTGTTGCTCGATCCCGTCGATGTGGGTCGGCATCGGGATGCCGGCGATGTCGAGGATCGTCGGGCCGACGTCGATCGCGTGGGTGAAGTGCGTCCTCAGCGCGCCCGTGTCGGTGATCCGCTCGGGCCAGTGGACGACGAGCGGGTTGCGGGTGCCGCCAAGATGCGAGCCGACCTGCTTTCCCCACTGAAACGGCGTGTTGCCCGCCCACGCCCAGGCCGCCGAGTAGTGGGGGTCCATCATCTCGCCGCCCCACGCCTCGGTGCCGCCGTAGCGCTCGGCGAGCTGCAGTTGCATCTCGTCGGTCAGCGGGATCCCGTTCTGCATCGTCAGCTCGTTGAACGAGCCAGTGATAGTGCCCTCCATGCTGGCGCCGTTATCCCCCCAGATCCACAGCACGAGCGTGTTGTCCAGCTCGCCGAGCTCGTCGATCGCGTCGATCACGCGGCCGACGTTGTGATCGGCGTTCTCCGAGAAGCCCGCATAGACCTCCATCTGGCGGGCGTAATACGCCTTCAGCTTCTCCGGCACGTCATCCCACGCGGGGAACGCATCATCGCGGGGCGTCAGCTCCGCATCGGCGGGGATCACGCCGAGCGCCTTCTGCCTGGCGAACGTCTCCTCGCGCAGCTTGTCCCAGCCCTGGTCGAACTTGCCCTTGTACTTCGAGGCCCAGTCCTCGGACACGTGATGCGGGGCGTGGCTGCAGCCCGTGGCGAAATACGCGAAGAACGGCTTCTTCGCGTCCTGTCCGCGGATCGCATGCAGCCACTCGATCGTCTTATCCGCCATCGCATCCGGCAGGTAGTACGGGTTCTCCTCGTCGTAGAACTCTGGCGGCGTGCCGATGATCTTCTGGTTCTCAGCCAGGCACGGATCCCACTGCGACGCGCCCCCGCCCAGGAACCCGTAGAAGTACTCAAACCCCCAACCGACAGGCCAGCGATCAAACGGACCCGACGGGCCCTGCTGACCATCCGGCGTCAGATGCCACTTGCCGAACGCCGCCGTGCTGTAGCCGTTGTCTCGCAAGATCCTCGGAAACGGGACGCAATCGTCGGGGACGAACGCCGTGTAGCCGGCGAACCCGGTCGAGAACTCGCCCACCGAACCAAACCCAACCGCGTGACTGTTGCGACCGGTCAGCAGCGCCGCCCGCGTCGGCGAGCACAGCGCCGTGACGTGAAACCGGTTGTACCGCACGCCCTCCTGCGCGATCCGCGAGTAATTCGGCGTATCGATCGGCCCGCCGAACGTCCCGGCATTCCCGAACCCCGCATCATCGATCAGCACCAACAGCACATTCGGCGCGCCGTCCGGAGGCTCGACATGTCCGAGCTCCGCCCAATCCGGTTGTGAGCCATCGAGCGTCCGGTTCGCCACCCCCCCAAACGGCTGCTTACGAATCGGCAGCTTGCTTCGATCAGGCTGAATCATCACTTGCCTCCAGGCGGGTTGACTTCAATGGTCTCCGGCTCAAGAACTCCCGCGGAGGCCTGCAGCGGCCTCCGATACCGGCATCACCCGATCCGGCGGATCTCGAAGGCATCAGAGACCCGTCTCGGCTGTGATCCGCTCGGAGACGACTGCCGCCGCGAGCTCCTGGTAGTCGCGCTCGTTCTGCTCCGCGTACGCCTTGGAGAACTCGAGGATCGACCGGTCAAAGCTGTCACCGTTGCCGAGATAGGCGGCGATCGCGATCCGGTCACCGCTGCGGGCGTGCGCCCGGGCCAGCGTCCACCCGCACAGCGTGCCGTACAAGGCCATGCCCGTCGGGACCAGTTGCTCGATCTCGACCGAGCCCTTCCAGTCCTTCAGCTGGCGCGCGTAGAAATCGCGTGGTCTGCCGTCCAGCCCGGAGTCGATGTGCAGCCAGCCGAGGAAGATGTCCGAGGTGGCCTGCATCAGTCGCTGACCGACCACGACCCGCTGGCCGTGGTTGGAGAACTCGCTCGGGCCGAGGAACTTCTCCAGCACCGACGCCTCGGCCTCCTTGATCTGCAGGAACAGCGGATCCTGGCCGTCGCGGCCGAGCATCAACGCGATCCACGCCCGCGTACCGACGCTCCCCACCCCCACCACCTTGCGGGCGAAGTCGGCCAGCTCGAACTGCTCGAGCAGCACGCGGCGGTCGAACTCCAGCGTGTCACGGTAGCCGCGCAGAAGCTCACGCAACTCCGAGAACATCGCGTCGCGCCGGCGACCGGACAGGAGCTGCGCGAGAGGCACGATCAGCGGCGACTGATCCACGATGCGCACATGGCCGTCGACCGACTCCGTCAGCTTGGAGAACGCGGTCATGCTGTCCTTCGTGCGTGCCTTGGCGATGTTCTTCTCGGCGCGCTTGACCAACTTCCGCTTGACGGTCGGAGCGAATTCCTGGATCACGCTCTCGATATCCAGGTGCGAATACCAGACATCGAGGTTCTTCATCCCCGCGAACTCCGCCATCGCAGTGCGATAGCGCGCGACCGTGTCGAGCACGATCCGCTCCTGCTCCTTGGCGCGATAGCCGTTGTCTCGCGCGGCGATCAGCATGCTCACCGCGAGGCGCTTGACGTCCCACTCCCACGGACCGGGGAGCGTCTCGTCGAAATCGTTGACGTCGAACACGAGCCTGCGCTCGGGCGAGGCGAACACCCCGAAGTTCGACAGGTGCGCATCACCGCAGCACTGCACCATCAGCCCCGACCGCGGCGTCCCAGCCAGGTCATGGGCCATGATCATCGCCGCACCGCGATAGAACGTGAACGGCGACACCAGCATCCGGCCGTAGCGGATCGGTACCAGCTCCGGCACGCGCGTCGCGGCCTGACGCTCGAGCAGCGCGATCGGATCGGCGCGCGTCGGCGAGGGCTCAAATGTCGCGTGACTCGCGCGCGGGACCTCAGCCCGCGCGGCCTTACCCCGCGCGACCCGCTCTGCCACCGACAGATGCGGCACAGCCACAGCCGCCGGCTTCCTCGATCTCCGCGTCGCGGGCCGCTGGGTCCTGGATCTTGTCGTTGTCATGAGCCCTCCAAGGTTTTGAGGTGTCGCCTGTGCGGCGTGGGGCCTACGCCCTGGCGGCGGCGGCCGGTGTGGGTGCGATCAACGCCCCGATGATCCACAGGAACGGTAGGAAGAATCCGATCCAGAACATCCAGTAGTGGCCTTTGCGGAACGTCGCCAGGCCGAAGTAGACCCAGCACGCGACGTACACGATCGCCAACAGAATCCAGAGAAAGGTCATGTTCACGGTCCCTTCGACTTAGCGCCGGGCTCGTAGTTGACTCCGGCTGGTTGTGGGTGCGGCTGCGGGTCAGACTGGCCGTTCTCGGTTTCGAGTGGGGTGAGGCTGTGCAGCGTGAGTCCGAGGCTGGCGACCCGCTCGAGCAGCCCCTGGAGATGCGAGGGGTCGATGATCGGCCCGGTGATCTCTGTCTCGCCGTCGTGGGCGTGGACCGTCATCCCGTCGAAGGCGGAGGCGTACCGTGGTCCGAGTTCTCCTTCGATGACGATGCGGTAGCGAGACAGTGACACTCACGCCTCAGGATGCCCGATCCTGGCCGCGATGTGGGCCCTGTGGGCGAACGATCACCCGGGTGATTCAGTGAGATCGAGCAGGCCGAGCGCTTCTGCTCGCGCGACCGCGTCCGCGCGCGACTTCGCGCCCAGCTTGCGGTACAGCTCACGGGTATGGGTCTTGACCGTGTTCAGCGAGATGTAGAGTCGCGCGCCGATCTCGCGTCGCGAGAGACCGGTCGCCAGGCACCGCAGCACTTCGAGCTCAGCCGTGCTGGGCTGCTCGACGACGTGACCGCTTCCTGCGTTCTCTCGGGCGGTGGTGAGGTCGTGCTCGACGGTGGCTGCGATCGCGGCGAGCCGCCCTGGATCGGGAAACGCCGCGATCAGCCTGCGCGCCCGCTCGAGGTCCCCGGCGGCCTGCTCCAGCCGCGACCGCGCGACGCGGACACGCGCGAGCACGAGCAGGGCGTGAGCGTGACCAACAGTCGCCTGCGGTGAGCGTCGCAGGCGCTCACCGCGCAGCGCCTCGCGCTCGGCCTCGTCGAGACGTCCCGTCGCGATGCGCGCCAGAGCAAGCCCAAGGTGCGCCAGCGACACCCTCCAGGAATCCGTTTGGAATCGCGTGCGCGCGAAACTGAGCGCCTCACGCGCCCACGACTCGGCGTTCTCGGCCCGCCCCTGCTCGGCGTCAACGAGGGCGAGCAACCCGAGACCGGCGATGTAGCCCTCGGGACGGTCCGGCGCGTCGGGCCGCTCGACGGCCTGCAGCGCGATCCGCCGCGTCTCGTCGAGATCGCCGGCGAAGAACAGGGCCTGCGCCAGGATCGCGAGGACGCCGACGCTCAGGACGTCCGCGCCTGCGCGAGCTGTCGCGACCGCGCGACGAGCATGCTCGACGGCCGCGCCCACGTCACCGCGCTCGATCACCATCGCCCGCGTGACCTCCGCAACCGCCTCCACGTATGGCGACCACAGCTCCGGTCGCTCGAGTCGCGCCCGCTCCGCCACCGCGAGCAGCTGCTGGATCTCGACCTCGGGGCGCGCGAGCAGCGCAGCGACAAACGCCCCGCCTGCGGGAAGCGAAGGGTGCTCGAGCAGCCGCTCAGACGGAAGCCAGCGTACCCAGCCGAGAAACTGTCCGGGCCGCCCGCCCCAGACGAACTCGCGGTCGTTCTCGACCAGCATCTCGGCCACCGTCTTGGCGTCCCCGGCGGCGGCGGCGTACGCGATTGCGTCCTCGACGAGTCCGTGCGCCCGGCACCAGGCTGCCGCCCGCCGGCGTAGCACCGGCGCGTTCTCGCGCCCGAGCTCCAGCTGCAGAAGCTCGCCGAACAGATGGTGATATCGGTACCACTCCCCGTGCGCGTCCAGTGCGACGAGGAACATGTTCGAGCGCGCGAGGTCCGCGAGCACCGCGGCCGAGTCCTCACGGCCGAGGACCGCGTCGCACAGCTCGGGCGTGAACCGTCCCAGCACCGAGGTGCACAGGAGAAAGTCCTTGGTCTGAGGCGCGAGCGCGGTGAGAACCTCATCCGTCAGGTAGTCCGCGACGTGCCGAGAGCTGCCGACGAACGCCCGCACGCCCTCATCTGGGTCGACGATGTCTCGAAGCCACAGCGCGGCCAGGTACAGCCCCGCGGGCCATCCCTCCGTCCGCTCGACGAGCAACTCCACGCTCTCGCCGGACAGCTCGATCCCCTCACGCACGAGCAACTCCCGCGCCTCGTCGACGGTGAACGCAAGCTCCCGCGCGCGAATCTCCATCAGCGCCCCTCGCGCCCGCAAGCGCGCCACGCTGATCGCCGGCTCCGAGCGCGTCGACGCGAGCACGCGGGCATTGGCGGGCAGCCGCTCGATCGCGTGCGCGATCGAGCCAAGCGAACGCTCACTCCCGACGGCGTGGAGGTCGTCGAGAACGATCGCGACCGGCCGACCGTACGCGACCAGGCCGTTCATCAGCTCGTCCACCGCCGTCTCGACCGAAGCGCCCCGGACGCCGAGACACGCCAGCGCCCGAGCTCCGAGGCCGTCACCGAGCCGCTCGACGGCCGTCGCGAGGTGCGTCCACAACCGCACCGGGTCGTCGTCGGCGGCGTCGAGCGTCATCCAAATGACGGCCTCCGGACGCTCGATGCACCACAACCGCAGCAAAGTCGTCTTGCCGTAGCCGACCGGCGCGTTGACCACCGTGAGTGCGGCCCCACCGCCGCCGTCGATGATCTCAAGCAGGCGTGAGCGGCGCAACATCCCCGGCTGAACCCGGGGAAACGAGATCTTCGACTCGATCACGCCGATCGAGTAACCCGGCTGCGTTGGCTGTGGACTCATCTCAAGTGGCTGTGGCCGCGATGCCCTCGCCCGGCTCGGCATCAATCACCCGGGTGAACATCACCTGAGGCCGATCACACGCCCGACAGCCGGAGCGATCATGTCGTGGTCAATGAACCGGAGCATCCGTGGAAATCCGCACATCCGTTCCGACACACCTGCGGGTCCGGCAATCGCGCCGACGCCGATGACCCCGACCGCATGGCTCCACCGTCATGGCCCGTAAACGCCGCATCCCGGATTGGTCACAGAGGCTCCCGAACACACGGGCGGCTCTCGCCTACGCCGAACACCAACACGCAGGCCAGCGGCGCGCAGCGGACGGCGCCCCCTTCGTCGTTCACCCACTCGAGGTCGCCGACCTGCTCTACCGCGCCGGCGCGCCCGACGACGTGATCGCCGCCGGCCTTCTTCACGACACGATCGAGAAGACCGACGCCACTGCTGCCGACCTCACGGCCCGGTTCGGTCTACGGATCGCGACGATCGTGCTCGCCGTCAGCGAGGACCAGCGGATCACCGGTTACGCCGAACGCAAAGCGGCGCTCCGCGACCAGGTCGCCAGGGCCGGCCACGACGCGCTGATGGTCCTCGCCGCCGACAAGATCTCAAAGGTCCGCGAACTAAAGCTCGAGACCACCCAGACACGCGCACACACCGCGCCGATCTCCTGCTCCTGGGAGCGCCGGCTCACGCACTACCGCCACTGCCTGCGACTCCTCGAGGAGCACCTGCCCGACTCCCCGCTCGTCACGACGCTACGGGCAGAGCTCGAGAAGCCGCCGCCGGCCCCAAACGCCCCGCCGCCACGCGCTGGCACGGTCGCCGTGAATCCGACCTGCTCGGTTCACGTCCCGAATCGCCCGGGTGATCCTCCGCCCACAAAGCCCACACCGCGGCCACCGACAGGCATGCTAGGGCGACACGGAGAGGCGAGCTGCTATCGCCAACCGTGCCATGAGCAACTAGCAACTGGGGCGGTCCCCTGCGGGTTTGCCAGAGAGGAGATGTGACGATGAGAGGTACCGGGCGGGCGCTGTTCGTCGCGATTCTGCTGCTGATCGGGGGAACGCTGAACCTCATCTACGGGTTCGGGGCGATCGGAAACGCCCACTTCTTCACCTCGAGCACGTCGTACGTGTTCGCCAACCTGCACACCTGGGGTTGGATCACGGTGATCCTTGGCCTGATCCAGCTCGCCGCCGGGTTCTCGCTGATCGCCGGCAACACGTACGGACGGGTGATTGGGATCATCGGCGCGGCGCTGGGCGCGCTCGAAGCGCTGCTGGCCGTCGGCGGCAACTACCCGTTCTGGTCGCTCGGGGTGTTCGCGTTGTGCCTGTGGATCCTCCACGGACTCGTGATCTACGGAGAGGACGAGAAGTCCGCCTAGGCGACAGGGCGGGCGCGCATCCGTCCCGTAACGAGCACAACTTTCCCAGAGAGGCAGAGCAATGACCATCGGACCTGTTCAACTGATCGTGGTGGGCTTCGCCCACCCTGAATTCCATGGAAAGATCATCGCGGAGCTTCAACGCTTGCATGACGAAGGCACCGTCCGCGTGATCGACGCGCTCGCCGTCCACAAGGACGCCGACGGAGAGATCGAGGTGCAGCATCTCAGCAACCTGACCAAGGAAGAGGCGATCGAGGTCGGCACCATCGTCGGCGCTCATCGGTCTGGGAATCGCGGGCGAGGAAGGCGCCGAGCAAGGGGCCGAGGTGGGCGCTGAAGCGGCGGCTGCCGGCGTTGGAGCCTTCTCCGACGAGCAGGCTTGGGACGTGATCGAGGAGATCCCGAACGACTCGGCCGCTGCGCTGATTCTGCTCGAGCATCATTGGGCGGTCCCGCTCCGTGACGCGATCGCGGAGGCCGGCGGTTTCCGGATCAGCGACGGGTTCATCAGCCCGCTCGACCTGGTCGAAGTCGGCCTCGTGTCCGCCGAAGAGGCCCAGCAGCTCCACGCGATAGAAACCGCCGCAACTCGCGGCTGAGCACCGACCCAGGAGGCATCAGATGTTCGCAACGCGGAGAATGGCCCGCCGGACGTCCCGGCGCGTAGCTCGCCGCCGCTAGACGATCACGCGTGATCTCGGCCGCGCGACCGCCGCTCGGCGGCCGAGATCGAAGCTCGTCGAGTCACCACCGCGCATACGGCGGGCGGCCTCGGTTAGGAGACCGCCCGCGGGCTGTCCGGGTGACTACTTGGTCAGGTAGGGCTTGCCGCCATATGCGGCGAGGCCGTAGACGACCAGGACGTACAGCGCGAACAGCGTCAGCGACCAGAACGGGTACGCCGGAATCGTCAGCATCGCCACGATCGCGGCGAGGCCGGCGACGACAATCCCGAACCAGCGTCCGAACCCGCCGCCGCGCCAGATCGATGCTGCGGCGATGAACTCGATCACTCCGAAGCACATCACGATCCAACCCAGGTATTCAGATCACTGAGGATGTACGTCGCGTTGGCCACGAAGAAGTGCGAGCTCGAGACTGCCGCGATGCCCCAGATGATGCTGAGGCATCCGGCGAGCACGAACATCATCGCCGCGAACACGATCCAGCCGGCGCCCTTGTACGGCGGCTCTCCTCCGCCCCGTACGTGAACGTCGAATCTTTGACCGGCGGCGCCTTCATGCTTGAGCCGTTGGTCTTGAGGGCTGACATCTGTGCCTCCTTTCCGATCGACCCGCTTGGACCGAGTTCCGTATTCAGGGCACAACAGGCCGATCGTATGCCCCGACGGCATCCGTCGCCATCCGGTGCGCTATGCAGTCCCGTTGCACTAGCAGGCACGCGCGTAGTTCCTACGCACCGCGGGCGCGATCATCCACCGATGGCATGCGGCGGTGTATCGCGTACCGTCACGCTAGCGACCGGAGGAGCCACACCCCGCCGGTGGCTCGGGGGCGACCATCGGGGGATCGGATCGGTCGCGCCACACTCGCGCGGCCCGCCCGGGCTCACAACGAGCGCCAGCCTATGCCGCGAGCGCTGAGGACGCGCGCTACGTTGATGTCGCGTGGGGATCAGGGGCGCTTGCGCCTATTGTTACAAGCGAGTAGGCTCCGCATGAAGCGGTCGCTGACCAAGCCGACCAGACGTTGCTGCAGTTGACCTTTGCCGTCGCTGCGGCTAGCCGACGCGATTGACCTCCGCCCGCGTAGACCCGCTGTGTGGGTTTGCGGCCGTCGTGGGCTTTGCTCGCGTGATTGAAGGCCAACAGGAAGGGCGGTGTCTGATGTTTGCTGTGATCGTGCTGTCGTCCATCGTTGCCGTGATCGGATTCGGCCTCGGCGCGAGCGTCGTGGCCGGGGCTGGGTCCGGGTCGTGAGTCCCGTGGCCGGAGATGTCCGGGTTGACTATCGACGTCGGTCGCGCAGTGCAGCTGGGGTTGGCGAGTTTGGTGATCTCGCGGTCGAGTCTGCGCAGGCGATCGCACATACTGGTTTGCTGTTCGAGCATCCCGGCTCGCGCGATTACGATCCGCGCGGGCAGATCGCTGAGCACCCCGATACGCCTGAGCGGATTGATGCGATTGACGGCGCGCTCGCTGCGCTGGACTGGCTGGGCTGGGAGCGGCGTGTGGCGCCGATGGCCACGCGCGCCGAGCTGGAGGCTGTCCACGACGCGGACCTGGTCGACATGATCGAGCAGCTCGTCGCCGGCGGCGGCGGGCTGATCGACGCCGACACCCACGTTGACGCGGCGGGCTATCGCGCCGCGCGCAATGCCAGCGGCGCTGCGTGCGCGATGGTCAGAGCGCTGATGGCCGGGGAGGCACGGATCGCGTTCGCGGCGCTGCGTCCATCAGGACACCACGCCGAACGATCGCGCGCGATGGGCTTCTGCCTGTTTAACAACATCGCCGTCGCGGCGCAGCTCGCGATTGACCAGCTGGGGGTGCGGCGCGTGTTCATCCTCGACTGGGACGTCCACCA
Source organism: uncultured Solirubrobacteraceae bacterium (assembly GCA_963816005.1). Lineage (GTDB taxonomy): Bacteria > Actinomycetota > Thermoleophilia > Solirubrobacterales > Solirubrobacteraceae > Palsa-465. The sequence continues at coordinate 28,331 of CAWFKF010000077.1, read as the reverse complement.
CGGCAACGGGACCGCCGAGATCTTCCGCCGCCGCAACGACGTGCTGTACGCCAGCATCCACCAGGCCAACACCTACCCCCACAGCGGCCCACTGCGAGACGCCGGGTCGGGCCGGGGGTTGGGCTACACGATCAACCTACCCGTCCCCGCCGGCTCCGATGGCGAGCGGTGGGTCTCGCTGCTGGAGCACGTCGTGCTACCCGCGGCAACCGCTTTTCGTCCCGAGCTCGTGCTGATCTCGGCCGGCTTTGACGCCCACCGCGCCGACCCGCTGGGCGGCTGTCAGCTTGAGAGCTCGGACTTCGCACGCATGGCCCGCCACGTCCGCGATCTCTCACGACGCACACACGCCCCGATCGGCGCCGTGCTTGAGGGTGGCTATGACCCGCCGGCACTCGCCGAGTCCGTGATCGCCACGATGCGCGCGCTCGGCGAAGACGACGCGGCCGAGTCGATCGCGCCCGACCTCATCTACACCCGACAAGCAGCCTCGTACGTCGGGCACCACTGGGAACTGTAGTCAGCACGCTCCAGTACGTGAACGCAGGCCCGGGCCTGCCGGCGCGAGCCTGCCAGACGCTGTAGCTTGAGCTGTCGTTGACCCCGGAGCGGGATCTACTGTCTCTGACGCGGTCCTCAGCGATCGAGGGCTCCACCCGCACGCGAGCAAGCGGGCCAAGGACCACGGCCAGCTGATCGCCGTACGAAACGAGCGAGTGATCACGGGCACGCTGCTCGCGGTCGGCTGCACGGCGCCAGCAACGCGGCCCCCTCGCGCAAGAGGGCGCGCCGCGGAGGGCGCGTCACGCCGCGGCACTCGGCGTCACGGCCACCGGCAGGACGCCGGGATCCCCTGGCGTCCGCACGGCTCAGCCGTCCCCATCGGGGCTCTCGAGGCTGGATCGACGAGCCGATCGCCACCAGCCGCAGCAGTCATCCGTGGCGCCTGAGCGACGAACAGCTGACAAGGACGGGTCCGCGATCCGCCAGATCCGCTCCTGCCGGGCCCAACGAGGCGCTACGGACCTGCGCCGAACCGGGCGTTGCGCTCAGCGATCCACCACGGGACGCCCGCGGCAATAGGCGGGTCAAGCCCGATCGCCGGCGCCGGCGCGACGGTGCGCGTCGCACATCCGGTGTCCGCATAGTTTCTCGCACACCCCGGGGGGCTATGCGGACGCTTGTCCGCACACCCGCGGCAGCTCAAATGCAGGGCTCAGCCGCGGACCCGGTCGCAAGCCCTGCTCATCGCCAGTTGCGCAACCGGGACCCGTCGCCGGCAGAGGGATCATCCCGAGGGCCCTGCTTTCCCGCGACACCAGGGCAGATGCCCCTGTTCCCCGGTTTGCGCTCAACTCAGGTCTCAGGGCGTTCGCAGGACGAGACCTCCTATTCGCCACAAGCGCGCATCAGGTCGCTCTTTCCGCACGTCTGGTCGTCTATTTCTCCCCCCACCCTTCGGCCTCGGCCGCGGCAGTGAGTGACAGTGCCTGAAGTTCTGAGGTGAGCTGGCGTAGGCGCCGGTTGTTCTGGAACCAGGCGCGGTAGCGCCGCGCCTGCTCGGCCGTGAGGTTGCGGGTGACGGTCTTCTGGCTGACCTTGCGCGTCCACGCGAGGTAGGGCCCGTGCAGCTGGGGCGGGTCGTGGTGGCAGTGGCAGCCTGGGTTGGGGCAGCGGATGTGGCGCTCGGCGACCGTTCCGGGGAGGCAGAACCCGAGCGTCGCGAGCTGTTCGAGGATCTGTTGGAGGCGCCGTTGGTGCTCGGGCGCGATCGGCTGCTGCTCGTCGTCGGGGTGGGGTTGGGGGTGCTGGTCGGGCATCGTGGTCGGGTTCGTCCGGTAGCTACGGTACTAATACCGTAGCTACCGGATGGATGATTCATGACGATCAGCGCAGAGCAACCGTTCGAACTGGCCTCGCAGGCGCTGGGAGCGCTGCCGATCCTCGGCCACTTCCTCGATCGGCTCGGGCTCGAGCATGTCCTCGAGCGGCATCTGCCCGACGACGATCAGCGCGTGCTGATGGCGGCCGCCCGGACGATCAAGGTGCTGGTGCTGAACCTGTGCGTGGAGCGTGAGCCGCTATACGGGATCGGGGAGTGGGCCTGCCGCTTTGAGGCGGACGCGCTGTCACTTGAGCCAGGCGAGGTGGCGCTGTTGTGCGATGACCGCGTCGGCCGGGCGTTGGATCGGTTGTTCGACGCAGATCGCGCGTCGCTGTTGACGGAACTGACGCTGGGGGCAATCAGGGAGTTCGGTGTTGACTGCTCGCAGCTGCACAACGACTCGACCTCGATCACTCTGCACGGCGAGTACCTGCAGGCCGATGGGCGCGAGCGGGGCGGCCAGTCAACGGCCGCCGCGAAGCGCGGTCACAACAAGGAGCATCGCGGCGATCTGAAGCAGCTGCTGCTGATCCTGACAGTGTCGGCCGACGGGGCGGTGCCACTCGCGCACCGCCTCGCGGACGGCAACGTGACCGACGATCAGACGCACATCGAGACGTGGGACGGGCTGTGTGTGCTGGTTGGCCGCCATGACTTCCTGTATGTCGCCGACAGCAAGTTGTGCACGCGCGAGCAGATGGGCCACATCGAGCGCCACGGCGGACGGTTCATCACGGTGCTGCCGCGCTCACGCTCAGAGGACGGGCGGCTGCGCGAGTGGATGAGCACGCAGGCGCCCGATTGGGTCGAGGCGTGTCGGCGGCCCGGCAAGCGCAACGGTGATCCCGACCTGGTCTGGCGGGTCTGCCCGGCGCCGTTCCCGACCACGGAGGGATACCGCATCACCTGGGTGCACTCAAGCGCCAAACAGCACCACGACGAGAGCGCCCGCGCCGAGCGGATCGACCGCGCCGGCCACGCCCTCGGGGAGCTATCGGAGCGCTTGGCCGGCCCGCGCGCCAGGATCACCACCCGCGTCGCCGCCGAGGAGGCCGCCGCCGCGCTGCTGACCACAAGCGGCGGCGAGCGCTGGGTGTCGGTCACGGTCATCGAGACCGTCGAGGAGCGCTACCGCCAGGAGAAACGCGGCCGACCCGGCAACGACACCCGCTACCGCAAGATCGCCAAGACCCGCTACGCGCTCGAGGTGAGCGTCGATGCCGAGCAGGTCCGCTACGACGCCGCTTCTGACGGTCGCTTCCCGCTCACGTCCAACGACTCGGAGCTGACCGACACTCAGGTGCTCGCCGCCTACCGCTACCAGCCGAACCTCGAGAAGCGCCACCACGAACTGAAATCCGTCCAGGACGCCGCGCCCGTGACACTCAAGAGCCCGTTCCGGATCGAGGCGCTGTTCGCCTGCCAGTTCATCGCGCTGCTCACCAACTGCCTGATCGAACGCGAGCTACGTCGGACGATGACCCATCACAACATCCCCGAGCTGGCGCTCTACCACGAGCAACGCGCCTGCACCGCCCCGACCGCCGCCCGCATCCTCGACGCCTTCACCAACGTCCAACGCCACCACCTCACCCGCGACGGCCAACGCATCCAGACCCTCGACCCCCAGCTCACCCCGCTGCAACACCAGCTACTCGAGCTGCTCGGCGTACCCGCCAGCGCCTACACCACCGACCCCGACCGCTGACCCCACCGGCGCCCGCGATGGGGGACGGATATCGACCACCAGACGTGCGGAAAGGGCGTCAGGTGCTTGCAGACACCTTGCAAGCGATCCCGTCGAAGCGATAGTCGGCGACGGGCTCGGCTGGCTCCTGCCGCTGGGGAATCTCAGCCGCCTGCGAGTCCGCGCCGGCGAGACTGCCGCTTCGCCCGGATTGCACGAGTGACACCTCTTCGCGTTAGCTGACTGGGCGCGTTCCAGCAAGCGCTGGCGGAAGCCGGGCGAGATCCCCGACCGCTTGCTGACGATCGGCTCCGGACCACAGGCAGCTAGCAAACACCGCGAACGGCCAGACGACCGCTTTCGCCCAGAGGCAGGCGTCCGTGGTCGCGCCGGCGCGCGACTGCTTTCGCCTGGGGTCGCGCACCACGTGGCGATTGCCTTGGCGACCAAGCGCTCGCCCGGATCGAGCCCGATCGGCACCGCGGCGCACGATCGGATTCGCCCACGAGCACGCGTCCACTCGGCCGGGGCCGCGCGCATGCTTCGCCGTGAAGGCGAGCGCCCTCGGGATTCTGGACCTCCTTTGATATCCGGACGAGCCTGTCGGCGCGGAGCCTGACCGTCCCCCCCTTTGCGCGGCCTGCGGGGCTCTGGGGCTGTAGGTGACGGCGCGGCTCGGACCTCGGCGGTCCTGGCCCCTGCCAACCGCGCGTTGCGGGGGAGCCGACGCGGAGCACTGGGGTACTCGTAGCGGAAGGAGAGCAGGACTCGTCAGGCACCCTGCTCGCGCCGGCTGGCCTCGCTGGATCGCACCTGGCGCGCCTACGCCCGCCGCTCCGGATCCCAGCAGCCCCCGCCGCTTGAATCAAACTGGTCTCTCGAGGGAGATCAACGTCTCGCACAACACTTTCGCCAAGTCTGGAGATTCACGATCCCGCTCGGCTGCCATACTGCCCGCGTGGGGGTGGCTATGCCGGGCATGCGACAGCTGGCGCGGTCTCCCGCGCGTCTCGTGTCTACTGCTGTCGCACCGGCGACTCGGCGGTCCCTGTCTTGCCGCATCGTCCGAACGTGCTCGGTGATCCTGGCCTGCTCCACGGTGGCGTGGAGTTTCGTCCTTTCGTCGGCTGTTGCCGACCGATTCCCGACGAGCATCGTGGTATGCCTGTCAAAGACACGCTTGACCGTGCACGTCGCAGCGTTTCGGTGCCCGGGCAGCCAGGCTCGACGGGTTTATATAGCCAGCTCTGAGAACGCTACGAGAGACGGGCCCTCGAGGGTGTCAAGGGCCACCGACACCGGGGGGCCAATCGTCCGACCAGCTTGCCCTTACGGTTGTATTGGGCGTCTTCTCCGGCATCTTGGCAACGGTCATCGTCGTTGTCGCGTTCCAGCTCCTGCCCCTCGCGCACGCATGGGCTCACACGATCAGCTGGACTGAGGACGAGAAAACCGGACGCCCGATCTACAACGTTCGTTTCGGCCGCCGCTTTCCGAAGCATGCGTGGTCACGAACCTTTCGAAGTCTGCGCCTCAAGCCCATTTCGTGGCATCTCCTGCCCAAGCGTCGAAACCCTGTCGATGTGACCTTCAGGGCTCGGGTCGCGGTAACGGGCATAGGCCTGAAGCCGACGGCCGAGAAAATCGTCGTCGTGCCTGTCGAGAAGGAGTGGCGACCGGTCGTGGCAGGCACGTTGACGATGTTGCTCCCCGAGTACTGCGATCCCCGAGAACTCCGCTACTTCCCGGCCGAGATCCGAGAGAAGCGCACCGCAGGCACGCTTGAGTTACGGGATCTCCTAGCTCTTCCAAGCGCCAAGCTCCGCGTATATGCGTTCGGCTACCGACCACTCATCGGAACACGATGGATGGCACGAGGTGCCTACACCGTCGACGACATTGTTCCTGGGGTGTACGACTCTGGAGAGGTGCAGCGGACCGCCGATGGGCTCCCTCCCAAACGCCCGCACGTCCTGCCGCCTGCACGCTTTGCCGGGCTCGCCGACTCCCAGCCGGAGCCGCAGCCACAGAATGGTATTCGGTTCGGCAACTGGCAGCTCACCCCGACGGGTTCGCCCTTGACTCGAGAAGGACGCCCTGAATGTGGGAGCCCATCAGCCCCCGCACCCCGTTTGGGCTCTGCAAGCACATCTGTTCGACAACTGCAGTTCTCCGTTTCGCCCTCGTCGCGAGTCGGTCCAGCTCAGCTATACGGCGCGAGCAGCAATGCGGGTCTGAGGCCGTGCTTCGCAACGCCCCTGCTCCTCGCCACACGCGGGGAACCGGGAGTCCGATCGCGGGGACCTGGTCGCACACGAACGCAGGGCTGTCGGCGCCGTACGCTGAGCCTGGGTTTGTCAGAAGATGACAAGCGCGGCGTCCGCGCGCGGCGTCCGCGCCTGCGGCTCGGCCACTGTGAGCGGCGGTCGCCGGGTGCTTGCGGGCGGCTCACTCCTCGTCGGCCAGCAAGCGCAGCGGGCTGTCGCTCTCCCGGCGGAGCAGCCACCGGCGTCCATACCCTCGTCGCCGCTGGAATGGACGAGCACCGGAAGCGCCGCCGCGACGCTCGACGGCTTCCGCTTCGTCGCCGAGGCGGCACTCTCGCCGTGACTGCCGCTCGCCGCCGTATCCAGAAGCCGCCAAGGTTGCCGCCCGGAATGCCTGCGGTGAGACAAGAGCAGGGGCGAGACGCCTGACGGCGTCTGCCCTCCTCCTCGCCAATCTCGAGCATCCGGTGCTAGCCGCGTCTCGGCAAGCACCGGCCACCGAAGCAGGAGTCCGCCGTGCCGTGACCCGAGTCCTGAAAATAGCCCGAAGCTGCGTGGGTCGGCTCTCGCGTTCGCTCCAATCTCGACCGCCCAGGATGTTGCCATCCGCGCGATCGCTTTCGAGGCTCCGCCACGTCGCGTCGCGTGATCGCATCGGCGACGGAAGGGTCGTCAGCGCGGTCGTTGGTTGCGCGACCGCTTCGCCACGAAGGGACGCGCCGGCGCGCGGAACGACTGGCGGCTGCTTTCGCGTAGATCCTCAACTCCGAGATCCGGCCGCTGCAGGTCGCCCGGACTTGTGCCCTTGTCGAGCTGGCGGCCCACGGGAGTGATGCATTGCGACGTCATCGTGGGCGGGCACAGGCAAAGCCCCACGGTCGCGCCCGCGTGACCAGCTACCCCCGAGTATCCAGCAGTTGGCGGGACCAGGACCATGGCCGTGTCCCATGCGCTCGCTCTGATTTGCGTGTTGCGCCTGAACCGTCGGACTTTGTGTGCCGGGTTGAGGCCTAGCCTGTAGCCCGTGTCGAACATCGGAGTGTTGCGCGAGGGCCCGCTGCATGCCGCGGTCAAGGCGGTATTGGCACAGCCGGGAGACCGGTTAGAGGTACCGGTTGGTCGCTTCGTGATCGATCTCGTTCGTGTGGATGGCGAGCTCGTCGAGGTGCAGACGGGGGGTTTCTCGGCGCTGGGCTCCAAACTCGATGCGCTGCTTGATGAGTACCGGTTTCGGATCGTGTACCCGGTAGCGGCGGAGCGGCGAATTGTGCGCGTCGATGAGCGGGGCGAGGTCATCTCGCTTCGCCGCTCGCCGAAGCGCGCCGGTGTGGTGGAGGTGTTCGACAAGCTCGTTGCGTTCCCGTCGCTTCTGACTCATCCGCATCTGACCGTCGAGGTGCTGTTGTTACGCGAGGACCACCTCCGCGCAGATCGAGCTGTGCGCGCGCGTCACAGGACGCGGGATCCGGGACAGCGGCGTCTGGTCGATGTGCTTGATCGCGTCGAGCTGCGCAGTCCGGAGGACATCGTGAGGTGGCTGCCGACGCTCCCGCCGGTTCCGTTTAGCACTCGCGAGTTGGCTTCGGTGCTTGGTTGCAGCGTGCTTCTTGCCCAGCGGACGGTCTACTGCCTGCGGATGATCGGAATCATCGAAGCGGCGGGCAAGCGCGGTCGCACGCCGCTGCACGAGCGAGCCTTCCAGGCCACACTTTCCGGCTGATCGACTGGCAGTTCTGCGTTCGGGCCGGCGTGCATCGGACCGGGCTTCTGCTATGCGACGCCCGCGGTCGCCAGCTTCAGCCCGCGGCGCTGCGTAGTGGAATTGGACGGGCACGCCCGCCAGCGAGCACGAGGCCCGCGGGGCGTTGATCGGCTTCAATCCCCGCAATCGTGACCACGCTCATTGGAGTTCCCCCGCTTTGATGGACACTGTGACCACCGAACCGGGGGACGTCCATCTTGCCTGTCATTAGCCCGATCCGACACTCTGCGTCGCGCGTAGGATGCGGGCATGGCTGATTCGTCATTGATCCCGGAGGCTCTCTCGATGCCGGATCCAGGCGAAGAGCTGATCTCACGTGTCGCAGGCGAGACGGATCGGACGTCGTTCTTTTGGTCCGGGCGGGAATCGGTCCGTGAGCTCGAGCGAACGCTCGCGGCGATCATCGATCGTTCGCTCGATTCGTTTGAGTCAATTCTGGACTTCGGACGCGGCTGCGGCCGGATGCTCCTCTGGCTAGAAGAGATCGGCAGGACGCGATCGCTGCACGGGACCGACATTGACAAGGAAGCGATCGCGTGGTGCCGCGCGCACCTTCCCTACGTACATGTCAGCGTCAACGGGCCGGATCCACCGCTGCCGTATCCGGACAGGAACTTTGACCTTGTCTTCAATCACAGCGGGTTCACGCATATCGATGAGCGACGCCAGGACCTGTGGCTGACCGAGTTGCTGCGGGTAAGCCGCACCGGCGGGTTGTCGTGCTGAGCGTCCACGGGGAGGTAGCGCTGCCCGGCGGTAGCTGGGAGCTTCGTGATCCGGCTCGAACACGACGGCATCGCCTTCCTCGACAAGAGCATGCGGCGAGAGTTCGCGCTGCCTGACTGGTATCAGAACACCTGGCACGCCCCCTGGTACGTCTTCGAGCACTGGGGACGATGGTTTGAGATCCGCGGCTACCTGCCCGGGGGTGCTCTGGGACTGCAGGACCATGTTCTACTCGAGCGGAGACCTGACGGCAGACGACCGCGTCTCCCGGTCGCTGCCCGCCCAAGGTTGCGTGCGGATGAAGTACCTGCCGGCCGCGTACGAGACGCTCTCGGAAGCGCGCGGGCTTACCGCGATCTCGCGAACCCGCAGCGGGGTGGCTCACTCCTGACAAGGCTTGCGCGTCGCCTCGTGCTGCGCGTGATTCGTCCATACATCGCGCACGAAGACGAGTTCGACGACGCCGTCGCCACCAGCATCGCAGAACTCACTCGCGCCACCCAGTACCACACAGCTGCCCTCAAGGAGCTTGAGCACCGCCGCAACGAACCTGAGACGTGAAGGAGAACCGAGACTTGCCGCTCGGCCGGAATGCGTGCAGGCGGTCGTCATCCCAGCCGGCCGGGCGTCGTCGGGCGCTGTGCTGCAGCGACGACGGAGCACTCCTCGCTACTCGCGATCGGGCCGGTCACAATCTGCGCGCCGGTTCGTACAGCGGGGTATGAGCGTGCTGCAGCTGTCCGACGAAGATCTGCTGGCGAGTGGGTCGGCGTCGGATTTCGGCTGCTTCTACGACCGCCATCTCGATGCCGTCCTCGCGTTCGTCGGCCGGCGCACGCGCCAACCGGAGGCGATATTCGACCTAACGGCCGAAACGTTCGCGCGGGCGCTGGAGCATCGAGGGCAGTACCAACCGGCGAGGGGCCCGGCGATCGGATGGTTGCTGGGGATCGCGCGCAACCTGATCATCGACTCGGTGCGGCGCGGGAAGATCGAGGCGGAGAGCCGCGTGCGGCTCGGGATGGCCGTGGTGGAGCTCGACGATGAGCAGCTGGTGGCGATCGCCGAGCGCGGTGGGCGTAATCTGCGCGCGGCGCTCGCGGCGTTGCCGGAGGAGCAATTCGCAGCGGTCATCCGGCGGGTGGTGCTGGACGAGCCCTACCCCGTCATCGCCGACGGTCTGCAGTGCTCGGAGCAAGTCGTACGAAAGCGAGTGTCGCGCGGGCTGGCGACGTTGCGCGCGAACCTGGAGGATCAGCGATGACCGACCCATTTGCAGTCCTGCGCGACGAGCTTGTGCGCGCGGCGGCGGTGCGCGAGCCAGCCCCGGCGCCGGCGCGGCCGCGGTGGTGGGAGCGGTTGACAGGTCGGCTCGGCCGGCGCTCGCATCCGCTCGTGATCGTGCTTGGGACACTGCTCGTGAGCGGTTCTGCGACCGCCGGCGTGATCGCCCTCACCGAGAGCTCCTCGCAACCGCTCGCGGGCACGGTCCCGGGGAGGGTCGAGGCGGCGTCGCTGGCGGGCTACCACTACTCGATCTCCGTCACCCCGAATCTCGCCGCCGGCGAGGCGTTCTGGAACACATCGATCTCGTACAACAAGAACGGCCGGTTCGGGTCCGGCGAAGGTGGCGGATCACTGTACGCGACGCGCTCGAACCCGCTGTTCGGCGGCATCGGCGTGAGCATCAGTTCCACCCCGCCACGCGGGGACACGGTCGGCTACGTGATGACGGCGCCCGACGTCCTCGCGGTACGCGTCGGTGATCGCACGATCCGGACGTTCAGCTCGCCCGATCTGCCGGCGGGCGACCGGGCCGCCGTGTTGTTCCTCCCAGCCGGCTACCCCAACCTCGTCATGGGGTGGCGACCGGGCCAGCCGATCCGCTCGCACGAGACATTCCCGCCGCTGCTCGGGCACCGTCCGATCACGATTCGGACGATCGCGATCCTCCCAATCGATCGCAACGGGAACGTGATCGCCACGAGCCAACGGATGCCTTTCATGCCGTTCGCGTCGTTCTGGCAGGCACGCAGTGCGGTCACGCCGAACATCACCGAGTCGCCCTACCACGGACCGACCCGTCCACTCCCGGGCGCCTGCGAGCTGGCGCAGCGTGGCCTGCGCGCGCTCACGCCCGAGTGGGGCCACGTGATCAACGTGATCCCGAGCTACCCGGACGCCGTCGGCGCGCTGTTGGTCTCGTGCGTCGACACCGAGTACTACCTGCACGGCTGGGGACTCGAGGCGGCCGTGCTGCTCGACGCCAGCCGGCCGGGCCGCGTGCTCGGGACGCTCCCGGACGCACAGCCGGTCGCCGGCCATCCGGGCACGGTCAACGCCCCCGACGGCGGGTTGACAGCGCGGCGGATCGGGAACGCGTGGCTGGTCGTCCAGGGCGGCTCCGGGCTCGCCCAGCGGCTGCAGGCGCTGAGCGCGCTCCGGATCGGCAAGCTCGACCTCCGTCGCGTCTCCTCGGGCGGATGACCGCGCTCAGCACACCAATCTCGGCCCTGTCACGCTGAACCCTTCCATCGAGACCCAACGCTCGCGTGGATGAGTGCCCTTTCGCGCCGCGATCACGGCCGGCGCCAAGCTCGTGATGCTGTCCTGGGCCACCTATCCAGCGCTGGACCCCCAACCGCCCGCCAGCCTCTCAGCGGCCGTGATCCAAGGCGAACTGCGTGACCGACTCGGATTTCGCGGCGTCACGATCACTGACGCGATCAGCGCCGGCGCCCTAACGCGGTTCGGCACCCTGGGCGCACGCGGCATGCGCGCTGCCGAGGCCGGCGTCGACCTCATCCTGCGCGCCGCCACGAACCCAACGACAACACCCCCGCGCACGGAATCTCTGTCCTGTGTGTGCTCGTCTCAGCACTCGCTGACCATCAGCTCAGCCAGCCCGCGGCCCGGCAGGCTGCCCAACGCATCCTCGCGTTGCGCGCGCGTCCATAAGCAACGCCGGGGTTCGACCTGCCGACACGCGTTGTCTCGGCGGTGCGCTGCACGCGTGCGAGGAACCGTGACCGCGGTCGCGTCGCATTGAATTGTGCATCGATACTGTGGCTGCAAAGGTATGATTGCCAGACCGTTTACGAGACAGGTTCAGGAGGACGAGGTTGACATGATTGACGACCTTCTTCAGGAGGTTCACCGGCGCCTCGACGAGGTGCTCAGCGAAGCCGACAAGCTCCGCGGCGCGCTGGCGGCGCTGGCAGGCCGCGACGGGTCCGCGGCGCCCGGCCATGCCGCAGCACCGAGTACTTCCCCTGGCAAGGGAACGGCGCCCGTACGCACGCGATCCGCCGCCGCGACACGAGCCCGAGCCCGCTCCGCATCCGGGGAGACAAAGGGCGCCGTGCTCGCGGCCTTGTCGGCCGGCGACGCGATGACCGCCAGCGAGGTCGCGGCCGTGACGGGCCTCGGCCGCGCCAGCGTGAGCACCACCCTCTCGAAACTCGCGAAGACCAGCGAAGTGACGAAGGCGCAGCGCGGCTATCAGCTGACCAGCAAGTCGTAGGAACACCACCGATCCGGTCCCCGCGTGCGGCTCAGACCCACCCAGGGATAGCCGAAGCGCGAGACGCCGAGCCCCGCTGGTCCGACCAGAATCCGCCGATCGGATCTCGCCGACTCGCAGGCGAGGACTGCCGCTTGTGGTCGCAAACGAGAACTCGGCTGACAAGCCGCCACGCTTGCTGTTGAATGTGATACCGAGCGTACAGGCCAGCCCGAAGTAGCCGCAGAGGTCGGCGGGAGCAGGCGTCGGCCGGTCGGAATACGGCGAGGAAGGCCGAAGCCCCGCCGGCAGCGGCGGCGGCCCCGTCCGAGTCCACGATCCGCAGTGTGAGCATCCGTGGAGGGTCGCGAGCTGATGCTTTTCGCCGAAGAGCGAGCGTGAGTGACTGGTGCAGCGGACTTCTGGCTTGCGACGGGTTCAGGCGCGGCGGAAGGATGCACCGCGTGCTTGTTTCGCTCAGGCGCGCCACAGCGGCAGCGTTCGCGGGATGCTGCCCGGGGGACTGAGGATCGAACGCGCGGGCTTTGCGTCTGGCCAACGCGGTTGAATGCGCCGTTATCGCAGATCGAGTTGGAGGAATCCATTGCCGTTGACACAGACACAGTTGGTCGCCGAGGTGGCCGAGCGCGCGGAGATGAGTAGAAGCGACGCGAAGCGGGCTCTGGCCGCGTTCGATGAGGTCGTGCTCGAGGAGCTCGGAAACGCGCAGAAGGTGCGGATCGGCGGGCTGGCTCAGCTGACCGTGCGGGTGAAGCCAGCTCAGAAGAAGCGCAAGGGTCGCAATCCGGCGACCGGTGAGGAGATCGAGATCGCGGCCAAACCGGCGAGCGTTGACCTGCGAGCTCGGCCGTTGGCGAAGGCGAAGGCGAAGGCGGCGCTGCCGTCGGTGCAGAAGGCGCGGCGCCGCTTGGCCGCGTGATCAGCTGACCAATCGCCGCTACTCCGGTGCTGTGCGGCCACTCGGCCTGGGCGGTCGCCTTGGCTGTTGGGCGTGGTCCACGCTCGGCCAGAGGATGCCACCGATCGCGTGGCTGATACCGGCGCCATGTCGAGGCTCGCCCATGGAACGGAAGGCCACCGACCAGCGCCGCGTCTGGCGGCTAGAGGCAGGTCTGCCGGAGCCAACCGGCACCGGCCCGGCTACTCGCCAGCTGCGGCCGGCAGGGACCGGATCCGGACGATTGCATCGTCGCGAGGTTGTCGGAAAATTCAGAGGTAATGGGTGCGACTACGCCGATTCGGTCGAACTTTGTCGCTGACGTGGGACGGCACCAGCAATAGCAGTTGATTCGGACCATCCGCGTCCCACATTGAGGTCCCTGCATCCAATTTTCCGACAACCTCTCGCCAATGCAGTCGTGGGCTGTCTGACGGGTCGGGAACGATGCGATCGTCCGCAAAGGCGCGCCTTCCGCGTTGCGGGGCTCAAGCATCGCGGCCGCGTGCCATGTCATGGGAGCGGAGCAGGATTCTCGCGACGTGCGATCGAGCGCTTCCAGCGCGGGTCGCGGGACGCTGCTGGATTACGCCTGGAGGAGCAGTGTGGCGGCGGCGGGCGAGACGACTGCTCCGTCACGGATGGGGCAGTCCGTCGACGTGGGCGGTGGGCTGCTGCAGCTCGTCCGAAGGAGCCGTTGGCCGTTGGGCTGTCGCGAGGACCGTTTCGTCACGTTTCGGTGCGTTTCGCGTTTGGGGCGTTCTGCTCCGTGGTGATCTTGGTGAGAAATAGGCCAGGCGCTGGTGACGCCGCCGGTGAGCGCGATCAGTACCGGGATGATCAGCGCGTAACGTCCGTCGCGTACGCCGAATGCGAGGAGCGCGCCGGAGACAAGTAGCGTGATCGACACGATCTTGGTCGGCGCGAGCAGCTCGAGAGCCCTCGCGATCGCTTGGGTACTCGCGTGAGTTTTCGCGCGTCGATCGAGAACGATCAGGCCGCCCGCGGTGATGATCGCGAGTGTGGTCAGTTCGGCGCCGAGGGCTTGTATGGGCTGCCCTGGAACGGCGGTCAAGATCGCGATGATGAGAACTGTCGCGAACAGGCTGAGCGTCTGTGCGGCGCGATTGCGGAGCTCCTGTGAAGGAGCGATGAGGTCGATCCTGATCGAAACTGCGACGAAGAGCAGGCCGATCAGTGAGGCGGACGCCGTCCCGCAGACTTCGGCGAATGTGCTCCACGCTCTCAAGCGCGTCCCTCCGAGGGTCTGACGGTCTGAGCGGCGGCGGGGCTGGCGGCGGTGGGCTGCGGAGTCTCGCGTGGGTGGTCGAGCAGCGCGGTGAGCAGATCGGCGAGCCAGGACCGAAACCGGGCTGGGTCGTTGTCGAGGAGCAGGTCGGTGGCGGCGCCGTCGTGGATGGCCATCACAGCTCGGGCGAGTCCTTCGGCGCTTCGCAGCGACGCTGGTAGGTCGGAGCGATCGATCGCGCAGGCCAGCGAGGCGGCAAGCGCGTCGCGAAGCTTGTTGCGATGGGCGATGAGCGCGGCGACGACGTCGGGACTGCGAGCGGCGTAAAGCCGAAAGTCTGTGCTCACGAGCAGCCAGTCGCGATCGACCATGAGCACCCCGACCACTTGGGCGACGAGCTCGGGCAGGTCGGCGGGTGGGTGTGCCAGGCCGGCGGCGACGCGGTCGGCGATCAGCTCGCTGCGCTGCGTGTAGAGGGCGAAGAACAGCTCGTCGAGCGTGTCGAAGTTGGAGTAGAACGCGCCGCGGGTGTAGCCGGCCGCCTCGCACACCTCCTCGATGCTCGCCCGTCCGAACCCTCGCGTAGCGAAGACACCGAAGGCGGCGTCAAGCAGCCGGGTGCGGGTTTGGGCTCGACGGCGAGTCACCCGCGCAGGGGCCCCCTCGGCTCGCGCCAGAGCCTGAGGGGTCTGGGGGATGGGTGGTCGCATCGGTGTGCTTTCAGGCGTCATCTCGCTCGGCCCCTTCAATGCATTGACGTATCGGATACATACGTGTATCGTACCAGATGTCAGCGGACAACAACGTCGGCCGACACCAAGAGGAGCCGCGATGAACGAGACGCCCAACACCCCGCCCCCTGCGGCTCAGGCGCCGCCAGCAACGAGGCAAGGCTTTCTCGGCGAGCTGTGGGACGCCGTCGCGCCAGGACGAACGTTCGCCCTGGTGATCGCGGTGCTGCTGCTCCAGCTTCGAACCGTCCATAGACCTTCCCCGGAGAACGGCCATCGGCGCGGACGTTTAGCCCGGCGCGCGCCAAGTGCGTCTGCAACGTCCGCAACCCCGGCACCTGATCACCCTCGCCGGCCGTGGTGAGCATGATCTGCCTGACCTGCGCCGCGGTCCGCTCCGGCCGCTCGCGCTTCAACCGAAACGCGAGCTCCAACATCCCGGCCGGCGTGCGGGGCGCAACCACACGAGGCCGAGGCACCAACGCCTGAAACCCGCCCCGACGGTACGCGCGGATCCACTCATCCAGCGTGGCGCGCGCGACCCTGACCAGCCGCCCGTCCGGGCCGACATGCTCACGATCACTCAGGGCGCGAACGAGCCGGCCGCGCTCGGCCTTCGACAACGCAGGATCTGCGACGTCACGCACGAGTGCGTACCTGAACAGTCCGATCTCCTGCCGACCCTCCTCATCACCACCCATCAGGTTCCTCCCGACGCTCGAGTTCAACGAGCGCGGGACCCTCTCAGCTCACGTCGCCCACGAATAGGCGGAGGCTCGTGTTGCCAACAGCACCCCGCCCGACAGCACGCTCGCGATCTGCCACGGATCACCCGGCCCGAACCGCAACACCCACGCCCGGGCGGCGACCGCGATCGCCTCCAACGCGTCCGCGACGTCGCTCCCGGCCGGCAGTACCGCCCCCAGCTCGGGATCCAGCACGACCACGCACCGCGTGAAATGCGCCCTGATCTGATCAGCCCGCTCGACGAACCGGCGCAGCCAACCACGGACCGTGTCCGGACACGCGCCCAACCGCGCGGCGATCCGCCGATACCCCTCACCGGCGACGCTCGCCTCGATCGCCGCCCCGATCACCGACACCTCATCCTGCCGACGCCCCAACGCCACGTCTGGCAGCAACACGTGCGTCCCCGCGCACCCCCGGCACCGCCCCCGACGCGGCCGCAAAACACGATCCCCCGCCCGGCAGCGCAGCACCCGCGCCCGAGCATGCCCCCACGGCCCCAGCATCCCGCGACACGACGGGCACGACAACCCCCCAGCCACCAGCACACTCTCGACCCGAGCAGGCTCGGCGCATACGATCAACATCGGGTGCCACCTCCGGCATCCAAGAGAGCCCTCCCGACGCAACGACCAAGCTGGCGGGAGGGCTCTCGCGCGTTCAGGAACGCGCAAAGCCTGCCAGCCCGCGAGCGGCATCCCAGCGATCAACGGCACCAACCCCAGCTCCCGTGCTGGATTCAAACGGCGCTCAACAACCGGGTAGGGGTCGATCCACTCCTACAGCGTGTCAGCTCCTACCTGAGGCGCTGGGCTGCGAAGAAGTACAAGCGATTGCGGGGCGCCAAGCGGTTTGACCGCTGGTGGACGGGGCTGGTGGGCAGGCAGCCCACGCTCTTCGTTCACTGGCGCCTGATGCGCAACTACTGACGGCTGGTGAGAAGAGCCCGGTGACGGGAGACTGTCACGCCGGGATCCGTGGGAGCCCGGGGGTGAGATTCCCCCGGGCGACCCGACCGCGCTCTGAGAGCTGGTCGCAGATCTCCGCCAGCCGCTCTGGCTGGTCGCAAGCGCGAAAGCCGTTATCCAGCGGCGTGAACTCGATCCCCTCCCGCGCGGCTTGGCGTTTTGCCCATTCGTGGCCGTTGAGGTACACCCACACCGGATCCGGCGCGTACGCGTTGGTCTTCACGAACGACGGGCCCCAGTCGGGATCGAAGATGTACCAGTAATGGTGGTTGACGAACACGGCCTGGCGCGCGAACGCGAAATGCGGGTGCGCGTCACGGCCGCCATCACGCCAGCCGCGCCACGCCCACGCCTTCTCCTGCGCGATGCCGAGCATCACCACCCCAGAGCGCTCCTCCCGCTCGGCCTTTCGCATGTACGGGCGCGCGACATCCTCCTTGACCATGTCCCTGGTGAACCGCACGACCGGGATCTCCCGCGCCTTCACGAACGCGTTGATCTGCTCAACATACGCGGCGCCGATCTTCCCCAGGATCGCCGGCGACGGGATCGTCCCGCCTGCCCGCTCATTGAGGAACCGCACCAGCTGACCATCGCACTGCAACCTAGGCACATACCCCGCCAGGAAGATCCGATCGACCGACCGCACCCGCAGGCTCACGTGCTCTGAGAGTAGGGTTGAGATGGTGGCCACGGCGGTACCTCCAGCTACCTGAAAGGGTCGCAAAGCCCCACAGGGGCATCCAAGCAGGCGTTCGTCGCCCGCGATCTAGATCGGAAGGTACCCCGGGCCACCACCCAGCGTCCCGAAGCGACGCCCCCGAGCGAGGCTCATTGGAACCCCGACCGCCTCCAGGATCACCGAGGCGTCCGCACCACCGCTCGGCGGTATGAGGCTCGCTGTGTGTCACGAACGCTGAAGGAGGAGTCGTGTAGAAGACCCCCATATAGGCGGAACTGTGCAAGAGATGGAGACTTGTTGGCTCTCCAGCGTCGGCCCACGGGGGCGGGCGCTAAACCACCGGATGCTGCGTTGGCTGAAGACCGTCGTGGTGAGCGATCCGGAAAAGGCGCGGTTGTGATCGCGTCAGGTGGGGACCAGGAAGACGTTCCAGAAGCGCTCGGCCGGGGTGACCCGGTGGGGCGTGCGCTGTTGAGGCGTCGAAACTCAGAGACGGCATCAAAACCGGGGGTCCTAGCGAGCCCCTCGGGATCAGCCTGGCGGATACCCGTTTGCTGGCCAGGTGGTGCCCGGCGTAGAGGCGGCGTGATCCTGGTCTGCGGCTCTTGCATGGAACGTGAGAAGGCGAGCGTCGATAGCGGCCGTCCGGGCCTGCGGGTCAGTACGACGGGCGGCGAGAGGGAGCGTGCCAACGGCGGAAACCGGAGGCATTGAGTACCAGTCGCGGCGCTCGCTGGCGGACCGGCTCGTATTAGCTGTGAAGCCGCTGCTCGCTGGGGTGGTGGCGGAGCGAAGGGGCCGGCTCACCAGGAATGTCCATGTCGTTCAACCGGGGCGTCAGCCTCGGGAGGAAGCGAAGATGAGCAAGCCAAAGCCGAAGGACAAGTCGTTTGCGATTCCCAAGCAGTTGGTCTGGGAGGCGTACCGGCGGGTTGCGGCCAACAAGGGCGCCCCCGGGGTGGATGGGCAGGCGCTGGAGGAGTTCGAGGCTGATCTTGGGAACAACCTCTACAAGGTCTGGAATCGGATGAGTTCAGGGTCCTACTTTCCGCTCCCGGTCAGGGCGGTCGAGATCCCCAAGCCGCACAGCCCGGGGACCAGGGTGTTAGGCGTGCCCACCGTTGCGGACAGGATCGCGCAAACGGTCGCGGCCATGTATCTGGAGCCGCTGGTGGAACCTCGGTTCGTAGCCGTCCAGGGGGTCGTCGGGTTGGTTTGAAGGATTTCGTGGTGTTGCAGGAAATGTTGCGTTCGTGGCGCCCGACATCGTGGATGAAGCGTTCGATGCTGGTCGGGATGCAGTGAGGGTTCTGTTCGCCGCGCAGGCTGAGCGGATCGCCGTGTTGGAGGCGGAGATCGCCGAGTTCAGGCGGCTGATTGACCGGAGCTCGAAGAACAGCAGCTTGCCGCCGTCGCGGGACTCGCGTGAGGCGCGGGAGGAGCGCCCGAAGAAGCGTTCGTCGGGCAAGAAGCAGGGTGGGCAGCCTGGCCATAAGGGCCGTCATCGCAAGCTGGTCGCTGACCCGGATCGGGTTGTTGAGCACTGGCCGCTGTCGTGCCGGGGGTGCGGCGGGCAGCTGCGCCAGGATGAGACGCTGGCGGGTGATCCGGTCGCCCATCAGGTCTCAGAGATCCTCACGCGGGTCGAGGTGACCGAGCATCGGCGGATGCGGGTCCGCTGCGACTGCGGGGCGTGTACGCTTGCCGGGCTGCCCGACGGGGTGCCAGCCGGAGCGTTCGGGCCGGGGGTCGCGGCCGCTGCGGCGACGTTGACCGCCGCGCGGGTCGGGCGTCGTGAAACGGTCCGGATCTTCAGCGATCTGTTCGGCCTGACGATCAGCACGGCGTCGTTGCAATCGCTGCTTGAGCAGACCTCGCTCACGTTGGAGGCGCCCTACGCCGAGATCCTGTACGCGCTGGACCGCGAACCGGTCCGCGGCGCGGACGAGACCAGCTGGCCGCAGGCCGGGAAAGGCCAGTGGCTGTCGGTCTCGATCGCCGAGCGGATGGCGCTCTTTCAGATCGCCAAGCGGCGCGACCGTGACGCGGCGAAGGCGCTGCTGGGCGAGCAGCCCGGCGGGGTGATCGTGACCGATCGGTACGCCGTCTATCTGTTCGTTGATGACACCAACCGGCAGTTGTGCCTCGCTCACTTGGCTCGTGACCTGATCGCCCTCTCCGAGCGCGACTGCGCCCCAGGCCGGCTCGGTCGCGCGCTCGGGCGGGAACTCGGCCGCGTGTTCACCGCGCTGCACGCTCCTGGCCGCGACCCTTCGAACCTCGAAGACCTCCGCCAACAGATCGCCCCACTGCGCCACGCGATCCACGATCTGCTCGCCAAAGGCACCCGCTGCCGGGACCCCAAGACCCGCCGGTTCTGCGAAGGGCTGCTCGCTCACGAGACCGCGCTGTGGACCTTCACCAGCACCCCCGGCGTGCCCGCGACCAACAACGCATCCGAGCGCGCGCTGCGTCACGCCGTGCACTGGCGACGCACCAGCTACGGCACCCAAACCGCCACCGGCAACCGGATCGTCGAACGGCTCCTCACCCTCCGCGAGACCTGCCGCCTCCAAGGCCGCCGCCTTCACGAATACCTCACCACCGCGATCACCGCCGAACTACACGGCCACCCGATCCCGCCGGTCCTGGCAGCCCCATCCTGACCGAACCCGCTGAACGGTTACCTCGGTTCCACCAGGACTCCTATGGCTACCGGCCGGGACGCTCGCAAATGGACGCGCTCGTGGCATGCCGGCAGCGGTGCTGGAAGTACGACTGGGCGATCGACTTCGATGTCCAGAAGTTCTTCGACACCGTTCCCTGGGACCTCGTGGTCCGCGCGGTGCAGTCGGTCACCGACTGCCCGTGGGTGCTGCTGTATGTCAAGCGGTGGCTGGCTTCGCCGCTCAAGCACCCGGATGGCACCCTTGAAGAGCGAAGCAAGGGAACCCCGCAAGGGTCGGCAATCTCGCCGGTCCTGGCGAACCTGTTCCTGCACCACGCGTTCGATCTGTGGATGGCCCGGGAGTTCCCGGGCTGCCCGTTTGAGCGCTACGCCGACGACGGTGTGCCGAGAGCGTGGAGGGGGTCGCTGATGTAGACGGTGATCTTTGAAGCGGTGCTGCATGAGAGATGGAGGAGCCAGGCCGATGGTCTGGTGGCCCTCCGCGGTCGCCCTGCAGGGGGAGGCCGTAAACCACCGCGAGGTGCGTCGGTCAAGAGCCGGGGTGCTGAGCGTCGCGGAAAAGGCGTGCTGTCAGCGCGTCAGGTGTGGATCACGAAGGCGAGCGAAAGCGATACCACCGTTGAAGTGTCGAAAGCGTATCGGTGACATTCAAAACCGGGGTCGAGTCATTGCCCCGGGAAGAGCCTGGCGGGAGCCTGCTGATTGGCCAGGTGGGTGTCCGGCATGGATGGTGGCGCGAGCGTGGTCTGGGCTCTTGTGTGGAACTCGGGAACCTGTCGCCCCGATGGGACGGCCGGCCAGTGGAGCGGTCGTGGCCTGCGGCTGGTTGTCTGGAGCGAGAACCCCAAGCAGCAGATCTGTGA
This sequence comes from uncultured Solirubrobacteraceae bacterium, assembly GCA_963816005.1. Classification (GTDB taxonomy): domain Bacteria; phylum Actinomycetota; class Thermoleophilia; order Solirubrobacterales; family Solirubrobacteraceae; genus Palsa-465. Next base: position 7,615 of record CAWFKF010000077.1, on the reverse strand, counting down.
GGGGGAGAGTAGTGATGCGGGGCACAGGGGCGGACCTGACCGTAGTAGCGATGAAGGTGTGTGTCACGAACGTTGGAGGAAGACTATGTAGGTAGAACTCCATAAAACGGTGCTGTGCGAGAGATGGAGGCTTGTTGGCCCTCCGGCGTCGGCCCTGCGGGGGTGGGCGTCAAACCGCCCCGATGCTGCGTTGGCTGAAGACCGTCGTGGCGAGCGTTCGGGGAAAAGGCTGGGCTTGACCCGGTCAGGTGGGGACCAGGAAGACGTTCCAGAAAGCGCTCGGTCTCTGTTCTGGGTCGAGCGTGCGTTGTTGAGGCGTCGAAAAGGTTTAGACGGCATCAAAATCGGAGGTCCTGCTTCATCCTCCGAGACGAGTCTGGCGGGGTCCCGTGTTCCTGGCCAGGTGGTGCCCGGCGTGGAGGCGGCGTGAGCCTGGTCTGCGGCTCTTGCACGGAACGTGAGAAGGCGAGCGTCGAAAGCGGCCGTCCGGGCCTGCGGGTCAGTACGACGGGCGGCGAGAGGGAGCGTGCCAACGGCAGAAACCGGAGGCATTGAGTACCGGTCGCGGCGCTCGCTGGCGGACCGGCTCGTATTAGCTGTGAAGCTGCTGCTCGCTGGGGTGGTGGTGGAGCGAAGGGGCCGGCTCATCGGTGATGTCGATTCGATCAACCAGCGCCCTGGGGTGCTGGGAGGAAGCGAGGACGCATGACAAGGCCGAAGGACAAGTCGTTTGCGATTCCCAAGCTGTTGGTGTGGGAGGCGTGGCGGCAGGTCAAGGCCAACAAGGGCGCTCCCGGCGTCGATGGGCAGGATCTGGACGCGTTCGAGAAGGACCTGGAGGGCAACCTCTACAAGGTCTGGAATCGCATGTCGTCCGGGACCTGGTTCGCGGCGCCGGTCAGGGCGGTCGAGATCCCCAAGCCGCACGGCGGCGGGACCCGAATGCTCGGTGTGCCGACGATCGCAGACAGGGTTGCGCAGACGACCGTGGCCATGTTCCTGGAGCCGCTGGTGGAACCCCGGTTCCATCAGGATTCCTATGGCTATCGGCCGGGACGCTCGCCCCATGACGCGCTCGCGGTATGTCGGGAGCGGTGCTGGAGGTACGACTGGGCGATCGATTTGGACGTCCAGAAGTTCTTCGACGAGGTGCCGTGGGACCTGATCGTTCGGGCAGTGGAGGCGGTCACCGACTGCCGCTGGGTGCTGCTTTACGTGAAACGGTGGCTGCATGCACCGTTGCAGCATCCTGACGGGACCCTTGAGCAGCGCAGCAGAGGAACTCCGCAAGGGTCGGCGATCTCGCCGTGCTTGGTGAACCTGTTCATGCACTACGCGTTCGATTCTTGGATGGCTCGGGAGATTCCGGGCTGTCCGTTTGAGCGCTTCGCTGACGATGTCATCGTGCACTGCAAGAGCAGGGCACAGGCGGAGGCGGTGCTGGCCAGGATCGCCCAGCGGATGAACGAGGTTGGGCTACGGCTCCATCCCGACAAGACACGGATCGTCTATTGCAAGGACGGCAAGCGTCGGGGAGAGCATGAGCACACCAGCTTCACCTTTCTCGGGTTCACCTTCCGAGCACGGAAGGCGCGAGCGACAGGAGGCGGGTACTTCACCAGCTTCCAGCCCGCGATCAGTACCGAGGCGCTGCAGGCCAAGAGCGTCGAGCTCCGCAGGATGCGGATCCACCGGCGCACCAACCTGTCGTTGGACGACCTGGCGAGATGGCTGAATCCCATCGTCGCCGGATGGATGAACTATTACGGCCGCTATTACTGGACCGTGATGGATGCCCTCCTGCAGCGCGTCAACACCTACCTGAGGCGCTGGGCTGGGAAGAAGTATCGGCGGTTACGGACCTACAAACGGTTCAAGCGGTGGTGGACTGGGCTGCACGAACGCGAGCCCGGCCTGTTCGCCCACTGGAAGTGGGTCCGCGCGTACTGACGGCTGGTGAGAAGAGCCCGGTGACGGGAGACTGTCACGCCGGGATCCGTGGGAGCCGGGAGCTGCGACGCTCCCGGCGACCCGACCCTGTAATGGGGCTGGAGCGAAGGGGAAGGGTCGTCCTGGCTGGCTTTCGGGTCAACCGCCTTCGGGTGGAAGGAGCCGGGTGAGCGAGCCGAAACCGAAGTCGTTTGTGATCTCCAAACGGGCTGTTTGGGAGGCCTATCGGAGGGTCAAGGCGAACAAGGGCGGCGCCGGCGTTGACGGTGAGTCGATGGCGGAGTTCGAGGTTGACCTCAAGGACAACCTGTACAAACTCTGGAATCGGCTGTCGTCGGGAAGCTATTTCCCGCCGCCGGTGCGTGCGGTTGAGATACCGAAGCGGGACGGCAGCTCTAGAACGTTAGGGGTGCCGACCGTGGCGGACAGGATCGCCCAGACGGTCGTGCGCTCATACCTGGAGCCCTGCGTGGAGCCTGTGTTCCACGAGGACTCTTACGGGTATCGGCCGGGCCGTTCGGCGCATCAGGCGTTGCGGGTGTGCCGGGAGCGCTGCTGGCGGAACGACTGGGTTCTAGATATGGACATCAAGTCGTTCTTCGACAGCGTTTCATGGGACCTCACGCTGAAGGCGGTAGCTCATCACACCGACCTGCGCTGGGTCCTGTTGTACGTGGAGCGGTGGCTCAAAGCGCCGCTGCAGCGCGAGGACGGCAGCCTGGTCTGGCGGGATCGCGGAACCCCTCAGGGTTCGGCGATTTCACCTTTGCTCGTCAACATGTTCATGCATTACGCGCTGGATGCGTGGATGGTCAGGGAGTACCCGGCCGTCCAGTTCGAGCGCTACAGCGATGACGTGATTGTCCACGCTCGAAGCGAACGCCACGCCCGATTGTTGTGGGCGGTGATCGCGAAGCGGTTGGCGGAGTGCGGGCTTGAGCTCAACGAGCGCAAGACTCGCGTCGTGTACTGCAAGGATGCCGACCGGCGTGGCTCCTACGAGCACACGTCGTTTGACTTCCTGTCGTACACGTTCCGGCCGCGGCTGTCGAAGAACAGGTTCGGGAAGCACTTCGTGAACTTCTCTCCGGCGGTGTCGAGCGAGACGAAGACGCGGTTGCGGCGCGAGATGCGCCGCTGGGGCGTCGCTCGCCGCTCGGACAAGACCCTCACGGACCTGGCGCTGATGTTCAACCGCCAGCTCCAGGGCTGGATCAACTACTACGGAAAGTTCTACAAGTCCATGTTGTATCCGGTCTTCCGCCACTTCAACGAGACGCTCGTGAGGTGGGCCATGCGGAAATACAAACGACTGCGCCGCCGTCCCCGGCGAGCACGCAGGTTCCTTGCCGACGTCGCGAGACGCCAGCCGGGCCTGTTCGCGCACTGGCGGTTCGGTGTGCGCCCTGACGGTTGGACGATGGGAGCCCGGTGAGCTGAGAGGTTCACGCCGGGTTCTGCGAGCGCCGGAGGGTGAGACTCCCTCCGGCGACTCTCCCCAAGGTGTACGTGCGTAGCGAGCGGGCGGGGCGGCGGGTGATGGCCAGCTTGTGCGAGTTCATCCGACGGCGCTTGCGCCTGAGGATCAACGAGGCCAAGTCGGCCGTTGCCCGACCCGAGGAGCGCCACTTCCTCGGCTTCCGGTTATGGGTAAACCCGTATACCGGGGTCGTGGAGGTGCTGTTGTCGGAGCGCACCAAGCGCTTAGCGATGGAGCGCATTCGCCAGCTCACACCGCAGGAACTGGGGAGGCACGCTTGAAAGCTGCATCGCCGGGACCAACACGTGGCTGCGCGGCTGGCACGGTTTCTTCGGGATCGCCTCCGCCACGGAGATGCGGATGATGCGCACGCTCGACGCTCACATCAGGCGCCGGCTGCGCGCGATCATTCTGCGCCACTGGAAACGCAAACGCACGATCGCGCGAGCGTCTCATCACGCTGGGCGTCAAACGAGAAAACGTGTGGCGGCAGGTCTACTCGGGACGCAAGTCCTGGTGGGCGCTAAGCCACACGTCCGCGGTCGACCACGGCCTGCGCAACGCGTACTTCGCCAAGCGCGGGCTGTTGTTCGTGGCCGACCTTCATCGCCAAACGCACCGGCAGATCGTCGCTCCCGCCGCGCCACAACTGGCGTTATGGGGATGATTCGAGGTCGATGACACCGGCCGGCGGCGGGGGTCATAACCCGCCGTCCCGAGGAGCCGTATACGAACAGCGTACGTACGGTTCTGTGGGAGCCGGGGCGGGCAACCGTCCCGGCTACCCGAGTGCGCCCAGCATGATCAGCAGCTCGGGGGTGCAAGTCCCCCGTGGAGGAGATGACACCAACCACAAGCCAAGGGCAACTGCGTCGTCGTGAGGCGGGGTGGGAAGGAAGCCGGAGGCGAAATCGCGACTTTAGGAACACATGGCGCGCCTGGATCCCGTTCGGGGTCGGGCGGGCTGCGCGTAGGAGGCGGGGCGGTCTGGGCGAGCCAGCTCGGCATGGCGAAGCCCGTTGTCATCAAGGGGCCGTCACGTGGACGCGGTGGGTGCGCGAGGAAGGTTGCTGGTCTTACCTGGGGAGGTCTCCATGGGTGTCCCGGGATGCCCGTCCGGTGCGCGTGCACCGCTCGTCGGGTGGTGCGGGACGACTGTGGTCGAGAGGCCGTGGTTCGCCGTGGAGAAGTCAGCAGACGCCGTAGTACCAGCGGGATCGTGATCGCTGGGAAGGGCTGAACGCGAAGCCGAGATGCAGGACGCTGGTGCTCGTGGGATCGACGTTGAAGGCAGCCAACCCCGCATGGGGCCTGGGCGGGAGGGTCCGACGGTGAAGCCCGAGAGACGCCCGTTCAGAGCACAGTCGATCCCCGGCGCCTGGCGATACCGCAGCTCACCCCGCCGAGGCGAGCTTGTGGGAGCAGTTGTTGTCCCGCGAGAATCTCGCTGAGGCGCTCAGACGCGTCGAGCAGAAAGCCGGTGCCCCAGGCATCGACGGGATGAGCACGAAGGAGCTGCGGCCGTGGTTGAAAGACCATTGGCCACGGGTCCGCTCGCAGCTTGACGCGGGCACCTACCGTCCGCAGCCTGTCCGGAGGGTGATGATCCCCAAGCCCTCGGGCGGGATGCGGAAGTTGGGGGTGCCGGCTGTGGTGGATCGGTTGATCTGCCAGGCCATCGCGCAGGTGCTCACGCCTATCTTCGAACCCAACTTCCATCCCCATAGCTTCGGCTTCAGGCCGGGGCGCTCGCAGCATCACGCTGTCGAGCGGGCACGCCAGTTCATCTCCGATGACGCGGCGTGGTGCGTCGATTTTGATCTCGACTCGTTTTTCGATCGGGTTCAGCACGACGCTTTGATGGCGAGGGTCGCCAGACGGGTCCATGACAAGCAGGTGCTCAGGCTGATCCGGCGCTACCTGGAAGCGGGCGTCATGGATGGCGGGCTGGTAGCTGCGAGCGAGGAGGGGACCCCTCAGGGTTCTCCGCTCTCGCCGCTGCTCTCGAACGTCATGCTCGACGACCTCGACTGGGAGCTGGAGAAGCGCGGGCATCGGTTCGTGCGCTTCGCCGACGACGGACGGATCTACGTCCACAGCAGGCGGGCGGGCGAGCGGGTCATGGCGAGCATCACGCACTACGTCGAGCAGCGCCTCAAGCTCAAGGTCAGCCGCGAGAAGTCGGTGGTTGACCGGGCGACGAAGCGCCCTTTCTTGGGGTTCGGGTTTCGGTACCGCGGCAGTGAGGTCAAAGTCACAGTCGCCCCCAAGGCCCAGAACCGAGCAAAGGAGCGCTTGCGCGAGTTGACCTCGCGTCGGTGGGGCGTCTCGATGGAGCGGCGGATCTTTGAGATCAACCGTTTCACGGTCGGGTGGACGGCCTACTACTCGTATGCCGATACGCCGTGGCCGTTTGAGAAGCTCGACAAGTGGCTCCGCAGGCGACTGCGGCAGGTTCGCTGGAAGCAATGGAAACGCGTCCGCACGAAGCGGCGCAGGCTCATCGCGCTGGGTATCCCCGCGGGCGACGCGCACAAATGGGCGTGCTCGCGCAAGGGCTACTGGCGCATCTCGAGCTCTCCAATCCTCCACCGCGCGCTGCCGACCGCCTACTGGACCGACCAGGGCCTGGAGGGGTTCCTCGAACCCTACCGCCGTTTCCGGGATGCCAAGCGAACCGCCCGGTGCGGACCCGCACGCCGGGTGGTGTGGGGGGCGCCGGGGTAAGCCCGGCGCCTACCCGATGTGCGCCCAGCATGATCAGCAGCTCGGGGGTGCAAGTCCCCCGTGGAGGAGATGACACCAACCACAAGCCAAGGGCAACTGCGTCGTCGTGAGGCGGGGTGGGAAGGAAGCCGGAGGCGAAATCGCGACTTTAGGAACACATGGCGCGCCTGGTCCCGTTCGGGGTCGGGCGGGCTGCGCGTAGGAGGCGGGGCGGTCTGGGCGAGCCAGCTCGGCATGGCGAAGCCCGTTGTCATCAAGGGGCCGTCACGTGGACGCGGTGGGTGCGCGAGGAAGGTTGCTGGTCTTACCTGGGGAGGTCTCCATGGGTGTCCCGGGATGCCCGTCCGGTGCGCGTGCACCGCTCGTCGGGTGGGGCGGGACGACTGCGGTCGAGAGGCCGTGGTTCGCCGTGGAGAAGTCAGCAGACGCCGTAGTACCAGCGGGATCGTGATCGCTGGGAAGGGCTGAACGCGAAGCCGAGATGCAGGACGCTGGTGCTCGTGGGATCGACGTTGAAGGCAGCCAACCCCGTATGGGGCCTGGGCGGGAGGGTCCGACGGTGAAGCCCGGAGACGCCCGTTCAGAGCACAGTCGATCCCCGGCGCCCCGCGACACCGCAGCTCACCCCGCCGAGGCGAGCTTGTGGGAGCAGTTGTTGTCCCGCGAGAATCTCGCTGAGGCGCTCAGACGCGTCGAGCAGAAAGCCGGTGCCCCAGGCATCGACGGGATGAGCACCAAGGAGCTGCGGCCGTGGTTGAAAGACCACTGGCCACGGGTCCGCTCACAGCTTGACGCGGGCACCTACCAGCCGCAGCCTGTCCGGAGGGTGATGATCCCCAAGCCCTCGGGTGGTCTGCGGAAGTTGGGGGTGCCGGCTGTGGTGGATCGGTTGATCTGCCAGGCCATCGCGCAGGTGCTCACGCCTGTCTTCGAACCGCATTTCCATCCCCATAGCTTCGGCTTCAGGCCGGGGCGCTCGCAGCATCACGCTGTCGAGCGGGCACGCCAGTTCATCTCCGATGACGCGGCGTGGTGCGTCGATTTTGATCTCGACTCGTTTTTCGATCGGGTTCAGCACGACGCTTTGATGGCGAGGGTCGCCAGACGGGTCCATGACAAGCAGGTGCTCAGGCTGATCCGGCGCTACCTGGAAGCGGGCGTCATGGATGGCGGGCTGGTAGCTGCGAGCGAGGAGGGGACCCCTCAGGGGTCGCCGCTCTCGCCGCTGCTCTCGAACGTCATGCTCGACGACCTCGACTGGGAGCTGGATCGGCGCGGGCATCGGTTCGTGCGCTTCGCCGACGACGGACGGATCTACGTCCAAGCAGGCGGGCGGGCGAGCGGGTCATGGCGAGCATCACGCAATACGTCGAGCAGCGCCTCAAGCTCAAGGTCAGCCGCGAGAAGTCGGTGGTTGACCGGGCGACGAAGCGCCCTTTCTTGGGGTTCGGGTTTCGG
>CAWFKF010000076.1:0-26025 GCA_963816005.1 uncultured Solirubrobacteraceae bacterium | reverse complement strand
GGGCTCACAACCGATGCGGCGCCCGTGTCAATGGCCATCGGTTTCTCCCCACTGGTGGCCACGAAATTCCCCACTGGTGGCCATCATTTCTCCCCACTGGTGGCCATCGTTTCTCCCCACCCAGGGGCTGCGGGGGTTCAGGTCAGGGGCATCACTCCTTTGCCGGCGGTCGCTTGGGCGAGCCGGTAGCTGTCCTGCCCGTCAGTGATCAGGACGTGCGCGTGGTACAGTAGCCGTTCGACGGTGGCGGTCGCGAGGCTCTTGGGCATCAGCTCGTCAAAGCCGGATGGGTGGATGTTCGACGAGATAGCGATCGATCGTTTCTCGTAGGCGGCATCGACCACGCGGAACATTGCCTCGGCGGCGTCGGTGGAGATCGGAAGGAGGCCGACATCATCAACCACCACCAGATCGACGCGGATCAGTTTCCCGATCGCCTTGTTGACGCTGTCGTCGACGCGGTGGCGGCGTAGGAGTTGCGCGAGCGTTTCGGGCGTGTGCCACGCGACGGTGCGGCCCTTGTCGATCGCGAGGTGCCCGAGCGCCTCGATCAGATGGCTCTTGCCCGTCCCGCTTGGACCACATACGCAAAGCACCTCGTGACGGTCGATCCATTCCAGGGTGCGGAGCGCTTGCTGGGTCGCGGCGGGGATCACGGACCGGTCGGGTTCCCACGCGTCGAATGTCTTCCCGGCCGGCAGGTTCGACGCGCGGCGTCTGGTTCGGATCGTTGCCCGGTCGCGGCCGGCGGCTTCCTCGGCGAGCAGGACCTTGAGGACTTCGGCGTGTTCCCAGCGCTGGCTGTTCGCGGTCGCGATCACCTCGGGCGCTGCGCGGCGGACGTATGGGAGGCGCAAGCGATGCAGCAGGCGCTCGAGCTCGTCGGGGAGCGGCGGTGGTGCTGGCGGTTTGACGGTCATAGCCGCGCTCCGATCTGCTCTGCCTCCTCGGCGAAGGTCAGCAGCTCGAACGCGAACTCGCGTGCTTCGTCAGGGGTCAGGGTGCAGATCGCCGGCGGTAGCCAGCAGCGATCCCGCCGGTCATCGAAGCGGTGATCGTCGGTCATGATCACGCTGATCTCCTGCACCGGCCGCTCACCGTCAGGCCGCCACACCTGCTCGGGGTCGATCCGGCAGTGGATGCTGTCGCGGTAGTCACTCATCGCCCCAGCACCTCCCAGCTACGGGTTGAGCGTTGCAGCGAGTGCTCCTCGGAGCGGGCGGGGAACGGGATCAGCTCCCCAACCTGCTGCTGGTGGGCGATGATCGACGCGAGGTCCCCGTCGGCGAACCGGCCGTAGCTGGCGCATCGCTCCAATGCCTCGTTGACCGGTCCGGTGCCGTGCAGCTTCGCGAGGTCGACCGCCTCGGCCATCTTGCGCCGGATCCGCGAGGTGCCCTCCGCGGCGGCGCGCTTCAGCCACCGCTCCGCGCCAGCGCCAATCGCAAGGAACTCTCGCTCCTCGCTTGAGCGGGCGCGTGGCCTGCGCTCGAGTGCGCCCGCCGGCCGCGGCGGGTAATGCTCGTCGTTGATGCTCGGCCGGCCCGGCGTGGTCAGCGGGTGGCGGGCGACCTCCCGCGGCCCCTGATCACGATCGATGTGCACGACGACGAGCTGCTCGGCCTCGGCGCGGACCCAGACGCGCTCGCCGATCAGCTCGTGCGGGACCGAGTAGATCGCCTCACCGACGCTGACGGTCGCCTGGCGGTCGACCTTGCGGGTCTGCCCGAAGCACAGCGTGTGCGGCTGGCGTGGCAGCGGGTGCATGTGCTGATGCTCCTGCTCGAGCAGGACCACCGGCGGCTGGCGGGTCGCGCGATGCGGCCGCGTGTTCACATCGGCCATGAACTCCTGGCACGCCTGCTCCAGCGCCTGCCAATCCGCGTACTCGTCGCGAAGGTTGTGATCGGTCGGGACCAGATCCGCCTTCGCCACGCGCACGGTCGCCTCGCTACCACCCTTCGATTGTGGGTCAGCGGGCTCGCACGTAGCGATCGTCAGCCCGTAATGGCGCGAGACCTCAACGATCGTCGCGTTCCGCACCGCGATCCCGCACACATGCTCGACCGTCACCGTCTTCTCGTTATCGGTCAGCGCATAGGTCGGAACCGAGCCCACGAGCCGCAGTGTCCGGTCAAGCCCGATCACCACCGACGCAAGCGTCTTATCGCGCAACGGCACGACCACCCGAAACCGCGACCAGGCCAGCCACGCACAGAACAACACCGCCCGGCTCCCGGCGACCTCGGGCCCGTCGCCGTAATCCCACTGCAACCAGAGTCCCGGCTGCGGGATCCACGGCCGCGTCCGCCGACCGTGCTTCTGCCGCCAACGGCGCTTCGCCTCCGCGACCGCCCGCCGCGTCGTGCGATACGACCCCTGATACCCCATCGCCACCAGGATCCCGTGCGCCTTATCAGCCCGGATCTGCGTCCGGGAGCGATCGACCAGCTCATCGATCTTCTCCGCGAACGGATCCACCAACGGCCGACTCCGCGCCCGCGCCGGCAGCCCACCACCCGCCGCCTCCCGAGCGGCGACCAACCGCGCGACCGTCTTGTGATCACACCCCGCCAACGCCGCCGCGCCACGCAGCGACCCCGTCAAGTCATACGCCTCAAGAATCTCCATCGCTTCCTCGCCTCTCTTCACGATCGCCCTCCCCGGGTCGCGCGTTGACAACAACGCACGTCCGAGTACCGGAACCTCAGGACAGAAACGTGGGGAGAAACCGTGGCCACCCATGGGGAGAAACGCTGGCCACCAGCGGGGAGAAACGATGGCCGCCTACGGGGAGCTTTCCATGGCCACCGTCAGGCGCGCGAACGCACACCCGAGCGTTGGCTGCGTAGTCGAGCATCTGCCCGACCACGCGGAACGGGGGGCCTCGCTCGCGTACCATCCGTTGGAATGTGGAGAAGTTGCGGGTGCGTTCGAGAGTCGCTGCGAAGGGCGTGGGGTTGATCCCGACGAGGTGATACGCGCCCACGTCGGCGCGGATGCAGGCTCAGATGAATTCTGGAACCGCGTCAAGACGAATCTCGCGGCAGGAAAGCTACGGCTCGTCTTCGTCGGCGACGAGATCCCTCGCGAGCTTCGACGCATCGTCGAGTTCCTCAACGGCCAGATGAGCGCCACAGAGGTCCTCGCGGTCGAGGTCAAGCAGTACGTGGGAGGCGGCCATCAGACGCTCGTTCCTCGCCTCATCGGGCAAACCGAGGCTGCACGTCACGCGAAGGGCGCAAGCGAGGCGAGACGATGGGACAAGACCTCGATCCTTGAGGAGATCGCGAGCAATCGTGGTGAGAAGGAAACCATCGTGGCGGCGAACATCTTCTCGTGGGCCGAGCAGCGCGGCGATCTACGGCTCTGGTTCGGCTCAGGCCGCCGCGACGGCTCCTTCATCCCTGGGCTTGACGACAAGACTGGCTATCTGTTCCCCTTCGCGCTGTACACCTACGGGCGCGTCGAGGTCCAGTTCCAATGGATGGCGCGATGTCCACCGTTCGACTCGCTTGACAAGCGCAAGCAGCGTCAAGCGAAGCTCAATGACATTCACGGGGTGCAGATCTCGGACGATGCGCTTGCCAAGCGACCTTCCATACCGCTCTCGACTTTGACGGACGACGCTGCGCTCAACGCCTTCCTCATGACGATGGATTGGGCGATCGGGCAGGTCCAGGTGACGGATGCCACGAGCGAAACGGCACCCTGACCCGACTCGCGCTCTCGAACTCCGGCAACGGAAGTGAGCGAGGAACCGGCCTTGGTCCCGTTCTTGCCAGGCGTCGTCTCGCTGATCGTGATCGCGGTCGTGGCGGCGATCGTCACTTCGCACAATCAACGCTATGTCGGGACCGACGAGGGGGGTCATCCCGAGCGTTCTGCGGTTGACCGTAGGTTCTTGCATCCACCGAAGTCAGCGAGCGCGCGCCACGCCGTGTCGATCAACCCCGAACGCCGCGATGGACTGCGCGCTTGCGTAGAGCGCCCCGCCCGACCAGCCCCCTGAGGCCGGGCGGGGCGCGCGCGGCCCGGGCTTATCAACGAGCCGCGTCGGGGGGTGCCAAGGCGTGGCGGCAGCCCCACTGTCCTGGTTAACGGCGCGACGGCCCGCGCGCTTGCGTACACGACTCCCGACGTCACAGAAAGGGCGCCCCGCCCGGACCATCCTGACCCGGACGGGGCGCGCGGCCGGGCAGGGAGGCGCGGCCGCGTGGGGGCATCGTGCTGGGGCGCCCCGACCTCTTGAGTAACGGCGCGGTGGAACGCGCTCTTGCCAGCCAGTTCGGCGAACACGCGCGACGCAACCGTTCCAACTCGTAAGGGTTGCCAGGTCCCATGGTTCTCCGCTGGTCCGAGCAGCTCCCCCAGCGATCCCAAGCGCGAACGGCGGCGAGGCGGAACACCAAACGGGCGCCCCCCCGGAGGGTGAGCCACGTGTCACCCGTTCTGGACCGCAAGGCCCCCCAAGATCACCCGCCGGAGGGGACGACGGTGGCATCAATACCCGTAAGGATGCGTCCGAGCTTGTAGCAGGAGGCGCAAGGACCGGGAGGCAGGTTCACCGAGGACGGGGGCGACCTCGGTGGCGACCATCGGGAGGCAAAGCAGGGACCGGAAGTCAATGAGAGCGGGGCCGGATTCGGGGCCCCGCTCTCATTGTTCGTGGCGGCGCACTCCTGGTCGTCGTCGGGGCGGCGAAGGGCCACGGCTACGGGGCCACTCGGGATGGCGCGCAAGCGCCTCAGCGTGCGCCCGGCGCGCAGCCGCAGCAAACTCGGCCGCCCGTGTAGCGCCTACGAAGTCCTGGCGACGCATGAGCCTCTGCGCGGCGTCTTCATGGATCCGAGCCGCTCGCAAGTGCATCTCCAGCGACTGCCGCCACAGCACCTGATCCATCTCGGGACCCATCGAAGCCAACGGTAGCCGCCGTGTCGCTTGCCGCTTGGTTCAGCGAGTCCGACCGAGGCGCCGTTGGCGCGAAGCAGGGATGCATTCACGGGCACCGCGAACACCCTTGCGCGCGCAGAAGCCGCTGTCGGGACGAGGCTTCGGACAGAGTTCGCGCCGTCGACGCTCCTCCGCTGACCCGCGGGTTTGGCTTTCCGGTCTCAATCCTCGTCCCGACCGGCCTTCACATAAACAACGCGACGAAACTCCCCGGGCTGTCACCAGCCGCGCCCATCCTCACCACCGTATGGCCGCGCACCCCCGGGTCCGCAGACACGGCGAAAGGCCGTCTCGTTGATCCTCTGGCGGGGGCGACGTGCAATCGCCCAACCGCCGCCGTCCTCGCGGCGAGAATCTTCTTGACGACCTTCCGTATCGACGATGATCCCACTCACCACACAGTCGGGCATCCGTACTTCCCACCTGTCCACGCGGCGGATGTACTGGAAGCTACGGAAGCGCCGGTCTGGGCCGACGGTCACTCTGCTCGCGGCAAAGGGCCGCGGGGCTCCGCGCACTAGACGAGGGGGCCGCCCCGCCCGACCATCCTTGACCAAGACGGGGCGCGCGGCCGGGCGAGGGCCAGGCCCGCCGGGCCGCGTTCGGGGCGCCAGCCTCCATGGCACCCCGATAATCCGGTTAACGACATGATGGGCCGCGGGCTTGCAATAAGCCAACGGTCGACTCGCTCCCGTACGCCGGGCGCGATGGACTTCCCGCAGCCGGGAGCGCACGTCACGCAGACTTGTACCTCCCCGGGCAGGCGAGCCCGGGGAGGTTTGGCCCCGGGGGAATTGCGCCCCCGGACCCACGACTATCGGCAGCCACACGCGGACGTTGAGCACCGCGAGAGGTGAGGCTGAGGCTCCGCCCGGTCGGGACTTCTCCTCGGGACCCTCCACGGGCCGCCGGGGGGTAGCGCGTCGCCCGGGCGCTTGGAGGGCCTGCTACGCGGCGGCGCTGGGGCACCGATGCTGGGCGGGGAGGGCCTCGCCCTTCTGCCGTCGGCCGCAGTCACCAACGCGGGCCACTACCACGAACGCGAACATGATCGCCACCCGCACGCTCGCCACCGGCGCGATCCGCACCTACCGGTGACCTCGCTGAAGTCGCGTCCATGCGTTCGGGTGCGTGTCCGCCTCAACCATCAGCCCGCAGGCGCGTAGAAGGTCGCTGACGGGCTCCTGCTCCTGCTCCTGCTCCAGTTCCTTTCTCCATCGTGCCAGGTGGTAGCGAAGCGTGCGCTCGGACATCCCCTCCAGCCGTGCGATGTCAGCCCACTTGATGCCGAGGAAGCGCGCTAGTGCGATCCGCTGCGCGAGCCACACCCGCTCCCGCAACGGCAGGCTCTGAGGGGTCCGACGAGAGGGCCGCGTATCCGGCAAGATCATTGCCAACTGTAGGAGGCTGCCCGGTCGGACTCAGATGCCTGCCAGCACCTCGCATGGCGGGTAGGCGAGGGCACGCGCCAGCTTGACGATCGTGCCCACGCGGCTCGCGACCCGCCCGTTCGGCATGCCCATGTCAGTGCGCGGTGTCGGTGCCGGTGGACATGTGGATCACGGCCATGTCCCCCGATCCCCACGAAGCAGTCCGCGAGCCCACCCTCGATCTCCCCTCATAAACCTCCGTGCGATACAGAGCGGGCGAGTTGCGCCGCGGCGCGCACAAGATCCTGCGGCATTGGCGCAACGAACGTTGGGCTCGCTCAGCGATGTCGCGCCGTCACTCGCCCCGCCCGCGCCGAATGGGGACATTGGGCGGTCCCTAGCCATTCGGGGCTGCAGGCGTCGCCTTGAACGCCTGACGGTGCCGTCCGGCCGTTCCAGGAGCGCCCGTGGCGCGCCAAGGGGCGGGCCACGCTGCGGCGCGCCTGCGCGTTGACCGCGGCGCTTCACGTCTGGCCGCGCGCGGGCGGTTTCCTCGGTCACACGGGCACGGCGTAGCCGAGCAGACCACGCACGACGCCTGCTCTCGTAGACCTCGGGAAGCTGGTCCCCGATCGCTTCGAGGGTTTCGAGCCACGCGATGGCGTCGAAGTTGTCTCCGCGCTCGGCGGCCTCATCAGCCCATTGCAACGTCCTCGCCACGGCCGCCAGATGCTTGGCCTCGCGCTCGGCGCAATATCCCGAGGCAAACCCCGGCCAATCCTGCCGTCCAGTCCCGGGCTCCGGGTACGAAACCAGCGGCGCGGTTACGCCAATGGAAGTCGCTGCTACACTCATCCCGATCACTCCCTCTTGGGCGTCACTCCCGTTGGGCGCAGGGTCCCGTTGGGCGCAGGGTCCCGTTGGGCATGAATCCCTGGCTGGAACGGGCCTCGGTCCCTCACGATGAAGTCGGGCCCGGTAGGCGGAGGCCAATCGTCGGCGAGTCATGACACGGCAGGTCGGTGGTCAGCGTCTTCGAGCCACCCTACGGCGTAACGAACGATCGGCGTGTGCCATCGGCACCGACATGACGTCATGTGACGGACCTAGCCGCTGTGGTCGTCTGTTAGGTCGCCTACGGTGGGCGCGCCCCGCGCCGTTCGAGCTATCTCTCCTCGGCCGAACGCGGGAAACGCCCGGCCTGGCACGACCGGAGCCAGCCAAGGCCGGGCCTCCGCCGTTACGCGCTCTCTCATCCCTTGCGCGCGAGGCGGCGGTCCGGCCGGGCCTGCGTGAGTACAAGGTCCGCCGATTCAGCCTCGCAGCACTACTACTATCGGGCACAACAGCCGGGGCATCTCGCTCCGCCTGAGACGAGATGACTCATCTGAACCGGTCAGGGGATTGCGCCCCCACTCCCCTGAGAAGGTGTTTTGGAAGGGGTCATTGGCGCTTCTTCTTGGATGTCCAGGGTCTGGGGCCGGGTGGTGGTGCGAGGCGGTTGAGCATCATCCCTACCATCGCCCACTTGATCATCGCTTCGTGCGTTTCGGGTAGGCGTTCGTAGTCGCGGACGAGTCGGCGCCAGCGCATCAGCCAGGAGAAGGTGCGTTCGACCACCCAGCGGCGAGGGAGGACCGCGAAGCCGATCTGATCAGCGGGCTTCTTGACGACCTCGACGACGATGTTCCAGGCGCTCTTTGCGATCGCGACGAGCTGTCCTTGGTAGCCGCCGTCGGCGAAGATGTGGCGGACCGAGTCGAGCGCCGAGTGCAGCCGCTTGAGGATTCCGCGTCCACCATCGCGATCCTGGACCGAGGCGGCGGTGACCATCACGATCAGCAGCAGACCGATCGTGTCTACGACGATGTGACGCTTGCGGCCGTTGATCTTCTTGCCCGCGTCATACCCGCGCGTCTCCGCGGAAACGGTGTCCGCGCCCTTCACCGACTGGGAGTCAACGATCCCCGCCGACGGCGCCGGGTTGCGCCGCTCTTCCTTGACGCGCACCCGCTCGCGCAGAGCGTCGTGAACACGATCAAGGGTGCCGTCCTTGCGCCAGTCACGAAAGTACCCGTACACGGTCTGCCACGGCGGAAAGTCCTTGGGCAGCATCCGCCACGATCCGCCCGCGCGCACGTGATAAAGGATCGCGTTGACGACCTCGCGCTTGGGGTGCTCGACAGGACGACCCCCGGTGCCCGGCTCGGGCAGCAACGGTTCGATCAGCTCCCACTGCCGATCGGTCAAATCCGTCGGGTAGCGCCGTTTGGCCGACACACCCCACAGTTCGACATAAGAACCTCAAACCCTGCCTTTCAAAACACCTTCTGACTCTCCGGGGGCCTCGGACGGATCCGGGCCCCCGGGCCATCTGGGCTCGGCTTCAGACATCGGGCTGGCGCTAGTCAAAATCCTTCGCGCCCCGCTCCGAACGAACCCCTTCGCCGGGCCGCCGCAGGGCCGTAGACAAGCGTAGGACTGCTGAGAGCACCCTCTACGCCGCGGCCGCCGACTCGGGTGGCAGGCGTGAGGCCGCGCCCCCCGAGGTCCTCAGACACGGCGAAAGGCCGCCTCGTCGATCCTCTGGAGAGAATCTTCTTGACGACCTTTCGACATCAACGATGATCCCACTCACCGACACAGCCCAGCATCCGTACTTCCCACCTGTCCACGCGGCGGAGGTTACGGACGGGCGCATAAAAGGGGTCGCCCCGCCCGGACCATCCTGACCCGGACGGGGCGTGCGGCCCGGGGCAGGGGGGCACCTCTCCGGGCCGCGTTCGGGGCGCCGGGGTGAACGGCACCCCGATGTCTATTAACGCCGCGATGGACTGCGCGCTTGCGTAGAGCCCCGCCCGGCCAGCCCCTGAGGCCGGGCGGGGCGCGCGGCCCGGGCTTATCAACGAGCCGCGTCGGGGGTGCCAAGGCGTGGCGGCAGCCCCACTGTCCTGTTACGGCGCGACGGCCCGCGCGCTTGCGTAGACGCATCTGACGTCATAAAGGGGGCGCCCCGCCCGGACCATCCTGACCCGGACGGGGCGCGCGGCCGGGCAGGGAGGCGCGGCCGCGTGGGGGCATCGTCGTGGGGCGCCCCGACCTCTTGAGTAACGGCGCGGTGGAACGCGCTCTTGCCAGCCAGTTCGGCGAACACGCGCGACGCAACCGTTCCAACTCGTAAGGGTTGCCAGGTCCCATGGTTCTCCGCTGGTCCGAGCAGCTCCCCCAGCGATCCCAAGCGCGAACGGCGGCGAGGCGGAATACAAACGGACCGCCCCCGGAGGGTGAGCCCCGTGTCACCCGTTCTGGACCGCAAGGTCCCCCCAAGATCACCCGCCGGAGGGGACGACGGTGGCATCAATACCCGTAAGGATGCGTCCGAGCTTGCAGCAGGAGGCGCAAGGACCGGGAGGCAGGTTCACCGAGGACGGGGGCGACCTCGGAGGCAACCATCGGGGGCAAAGCAGGGACCGGGAGGCAGGTTCACCGAGGACGGGGGCGACCTCGGAGGCGAGCATCGGGGGCAAAGCAGGGACCGGGAGGCAGGTTCACCGAGGACGGGGGCGACCTCGGAGGGGACCATCGGGAGGCAAAGCAGGGACCGGAAGTCAATGAGAGCGGGGCCGGATTTGGGGCCCCGCTCTCATTGTTCGTGGCGGCGCACTCCTGGTTGTCGTCGGGGCGGCGAAGGGCCAGGGCTACGGGGCCACTCGGGATGGCGCGCAAGCGCCTCAGCGTGCGCCGCCCGGCGCTCAGCCGCAGCGAACTCGGCCGCCCGCGTCGCACTGACTCGGAGAGTGCGGGTCCGAGCGCCGCGCCGCCCACGAGCGGCTGCTCAGCCACCGGGACGCCAGCCTTAGGCGGGATGCGACGATCGAGGTTAGTGTTAGTCTCGTAACAGCGACGCGAGCGGATGGTGTGCGAGCGGTGCGAGGCGCCGTGGCGCTGCGGCGGCTCGGACGTGTTGCTTAGCGCGCCCCCAACCTCAGCGCAGCACTACAAGCGCCACTGATGCGGCTGACGAAAGTGTCGGCTTGATCGCCGAGCGGCAGGTCAGGGATCCGCAACAGGAGGCCTCCACACTCTCCGGTCGCCCGGTGGCCTGAGCGGTGAATAGAACCCCAACCTCCTCGCCCCTCAGGCGTGACGCATGCACGCCAATGCAGTACTCAGCGTCGCCAACGTGGTCGTCTTGGCGCACTTTTTGGCAGCAAGTTCAGCACCTCGGGCACGCCCAGGAAGTGGTCCTCCAGCATCGCCAGCTGGAAGGGCTCCAAGATCATCGGCCTGCCGTTGTCCAGCACCAACTCGGAGCAGAACTCGCGGAACTCCTCCAAGCTGCTCACGCAGCGCCATCCGGGTTGTTGCGGCGCGCAGCCAGCCGGGTGATCGCGGACGTAGGCACCTCGGGCAACTCGTCCAGCGGGATCAAGAACCGGTCGGCCCAGAGCTTCATCGCCTGGACGCTGCCACCGCGCACGGCGCGCTCGACGTGCTCGCGCCACTCCGCCACGGACATCTGGCCGGGCGACTGCTGCGCCCGCCTGCGAGCCTCGGAGACATCCGCGGCGAACGTGGCGAACGGCCCGAGGTCCTCACGACGGCCACGAGCAAGCCAGCCCTTGAGCGTCTCCTCACGCACCCCAGCCCGGCGCGCAGCATCCGCCACAGACGCACCAGCCGCCACGTGCTCCACCACCATGGCGCGCACCTCAGGAGTGAACTTCGTGGCGCTCACGACGCCCTACCTGCTCCCAAGAGGGTCGGCTGTTCTTCATGGCCGCTGGTTTCCCTGGTCCTTTGGGGGCCTTCCGGGGTCCCCCCGTGGGCCTGTCCGCCCTGCAAATCGCACGGTTCGCAGCGTACCGCCGGGAGTGGACCGGTCGCCCTGCTGCGCTCGGGTGCGGTCGGGTGCGGTCGGGTGCGGTCGGTGAAACGTGCTATTCACGCGGTTTCACCGGGGGGTCAGGTGCGGGCACGAACCTGCGTTCAGGTACCCGCCCGGTACCCGTGAGCGAGACGGCTGGGGGAGGGAGTGCCTCGCTTGCAGGGACTTCACCATGGCCCGGCTGGGACTCGAACCCAGGACCGACGGATTATGAGTCCGCAAGATCGTCGTATAAACGCCCGGATCTACGGGCCACGTCCGCACCGTGGGACCGCAGGTGGGACCGCAGCAGTGGCCCTGGCAGGATTCGAACCTGCGTATCGCCGGTTATGAGCCGGGTGCTCTGACCACTGAGCTACAGGGCCGCGCTGGCAAGGTAGCGGTTCATGCGAGCAGCGACGACGCCGGACTGCTCGGCCCGCCCAAGCCGCTTCGCGTAGATGTTGAGCGTCGTGCTTGCTTGGGCGTGTCCAACCCACTCGGAGATCAGCTTGAGGTCATAGCCAGCACGCACGAGCGCGGTGGCGAAGCTGTGACGTGCCTCGTGCAGTCCGATCGGCTGAAGATCACAGGCGTTCCAGATTTCGCGGCAGCGGATTGAGAACGGTGTTCCGAATGTCCGCGCGCCCCAGCGAGTCTGGCGCGTGCTCGGCAGGAGCAGCGTCCCTGGCCCCTCGTTGCTGGATGGCACTGGTGGACCGTCGATCTCGGCAAGCTGGCGCACGAGATACGGTCGAAGCCCGTCGAAGGTCGGCACGCTCCTCTCTCCGGCACCGCTCTTGGGACCCTTGAACCCAGTTTTTGGGTCCAGGGTGTACCGGACGTCAATCCAGCCGTTTTTGAGATCGATGCAATCAATCGGGAGCGATTGGATCTCGCCATGCCGTAGCCCGGCGAGAAACGCGAGGGCGTAAGGGAGCGCGAGGTCATGCGGCAGGGCATCCATCAGCGCTTCCATCTCGGCTGGCTCGGCGTACCGTTCTCTGGGGCCAGATGGGCGGGGCTTCTCAATCCCCAACGTCGGGTCGTGGCCGATTTCGTCGTGTCGCGGGAGGAGATACGAGTAGAGGGCTCCGAGCGCGTGGACGATGTTGCGAGCGGTGCCCCCGGCTCGGACCATGGCGACGCCGTCCACGAACCGCTGCACCTGCGACCGTCTCAGCTCATCCACTCGCTCATGGCCTAGCTCCGGGACGATCCAATCACGGAATGCCTGCTCGTACCCTCGGACGGTCTTGGGGGCGTATTACGGCGCGTGGCAATTACTACGCCATGTGGCAGTGCATTTGGGTGTGTCAGCGTGATAGTATTGATTGTGTGAAGAGTGACGCTAGACGGGTGTCAGGCACGACTCGGGAAGCGCTGCGTGAGCGGGGTGTGAAAATGGTGTTGGCCGGACGCACTCACGCGGTTGTGGCGCAGTCCTTGGGGGTGCATCTGCGGACGGTGTCGCTGTGGATGGCTCGCCACCAGCTCAGGGGGTTTGAGGGACTGAGGGAGGGGCGGCGTGGTCGGCGCTCGCGCGAGCAGATGGCGCTCACCGACGCCCAGCAGGCAGAGCTGATCCGACTGATGAAGGGCACGAACCCCGATCAGCTGCAGATTCCCGGCGTGTTGTGGTCAAGGCAGGCCGTCAAGGCGCTGATCGAGCGGCGGTTCGGGCTCGGGCTCAGTCGCCAGACGGTCGGTGTCTACCTGCGGCGCTGGGGGTTCTCGGGCAAGAAGCCGCAGCGGCGGTGGCTCGAGCAGGACCCCGAGCGGGTGCGGGTGTGGCTCCAGGACGAGTTCCCGGCGATCCAGGCGCGCGCGCGGCGCGAAGGGGCGCGGATGCTGTTCGGCGATGAGATGGGCGTGCGCGCCGGGCAGACCGCCGGCAAGAGCTACGCGCCGATCGGCGAGCGCGCGATCGTGCCGCTGACCGGCAAGCGCTTCTCGGCCAACGTGATCAGCGCGATCGGTGCCGACGGCACGCTGGTGTTCGAGATCTTCGAGGGCAGCTGCGATGAGATCCGCTTCCTGGACTTCCTCGACAAGCTGCTCGAGCATTTCCCCGAGCGCAAGATCTTCTTGATCGTTGACAACGCCTCCTTCCACAAGTCTCCCGCGGTCGAGTACTGGCTGCTGGACCATCCGCGGATGGAGCTGTTCTACCTTCCACCGTACGCCCCGGAGCTCAATCCCGATGAGCTGCTCAACCAGGACGTTCACACCCACGTCGCGCGACGCCGCCCATCCAACCTCGCCAAGCTCGTCACTCTCACCGTCGAGTATCTCGCAACCCGCACAAGTGAGATTGTCAGCAAGTACTTCGACGGCGAGTACGTCGCCTACGCCAAGTAACCACGCACTAATTGCCACGCAGCGTAATAGCGCTCGCGATTGCGCGACAGGATGCGCCCGGCTCGTGCTCCGTAGAGGAAGTCTGTGGAAGCCTCGATGATCGTCGGCATCTTCAGTGTCGGGAGAATGGAGACGCCGTCGGCCTGTTTAGCCAGCGTGCGCGCCCGCCACGCCCTGGCTTCCGGGAACGAGTAGGTCCAGGGGCCACGAATCTTCCGGTTGCGGTTCTCCGGATGGGTCACGTAGGGCCGATACTGCTCGCGCCCACTAGCGTCGGTGCGAGACTCGATGCCCCGGAGGTCGATCTTGCGCGGCATGACGGCCTCAACTACCGGCGGTCATATTTAGACCGCCCGATCGCCCAAATAGCGCTGTAGCTCGATAACAGGGATCAAGCACCTTCGTCCCGAGGTTACTACTCGAAGGCGAGGCAGCACATGGCGCTTGAAGTGGGCCTTGGATACCCCGATAGCGCTCGACGCTTCCTCCATCGAAAGCGCCAAACGGGGGACGGGCGCGATCATTGGCTTATCGCGTAGCACCCGTGTCTCAGGGCGCTCAGATAGATCCTCGGCCTGCATCACCGCTTGAAACTGCGCCTCGCCGCTCATCGTCAACCGACCAACCTCGCCAGAAAGCTCCTCGTACTCAGCCTCACGCTCCTGTTCCCGCTCTGCGCCCGCTGCTTGCGGGTGAGTTTCCTCATCAGTCACCCTCCCACAGGAGAGGCTCACACTCGTCTGGCTCGATCTCTCTAGCGAAGCGAAACGGGATCTTGTGGCCAGCCTTCGGCTCAGTCCGCTTCGGAGGTTCGATTACCGCGATGCTTGAGGGCGAGGGCTCGGGGCGCATGTTCCAGCGCCATTCGTCCCCATGCCAATATCCCATCGACCAGATAGTAGCAGACGCGCCTCTCGATTGGCTTGATTTGCAGGGATTTAAGTATCACAGTGCAACTCCAGGGTTACTCGGTGATACTTAAGTCATAAGAGAATCCCAGCAAATGACCCACTTTGCTCGATACGGGTCTACTTTTTGGTCATATGGACTTGAACAGCTCGATGATCAGCTAGCACTGCATCCCACTCAGTACCCCCTGAGAGCTTCCCAGAAGCGATCTGCGGCCATCTGAAGCCCCGACTAGTCGATTTCCCTAGGGGATTGCCCTGCGCCTCGAACTGGCCCACCACGAGTTCTGGGCACAAGCACCCTCGATGACCACCAACGCGAAACTGACACAACCCCAGACATGTCCCGCGCCCGCGCCCGCGCCCCGTGGGAGTAGAGCGTCTCCTCCTTGTCGGTCTGGCTCTCGCTGGCACAAGCCGTCTTCCCTGCGTCACGCCAAAGATGATTTAAGTCACAGGACCATTGACAGCCACCAAGCTCACCTCGAAGCGGGCAAGGCCGTGTGGTACGCTGAGAGAAGACTTTTGACAGTTCCTTCCCTTACGAAGGAGAAGAGATACATTTTTACCTTTCTATAGGGGTATAGAAGAGATTATGAGACCCAAAATGGCAATCACCACAGACATGGCAATCACGACAGAGCTGCCCGCGCTTCTCTGGCACGGCTGGGGTGATGAGTTCATGTTCTCAGTCCATAGAAAGAAGGCCGGCAAGAGCCTCAATCGGAGCAATGCGCCTCTGCCCAAGGCAGACGCACTAGCGAGGCTTCGGGAAGGCTGGTGCTTCTTCGGTCTCTGCCCTCGTATCTCATCCGGCCAGAGCAAAGAGCACTGCTCGCCAGAGTTTGATGCCCTCTGGTGCGAGATCGACGTCAGGCCCGGGATGTCTCCCGAGGAAGCCCTTGAGGTGGTCGTCAGCCGCATGGAGGAAAGTCAACTCGGCTTGTACCCGAGCGCGATCACGTTCTCCGGTAACCGGAGCCCGCATCTCTTCTTTAAGAAGGTGTTTTGGAAGGGGTCATTGGCGCTTCTTCTTGGATGTCCAGGGTCTGGGGCCGGGTGGTGGTGCGAGGCGGTTGAGCATCATCCCTACCATCGCCCACTTGATCATCGCTTCGTGCGTTTCGGGTAGGCGTTCGTAGTCGCGGACGAGTCGGCGCCAGCGCATCAGCCAGGAGAAGGTGCGTTCGACCACCCAGCGGCGAGGGAGGACCGCGAAGCCGATCTGATCAGCGGGCTTCTTGACGACCTCGACGACGATGTTCCAGGCGCTCTTTGCGATCGCGACGAGCTGTCCTTGGTAGCCGCCGTCGGCGAAGATGTGGCGGACCGAGTCGAGCGCCGAGTGCAGCCGCTTGAGGATTCCGCGTCCACCATCGCGATCCTGGACCGAGGCGGCGGTGACCATCACGATCAGCAGCAGACCGATCGTGTCTACGACGATGTGACGCTTGCGGCCGTTGATCTTCTTGCCCGCGTCATACCCGCGCGTCTCCGCGGAAACGGTGTCCGCGCCCTTCACCGACTGGGAGTCAACGATCCCCGCCGACGGCGCCGGGTTGCGCCGCTCTTCCTTGACGCGCACCCGCTCGCGCAGAGCGTCGTGAACACGATCAAGGGTGCCGTCCTTGCGCCAGTCACGAAAGTACCCGTACACGGTCTGCCACGGCGGAAAGTCCTTGGGCAGCATCCGCCACGATCCGCCCGCGCGCACGTGATAAAGGATCGCGTTGACGACCTCGCGCTTGGGGTGCTCGACAGGACGACCCCCGGTGCCCGGCTCGGGCAGCAACGGTTCGATCAGCTCCCACTGCCGATCGGTCAAACCCGTCGGGTAGCGCCGTTTGGCCGACACACCCCACAGTTCGACATAAGAACCTCAAACCCTGCCTTTCAAAACACCTTCTAAGCTCGATCAGGCGCTGCCCTGGGAAGAGATCGAAGCATGCAACCGGTCCTTGGCCAACCTCCTCGGTGGCGACAGATCCGTGATCAGCATCGATCAGTGCATCCGCCATCCCGGCAGTGTTCACGAGCAGAGCGGCAAGACTGCCCAGATCCTCGACTTCAGCGCGGATGTCACCCCGGTGGCCCATCTGCTCGCGCTCGGACCGAAGCCAGGGTCGCAACCGCCTTCCCAACATGGTCGCAGTCACAACTCGGTACCGCACATGCCGAGCGGAGCGTGGCTCCAGGCGGCTGAGAAGCTAGGCGATTGGCACGAGCGCGAGATGGACTGCATGGAGGTGTTCACGCACGCCAATCACCTGGTGTACATCCGCGATATGCCCGCTCAGGGATGGTCGGATCCCTTCTACCGGAGTCGTAGCGAGGTCGAGATGGCTATCGTCGCCACCTTGGTTCGCGCGGGAGCCTCAGACCGCCAGATCATCGAGTTCGCCGATCACCATCTCGCAAAGCACATCGAGAAATCAGAGCGTGAGGGCCGCAGGTACGTACAGCGCATGATCAACGCCGCTAGAGAACGTTTGTACGAGAATTTCAACCTACTCAACCATCCCCTGGGCGGCTGGCCCCGCAAACGCAACGCTGATCACCGATGGACCTCAGGAAAGAGCTATGAGGCCGCGCTGGAACTGGTGCAAGGCCAGCAAGTAAGCGAATGGATCAAGCAAATGCAAGCCGCTGGCATTGCAACCCAGCGCACCGCGTATCGCATCCGTGACCGGCTGCTCGAATACGACCTCATCGCCATCGACGAGCATCGGTGCGTGCGTCAGACGTAGTAAACGGCGTCACCTTCGCCGGGCAGAAGACGATCGCCGAACAGCTCGACGAGGTGGTGTTGGTGGCGCGGCACAGACTTGGTGCTCATCGAGGATTGCCGGACGTCGGTCGTCTGGTCGTAGCCGTGATCACGGGAAGAGTCCGAGTGCCGCTGCTGGGAAGTAGAGCGAGCGCCCAGAGAGACGCCGGCTCGTGATCAGACCCACACGGCCGCCGAGGGATGTGCGTCACCGATTGCCGATTCGCCGCAGAGCCATTGTAAGCCCGTCTGCGCTTTCGCCCATAGTCACAAACGCTGGTTGCCTCTAGGATCGTCCCAGAGGCCACGAGGACGCGCCACACAAGGCTTGAAACAGAGACGTGCACCGCCTGAGCGCCTCCCGACCTCTCGCCACACGCGATCTTACCCTCCTCAATCTTGCCGCTATGCGGGGCGCACGCTTGCGACAGCGGCCGTGACAGCGTGTCTCATCTCTTCCCACGATGGTCGCAAATAACATAATGCGCCTTTCGGATCGAGCGTGGCCTCGGAGGATGGTCAGGTTTATGCTCGCCGACACAGGGAATTCCTTTCTCCTCAGACGGCTTTCACGGCCCCCGTTGCACCTCTCCGCACGACCAAGCTGCCAAAGTAACCAGTTGACCCCCCCAACTTTCTGCGGCCTTCTGGCAGGTTCGCAAACGTGCAGCCCAACGGCTGCCAGTCCAACCGCGAGGTTGAGGTGTCAACTACCTCGACCGGCTTTGGCAGCTTGGGGTCGCGTTGGAGGCGCCAGCGATGGACGTTCCTTGCCCTCGCGCGTGAGGAGGGCTCCGGCCAGCAGGGGTCTCCTAGGTTTATGCTCGCCGACACAGGGAATTCCTTTCTCCTCAGACGGCTTTCACGGCCCCCGTTGCACCTCTCCGCACGACCAAGCTGCCAAAGTAACCAGTTGACCCCCCCAACTTTCTGCGGCCTTCTGGCAGGTTCGCAAACGTGCAGCCCAACGGCTGCCAGTCCAACCGCGAGGTTGAGGTGTCAACTACCTCGACCGGCTTTGGCAGCTTGGGGTCGCGTTGGAGGCGCCAGCGATGGACGTTCCTTGCCCTCGCGCGTGAGGAGGGCTCCGGCCAGCAGGGGTCTCCTAAGCGTTGCTGACCTCAGCCGTCGCCAGCGAGAACGTCCGTCTGACGGGTTAGCGTTTTCAGCGTGGTCGGGACGCATGAATACAGGGGACTGTGGTGGCTGCCAAGCGATGAAAGGCAAAGGCTCTCGGGGACACTAACGGTCACAAAGGGCGAGGCGGCGTTAGACCTGATCGGCCACTTCGGCCGTCGGCTGCTCTCTGAGACCGAGACAGAGAAGACCTACTCCCTCGACCTGGCAGAGCAGCCGCGTATCGTCGGCCTTAGCACCGGCGGAAAACCGATCACGCTCGAGGGCCCCCGGGTGGCAAACCACACGGAGAGCTTTCCCGGCATGCCGACCGCCACCTACATGCCGCACGTCACGCTCATCGGAAAGCAGTTCGCCGACGCCGAAGTAAGTGACTTCGACGAGATTTCGATCCGCGCGAGCGATCTCAACGCTTGGACGCAGATCTCGGGCTTCGACACCAAGGTTGGGATGGAGAAGCATAAGGAGAAGGACACTTACGTCTTCTCGAACGTCGAGATCCGGTTCGTAGCACCCGACGACATCGAGATCGCGCTCGCCCGAAGCGAGAGGGCGTTCATCAGGTTCAACGCGCCGAGCGAGGGGATCGGCCCCGGCACCGACCACCTTGCGCTAACTCAGGAAGCAGCTCTTCACGTCCGGTTTGCCAAACGCGCCAGCCTGGAGCAGGTCTTCGACCGGGTCGGCCAGATCCGCAACTTCCTCAGCCTCGCCGTCGGTCGTCCTGTCGCCATCCTCTCCGTCACCGGCTACCAGGACGACTACGTGCGCGAGAAGACGGAGACATCCCGCCCGATCGAGCTGCTCTGGGAGATCCCGCACAACCCCGACCCGCCGACCCGCCCCCGTCGTCCCTCGGAGATGCTGTTCACGCTTTCGGATGCGAAACCGACTATCTCAAACGTGATGAGGAACTGGTTCGCGAAGCAGGCGCACCTGGAGCCGGTCTTCAACCTCTTCTTTGGGATGCGCTACCACCCGAATATGTATCTCGATGTCAAGTTCCTCGCCTACGCGCAAGCGGTCGAGACCTACGACTACCGGCGCCGACGGAAGCCCGGGAAGAAGACACTGGCGCACCGGATGTGTGACGTTCTCGGTCAGTGCCGGACGGTCTCAAAACGAATCGTCGGAGCCGAACCAGGAGATCAGGCGGCGTTCATCGAGGCCTTCAAGACCTCCCGCAACTACTACACGCACTACAACCCGAAGCTGGAGAAGGAGGCGGCACGAGGAGCCGCCCTCCTACTGCTCTCCATCCAGCTGCAGGCGATCATCGAGATGTCGCTGCTCCGCGAGCTTGGCTTTGACTGTCAATCAATAGGTGACATCCTTCAGCGCGTTCGACGCTACGAGGAGATCGAGCACCTCAAGGCGATCGTCGCGGAGGACGAAGCCGAGGACGCCTAGCCTGGCCATTGCGATCTTCAGATGAGGATCTCGATGGGGTGTCTATCTCCGATTTGAGGGGCTCCGTGGATGATCGGGGGTGACTCTCGATCGAGATTCCGTCCTGAGCAGGGCTTTTGGTCGTCGGAGCGGCGGGTGGAAGTCGCGTGCGCCTCTGCTGCTGGGTTGTGGACTGCTCGCTGGGCCCCGTGCCCGGCGATCGTGGGCACAGCGGATGCGTGCTCAAGCGGCCAGGGATGGCCGCGCCTGCGCGCAGGCGCATCCGGATGATCATGGCGAGACTCGCCCCATAGGGCGTCGTTGGGGGGCGTCGGGGTCGCTGCCCGCGTTGACGGGGGTCGTGGCGTGCCGGGGAGCTGCCTGCTCCATTCCCTTCTCGTTGCGCCGTTTGCCGTGCGTGCGCACCGGGTCATCCCGGGGTCGAGCGAGCGTCGTGGCGGAATACGGGTGACGCGGTTCGGAGGGCCAGAAAGAAAACGCGTGTTCGTGTGTCGTCACCCCCGATCATGCCCGGAGAGCCCGATTTGACGCCCAGACGACCCACGCTGGCAAGATCACGGTGATACTCCCGAGTTCGTTCGTCTCTGCTGGCTGCGCGAGCATTAGGCCCACCGGCGCGACGGGTCGCACCCCGAGAGCTTGAGGCGCAAATCCCGAGCGGTCGCGCGAACTTATTCGCGAACCGGGTCGGCTAGTGTCCTGCGCCTTAAGTTCATGGGAGAATTATGGTACACTTGGCTATGCCAAGAACTGGACGTCCCAAAGCTGTTCTGGAATTGACAGATGAGGAGCGTGAGCAGCTCGTGCGGTGGGAGCGGCGGCGGAAGTCATCCCAGGCACTGGCGTTGCGCTCGCGGATCGTGCTGAAGTGCGCGGCGGGCCTTGCGAACAAGGAGGTCGCCGAGGCGGTGGGAGTGACTGCGACAACGGTCGGGAAGTGGCGCTCGCGGTTTTGCGAGCTGCGGCTGGACGGGCTCTCAGACGATCCGCGTCCCGGCCGGCCGGCGACGATCACGACCGAGCAGGTGGAGGAGGTGCTGGTCGCGACGCTGGAGTCCACGCCGGAGAACGCGACGCATTGGACGCGCTCCTCGATGGCGAAGCGCTCGGGCCTGTCGAAGTCGACGATCGGGCGGATCTGGCGTTTTGAGCTCAAGCCGCATCGGACGGACACGTTCAAGCTGTCCAACGATCCGTTGTTCGTGGAGAAGGTCTATGACGTGGTCGGCCTGTACCTGGACCCGCCCGAGGGCGCGGTCGTCTATTGCGTTGATGAGAAGAGCCAGGTGCAAGCCCTGGCGCGCTCGCAGCCGGCGTTCCCGATGATGCCCGGCATGTGCGAGAGGCGCACCCACGACTACCTGCGCCACGGGACCACCAGCCTGTTCGCCGCGTTCAACACCGCCGACGGGACGGTGATCTCAAGTCTGCATCGCCGCCACCGCACGATCGAGTTCAAGAAGTTCCTGACCAAGATCGACGGTCTGGTCCCCAGTGAGCTCGATGTGCACCTGGTCTGTGACAACTACGGGACTCACAAGAGCCCGGCGATCCGCACATGGCTCGAGCAGCATCCCCGCTTCCACGTCCACTACACCCCCACCTACTCAAGTTGGATCAACCAGGTCGAACGATGGTTCGCCTATCTGACCGACGATCTGCTCAGGCGCTCCGATCACCGCAGCGTGCAAGCGCTCGAGAAAGACATCCGGAACTGGGTCACGGAATGGAACGAGAACCCCCGCCCGTTCATCTGGACCAAGTCCGCTGAGGAGATCCTCGCCAAGCTTCAACGACTTCTCCGACGAATTAACGGTGCGGGACACTAGGAGGGATTGGCGAAACTCGGCAGATCTACTCCGTCGCCCCATCGCGGCGATTCGCCGCGATGGTGGGAGGATCTACTCCATCTTCCGACTATCTCCATCCGCATGGGGAGGCATCGCGTTGACCGCGATTTCGGCTGCGCTGGCTGGACTCGGCGTCCCGTATCCCGTGTGGCTGGCAACGCTCGGCATAGGACTTCTCGCGGGGGGTATGGCCGTAAAGGGACAACTCACCATCGCCCATGCGTTGGACTATGGACTTCGACCCGGTGATCTGATCCTTAGCCCGAGGATCAGCCAAAGCCGTGGACCGGTGGATATCGAGGTTGTGCTGGTCTCGCGGAATGCCACAGACATGGCCATGCGCTACCGCGCCGGGTGGTTCACCGTATGCACGGACGACATCGAGTCGCCATTGACAGGCGCACCCGATGCGGTGATTCCGGCGAGAGGGGAAACGCGGTTCAGACGCGATCCGATCCCGATAACGACGGTACCTGCGGAAGTGATGGTGGACTGGTGCTTCTACTACGGCCGCGAGCGAAAACGCTTTCGCTTTGAGCGCTCCGTGGATGCCCTCATGGCTGCCCCCCTACCCGACGTGGAGCATGCACCTGCCTACACGAAAATCCCGATCACAACATCTGAACGACGGCAGTTAGTGGATCGAAGCTTGACGCGAGCTGAACGACATCAGCTACTCGGCGACCGTCAAGGCGCGCGACTGCGCGAGCCTACAAGCGAGCTTTGCGAGGATCGTCAGATCGGCATGGAGTCGGACACGATCCAGTCCTCGGACTCGGAGGGGGAGTAGCGCCCACTCATGCTTGAGCCTGCCGAACTCGCGCTCCACCGCGCCACGGCTCCGGTAGAGCTTGCTGGACCGTGCAGTGTGGCGCGGGATCAGCGGATGCAGCCGATCGGCTTTGACCCACACGGACGCTGGCTTGCACTCGCCGGTCGGGCAACGCCACTTGGTCGCCTTGCGCTTGAAGTCCGCCCCAGCGAAGGTCCACTCGCCGTGCTCGCACGTCGGCGCCTTGTGGTCGCCGCGCACGACAGCGGGGGTCTTGCGAAGCGGGGTGATCGGGGAGATGTCGCGGTCCATGCAGCCATCGTGAAATGGGCCGTTGTAATAGCCCTTGTCCGCGATGGCGTTCTTGACCTTGAACCCGCGCTCGCGTGCTGCGTCGATCAGCGGCAGCGCGAAGTTCGTCTCGGCCGCGCTCGCCGTCTCCACGGTCCACGCGAGCGGAAGGCCGGTCACGACGCACACGGCAGCGTGGACCTTGTAGCCATAGAAACCGCCACCCTTTCGCGTAGAGACGGCGCTTCGGTGGCCCCAGGAGGCGTCGGGGTCCGAGTACTCCTCGGGTGCCCGTTCGCGTCCGCCCTTCTTGACGTATCGCTGTCCGTTCGCGTATGCGGGAAGGTCGCTGCCGTCGATGGCGATGTTCTCGCCCATATCGGGCAAGTACTTGCCGAGACTTCCGATCACGCCGTCGAGACACGTGGCGAGAGCCTGGGAGTGCTTGCGCAGAGTGCGGGTGAATCGGTAGCAGGCCCACTCGCTCGGAGCGCAGCCGATCACTCGTCGCAAGCCGTCGTGCTCAGCTACGAGCCGCACGATCCGCGTCCACGTCGGAATGGCGTAGATCGCCTTTGCGAGTGCGATCCCGACCATGCTGCGGATCGGATAGCCGGGGCGACCAGTCCAGCGGAGAGCTTCCAGTTCCGCGATCAGCCGGAGGACTTCGGGAGAGTCGAGCACTACTTGGAGTTGGACCGCTCCGCGCGGTACGCTTTCACTGGCCACGGAACTACGCTTCCTGTGGTCCAGAGCGCCGGAGGTTCCAGCCTCGCGGCGCTCGCTTTTTCTGAGATTAGCAGGTATTTTACGCCTGCTGTCGGACGGAAGAACGCCCAAAGTGCAGCGGAACAGCGAAAGCTGAACCTTGCGTTGAGGCCCCACTGGGGTGCGAGAATGCAAGTGCGCCCACCGGGACTCGAACCCGGAAGCGAGAAGACTCGCGGCGGCTTGAAAGGCCACTGCGTTTGCCAATTTCGCCATGGGCGCATGGGTTGTGGAGTGGTCGGCGTTGCTCTTGCCAGGGTGCGCCGACTGCTTCCACCTTCGCGGGATCGTCCTATCCGGTCATCGGTTATTCCTTCATACGGTCGTCATCCGCGCTCCGAGCGCGACCGCGAGTGCCTTCTACACTCGCGCGTCTTTCATTTTGCCCAGGGCGCGGGTGACGACCGCAGCAATGCCCGGAAAATGGTCGGAAACTCTCCCCCGTTGGCCCCGACCGACCAGTGTGCGCCCGCCCGGTGCGTAAACCGGAGCGGCGTGCCCCGGTACCGCACCATCGTCGCGGACCCGCTCGCGGCATGGCAGCGCGCGATGATGGGCGAGTGGAAGAACATCGCGCCGCTTGGAGCGCAGCAGGAAGCGCCGTCATGACTGTCGCTGGTGGTGGTGCGATCGTCTGGTGGATCGCCGCTGCTCAATCGCACGGCGGAATTGCTCAATGGCCGGTGTTCGTCTTCGCGGTGGTTGCGGTCATCGGGCTTTACATGATGGTCGCTCCACTCAAGCGCTGGTGGCCCTGGCTTGCGCCGGACGGACCTGGCCCTGCTGTCCCGCACAGCGCGGTGCTCACGCGGCCAGACGGTCTTCTACCGAGCCTCAGGGCTGCTCGGCGGGAAGGCCACGGCCTTGCTGGTGAGGCCGCATCGCTAGATCCGATCGGGAACTTTGGCCGCTTGGATAACTTGGTTCAGCGCTACAACGCGTTTGAGGGTCGTGTTGCCGACCTACTTGCGGGTACCGATGAGTTGGACCCTATGTGGCAGGCAGAATGGCTGCGTGATCCCGAATGGCACAGCCCCGATGTCTTTCCGATCGAGCGAGAGCAGTTGGATGGCATGGCTCGAATGATCGGCCATCGCGTCGGGCTGGTCGACCGCATGATCCGCGAGTTGGTTGAGCGATGAGCGTGCCAGAGTTTCGCCAATCCCTCCTAGAGGGATTCAATCCCTAGGGGATTGGCGTGACGATTGGCGAAACGTCGTCCGAAGGCGCGGGTGACGGCGACGATGGGTGGCGAGGTAATCGGAAACGCAGAGCGGGGCGTAGGCTGTCGCGATGGGTAGGGGACGCAGCCCCCACGAGTCGGCGCTGTTCTGGATCGCGGTCGCTGGCGGCGTGCTGGTGGTAGGCGGTGTCCTTGTCCCCGTCGGCGTCGCTCTGAAGTCGCCGAAGCAGAGTGTTTGGGCGCAGCCGTGGTTCGATGCTGGCATCGCCGTGTTGATAGTCGGCGTGCTGATCCTTGCTTGGTCGGTTCGTCTGTATCTCGTCCGCAACCCCTCGACCCCCAAGCCGAAGCCGGAGACCATCGACGTTCGCCTGCAGCTACTCATCCGCGGGCAGAGGGGGAAGGAGCTTGTTGCGGATGCAGCCGCGCACGGCAAGGAAGTGGCTGAGGCAGACGCTCGGTCTTGGACCGAGTCAATGACTCGTTTCCTCGGCCTGCACATGCACGAAGGCGTGGAGCCGTTTGAAACGGCGGGAGAAGGTTCCGCAAGCCAGAGAATGGCCGCAAGACTGGCCGTGGTTGCAAGACTGATTGCCAAACTGTCAGACGAGGAGAGGCAACGCGCGGGTGCGCGAGAGCGCGCAGGCGAGCTTGGCGAGAATAGTCAGATCAGCGTGGAGCCGGACCCGCCCGAGCCCTCGGACTCGGAGAGGGAGTAGCGCCCACTCATGCTTGAGGCGTCCGAACTCTCGCTCGCTAGAACCGCGCGACACGTACAGCGTCTTGCTCCGCTTGGACTCGCGCGGGATGAGCGGATGGAGGCGGTCGGCTTTGACCCACACCGACGCGGGAGTGCAGACGCCAGTCGCATCTAGCGGTTCAGGAGACTCAGGGGCCGCGATCTGCCGACGCGGGCGATATCCCGGGAGGGGCGACTGCGTTAGGGCTCACGAATGAACAACTGGAGGGTTCGGGCGAGCAGAACCCCCGGAAACAGTAGGATCGCGGCCTTTCAAGAGGCCGTCCGAGCGCCCAGGGGGCCAGTTTGCGGTAGTTCGCCCAGTCCACAGAGCATGCTCCTACGGATGACGCCACCGCGCACAAGTGAAAGCGTTTGTCATCAATGAGGAGGGTCTGGTGCTGGGGAGGTTACGTCGATGAGCACGCACGCACACAAGCTGCGCCGAGCAGGGCGAATCAGGATCACCGGAATCCTGCTTGGATTTCTAGTCGCGCTGTTCTTTCCAGCCGCCGCTCAGGCCGGGAGTCTCTACGTCGCCAACTATGGTGCCGCCAGCATTTCGCAGTATACGATCGATCCGGTGAGCGGAGCGCTGTCGCCGAAGACCCCGGCCACGGTCGCCACCGATCAGATGGCCTGACCCCCT
>CAWFKF010000075.1:0-23446 GCA_963816005.1 uncultured Solirubrobacteraceae bacterium | reverse complement strand
CATATGGTCGGGGCCACCGTGAGTCGCTACTTCTTCGATGTACGGCTCTTTCATCCGCATCTCCATGCCGGTTTCTCCCGGCGCTTTCGCTCATCCCGTCGATGCCCGGGGCACCGGCTTTCTGCTCGACGCGTTTCAGTGCCTCGGCGAGATTCTCGCGGGCCAACAACTGCTCCCACAAGCTCGCCTCGGCGGGGTGAGCTGCGGTATCGCCAGGCGCCGGGGATGGACTGCGCTCTGAACGGGCGTCTTCGGGCTTCACCGTCGGACCCTCCCACCCAGGCCCCTTGCGGGGTTGGCTGCGTTCAACGTCCATCCCACTAGCACGAGCGTCCTGCGCCTCGGCTTCGCGTTCGGCCCTTCCCAGCGATCAAGATCCCCGCTGGTAATACGGCCTCTGCTGACTTCTCCACGGCGAGCGACGCCCTCACGAGCATCGCCGTCCCGCACCACCCCGCGAACCAAACGGACGGGGCATCTGGGACACCCGCGGAGATCTCCGCGAGTAAGACCAGCAACCTTCATCGCACACCCACCGCGTTTACGGAACGGCCCCTTGATGGCATCGGGCTTCGTCTCGTGGTGCAGACTCGCCCGGACCGCCCCGCCTTCTACGCGCAGCACGCCGAGGATCCCGACGCGCCATGTGTTCCTAGGGTCGCGACTGCGCACTCCGGCTTCCTCCCCACCCAGCCTCACGACTGAGCGGTTGCCATCGGCTTGTGGTTGGTGCCATCAACCTCCACAGGGGACTCGCACCCCCGAGCTGCTGGTCATGTCGCGCGCACACCAGACGAGCGAGATGCGTCTCGCTGGCCGGCTCGGCGGATGAAATCGCCGATGCGGCGGCGATCAAGGATCGTGATTCCGAGCGCTTCCGGCTGCGATGCCGGAGCCGAAAGCCGGGGTGCTTGCTCTACGCTGCCCGCCTGATCTTTGGAGGCGAGGGTAAGCGTGGCCAAGTCCAAACCCAAGCGACAGCGTAAGCGCCGCCCCGGCGGGCGCCCGTGCCGATGGGCGCTACGCGAGCGACTCTCGGCGGAGGAGCGCGAGTTCGAGCGAGCCGTCGCCGAGATGAACCGCCCTGCGCAGGAGGCGCTCTCGCCCGACACGTCGCCGGAGCGGATCGCGACGCTGCTGGTGGAGGACTTCGAGGACCTGCCGTCGCCGGTGGGGTTCGTGCAGACGCTGAAGGAACACGGATCGAGCGAGCGAGTGAGCGCGGTCGCGGCCGAGGCGCGCCGGCTCGCTCCCGGGAGCGTCACCGCGCTGACGATCGCGGCCGAGGTCGCGCGCACCGTCGATCGGGATCTCGAGCGTGCATCCGCGCTGCTCGACCAGGCATTGGAGGTTTACGTCGACCCGGACGGCGTCGCCGAGCTGGCTCAGCACATGCTCGAGGCGGAGCGGGCTACGGATGCGCTTGTGCTCCTGCAAGAGCGCTTGCTTGACGAGCCGGAAGACGAGGACTCGCAGGAGGTCTGCGGCTGGACGCTGGAGCGCATCCACCGGCGGCTTCAGGAGGGCGAGAAGCTCGAACGGGAGGAGCGGGAGGCGCTCGCGCGGTTCTCGGGCCGCGGGCTGCTCTACCGGTTTCGGGAAGCGCTTGGGAGGTACGTCGAGGAGCGGCCGGAGTTGCAGGAGCTGATCGTCGTCACCGTGGGGATGTGGCTGGAGGAGCTGCGGGAGGCCGAGGAGGACGAGCACGCTGGCGGCGAGATGGGCGGCGATGGGCTCGAGGAGCGCTACGAGGGGATCCCGAGGCTCGCGATCGAGCGTGCGTGGCTATTGGAGGGAGAGGTATACGAGGACGAGGAGGACGACTTCCAGTCTGAACTGGCGCCCGAGCTCAAGCAGTCCGGAGCGCCGCTCGCGCTGCTCGCGACCGACCCTGATACCTCGCCCGAGCTGGCGCGCCCGCGCGCTTGTGGCTTCAGACCTGCAGCTACGGCCTGTGGCAGGTCTCAGATCCCGATACCGCCCCGGGCGTGTGGCTGACCGACCTCGTCTCCGGCGTGCGCCGGTACGCGGCGATCCCGCCCGAGCAGCTCGAGGGAGCCAGCCGGTGGAGCGTGCTGATGGGAGCGCTCGTCGCGCTCGACGGCACCTGGCGGAGTACCGGCGCGCTCGTGCAGATGCGCCCGGCGGAGGCCGACTGGGCGGCTGAGCTTGCTCGCGAGGCGGCCCTGGACCTAGCGGAGGCGCTGACCGACAAACGCGTACGTCCGCGAACGGGGCGCCGCAAGGCGCCCGAGCCGCACGGTGTGCTCGCCGAGCAAACGAGTGCTGCTTCCTCGGAGGTCGCGGAGATGATGAGCCAGGTGCTCGGCAATCTGATCCCGGCGATCGCAGGCGAGCTGTGGCGGCGCCGCGCCGCCGGGCCGACGCTCACCAACTCCGACGGTCACCGCCTACGGCTCATCACCGCGGTGGTGAAGGTCAATGACAGGGCGGCCGCCGCGGAGCGGCTGGCCGCCCATCAGGACTTCAGGACCGAGGAGGACGGCGAGCTCAGCTGGTGGGGACGCGAGCTGTCACAGATTGAGCGCCAGAGCGCGCTCGCTCACCTGCGCGCGCAACTGGCCGAGGCGGACGGCGAGGAGCCCGAGGAGGCGCCGCGGTGGCTGCGCGGGCGCCTGCGCCCGCGCGAGGGCGGCTTCGAGATCGAGGTCAACTCCGAGGAGCGCGTGGCGTTCCTGCTGGAGCCCCTTGGGGCTGGCCGCCCGATGTGGCGCGCAGATCGGTGATCGACCCCACGCAGGAGATGCCGCCCATCCAGGCGGGCGGACCGCTGCCGTTCGGAACCTCCCAGGAGGCGATCGAAGCGTGGCTTGCGCACTGGCCCGACGAGCGCGTGCCGGCGCTCGGCGAGCTCGCGCCCCGCGCCGCCGCCAAGCGCCAGAAGGAGCGCATCCGCCTGGAGGCGCTCCTGCGAGAGTTCGAGCACGACCGCCCACCTACTCGCGCGGCAGGGCATGCCAGCGCCTCACGTCGGGCGGCGGAGCTGGGCATTCAGCGAGGGAGGTGGGAGTAAACGGCGGGTCAGGACTGGAGCGGCCTACCGGGGCGCGCGCCCCGGTCCTCGCCGACCGATCGGTCGACCGTTGCGAGGACTCGGTCGGGGTCGCGGCGGCCGGCCGTGGCGCGAGACGGCCCGCGATCATCGCGCACGCGAAGAGGCGCGGCTTCAGTCCGTGAGCGCGCGGCGTTCGGGGGCGACCGCCAGTCGCGCGTAGGCGGCAACGAGCACCTCGACCAGGTCTTGGCGACCGGTGCGCACCAGCGACGTGCGGTTCCGCCAGCGTCCGGTGGTCTCGGCGTCGGGGACGGTCCTGAAGAAGACCAGGCGCAGGCCGCCGACATTTCATGCGCGCCCCAGGCTTCGAGCAACAAGCGGGGACCGTGGGCAGCGGGGGTTGCGTCCCTGGGCTGCTGTAAATTCGCCGGTGGCTTACAGCGTGGTTGTGCCTTTGTATAGGGCCATTGCTTTGTGCAACAGCCGCCGCCGGAAGGAGGAGCGCGTTAGCGTTCAGCTCGAACGCTTAGTGGTCGGTTTCGCAAGTGCCCGGCGTTTGCACCGGCCGTCTCAGCCCTTGCTGGTCGGGAGATTCGTGCATCGGATTCGTCAACGAACTTGCGAATACGACCACTTAGTTGTCGTCGGTTGCGCAGGCGAGTGACGGCGCTGCGGGTGTCGCCACGCGACTGCGCGCGTGACCCTGTCGTCTGCTGAACCGACGGTCCCCGGCCGGCGCGGGAATGGCTCAGCGCATCTCCTCGAGCGGGGTCACCGGCTCGTGCGCGCGGGCGCCCCGTTCGCGTCGCGCGACGCCGCTGGTGACTGCGGCGTCGGCGACCGCTTGGGCTACGGATTCGGCGACGTGGCGGTTGAAGACGCTCGGGACGATGTAGTCGGCGTGCAGCTCGTCCTCGGGGATCACGCGTGCGATGGCGTGCGCGGCGGCGAGCTTCATTTCCTCGTTGATCGTGCGCGCGTGCACCTCGAGTGCGCCCTTGAAGACGCCCGGGAACGCGAGCACGTTGTTGAT
This sequence comes from uncultured Solirubrobacteraceae bacterium, assembly GCA_963816005.1. GTDB lineage: Bacteria > Actinomycetota > Thermoleophilia > Solirubrobacterales > Solirubrobacteraceae > Palsa-465. The sequence goes on along the minus strand of CAWFKF010000075.1, from coordinate 19,397 downwards.
TTGGTTGGGGTAGTCAGAGCGCCCGGTGGCGATGATCGCGACGTCGTCGCGGACCTCTTCGGGGTGGACCTCGGGCACCGGGTTGGCCATCGCGAACACGATCGCGCCACGAGCCATTCGCCGCACCGCGGTGGCCGACACCGCGCCGGGCCCGGACACGCCAACCAGCACGTCCGCGCCCCTCAGCACCTCGTCTGCCGTGCCCCGCGACCCGTGCTTGTTGGTGCGCTGCGCGAGCGCCGCGCGGTCGGCGTCGAGGTGCTCCGCGCCGGCGTACAGCGCGCCGCGGCGGTTGCAAACGATCATGTCGCCGACGCCGTGCGCGAGCATGATGTCCGCACAGGCCACGCCGGCCGCGCCGGCGCCGACGACCACAACCGTGATGTCCTCGGCTCGCTTGTCGACGACTTGCAGAGCGTTCAGCACCGCGGCGAGCACGACGATCGCCGTGCCGTGCTGGTCGTCGTGGAAGACCGGGATGTCGAGCTCCGCGCGCAAGCGCCGCTCGATCTCGAAGCAGCGCGGCGCTGAGATGTCTTCCAGGTTGATGCCGCCGAACGTTGGGGCCGCCGCCTTGACAAAGGCGACGATCTGATCGACGTCCTTGGTGTCGATGCAGAGCGGGAAGGCGTCGACGCCGGCGAACTCCTTGAACAGCATCGCCTTGCCCTCCATCACGGGCATCGCCGCCGCGGGGCCGATGTCGCCGAGCCCGAGCACGGCGGTGCCGTCAGACACGATCGCGACCGTGTTGCTCTTGATCGTCAGCGCCCACGCCTTGGCCGGGTCCTCGTGGATCGCGAGCGAGACGCGCGCCACGCCGGGCGTGTAGGCCATCGAGAGATCGTCGCGGGTCTTGATCGGGAGCTTCGGGTTGACCTCGATCTTCCCCCCTTTGTGCATCAGGAAGGTGCGGTCAGAGACGCTGTCAACACGCACTCCATCGAGCACCCGCACCGCTCGCACTACCGCCTCGGCGTGGGCGGAGTCAACGCACGCGACCGTGACATCGCGGACGACCTCCTGGGATTCCACCCGCACGAGGTCGATCGCGCCGAGCATCGCCTCCGTGTCCGCGATCGCGCGCGCGATCCGGGCGAACGCGCCGCCGTGCTGGGGCATGTGCAGACGCATCGTGAAGCTGTAGGAGGCCGAGGGCTGCAGCCGCAGGGCCAATGCGTTCGAGTCTTCGCCGGACATCGCAGCTCGTTCGCTCAATCGCGCCGTCGGCCGCTCGCCGGCCCCGGAGTGCAGCGAACCGGACGTGTGCTGCTCAGATCGATGCGGAGGTCCACCAGCTGGGCGGCGGACGGACCGCCCGTCGTCGGTCCGAGCCGGCTCAGCAGGCGGATGTCTGTGGGGCTGCGAGCGCGACAGATCGCGCTAAATCCGGCGGCGCGGCCTGTGCGCCGCCTGAACACAGCGAGGGACGCGTGTTTCAACTCGGGATCTCGGTCAGTGATTCCCGCGTGGAGCGCTTGCCCGCGCTCCCCCGCGCTTCTGGACCCGCAGCGCGCCGCTCGCAGGCGTGTAAATGCTCTCGTGACCGTCGTCCCAGCGGATGCGATAGCGAGGCGACGGGTCGCCCCGCAGTACTTCCTCAATGACGCCCGAGCGGGGGCTGCGGTCCGTCGACTCGGACTCGGCCATGACGTGTCTGCCGACCTTAAAGGCCATGATCATCCCCTCCACTTTCGGTGCACGTGCGCGTGCGCCGCAACGAGTTCCGCTGAGCCGATACAGATGATGGGACGCCTCGGCACGACCCGTGCCATCACCGCGGCGCGCTCCTCGGTTGACAGCGACGCCGGCTCCCGAGCGGCGAGGGGAATGTGTTCGACGTCGTCGAGCAGCGCCACATACTCTGAAGATGCATCGCTCATACGGAATCCTCCGATCGGGAGTTGCGCAGAGTGTTCCGCGCAGACACGCGGCGGTCATCCGTACGAACCGGCAGCGTTGCTGCATGTTTCCCACACCGCTGGCGTCCCGACCCCGTCGCCATGCTGCGCCGCGGGCCCACCAGAGAGTCCAGCATCACGAACACGCCTACGGAGCGCGGTGATCCGCGGGTTCCGGGGCCAAAGCTGTCTCGTCAGGGCGACTCAGGCGGTTGGAGTCGCGAAGCCGCGGGCGGCTTCCCCCCTCTCGGTCAACGTCTGGCGAGACGCTCAGCATCGAGGAATCTATGAACCTTGAGGGCGAGAACGGAGAACGCCGGGGGGGTTGGAGACGAGCACGAATGGAGTGGAGCTGCGGATGAAGCTGCTGCCGCCGGCCGCGAAGACCAGCGAGCCGTAGGCGAGCTGGGGTATGCCTGGGATCGAGAGCGCCGTCGGCAGGACTCGGTGGCTTGCCGGCGAACGCCGAAGCCTATGCCCGCAAGCGGTGAGGGTGAGACGCGCTCGGTCTACGTGGTACAGCGGCACTTCCGCCTCGTCAGGCGCGGTTATGACCCGGTCGAGGTGGACCGCCACCTGCAACGGGTCAGTGAGTGGTTTCGTCAGAGCCGCGCAGGCGAGAAGGCGCGCGAGCTCGAGAAGCAGTTGCAGGCCCATCACCGTGCGCTGGCGGAGGGCGAGAAGCGAGCGCACCGCCTGCTGGAGGGTACGCGCCTGGAGGCGGAGGCGACCCTCGAGGGCGCTCGTCTGCGAGCCAAAGCCGAGACCGAGGCGGCCGAGCGGGCCCTCCGGGAGGCCGAGGCGGCCGCCGAGGAGCGCCGTAAGGAGGTCGACGTACTGCTCGAGCAGGCGCTCGAGGAGGCCGAGCGCCTCCGCTCCGCGATCCTTGACCAGGCGCGGCTCGACGCCGCTGCCGCGGACGTCGTGCGCGAGGCCGAGGACAAGGCTCGGCGGATAGTCGCAGAGGCCGAGGCTCAGGCCGAGCGCGTCGCAACCGACACCGAGCAGCGGCGCGAGCAGGAGTTGGCCACCGCGCGTACCGCCACTGAGCATCTTCTCGCGGCGATGCGAGCAGAGGCCGCGGAGGAGGTCCGCGCCCTCCGGGCCGAAGCCGAGCAGGACGTGCGGTCCTACGTGCAGCGCCGCCGCCGCGAAGCCGACCGCCTGGTCGACGCCGCGCGCCGCGAGCGCCGCCGCACCGGCGACGACTCCGACGACTGACCTCACACACCGACGCGGCCGTTCCGGGGCGCGCCGGTAAGAGGCGAATTGCCGCCAGCCCTAAACTAATCGAGCACCAGATCGGTCCCTTCTCGCGAAAGGGGTTCGTCTCAGACGGCCTGCGGAGCCGGGCGAGACAGCGCTCGCGTCCCTGAACATGCCAGCGGCCCTCAGCTTCGAGGCCGGACGGACTGAAGTCGACTGTCAGCATCGGACGCTGGGCTCTCAGGGGGGGTCCGATTGTGTTACGGCCGAATACCGGTTTCCGTGGAGCTGAAACCTGTGAGGCGGGCCGATGACCTGCGCGCCGCATGGTGGTGCCGCGGGGGCCTGTCGGCTATCGGGTAGGCCCTTAGGACCCTATGGAGGCCGGCTGGTCGTCGTGTCGAAGGTAGGTCGGCACCCCGCGCGCCTGGCGTGCGGTGAGTGAGACGTGCCGAGGGTGACGCCTCGGCCGTCGACCACACATCCATACGGGAGGTACCGACCATGGCGAAGGTTCGCAGTTGGGTGGGTTTGGACGTGCACGCGCGCTCAGTGCTCGCGGTCACGATCGATGGTGAGTCGGGCGAGCAGCGTACGCGACGACTTTCAGGGACGACGAGCGAGGTGGTCGAGTTCTTTCGCTGTCGGGCCCGACGCGCGTGGCGTATGAGGCCGGGCCGACGGGCTACGGCCTGGCGCGAGCGCTGGAGCTGGCCGGCGTCGGGTGTGTCGTCGCGGCGCCGGGCAAGATCGAGCGTCCGAGCGCCGATCGGGTCAAGACCGATCAACGCGACGCCGAACGGGTGCTGCGGCTGTTGATGATCGACGGCCTGCACGCGGTCAGGGTCCCCAGCAGCCAGGAAGAGGCGCTACGAGACGTCGTGCGCGCCCGCGAGGCGGTCCGCGGCGACCTGATGCGCGCCCGCCAGCGACTGAGCAAGCTGCTGTTGCGCCACGACGTCTGCTACGAGGACACCGCCAGTGCGTGGACGATCCGCCACCGCTCGTGGCTGACCAAGATCGACCTGGGCCAGCGCGGCGCGCAGTTGACGCTGCTGGAGTATCTCGGCGCGATCGACGCGACCGTGATCCGCCGCGACGCGCTGGACAAGGCGATCGCCGAGCTGATCCCCGGCTCGCCGTGGGTGCAGACCGTCGCGCGGCTGCGCTGCCTGCGCGGGATCGACACCCTGTCAGCGGTCGGACTGTGCGCCGAGATCGGCGACTTCGCACGGTTCGATCGCGCCGGGCGCCTGATGAGTTACCTCGGGCTGACCCCGTCAGAGGACACCAGCGGCGATAAACGCCGCCAAGGCGCGATCACCAAGACCGGCTCGCGCCACGCCCGCCGGCTGCTGGTCGAGGGCGCGTGGCACTATCGCCGCGCGCCCGCCAAGGGCCAGGCACTCCAACGCCGCCAGGACGGGCAGCCAGCCCCGATCATCGAGATCTCCTGGCAAGCCCAACGACGACTGCACCGCGTCTGGCAACGACTGGACACCCAGCGCGGCAAGCGCCGCACGATCGTCGCCGTGGCCGTCGCCCGCGAGCTCGCCGGTTTCTGCTGGGCGCTTGCCAACGCCGACTGACACCCAACCCATTGCACCACGTCGACTGAAGAGGCGGCAGGACCCCTGGCCCCCGCGCGAGAGCATCCGCGATCTAACTATGAGCAGGCCCCACCCGGGGCCCCACGCTCGATCTTAGACAGCAGGGCTCTCACGACGAAAACCGGTCCTGCGGAGACGGTAGCCAACCCGTGCACCCGCGTATAAGAGTCTGACCGCGCGTCGCGCACCAGTCAGGCCCTGCCGCCCCTTCAGCCGACAAGATGCCCGCCCCAGCCGCGGGCATCCGGTGCTTAACCCTTGACAAACCGGCCTCCATAAGAGTTAGGTTACTTCCCCCGGAAAAACTCCGAGAGTGAGCGTCGATCGCTCGTGGCGCCGCCCGAACCGCCAGTATTCGGCTCTCCTCCTCATTTGGGGGTGACTTGCGCGCCTCGACCGTGGCGAATCGCCTGCTATCACGCAGGTTCTGCGACGACATCAGGGTCCCGGAACTTGCGCACATCTCGCCGCGCGGCGAGCACGACGCCATCCGCGCCCATCGCGCCCGGCATCCATGCGTCGTCGGGCGACCCCCGCTCGCACGCACCCGCTCCCGGCACAAAGCACAGCACGGCGCGCGGGTCGGCCAAGTGCGCATCTTGCGAGCATGCCCGCATGGGGACCAAGAGCCCTCGGCGAGGAGGCCACCGAACTTGCCGGCTGACGGATTCTGCTCAAAGTGCCCAGCGCACGCCGAAAAACCGAAAAACGGCAGCATTGAAGGGCGAAGCGAGGCTGATCGATCCTTGCAACGCCTCGGCGCATCAAGGCCCCGCGCACGGCGACGGCTTACGGCGCCCTACGGGCGAGTCCTCGCATCGATCATCCAGACATCACGGCGCGGCATCCATGCCGCTTGATCCCCCGCCCGGCACCGATCCCACCACGCAGCTGGCCGCCCAGCAGCCCCAATTCACCCCCAAACGACGAGGAGTCCCCAGTATTCTCGGTCGCACCTGTATCAGGGAAATCGCTCTCGGGACGTCAGTCACGATTTTGTCCGGGGGAAGTAGTTAGCCAATCTCGGCCCCCCCGTCCTTCCCCGCAAGGCGGTCGCGGCCGCGCTGAACGGCGGTGTTGAACTTCGAGAGGTTGACCTCGAGCGTGTTCAGGATCTCCTCGGCGTAGTCCTCGGCGCCGAGCAGGATCTCGCGCTCGCGCCCGCGGGCGTCCTCGATGATGTCCTCGGCGGCCCGCTCGGCCTGCTTGGTGACCTCCTCGTCGGAGATCAGCCGCTCCTGGCGCTCGCGCGCCTGATTGACGATCCGCTCCGCCTCGCTCTTGGCCTCGGCGAGCATCTCCTGCCGCTCCTTGACGATCCAGCGCGCCTGCTTGATCTCATCGGGAATCGTGGCGCGTATCTGGTCGAGGAGGTCGTAGATCCCCTCCTTGTCCATGCGGACCTGGTCGGTCAGCGGGATCGGCTTGGCGTTGTGGATCAGATCGTCCAACGTGTCGATCAGCACGAGGACGTCCATAACCAGTCCTTGTTCGCCGGCCAAGGTCAGGGTCCTCTTAAAGGACTTGGGCATCGCTGCCGACGTGCTCGATTCCGATCGCGGTCCAGTTGAGACCGACCGTTTAGCGGCACATGATGCCCAGCGAGACGACCTAGTGGATGACCCCGCCGCGGTCGATCACGAAGTGCGCGAACGTGCCCGGCAGCTCGTGCACTCGCTGTCGGGAACATCAGGAGCGAACGTGTTGTATGTAGGTCGACTGGAAGTCGGGAGAGCCGGTGAAGTGGATCACGATCACGTGCGGGCGGACTAGCCGCCAAGTGGGCTTCATCAAGCTGCCGTAGTGGCGGCGCACGTAAGCGGTCATCTGCGCCTTGCGCTCGGGCCCGAATGGGATCGGGTCCCACACGATCGGCGGCTTGACCAGCCCGAGGGCGCGCGCGCCTCCCGAACGTCTATGCGCGGTCGCGCGGTGCCCGTGGTCATGACTGTTCGCGTCGCAAGTGCGGCGCTGGCTTTGGCACCCTGCGTGGTCGCCCCGGGTCCCCGTGTTGCCGTGCCTGCGAGGAGCCGCAGCCAGCCGCGATCGTGGCGAGCGCCCGGACCACGACAAGCGACCAGGAGGATGGCGCAGCCTAAGACCGGCATGTTGCACGGGCCGATCCTAGCTAGACCTGCCGAGACCCCTCCACGAACAACTTGGCGATTCGTAAGACCAAGCGACAGGCCGTCGACCGCGCACCAGATGAGGCCGTCTCCAGACCATCACGCGAGCGGGCCTCGCGAGATCATGAGCGGATGTACGCCCCGGCGCATTGCAGGGCGCCATCCAGACCGCCGACCTCCCACACCTGCGCCGTGTCCGCGGCACATCGAAAGCAGGACTCACGCCGACGACGACCGGTTCCCTCCTACTCGCCGCCAGCAGCAGGGGACCGGCTCAGCCGCTCGAGCTGCGCAAACGCGATCATCAGCTTCGCCGCCAATCCCTGCCGACCGTGCCACCGCTTGGTCGCCAATGCGGTCGCAGGCCGTCCGGCGAGTTGCGGACGAAAGCGATCGTCCGCAGGGGCGCGGGTTACCGCGTGCGGCGGCCGTCGTGGGCCGGAACGACGTGGCTGCTCCACGCCTGGAGGAGCAGTGTGGCGGCGGCGGGCGAGACGACTGCTCAATCGCGGATGGAGCAGTCCGGCGATGTCGGCGGCGCGCTGCTGCAGTTCGTTCGAACCAGCAGTGATCCGCGCGGCGATCCTGGCTCGTGCTCAGCGCTGGAACCGAGGGTCTCGCCGCTGCCTGCTGAGCGCTGCCGTTTCGATCGCGCGCGAGAGGTCGCTGCCGTTGGGGTCGCGTCGGTATTCGTGTTCGTCATCGGTTGGCGAGTCGCAGCGGTTGCGCTCAGTGGCGGAGCGTGGCCGAGCGGGTTGTCCCGTCGTGCGTCCATTGGACTTGGTCGGCGACGATTTTGAGGTTGGCGAGCCCGGGGGCCGGGGTGGAGGGGCCGGGCGTCGTCGTCGTTTCGGAATCGAGCCTGCGGGTGCCGTTGGCGTCGTGCGCGCCGACGGCGGCGTAGGTGGTGCTCTGCGTGCCGTCATAGCTGCTGCTGATCTGGAGCCAGGCGGTGTCGCCGGCCGGCGTGAGCAGCAGACTCTGTAGCGGCTGGGATGTGCCTTCCCACGGGACGGCAAAGATGTCGGCGTTCGTCTGGAGGCCGGTGGCGAGGTCGAACGTCTCGATTGTGCTCGTATTGCCGCTAACGTGGTTGTAGACGTCTCGCACGAACGCGACGTAGGTGCCGGCGGTGGCGAAGACTCGGGCGTCGTCGCCGTCGTATTCGGGCTGGGAGGTGAACGTGATCATCCGCTGGCGCCCGGCGGCTCTCAGGCAGCCGAGCCAGCTCGTGTTCGTGTCCGTCGAGCCACCGGCGGGATCTGGGCCTGATCGGGTCGTGATGATCGCGTCCGCAGAAGAGGTCACGGTCCTCGAGCCGGGCGGTGCGACGCACCGGCCGGACGAACGCGTGGGTATCGGCTGCCAATCGACGTGTCTCCCGCGCACGGCGCCAACGAGTCGCGGCGTTCCCCCGCGACCCGAGATCACGGCGATCCGGTTGTGGGTCGCGACGAACGCGGATCGATCCAATCACCCGGGACGCGCTGGACGATGGCATCGATGTCGTCACGGTCGGGCCATCGCTCCGTGGACGAGTAGTAGAAGAATCCGATCTGGTCATCCCCCGCGGCGGTGTCATTCAACTCCCTCAGAACCGCGATCCGCTTGCCCTGGTCGTTCTCTGTGAGCCGTATCGACACGTACTCCTGGCCACACTCCCGGCAGAACACCAACGGCATCAACAGCTGCTCGCGCTGCCCAGGTACGAACACCTGACCCGTCGTCGAGACGTAGCGATGCCCCTCGTCTTGCAGCGAGACGGCCACCGCGCTGCCGCCGCTAAAGAACTGATGCAGCCGGAACGCGAACACCTTGAACCCGTCCGTGTCCTCGACCTGGCTGCCAGCGAGCAGCGCCTCCCGGAGCCTCGCCGCGCACAGGTCCACGTCAAGACCAGTCGAGTCAGCAAGGAGCTTCGCTGCACCCTGCTCGCCGGTGATCGCCCGGGGCCGGCACCGCACGTAACGCTGGTCGGTGCCGTCGTACGCGATCCCCAGGGTACGCTCAATCCACCGCGCAAGAGGATCGCTGACCGTCGCCTCGAAGGTAGACGGCGTCGCCCCGGAGGCGACCCGCGTTGCAAGCGCTTGCCGGAACGTCTGATCGTTGAGGTCGACCTCCTCGGTCGCAGGGCGCAAGGTCTCGCCGATCACATTCCCGGGATCGACCGTCGCGCCGAACAACCGGGTGGCGATCCGCGCCACCTCCGCGCGCTGCTCCGCAAACGTGCCCGGCCCGGCTAGCGTCGCCGAGGTCCCCACGCAGCTGAGGTTGGCCGCGTTGGTCGCATCCCGGACGCGACGGACAAGCAGGGCAACATCCGAGCCCTGCCGCCCGCGGTACGTGTGCAGCTCATCGAGCACCAGGAAGGAGAGGTCCTGTGCGGCTCTGACCAACGGGCCGTCATACGGCCGGGTCAGGATGTACTCGAGCATCACGTAGTTGGTCAGCAGGATGTCCGGCGGGTGCTGCTTGATCTCCTCGCGCTCCTCGTCGGACTCCTGGCCCGTGTAGCGACGGAACGTCACCGGGCCCTTGCCGTCCGGGTAGCCGTTGGCGAGGAACTTCCTCAGCTCATCCTGCTGACTGTTGGCCAGCGCGTTCATCGGATACACGACAATCGCGCGGATCCGCGGGGTTGCGCCAGAGCCCTCGGCCTGGCGGGCTCGGAGGACGTGATCGACGATCGGCACGATGTACGAGAGGCTCTTGCCGGAACCGGTACCGGTCGTAAGCACGTAGTTGCCGCCAGTTGCTGCCGCCCTGATCGCGTCCGCCTGGTGCTTATGCAGCCTCAGCGGCTTACCGACGCTAGCGTGGCCAGGCAGCTTGTCGATCCGGAAGATCTTTGAGCACTCCGGATGTAGGACGCTCTGATCGACGAGCTCGTCGATCAGGCCACCGGACTCGAACGCGGGGTTCAGCTGCAGCGCCGGATCCGGCCACAACAGACCCTTGTCGAGCTCGTGCGCGACGTGATCCCGGATCCGGTCGTCCTTGATCGTCAGGAACGACTCGGCGTAATGCCGGTAGTCCTTGACCAGTCGATCACGAAGCGCAAAGACATCCATTGAATGACCCCATGCGGAATCCTAAAGAGCCGCCAGTCGTCACCCCATCTCTGATGTCGGCTGCTCGTGGAACTTATGGACCGATCGAGCCCAATCCGCGCCGCCAGGGTCGTCCTTGTCCCGGGCACGTCCCCGTTTGCTCGCGTCCCTTCGCGCGAAAGACCTCGGTCACAGGAAGTCCGCTCGGCACTTGCGCCGGCTTCTGGTCAGTCCACGCCGCGCCGCTCCTCGAGGATTTCTACGCATACCTCCACGCACTCGCTGCAGATGAACTTGCCAGGTCCGATCACCATGTCCGGCACCTCGCTGCGTCGCTTGTTGCACAGCGTGCACCTCATCAGCTCGCTTGCGTAAGAATCGGCTGAGCTTCGCAGCGCGGCAACGACGCTTCTAGCGGCCTGCGCGAGGTGGTCGTAGCCATCCGCGAGTACGGCCAGATCGATCGGTGGGGCATCGCGCCGCGCGAGCAGCGCCTCAAGCGCACGGTCGAACCCCTGCCAGGCGAGCACCGGCGTGCGCGGGCCATCCCGATCAAGCTCGTGCGGCAGCGGCTCGCTGGTCGGCAGCCGAATCGACGGATCGAGCTTGGCGCCGAGGGAGTCCATCGCGCGGAGCGCGCCCGCCAGCTCGTCGATGACGTCCGCCAGGTGGCTCAGCCGCGCGTCCTCGCCCTCGAACATCAACAGAGCGTCGGCCAATCGCTCGTTCGCGACCGTCAGCTGCTCGCGAAGCTCTGCATCACTGCTCACCGGCCGACAGTAGCTCGGCCGATGGACCGAACCAGCGGATCATCCGCGAGCACGACCCGGGGCAAGGCTGCGTCGATGCTCGGTCGCGTATGCAATCGATCGGCGACGGTGATCGTGAACACGGCAGGCGGACCGGTCTAGGTGAGGTTTAACGGATCGGGTAGGCGCCGGGCTCACCCCGGCGCCCCCCACACCACCGGACGTGCGGGTCCGCATCCGGCGGTTCGCTTGGCATCCCGGAAACGGCGGTAGGGTTCGAGGAACCCCTCCAGGCCCTGGGCGGTCCAGTAGGCGGTCGGCAGTGCCCGGTGGAGAATTGGAGAGCTCGAGATGCGCCAGTAGCCCTTGCGCGAGCACGCCCACTTGTGCGCGTCGCCCGCGGGTATACCCAGCGCGATGAGCCTACGCCGCTTCGTGCGGACGCGTTTCCATTGCTTCCAGCGAACCTGCCGCAGTCGCCTGCGGAGCCACTTGTCGAGCTTCTCAAACGGCCACGGCGTGTCGGCATACGAGTAGTAGGCCGTCCACCCGACCGTGAAACGGTTGATCTCAAAGATCCGCCGCTCCATCGAGACGCCCCACCGACGCGAGGTCAACTCGCGCAAGCGCTCCTTTGCTCGGTTCTGGGACTTGGGGGCGACTGTGACTTTGACCTCACTGCCGCGGTACCGAAACCCGAACCCCAAGAAAGGGCGCTTCGTCGCCCGGTCAACCACCGACTTCTCGCGGCTGACCTTGAGCTTGAGGCGCTGCTCGACGTAGTGCGTGATGCTCGCCATGACCCGCTCGCCCGCCCGCCTGCTGTGGACGTAGATCCGTCCGTCGTCGGCGAAGCGCACGAACCGATGCCCGCGCTTCTCCAGCTCCCAGTCGAGGTCGTCGAGCATGACGTTCGAGAGCAACGGCGAGAGCGGCGACCCCTGAGGTGTCCCCTCCTCGCTCGCGGCCACCAGCCCGCCATCCATGACGCCCGCTTCCAGGTAGCGCCGGATCAGCCCCAGCACCCGCTTGTCATTCACCCGTCTCGCGACCCTCGCCATCAAAGCGTCGTGCTGAACCCGATCGAAAAACGAGTCCAAATCAAAATCGACGCACCACGCCGCGTCATCGGAGATGAACTGGCGTGCCCGCTCGACAGCGTGATGCTGCGAGCGCCCCGGCCTGAAGCCGAAGCTATGGGGATGGAAATTGGGTTCGAAGATAGGCGTGAGCACCTGCGCGATGGCCTGGCAGATCAACCGATCCACCACAGCCGGCACCCCCAACTTCCGCATCCCGCCCGAGGGCTTGGGGATCATCACCCTCCGGACAGGCTGCGGACGGTAAGTGCCCGCGTCAAGCTGCGAGCGGACCCGTGGCCAATGGTCATGCAACCACGGCCGCAGCTCCTTCGTGCTCATCCCGTCGATGCCCGGGGCACCGGCTTTCTGCTCGACGCGTCTGAGAGCGTGTTTGAAAAGAGGTTGTGAGGGGGTGTTGTCGAACTTTGGGGCATGTCCTCCAAGACGCGGTATCCATCAGATCTCACCGACGCTCAGTGGGCGTTGGTCGAGCGGTTGTTGTCTGCGGCGAAGCCCGGTGGTCGGCATGAGGCGCACCCGCGGCGTGAGCTGGTCAACGCGATCCTGTACCTGCTGCGGACGGGCTGTTCGTGGCGTCAGCTGCCGAAGGACTTCCCGCCGTGGGAGACGGTGTACTGGCACTTCAAGCGGTGGCGCGATGACGGCTCGCTTGATGCACTGCACGACGCGCTGCGCGAGCGGGTGCGGGAGGCTGAGGGACGCGATCCGCAGCCGACCGCGGCGATCATCGACGCGCAGTCGGTCAAGGGCGCAGACACCGTCGGTCGCGCCACGCGCGGCTATGACGCGGGCAAGAAGGTCAATGGCCGCAAGCGCCACATCGTGGTCGACACGATCGGCCTGCTGGTGATCGTGCTGGTCACCGCCGCCAGCGTCCAGGACCGCGATGGCGCTCGTCCCACGCTTGAGGCGGTCCGCAAGGCGTTCCCGACGATCAGCCTGGTGTGGGCCGACGGCGGGTACGCCGGCAAGCTCGTGGAGTGGGCCAAGATGACAGCACGGCTCGTCCTGGAGATCGTGCGCAAGCCCGAGGGACAGCGCACCTTCGAGGTGCTGCCCAGACGCTGGGTCGTGGAGCGAACGCTCGCGTGGATCACCAAATGCCGGCGACTGGACCACGACTACGAGCGGCTGCCCAAAACCTCGGTCGCGATGGTCAAGTGGGCGATGATCGGCCTGATGACACGACGACTCGCCCCGGCACCCGGACGCCAACCCTGGACAACCCCATAAGCCCTTCTCAAACACTTACTGAGCGCCTCAGCGAGATTCTCGCGGGACAACAACTGCTCCCACAAGCTCGCCTCGGCGGGGTGAGCTGCGGTATCGCCAGGCGCCGGGGATGGACTGCGCTCTGAACGGGCGTCCTCGGGCTTCACCGTCGGACCCTCCCGTGCAGGCCCCTTGCGGGGTTGGCTGCCTTCAACGTCCATCCCACGAGCACGAGCGTCCTGCACCTCGGCTTCGCGTTCAGCCCTTCCCAGCGATCACGATCCCCGCTGGTACTACGGCGTCTGCTGACTTCTCCACGGCGAACCACGGCCTCTCGACCACAGTCGTCCCGCACCACCCGACGAGCGGTGCACGCGCACCGGACGGGCATCCCGGGACACCCATGGAGACCTCCCCAGGTAAGACCAGCAACCTTCCTCGCGCACCCACCGCGTCCACGCGACGGCCCCTTGATGACAACGGGCTTCGCCATGCCGAGCTGGCTCGCCCAGACCGCCCCGCCTCCTACGCGCAGCCCGCCAGCTCCCCAACGGGATCCAGCGCGCCATGTGTTCCTAGAGTCGCGATTTCGCCTCCGGCTTCCTTCCCACCCCGCCTCACGACGACGCAGTTGCCCTTGGCTTGTGGTTGGTGTCATCTCCTCCACAGGGGACTTGCACCCCCGAGCTGCTGATCATGCTGGGCGCACTCGGGTCGCCGGGAGCATTTCAGCTCCCGGCTCCCACGGATCCCGGCGTGACAGTCTCCCGTCACCGGGCTCTTCTCACCGGCCTTTCAGTACGCGCGGACCCACTGCCAGTGGGCGAACAGGCCGGGCTCTCGTTCGAGTAGCCCGGTCCACCACCGTTTGAACCGCATGTAGGTCCGCAGCCGCCTGTACTTCTTCCCTGCCCAGCGCCTCAGGTAGAGGCTGACGCGCCGCAGGAGGGGGTATAACGCCGACCGGTAGTACCGGCCGTAGTAGTTCATCCACCCAGCAATGATGGGGTTCAGCCATCCCGCTAGGTCGTCCAGCGACAGGTTTGTTTGCCTGTGGATCCGCAGTTCGCGGAGCCGGTCGCCTTTGGCCTTGAGCGCCTCGGGGCTAATCGCGGGCGAGAACCCCGTGAAGTGCTCGCCGTCCTTGCGGTTGATCACCTCCCGTGGCCGGAAGGCGAACCCGAGGAAGGTAAACGAGATGTGCTCGTGCTCCCCCCGACGCCTGCTGTCCTTGCAGTAGACGATCTTCGTCTTGTCGGGATGGAGCCGTAGCCCCACCTCCTCCATCCGCACGGCGATCCTTGCCCGCACGTGTTCCGCCTGGCGGCGCGTCTTGCAATGCACGATCGGGAGAGTCGCCGGAGGGAATCTCACCCTCCGGCGCTCGCAGAACCCGGCGTGAACCTCTCAGCTCACCGGGCTCCCATCGTCCAACCGTCAGGGCGCACACCGAACCGCCAGTGAGCGAACAGGCCCGGCTGGCGTCTCGCGACGTCGGCAAGGAACCTGCGCGCTCGCCGGGGACGGCGGCGCAGTCGTTTGTATTTCCGCATGGCCCACCTCACGAGCGTCTCGTTGAAGTGGCGGAAGACCGGATACAACATGGACTTGTAGAACTTTCCGTAGTAGTTGATCCAGCCCTGGAGCTGGCGGTTGAACATCAGCGCCAGGTCCGTGAGGGTCTTGTCCGATCGGCGAGCGACGCCCCAGCGGCGCATCTCGCGCCGCAACCGCGTCTTCGTCTCGCTCGACACCGCCGGAGAGAAGTTCACGAAGTGCTTCCCGAACCTGTTCTTCGACAGCCGCGGCCGGAACGTGTACGACAGGAAGTCAAACGACGTGTGCTCGTAGGAGCCACGCCGGTCGGCATCCTTGCAGTACACGACGCGAGTCTCAGACCTCCGGTAGTGGAATCAGATTAGTGGCGTTGTGCAGGGGTTTTGTTTGCTCTAGAGCTTGCAAAAGTATGTTTGGTTTGGTATTGTTGTGGGGTGTTGAGCGGGTCGACAGAGGCAGGCGGGGATGCGGGCCAGTTGCCGGGGATGCCGGCGCCGTTGGAGTTGCGGTTGGAGGCGGTCGGCGAGGACGTGGTGGTGTCCTGTGGCGGTCGGGCGTTGGCGTGCTATGAGCGGGGTGATCGGGGGATGCGTAACCTCGCGATCGTGTCGTTGACGCGGGCTGGGGTGAAGGGCGTTGAGGTGGCACGCGTGTTCGGGATCAGTGCTGAGCATGTGACTCGTCTGCGGGGGGAGGTCGCTGAGGGCGGGTCTGGGGCGTTGGTGCGGCCGATGGGTCGCCCACGGAAGCTTGATCGGGACGCGGTCGCGCGGGTGTATGAGTTGTCTGATCGGCGTGTCGCGGGCAGCGAGATCGCGAAACTGCTGGGTGTCTCGGAAGCGACGATCTCGCGGTTGTTGGCGCGTCGCCCGGCGCGTGAGGTTGAGCGGCTGCCGGTGAGCGAGCTGGGGGAGGTGAGCGACCTGGCGGATGTGACTGGCGGCGCTGAGACGACCGTGGCGGATCTGACCGCGGCGGACGTCGCTCAAAGCGCCGAGTGTGGGGTGAGCGTGGCGGATCTGACCGGGCCGGTTGAGGTCGTTGGCGCGCGGATCGGTGAGGGTGGCGGCCGGTCGGTGTATTACGGCGCGTGGCAATTACTACGCCATGTGGCAGTGCATTTGGGTGTGTCAGCGTGATAGTATTGACTGTGTGAAGAGTGACGCTAGACGGGTGTCAGGCACGACTCGGGAAGCGCTGCGTGAGCGGGGTGTGAAAATGGTGTTGGCCGGACGCACTCACGCGGTTGTGGCGCAGTCCTTGGGGGTGCATCTGCGGACGGTGTCGCTGTGGATGGCTCGCCACCAGCTCAGGGGGTTTGAGGGACTGAGGGAGGGGCGGCGTGGTCGGCGCTCGCGCGAGCAGATGGCGCTCACCGACGCCCAGCAGGCAGAGCTGATCCGACTGATGAAGGGCACGAACCCCGATCAGCTGCAGATTCCCGGCGTGTTGTGGTCAAGGCAGGCCGTCAAGGCGCTGATCGAGCGGCGGTTCGGGCTCGGGCTCAGTCGCCAGACGGTCGGTGTCTACCTGCGGCGCTGGGGGTTCTCGGGCAAGAAGCCGCAGCGGCGGTGGCTCGAGCAGGACCCCGAGCGGGTGCGGGTGTGGCTCCAGGACGAGTTCCCGGCGATCCAGGCGCGCGCGCGGCGCGAAGGGGCGCGGATGCTGTTCGGCGATGAGATGGGCGTGCGCGCCGGGCAGACCGCCGGCAAGAGCTACGCGCCGATCGGCGAGCGCGCGATCGTGCCGCTGACCGGCAAGCGCTTCTCGGCCAACGTGATCAGCGCGATCGGTGCCGACGGCACGCTGGTGTTCGAGATCTTCGAGGGCAGCTGCGATGAGATCCGCTTCCTGGACTTCCTCGACAAGCTGCTCGAGCATTTCCCCGAGCGCAAGATCTTCTTGATCGTTGACAACGCCTCCTTCCACAAGTCTCCCGCGGTCGAGTACTGGCTGCTGGACCATCCGCGGATGGAGCTGTTCTACCTTCCACCGTACGCCCCGGAGCTCAATCCCGATGAGCTGCTCAACCAGGACGTTCACACCCACGTCGCGCGACGCCGCCCATCCAACCTCGCCAAGCTCGTCACTCTCACCGTCGAGTATCTCGCAACCCGCACAAGTGAGATTGTCAGCAAGTACTTCGACGGCGAGTACGTCGCCTACGCCAAGTAACCACGCACTAATTGCCACGCAGCGTAATATGACACGATCGCGGTCGCGCTCTGTGGCGTGTTCGCGTTCGCGTTGGGGACCTCCTCCCTGGAGGGCTCAAAGCACTTGCAGCTCGCCGACGCGGGGCTGCTGGCCGGGATCGAGCGTTTCCCGCATCTGCGGAGCCTGCGCCCGCGGCTCGGGGCGCTCGCGGACGCGGTCGATCCGTTGCGGGTCCAGGTCGCGCTGTCAAAGGCGATGCTGAGCGCCGACAGCGAGCCTCCGTCGGTGTTCTTTGTCGATGAGCACTTCGTTGCGTATACCGGCTGCCGGCCGGTCGCCAAGGGCTGGAACACACGCCGCCGTCATGCCGAGCCCGGAAGGCACGACACCGTGATCGTTGATGACCGCTGGCGGGCTGTGTGTTTCGCCTCAGGCTCTCCGCAAGGCCTCTCAGGCGCGATGCTTGACCCGGTCGACCAACTCCTTGAGATCTGCGACGGGCGACCGTTGATGCTCGGCTTCGATCGCGGCGGCGCCTATCCCAAGACGTTCTGTGAGCTGCGCGATCGCGGGATCGACTGGATCACGTACCGTCGCGCGCCGCTGGCCGTCCCGACGGTCAAGCCTCGCCGCTCGTGGGTGAGGCTCGACGGGCAGCGCCATTACGTGCGCGTCGCTGATGAGCTCGTCGAGCTTGACGGATACGGGAAATGCCGACAGCTGAGCGTGTATCAGGACGGGCGGGTCGTGCTGCAGATCCTGACCAGCGACCTGCGCACCCCAGCCGCGCGCCTCGCGCACACGCTGCGCTGCCGGTGGTGCATCGAGAACACCTTCAAATACCTCGAAGACCATCACGGCCTGCACTGGCTGTGCGACCACGAGATGAGCATCGCCCCGGACACCACGCTACAGCGCAACCCCGAACGCACCACAGCGCTCGCACAGCTTCGAGCGCACGAGCAGACCATCGCCGAGCTCGAACGTCAGATCGGCCAACACACCACCGACAGCAACGCCGCCGACACCAACCCCGCCGAGACGCTGTGCATGCTCCAAGCAGACCTCTACACCGCACAAGCCGCCACCCGCACAGCCAAAGCGACGCTGAAGCCGATCCCCGCGAAGCTGCCCGCCAACGTCATCGACCCCGACGCCAAGCGCGCCACCCCCCGCGTGAACCGTCGCGCGCTGCAGACCGTCCTACGACTGCTGGCCTACAACGCCGAGCTTGACCTCGCCCGCGCGATCAACACCTACCTCGCTGACCCCGACGAATACCGCGCGATCACCCGCCACCTCCTGCACCAGCCCGGACAGATCGACTACACCCCAACCCGGATCACCGTCACGATCGACCCGCCGCACGCCCCCCGCATCGCCCGCGCCCTGAACCTCCTGATCGACCAGATCAACAACAATCCACCCAAGCTCACCGGCGACCGCCGACCGATCAGCTACCAGATCAGCGCAAAACCTTGACATCACGCGCCGCCCTACTACCGGAGGTCTGAGTCTTGCGCTCGTTGAGCTCAAGCCCGCACTCCGCCAACCGCTTCGCGATCACCGCCCACAACAATCGGGCGTGGCGTTCGCTTCGAGCGTGGACAATCACGTCATCGCTGTAGCGCTCGAACTGGACGGCCGGGTACTCCCTGACCATCCACGCATCCAGCGCGTAATGCATGAACATGTTGACGAGCAAAGGTGAAATCGCCGAACCCTGAGGGGTTCCGCGATCCCGCCAGACCAGGCTGCCGTCCTCGCGCTGCAGCGGCGCTTTGAGCCACCGCTCCACGTACAACAAGACCCAGCGCAGGTCGGTGTGATGAGCTACCGCCTTCAGCGTGAGGTCCCATGAAACGCTGTCGAAGAACGACTTGATGTCCATATCTAGAACCCAATCGCTCCGCCAGCAGCGCTCCCGGCACACCCGCAACGCCTGATGCGCCGAACGGCCCGGCCGATACCCGTAAGAGTCCTCGTGGAACACAGGCTCCACGCAGGGCTCCAGGTATGAGCGCACGACCGTCTGGGCGATCCTGTCCGCCACGGTCGGCACCCCTAACGTTCTAGAGCTGCCGTCCCGCTTCGGTATCTCAACCGCACGCACCGGCGGCGGGAAATAGCTTCCCGACGACAGCCGATTCCAGAGTTTGTACAGGTTGTCCTTGAGGTCAACCTCGAACTCCGCCATCGACTCACCGTCAACGCCGGCGCCGCCCTTGTTCGCCTTGACCCTCCGATAGGCCTCCCAAACAGCCCGTTTGGAGATCACAAACGACTTCGGTTTCGGCTCGCTCACCCGGCTCCTTCCACCCGAAGGCGGTTGACCCGAAAGCCAGCCAGGACGACCCTTCCCCTTCGCTCCAGCCCCATTACAGGGTCGGGTCGCCGGGAGCGTCGCAGCTCCCGGCTCCCACGGATCCCGGCGTGACAGTCTCCCGTCACCGGGCTCTTCTCACCAGCCGTCAGTACGCGCGGACCCACTTCCAGTGGGCGAACAGGCCGGGCTCGCGTTCGTGCAGCCCAGTCCACCACCGCTTGAACCGTTTGTAGGTCCGTAACCGCCGATACTTCTTCCCAGCCCAGCGCCTCAGGTAGGTGTTGACGCGCTGCAGGAGGGCATCCATCACGGTCCAGTAATAGCGGCCGTAATAGTTCATCCATCCGGCGACGATGGGATTCAGCCATCTCGCCAGGTCGTCCAACGACAGGTTGGT
>CAWFKF010000074.1:0-13064 GCA_963816005.1 uncultured Solirubrobacteraceae bacterium | reverse complement strand
TACGGCGCGTGGCAATTACTACGCCATGTGGCAGTGCATTTGGGTGTGTCAGCGTGATAGTATTGACTGTGTGAAGAGTGACGCTAGACGGGTGTCAGGCACGACTCGGGAAGCGCTGCGTGAGCGGGGTGTGAAAATGGTGTTGGCCGGACGCACTCACGCGGTTGTGGCGCAGTCCTTGGGGGTGCATCTGCGGACGGTGTCGCTGTGGATGGCTCGCCACCAGCTCAGGGGGTTTGAGGGACTGAGGGAGGGGCGGCGTGGTCGGCGCTCGCGCGAGCAGATGGCGCTCACCGACGCCCAGCAGGCAGAGCTGATCCGACTGATGAAGGGCACGAACCCCGATCAGCTGCAGATTCCCGGCGTGTTGTGGTCAAGGCAGGCCGTCAAGGCGCTGATCGAGCGGCGGTTCGGGCTCGGGCTCAGTCGCCAGACGGTCGGTGTCTACCTGCGGCGCTGGGGGTTCTCGGGCAAGAAGCCGCAGCGGCGGTGGCTCGAGCAGGACCCCGAGCGGGTGCGGGTGTGGCTCCAGGACGAGTTCCCGGCGATCCAGGCGCGCGCGCGGCGCGAAGGGGCGCGGATGCTGTTCGGCGATGAGATGGGCGTGCGCGCCGGGCAGACCGCCGGCAAGAGCTACGCGCCGATCGGCGAGCGCGCGATCGTGCCGCTGACCGGCAAGCGCTTCTCGGCCAACGTGATCAGCGCGATCGGTGCCGACGGCACGCTGGTGTTCGAGATCTTCGAGGGCAGCTGCGATGAGATCCGCTTCCTGGCCTCGATCTTGCAGTAGGCGCGGGATCGCGTCGCTTGCAGTAAGCATCGCGCGGGGTTCTGCGAGCGGTCTGGATGGGGTGTGTCGGGTTGTGGCTGGTGAGGATCGGTGTGGTGGCGGTGGCGCCGGCGGCTTGGACACGTTCACTTTGGGGCTGGCCGGCGGTTTGTGGGCAGGCTGACGCCCGGGGTGTGGGGCGATTGGCCGTCGGGTGGCGGCGCCCAGCGGCGCCGCGGTCAGCCTGTTGGGGGTGGGAGCGCTTGCAGCCGCTCGAACGCGGCGGCGAGCTGTCCTGCCCAGGGCCAGTGGCGTGAGAGGCGCAGAATCGTGCGGCGGGCGTGGCGGGCGATCCGCCCCGACTGGTGCAGCAGCCGGTAGCGCAGCCGTTTGAGCTCCCACGCGCGTGCTTGGTCGGTAAGGCACAGCTGCTGAGTCCAGGCGACGAGGTCTTGGGCGAGCTGCACGAGCCACAGCCACACCTGGTTGTTCGCGAAGCTGTGGAACGGGAGGTTAGACAGGCCGCAGTCCTTGGCTTGGCGGATGCGGTCCTCGACACGGGCGTGGCCGCGGTGGTCAAGGTCGAGCTGCGGAATGCTCTCGCCCGGCTGGTCGCAGAGGAACACCGCGAGGCGGTAGCCGTCATGGTCGGCGAAGGACTGCTGGTCGCCCTCCGTGAGCTTCGTGCGCCGGGCGATCAGCCTTGAGCCCCGCGGCCACGCGGACAGATCCACTTGGTCGGTGATCTCGCACACCTGGCTGTGCTCGCGCTCTGTGCCGTCTGAGCGGATCGCCTTGACCCACACGGCCTCAGGCACGGCGATGATCGCCTCGCGCACCGGCTCGGAGAGATCAAACCCGAACGAGAACCGCATGTTCGCCTCGCGGCAGTACATGGTCAGCTCGTGCGTTGAGCCGGCGCCGTCGGCCCTGACCAGGATCTCGCCGTCGAGCGCTTGTTGGTCGAGCTGGGCGAGCGCGAGGTCGAGCACCAGCGTGTGATCGCTCGCGGTGTTCGACCCGGCGTTGCCCGGCCGCAGCACCCCCGCCGGCGCCTCCCCTGTCCCATCGAGGTAGCAGAGCAGCGGATGATGACCATAGCCGCCTTTGAAGTTCCCCTTGGCGTCCTCCTTCTCCGAGTGGGCGGTGGTGAGCGTCGCGTCCAGGTCGAGCACCGTCCGCTCGGGGCCGTCCGGCTTGACCCTGCGCTGCGGACGCGCCCCGAGCTTCCACGCCCGCGCCCTCGCGACCGCGACCGCCACACGCAGCCGGCCAAGGCACTCCGCGTCGATCGAGTCGATCACGCGGAACGCCGTTGAGTCAGACGCGACATTGCCGAACAGGTCAGGCTGATCACGCTGAGCTCCCAGGTCAGCCAGGCACTCCCCGCCGTCGGCGAGCATCACCGCCAGATCGCGCAGCACCACCCCTGGGTCATGCGCCGAGCGCCGCTCCCTGGTCGGCGCCATCGCCCCCGACAGCGCCCGTGTCAACCCGACGCGGTCCGCGACCCCGGCCAGCAGCGCACTGCCAGCATGACCGACCTGACCCGTGCCGTCCGCCCTCACAGTTAGCTTGTCAACCAGCCCATCACGCTTCACCATTTGGGTGATCCTCCTGAGGTCGGGACGCGAGTTTCAGCACCCCGCATTCTCCTTGCCCAGGCGGACGTTTCCGACGTTTCCGCGCCCCGGCCAGCCCCGGGGCGCGGTCGTTAATGCAAGATCCAGGCTGGACTTCCTCGACAAGCTGCTCGAGCATTTCCCCGAGCGCAAGATCTTCTTGATCGTTGACAACGCCTCCTTCCACAAGTCTCCCGCGGTCGAGTACTGGCTGCTGGACCATCCGCGGATGGAGCTGTTCTACCTTCCACCGTACGCCCCGGAGCTCAATCCCGATGAGCTGCTCAACCAGGACGTTCACACCCACGTCGCGCGACGCCGCCCATCCAACCTCGCCAAGCTCGTCACTCTCACCGTCGAGTATCTCGCAACCCGCACAAGTGAGATTGTCAGCAAGTACTTCGACGGCGAGTACGTCGCCTACGCCAAGTAACCCGCACTAATTGCCACGCAGCGTAATATGGCAGCCCACAGCGCAGATGAGGTCTACAAGGCGCTGCTCGCGCTCACGAAGACCGGCACAACGTCGCAGGCGATCCGCTCCCAGCCAGTCCTTGTCAGCCTTCGGTACATCGCGCGCGCGGCCACTACCGAGGACCAGCCGCACCCGACGCCGAGCCAGTTAGCAGCCGTCGCCCGTCACGAGATCCATGAGGCCGCAGGGGCGCTCGGCACCGAGACCTCCGGCGTCGTGCCGAAGTACACGAACGAGGCCGCCGCGGCCCGCCAGATCCTCGGGACACGAACCAGCGAGCGGCTTCACCAGCGGCGAGAGAACGCCGCCAGAGAACTCAAGATGAACGTCGACACCATGCTCCATCGTCGCCGCGGAGTACGCACCCACGAGGAGCGGGTGGTCGCCCACGTAGCTGACGTGATGTGGGAGCGCGAGACGGAGTGCGTCCTCGGCGTCGTGTTTGCCGAGCTCCAAGAACGCACTCCCGAAGGCTCTGATCTAGCGGTCGAACTCTTGTACCAATACCGGCACTACTACCGCATGTGGACCGCCCTGGACGGCCTCCGCGCCGACGTAGCTGCGGTCCTCCAAATCCGCCGGCAGGGCGAAGACGATGTCAACAAGCTCGACGATTACGTCCGCTCCTCGCTCCACTGGTACGCGCGCTACCAGCAGCTCATGCAGCGCTTTAAGGATGACTACGGCGGCCAGTGGCTGTTCTCGGACGCCGATCTCGAGCAATCAGTCATCGACGCCATAAAGCTCGTGGAGAACTTCAGTAGGCTCACCTACCGGCAGGACTCGCAGCTGAGAGTCCTCGTCGCGGACCAGGAGGAACTCGATCCCTTCCTACGGGCGCTTGAGGCTACGCAAGAGGGCTTGGAAATCATTGCGGCCTGGCAACGCCACCTGGACGAGTGCGACTGCGACCTGGAGCACCCGAGGAGCGGCTGCAAGGTGCATCTCTTGATGACAGCCTGCCAGTACTACATTGATGCCATCGACACCGAATGCTACGCGCTGGCACCGTGGTATCGGGGCATGCCGAAGTACCGGAAGATCATAGACCCGGCCAGCCTGTATGAGGCCATTGGATTGAAGACGCAGAAGCAGCCCGGCATTTAGCAAGCCGAGACGACCGCCACCTGCTGGCCAGGCGCGGCAAGGACGAGCGGGGACGCAAGAATCTCCACGACGCACTCGGCGAGAAGGGAAGCGGTCGGGTTAGTAGAAGACCCACCTTGCGGCAGATTTCAACCCAGCCCTTGCGGAGAGAGACAGCTATGTGCGACCACAATGGCAGCGCCACCGGCATTCTCAGATGGGTGCAGGTCCCCTGGAGGGACGCAGGCCTGAAGAGTCCGATCGAGACAAAAACGCTGCTTAACTGGTAGTTTGAGGTCAACCTAGACCCGCTTCGACAAGGGGCCACTCGGTTGCAGAACCAGCAACGCGAAGCCAGTGTTCGCGGCCTTTCGTAATCTCGCGGCTCGGATTGGCGGACGAAATCGACGCTAAGGTCAAGCCGCGCCCTCGAATCGCCCGTAGATTCAAGCCGCAGTGTCCCTCTGGGGGACCTGCACCCTTCTCAGATTCAGCAAGACCCGCCCCGGCATGCTTGAGCCAGCCCTTCTGTGCGAGGCATGCGAGACCATCATCATGCAGTTTGCGCCCCTTCCGTACCGCTGCACGCCGCCCGTGTCGTTCATCGCCGCCGTTCAGGAGTCGGGGCACGTGAGGATCGCGGAGACGCACCAAATCCCCGACCGCGCTCACGGCAGGCGCAGACCGCGACCCGGGAATCGCCCCCGCCTGAGTTTCGCCCGACGTGAGCACACGACACCAAGGAGCCCATCATGACCGTCACCGAGAAGTCCGCCATGACCGTCACCGCCATCGTCCACGCCCTCAACGCCGGCGAGAAGCCTTCGTTCAACGAGAGGCGCGCCGACCGCGACCGTCGTGAGCAGGCCGCTCGCGAGGTTGACTTGCCCCCGCACAACCACGACTGAGGCACGCCCGGCGACGCGTTGCGCGCGTCGGGCAAGAGCAAAGGCGGCGTGCTAGCCGCGATCGAGCTCGGCAACGGTCGCCTGGAAGCGCTCAACAGCTGACATTCAGCTGATCCACAACGAGGCGGACGAGCCACCGCTGCCGTGAAGGTGTAGACGCGGCAACGCTTTTGGCATCCCTTGCCGCATCCCCGAACTGCGCTTATCGCCCCAACACGGCGGTCACGTTGAATCCGATCTCCGGCGGGGCGCGCGTCGCTGCATGTGTCCGTCTCTGCCTGGACCTACACTCAGCTATACCTAGTCTCCGCTTGGGTTGTGTTGTAACATTTCGAAATATCGTTGCGTATATCTTTGGACTATCACCTTGAGTCTACTAATTTGGTCTTCGCGCGACAACGTAGAGACCGGGGCAGGTTTAGCACCAGGCTTAGCGACCCCACGAATCCAGATCATCAGTTCTACAGAGCCTGATACGCCAGTGAAAAGACATCCCCGATGAGTAGCTGCCTTCTTGCGCCAGCGGCTGTCCACCTGCCTTCTGATACGCGGCGCTTAATGCGAGATATTCTTTTTTTTGTTCGTCAATAATATTGCCATGCATGCTTCCAGTGGAAAAGGGGCTCTCCTCTCCGATTGGGGGTGACCCGCCGCCCGACCGACCGAGAATGCCCTGCTATAGGCCGCCTTTCCCTGACGCAATCGGGCCCTGGGAGTTGCACACATCCCGGAAACCGTCCGAGAGTCGGGCACGCTGGGTAGCGGAGCCGCGCGCCGCGCGTCAAGCGGCAGCGCGGAGAAGCGGGGCGCTACCGAAAACTCTCGCGCTTGCAGGCGATTCGGCCGCTTGACCCGGGCTTCAGCTCCGCTATGTGGCAAGGGTCGCCGGCCAGGGCCGGCACCCTCACATCAACGACCAACCGTCCGGACCCCCGGATTCACCCCCAAACGACGAGGAGTCCCGGAAAAGGATTCAACTATTGCCGCCTTCCCGATTGCCTTTTCATCCTCCAGGGGCAATCCGTTTCCAAAAATCGGCGTTCCATCCGGATTAGCAAAATCCGGGATGGGACCCTGATTTAGGCCTTTCATCACGATCTGGATTTCACTGGAGCCAGATTCCTCGGCTCCTCCACGTTGAGGGTGGGTAGCGTCCGGGGCGGTTGATTGCCTGACCGGCTTCTGATCGTCGATGATGGGAGCCGTCGGATGCAAGCGCAGGATCTTCTTCTCTTCCAGGCAGCGCTGGGGTTGAGCGACCCGTGGCAGGTTGTGAGCGTCGACTTTGACGCTGAGGCCAAGCGGCTGGATCTGCGGGTCGACTTCGCGAAGGGAGCGCGGTTCCCGTGCCCGGAGTGCGATCGGACGGGGCTGAAGGTGCATGACACGGAGGAGAAGACGTGGCGGCATCTGGACTTCTTTCAGCATCAGGCGTATCTGACCGCGCGGGTGCCGCGGGTGGAATGCCCGGAGCACAAGGTCCGGCTGGTAGAGGTGCCGTGGGCGCGGCCGCGGTCGGGGTTCACGCTGTTGTTCGAGGCGTTGGTGATGGCGATGGTCGGTGAGATGCCGGTCGCGACCCTCGCCGGCCTGGTCGGCGAGTCGGACATGCGGATCTGGCGGATCGTGCATCACTACGTCGATCGGGCAGTCGAGGCGCAGAACCTCGAAGGCGTTGAGCGGGTCGGGATCGATGAGACCAGCTCGCGGCGTGGGCACGACTACGTCTCGGTGTTCGCCGACCTGGACGAGCGCCGCGGGGTGTTCGTGGTCGAGGGCCGCGATCACGAGACGGTGCAGGCGTTCTCGCTGTTTCTGGAGACGCACGGCGGCGATCCCGGCCAGGTCCAGGAGGTCTGCCAGGACATGTCCGAGGCGTTCCTGAAGGGCACGCTGACGTACCTCCCGAAGGCGGAGATCACGTTCGATCGCTACCACATCAAGTCGCATCTCTCCAAGGCCGTCGATGAGGTCCGCCGCGAGGAGGTCAAGCACCACCGCGAACTGTTATCGAACACGCGGTACATGTGGCTCAAGCGGCCGGCGAACTTGACCGACCGTCAGCGCGATCTGCTCGACGAGTTGCTCGCCCAGCCGCTGGACACGGTCCGGGCGTACACGCTCTCCCAGCAGTTCGACAGCTTCTATGAGATCGATGATCCCGAGACCGCCGAGGAGTACCTGCGCCGCTGGATCGCCGAGGTCGAAGCGACCGACCTGGAACCGCTGCACAAGTTCGCCCGGATGCTTGAGGATCACTGGCTTGGGGTGATCCGCTGGCATCACAGCCGCGTCTCAAACGGACTCTTGGAGGGCCTCAACTCGCTGATCCAAGCCGCGAAACGCAGAGCCCGTGGGTACCGCTCCAACCGCAACTTCATCGCGATGATCTACCTCATCGTCGGCAAGCTCAACGCCGGGCCCGTCACTGCCTGACCCACCCAGAACGTGGAGGAGCCGATTCCTCTTTGGCGGCGATTGTGTTGTGGACGCCATCACTGTACTGAACGTCAGGCCTAGTTTCGCTGCCCGAAACTATCGGCGTCTGGCTTGATGGTAGGTTCATTGCCCACGCGGCTTCTTCGCGGGTAAGCAGAGCTAAATAGGGCTCTCCTCTCCGTTTGGGGGTGACTCATCGGTGAGGGAGCGCGATCGTGATGCCCGCGCAGCAGAGGTAGATCATCGCGATCAGGGCATCGGCGGAGTGGAATCCGTAGGCGCGGTGTGACAGGAGTCTCACCTTGCTGTTCAGGGCCTCGAGGCGCCCGTTGCTCAAGTTCAGTTCGATCGCAGCGAGCACGCCGGCCCTGTGTTTGCGGATCGTGCGGGCGAGCTTGACGAACGGTTTCAGGCGGGGTAGCCGTTCAGGGGGTCGTCGGGTTGGTTTGAAGGATTTCGTGGTGTTGCAGGAAATGTTGCGTTCGTGGCGCCCGACATCGTGGATGAAGCGTTCGATGCTGGTCGGGATGCAGTGAGGGTTCTGTTCGCCGCGCAGGCTGAGCGGATCGCCGTGTTGGAGGCGGAGATCGCCGAGTTGCGGCGGCTGATTGACCGGAGCTCGAAGAACAGCAGCTTGCCGCCGTCGCGGGACTCGCGTGAGGCGCGGGAGGAGCGCCCGAAGAAGCGTTCGTCGGGCAAGAAGCAGGGTGGGCAGCCTGGCCATAAGGGCCGTCATCGCAAGCTGGTCGCTGACCCGGATCGGGTTGTTGAGCACTGGCCGCTGTCGTGCCGGGGGTGCGGCGGGCAGCTGCGCCAGGATGAGACGCTGGCGGGTGATCCGGTCGCCCATCAGGTCTCAGAGATCCTCACGCGGGTCGAGGTGACCGAGCATCGGCGGATGCGGGTCCGCTGCGACTGCGGGGCGTGTACGCTTGCCGGGCTGCCCGACGGGGTGCCAGCCGGAGCGTTCGGGCCGGGGGTCGCGGCCGCTGCGGCGACGTTGACCGCCGCGCGGGTCGGGCGTCGTGAAACGGTCCGGATCTTCAGCGATCTGTTCGGCCTGACGATCAGCACGGCGTCGTTGCAATCGCTGCTTGAGCAGACCTCGCTCACGTTGGAGGCGCCCTACGCCGAGATCCTGTACGCGCTGGACCGCGAACCGGTCCGCGGCGCGGACGAGACCAGCTGGCCGCAGGCGGGGAAAGGCCAGTGGCTGTCGGTCTCGATCGCCGAGCGGATGGCGCTCTTTCAGATCGCCAAGCGGCGCGACCGTGACGCGGCGAAGGCGCTGCTGGGCGAGCAGCCCGGCGGGGTGATCGTGACCGATCGGTACGCCGTCTATCTGTTCGTTGATGACACCAACCGGCAGTTGTGCCTCGCTCACTTGGCTCGTGACCTGATCGCCCTCTCCGAGCGCGACTGCGCCCCAGGCCGGCTCGGTCGCGCGCTCGGGCGGGAACTCGGCCGCGTGTTCACCGCGCTGCACGCTCCTGGCCGCGACCCTTCGAACCTCGAAGACCTCCGCCAACAGATCGCCCCACTGCGCCACGCGATCCACGATCTGCTCGCCAAAGGCACCCGCTGCCGGGACCCCAAGACCCGCCGGTTCTGCGAACGGCTGCTCGCTCACGAGACCGCGCTGTGGACCTTCACCAGCACCCCCGGCGTGCCCGCGACCAACAACGCATCCGAGCGCGCGCTGCGTCATGCCGTTCACTGGCGACGCACCAGCTACGGCACCCAAACCGCCACCGGCAACCGGATCGTCGAACGGCTCCTCACCCTCCGCGAGACCTGCCGCCTCCAAGGCCGCCGCCTACACCAATACCTCACCACCGCAATCACCGCCGAACTACACGGCCACCCGATCCCGCCGATCCTCGCAGCCCCATCCTGATTGACCCCGTAAACGGTTTCAGGCGGGAGCGCGATGCCCACGCGAGCCACGCCTCGAGCCGCTCGACGGCCTCGTGGTAGGGCAGCCGGTAGATGTAGCGCAGCTCGCCGTAGAGCAGGAACGCGCGGTACAGGGGCTTGTTCGTCAGCACGACCTCGGCGAGCTTGAGCAGCTGCTTGGCGGTCTGTTTGGCGGTGTCCTTCAGCAGGCTGTAGCGCGTACCTTTGAGCCACTTGCCGGCCTCGGTGCCCGAGCGTCCGTGCTGGTTGTACTCGTCGCGGCGGACCTTGTCGACCGCCTCGCCGCCGAGCTTTACGACATGAAACGGGTCAAAGCACACCCGGGCGTGCGGGAGCCCCTCGGGCGCTCGGATCGCCTTCTCATAGCCGGCCGACATGTCGATTGAGACCGCCTTGATCGAGGCCTTCTGCTGATCGCTGAGGCCGTCGAAGAACGCCTGCAAGCTGGCGGAGTTGCGGCCCTCGGTGGCCCACACGATGCTGCCGCGCTCGTGGTCGACCACCGAGGTCAGGAACTTGTGATCGGCGCCATAGCTGACCTCATCCACGCCGAGCAGCGCAAGCCCGTCCAGTCGGCCGGCCGGCAGCTTCTCAGCCACGACCCGCGCGAGGATCTTGCCGACCGTCTCCCAACCGATTCGCATCAGCCGGGTGACCTGCGTCTGGCTCATCTGCTGCGCCAGCCACGCCGTGAGGTCGTCGAAGTCGCGCGTGTACGGCGAGCCGGCGCGGGCCCACGGCACCATCTCGTAGACGTCGCCGCAGCCCGAGCAGTACAGCCGTCGCAGCCGGCACTCGATCCGGCAACGCAACCCGCCTTGATCGAGATGCCGCCAGGGCTTGGTGCGATGCTCCTTGACCGGCAGGCCTAGTAGTGCTCCGTTAGGTATTTGAAGGACTCTGCGTTTTGCAGGCGAATCTTCTTGGCGACGTTGCCGTCGTTGAGGAGGTCATGATGCAGCCTGTGGCTGGTCTGTCGGAGCGGGAGCTTGCGCGGGTGCGCGGGCGACTGGTCGAGTTCAGCGAAGAGATGTTCGCCTCGATGGCGCGCAGCGATCAGCGTCGGTGGGGGGAGTGCTATCTGCGCGGGTTGATGCTGGACGGGAAGCGCAAATCGATCGAGCCGATGGCCGCGAGGCTGGCGGACGGTGATGAGCAGTGCTTGCAGCAGTTCGTGAACCAGTCGCCGTGGGATGAGGTGCCGGTTCGCAAGGCGTTGGCGCGGCGGATGAGCCGCGAGCTCTCGCCGGCGGCGTGGGTGATCGATGACACGGGGTTCCCGAAGTTCGGCAAGTATTCGGTCGGGGTCGCGCGGCAGTACTCGGGGGCGTTGGGGAAGATCGGCAACTGCCAGATCGGAGTGTCGATCAACGCGGCTACCGAGGATGCCTCATGTCCGCTTGACTGGCGGTTGTTCATCCCGGAGGAGTGGGACGAGGACAGCGAGTTCAACCGGGATCGGCGTCAGAAGGCGAAGCTGCCCGAGGGCGTTCATCACGTCGAGAAGTGGCGGCTGGCGTTGGAGATGATCGATGAGCTGATCGGCTGGGGGATCAAGCCGCCGGTGATGCTTGGGGATGGCGCCTACGGGGATGTCACCGAGCTGCGCAGCGGCTTGGATGAGCGGGAGATCGAGTACGTGCTGGACGTCAAGGGCGCGACCTCGGCCTACAGCGAGGCCGTCAAGCCCACGCAGCCGCCCAGGCCCGAAGGCCGCGGCCGACCGCCCGGCTTGCGCTACCGCGAGGATCCCTCCTCGCTCAAGGAGCTTGCGCTCGCCGCCGGTAAGAAGGCCGCGGTCACTGTCACGTGGCGGGAGGGCACGCGCGGGAAGATGAGCTCGCGGTTCATCGCGCTCAGGGTCCGCCCAGCGAACATCCACCTGCGCCGCAAGGCGCACGAGGCCGCAGAAGAACTCCCGGTTCGCTGGCTAATCTGCGAATGGCCCTCCAAAGAGAAACAGCCGACCAAGTACTGGCTCTCGAACCTGCCCGCCGACACGCCGCTCAAGCAGCTTGTGTACCTGGCGAAGATGCGCTTCCGGATCGAGCAGGACTACCGCGAGCTCAAAGACGCGCTCGGGCTCGATCACTTCGAAGGGCGCGGCTGGCGCGGCTGGAACCATCACGTCACGCTCGTCTCGGTCGCGCAGGCGTTCCTCACGCTGGAGCGACAACGCCGCCCGCCAGCCAGGGCGGCAGCCTGACCCTCTTCGGAGTCGTCCGGGAGCTACAAGCGCTCTTGGCCTGCTGGCACGGGACCTGTCCCGTCTGCCGCAGAGAGCTGCCGCCCGACCACCACCTACGAGCCCCGCCCACCTAACGGAGCACTACTAGGAGCGTGGGTCACAATGCCCGCAGAGCGCCGTTTTGGCCCGTTTCAGGGGATCAATTCATCAGCGGCGATCGCTCGGATGGCCGCAGAACGGCTCCCAGAGCGTCGTTAATCGAGACTGAGTATTACTGACCCACGCTCCTAGCGTCCCGCAGCCCGAGCAGACCGGCTTCCTGGCGCGCAGCACGACCGTCACGATCACCGCCCGCTCTGAGAACTCCACATCCCTGACCCATGCTCCCGGAAGCCCGAGCATCCGGTTCAATGCGGTGGTGACCCGCACGTCGCCCTCCTTCGTAGGCAGCTGACCATCTGACAGCCAGCAGCCTGCCAAAGGCGGGGGGCGGCGGGTCGCCCAGCACGTGCGCAACTTGCGAGCCCCTCACGCCGCCGTCGGGCCTCGGTCAGTAGCGGAGCCGTACGCCGCGCGTCAAGCGGCAGCCCCGATCACCCCAGCATCCCGACGAACCCCCACGCTTGCAGGAGATTCGGCCGCCTGACCCGGGCTTCGGCCCCGCTATCTGGCGATGATCGCCGGCCAGGGGACCGGCACCCGTCAGACCAACGACCAACCGGCCGAGACCCCCGATTCACCCCCAAGTCACGAGGAGTCCCCTAAATAGGTGGTTCTTTGTAGCTCGGCCAGCTCGGCCTTTACGGCCTCGGCGCTTTGCTGCGGCGCCCCTTGAGCCTCGCCGCTGTTCGGTGCGCTTTCGGATTGGCTGGGCGCTGCGTGGGCGGGGGCTTTTTGGGTTTGGGCGGTGTCGGGCGCGTCCGAGCCGTGCGTTGAGCCATTTTGCTGTCCACAGCCAGTCGTTGCGGCGGCCGCGCCGCCTATGGCTAGTGCCGCTAGTGCGGCGGGCACACTCCAGCCTCGACACTTCTGGACGGCCAAGCCGACAACGGTTAGCTCACCTGTAATCGGGCTCATGAGCAGAACCGTGTAACGCGACTGCTCACACTCGCGAGATTCGCATTCGCCGCGGCAAGTCGCCGATTAGCAGAAGCAAGCTGGCGCTTTGCATTGGCGAGCCTTGCGTTCGCCACGGCCAGGTCATGACGGTCACGACGAACCCGAGCAGGATGACGCGCGTCCTTTCGCAGCTGCGTCTTGATGCGCTGCACGTTCCGTGTCGCCCGGGTGACCGCCGACTTGGCGCCTGCGACTGCGGACCGCGCCGGTGCGACGAGAGCATTTGCGCCCGTCTGGGCCGTGAGCGAATCGAGACAATCTCCGTTCGTCAGAGGCTCGGCTGGAACGATGCGCAATGAATACGAGGTCCCAACTCTCCCAGAGGCGACCTTGATGTAATAGGTCCCACGGTCAAGCGTTACGGCTTCGTTCACGCCACCGTTGGTGTCGAGGATTTGGCTGCCACCGTTCTCGGTCACGTCGATGCCGTGACCGTCGCTATTGATAAGGGTGTGGCTACTTCAGGACGACGGGGTGGGCTGCCAGACGTCGCGGCGGTATAGGCGTTGCTGGTCGTGCGTGATGTGGTGTTCCCAGTGAT
>CAWFKF010000073.1:0-17694 GCA_963816005.1 uncultured Solirubrobacteraceae bacterium | reverse complement strand
GAGCGCGATGCCCACGCGAGCCACGCCTCGAGCCGCTCGACGGCCTCGTGGTAGGGCAGCCGGTAGATGTAGCGCAGCTCGCCGTAGAGCAGGAACGCGCGGTACAGGGGCTTGTTCGTCAGCACGACCTCGGCGAGCTTGAGCAGCTGCTTGGCGGTCTGTTTGGCGGTGTCCTTCAGCAGGCTGTAGCGCGTACCTTTGAGCCACTTGCCGGCCTCGGTGCCCGAGCGTCCGTGCTGGTTGTACTCGTCGCGGCGGACCTTGTCGACCGCCTCGCCGCCGAGCTTTACGACATGAAACGGGTCAAAGCACACCCGGGCGTGCGGGAGCCCCTCGGGCGCTCGGATCGCCTTCTCATAGCCGGCCGACATGTCGATTGAGACCGCCTTGATCGAGGCCTTCTGCTGATCGCTGAGGCCGTCGAAGAACGCCTGCAAGCTGGCGGAGTTGCGGCCCTCGGTGGCCCACACGATGCTGCCGCGCTCGTGGTCGACCACCGAGGTCAGGAACTTGTGATCGGCGCCATAGCTGACCTCATCCACGCCGAGCAGCGCAAGCCCGTCCAGTCGGCCGCCCGGCAGCTTCTCAGCCACGACCCGCGCGAGGATCTTGCCGACCGTCTCCCAACCGATTCGCATCAGCTTGGTGACCTGCGTCTGGCTCATCTGCTGCGCCAGCCACGCCGTGAGGTCGTCGAAGTCGCGCGTGTACGGCGAGCCGGCGCGGGCCCACGGCACCATCTCGTAGACGTCGCCGCAGCCCGAGCAGTACAGCCGTCGCAGCCGGCACTCGATCCGGCAACGCAACCCGCCTTGATCGAGATGCCGCCAGGGCTTGGTGCGATGCTCCTTGACCGGCAGGCCTAGGAGCGTGGGTCACAATGCCCGCAGAGCGCCGTTTTGGCCCGTTTCAGGGGATCAATTCATCAGCGGCGATCGCTCGGATGGCCGCAGAACGGCTCCCAGAGCGTCGTTAACGAGACTGAGTATTACTGACCCACGCTCCTAGTAGTGCTCTGGTAGGTGGTGTTACTCGCGTTTGGGTGGTCGGCGTAGCGGTAGATCGTTGAGGCTGATCGGCTGTTGGCAGGTGGAGCAGCGGCCGGTCCAGCACTTCCAGACGGGCTGCAGGAGCAGCACCGCTTGGGGGAGTGTCAGGCCGGCCGCGGGCGATTTGGGTCTGCCCGCTCCAGCGTCAAGAAGCCGTGGGCGGCCGTCACCAGCGTGCAGTGATGGTGAAAGCCGAGGTAGCTGCGGCCTTCGTAGTGGTCAAGGCCGAGCTCGCCCTTGAGCTGCTTGTAGTCGAGCTCGATCATCCAGCGCAGCCGCGCGAGGCGCGCGAGCTGCTCTGGTTCGGTGTCGGCCGGCAGGTTGCTGATCCAGTAGTCGCTGGGCTGCTCGTGGCCTTCGGGCCATTCGATGATCAGCCATTCCTCGCGCGGTGCTTGGCGATCGCGGGTGACCGGGTGAGCGGCGATCACGCGCACGAACGCGAACCGCGAGACGAGCTGACCGCCGTCGATATCGCGGAACGCGACCGGCTGGAACGCCTCTGGGTCAAGGCCGGCGACGAGCGCTGCGATCGACCGCGGCTCGGTCGTCGGTCGCAAGCGCGCTGGGCGCGGGGCCGCGCGAGCGGGGCTTGCGCTCAGGGACGACGAAGACCGTGCCGGGATCAAACACGTCGCACTCCGGGCCGATCGAGAGCACGTAGTCGATCCCGTCACCGTGCAGGCGGGTGCGGAGCTTGGCGTCGTTGCCGTATGCCTGATCGCCGAGCACCGGCGCGCGGCGGATCTTCCAGCCCGCCGCCCTCGCGACCAGCTCACCACCGAGCGTCGGCTTGGTCTGAAACTCGACGCTCGCAGGGATCTTCGCCTCCCGCCGGCGCACCGGGTCCGCACACCAGTCCTCGGGCACGTAGAGCCGGAACCCCAACGGGACCGTGCCCTTGGTGCTGACGGCATGCAGCGACACCGCGATCTGGCAGCTGCCGATCTTCCCCAGCGTCCCGGAGTACTGACGCTTGACCCCCGGCGAGTGCCGGCCGTATTTCGGGACCCCGGTGTCATCCAGCACCCACGCCATCGGCTCGATCACCGCGCACACCCGCTCAGCGACCGCCCGATCGATCACCGCCGGATCCCACGGGCTATCAGCCAGAAAATGCTGCAGCGCCTCGTACTCCACGCTCGTCCCGCCCATCCGCGCGACCATCGGCTCCAACGACTTACGCGCCCCCTCCATCATCAACGCCCGCGCGTAGTACTCCGCAGCCCACCGCTGCTCCGAGCGCACCAGACCCGACGCGACATCAGCGAAGAACTCCGCCAACCGATCGACCACCGCCGGCGCGACCCCGACCAACTCCTCACCGATCCCGATGTCCATCACGCTCGCGGCACCCATGCCAACCAAGTTCACCGCCAGGCTACATAACCCTTCCCACCACCTACCAGAGCACTACTAGCGTCCCGCAGCCCGAGCAGACCGGCTTCTTGGCGCGCAGCACGACCGTCACGATCACCGCCCGCTCTGAGAACTCCACATCCCTGACCCATGCTCCCGGAAGCCCGAGCATCCGGTTCAATGCGGTGGTGACCCGCACGTCGCCCTCCTTCGTAGGCAGCTGACCATCTGACAGCCAGCAGCCTGCCAAAGGCGGGGGGCGGCGGGTCGCCCAGCACGTGCGCAACTTGCGAGCCCCTCACGCCGCCGTCGGGCCTCGGTCAGTAGCGGAGCCGTACGCCGCGCGTCAAGCGGCAGCCCCGATCACCCCAGCATCCCGACGAACCCCCACGCTTGCAGGAGATTCGGCCGCCTGACCCGGGCTTCGGCCCCGCTATCTGGCGATGATCGCCGGCCAGGGGACCGGCACCCGTCAGACCAACGACCAACCGGCCGAGACCCCCGATTCACCCCCAAGTCACGAGGAGTCCCCTAAATAGGTGGTTCTTTGTAGCTCGGCCAGCTCGGCCTTTACGGCCTCGGCGCTTTGCTGCGGCGCCCCTTGAGCCTCGCCGCTGTTCGGTGCGCTTTCGGATTGGCTGGGCGCTGCGTGGGCGGGGGCTTTTTGGGTTTGGGCGGTGTCGGGCGCGTCCGAGCCGTGCGTTGAGCCATTTTGCTGTCCACAGCCAGTCGTTGCGGCGGCCGCGCCGCCTATGGCTAGTGCCGCTAGTGCGGCGGGCACACTCCAGCCTCGACACTTCTGGACGGCCAAGCCGACAACGGTTAGCTCACCTGTAATCGGGCTCATGAGCAGAACCGTGTAACGCGACTGCTCACACTCGCGAGATTCGCATTCGCCGCGGCAAGTCGCCGATTAGCAGAAGCAAGCTGGCGCTTTGCATTGGCGAGCCTTGCGTTCGCCACGGCCAGGTCATGACGGTCACGACGAACCCGAGCAGGATGACGCGCGTCCTTTCGCAGCTGCGTCTTGATGCGCTGCACGTTCCGTGTCGCCCGGGTGACCGCCGACTTGGCGCCTGCGACTGCGGACCGCGCCGGTGCGACGAGAGCATTTGGGTGCAGGTCCCCCAGAGGGACACTGCGGCTTGAATCTACGGGCGATTCGAGGGCGCGGCTTGACCTTAGCGTCGATTTCGTCCGCCAATCCGAGCCGCGAGATTACGAAAGGCCGCGAACACTGGCTTCGCGTTGCTGGTTCTGCAACCGAGTGGCCCCTTGTCGAAGCGGGTCTAGGTTGACCTCAAACTACCAGTTAAGCAGCGTTTTTGTCTCGATCGGACTCTTCAAGCCTGCGTCCCTCCAGGGGACCTGCACCCAGAGCATTTGCGCCCGTCTGGGCCGTGAGCGAATCGAGACAATCTCCGTTCGTCAGAGGCTCGGCTGGAACGATGCGCAATGAATACGAGGTCCCAACTCTCCCAGAGGCGACCTTGATGTAATAGGTCCCACGGTCAAGCGTTACGGCTTCGTTCACGCCACCGTTGGTGTCGAGGATTTGGCTGCCACCGTTCTCGGTCACGTCGATGCCGTGACCGTCGCTATTGATAAGGGTGTGGCTACTTCAGGACGACGGGGTGGGCTGCCAGACGTCGCGGCGGTATAGGCGTTGCTGGTCGTGCGTGATGTGGTGTTGACCGGACCCCGTTTGTCGGTCCACCACGAGTGAGAGGGTGGTGGATGTGAGGGGCGAGAAGGTAGCGCCCTGGCCGGACGGACAGAGGAACTCTGCGCTCAAGGTTCCCGCGACCGTCGTCGCGAAGGCGCGAGCCTAGCGAGTGCCGAGCGGCGATGGCCGCGGCGCGCGCCGCCCGACACACCCCCTGGGCCGGTCAGGCTGCCAGCGCTGCGTCGCCTTCGGCGGTCCACTCGGCGGCGAACATGGCCGGGGCGCGCATCCCGAGCGAGCTGTGCGGCCTGTGCCGGTTGTAGTCCTCGCGCCAGTCGCCGATCACGACACGCGCCTCGGCCAGGCAGGAGAATTCCTCGACGTCGAGCAGCTCGTCCCGCACCCGGGAGTGGAACGACTCCACGAACGGGTTCTGCCACGGCGAGCCGGGCTCGATGAACACGGTCCCGGCCTTCGACAGTACGCACCAGTCCCTGAGCGCATGTGCGGTCATCTCCGGACCGTTGTCACACCTCAGCAGCTCTGGCGCGCCGCGCGCGGCGACCAAGCGCTCCAGCGTCTCCACGACCGTGTCCGCGTCGATGTTACGCGCGACCAGCATCACCAGCGCCTCGCGCGTGAACTCATCAACGATGTTGAGCAGCTTCAACGCCCGCCCGTCGGCGGTCTGGTCGAACTGGAAGTCGAACGCCCACACGTGATTCGGCCGCTCCGCGCGGAGCCGCTCGGCCGGGACCGTCGACTCGCCGAGCCGGCGGCGCTTGCGCTTGCGCTGCGGCACCCGCAGCCCCTCCTCACGCCACAAACGCTGCACCCGCTTGCGATTCACCGACCAACCCAGCTCCCGCAGGTGATGGTGCGCGCGGCGGTACCCCCACCGCGGCCGCTTCACCGAGAACCTCCGCAACTCCGCGCGCAACACCGCGTCATCCTCGGCCGTCTTCGGCTCGTGACGCTGCGTGGAGCGATGCTGCCCCACCACCCGGCATGCCCAGCGCTCGCTGACGCCGAGACGATCGCGGAGCGTCGCGATCGCCCGGCGCCGACGGGCTGGGCTCACCAGTTTCCCTTCGCGACCTCCTTCAGCGCGACGACCTCGAGCTCCTTGTCGGCCACGATCCGCTTCAGCGTCGCGTTCTCGCGCTCGAGCGCCTTCAGCCGCTTCGCGTCGTTGGCCTTCATCCCGCCGTACTGGTTGCGCCACCGGTGATAGGTCTGCTCGCTGATCCCCAGCTCCTTCGCCGCTTCGGGGATCGTCTTCCCCTCGCCGATCAGCTTCTCCGCTTCTCGCAGCTTGCGGATGATCTGCTCCGGCGTGTGCCTGCGTCGCTTCATCGTGGAGTTCCTTCCTCGCCCATGATCGTGGGCGCGAGAAACTCTCACAAGGGTCGGACCGATCCTCCGGGGTCAGGCCAGTGTTCCCAGTGATCGTCGAGGTCGCCGGAGAGGTGGGTGGCGCGTAGCTTGAGGAGCGCTTCGGCGGTTTGGGGTGTCCAGCGCATGCCGGAGCGCTCGAACCGGTCGCGGATCAGGTTTTTGCAGGCGCCCTCGACGGTGCCTGATGCGATCGGCCAGCCGTTGCGCAGGTACTCGTCGTAGCGCATCCGTTCGCGGTTGCGGTAGAGGTAGTCGCAGACGCCGTGGATCGTCTTGGCTTTGACGCCGGCGATCCGGCGTTTGGTCATGATCTGGCGCAGTCCTTTGACGACCTGGCCGGTCATCCCGCACAGGATCCGCTCGGTGCGTGCTTTGACGAACGCTTCGGCTTCGGGGCTGCCTTCTGCGTGCAGCGCGTGCGCGACCTTCCAGAGCTTGTCGAGGACGTGCAGCAGGTCGAGCACGAGTGTGACGTTCTCGAAGCTGGCGATGACGCGGCGTTGCAGCGCGCGCTCGCCGTCGGTGAGGATCACCCACGTCCGCTCGTGGTCGGGGTCGCGGCGGGTCATCTCTGCTTTGACGTCTGCGATGAACGCGTCCTTGCCGGCAGTGAGGCTCGCCCATACGCGCTTGCGGGTCGGCTTGGGGTGTTTGGGCCGTTCGGAGGGATGCTGGGTTGCGAACAGGCTGTCGATCACTTCGGTGGGGGTGCGGTGGATCGGTGGCTGGCTGTGGACGGCGGCGACGGTCGCCATCTTCTTCTTGTTGGCCTTCTCGCCCTTCGTTCGTCGGACGACCTTGATCGCGCCGTCAGGCTTGACCATCGGGATGCCCTTGCAGTCGATCGCGCCAACGAGGATCTCCCCGTCGGCTGGGCCGGTCGCGGCCTGTGCGCGCCCGGCGTAGAACGTGTCGAAGTCCACGGCGGCGTCGTGGACGAGTTGCTCGGCGGAGCGCTTCGGGATCGTCGTGCCGGTGATCTCACCGACGAGCGCGATCGCTTCGTCGAACGGGCCGCAGATGACCGAGCGGATCAGCCTGCGCTGGCACTCGTAGCTCCACAGGCGCCCCGGCAGGCGCAGCTGCGCGTCGAGGGGATGGATCGCCTCATGTCCACGGGCGCTGTATCCCACGCGCGTGACGCGGACCTCGCCGAACAGGGTCACGAGCCGGCCGGGTGTGCAGGCGCTTGTGAGTCAAACGCACCGACTCCTGCTCGCCGACCAGAACGATCGCCTCACCGATGTCCCCGTCGCCGCGCGCGTCGATGTGCGCCTGCAACGCGAGCCTGAGGATCTCGCGGCCGCGGCGCTCGGACTCACGCTCGAGCTCTGACATGCCGGCGTCCTGTGCCGTCTGACCTGACAGCCAGCGCTCCAGATCCCGGAACGCGTCGATCCCGCTGCTCGGAGACGACTGATCGCCCATCCGAGCGCCCAGTATGATACTGGGCGATGACGGAACGGCGTCAGCCAGCGGGACTGGAACGTCTGCGTGCCGACTACGAGGCGGCGAAAGCCCGCCTCGCGGAAATCGGGTTCACCTGTGAGGGCTCGTTGATCGAGCGCTACACCAGTTGCAAGAACCCCAACTGCCGCTGCCAGGACCCCGACCAGCGCCACGGCCCGTACTGGCAGATCTCCTGGAAGCAGAACGGCAAGACCGTCTCCAAGATCCTGCCCGCCGACGACGCCGCCCTCTACCAGGAATGGATCGCCAACCGCCGAGCACTGGAGCAGGTCCTCGATGAGATGCGCGACATCTCCCGCCACGCCGCACAACAGCTTCTCGCCGGCCGCGGCCGACCGCTGCACGGCCCACAACGGCCCCGCCGCCGGACCGCCTGAGCGCCGCTCAAACCCCGGTTATTGGCACGACCGGGCGATAACCCCGGTTTCAGCGCACCTCAAGCCCTCCGCCCATCGCGCCAAAACCGGCCATTACCAGCAACTTCACTGTCGTCCTGAAGTAGCCACACCCTATTGATAAAGGAGAATGTGACTTGCTGGCGATCCTTCACGTAGAACACGAACCAGTCAACGTCGTTGATTGTGTCAATCGTTCCGGTGTAAGTTGTGAACCCCGCCAGTGGACCGTACGCCGTCACCTGCGTATCGTTGGGTTCGTACGGGTCCGCCTGGGCGACGGCAGTGCCATATCCCGCAATGCCGGCCACCGCGCCCGCTGCCAGTAGCGCCGCGAGTCGTTTGATCTGTGTGTTGACGTCCATTCAAGCCTCCCTAGCGTTCCCATTAGGTCGGAGAATTGGGGTTGCGTCGAGGAACGCCCGTTGACGTGGGACAACCTCGGTCTCGCCCGCCAGCTTGGCGCAGCGCCGCCGGAGGGCAGTGTCGGCGAGAAGATCGGCATGGGTCTCCAGCGCCTGATGGCTCGCTGGATGCGCAGGAAGAACCAGGGCTAGATCATCGAAAAGCCACAGCGGCGGGGGCCATGCGGTACGGGCTGGTTGAGGAGCGGTCGAATGTCGGCGGAGCGTGCCGGTGTTGCTCAAGAGCAGGCACGCGGTCGGCGTTGCTCGCGGGCTGCCGCTCCGTCGCCGAGAGCCAGCGGGAGCGAGCGCCCGGTCGGCGGGCCGCATTGCCCACACGAAGCGGTCCGCGGGCAACCGCTGCTCCTCGTTCATTGCGAGCGTCCCCCGCGCCTCATCCGGGACCGCTTTTTCCACGCGAGTGCGCAAGCGACGCGAGGGCCGACGAGTCGCCTGCGTCAGGTCCCGGATGGGGCACTCGGCGGGCCGGACTCGGGCGCTCGTGTTTGGGCTGAACCAGTCACGCCGCGTTCAGCACGGCCGCGCGTCTTCGCGTCGCGAAGCGCTAGCCGCGCTCGCGCGGTCGGTCGGCGGTCCTGCCGACGAAAGGAAGCGTCTGGATTGCTCAATGAAGGGAGGGCATTGCGCTTGGCGAGATCCCGAAGCTAGCGGCGACTTCAGCAAAGCCCAGCAAGTTGCGTTTGCCGCCGACTTCTAATGCGCCGCGAGGCGCCCTGTTGTATCCCCGGCGCAGCCGGGAGGGACTCGGAGGAGGGTCCTTGGGTCTGATGGCTTACTGCGATCCGAAAGGTGAGCGGGACAAGCGCATGCCAGAAAAGCGGCGGTCGAGCCCAGGTGTCAGGGGCGGCGCGTCGCGAGACCCGCGCGATATGGCGAAAGCTGGATTGCCTGATATCCCAATCCCCAGAAGACGTAAAGGCCAGTCCGCCGGAAAGACACCCGAGACCGGCGCCACGCTCTGCGGCGGCATCGTAGAAGGGTCGCCGCAACCTCCGGAGCGTGGAGCGTTGCCCAGCGAGGGCAATCAAGGGGATGAGTGGGACGCCTACGTCGTGCTCGGACGTATAACAGGGACGAACGCGGGATCACCTGCGGGGCGCGAGCCCCATGGTGACGGAGTGCCCATAGTAGTCGTGCGAGTCACGCCGCACCAGGGAGGACGGGAAAGCCGTCCACAGGGCGAAGGGGCACAGGTGACTGGACATCCGAGAACCGGGAGGTATGCGTAATGCAGAACGCCGAAACGGTATTGAGTGTCCTCCGTGAAACCACGGAATAGTCGCTGGAGAGCCCGGTGATCAGAAATGGTCACGCCGGGTTCGGGAGGGGGGTCTCGGAAAAGGACCGCAAGGCACCTCGCCGAGGCCCTACCTCAGCCGAATCGACAGTTTTGTCGGCCACGGGCGGGCGCCAAGCCTCAGACCTCCGGTAGTGGAATCAGATTAGTGGCGTTGTGCAGGGGTTTTGTTTGCTCTAGAGCTTGCAAAAGTATGTTTGGTTTGGTATTGTTGTGGGGTGTTGAGCGGGTCGACAGAGGCAGGCGGGGATGCGGGCCAGTTGCCGGGGATGCCGGCGCCGTTGGAGTTGCGGTTGGAGGCGGTCGGCGAGGACGTGGTGGTGTCCTGTGGCGGTCGGGCGTTGGCGTGCTATGAGCGGGGTGATCGGGGGATGCGTAACCTCGCGATCGTGTCGTTGACGCGGGCTGGGGTGAAGGGCGTTGAGGTGGCACGCGTGTTCGGGATCAGTGCTGAGCATGTGACTCGTCTGCGGGGGGAGGTCGCTGAGGGCGGGTCTGGGGCGTTGGTGCGGCCGATGGGTCGCCCACGGAAGCTTGATCGGGACGCGGTCGCGCGGGTGTATGAGTTGTCTGATCGGCGTGTCGCGGGCAGCGAGATCGCGAAACTGCTGGGTGTCTCGGAAGCGACGATCTCGCGGTTGTTGGCGCGTCGCCCGGCGCGTGAGGTTGAGCGGCTGCCGGTGAGCGAGCTGGGGGAGGTGAGCGACCTGGCGGATGTGACTGGCGGCGCTGAGACGACCGTGGCGGATCTGACCGCGGCGGACGTCGCTCAAAGCGCCGAGTGTGGGGTGAGCGTGGCGGATCTGACCGGGCCGGTTGAGGTCGTTGGCGCGCGGATCGGTGAGGGTGGCGGCCGGTCGGTGTACGCGGGCGCGATGCTGCTGCACCCGTTCCTGGAGAAGGTCGGCGCGAGCGCGGTGCTCGGCGTGCTCAGCTCGGGTCCTGAGCGGTGCTATGACACGATCGCGGTCGCGCTCTGTGGCGTGTTCGCGTTCGCGTTGGGGACCTCCTCCCTGGAGGGCTCAAAGCACTTGCAGCTCGCCGACGCGGGGCTGCTGGCCGGGATCGAGCGTTTCCCGCATCTGCGGAGCCTGCGCCCGCGGCTCGGGGCGCTCGCGGACGCGGTCGATCCGTTGCGGGTCCAGGTCGCGCTGTCAAAGGCGATGCTGAGCGCCGACAGCGAGCCTCCGTCGGTGTTCTTTGTCGATGAGCACTTCGTTGCGTATACCGGCTGCCGGCCGGTCGCCAAGGGCTGGAACACACGCCGCCGTCATGCCGAGCCCGGAAGGCACGACACCGTGATCGTTGATGACCGCTGGCGGGCTGTGTGTTTCGCCTCAGGCTCTCCGCAAGGCCTCTCAGGCGCGATGCTTGACCCGGTCGACCAACTCCTTGAGATCTGCGACGGGCGACCGTTGATGCTCGGCTTCGATCGCGGCGGCGCCTATCCCAAGACGTTCTGTGAGCTGCGCGATCGCGGGATCGACTGGATCACGTACC
The DNA here is from genome assembly GCA_963816005.1 of uncultured Solirubrobacteraceae bacterium. Lineage (GTDB taxonomy): Bacteria > Actinomycetota > Thermoleophilia > Solirubrobacterales > Solirubrobacteraceae > Palsa-465. The sequence goes on along the minus strand of CAWFKF010000073.1, from coordinate 7,135 downwards.
GTCGCGCGCCGCTGGCCGTCCCGACGGTCAAGCCTCGCCGCTCGTGGGTGAGGCTCGACGGGCAGCGCCATTACGTGCGCGTCGCTGATGAGCTCGTCGAGCTTGACGGATACGGGAAATGCCGACAGCTGAGCGTGTATCAGGACGGGCGGGTCGTGCTGCAGATCCTGACCAGCGACCTGCGCACCCCAGCCGCGCGCCTCGCGCACACGCTGCGCTGCCGGTGGTGCATCGAGAACACCTTCAAATACCTCGAAGACCATCACGGCCTGCACTGGCTGTGCGACCACGAGATGAGCATCGCCCCGGACACCACGCTACAGCGCAACCCCGAACGCACCACAGCGCTCGCACAGCTTCGAGCGCACGAGCAGACCATCGCCGAGCTCGAACGTCAGATCGGCCAACACACCACCGACAGCAACGCCGCCGACACCAACCCCGCCGAGACGCTGTGCATGCTCCAAGCAGACCTCTACACCGCACAAGCCGCCACCCGCACAGCCAAAGCGACGCTGAAGCCGATCCCCGCGAAGCTGCCCGCCAACGTCATCGACCCCGACGCCAAGCGCGCCACCCCCCGCGTGAACCGTCGCGCGCTGCAGACCGTCCTACGACTGCTGGCCTACAACGCCGAGCTTGACCTCGCCCGCGCGATCAACACCTACCTCGCTGACCCCGACGAATACCGCGCGATCACCCGCCACCTCCTGCACCAGCCCGGACAGATCGACTACACCCCAACCCGGATCACCGTCACGATCGACCCGCCGCACGCCCCCCGCATCGCCCGCGCCCTGAACCTCCTGATCGACCAGATCAACAACAATCCACCCAAGCTCACCGGCGACCGCCGACCGATCAGCTACCAGATCAGCGCAAAACCTTGACATCACGCGCCGCCCTACTACCGGAGGTCTGAGCCTCGGGTTCGAGATCGCTGAGCAGACGCACATACGCGCTTCGCGCGTCCATAGGCGTTCCTCTGTAGGGCTCCGGCGGTCGTCTTGTATTGCCAGTTCCATTGCCACCCTGCGCCAGCCGGACCCAGCGGAGGCTCTCCTGTAACACGAAAAGCCCCGCGATACCAGGGCTTTTGTGTCATAGCGGGGGCCCGCTTCGTCGCTCGGGGTGACGCCCGGATCCTCGGAGGAATACCCGTTCGCCGCTTGATTCACAGACGGACGTCGTTCGGCTCATAGCAAGTTCGGCTGGCTGGCTAGCCAGGCAGCGACGGTATCCTGACACGATGGCGTGCTTCCGCCACGACGGGCAGCGACTTGCGTACACGGTGCATGGGGACGGGCCGCACACCACTGTCCTGATTCCGGGGCTGCTGCTCTCGCAGAAGATGCAGTCCCCGCTCGCACGCGAGCTCGCCGAGCGCGGGAACCGCGTCGTGACGTTCGATCCGCTCGGGCACGGCGCCTCGGACCGCCCATGCGAGATGTGGCGGTACTCGATGCCCGCCTTCGCCCAGCAGGCCGTCGCGCTACTCGACCACCTCGAACTCGACGAGGCGATCATCGGCGGAACCTCGCTCGGCGCCAACATCACGCTCGAGATCGCCTCGCTCGCACCGGAGCGTCTCCGCGGCATGATCATCGAGATGCCGGTACTCGACAACGCGATCCCGGCCTGCGCGGCGGCGTTCACGCCGCTGCTGTTCGCGTTCACGTTCGGCGAGCCGGTGATGAACGCGCTGGCCCGCGCCGCCCGCGCGGTCCCACGTCGCGGAGTGCCGTTCCTCGTCGAGCTCGGGCTCGACTGGCTAGGGCAAGACCCAGGACCCGGGGGCGCTGTCCTGCACGGCATCATCTTCGGCCGCACCGCGCCTCATCGCAGCGAGCGGCGCACATTCGAGGCGCCCGCGCTCGTGATCGGCCACCCGCGCGACCCCCTCCACCCCTTCTCCGATGCCGGCATGCTCGCCGACGAACTTCCCAACGCGCGTCTGATCGACGCCAACTCGATCCTCGAGCTCCGCCTCCGGCCAGCCCGACTGACAGCCAGGATCGCCGAGTTCGTCGATGACACCTGGAACGCCAAGGCCGCCCACTCTACGAGCAGGAACCGGGCCAACACCGCCTAGTACGCACGGCGAGGGTGATGGCTCGCTCTAGACCGAAGTTCCCGGTGGTGAGGTAGCCAGATTCCGCTTGTTCCCAGGGTTTTCGGGGGTTCTGGGGTGTTCGGGTCGTGTCTACCGATCGACCACGACGGGGGCGTGGGCGGCGAGGTCGAGCGCTTCGGCTTGCAGCGCGGTAGGCTGGGTGAGCTTCTCGAAGGTGCTGGCGTGGTCGTGCAGGCGGGTGGTGTTCTGGGTCTGGGTCGCGAGCTCGGTGAGGAGCGTGCGATAGCTGTGCGCGGACTGCCCGGTGCTGGTCCGTTTCGTCTGCGCTTTGTGTCGCGCGGCGGGGGAGCGCTCAGCTTTCGCGACGGGATCAGGACTGACGGGCCGGTGCTCGTCGGTGAACAACAACGGCTTCCACGCGGCTTTCAGATGCCAGGTGAGGTAGTAGGCGAGCATGCAGATCAGCACGTGCGCACGAACACGGTCCTCGAGGTGATGATGGATCGGACGGATCTGCAGGTCCGGGCCCTTGATCGATCCGAACGCCCGTTCGGCCTGTTCGAGGTTCTTGTAGGCGCGCACGACATCACCGGTCTGAAGGTCGGTCTCGGTGAGGCCGGTCCGCAGGATGTAGAACCCGTCGAGCGCAGCTTCCGCGGCGATCTCCGCGGTCTTGCGGGTGTAGGTGAACGTGGTGTCAGTAATCGTGGTCTGGAAGTGCTTGCGCATCCGGTAACGCTTCAGCGCCGGACCTGTCGCAAGACCGATCAGGTCGGCCCCGGTGAGCGTCCCGGCGGTGACACGGTGAGCGATCGCGGCTAGGTCGATCTCCGTCGCGGCGAGCAGTTCGTTGCGCTTGCGGGCACGTTGCGCGCCGACCAGCGGGTTGCGGCACACGACCAGTCGTTCGCCGGGGAACTCCGCGACGTCGGTGATCTCCCCGAGGTTCTGCTCGTCGAACAGCGACGGCTGAAACACCCCGGACCGGGCGAGTTTCTTGATCGTCGGCGCTTTCAGCGCGGTGATCCAGTCCACCCCGTCGGTCTCTGACAGCAGCGTGATGTTCGCCTTCGTGACCATCCCACGATCGGCGACGACCACCACCCGCGAGAGACCGAACCGGTCCTTCAACTTCACGACCTGTGACGGCAGCGTCTTGTCGTCGTGCAGCTCGCCGGTGAACACCTCGACCGCGACCGGCCGCCCGTCGGTGTCGCACAACAGTCCGTAGATGATCTGCGGCAGGCCGGGCCTCCCGTCCCGCGAGTACCCACGCTTCCCGAGCGGGCACGTGCGACCCTCGAAGTAACTCGAGGACACGTCGTAGAGCACCATCTCCCCGTCACGCAGGTGGCGGGCAGCGAGACGATCCTCGATCCGGTCCTGGCGCTCCACGAGCCAGTCCATCGCCGCGTAGAGGTCATCCTCATCCGCTCCAACCACGCCGCACTCCTGCGCCAGGGTTGACTGGCCGAGGGTGCGGACCATCCCGAGTTTCGATCCCGGGCCGATCACCCGGCCGACGATCATCGCCACGCACAGATCCCGCTCCCGGCACGGTGAGCGGTCCAGCAGCTTCGCCAGCCCGAGCCGACGCGCCATCGTCAGCGCCGCGGTGACGTGCCCGGCCGGGAGGGAGCGCTCGATCTCGAACGCCTGATCGACGCTCATCACCGTCTTGCCGGCGAGCACGGCACGGATCGCGTCGATCGCTTCGGGCGGGAGGTGTGACAGGTTCGCGAGCGTTTCCTTCTTGACCTTCCCGTCCTGGCGGTAGGAGCGGCGCAGCAACGTCGCGTTGTACTCGTTCTCCCCAGACCGGCGGGTAGTCGTGCTCACATGCATCGCACCGCTTTGCCTGGCTGGCCTTCCCATATCTGGACAATACCCCATTTGTCGACCTGATAGTAGTGGGTACACTTAGGATCAGCAAAAAGGCCGGCCCCGCAACTACAGGGATCCCGGCCTCTACAACCGCTGACTACAGGGGGAACTTCGGTCTAGACCGAAGTTCTTCGGTCTAGAGCCATCTTTGGATCGCGGCGATGGTCTCCGCAACGTCCGCCGGAATTCGGGGACTCCTCGTCGTTTGGGGGTGAATCCGGGGGTCCGGACGGTTGGTCGTTGATGTGAGGGTGCCGGCCCTGGCCGGCGATCCTTGCCACATAGCGGAGCCGAAGCCCGGGTCAAGCGGCCGAATCGCCTGCAAGCGCGAGAGTTTTCGGTAGCGCCCCGCTTCTCCGCGCTGCCGCTTGACGCGCGGCGCGCGGCTCCGCTACCCAGCGTGCCCGACTCTCGGACGGTTTCCGGGATGTGTGCAACTCCCAGGGCCCGATTGCGTCAGGGAAAGGCGGCCTATAGCAGGGCATTCTCGGTCGGTCGGGCGGCGGGTCACCCCCAATCGGAGAGGAGAGCCGGAATTCGCCTATGACCGTCTACATTCTTTGGCTTGGCTCGTCGTCGCTGGGGCGACCTGTCTCGGCCACAACCCACTCCGACCACAGGAGGCCCGCCATGGGCGAGAAGACCGACAAGATCATCGGGCGCGCGAAGCAGGCCCTCGGCGCCGTCACCGGCAACGAGGAGATGAAGCGCAAAGGTCAGCGCCAAGAGGACAAGGGCAAAGTCAAGGGCACGGCCGACTCAACCATCGGCAAGGCGCAGAACGCGCTTGGAGACCTGAAGAAAAAGGTCAACAGAAGATAAACGAGGGTGCGCTCGCGGAGATAACGCTCCCGGCGTGATGGTGGGATGGGCACCGTGCTCATGGAGAGATACTAAAGGGGGCTCTCTCGGCATCGATGTGGTCAGGTTTCGGCTTTCTGGTCATGGGACCGGGTGACTTTGGAGGCACGGCAGACGCTCACGACGCTTGAGGCAATACGCCCGGATCGTGGATGGCGCTCGTGCGAACGGGCCGCGCTCCGTGGGGGAGCTGGTCGGACGCGATCTCCCTGGTAGCTGTGCTGTTCCGAGCTGTCATCGGGTAGGCGCCGGGCTCACCCCGGCGCCCCCCACACCACCGGACGTGCGGGTCCGCATCCGGCGGTTCGCTTGGCATCCCGGAAACGGCGGTAGGGTTCGAGGAACCCCTCCAGGCCCTGGGCGGTCCAGTAGGCGGTCGGCAGTGCCCGGTGGAGAATTGGAGAGCTCGAGATGCGCCAGTAGCCCTTGCGCGAGCACGCCCACTTGTGCGCGTCGCCCGCGGGTATACCCAGCGCGATGAGCCTACGCCGCTTCGTGCGGACGCGTTTCCATTGCTTCCAGCGAACCTGCCGCAGTCGCCTGCGGAGCCACTTGTCGAGCTTCTCAAACGGCCACGGCGTGTCGGCATACGAGTAGTAGGCCGTCCACCCGACCGTGAAACGGTTGATCTCAAAGATCCGCCGCTCCATCGAGACGCCCCACCGACGCGAGGTCAACTCGCGCAAGCGCTCCTTTGCTCGGTTCTGGGACTTGGGGGCGACTGTGACTTTGACCTCACTGCCGCGGTACCGAAACCCGAACCCCAAGAAAGGGCGCTTCGTCGCCCGGTCAACCACCGACTTCTCGCGGCTGACCTTGAGCTTGAGGCGCTGCTCGACGTAGTGCGTGATGCTCGCCATGACCCGCTCGCCCGCCCGCCTGCTGTGGACGTAGATCCGTCCGTCGTCGGCGAAGCGCACGAACCGATGCCCGCGCTTCTCCAGCTCCCAGTCGAGGTCGTCGAGCATGACGTTCGACAGCAACGGCGAGAGCGGCGACCCCTGAGGGGTCCCCTCCTCGCTCGCGGCCACCAGCCCGCCATCCATGACGCCCGCTTCCAGGTAGCGCCGGATCAGCCCCAGCACCCGCTTGTCATTCACCCGTCTCGCGACCCTCGCCATCAAAGCGTCGTGCTGAACCCGATCGAAAAACGAGTCCAAATCAAAATCGACGCACCACGCCGCGTCATCGGAGATGAACTGGCGTGCCCGCTCGACAGCGTGATGCTGCGAGCGCCCCGGCCTGAAGCCGAAGCTATGGGGATGGAAATGCGGTTCGAAGACAGGCGTGAGCACCTGCGCGATGGCCTGGCAGATCAACCGATCCACCACAGCCGGCACCCCCAACTTCCGCAGACCACCCGAGGGCTTGGGGATCATCACCCTCCGGACAGGCTGCGGCTGGTAGGTGCCCGCGTCAAGCTGTGAGCGGACCCGTGGCCAGTGGTCTTTCAACCACGGCCGCAGCTCCTTGGTGTCGCGGTAGGGACGGGCCTTCGCTTGTGAGGGCTCGGCCCGCCCCCCGCACAGATCCCCGCATGCGCGTTTAACGCACGGGGCTCCTGGCTTGGATACGAGCGTCGAATCGCGCGTCAGGCCAGGGATGGGTGATCTTGGCCGGTGGGAGCCATCGTTGCGCCAGGCGGTGCATCCGCTCCCAGTTCAGGCGACTGCGTTGGCTGCGGCGCCGAAGCGCCTGATACCAGTACCGGGTCGCTTGATCGCGGAACGCGTTGACCGCGTGGATGTTGCCGGGCACGGCGTAGTAGTTGAGGTGTCCTCGAACCACTTGGCCAAGCCACAGCCCCTGCTCGGGGATCGGCAGGTGCATGCGTCGCCGCACTTCCGCTTTTAGGGCTCTCCGGGCATGATCGGGGGTGACGACACACGAACACGCGTTTTCTTTCTGGCCCTCCGAACCGCGTCACCCGTATTCCGCCACGACGCTCGCTCGACCCCGGGATGACCCGGTGCGCACGCACGGCAAACGGCGCAACGAGAAGGGAATGGAGCAGGCAGCTCCCCGGCACGCCACGACCCCCGTCAACGCGGGCAGCGACCCCGACGCCCCCCAACGACGCCCTATGGGGCGAGTCTCGCCATGATCATCCGGATGCGCCTGCGCGCAGGCGCGGCCATCCCTGGCCGCTTGAGCACGCATCCGCTGTGCCCACGATCGCCGGGCACGGGGCCCAGCGAGCAGTCCACAACCCAGCAGCAGAGGCGCACGCGACTTCCACCCTCCGCTCCGACGACCAAAAGCCCTGCTCAGGACGGAATCTCGATCGAGAGTCACCCCCGATCATCCACGGAGCCC
>CAWFKF010000072.1:0-37724 GCA_963816005.1 uncultured Solirubrobacteraceae bacterium | reverse complement strand
TTTTGTCTGCGGGGCCGGTGCCGTACCTCTATGGGCGCTACCCCACCGGCCCGGTGGCTTCGTGCACCTGGTTGACCGTTCGGGGGGTCTCACCCCTCTCCTTCGCGCGCGGCCCGATCAACGCCACGGAAGGATTTGAAAGCGATCACAGGCAGGACCCAGGACCCGCCCAACCAGTTCAGCTACGCCGCCCGTGCCGGCGGTATGCTTCGCGCGGGGTACGAGTTGGAGATCGAGCACACCTCGGATGGCGCCAGCACCGAACTGGCCAGCAGCGCGGGCCAGCCGGGGCGTCCGCGATGGTTGCCCGTGCTCTGGGTTCTGGCCGGGTTGCTGCCGCTGATCGGCCTGATCTCGCTGCTGCTCCGCTCGCAACTCGATCCCCACTTGGAGGACCACAAGGTCCACTTCGTGGTGTTCTTGTGCGTCGGAGCTCTGGTGTGGGCGCTCGCTTACCAGGCGGGGGAGGCGGCTAGCAGGCGCGGCGATGCGCGCGTGCTGTTGATCTCGCTTGCGTTCTTGGCGACCGGCGGATTTCTGGGGCTGCACGCACTCGGCACGCCCGGCATCTTGTTCTCCAGTCAGCTGTCCGGGTTCGAGGTCGCGATTCCGGTCGGGTTGCTGGTCGCGGCGGTGTTCGCGTTCGCGTCCGCGTTTGTTGACTGCCACCCTGCTCTTCCTACGCTGGTCATGCGACGGCGGGCCGAGATGCGGCGTTTGGTGATGGCCGCAATGGGCGTGTGGGCGGTATGGACCCTGGCGAAGCTGCCGCCGCTCGATCACCCGACCAGCGAGGGTGCCTCGGACAGCCTGCTGGCGATAATGGCGGGGCTCGGCGTCCTCGTGTATGGCGTCTCTGCGACGCGCTATTGGTTTGTCTACCGCGGGCACCTGAGCCTGCTTCCGGCAAGCGTGATCGCGTGTTTCGTCCTGCTGTCGGAAGCGATGATCGGCGTCGCGGTGACAGGTGAGCGCAACTGGCACGCGAGCTGGTGGGAGTGGCACGGGCTGATCGTCGCGGCATTTGTGATCGTCGGCTTCGCAGCTCGTCGCGAGTGGCGTGATGAACGGTTCCGCCATCTCTACCTGCCGACCACGCGTGAGCGCCGGCAGGACGTCAGCGTGCTGTTCAGCGACTTAGCCGGGTTTACGAGCTTCTCGGAGCGCTCCACGCCAGCCGACGTGGCTGCGCTCCTGAGCACGTACTACGCGGTCGCTGCGCCCTTGATCAGCCGCCAGTTCGGAGGTGAGGTCGAAAAGTTCATGGGTGACGGGATGATGGCGACGTTCAACGGCCGCGGCGATCAGCGCGATCACGCCGTGCGCGCTGCGCGCGCTGGGCTGGCGCTTCAGCGAGAGTTAGGTCGGCTTGCCGACGAACATCCCGGCTGGCCGCGGTTGCGGGTTGGAGTGAACACCGGCGAGGCGCTTCTCCGCGAGCTTGGAGGTCATGGCCTCGTCGCATACGCCCTCGTCGGAGATACGATCAACACCGGCTCGCGACTCGAAGGCCAAGCGCCGGTCGGGGCTGTTCTGATCGGAGCCGAGACGTATCGACAGCTCCCCGATGGCGCCGTTGTGCAGGCGATGAGCGGCTTGCGAGTGAAGGGCAAGGAACAGCCTCTCGAGGCCTACGTCTTGCACGCCCTACCGGCCTGATTGCCGCATCAGCGCGTGACGTGGCTCGTGTGCGGCGGCGCACTGGGTTCGGGACGTAGCAGCGGTGACCGTGCTGAGGCCCGTTGGCGCCCGTCCGCTGCACGTCCGCAGGTGGTGCTGGTGGGGGAAGGAAGGACCGCCAATCGGCGGCTCGGCGACTGTCGCTCCTGGCCGGCGCGGCTCGCCCCCATCAACCTCCTCTTCCCGCGATCTACGAACAACTCTGGCTCTCGCCTTCAGTGGTTGAGAACATTCACTCGAACAACAACAATCCACAAAGCCCGTGTCCCGCAAACCGGGGCAGATCCAGATCGAAGAGTGGAGCTGAGCGAATTTGGAGAAGCAGGAGATCTGGCAAGAGCGGCCGGTTGGTGGCTTGGTCGATACCTCGTTGTTGGCGAAGCCCTGGCGAGACGTTCTTCACCTAATCCATGATGGTGGCGCGCCGCAGCCGCCGATAGCTCATCTGTGCGGTCGGCGGCTCATTGATCTCAAGGACGGCCAGGCAGTGCTTGCGATGCCGGCCAGCGAATGGTTCTGTGGTCCCAAAGGGCGGGTGGACACCGGAATCTTCACCTTTCTGGCCGACATGACACATTTCTACGCCGTCCTGTCCACGCTGCCTGCGGGAGCTGGTTGTACCACGGCCGAGCTCTCGATGACCTTTCTGGGCCAGCCGCCACACGCTGGAGGCGAGATCACATCTCGCAGCGAGGTGATTTACACAGATGAGCGCAACGCGCTCGCTGTCGGCGTGGTGGACGACAACGAGGGCCGACCAGTCGCCCACAGCACCTCGCGCTATTTCCTGTTTCCCGCAGGAACTGCCAATCGGCAGCGCGCCACCGCCGCCTCGGACGCGCAAGGAACACCACAGACGCCGGATCCGATCGATCGGCCGTGCCACCCGATCATCTCCCCGCTCGATGAGCGTACGCTCGATCATCGGGGCGGCCTCGAGATCCTACAGGCGCAGCTAACCGGAGAAAGCGCACGGCCGCCTATTGATCGCCTCACCGGCATGCGCCTGACGGATGCCTCCGACGGGCTGGTCGTCTTCTCGTTGCCAGCGCACGGATGGCTTCTCCAGGAGATCGGGACCGTGTTTGGGGGCATGATCGCATTGCTGGCGAAGAGCGCCACAGCCGGCGCGGTACAGGCGGCTGCCAGCGCCGGCACGAGATTTACCGCGCTGGACCTCAAGGTGAACTTCCTCCGGCCGGTGGACGCCGACGGCAGGGAAGTTCTGGCAACGGGAACGGTCGTTCATCGCGGTAGCCGCCTCACGATCGCCACCACCGAGGTGACCCACGGAGGGCGGCCCGTCGCGATCGCGACCGGAACCACAGCGCTCACCCGACCGTCGCGCGATCGCCCTGAGCCGGCGCAATAGACCTCACCGACGGCTGCCGGATACGGCCAGCCATCGAGCGACGGTCCCTTAAAGAGCTCGGTCGCGACCGCGCCACCGGGCGAATGGTCGACGAGCGCGAAGCGCCCGACTCCGAGCATCGCGAGGCCCTCGGCGATGTCGGACGCGTAACCGGCGATCGAGCCGGGCGAAGCGGGATCGGAGTGGCCAAAGCCGGGCAGGTCGAATGCGATCCGGGTGCAGTCAACGCGTTCGCACAGTGCCGCCCAGCCTTCGGATGAGTCGAGCAGCCCGTGCAGCAGCACGAGCGTGTGGTCGTCGCCGCCCGGCCACCGGCGGACGCACAGCGCGCGCCCATCCTTCAGCCGCAGCGCGGTGACTGTGGCGATCTGCGACTTGCTCGCGGATCGAGCGCGCTCGCTGGACTTCGCAGCTGTGGGGACCGGGCGACGCATGCCGGAGTTTTCATGCACGGGAGCCGCTCGTCAGGAGTCCCAGATCGGCCCGAACGCCGGCACGCCGAGTTTCTCCAAGCCGTGCACCACGCTCCAGGTTCCCGCCTTGTTGCTGACCACCATGGCCGCCTCGGCCGCGAAGTCACGACAGACGTCGTGGGCCAGCCGTAGCAGGTCAGGCTTGCCACGCTCGGTGGTGTCCCAGATGACCGCATCGGGATGTGCGGCCAGCACTTCATCGACGAGCGCGTCGCCGTAGGTCGCGCGCGGGGTGCGGGCGGACCAGACCAGCCTAGCCGGCACGCGCGGCGCCAGGATCTCCCCGAGCACCGGGCCGATGCCGCTGCCGGTCACGACGTAGACGACACGGCGATACATGACCTCGATCGCCGCCATCGGTGCTCGTGTGGGGACGCCGCGAACCCAGAGATGGGACGGCGGGTCGTCGATGAAGCGCGAGGTCCAATCGCCCGCCCGGGAGATCAACAGCCGGTACCCGGATCGGCCGGGGGTGGTCACAGTCGCAAACGCGTGCCACTCTCGCAGCGGGCTCCGGCTGATACCGACCGCGGCCACGTGCGCTGGTCTGACGCCGTAATCCAGATGGACGATCGCCGCATGCGAAGACGGGCGGTCAGCCGTGACCGGCGCGCGGCGGAGCGTCAGCCAAGGCCAGACGATGCTCGCCGTGATCAGGCCGAGCACCCAGATCTTCCAATCGCCCAGGTCGCCGTGCGTAAGGTGCAAGGTGAGCGCCCAGAACAGTCCGACCGATGTCCAGCCGCCAAAGCGGTGGGTCAACTCGAACAGGTTGCGAACTCGTGCGCGCACGGGCGGCAACGCGCCGAGCACCACGACGATGAGCATCGTCTCGAGGCTCGCGGACTGCGCGACCGTCGTGAGATCCACGGCCGCGGGCCGGTGGACGCGAGCGACGGCGGCGACCACGGTGAAGGCGCACAGCCACCCCGTGCCCGCCAGCGCCGCCCCGACGTGCAGCCCGCCGATGGTGGTTGACCTTCGAGACCATCCACCGCAGCCGCAGCGGCCAGTGCCTAGAGCCCCGGCCGGCCAGGGCGAAGATCATGTTGAGGACGTGCTGCTGGCGCATTAGCACGGCGATCGCGAAATTCACTACGATCAGGTCCGCGAGACCTGACAGCGCGGTCCCGTCGGCGATGTGCCAGTCCCCACGCCTGAGGTGGAGCGCCAGCAGGCGCCGTTGACGAGGACGACGAGGGCGATGAGCCGGTTGTAATGCATCAAACGAGGATGCTTCAGTGCGCGTCGCACAATCGGCGCCAGCGGTGGCAAACGCCGCGTAGGCGCGAGGCGGATGGTGCCGTCGATAGCCGATTCGGTGGTGGTCGATTCAGACACACTGGAGGACCCTTTCTCGCTTGTTTGTCGGTAACTGTTTGGTCGGTAACGCGCTTGCTGGTTGTCGCCTGGATCACGCCTGGCCGGCGCGGTAGCACCCCAGCGAGCACGACTAGGCTGAAGGTCGTGAGCGCGCTTACTGACCCCCCTTGGCGGACCTGGAAGTAGTCGTTGGTCGCCAGTCCCTTGCGCTCCTCCGCTGTGGCAGGCAAGCTACGGCCGCGCCGAGGAGCCAACCACGTCATTTGACATGTACGCGAGAGAGTCGTTGATGGAATCGCTGCTCGCGGCCGAGCGCACGGCGCTGCTCGAGATCGGGCATCGGCGAGAGTGGCGGCGCCGGGAGATCTTGTCCACGCCGGCGACCGAGCAGACAGCGCGATCGTGCTGCTCGCCGGATTGGTAAAGATTCACAAGCTCGGCGCCGACGGGGTTGATGTGGTGTTGGGCCTATCCGGGCCGGGCGACCTAATGGGGGAGATCTCGGCCGTCCGCGACGCCGTGCGCTCGGCAACCGTGACCGCCGTCGATCCGGTACAGGCGGCCGTGGTTGCTGTGCCCGACCTCAGAGCGTTCCTGTCCGCACACCCCCGCGCAACGCTCGCGCTGCTCGACCTGACGCTGAGCCGCCTCCACGCCGCAGACCAGCGGCGGATGGAGTTCGCGACCACCGAGAGCCTCGCACGAGTGAGCAGCCGCCTGGTGGAGCTGGCGCAGCGATTCGGGAGCCGACTCGATGACGGCGTCATCGACGTGACGCTGCCGATCAGCCAGGACGAGCTCGCGTCTTGGAGCGCATCCTCGCGTGAGTCGACCGCTCGAGCGCTTCGGACATTGCGCGAGCTAGGCTTGATCCAAACCCGCCGGCGGCACCTGACTGCGCTTGACCTGGAACGTCTGCGCTCGCACTCCGCCAGGCTGTGAGGCTCGCGCTAGAACGGCACGGCGACCGTCCCTTTCGTGTAGCCAACCGTCGACTCCACGTCCTAGCCGCCATCCACCAGCTGATCGACGACGGCTGCGACGTCCACTGAGCTTGTGGCCAGGAGCGGCGAGCCCGTTGCACGACGACATAGAGCGGTTCATCGCCGCGACGCGCGAGCTTACGTTCGCCGACAGCGTCGCTCGCGGCGCGGGCGGTCTTGACGCTCGCGCTGGCCGCCGCCCTGCACGCCGGCGCCGTGACGGACGGCGCCTGGCTCGACCGCGCCACCAACTGGTGCTGGCGGTCAATCGAGACAACCGAGCAGCCAGGCGGGTACTGGCTGAAGTACGCCTGCGCGTTCCTCGACGCCGCTCCCGCCGAGCAGCGCGCCCGCGCGGCGATCGCGTCGCTCACCGCCCGCGTCGACACCTCCGCGGTCGCGCCCGTCGGCGGCGCCGAGGGAGAGGCGCCGCACCCGCTCGACCTCTCCCCCAGCCCACGCAGCCGGTCACGTGGCCTGTTCAGCGAGGACCAGATCGAAGCTCACCTCGACGCCGTCGAGTCCGAACAGCAGCAAGACGGCGGCTGGATGTTCGACTGGCCGGCCTGGTCGCCGGCGCAGACGACCGACTGGCGCGGCAACGTCACCCTCCGCGCATTGACCTGACTGCGCGACAACGGACGACTCTGACGCCCCGGAGCCGCGACCCAGACCACGCTCCCGCGCCCCGGCGGCGATACGATTCGCGCTCCGCGCGCCGACCCCGGCGAGGCCACGGGCCCCGCTTCCGACGCACGGCTCACCTTTGAAAGTCCGGCGACCCCTCCCTTGCGAGGATACCGGAACTCTCGCATTCGCACGCGGATAACCACCGTCCGGACACTCGCTTCGGCGGATGCCGGTCGGCGCGGCGCCGGGTCAGATTGCGCGCTCGCTTCCGCCCAAACGCGAGCGCCCGCGGCGGCGCCCGTCTGAATGCAGGCCTGAGCCGCCCCCGTGCCGGGGCCGCGCCTGCTCGTGGGCGATACCAGCAGCGCGCGACGGTGCAGATCCAGCCCGATCGCCACGATCGCTCGGTCGCCGAAGCGGTAGCTGCCGGAGCGGCGATTGGACCATGGAAGCGATCGTCCGGATCGCGACCGACGTTCAACGCGTCAGGCGTTCCGGCTGGAGGTAGTGTCGGGGGCGTGAACGATGGCGACCAGCGGGCTGACGATCGTGCTGAGCGCCGGGCGGCGCGCGAGCTGATTGGGCGCTATCACGAGCAGCAGCTGGGACTGCTGCTCGAGCATGTCAGGGAGGGGTTCGTACGGCTTGACGCCGGCGAGATCGACGCGTTCGAGCTCGACGAGCTGATCCACCGCTACAAGCGCTCCGCGCGCGAGCTCTGGAAGTTCTGCGGGCAAAGCCGTTCGGGCTGGCTGTCCGCGGCCCGGACGCTCCGATACCTCGAAGCACAGGGAGAGGATCTACCGGACTGGTGGGCTGCCGGCGAGCCACACCGCCGCCGCTGAGCCGAACCGTCAGCTGTGCGAGATCGAGGTTCCGCGGTCGAGATTGCGTCGCGCGAGCGGCGGGCACCGAAGCTCGCCCTCGCCGTAGCGCCCTACCGGCCGCTAGAGCCGGACGGTGACCGTGTGGTCCTCAACCGCGGTTATCTCGGCGAGTTCGTGCTCGAGGTATCGAGGCCGGATCCGGTTGGTGAACATCACGTGCCACCCACGCACAACTCGGCGATCGCATACGCGGAACGGACCGTGTGAAGCAGCTGCCGACGCGCGTGGACAGCGTCGGCGATCGCGACTAGCTGTTCATCAAGCTCTCCCGTCGTGATCGCTGCGAGCAGCTGACGCTCGGGATCCTTCAGATCTGAGAACGTCGCCGCCGGACGGCCGCAAACCCCCCACGTCGCCGCCTGCTCGCCGACACCGACATGTGATGGGTTTCCGCGGCGAGATCAAGACGGAGGACGAACACACCTACCGGGACGAGGTGCCACACACGTCATTGTGGAGCGCCTCGAGCGATTGGTCAAAATGTGGGGTCCAGCGGCGTGCGCACGAGCGGCACAGCGGTTCGTGAGCCCGCACTACGGTGCTCGTCGGGAGGACCGTCGCGGACCCTACCCAGCCTCCTGTGCGGCCGCTATCGCCACAAACAAGGTCGCGACCTTCGACCGGTTCGCTTCCTTGAGGAGCTGGTGTGGGTCGAGATCACCGCCGCCAGGAACCAGACGCTGGCGGGGTACGAGTCGCTCCTGCCCACGCAGTCGGCTTGAGCGACGCGCGCCTCGTCCTGAGGCGGGCGGTGGGGTCAGCGGGACCTCGGGATCGGCGGTATCGTCACGACATGGCCTCAAATCCGAGCGCGGACCGGGACGAGCGGGCCTCGGCCGTCCCGCCCCAGGCACCGAGCGAAAAGGAAGATCTAACGATCGAGATGCTCGACCTGCCTCGAGAGGAGTGCCTGCGCTTGCTTGCGTCACACAGCTTCGGGCGGCTCGCCGTGAGCATGGGCGAGAGGGCCCCTCTCCTCCGTCCGGTCAACTACCTGTTCGACGAGCCGTCGCAGTCGGTGGTGTTCCGAACCGCGGTCGGCTCGTGGTTCCACGCCCTGCTCCGGTCAGCCGAGGCCACATTCGAGATCGACGGCATCGAGGACCTCGCACGTACCGGTTGGAGCGTGATCATGAGCGGCGTGACCGACGAGGTCACGGACCCGAACGAGATCAGCCGCCTGAACGGACTTGATTTGGACTCGTGGGCACCGGGCCACAATGCCCATTGGATGTGTATCCGCGCATTGACTGTTTCCGGGCGGCGCATCGTCCTGCCCCCCGAGGAGGTGCTCGGTTACCCGGCATGGCCGCACCAATCATCGGAGGCGCGATCCCGAAGTCCGTCCGGCCACGCCGCATCGCCGAGACCTTCGACGTCTTCAAGCCGAACTGACTGCGACAGAGATCAACGCAATCGATTCCCGCGACGCCGGCCGGCGGGGCGGACCCGAACCCGACCTCATCAGCACCAACACCTTCCCCCTCAAAGGCGAGAACTGATCGCGCCATCGGCCTGGGGCGCAGGCTGCGCCGCTTCCCGGAAAGAACTTCGCGCCTCTTTGACCTCCTTCGGCCACGGCACGAGAATTTCCGATCCTCTGCCGACTCCAATGCAACGCGCGGGTAGCGCGCACGTTCTCGGCGGCCGATACGCGCCCAGGCCGCGCTTCATGATCGAGCACTGCGTTAGCCGGAACACAGATTGCTGCAAGGGCACGAAGCGGCATCCGCCGCGGCGAACACTCTAACGCCGACGGAGCCAAGCGGTCACGATCTCGACATCGTCGGCCCGGCTGCACGCCGCCGGTGTCAGACAACTTCGGCCACGCGCTCGTCGGGCACCGGCATGCCTGCTCTCTGCTCGAAGGAGTTGTGCTTCCCGGACGCCCCGAGCTTCGCGCTCTTGTTGCCCAGAGCCGCCCGAGGGACGATCCCGGCGCCCAATCCCGAGCGTCCGGCCGCCGTGATCCGCACTAGCGCTTTTGGGTGCAGGTCGTTTGTAGTGGGTAGATAGTCCTGATTTGTCGGGCGAATGGCGCGTCGGTCGGCGCTTTCTGGCCGGGTTATGCCCGCGGTTTCGGGAGGACTCCCGGTGAGCTGCGGCGAAAGTCAGGGGTGTTGTGTCTTTTGTCGGACGGCGATACGGAGGTGATCGCGTGGCTCCTGATCTGCTGGACTTGTTCGTCGGCGCCCGGCAAGCTAACGGCTCTGTGAGCGAGCCGTCGTTGCCGTTGGTGGATGGTGATCGGCAGCCCGCGGGTGGCGAGGACCCGCGCGCGGCGGGGTCGGATGCGCGCCCGGTCGCGGGGTTTGAGCGCTCGCAGGCTCTGTTTGCGAGGTTGCTCGAGTGGGCGGCGGGCGAGGAGGCGTTGGGGCTTGAGCATTCAGGGCTCGAGGCGCGGCTGGTCAAGGACGGTCGTGAGTTAGCCCGCCAGGTGTTGCAGGACCAGTTCGATCTGCGCGCTGTGCTCGAGCCGCGCGTCGGTGGGGTGATCGGCGCTGAGGGCACGCCGCGGCGTAGTGTCGAGCGTGGCCACGAGCGCGATCTGCACACCGTGCTTGGCGAGGTGCAGGTCACGCGGCTGGCCTACCGGGCGGTGGGCAGCGAGAACTTGTATCCCGCTGACGCGCAGCTGAACCTTCCCGCCTCGCGCCACTCGCATGGGATCCGCAGGCTGGCCGCGCTGGAAGCGCCGCGCGGCAGCTTTGAGGACGCGCAGGCCGCGATCGTGCGTCAGAGCGGCCAGCAGATCGGCACCCGTCAGCTCAGAGAGCTGACGCTCTCAGCCGCCCAAGACGTTGCTGCGTTCTACGCGCAGCGAGAGCGCACAGCGCCAGAGGAAAAGGATCTGCTGGTGCTCTCGTGCGATGCCAAGGGGGTGGTGATGCGCCCCGAGGCGCTGCGTGAGCCGACTCGCACCCAGGCGCACAGCGCCTCGGGCAAGCTCAAGACGCGCCTGTCCAAGGGCGAGAAGTCCAATCGCAAGCGGATGGCGGAGATCGTCACCGTGTACGAACTCACCCCCGAGCCGCGCACCGCGGCCGCCATCCTGCCCGACCCCGACAACCCTCCACCTTCAGCCACCCCGCGACCGAAGGCGAAGAACAAGTGGCTGGCCGCCAGTGTCACCGACGACGCCAGAGCGGTCATCGCTGGGATGCTCAACGAGGCCGACCGCCGCGATCCCGACCACAAGCGTCGGTGGGTGGCGCTGGTGGACGGGAACAATCACCAGATCGACCGGATCAAGACCGAAGCCCGCAAACGCAAGGTCAAGGTCCCGATCGTCGTTGACTTCATCCACGTCCTTGAGTACCTATGGTCAGGCTGCTGGTGCTTCTTCCAGGAGGGTGACCCGGCCGCCGAACGGTGGGTGCACGAGAAGGCGCGCGCCGTGCTGGAGGGCAAGGCGGGGATCGTCGCCGCCGCGATCCGCCGCAAAGCGACCCGCCTCGCGCTCGAGCCCAACAAGCGCCAAGCCGCCGACCGCTGCGCCGACTACCTCCTCGCGAAACGACCCTACCTCGACTACCCCACCGCCCTTCAGAACGGCTGGCCGATCGCGACGGGCGTGATCGAGGGCGCCTGCCGCCACCTCGTCAAAGACCGCATGGACATCACCGGCGCCCGCTGGGGCCTGGCCGGCGCCGAGGCGATCCTCACACTCCGCGCGCTGATCAGCAACGACGACTTCGACCAATACTGGACCTTCCACCTCGCCCAAGAACACTGCCGCATTCACGCATCACGCTACGCCCTCGGCGTCATCCCGGCACCCGCGTAACTCCCTCCAATGGACCTGCACCCAGCGCTTTTTGCACTTCCGGCGCTACGCGACGCGCGATCGCAAAGGCGACGGACCAGGCGTCCGGCGAACTCGACGAAAGCGGCGCGACGCGGACGATCGGAGCGTCGCCAAGGCAGTCGCCAGCTCGGTGGCGCCGCCAAGGCGAAAGCAGTCGTCGGCCGGCGCGATCACGGACGCCTGCCTCTGGGCGAAACCAGGAGCGGCAGATATCGGCGTGATCGTTAGCTCTGGGGTGGCCGACGAGTTCGTGAGCAAGCACTGGGCCGCGCTTGCAGGAACGCCCCGCATCGGCTAACGGAGTTCCCGCGCGCTTCTGCAGTCGCGCACTACTCGACGCCGGCCGCGAGCGGGCATGTGGTCTGCTCACGCGCGGAGCATCGGCGCGGCGGCGGTGCGGTTGTCGCTCCCCGATCGCGAGAGCGGAAAGCGGCCTCAGTCAGTGGAGCGCTCGGCTTCTGGGCCTCATCCCTTCGAGAGGCCGGCCGCGCGTCGGGCCGGTGCCTGCTTGGCGACGAGAGCGCCAGCCGGGCGCGCATGCTTGCGCTCAGCGATCGGGCTCGTCCTTGAACAGCGAGCGGAACGTGTTGCCGTCGGCATGGTCGGCGAGCGCGCCGCAGATCTCGCTGGTCAGCTCGGCGAGGCGGGCGAGCACGATCTGCCGGCGTGCTTCTCTCCCGAGCTCGCAGGCCCGGCCGCGGGCGGGTGGCGCGCAGCCGCTCGAGCGGCTCGCTCGGTATGCGCCGGCTACTGCCCAGCCCGGCGTTCACCGCTGCCACGATGGCCGCCGGGATCGGCGACTATCGGGGGCGCTACCTACCAGTCAGGCGCTCCCGGCGACGGCGGCCAGCCCCTGTCGCCATCGAATCCGGCAAGTCCCGAGCGCGCTGGTGCCAGGTGATCTGGCGCCTGTGGCAAGGGCCACGCCTCTTACGACCCCAACCGGCACCGCGCTGCAACGCCTCCTCGCCACTCGGCGCCCTCTTGTGGCGTGGGCTCCGCCTGAGCAAGCTGGATGGAGGTAATCTTGTTGCCTGAGGCATGAGCGTTGGCGCGACAATCGACTGGCGGGATCGCCAGGTTTCGGCCGCCGAGGCGGTTTCGGTCGTGCGCTCTGGCGACAGGGTATTTGTCGGCAGCGCTTGCGCCACTCCGCGTGCTCTGGTGGAGGCGCTGGAGCAGCTGAAGCGGCCAGGGGTCGTGCTCGTGCATTTCCTCACTGACCGGGTGGGCACGGGCGACCCGCCGCACACGAGCTACCAGCATCGCGTCTTCTACGTGGGGCGCGACGTCCGCGCCCTGAACGACGTGCGCGCGCTGCGCGAGGCGGGTCTGGTGGAGTACGTGCCGATCTCACTTGGCGACGTGCCGCAGCTGTTCGAGCACGGTCAGATCCCGCTCGACGTCGCGATGGTGCAAGTTGCGCAGCCCGATCCGGATGGTACCTGCAGCCTGGGAATCTCGGTGGACGTGACCAAGGCCGCGGCGCTGGCCGCACGCACGGTCATCGCCGAGGTCAACCCGGCGATGCCTCGAACCGCCGGAGACAGTCGGATTCCCGTCGATCGGATCGCGCGTTTCGTGCCGGTACAGACCCCCGTGGTGGAGTACATCCACGACCCCGCGGGCGACGTGGCCGAGCAGATCGCTCGCTACGTCGCGCGGCTGATCGACGATCGGTCCACGCTGCAGATAGGCCTCGGCCGCGTGCCGAACGAGATGCTGGCTCGCCTGAGCAATCGGCGCGAGCTGGCCATCCACTCGGACGTCATCACCGAGCCGATCGTCGACCTCGTCGCCGCGGGGGTCATCACGGGCCCTGTCGCGACGAGCTGGGCGATGGGCTCGAGGCGCCTCTACGACCTGGTGGACAACGATCCCCGCTTCGCGTTTCATCCGATCGATTACATCTGCGACCCGGCGGTCATCGCCAGCCGGGAGCGAATGGTGTCGGTGACGCAGGCGTTCACGATCGACCTCACAGGCCAGGTATCGACCGAGAGCCTCGACGGGGTGCTATACGGGGGCATTTCCACCGGGCCAGCGTTCCATCGCGGCGCGCTCGCCGCTCCCGGCGGGATGGCAATCGTCTGTCTCGCCTCGCGGACCCCGGCCGGTCGGTCCGCCGTTTGCCTCGAGCTCGGTCCAGATGATGCGGTGGCGATAGCGCGCGCGGATGTGCATTGGGTCATAACCGAATACGGCACCGCTTACCTGTTCGGCCGCTCACTCGCCGAGCGCGCGGTCGCCCTGATCGAGATCGCACATCCCGATTTCCGGGGCTCCGTGGATGATCGGGGGTGACTCTCGATCGAGATTCCGTCCTGAGCAGGGCTTTTGGTCGTCGGAGCGGAGGGTGGAAGTCGCGTGCGCCTCTGCTGCTGGGTTGTGGACTGCTCGCTGGGCCCCGTGCCCGGCGATCGTGGGCACAGCGGATGCGTGCTCAAGCGGCCAGGGATGGCCGCGCCTGCGCGCAGGCGCATCCGGATGATCATGGCGAGACTCGCCCCATAGGGCGTCGTTGGGGGGCGTCGGGTCGCTGCCCGCGTTGACGGGGGTCGTGGCGTGCCGGGGAGCTGCCTGCTCCATTCCCTTCTCGTTGCGCCGTTTGCCGTGCGTGCGCACCGGGTCATCCCGGGGTCGAGCGAGCGTCGTGGCGGAATACGGGTGACGCGGTTCGGAGGGCCAGAAAGAAAACGCGTGTTCGTGTGTCGTCACCCCCGATCATGCCCGGAGAGCCCGATTTCCGCAAGGAGTTGCTCGACGGCGCGATCGAGCGGGGCCTCGTCGGTCGCAGGCAGCAGCTGCGCAGCCGCACCGCCTACCCGGTCGCCGAGGTACGCGACGTGCGGCTACGCGACGGCCGCGAGGTGCGCCTGCGCCCCACTCGCACGACCGACACCCGCGCGATGCAGGACCTCTTCTATCGACTCAGCGACGAGGACAAGGAGACCCGCTTCCTCCACATGCTGAGCTCGCTCACCGACACTGCCGCCCAGTATCTGTGCAGTGTCACCTACGAGGACGAGATGGCGTTTGCCGCCGTGGTCGGGCCGTCGGCGCACGAACGGATCGTGGCCGCCAGCTGCTACTACCTGAGTCCCGCGACCCGCCTGGCCGAGGTGGCATACATGGCGGACCCGGAATGGCAAGGATTGGGGCTCGGGAAGATCCTGCACGCGGAACTGGTCAGATACGGCCGCGAGCACGGCGCTCGCGGCCTGACCGCGGAGGTGCTACTCGGCAATACGCGCATGATGCGTGTCTTCGAAGGAGGCGATCACTCGCTCAGCGTCAAGACGCAAGGCGGCGTCGAGGAGCTGACCATGCTCTTCGAGGAGCCAGGATCGGACGCCAGAGCGCGAGCCGAGGACGACACCTGATGGAGTCAGCCAGCCTCACCGCGCGAGACCGGCCGCACCTCTTGCGCGAGCCCGTGCGGGGAGGCGTGGCCTATCCCCGCCTGTCGGTTCGCGGCGCTCCCTGACACGGAACAGGTCAGGGCGCTTCTCGCCGGGCGCGCACGCGCGCCGCCCGCGGCCCGGCTGACGGGCTGCCGGATCATCGGCGCGTCGGTCGGCTCGGCGACATACGCGGTTCTGGCTACCAACTCGATGGTCGGCCCTTGGAGGCTGTGCACCCCGGGCGAGGCTCCCACGCCCAAACTATCGACGGGCTCACGGGCACCATAAAGAACGCGGCGTTCGGCGGACAACCTCGACACTTGGCTGACCAGCCCCGCGTCCTCCACCATTCTCACCCGCCACGGGCGAGGGCAACTATCGGTAATTCGGGGGCATGAAAACTACTTTGGAGGAAGTTCCGGCCGCGTCGCGTATCGATCATACGCGGTCACCCCAGGCCCGGGGGCTTCCTGGGGAGAATTGTCGGCCAGGCCGTGTGGGACGATGTGCTTCGAGCCCGTGCTTGTCTGTGGGTCGCCCCCGGGCGTCACCTCGCTCCGAGTAGTGGGACGCATCCCGCTGGCGATCATTGCTTGTTCTGGGAAGCCGTGGATCGAGGACGCCCTGGAGTCCGGCATCGTTGCTCGACGGGCGATCCCGACCTGGTGGTCGTACGGCACTCGAGTCTGACCTGCCGGATGGTCTCAGCCGAACCCGGCCGGTCGCGTGGCTCGTGCCACGCTCATCTGTGCCAGTGGCCGTTCGCCGCTTTGCAGGGCGCGCACCGTGTCGGTCCACAGTGCGTTGGCGAAGGCGTGCGACGCGCGGTCCTCGCCACCCAGCAGTTCGTGCACGCGGTTCCAGGACAGCTCGATCAGCACCGCTCGTTCCCGTGCCCGGCTCTCGACGCGGTCCACGACGTCGCGCTCCCCGAGCAGGCCTGTTTGTCCGACGGCACGTCCTGGACCGGCGAGCCGCATCCGGCGGCTGACCTCGCGGCCTCGGATGACGGTTTCCACCGCGCCGCGGATCACGATCCACAGTGCTCGGGGTGCCGCGCCGGCCTCGACGATGACTTCGCCCCGCGGCACCGCGAGCCGTGGCAGCCCACGCACGACCGCGGGGATGGCGTCGGGCTCGAAGTGCTCGAAGAATCGAATCGTAGACAGGTAGGCCGAGTCGTCGGCGTCGGTCTCGACGGTCGGCGTGGCCTCGGTCGGCCGGCTAGTAGTGCTTTGTGAGGTCGCCCAGATTGACCTCAAATCTCATTTATCTGGAATCCAGCGCAACGCGTGTTCAAGCCAAAGAAGGAATTTGGCGCCGCACGTCGTGGAGGACCGAACACCCCGACCTCACAAAGCACTACTAGGAGCCTGGGTCAGTAATACTCAGTCTCATTAACGAGGCCCTGAGAGCCGTTCTGCGGCCATCCGAGCGATCGCCGCTGATGAATTGATCCCCTGAAACGGGCCAAAACGGCGTTCTGCGGCATAGTGACCCACGCTCCTAGACCGCCGCGTAGACGAATACCTGGTCATCGCTCATGTTGATGCTGCTCTGTTAGGTCGCTTCCACCTTACGAGCCCACGCGGAGTCCATGATCGTCAATCGCCGGGTCGCGCGGCTGAGGGTCACCTCGGCGACGTCGCGAGCATGACGTGCGCCTTTGAGCCGCAACGGACCCTGGCCCGCCATTCGGCTCGCCGCGACTCGAGACTCCGGGGAAATACGGTGCGAGGATGCTGGTTTTACCGGTTATCGAGCCTGGCTCCGGCTGGAAGTCTCGTCCGTGGACACACACAACGACGCGGAGTCGGCGACAGGGCGGCCCTGGTCCTGCTCCGAAGGCGGTGGACGGTATGTCGGCTTTCATCTGGGTCCTGTTGGGGATCGTGTACGTGGCGTGCTGGATCTTCTTCGGGATGACCACGTTCCGCAATGGGCATTACTGGATGTTCTGGATTGGATTCTTCTTCCCGATCCTGTGGATCGTCGGCGCCTTGATCGCCCCTACGCCGGCCAAGGCCGGGATGGCGTAGGCGCCCGAGGTCGGGCGCAACCGGGGCTTCCCTAGCCAATCGCGACCATGGCCGATCTGCTCGGGTCATTACCGATCGCGACGCTCACCCAGTCGCAGACTCTGGCCGAGCTGGGCTTGATCGTGGTCCTGGCGGCCGCCGCTCCGCTGATCGGCCAGGTGCTGCGGCTGCCGTCGATCCTCGTCCTGCTCGCGCTGGGGTTCGGGGCTGGCGCGATCGGCGCCCTCAACCCTAACGAGCTGCTGGGCCAGGAGCTGATCTCGGCCGTCGTCTCGGTCGCGGTCGGGATCATTCTGTTCGAGGCCGGGCTCGGCCTCCAGCTCAGCAAGCTCACCGGTACCGTCGCACGGGTCTACCGGCGGCTATTGACCGTCGGGATTCTGGTGACCTGGGCTGTTGGGACGCTCGCCGCCTATCTGCTGTTCAACCTGTCCTTCGAGGTCGCCCTCATCCTGGGGGCGGTGCTCGTGGTCTCCGGTCCGACGGTGGTCGGGCCGCTGCTCGACTTCATCCGTCCCTCGAAGGAGGTCAACTTCGTCCTGAAGTGGGAAGGCACGTTGGCCGATCCGCTCGGTGCGACGCTGGGCGTTGTCGTGTTCAACGCGGTGATCGCGGGGCACGCGAAGGCGGGTCAGGAGATCTTCCAGTTCCTGCTCAACGTCGGGGTCGGCGCCGGCTTCGGCCTCCTCGGGGCGGTCCTGGTCCTGGGCTGGGCGGCGTTGTTCAAGCCCAATCAGTCGCAAGCGGTGACCGGGACGTTGATGTTCGTCGTCGCGATGGTCGTCTGCGCCGACCTGCTCCGCGATGACACCGGTCTGATCACCGGGCTTGTGATCGGCGCGATCCTCATCAACCGGCCGCCGCGCGGAACCGAGCCGCAGGGCGTAGCAATCCAACGGTCGAAGCTCGTCCGCGCTTGGCGCGAGCGGATCGGGACCCTCACGACGTTCCTGATCGGGATTCTGTTCATCATCCTCTCCGCCCGCGTCACCCCGCACCAGATCGCCCAGATCGGTTGGGTCAGCCTCGCGTTCATCGCCGTGCTCGTGTTCCTCGGCCGACCGATCGCCGTTGCGCTCTCGACCCTCGGCTCCTCGCTGCAGTGGCGCGAGCGAGCGTTCATCGCCTGGATGGCGCCCCGCGGCATCGTCGCCGCCGCCACCTCATCCACGTTCGCGCTCGGGCTCAGCCAGGCCGGGATCGGCGGCGGGTCACAGGACCTGATCCCGATCACGTTCATCGTGATCGTCGCGACCGCGCTCATCTACGGGCTCACGGGCGGCCCGGTGGCGCGCGCGCTCGGGGTCGCGAGCACCGGCCCGGGCGGGGTTCTGCTGGTCGGCTCGAGTCCGGTTGGACGCGCGATCGGACGCGCCCTCCGGGATCGCGGCCTTACTGTCGTGCTGTGGTCTGCCACCGACGAGCATGCGCGCGCTGCCGAGGCGGACGGGCTCACGGTCTACCGGAGCGATCCCACACAGAACGGCGGCGAGCCTGCACCATCGGATCTCGACGGGCTCGACTACGCGCTCGCCGTCAGTGACGATGAAGCCCTCAACGCGATGATCGCGACCGATCTCTCCGAATACTTCGATCGCGGCCACGTCTTCCAGCTGCCCGTCACCGACGGTCCGACAGCGACCTTCTACGCCCGGGTGCCGGTGCTGTTCGACGACTCCGCCACACACGACAAGCTACTCGCGCAAATCGAGGCTGGCGCCGAAATCGGCGTCGCCGAAGCCGCAGCCGCCGCCGGAGCAAACGGGCACACCGACCTCGACGCTCGCCTGGGTCCGGATGGGATGCCGATGTTCGTCCTCACACCGGGGAAGAGCCTGCACGTCCTCGCTGCCGGCGACCGGCCGCCGCTCGAGGCAGGGCAAGAGCTCATCGGCCTGACCACGCCGAACTGACCGCTTCGACCAGCGCCGAGTCCCATCAGCTTCCTGCTGTGGGTAAGGTCGCCGCCTTCGTCGCCGCAGGGCTCGGCTTGCGCCCACGGCTCATCAGGCGCATCAACAGCCCGGAGCCCGAGACGGCGAGATAAGCGGTGAGCACGGCAACGGCGACGGGCGCGATCTGGAGCGTGCCGATCTGGGTCGTGATGACACCGAGGAGGATCAGCGAGAACGGGGCGGCGACGAGCGACCCGGGCAGGGCCGCGAACATGGTGGTGAACGCGAGCCCCTCCGGCAGCCCCGGGATGAGCACGTGCGCGCCGTCCCGGCGGTCCCGCCGATGAACAGCATCACGAGGAACGGCCCGCCGATGAACCCGGTGGCTTCGCACAGCGCGAACACGAGGATCTTCGCGAACACGACCGCGATCAACAGGCCCGCGCCGAGCGCCGTCCCGTCGTGGATCACCGTCGCGAGTTGACCGGTTCCCGTGAACAGCGTTAGCGGCAATGCGACGCCGACGAGCCCGAACGCGATTCCCCCGATCGTCGAGCGAAGGACCGTCCGCTTGACCAACGGAGCGGTGAGCTTCGACATCAATCCGATCACGACAACCGTGATCAGCGCCAGCGCCCCAGCGACGAGCCCGAGCGGGATCGCCGCCAACAGCTGCCAGTCCTGGTACTTGAACGACGGGAGCGTATAGAGCCCGACGAACGTCGACCCAGCGATCGGGAAATACACGGCGAACGAGACCGTGGAGGCCAACAGGCCCGCCACCAACGTGTCGGCCATGCGGGCGGCCTTCGGACGGGCTATCTCGAGCACGAGGATCACGGCCAGGATCGGGGATGACAACAGGCCGCCGTATGCGCCCGCCATCCCGCTCAGCGTGTTCGTCGCCCGCATCTCCTCGGGCAGCTTCCGCCGCTCCGAGATCCAGGCTCCGTGTCGTGACTCTCGATCGAGATTCCGTCCTGGCAGGCTTTTGTCGTCGGAGCGGCGGGTGGAAGTCGCGTGCGCCTCTGCTGCTGGGTTGTGGACTGCTCGCTGGGCCCCGTGCCCGGCGATCGTGGGCACAGCGGATGCGTGCTCAAGCGGCCAGGGATGGCCGCGCCTGCGCGCAGGCGCATCCGGATGATCATGGCGAGACTCGCCCCATAGGGCGTCGTTGGGGGGCGTCGGGGTCGCTGCCCGCGTTGACGGGGGTCGTGGCGTGCCGGGGAGCTGCCTGCTCCATTCCCTTCTCGTTGCGCCGTTTGCCGTGCGTGCGCACCGGGTCATCCCGGGGTCGAGCGAGCGTCGTGGCGGAATACGGGTGACGCGGTTCGGAGGGCCAGAAAGAAAACGCGTGTTCGTGTGTCGTCACCCCCGATCATGCCCGGAGAGCCGAGATCCACGTCCCGAGCCCGCCGCCCATCATCCCCAACCCAGCTTCGGGCCCGAGGCTTGCCCCACCGGCGAGCGACACCAGCGACACGGCCACCGCCGCCGGGACCGTGGATGGCTCCACCCGCTGGGCCTTGAGCTCCGCGATCGTGCCGGGCAACTTGACCGGGACGTGAAACGCGCGCCGCATGACGCCGACGAGCACCCCCGCCCCTGCTGTCACCGCCACCCACCACAGACTCCCATCGAACCAGCCGGGGTTCTTCGGGAGCGTGAACCACAGATTCGTGCCCCCCTTGATCAGCCCGAGAAACGCGAGCGCGGCGAACGCCAGCACGACGCCGAACACAACCGCGTACCCAATGATCGCCCAGAACCCAGGAGACCGATTCAGCGCCACGAAGCCCGAGCCGGCGGGTCCCGGCGCGCTCGCGCCGGCCTGGTGGTCCTCGCGCATCAGACGACGAACCTACGGCGCGCCGGCGGCACACGCATCACCCGATAGGGACTAGTTTCGGTGCCGGGGCTCATGCCGAGTTCAGCCTTCTGGAGAAGTTGCCGATCAGCAGCCCGATCACGGTGACGAGGTAAAGCTGGCCGGTGAGCATCTCGATCACGGCAAGAGCGTGGCCGACCGGCGTCGCAGCTGAGAAGTCGCCGAAGCCCGTCGTCGTCAGCACGGTGAAGCTGAAGTAGAGCTGGTCTCCCACGGTGACGTTCGTGTGCTGCGCGAAATAGGCGTCGCGTCGACCTGGGCGATGAAGGCGATGATCCACGCGAACCCGAGGCCAACCGAGAGGTAAATGGCCAGCGCGCCGGCCACCGCCTGGACGGTGACTCCCTGCTCGCGGAGCAGCCGCAGGAAGCCCCTGAGGATCACTATGGGGACGGCCGCGGTGGCCAGAACACCCACCATGTACGTGAGTTCGTGTGGGATGGTCCCGGTCCCGACGCCGACGACGACCAAGGCCATCGCAACGCCCACGACCGCAGCGGTGCGGTAGCGCAGCTGCTTGCGCTCGCGTCCGGTGGCGATCGCGACGACGAGCGCTATGCCTTCGATTGCCAGGGCGACGGCACGAGACCAGTCGGCGCTCGGGGCCGCGATCAAGAACACAACCAGCGCGAGGGTGAGCAGAAAGACGATTCCGTAGCGGAATCGTTCTCGACGGTCGACAGGCGCAGCGCCACCGCCGGCGGTGATCTTCCCCATGGTCAAGCTCTCCTCAGACAGGGTTCGATGCGCAACACACGGTTGTCTTCGGCGCGCGGCGCGAGTCACCGCCTCGTGGTCGACGTCAATCGGCAGGCCGTGGCGGGAATATCTGCCGCCCGAGTTCGAGCATCGGACGCCGCGCGCGCCCGCCCGGCGGCTGGGTGTCCCTGCGTACCTCACCCGCTCTCCAACGTGAAGGCACGCAGCGCGCAGGACTCGCCGCGATCCACCCGTCACCTGTTTGGGATGACGACTGCCGGTCGCCCGGGGCGAATGATGGGACCGCGGCCGTGGTCGCCCCGCGTCTTAAGTGTTGAAAGGAGCGTTCGAATGAGCGAGTTTGACGAGTTGGTCTCAAAGAGCGGCGTACTTGTCGCGGGCAGGTTCGGACCGGACTGGCGCGTCGCCGACCAGAAGTGCGTGCTCCTGTTCGAGGAGGATCCCGTGGCGCTCGAGGTGATGAGCTCGTTCTGTGCGTCGATTCAAATGCTGCTCACCACGATGGCGGTTGCCATGAGTCGCGTAACCGCGGTCAGTTGGCAGCCAGTCAACGGCTGGGCCGTGTCAAGCGGCGTCTACTCGTTCGCGATGCACCGCGATCGATTCGCCCTCGGCGAAACCGCGAAGCTGGGAAGCACTGACGAGCTACTCGAGCTACTGCGGCAGGAAAAGCCGTAGTACTCAATTGTTGAGCGTGAGATATAGCCGTCGGCGCGCCTGTTCCAACCTGCCGACCACTCCGTCCGCGCCGCTTGGACCTCGCCCAGCACCCATCCCGTGACCTGACGCGGACCGCGACCGGGCAGCTCCACCGCTGTGCGGCCTGTCAGTCAAGGCGGACGGTCAGGCGCCCAGCGAGTGGAGTACCGCCATCACGGCAGAGCAGGACTCGAGGGCTCATGAACAAGCCCCCTGACATTCGCCACAAGCGCGCCAGCTCGGGCGCGGACGCAGCGTCCGGTTCGGCAACCGGATCACGCTCGTCCGAGGCGCTCGGCGCTAACCGGCTTCAGCACAAATGCAAGCACCTCGGTGCGGGCGCTCGCGCTACCGACCTTGCTGCGAAGCGGTCACACCGCGGTGGCCCCTAAACCGAAGTTCCCCCTGTAGTCAGCGGTTGTAGAGGCCGGGATCCGTGTAGTTGCGGGGATTCCGGCCTTTTTGCTGATCCTAAGTGTACCCACTACTATCAGGTCGACAAATGGGGTATTGTCCAGATATGGGAAGGCCAGCCAGGCAAAGCGGTGCGATGCATGTGAGCACGACTACCCGCCGGTCTGGGGAGAACGAGTACAACGCGACGTTGCTGCGCCGCTCCTACCGCCAGGACGGGAAGGTCAAGAAGGAAACGCTCGCGAACCTGTCACACCTCCCGCCCGAAGCGATCGACGCGATCCGTGCCGTGCTCGCCGGCAAGACGGTGATGAGCGTCGATCAGGCGTTCGAGATCGAGCGCTCCCTCCCGGCCGGGCACGTCACCGCGGCGCTGACGATGGCGCGTCGGCTCGGGCTGGCGAAGCTGCTGGACCGCTCACCGTGCCGGGAGCGGGATCTGTGCGTGGCGATGATCGTCGGCCGGGTGATCGGCCCGGGATCGAAACTCGGGATGGTCCGCACCCTCGGCCAGTCAACCCTGGCGCAGGAGTGCGGCGTGGTTGGAGCGGATGAGGATGACCTCTACGCGGCGATGGACTGGCTCGTGGAGCGCCAGGACCGGATCGAGGATCGTCTCGCTGCCCGCCACCTGCGTGACGGGGAGATGGTGCTCTACGACGTGTCCTCGAGTTACTTCGAGGGTCGCACGTGCCCGCTCGGGAAGCGTGGGTACTCGCGGGACGGGAGGCCCGGCCTGCCGCAGATCATCTACGGACTGTTGTGCGACACCGACGGGCGGCCGGTCGCGGTCGAGGTGTTCACCGGCGAGCTGCACGACGACAAGACGCTGCCGTCACAGGTCGTGAAGTTGAAGGACCGGTTCGGTCTCTCGCGGGTGGTGGTCGTCGCCGATCGTGGGATGGTCACGAAGGCGAACATCACGCTGCTGTCAGAGACCGACGGGGTGGACTGGATCACCGCGCTGAAAGCGCCGACGATCAAGAAACTCGCCCGGTCCGGGGTGTTTCAGCCGTCGCTGTTCGACGAGCAGAACCTCGGGGAGATCACCGACGTCGCGGAGTTCCCCGGCGAACGACTGGTCGTGTGCCGCAACCCGCTGGTCGGCGCGCAACGTGCCCGCAAGCGCAACGAACTGCTCGCCGCGACGGAGATCGACCTAGCCGCGATCGCTCACCGTGTCACCGCCGGGACGCTCACCGGGGCCGACCTGATCGGTCTTGCGACAGGTCCGGCGCTGAAGCGTTACCGGATGCGCAAGCACTTCCAGACCACGATTACTGACACCACGTTCACCTACACCCGCAAGACCGCGGAGATCGCCGCGGAAGCTGCGCTCGACGGGTTCTACATCCTGCGGACCGGCCTCACCGAGACCGACCTTCAGACCGGTGATGTCGTGCGCGCCTACAAGAACCTCGAACAGGCCGAACGGGCGTTCGGATCGATCAAGGGCCCGGACCTGCAGATCCGTCCGATCCATCATCACCTCGAGGACCGTGTTCGTGCGCACGTGCTGATCTGCATGCTCGCCTACTACCTCACCTGGCATCTGAAAGCCGCGTGGAAGCCGTTGTTGTTCACCGACGAGCACCGGCCCGTCAGTCCTGATCCCGTCGCGAAAGCTGAGCGCTCCCCCGCCGCGCGACACAAAGCGCAGACGAAACGGACCAGCACCGGGCAGTCCGCGCACAGCTATCGCACGCTCCTCACCGAGCTCGCGACCCAGACCCAGAACACCACCCGCCTGCACGACCACGCCAGCACCTTCGAGAAGCTCACCCAGCCTACCGCGCTGCAAGCCGAAGCGCTCGACCTCGCCGCCCACGCCCCCGTCGTGGTCGATCGGTAGACACGACCCGAACACCCCAGAACCCCCGAAAACCCTGGGAACAAGCGGAATCTGGCTACCTCACCACCGGGAACTTCGGCCTAAAGGCGTCACCGGGCCACGCGCATAGACAAGCCTGCGACCGCATCCGGCCCAAAGGAGCAGTCCAACTCAGCGGCGCTGGGGGACGCGCCTTCGGCCCGCTGTGCGCGCGCCGTCCTCACCGCTCGTACGATCGCATTTGTGTTCTCGCCCGCGCGGGGCTGGCGAGTGCTTCGGCGACGACTCAGTCGTGCCAGTCGCCGGCGCCGGGCGAGCGCTTGGCCGCGAACCCGATCGCAGGGCGGGGCCTCGACGACCTCGTCGGCGGCGGCCGCAATGCGGCTCAAGCACCCACAGCCGATCTGGTCGCCGTTAGCTGGCGCCGCGCCCGCGAGCTAGCGCCCAGAGAGCGTCCAGGTGTTCGTTGAGGGATCGCTCCATGTTCCCGTCAGCGACACACGAGCGCCGGTGTCGCCAACCAAGCCGAACGGGTGGCGAACTGTCTCAGGTTGGCCTGACCCCCTGAGATCCGTCCGCCCCGTGTGAGAGTTTCTCGCGCCCTTGAGATCATGGGCGAGGAAGGAACGATCACGTGAAGCGAGGCAGGCACACGCCGGAGCAGGTCATCCGCAAGTTGCGCGAGGCCGAGCGGATGCTCGGCGAGGGGAAGACGATCCCGGAGGCGGCGAAGGAGCTGGGGATCAGTGAGCAGACCTATCACCGCTGGCGCAACCAGTACGGCGGGATGAAGGCCGATGACGCCAAGCGGCTCAAGGAGCTGGAGCGTGAGAACGCGACGCTGAAGCGGATCGTGGCTGACAAGGAGCTTGAGGTCGTGGCGCTGAAGGAGATCGCGAAGGGAAACTGGTAGGCCCAGCCCGCCGGCGTCGGGCGGTCGCGATGCTCCGCGATCGTCTCGGCGTCAGCGAGCGCTGGGCTTGCCGAGTGGTCGGGCAGCATCGCTCGACGCAGCGTCACGAGCCCAAGACGGCCGCCGATGATGCGGTGTTGCGCGCTGAGCTGCGGAAGTTCTCGGTCAAGCGGCCGCGGTGGGGGTACCGTCGTGCGCATCACCATCTGCGCGAGCTGGGGTGGGAGGTGAACCGCAAGCGGGTGCAGCGGATCTGGCGCGAGGAGGGACTGCGGGTGCCGCAGCGGCGGCGCAAGCGCCAGCGGCTGGGCAAGTCGACAGTCCCGGCCGAGCGGCTGCGGTCGGAGCGACCGAATCACGTGTGGGCGTTCGACTTCCAGTTCGACCAGACCGCCGACGGGCGGGCGTTGAAGCTGCTGAACATCGTCGATGAGTTCACGCGCGAGGCGCTGGTGATGCTGGTGGAGCGCAGCATCGACGCCGACACGGTCGTCGCGGTGCTGGAGCGGCTGGTCGCCGAGCACGGCGCCCCGGAGCTGCTCAGGTGCGATAACGGCCCGGAGATGACGGCGCACGCGCTCCAGGACTGGTGCGCGCTGAGCGGGACCGGGACCGCGTTCATCGAGCCCGGCTCGCCGTGGCAGAACCCGTTCGTGGAATCGTTCCACTCCCGCGTGCGTGACGAGCTGCTCGACGTCGAGGAGTTCTCGTGCCTGGCCGAGGCGCGCGTGGTGATCGGCGACTGGCGCGAGGACTACAACTGGCGCAGGCCGCACTCCGCGCTCGGGATGAAGGCGCCGGCCGTGTTCGCCGCCGAGTGGGCCGCGACGAGCGAGCTGCCGACGGCCGCCTGAGCTGCCCGGGCGCCAACCAGCATGACCGGCCGGGGGTGCCGCGGCGAGCGCGCCGCGGCCATCGCCGCTACGCCATCGCGGCTCCGCCGCTCGGCTCCGCGACGACGGCCGCGCATCCCGGAGCGCGTCCCGTCTCCAGCGCCCTTCTCATCCCATCCGACCGCCCCGGTCGCTACCTTCCTCCGCGACCCACATCCACCACCAACTCTCACTCGTGGTGGACCGAGAAACGGGGTCCGGTCAAGGTAGCCCGTCCGCTGAGATTCGCAATCAGCCCAGGCTAACCGAACGGTCGAGGGCTACGTTCCCCAATCGTGGTCGGTGCCGTTCACGCTCTCCGTCCCGCCGAGTCGCGGGGAGCCGGCGGCTCCGTGGGAGCGCGGCCTCACGCCCCAACGGAGGAAACGTGGACAGCGCCCTCGTGTCGAGAGCCAAGGATATCGTCGACGATGACCGATTCCAACGGCGCAGGGCGACGGAGAGCGACCGCTGGCCGGACGCTGATCGGGTACGCGCGCTGGACCGCGGGCCAGGATCTGACCGCGCAGCGCGCGCTCGGCGTGGGGGACGATCGCATCTACCTGGATCACGGCTTGACGGGGCGCAAAGAACCGGGACTCCGATCATGAACCGCCGGGGCTGGCCGAGAATCGCGCCCCCGGTCTTGAGCTCGTCGCGCAGCTTCGTGGCACGGTGCCAAAGAAGCGAACGACCAGCACAACCATCGCGACCGCCCCGAGCGTAAGGACCGCGCTCAGGACGGGATGCTCTGACAGGAAGCCTAACTCGAGCGAGAGCGATCCCGGGACGTTGCGAAGACGTAGACGTCGACCGTGACGCTGAGGACCGTGAACGGGATCTTCTGGACGATGAAGCCCGAAAAGACGGCCGCCACGCGCCCGTCGCGCTGCCTGGCGGCTGTTCGGTGATTACGCGATGACTGACTGAGCGGACGCGCGCGGGTTCGTCACGCGGCGAGGATGCGGGCCTTCTCGGCGGCGAACTCTTGGTCGGTCAGGATTCCCTGTGCCTTCAGGTCGGCTAGGTCCTTGAGCTGCGCGATTCGGTCCTGCCCGCCGTCGCTCGGCGGCGGCGCAGTTGGCGTTGGTGCCGGCTCCTGGTAGTACTGCTGGTCCTGCTCGGCCCAGCGGTTGTACTGACGACGACTCACACGGTTGGAGACCGCGGTTGCGGTTCCAGCGACAACCGCTGTGCGGGCGATGCCGCGAAGTAGTCCGGGCATGGTCCTGTCCCTTTCACTCAGGCCGCCGCTTCCGCGGCGCCGACGGCATCGATGAGGTCCTGCACGCCGATTCTTTGGTCCGCGATGAGCACGCCGCCGCTGAGACGCACGGCGTTCACGAACGGCGCTGCCCAGCGGTTCTCGTAGACGATCATCGCGGCCGCGGCCCCAGGCTCAAGTTCCCCGGCAGCCAGAGCGGCGTCGTCGTCGCTGAGCAGGCCCGTGGAGGCGCCCGCGAACGCAGTCAAATCGCCCGCCGTCTCTTCGTCAAGTTCGGCGAGGTCGAAGTCCGAGAACGTGCCGTCCTCGTTCTTGCGGACAAAGAGCGCGTCGAGTACGCGGATGATCCCGCGGTCCACAAGGTCGAGAAGGATGGGTACCGCTTGGCCGGTCATCGGCGCGCCTACCGGATAACCGATCACGATCACGTCAATCGGGCCGAGTTGGTCTACGTTGCTTTCCATTTGGACCTCCGTTGCTCCGTGCTCAATGCTTGACGGCGTGTAACCATGAGGAATTGATCAGGCTCGGCCGGCGTATGCCTCATTCCGTGCGATGAAGCCGTGAGATCATATCCGCTGCAGAGGCGAACTCCGACGTTCGCCAGCAACCATTCCGCTGGCGCGGTGACGGCTGCTAACACGTCGGTCACATGTGTTACTGACTGGTGAAGCAGGTGTTGCTGGCTGGTGAATCTGTGACATGTGATGAAAGTCGCGAGTGTTGTGTCTGCAGTGGTCGGCAACCATTGCGCGGTTCGCCATCTGCTCGTGTTCCTGGCCCGTGATGGCGACGAGAGTCCACCGATCACGGGATCCGCTAGCCCCATTTTCCGCACTATGAAAGGGTTAGCACTCCCGGCTTGTGTTCGGGCCAGGGTGGTGTGATGTCGAGTAGTTCGAGGATCCGGCGCTGGGTGTGGGTGAGCCGGTCGAGCTTGATGCCGGCGCGGGTGTAGGTGAGGCCGAGTCCTTGGAAGAGGCTGAGCACGTTGCGTCCGGTGGGTTTCGCGGCGCGGTTCTCGGGCAGTAGGCCGGGGAGCAGTTCGTTGTCGCCGAGCGCGTTGCGCGTCTCGGTTTCGATCAGTCCGAAGATCAGCAGCGCGATCCCGATGATGCTGGTCAGCGCGTAGATGCGGTCGTCGTTGTGCAGGAAGATCGGCCGGACCTTGAGGGTTTGTTTGTAGTCGCGGTGGCGGCGCTCGACGATCTGTTGGCCTTTGTAGTCGCGTAGGATCTGCCCGGCGGTGAGGCGCTTGCCGGGGAGGTTGGTCGCCAGCGCGTAGATCCCGTCGGTCTGGGCGGCAGCGGCGATCGCGTCGCGGTCGCGCGCCCAGGTAAGCGTCGGCTTGCCGTTGCGGGTGCCGGTCCTTGTCGTGATCAGACCGTCGATGGTGGGAGCGAGGATCCTGGCGACGCGTGTTTCGACCTGTTTGCGGGTCTTGTAGTAGCGCCCACCGAGCCCGTTCTTGACGCGCTGGAGCTGCTGCTCGGCCTTGGTGAGCGCGCGCTCGCGAGCGGCGGCCGTCTCGCGGTGCTCCTCTGAGGAGTGGATATACGCCACGCGGAACCGGCGGGTCTGCGAGGTCTCGGGATCGGCCATCTCCCACTCTCTGAGCGCGCCGCGGTAGCGGGTGCGCAGCTCGGGCGGGAGATCCTGCTCGCGCTGTGAGACGTAGCGCACCGCTGCCAGCCCGTCAGCGCCGACATCGGTCAGGAACCGCTCCCGGAACCCGGTCGCAGCGCGCAACGGCACGATGAACGACAGCCCTGAGCGGGCGATCTCGCACAGCGTCTTGGGGTGCCCGCACGCTGAGTCCAAGATCACCAACCCGCCCGGCCCCGAGAGCTGCTGCAGCCGCTCCAGGCTCTGGGCGATCAGTGACACCTCGGCCGCGTTGCCCGGCTCCGGACGCACGTACAACGACACCCCGTCAGCCGTCGCGGCCTGCAACACCCGAACCTGGCGTCCGACGCCCTGCCCTTGGGCCCATCCGTTGGCGACCAGCGCCGAGTCCTCATAGGCGCCGCACACCCGCAGCGCGGTCAGATC
Source organism: uncultured Solirubrobacteraceae bacterium (assembly GCA_963816005.1). Taxonomy (GTDB): domain Bacteria; phylum Actinomycetota; class Thermoleophilia; order Solirubrobacterales; family Solirubrobacteraceae; genus Palsa-465. The sequence goes on along the minus strand of CAWFKF010000072.1, from coordinate 8,616 downwards.
GACATGCAACCGGCCGGCGTCGACCCCGAACCGCTCGATCGCGCGGGCCGCGAGCGTGCCCCGCAGCGTCTCGGCGTACACCGCCAGGATCTCCAGCGCCCTCCCTAACCGGTCGTCATTGAGTAGCGCCGGTGGGATCCCCAGCAGTTCCTGCAGCGCCGCCCCGGACGCCCACCCGGCGATGTCATACAACGGCGAGGGGGAGCACAGCCGGCTGGCGATCAGCGCCGCGACGGCTTCGCCGACTGAGAGCTGCTGGCGGCCGCGCTGCGGCAGCGCGCGGTCGACCGTGCCGACCAGGTCAAGCGCGGTGATGAAGTGCCAGGCCAACAGCAGCGGCCCGACATCGCGGCGCACCCCCGCCATTGGCGGGTCCAGCCGCGCGAAGGAGCCCATCAGCTGCTCGAGTTGGCCCGACGCTTTGAGCTCGTCCTCGCGCCCGAGCGTCTTGAGCACGCGGTGGCGCACCCGCCCGTGCTCGTCGCGATAGGCCTGCACGAGCCGCAGATACACGTAGCGCTTGCTGCCGCGGCGTACCGCGTGACGCTTCACATACATGTTGGCCCTACACTACCGGCACCGTCGGACGGACCCAAAGCCCTGAAACTAACGCCTTAGGCGCTGAATCATCACAGGCGGGAGAAGCCAAGTTGGCCCTACAGTCCGGCTCGAGAGATACGCGAGCAACCAAGCATCGCGCGGACGATGCCAGCAAATACCGCGCAAAGCGACCCACCCGAGCCGCTGAGAACCGCCGACTTACCGCTTCGTTACACGGAAAACGGGGCTAGCGGTGCGATCGCGGTGTTCGGCCTCGGTACTGCTGGCATGGGAGACCTCGGTCGTGACCCCTGGTGCTTCGCGTGGCGCCGAGGACGCGCCTCCGGACTGGCGCCCGAAGATCGATCTGATCGGGGCGGCTCTGTGCGCGGCGGCGTCTTGGCGTGTTCGTCTTCGGCGGGCTCAAGTTCGGCTCGTGGGGCTGGGTCGCTGCCGAAATCGGGCGCGCCCCAGTGGTTCGGCGTATCGCCGGTATCGTGGCTGATGGTCGCCGGCCTTCTGCTGATCTCGAGCTTGGGCTGGGAGGCACGGAAGGGTCGCGCACGAGAAGGAGCCGCTCGTCGATCCAGCGCTGCCGCGCAACCAGCAGCTTGGCGGGCTGGCGATGTCTTCTTCCGGTACCTCTTGCAGATGGGGGGTGCTCTTCCTGGTCTCGCTCTATCTGTCGGTCGCGCTCGGCCTCTCGGCTATCGCCACCGGGGTGCGGATCGTGCCCGTGTCGATCACGCTGCTGGCGGCGGCCATTGGAATCCCGCGACTGTTCCCGGACGTCTCACGGCGCCTGGCCGTGCGCATCGGGATCTTCGCGATGCTGGTCGGGATGCCTGTCTTGGTCGCCGCGATCGATGTCAACGCCGGTGCGGAGATCGTGACCGTCCGCTTGCTGTTCGTTGGCCTCGGCATCGGCGCGCTGGCTTCGCAGCTTGGCGCCGTGACCGTCTCGGCGGTCCGGACGAGCAGAGCTCGGAGGTCGTCGGCGTCCAGAACATGGTGACCAACCTTGGCGCCTCGCTGGCACAGCGCTCACGGGTTCGATCCTGATGGCGGTGCTGACGGCCTCGTTTCTCACCAACATCGAGATGAACAGCGAGGTCCCGCAGAGCGTCAAGGACGAGCCGAAGACCGAGCTGGCCAGCGGGATTCCGTTCATGTCCCGACCAGCAGCTCGAGGCTGCCGCCACGGAGGCGGATGCGAGCTCTGAGTTGACTCAGGCGGCTCTCGATGCCAACGCCGAAGCGCCTGGACGGGCTCCGCGCTGGCCTGATCATGCTGATCCTGATCGCGGCGATCGCGCTGTTCTTCGTCGGGCGAATACCGAAGCGACAACCCGGCTCCGAGCCCGCGGCCGTCGCGAACCCGGGCCCGGTGTCGGCACCCGTTCAGCGACGGCGGTGACGGGGTCGGGTGGTTTCCGTTCCTAGGAACCGGTTCCGACGCCTGCGGGTGGCTGGAGGGCCTCCTGCAGCTTCTTTGTGTCCTCGTCGGAGAGCGAGGTCTTGATGACGGTGCCGCCGTACTGCTCCAGGGCGGCGATGGCCTTGTCCGGGGTCGCCTTCTCGATGATCATGAACAGCGCCGAGGTGCCCGGCTTGACTTGGTCGCGGACCTGGTCCTGGAATTGCTTGTCGATGCCCTTCTCGCCGAGGTGGCCGAACAGCGCACCGAGGCCGGCGCCCACTGCCCAGCCGGCGAAGGGGATGAAGAACAGCAGTCCGAACAGCAGGCCCCAGAACCCGCCCCAGACAGCGCCGCCCGCGGTCGAGGCGCCGCTATGGCTGGTGTGGACGTGGTACTTGCCGTCCGCGTCACGGCGGATCGCCGCCACCTCGTCGGCCTGGATGATCAGGTCGGCCTCCAGCTGCTGGACGGTCTGCCGCGCTTCCTCCGCGGTTCCCTCGTCGGGATAGCCGATCGCTACGAGCGTGGCCATGTGCGCTCCTTTGGTCGAGTTGTCGCCGATACAGGGCCGGCGTCGCGGATCGCTCCGTCGCTGAGTCCGGCAGGTAGTAGCGCCTGAACGATGGCAGCGAAGGTCGGGCTGCTCATCACCCGAACGGGATGATCGCGGAACAACGGCGCGCGGAGCTTCGTCCATGAGCTGGCGGCTTTTGGGGCCTCGGGCTGCTCGAGCTCGTCCGATCTCGGTCGCCGGCGGACGTATCGTCTCGGAGGCTCCAACGTTGGAGAGGAGACCGGTGAGCCTTGGCTCCGGTCAGCAGAGCGCGCTGGCGGCATCGGTCTGGGAGGCGGGGCAGGGACCCGTAGTATCGACGCGAACCTTTGGTTGTGCCCGTAGGGGGATCAGACTCCGCGCGAGCGCGTCGGTTCGCGCGTGGGCCGAGCGATGAGACTCTGCTTCACTTGGTCGAGCGGATCGGCGATGCCTACGGGCTCGTTCTGGTCCTGATCCTCACGACGTTCGTGGTGGCAATGACGTTGCCGCCGCAGGGCTGGGGCGGCCGGCTCGGGGCGGTCGCGGTCGCCGGGCTGACGGCGATCATCGCGCTGACGAGTTCGGATGTGCGACCGGGGCGGGTACGTCTCGCGTTCGTGGCGGCGCTGGCGGCGGTCCTCGCCGCCGGGCTCGCGAATGCGGTCACCTCCGATGCGCTGCTGGGCATCGCGTTCGTTATCGACTCGCTGTTGCTCGCGGCTGCGGCGATCACAATCCTGCGCCGAGTCGTGCTGACCGCTCAGGTCGATTTCCGCACGATCCTCGGGGCGATCAGCGTCTTCACGCTGCTCGGCCTGCTGTTCGGCTTCCTGTTCCTCGCGCTCGGACGCCTGGTGGCAGGTGATGTGTTCACCGGCGTTCCTCATGCCCAAGCTCGCGATTACCTGTTCTTCAGCTACACGACGCTGACCACGACCGGCTACGGCAATCTGGTGCCAGCCGGGGACATCGGCCAGATCCTGGCCGTGCTCGAGATGCTGACCGGCCAGGTCTTCCTGGTCACAATGGTCGCCGGGCTGGTCAGCCTGTGGCGCCCCGGCGCGAGAGCGCAGCAAGAGGAGGGTCTGAGACCTGATCACACGGGAGCCTGACGCCCAGCGGACGAGCCGGAGGGCGCGCGCCGAGGTGGCGGACTTCGGTTGTGCCGTCGGGTCGTGGGCGCGTGCGCGAGACAGCCTGCTCGTCCCCGGCGCGCTGGTCCGCCTGGCACGGGCGCGATCCGCGCAACATTCCTGAGCGGGCTACGTCCGCGCGAGGCGCCAAACCGAAGAACTTGGCGCCTCGCATCCTGCCAGTCAGCAACGGCCGCTCGCTCAGTCTCCGGTGATTCGGTTGCCGTAGGCGATCAGTCCGTAGACAGCGAGGATGTCGACCGCGAAGATGGACAGCGACCAGAGCGGGTACGCAGGCATCATCAGCAGTTGCGCGATCGCATTCAGCCCGAGAACGACGGCGCCTGTCCAGCGCGCGAATTGGTTCTTGGCGAACACCCCAATACCGACAACGACTTCGAGCACGCCGATGCACAGTACGACCCAGCCCCAGGTGTTGAGGCTGCCGGCGATGTAGTGGGTGTTGGCGACGAAGAAGTGTGCGTTGCCGATCGCGGCGAGGCCCTCGATGAAGTTCAACATGCCGAGGATCAGCAGCAGCACACTTGCGAACATGACCCAGCCGTAGCCACGATCGTCATCCTCATAGCCTCCAAACGGGGCCGAACTGCTTTCAGGCGTTGTGTGGACGCTCATTGTGGCCCTCCCGTTAGTGGGGTTTAGCGCGATCACCATCGCTCGGCGAGCGTTCGGGATCACTTGGGTCAGGTTCTCACCGTCAGATGCGTCGGTCATCCGTAAGCGAGACGATCACGCTATCGGTCAATTACGGATTGGCGAGTAATGTCGGGGTAGGGACTCGAAGTCACCACCGAACGGTTACCAGCCAGCAACACGCGCCCTCCGTCATGTCAATGAAATGTGAATATCCACTGGATACATCCATTCGCCTCGCGGCGACACGCACCTCCGCCGGCACGAGAGCTCGGTACGCCTGTCCGAGTCGGGGTTACTGCATTGAGAAAGCGCCGGGAGAAACCGGCATGGAGATGCGGATGAAAGAGCCGTACATCGAAGAAGTAGCGACTCACGGTGGCCCCGACCATGCGTTGGGAAAGCGCCGGGATAAACCGGCATGGAGAAGGAGATGCAAGTTCTCTACATCGAAGATCTAGGGAGCAGCCGACAAGGCTGCGATCCAGCTGGTGAGAGTCCAGCCATGCTAATCGTCCGTGTCGAGCATGTAGCAACGCCACATCCCGGTCCGGGTAACCGGCCGGGCGATGCGTGGTGTGAACGGCCCGGCCGCCTGGCGGTCAGTTTGCCGCTGCGGTGGGAGCAGCCTGGGGGTCTAGCAAGCGCGGGAGCCCGAAGGTGATCGAATGACTGCAGCCTCGAAATCGATGTCCCCATGGAAGCTGCCATGTGGGGGGATATTCGCGCGTCGAACCCGTCTAGATTGGGGTGAGACCGGCGTCCTCGGTGAAGAAGCGGACACGCGCAACCGGGGAGCGCGGCGGGGTAGGGGTCCGAGCACCCGCGCAAGGATCGCAGAGATAATGTCGGGAAGGGCCATCTCCCAGCAGGGACTGGTGACAACCTGCAAAGACCCAGCGGCCGAGGACGAACCGGAGGCGCTGGGAGGGGGATGGTCTGGCGCATGAGCCCGTATGAGCGACGACGAGGGGGTAACGCCCCTCCAGGCGGCTCGCGAGGCCGCCCCGGCGCGGGTAACGCCCGTGCTGGGCAAAGGGGCTCTGGGCACTCGGTGGCCATGACGGTGGGCACGCAGCCAGACTCTGAGCTGGGTTCTGCGGGGCCTGCGTCGTGGCGAAGGAGCGGTGCAAACTCCACGATGGCGGGGCGAAGGGTGCGCCAGCACCGCAGTTTCGCGTCGCGGGGGAAGGCTCGCCCTGACAAATACCGTGAGAGCCGAGGCCAGAACCGGACTCGGGAAATCCGACCGTCCGGGATCGTAGGGAGGCTTTGAGAAACGTGGCCAGTTGGGAGCCTGGGGTAAGGCCCGGAGCGAAAGCGACGGAACAGCCGCCGGACCCGCGCGGTGCGCGCGCTCAATTTCTATCCCGACCAAATCACGGTGGCCCTGAGTCATGCGTCGGCTGCTCGCGAGGGTGGCGGCGAAGCGTTGACAGGGGTCGTGCAGGCTTGGCTATTGAGCCGCGAAATCAGAGTTCCGGGGTGCCGACGCTGTCCAACGAAGCGGAAGGCAATATCGCCGGCAGCGCTATCGCGAGCTGCCGGAGGACCCCGCGCGGTCGGAGAACCCTGGCATGCACGAAGCTCTCCATGCTCGAGAACCGGGAGAGCCTACGGTCGCCCGTGCTTGTCGATGATGCCCCGTCCTGGATGGTTCGCGGGGTGGCATGTCGGCGGGTGGCGGGCCGCGAGGGGAACGCTGAGGCGGTAAGCCCTTGATGCACGAGCGTGGGCAGTCAGATGGTCGCGTAGTACCGAAGAAGCGTGTGTCACGAACGTTGGAGGAAGACTATGTAGGTAGAACTCCATAAAACGGTGCTGTGCGAGAGATGGAGGCTTGTTGGCCCTCCGGCGTCGGCCCTGCGGGGGTGGGCGTCAAACCGCCCCGATGCTGCGTTGGCTGAAGACCGTCGTGGCGAGCGTTCGGGGAAAAGGCTGGGCTTGACCCGGTCAGGTGGGGACCAGGAAGACGTTCCAGAAAGCGCTCGGTCTCTGTTCTGGGTCGAGCGTGCGTTGTTGAGGCGTCGAAAAGGTTTAGACGGCATCAAAATCGGAGGTCCTGCTTCATCCTCCGAGACGAGTCTGGCGGGGTCCCGTGTTCCTGGCCAGGTGGTGCCCGGCGTGGAGGCGGCGTGAGCCTGGTCTGCGGCTCTTGCACGGAACGTGAGAAGGCGAGCGTCGAAAGCGGCCGTCCGGGCCTGCGGGTCAGTACGACGGGCGGCGAGAGGGAGCGTGCCAACGGCAGAAACCGGAGGCATTGAGTACCGGTCGCGGCGCTCGCTGGCGGACCGGCTCGTATTAGCTGTGAAGCTGCTGCTCGCTGGGGTGGTGGTGGAGCGAAGGGGCCGGCTCATCGGTGATGTCGATTCGATCAACCAGCGCCCTGGGGTGCTGGGAGGAAGCGAGGACGCATGACAAGGCCGAAGGACAAGTCGTTTGCGATTCCCAAGCTGTTGGTGTGGGAGGCGTGGCGGCAGGTCAAGGCCAACAAGGGCGCTCCCGGCGTCGATGGGCAGGATCTGGACGCGTTCGAGAAGGACCTGGAGGGCAACCTCTACAAGGTCTGGAATCGCATGTCGTCCGGGACCTGGTTCGCGGCGCCGGTCAGGGCGGTCGAGATCCCCAAGCCGCACGGCGGCGGGACCCGAATGCTCGGTGTGCCGACGATCGCAGACAGGGTTGCGCAGACGACCGTGGCCATGTTCCTGGAGCCGCTGGTGGAACCCCGGTTCCATCAGGATTCCTATGGCTATCGGCCGGGACGCTCGCCCCATGACGCGCTCGCGGTATGTCGGGAGCGGTGCTGGAGGTACGACTGGGCGATCGATTTGGACGTCCAGAAGTTCTTCGACGAGGTGCCGTGGGACCTGATCGTTCGGGCAGTGGAGGCGGTCACCGACTGCCGCTGGGTGCTGCTTTACGTGAAACGGTGGCTGCATGCACCGTTGCAGCATCCTGACGGGACCCTTGAGCAGCGCAGCAGAGGAACTCCGCAAGGGTCGGCGATCTCGCCGTGCTTGGTGAACCTGTTCATGCACTACGCGTTCGATTCTTGGATGGCTCGGGAGATTCCGGGCTGTCCGTTTGAGCGCTTCGCTGACGATGTCATCGTGCACTGCAAGAGCAGGGCACAGGCGGAGGCGGTGCTGGCCAGGATCGCCCAGCGGATGAACGAGGTTGGGCTACGGCTCCATCCCGACAAGACACGGATCGTCTATTGCAAGGACGGCAAGCGTCGGGGAGAGCATGAGCACACCAGCTTCACCTTTCTCGGGTTCACCTTCCGAGCACGGAAGGCGCGAGCGACAGGAGGCGGGTACTTCACCAGCTTCCAGCCCGCGATCAGTACCGAGGCGCTGCAGGCCAAGAGCGTCGAGCTCCGCAGGATGCGGATCCACCGGCGCACCAACCTGTCGTTGGACGACCTGGCGAGATGGCTGAATCCCATCGTCGCCGGATGGATGAACTATTACGGCCGCTATTACTGGACCGTGATGGATGCCCTCCTGCAGCGCGTCAACACCTACCTGAGGCGCTGGGCTGGGAAGAAGTATCGGCGGTTACGGACCTACAAACGGTTCAAGCGGTGGTGGACTGGGCTGCACGAACGCGAGCCCGGCCTGTTCGCCCACTGGAAGTGGGTCCGCGCGTACTGACGGCTGGTGAGAAGAGCCCGGTGACGGGAGACTGTCACGCCGGGATCCGTGGGAGCCGGGAGCTGCGACGCTCCCGGCGACCCGACCGCCGAACGAGCCCGGGCGACCGGGGGCGGAGGCGGTGGAGGGAAGGCGACCAGCCAAGGGGAACGCGGCCAGCGAAACACGTCCCGGACGCAGTGCCGGACTGGGCATGTCAAGTGATCTGGACCGTGTGCGCCAGGTGGTGCAGAAGGACCGGGATGTGCGGTTCACCGCGCTCCTTCATCACGTGACTGTCGAGCGGCTGGAGGCGGCGTACCGGGCGATTCGTCCGGGGGCCGCGCCGGGCGTCGATGGGGTGACGTGGCGGGACTACGGGCAGGATCTCGAAGCGAACCTTCGGGATCTACACGCCCGCGTTCACAGGGGCGCGTATCGGGCGAGGCCGTCTCGGAGGGCGTTCATACCAAAGCCAGACGGGCGGCTGCGGCCGCTTGGGGTCGCTGCGCTGGAAGACAAGGTTGTTCAGCGGGCGGTGGTCGAGGTGCTCAACGGCATCTACGAGTTGGGTCGGGCCGGGGCGCGGTGCCGGCGTTGCCGCCGGTCCGTTTCCCCGACCCGCTCGCCGAACCGGACGTGCCCATTCCTGAGCATCCGGCTCTCCACAGGACGCGCGATGGCCGATCCTGTCGC
>CAWFKF010000071.1:0-108658 GCA_963816005.1 uncultured Solirubrobacteraceae bacterium | reverse complement strand
CATGCGGACCACCGCGAAGAACCGGGTGTTCGGCGCATTGAGCCAGTGGGGTCTGCGCATCCCGGTCCAGACACTGCGCACCGGTGAGGCGATGGGGAAGCTCGAGCAGCGCGGCGTGCCACCAGTGTGGCGGCGCTCGATCGCCGAGGCCCTTGCCGTGATCGACATCCTTGATGGGCGGATCGCGCCGCTGGATGCCGAGCTTCGATCGCTGTCGCGTGCGGATCCGCGTGTGCAGCTGTTGCTCACGATCCGGGAGTCGGCGAGCACCTCGGGCTGATGATGGCCGCAGAGATCGGCGACATCTCGAGATTTGCCTCGGCGCGGAACCTGATCGGGTTCGCAGGACTGGCGCCGCGGGTCGCTCAATCCGGTCAGAGCTCGCGGACCGGGGCGCTATCGAAGGCTGGCTCGCGCGCGCTGCGGTGGGCGGCGATCGAGGCCGCGCAGTGCGCGTGGCGGCCAACGAACCCGTGGAATCGGCTGTACGTCGATGTCAAAAAGCGCACTGGGAAATCCAACCCGGCCAAGAGCGCGGTTGCACGCAAAGTCTTGATCGCCGCCTGGCACGTCCTCTCGCGCGAGGAGCCGTTCAAACCCAGCCGCGTCGACGGCGGCGCCGATCCTGTCCCGGCAAGCTCCCACTTTCATCTGGCCGCCTGACGGCCCTCGACGGAATTGAGAAGCCGGGACAGCTCCAATCGACACGATGCGCCGCCAAGCGCCGAAAGAGAACTGAGCAGTCCTCAACACCAGCACCGGGAGGGTTGACAAAGCGAGCGCCTTCAAAGAGATGAAAGTCAAGGGCCTGGACCAACTTTTGGGGTTGATTTCGGACGGCGGATCGGTCGCGCGTGCTGTTCCGAGGGCGGCAGATCGGCTCCTGTGGAGTCGGTTTCGGCCGCGTGGCGCTCGATCGGCGCAAATTCGGCTGTTTGCGGGGTGCGCGGGATCGGCACCGGCGGTTGGCGGCGTGTTGGCGGTCGATCGTGTGGGTTGTAGGCTGCCGGTGGGCGCGAGTCGATGACGTGTCAAAGAGCAGACGTCAAGGGGCTCGTGGTCTGCCGCGCGACGTTTGCCCTTTCGAGGGCCTGTTATGCGCGCCCCGGTGTCACGCTCGCGCCCACTCCCGTTCGTGGCGCAGTTGCTTGCCAGTCGCGAACCATCCGCACGTAGGAGGCCTCGGCCTGCTCGGCGAGCTTGCGCTCGGCGTCGCGCATCGCCTGGTTGGTTGACCACACGCCGGCCGCCTTCGTGTCGTAGCGCTTCGCGCCGGCGGTGAGCTCGAGGCGGCGGAGCTTCTTGGCGGTCAGCGATGGCTGCTGGTGGGCGTATTGCTCTTCGCGGGTGGTAGGCACCAGAACAGGCACGCGAGCTTGCGGGCGGCGGCGACGACCGCGATCTGATGGGCCGCGGCGGGCGCGCAGGCGCTCGTAGAACGCGTGCAGCGGGCCGGGCTGGCGCACGACGCTGAATGCCGCCTCGACCATCGCCCAGCGCGCGGACGCCGAGCCCTGCTTGGAGATCCGTCCGCTGCGCGCGGGCTCGCTGCCGGACTGGCGGACCTTCGGGTCAAGGCCGAGATACGCGGCCAGCTGCCGGGCGGTCTTGAACCGGCGGATGTCGCCGATCGCCGCCAGGAACGACGCGGCGCAGATCACGTTGACGCCCGGCACGCTCATCAGCCGCCTGGCGTCCGAGCACGAAAGCATCTGGCGGGCGATCAGTCTCTCGACCTCGGCGATCTCGGAGTCGAGAAACTCGGCGTGGCGCATGCACCCCTCGACCGGCTCGCACTCTTCGACCGGCAGCTCGAGCTGCCGCAACCACTGACGTCCCTTGACGCCGAACAGGTCGCTGACCGGCGGGCGGCCCTTCAGCCGGCGCATCAGCACCGCGTGAACCTCGTTCTTCGCGCGCGAGCGGGACCGGACCAGCTGCTCACGGCGCCCCAGCCGCCGGCGTAACACCCGCGTGAGCTCATCTGGCGTCCACACCCCGTCAAGCTCGCCGCCCCAGAGCAGCTTCGCGAGCGTCCGCGCGTCCAGCCGGTCGGTCTTCGCCCTCGCCTGGCGGATGCCCGTGTCATCAGGGCTGACCACGATCACCTTGGCGACGTGCGGCTCGAGGATCCGCAGAATCTCCCACGAGCTTCCGGTCACCTCCAACGCGACCCTGTCCGTCGCCAACAAGCTCTCCGCCAACACTTCCAGCGCCTCCGGCGTCGACGCAACCCGACCCGCCGAGCGCGCCCTCCCGTCCTCGCAGATCGCGATCTCACAGAAGTCCAGGTGCACGTCCAACCCGATCGCTCTACCGATCTCCTTCACCGCCAGCCTCCTAGCGTTGAGTGAACGGGAGAAGCAGCGGGCAAAACGACACAGACGGATACGTGCTCGCGGCACAATCGGGGCAAGTCGCAGGGGCGGCCACCGAAAAGCACGGGCTCGAAGCCCATCGTCCAAAACGGCCTGCCCACACTGCGTTCTCCCAAGAAAGCCCCTGTCCCGATCACGACAAGCACGCGACCACGACAAGACTTCCTGTAAATGCATTTTCATGCCCCGAGGAGCGGCAGCCCGCCGCCCTGATGACGGACGGCTCCATCCGTGACCGAGCAGTCTCGCCGGCCGTCGCCAGACTCCTCCATCAGGCGTAATCCGGCAGCGCCCGGAGTGCCGCCCGGGCGAGTGCTTTCACGATCTAGCTGCTCCCGGCCCGACGATCCCTTTGGCGACAGAGCGGTCGTCCCGGTCGGACCCGACCTGCGCCGCGGCCGGCGATCGCTTTCGCCCAAATGCGAGCGCTCGGATCCAGGTCCGCCGCGTGCCCGATCCGGACGAGCAGGAGCACTGCGCGTCGCTTTGTCGCTGGCTGCTGCGTCACCTCGCATCGCAGAAGCGTCCGTTCGCCTCAGCGCCGTCGGGTTCGTCGCGCGCGCTGATGCGCCGAGCGGTCTGGGCGGGTCCTTGCGCGCACCGCGGGGCCGCCGTAGAGTCGCGCCATGGCGAGCACCACGGTGGAGATCGCCCGGCCGCCCGACGAGGTCTTCGCCTTCGTCACCGATCCCACCAAGCTGTCCGCCTGGCAGGACGCCGAGGAGGTGCAGCAGCTAACGGAGGGGCCGGTGCGGGCCGGAACGCGCTTCCGCGAGGTCCACAAGGCCATGGGCCGGCGGCGGGTCGAGCTGACCGAGGTGGTCGAGTGCGATCCCGGCCGGCTGTTTCACATTCGCGTCGTCGAGGGGCCGCCCGTCGACGGGCGCTGGGAGTTCGCGCCGACGCCGGGGGGCGGCACGCGCGTGACGCTCACGCCACTCGCCCACCTCCCCGGCCGGGCGCGCATCGCCAACCGCGCGATGGAGAAGATGACCGCGCTGGCATTCCGCCGCTTCCATCGGCGGCTCAAGCGGGCGCTGGAACAGGGCGCCATATAGTCGCCCGCCCCGCCGCCGAGTCGGAGCAGGCCCTGTTGCTGCGCGGAGCCGGAGCCCGCGCCAGACCCGTCCTGGAGGACCGGGTGACCGGTCCTGTCCAAACCACAAGAGCGGTCTACCGCATTGCAATGCCATATCGTTAGGCGACTGTGACTCAGCCCGCGCACACCAGCCGACGCGCCCTCTCGCACACCAGCCGACGCGCCCTCTCGCACACCAGCCGACGCGCCCTCTCGGGGCCGCCCGTGCGCGCGCCGAAGTCCGTGGTGGGCCTGCGCTAGCCGGCAGGTCGCTTCAGATCAGACCGTCCATCTGAATCCCGGCCGCAGGTCCGGCCCGACCTCCGTGCGGGGCCGGCCACCGCGCGCCCCGGTGACCTCCCAGGCCCGATCGCCGACCCGGGCGCCAAGGCCAGGAGATCACCATGACGACCCAGACCACACTCCAGCCCCGGCCGCAGATCGCCACTGCCACGCGCCGCAGCACCGTCACCCTCACCGAGGTCGAGCCGACGGGAGAGCTGCACCTCGGCAACTACGCCGGCGCGATCCGGCCGCTCGCCCGTCTCGCTGCCGAACCGACCCGGGACGTGTACGTGTTCGTCGCTGACCTGCACGCGCTCAACACCCGCCCGGAGCCCGCGCGGTTGCGGGCCTGTAGCGCTACGCACCACGCAGCAGATAGCCGCTGACGCCGCGCGCTCCGCACTTCCGATCACCAGCCCCCGGCTACTGCTTTCCATGCGAAGGGGCGCTTCGGCGGGCCCGCAGCGAGTACGCTGGGTCAGACTAGGACTAGGGGCAGCAGCTGATGCAAGCTCACAGCGATCATTCGGCAAGCGCTGATGTCCCCTCATCGGCGGTCGCTACGCTCCGCGGCGGTGCCTGCAGACAACGACAAACGGCTGGAGCGACGCGTCGGGCGGGCAGCGGAGGAGGCACTCGCGGAGCACAAGTTCGTGTCGCCGATCGACGTGCTGTGCGGGCTCGGCTGGCTTCACCCGTCAAACGTCGAGCGCTGGCGCCGCGGACACCCCGGTCGCCTGGAGGACGTCGTGTTCATCGAACCTTCGAGGATCGCGACCGCGATCCGGCTACTCCAAGAGTGGGCGAGTGAGCGAGGGCTCGAGCCCAGCGAGCGCCCGTACCCGGCGCGCTCGCGCACGCCGCGAGAGCTTTGGTTCTCGGCGGCCGACGATCCCGAACTCGAGCGCGCCTACAAGACGCACTGGCTATCGCCTGAGTTCAGCGAGGCGCGGCGCGCGCGGCAGACCGGGCACGAGGCCCAGCGCCCCGAGATCGTCGTGATCCAGCCGCTGAAGGAGTTCACGTGCTCGGTCTGTGGCGCGGACCGCACCGGGCCGCTGATGATGGAGGATCACGGGCCGGTCTGCACGGCTTGCGCGGACATGGACCACCTCGTGTTTGTTGCGTCGGGGGACGCCGCGCTGACGCGGCGGGCAAGGACGGCGAGCCGGCTGTCGGCGATCGTGGTGCGCTTCAGCCGCGCGCGCAAGCGCTACGAGCGGCAGGGGATTCTCGTCGAGGAGGAGGCGCTCGAGCGCGCCGAGGCCGAGTGCCTGGCCGACGAGCAGGCCCGAGCCCGCCGCCGCGGGCGCGACGCGCTCCGGCGAGCGGAGCAAGGACCTCGAGGTCCAGGAGCGGATCGCCGATGAGATCGGCCGGCTGTTTCCAGGCTGCCCGCTCGAGCGGGCGCGAGAGATCGCCGGCCACACCGCCGCGCGCGGCAGCGGGCGGGTCGGGCGCAGCGCCGCCGGCCGCGCGCTCGAACCCGGCGCGATCGAGCTCGCGGTCCTCGCCTCCGTCCGCCACTGCGACACCCGCTACGACGAGCTGCTCATGGGCGGCGTCGACCGCCAGACCGCGCGCGCACAGGTCAGCGACGACGTCGCGAGCACGCTCGATGCATGGCGCACCGCCCCGCCCGCCGCCCAAGCCCCCGCACTGGCCGCCGAACAGAGCTCATATGGAGGATCAGGTGTCAAGGGGTAGGGGTTGATGGCCATGTCTGGTTGGTGGTGCGGGGTGGTGTGGTTGCGGCTGGCGGGGCGGTCCGGGCGTCCGCGGGTTCGCGACGGGTGGTGATGCTCATATTCGGGGGCTGGGTACCCCAAGACCTTTGTTCGTCGCACATCCGCTGTCTATTGTCGAGCGCGCCCGCCGGGGCGGGTGCTCAGGCGACGGATCGCGGAGTTGGTGTGCGCGAGCCGGGGATGCTCGGGCCGCCTCGTCAGCCGCAACGGGGTGTCGGACGGGGTTAGCGTGAGTTGGTGAGCCTCCTGCGGGTGGTTGGTGAGTGCTTCGGTGGGAGCGAGGCGGCGTGCGTGAGGGGGTCGCCCGCCGGTAGGGATGTTGAGCGCCGTTTGAATCCGGCACCGGAGTTGGTGCTCGTGCCGTTGATTGCCGGGATGATGCTCGCTGGCTTGGCAGGCTTTGCGCGTTCCTGAACGCGCGAGAGCCCTCCCGCCAGCTTGGTGGTTGCGTCGGGAGGGCTCTCTGGATGCCGGAGGTGGCACCCCGATGTTGATCGTATGCGCCGAGGAGGCGCGGGTCGAGAGTGAGTTGGTGGCGGGGGGGTTGTCGTGTCCGTCGTGTCGGGGGGTGCTGGGGCCGTGGGGGCATGCGCGGGAGCGGGTGCTGCGCTGCTCGTTCGGGGCTCGGTTGCTGCGGCCCAGGCGGGGGCGGTGTCGGGGCTGCGCGGGCACGCACGTGCTGCTGCCGGACGTGGCGTTGTCGCGTCGGCAGGACGAGGTGTCGGTGATCGGGGCGGCGATCGAGGCGAACGTCACGGGTGAGGGGTATCGCCGGATCGCCGCGCGGTTGGGGGCGTATCCGGACACGGTGCGTGGTTGGCTGCGTCGGTTCGGTGAGCGGGCTGATCAGGTCAGGGCGCATTTCACGCGGTGCGCGGTCGTGCTGGACCCGGAGTTGGGGGCGGTGCTGCCGGCCGGGAGCGACGTCGCGGATGCGTTGGAGGCGATCGCGATCGCCGCCCGGGCGTGGGTGTTGCGGTTCGGGCCGGGTGATCCGTGGCGGATCGCGAGTGTGCTGTCGGGCGGGGTGCTGTTGGCAACACGAGCCTCCGCCTATTCGTGGGTGACGTGAGCTGAGAGGGTCCCGCGCTCGTGAGCTCGAGCGTCGGGAGGAACCTGATGGGTGGTGGTGAGGAGGGTCGTCGGGAGATCGGTCTGTTTCGGTACTCGCTGATCCGGGACGCGGCCGATCCCGGTCTGTCGAAGGCTGAGCGCGGCCGGCTGGTTCGTGCGCTGGCTGATCGCGAGCATGTCGGGCCTGACGGGCGGCTGGTCCGGGTCGCGCGCGGGACGCTGGATGAGTGGGTCCGCGCGTACCGTCGGGGCGGGTTCGAGGCGCTCGTTCCTCAGCCTCGTGTGGTTGCGCCGCGCACACCGGCCGGGATGTTGGAGCTGGCATTCCAGTTGAAGCGGGAGCGGCCGGAGCGGACCGCGGCGCAGGTCAGGGAGATCATGCTCGTCGCCGGTGGCGACGTTGAGCGGGTGCCGGGGTTGCGGACGTTGCAGACGCATCTCGCGCGGCAGGGGCTGAACGTTCGCGCTGACGGCCGCTCGCCGGGGAAGGTCTATGGCCGGTTCGAAGCCGCCGCGCGGAATGAGCTGTGGACCGGGGACGGTCTCCACGGCCCCAAGCTCGCAGACACCGCTGCCCGGGCGGTGCTTGTGGCGTTCATCGATGATCACTCCCGCATGTTGGTCGGGTGGCGGTGGGGCACCGGCGAGGATGTGTTCCGGTTGGAGGCCGCGCTCCGCGCCGGGCTGATGTCCCGTGGGGTGCCGGACGCGATACTCGTCGATCGCGGCTCCGCGTTCGTGTCCTCACAATTGCTCCGGGCGTGCGCGGTGCTTGGGGTGAAGCTGATTCACGCGAGCCCCAGGGCGGCGACCACGAAGGGCGGGACTTCACACTGCGCCTCCTGGGATTGATGACATGGATTCTCGATTCCTGAGCCGCCGACCATGGTGTCTGAGGAGCCGCGGGTCGTCTGCTGCGGGCGGCTCGTAGAGCCGCTCGTTCTTGTCGTTGGCTGTGTGGCCGGTCAACAGGCCGGCGGCACGCCAGGCCTTGATTGTGCTGGTGCTCGCCCCGAGCTGCTCGGCGATCTCGTTGATCGTGAGCAGGCCGCGTGCGCGCAGACGGTCACGGTGGCTTGGAAGCCCGTACTCGCGGCGGATATGGACCACGATCCCGGAGCTGAACGGCTGTCCGGTGCCTGAGCGTCGCCCAGCCTGATTGAGCAGCTGGGCGGTCTCGGCGTCGGTGTGGTCGTCGAGCAGCTGGTCGATCAGCTTGACCGTGTCGGGATGGACCTTGCGAGCTTCCCAGCACCGCTGCGGGATCGGCAGCGTCAGCGTGTGTGTCTGCCCGCCCTTGAGGCGTGCGTGGGCGGTGATCTGCTGGTCTCGGTTGAGGGTGATGTCTTCGATCAGCAGGCGGACCATGCGTTTGCGCTCGCGCCGGGGGGTTGCGGGATCGTTCCAGAGTCGCGGGAAGTCGCCGGCGAGCGCCATCACCTTCGCGCGCTGCTGCTCGTTGAGGTGTCCGTTGCCGTTGTTGCGTGCGCGTTCGTAGTCATCTTGGGCTTCGGTGAGGCTGCGCAGCTTCTCGTTCCAGTCGGCCTCGAGCGCGTCGGCGACGAGCCGGTTGTCGGGGTCCACGGCGAGGTAGCGGCGGCGCGCGAGCCCGGCCTCATACCGTGCGCGCTCGACGTGCCCCAGGCGCAACTGGTCAGCCTCGGTGGCGCGTTGCTCGAGCTCAGTGGCGACGCTGAGTGCGACCTCGAGGGCGACCGGCGTGAGCGTGTCGAGCAAGAGCGAAGCGACGGCGTCATCGACGGCGGTGCCGGGGATGACCTGGCAGGTGCTCTCGGTCGCGCGCTCGACCGATTCCTTCTGACAGAGGTAATCGGGGAGGAGTTGGCCGCGGCGTTGGTGGTAGCGGACGGTCATCCGCCCGCCGCAGCGTCCGCAGACGATCATGCCCTGGAGGAGCGCGGGGCCTTCGCGTGGCGGGCTGGCGCGGCGCTCTTGGCCGCGCGCCTGCGCGTTGGCGAGCAGCGCTGCCTGGTTTGCCTCCCACTGTTTGAAGCTGATGTAGCCGGGGTGTGTGTCCTGGATGAATGCGATCCAGTGCTCGCGTGGCATGCGTAAGTAAGAGATCTTGCCGTTCACATACTGCGCCTGTTTGCGACCGAAGGAGAACGCGCCGGCATAGCGCGGGTTGTGCAGGATTTGCAGCACGCGGTAATGGTCAAGGGCGGCCCACACGATCTCACCCTTGCGCGGGCCGCTGCGGATGCGTTGCGGGAAGGGCAGTTGTTGTGCGGCGAACTCCTTGACGACCGCGCGCGCGGAGCCGGTGCGCT
The DNA here is from genome assembly GCA_963816005.1 of uncultured Solirubrobacteraceae bacterium. Classification (GTDB taxonomy): domain Bacteria; phylum Actinomycetota; class Thermoleophilia; order Solirubrobacterales; family Solirubrobacteraceae; genus Palsa-465. The sequence goes on along the minus strand of CAWFKF010000071.1, from coordinate 99,804 downwards.
GGAAGCACTCGAACAGGTGACGCAGCGCGCCCTGCACGGCGGTGTCCGGATCGAGCGTCACCTTTCCGAGCGGGTCATAGACCAGTCCGACCGGCAACGGCGTGCGTATTACGGCGCGTGGCAATTACTACGCCATGTGGCAGTGCATTTGGGTGTGTCAGCGTGATAGTATTGACTGTGTGAAGAGTGACGCTAGACGGGTGTCAGGCACGACTCGGGAAGCGCTGCGTGAGCGGGGTGTGAAAATGGTGTTGGCCGGACGCACTCACGCGGTTGTGGCGCAGTCCTTGGGGGTGCATCTGCGGACGGTGTCGCTGTGGATGGCTCGCCACCAGCTCAGGGGGTTTGAGGGACTGAGGGAGGGGCGGCGTGGTCGGCGCTCGCGCGAGCAGATGGCGCTCACCGACGCCCAGCAGGCAGAGCTGATCCGACTGATGAGGGGCACGAACCCCGATCAGCTGCAGATTCCCGGCGTGTTGTGGTCAAGGCAGGCCGTCAAGGCGCTGATCGAGCGGCGGTTCGGGCTCGGGCTCAGTCGCCAGACGGTCGGTGTCTACCTGCGGCGCTGGGGGTTCTCGGGCAAGAAGCCGCAGCGGCGGTGGCTCGAGCAGGACCCCGAGCGGGTGCGGGTGTGGCTCCAGGACGAGTTCCCGGCGATCCAGGCGCGCGCGCGGCGCGAAGGGGCGCGGATGCTGTTCGGCGATGAGATGGGCGTGCGCGCCGGGCAGACCGCCGGCAAGAGCTATTACGGCGCGTGGCAATTACTACGCCATGTGGCAGTGCATTTGGGTGTGTCAGCGTGATAGTATTGACTGTGTGAAGAGTGACGCTAGACGGGTGTCAGGCACGACTCGGGAAGCGCTGCGTGAGCGGGGTGTGAAAATGGTGTTGGCCGGACGCACTCACGCGGTTGTGGCGCAGTCCTTGGGGGTGCATCTGCGGACGGTGTCGCTGTGGATGGCTCGCCACCAGCTCAGGGGGTTTGAGGGACTGAGGGAGGGGCGGCGTGGTCGGCGCTCGCGCGAGCAGATGGCGCTCACCGACGCCCAGCAGGCAGAGCTGATCCGACTGATGAAGGGCACGAACCCCGATCAGCTGCAGATTCCCGGCGTGTTGTGGTCAAGGCAGGCCGTCAAGGCGCTGATCGAGCGGCGGTTCGGGCTCGGGCTCAGTCGCCAGACGGTCGGTGTCTACCTGCGGCGCTGGGGGTTCTCGGGCAAGAAGCCGCAGCGGCGGTGGCTCGAGCAGGACCCCGAGCGGGTGCGGGTGTGGCTCCAGGACGAGTTCCCGGCGATCCAGGCGCGCGCGCGGCGCGAAGGGGCGCGGATGCTGTTCGGCGATGAGATGGGCGTGCGCGCCGGGCAGACCGCCGGCAAGAGCTACGCGCCGATCGGCGAGCGCGCGATCGTGCCGCTGACCGGCAAGCGCTTCTCGGCCAACGTGATCAGCGCGATCGGTGCCGACGGCACGCTGGTGTTCGAGATCTTCGAGGGCAGCTGCGATGAGATCCGCTTCCTGGACTTCCTCGACAAGCTGCTCGAGCATTTCCCCGAGCGCAAGATCTTCTTGATCGTTGACAACGCCTCCTTCCACAAGTCTCCCGCGGTCGAGTACTGGCTGCTGGACCATCCGCGGATGGAGCTGTTCTACCTTCCACCGTACGCCCCGGAGCTCAATCCCGATGAGCTGCTCAACCAGGACGTTCACACCCACGTCGCGCGACGCCGCCCATCCAACCTCGCCAAGCTCGTCACTCTCACCGTCGAGTATCTCGCAACCCGCACAAGTGAGATTGTCAGCAAGTACTTCGACGGCGAGTACGTCGCCTACGCCAAGTAACCACGCACTAATTGCCACGCAGCGTAATACGCGCCGATCGGCGAGCGCGCGATCGTGCCGCTGACCGGCAAGCGCTTCTCGGCCAACGTGATCAGCGCGATCGGTGCCGACGGCACGCTGGTGTTCGAGATCTTCGAGGGCAGCTGCGATGAGATCCGCTTCCTGGACTTCCTCGACAAGCTGCTCGAGCATTTCCCCGAGCGCAAGATCTTCTTGATCGTTGACAACGCCTCCTTCCACAAGTCTGGCTCTCCGGGCATGATCGGGGGTGACGACACACGAACACGCGTTTTCTTTCTGGCCCTCCGAACCGCGTCACCCGTATTCCGCCACGACGCTCGCTCGACCCCGGGATGACCCGGTGCGCACGCACGGCAAACGGCGCAACGAGAAGGGAATGGAGCAGGCAGCTCCCCGGCACGCCACGACCCCCGTCAACGCGGGCAGCGACCCCGACGCCCCCCAACGACGCCCTATGGGGCGAGTCTCGCCATGATCATCCGGATGCGCCTGCGCGCAGGCGCGGCCATCCCTGGCCGCTTGAGCACGCATCCGCTGTGCCCACGATCGCCGGGCACGGGGCCCAGCGAGCAGTCCACAACCCAGCAGCAGAGGCGCACGCGACTTCCACCCGCCGCTCCGACGACCAAAAGCCCTGCTCAGGACGGAATCTCGATCGAGAGTCACCCCCGATCATCCACGGAGCCCCACAAGTCTCCCGCGGTCGAGTACTGGCTGCTGGACCATCCGCGGATGGAGCTGTTCTACCTTCCACCGTACGCCCCGGAGCTCAATCCCGATGAGCTGCTCAACCAGGACGTTCACACCCACGTCGCGCGACGCCGCCCATCCAACCTCGCCAAGCTCGTCACTCTCACCGTCGAGTATCTCGCAACCCGCACAAGTGAGATTGTCAGCAAGTACTTCGACGGCGAGTACGTCGCCTACGCCAAGTAACCACGCACTAATTGCCACGCAGCGTAATACGCGCCGATCGGCGAGCGCGCGATCGTGCCGCTGACCGGCAAGCGCTTCTCGGCCAACGTGATCAGCGCGATCGGTGCCGACGGCACGCTGGTGTTCGAGATCTTCGAGGGCAGCTGCGATGAGATCCGCTTCCTGGACTTCCTCGACAAGCTGCTCGAGCATTTCCCCGAGCGCAAGATCTTCTTGATCGTTGACAACGCCTCCTTCCACAAGTCTCCCGCGGTCGAGTACTGGCTGCTGGACCATCCGCGGATGGAGCTGTTCTACCTTCCACCGTACGCCCCGGAGCTCAATCCCGATGAGCTGCTCAACCAGGACGTTCACACCCACGTCGCGCGACGCCGCCCATCCAACCTCGCCAAGCTCGTCACTCTCACCGTCGAGTATCTCGCAACCCGCACAAGTGAGATTGTCAGCAAGTACTTCGACGGCGAGTACGTCGCCTACGCCAAGTAACCACGCACTAATTGCCACGCAGCGTAATAGCTCACCGCGGCGGGCCTTTGAGAGAATTCGGGGCTCCGTGGATGATCGGGGGTGACTCTCGATCGAGATTCCGTCCTGAGCAGGGCTTTTGGTCGTCGGAGCGGCGGGTGGAAGTCGCGTGCGCCTCTGCTGCTGGGTTGTGGACTGCTCGCTGGGCCCCGTGCCCGGCGATCGTGGGCACAGCGGATGCGTGCTCAAGCGGCCAGGGATGGCCGCGCCTGCGCGCAGGCGCATCCGGATGATCATGGCGAGACTCGCCCCATAGGGCGTCGTTGGGGGGCGTCGGGGTCGCTGCCCGCGTTGACGGGGGTCGTGGCGTGCCGGGGAGCTGCCTGCTCCATTCCCTTCTCGTTGCGCCGTTTGCCGTGCGTGCGCACCGGGTCATCCCGGGGTCGAGCGAGCGTCGTGGCGGAATACGGGTGACGCGGTTCGGAGGGCCAGAAAGAAAACGCGTGTTCGTGTGTCGTCACCCCCGATCATGCCCGGAGAGCCGAGAATTCCGCCGCGCATTCGCGAGCGCAGGATGTGAAGCTCGGCCTCGCTCATTGCACCTTTGAGGCCCAAGAGGAGACGATCGTTGATCGTGCTCGGGTTATAGAGCCCGTCCTCGTCACAGATCAACGTGCTGGTCAGCGCGCACAGCTCGAGCAGCCGGTGCCAGTCAGCATTGTTTCTAGCGAGTCTGGAGCACTCGAGCCCGAGCACGATCCCCGCCTTGCCCAGCGACACGTCGGCGACGAGTCGCTGGAACCCCTCGCGGTCAGCGGCTGAGGCGCCCGACATGCCCTGGTCGATGTCGATCACGATCACCCGCTCGAGCGGCCAACCGAGCGCGATCGCGCGATTACGCAGGTCATACTGGCGTCGCGAGGACTCGGTGTTGTTCATGACGATGCAGGCTCGACTGTCGCACATACAGGTACGCGTCGCGGCGCAGGTGATCGGCGCTCACCTTCGAGCCGGTGTCACTCACACTCATACGGTTTCCTTTCACTCTTGTCATTTGCTTGCAGGTTGGGTGAAGTTCACGCAGCGTGGGCGAGCGTCATCTGCGCGAGCACGCCAACGAGTTGCTGGGCGTTGGGCAGCGCCACCACCTCGCCGGCCGGTGGATGAGAGCGCTCGCTGGCTCTTGGCGCCGGCGCTGCCAGCGAGCTGAGCGCTCCGATCCAGGCGACAACGCCGCGCGTGGCGAGCACGCCGTGCCCGAGCCGGAAGCCGTCGGGCTGGCCGCACAGCACGGCGGCGCGTAGGCGCTCGTAGCTCGCGTCGATCTCAGCGCCGGCGTGCTCGGTGTCCTCAACCACTTTTCGGGCTCCGAGCGCCCGCCTCCTGGCGGGCGAGGGCGCGTTCGATCGAGCGGGGATGAACCTGGACGCCGTAGCGCTCGGCGATCTGCACGACCAGGTCGCGGGGCTTGAGCTTGGGATCGGACCGCAGGCGCTCCTGACAGAAGGCGAGCACCTCTTCGGAGAGCTTGTGCGCCCGTTTTGGCCCCGGGCGCTGGGGCACGAGCGCCGGCAGCCCGCCCTGATCGAGCGCCGCCTGCGTGGCATAGAAGGACTGGCGCGAGAACCCGAACGCATCGGCCGCGCGCGCGACCTGCTCGCCCTCGACCCGCACGCGGCGGACCATCTCGTACTTGACCTGCACCAGATCGCGCGCGTCGAGGAACTCCGACGCGGTGAACGCCTGATCGGAGACCGCCTCCGCTCGCGGGTTGAGGCTGCGCGTCTCGCGCAGCGCCCTGACCTTCGGATCGTCTTTCTTGCCTGCGGCCATCTCGCCTCCGAGCCGGATCACTGCCAAGCGCATTATGCCGATATGCAAGACGCGTGTCAAGCTGGTCTGTTGGGAAGACTGCTGCATGGTCGCGTTTTGAAGGCGATGCGTGGCCCAGCGCGCTTTGCAGCCCGGCAAGAGTGGAATCATCACGGCATAATTCGGTTGACGAGTGCGGCATAGTTCGCCTGACACACACCGCGGCCGGCGGGCCGGCGCCCGCAGGGCGGGGCGCCAGTTCACCGGTACACCGAGCGCCGATCGCTTGGCGCAGGGCCTCGCTCACGACGCGTGCTCCAGCGCCACGTCCCCGCGATGAGTGCGCAGCCACCGCCGCGGCCGCTCCCCATCGTCCTCGACAAGCTCGCGGACGCGCAGCCGCCGCAGTGTTGAGAGCGCCACATCCGGCGCGCACCGCGCCAGCTCGCCGACCCTCTCCGGCGAGCGCTCATACCGCGCGTCGGTCGCGCGCAGCACGCGCGCGTCCAGCGCGCTCAGCTCTGGCCGCCAAGCGCCGCTCATCGCCGCGCCTCGACGAACTCGGCGAGCTCGAGCAGGTCGCACAGCCGGAAGGCGCTGCGTCCCGCGGCGACCACGACGAACGGGTCGCTCGGCGCGCGATCGGTCCAAGCGGCGGGCAGCAGGCGCAACTCGCCCTCGTCGTCATAGAACCAGACGCGATCCTCGCCCCAGTTCTTCTTCTGACGGACGAACTCGAACTCGCGCCCGCACAACGGGTGGAACGGATGCGTTATCCGAACACGCTGCGGATCCGACCGATCAGGTGTATTCGACGATGCGGTCCAAAGGGAAAATCGAACGGTTCTTCCGGACGGTGCGCGATCAGTTCCTGGTCGAGATCGACGACGGCGTCGAGCTCCCAGAGTTGAGCCGGTTGTTCTCCGCCTGGTTGGAGGTCGTCTACCACCGACGCACCCATTCGGAGACCGGAATGTCGCCGCTTGACCGGTTCGAGGCTCAGACCTCCGGTAGTGGAATCAGATTAGTGGCGTTGTGCAGGGGTTTTGTTTGCTCTAGAGCTTGCAAAAGTATGTTTGGTTTGGTATTGTTGTGGGGTGTTGAGCGGGTCGACAGAGGCAGGCGGGGATGCGGGCCAGTTGCCGGGGATGCCGGCGCCGTTGGAGTTGCGGTTGGAGGCGGTCGGCGAGGACGTGGTGGTGTCCTGTGGCGGTCGGGCGTTGGCGTGCTATGAGCGGGGTGATCGGGGGATGCGTAACCTCGCGATCGTGTCGTTGACGCGGGCTGGGGTGAAGGGCGTTGAGGTGGCACGCGTGTTCGGGATCAGTGCTGAGCATGTGACTCGTCTGCGGGGGGAGGTCGCTGAGGGCGGGTCTGGGGCGTTGGTGCGGCCGATGGGTCGCCCACGGAAGCTTGATCGGGACGCGGTCGCGCGGGTGTATGAGTTGTCTGATCGGCGTGTCGCGGGCAGCGAGATCGCGAAACTGCTGGGTGTCTCGGAAGCGACGATCTCGCGGTTGTTGGCGCGTCGCCCGGCGCGTGAGGTTGAGCGGCTGCCGGTGAGCGAGCTGGGGGAGGTGAGCGACCTGGCGGATGTGACTGGCGGCGCTGAGACGACCGTGGCGGATCTGACCGCGGCGGACGTCGCTCAAAGCGCCGAGTGTGGGGTGAGCGTGGCGGATCTGACCGGGCCGGTTGAGGTCGTTGGCGCGCGGATCGGTGAGGGTGGCGGCCGGTCGGTGTACGCGGGCGCGATGCTGCTGCACCCGTTCCTGGAGAAGGTCGGCGCGAGCGCGGTGCTCGGCGTGCTCAGCTCGGGTCCTGAGCGGTGCTATGACACGATCGCGGTCGCGCTCTGTGGCGTGTTCGCGTTCGCGTTGGGGACCTCCTCCCTGGAGGGCTCAAAGCACTTGCAGCTCGCCGACGCGGGGCTGCTGGCCGGGATCGAGCGTTTCCCGCATCTGCGGAGCCTGCGCCCGCGGCTCGGGGCGCTCGCGGACGCGGTCGATCCGTTGCGGGTCCAGGTCGCGCTGTCAAAGGCGATGCTGAGCGCCGACAGCGAGCCTCCGTCGGTGTTCTTTGTCGATGAGCACTTCGTTGCGTATACCGGCTGCCGGCCGGTCGCCAAGGGCTGGAACACACGCCGCCGTCATGCCGAGCCCGGAAGGCACGACACCGTGATCGTTGATGACCGCTGGCGGGCTGTGTGTTTCGCCTCAGGCTCTCCGCAAGGCCTCTCAGGCGCGATGCTTGACCCGGTCGACCAACTCCTTGAGATCTGCGACGGGCGACCGTTGATGCTCGGCTTCGATCGCGGCGGCGCCTATCCCAAGACGTTCTGTGAGCTGCGCGATCGCGGGATCGACTGGATCACGTACCGTCGCGCGCCGCTGGCCGTCCCGACGGTCAAGCCTCGCCGCTCGTGGGTGAGGCTCGACGGGCAGCGCCATTACGTGCGCGTCGCTGATGAGCTCGTCGAGCTTGACGGATACGGGAAATGCCGACAGCTGAGCGTGTATCAGGACGGGCGGGTCGTGCTGCAGATCCTGACCAGCGACCTGCGCACCCCAGCCGCGCGCCTCGCGCACACGCTGCGCTGCCGGTGGTGCATCGAGAACACCTTCAAATACCTCGAAGACCATCACGGCCTGCACTGGCTGTGCGACCACGAGATGAGCATCGCCCCGGACACCACGCTACAGCGCAACCCCGAACGCACCACAGCGCTCGCACAGCTTCGAGCGCACGAGCAGACCATCGCCGAGCTCGAACGTCAGATCGGCCAACACACCACCGACAGCAACGCCGCCGACACCAACCCCGCCGAGACGCTGTGCATGCTCCAAGCAGACCTCTACACCGCACAAGCCGCCACCCGCACAGCCAAAGCGACGCTGAAGCCGATCCCCGCGAAGCTGCCCGCCAACGTCATCGACCCCGACGCCAAGCGCGCCACCCCCCGCGTGAACCGTCGCGCGCTGCAGACCGTCCTACGACTGCTGGCCTACAACGCCGAGCTTGACCTCGCCCGCGCGATCAACACCTACCTCGCTGACCCCGACGAATACCGCGCGATCACCCGCCACCTCCTGCACCAGCCCGGACAGATCGACTACACCCCAACCCGGATCACCGTCACGATCGACCCGCCGCACGCCCCCCGCATCGCCCGCGCCCTGAACCTCCTGATCGACCAGATCAACAACAATCCACCCAAGCTCACCGGCGACCGCCGACCGATCAGCTACCAGATCAGCGCAAAACCTTGACATCACGCGCCGCCCTACTACCGGAGGTCTGAGGCTGCGGGTGTGCCGCGGTTACCGACCCCGGCCTTGTTGCGCGAGGCGTTCCTGTGGTCCCAAGAGCGGACGGTCACGAAGACAGCGACGGTGTCGCTGCACTCAAACCAATACGAGGTCGACCCGGTGCTCGCCGGTCGGAAGGTCGAGCTGGTGTTCGACCCGTTCGAATCTGACCCGGATCGAGGTCCGCTACCAGCACCGCCCGATGGGCCTCGCCGTCCCTTTGGTGATCGGCCGTCACACCCACCCGCAAGCCGAGCGGGAGCTGCCACCACCACCGACGGGCACCGGGATCGACTACCTGCGGCTGCTCGCCGAGCAGCGCGACGCCGAGCTCGGCGGGCACCCGATCGACTACTCAGCCCTCGCCGACGGCGACGGCGACGGCGACGGCGACGGCGACGGCGACGGCGACGGCGACGGCGACGGCGACGGCGACGGCGACGGCGACGGCGACGGCGAGAGGATCGTGACACCAACCAGCAGGACGAGGAGGAACAGTGAGTATCGACAGGTTGCGCAGCCACTACGGCTTCTCGCGGATGCCGTTCGGCAAAGACCTCGCGCCGGGGATGCTGCACGCCCACGACGCGCACGCTCAGGCGGTCGCCCGGATCCAGTGGTGCATCAGCGAGCAGGCGATCGGCGTGATCAGCGGCGAGTGCGGCGCGGGGAAGACGGTCGCGGCGCGTGCCGCGGTCGCGGGGTTGGACGCGTCTCGGCACACGGTCCTCTATCTCGGCACACCCGGGGTCGGGTTGCGCGGGATCTACGGACTGATCATCACCACGCTCGGCGGCACCCCGCGGTTTCATCACGCCGCGCTGATCCCCCAAGCCCAGGAACTGCTCGCCGCGGAGAGCGCGGAGCGCGGCAAGCGAGTCGTGGTGATCATCGACGAAGCGCATCTGCTCGATGCGGAGAGCCTCGAGGGGATCCGCTGCCTGTCGAACATGGGGATGGACCAGACCACCCCGTTCTGCCTGCTGCTGCTCGGCCAGCCGACGTTGCGCCGCAAGCTGCGCAACGGGACATTCACCGCGCTGGATCAGCGGATCGCGGTCCGCTACACGATCGGCGGTCTCACCCCTGCGGAGACGACGAGCTATGTGCAGCATCATCTCGCGCTCGCGGGCCGCTCCGACACCCTGTTCAGCGATGACGCGATCGGCCTGATCCACGACACCGCCCGTGGCCTGCCACGGTTGATCAACAACCTCGCTGTCGCCGCGTTGATCGCCACGTTCGCTCAGAAGAAGACGATCGTGGACGAGTCCGCCGCCCGCGCGGCGGTCGCGGAGATCTCCAACGAATGACCGAGCGCGTGCTGTCACTGCTGGACCCGCCGCCGCACGATGATGATCACCCCGCCGACGCCGGGCTGCTGCCGGCACCGGCGGGATGGCCGGCGCCGCCCGACCGGGCCGTCTATCACGAGCTGCTCGGCGAGATCGTCAACCGGATCGCGCCAAACACGGAGGCCGACCCGGTCGCGATCCTGACCCAGCTCTTGGTCAGCTTCGGCGCCGCGGTCGGCCGCGGCGCGTGGTTCACCGTCGAGGCGACCCGCCATCACCCCAACGAGTACATGTGCCTGGTCGGTGACTCAGCTCGCGGCCGCAAAGGTTCGTCCTGGGATCACGTCCGCCGGCTGATCCTCGCCGCTGACCCGTCATTGGAGCCACGCGTCCTGACCGGCCTATCCAGCGGCGACTATCTACCGCGACCGATTATCTGCAGTCGTGGTTGAAGCAAGCATGATTTCCCTGCAAGCAGCGGGGTGAGGAGGATCATCGGCTGCACATAATCGTTGGCGCTGTCGATCGTGGCGTCGTCTTGGTTGTCACGATCGATGGAGGCAGCGATGGGAGGCAGGCCAGTTTGGTCCCGCACGGCTCCGGGCCCGTTTGAGCCGTATGCGGCCGGCTACGCGCAGTGGCTGGCGGAGCAAGGGTTCTCGCGAGGCAGGATCGACCGTCGGGTTGATCAGCTCGGTCATCTCAGCCACTGGCTCGCGATCGAGGGTCTGTGCCCGGATGAGCTGACCGCGGAGCATCAGTTGCGGTTCTCCGAGGCTCGCCACGCGGCCGGTTATCGCACTTGGGTTTCGCCTCGAAGTCTGCGCGTCCCGCTCGCGTACTTGCGCGAAGCCGGCGTCGTGGCGGCGCCTGCGGCGGTGGTGCCGGAGGGACCGGTCGAGCGACTGCTGGACGACTATCGGCGGTATCTGGCCGGCGAGCGTGGGCTCGTCGCGCATACGATCGAGAACCACGAGCGTGTCGCGCGGTTGTTCTTGGCAGAGCGCGAGCAGCTCGGAGCCGGATTGGGGTTGGAGCATCTGGCGGCGCAGGATGTGAGCGCGTTCCTGGCGTCTGAGTGCCCGAAGCGCAGCGTCTCCGGCGCCCGGGATCTGATCAAGGGGCTGCGCGGCCTGTTGCGCTACTTGCACGTCGCGGGCGTGATCCCGACGCCGTTGCAGTGGGCGGTCCCGACGGTCGCGTTCCGCCGCGATCACAACCTGCCGCTCGGCCTCTCACGAGCGGAGGTCGCGCGGCTGCTGGCCAGCTGTGATCGCCGGCGAACGGTTGGCCGTCGTGATTACGCCGTGTTGCTGCTGCTCGCAAGGCTTGGACTGCGCGCTGGCGAGGTCGCCGCGATCGAGCTCGAGGACATCGACTGGCGCCGCGGCGAATTCCAGGTCCGCGGCAAAGGAGCACGACTCGCGATGCTGCCTCTGCCCGTCGACGTTGGGGAGGCGATCGTCAGCTATCTGCGACGCCGTCCACAGCAGGGCAGGTCGCGGGCGGTGTTTCTGCTCGCGCGCGCTCCGTTCTCCCCGCTGACTGGGGGCACGGTCACGGGGATCGTGCATCGCGCGTGCATTCGCGCCGAGTTGCCGGTGGTTCACGCTCACCGGCTGCGGCATACCGCCGCGACCGGGCTGCTGCGGGCGGGCGGGTCGCTGCCGGAGGTCGCGCAGGTGCTGCGACACCGCCAGCTCGCGACCACGACGATCTACGCCAAGGTCGACCGCCGCTCGCTCAGGGAACTTGCGCGGCCATGGCCGGGAGGTGCGTCATGAGTTCGCTGCGAGACGCGGTCGATGGCTATCTGGGGCTCCGTCGCAGTCTCGGCTATCAGCTCTACGGCCACGAGCTGCTGCTGCACGACTTCGCTGACTTCGCGCAGCGCAACAGCGTTGACACTGTCACGATCGAGCTGGCGGTCCGGTGGGCGCGGCTCCCGAAGGACGCCAAGCCGATCTGGTGGGCGACCCGGCTCGGAGTCGTCCGCGGGTTCGCGCGGTATCTCGCGACGATCGACCCGCGGACCGAGATCCCGCCCAGGGATCTGCTGCCCGCCCGCGCGCAGCGGCTCGCGCCGTATATCTATTCGCCGGTCGAGGTCCAGGCGTTGATGGACGCAGCCGCCGCGCTGCAGCCACCGGTGCGGGGCGCGACGCACCGCACGCTGATCGGCCTGTTGGCCGCGACCGGGCTGCGGCTCGGCGAGGCGCTCGGTCTGGACCGCAACGACGTCGACCTCGACGATGGCGTGCTGCGCGTCCACGGCAAGGACGACAAGTGGCGCGAGGTGCCGCTGCACCCGAGCACCACCCATGCGCTGACCGCGTACGCTCGCCTGCGAGACCGCCACTGGCCCGACCCGGCAAGCCCAGCGTTCTTCGTCTGCAGCACCGGCGAGCGACTGAAACAGTGGGTGGTCCACAAGACCTTCCCGCAGCTGATCCGCCAAGTCGGACTCGAGGGGTGCGGTCAACGAGCCAGACCCCGACCCCATGACTTTCGCCACTCCTATGCCGTGGCGACTCTCCTTGACTGGTAGCGCGACGGTGAGAACGTCGACGCGAAGCTGCCGCAGCTGAGCTCCATGCTCGGCCACGCCAAGCCCGAGCACACGTACTGGTACCTCCAAGCCGTCCCGGAACTGCTCGAGCTCGTCGCCGCGCGCCTGGACGGACTGCTCGGAGCGCAGTCATGACCGCGCTCGCCCCGACGCTCCAGGCGTTCTTCGTGGAGCGGTTGATCAATCAGAAGGACGCGAGCCCGCGGACGATCGCCGCATACCGCGACACGCTCAAGCTGCTGTTGCGCTACGCGTCCGAGCGCACCGGCAAGCAGCCCTCCAAGCTGGACTTCGCCAACCTCGACGCCCCGCTGATCTCCGCGTTCCTCGATCACCTCGAACACGAGCGCGGCAACACCGCCCGGACCCGCAACGCGCGTCTGGCGGCGATCCACTCGCTCTACCGGTTCGCTGCTCTGCGTCACCCCGAGCATGCGCACACGATCGCGCGCGTGATCGAGATCCCCACCAAGCGCCACACCCGTCCGCTGCTCTGCTACCTCGACGTGCCCGAGATCACGGCGCTGCTCGCCGCCCCGAACCGCGCCAGCTGGCTCGGACGGCGTGACCACGCGCTCCTGCTGACAGCGATCATGACCGGGCTGCGCGTCTCCGAGCTGACCAGCCTGCGCCTGCAGGACGTGATCCTCAAGCGGCCCGGTGCGCACTGCCGCGTGATCGGGAAGGGACGCAAGACCAGAACGGCAAGCCTGACCCCCGAGACCGTCGCGATCCTGCGCGAATGGCTCCGCGAGCGCAAGGGCGATCCCGCTAACCCGGTATTCCCAACTCGACAAGGCGATCCCTTGACCCCGCGCGGGGTTGCCTGGCTACTCGACAAGCACGTCGCGACCGCGACGATCCAGTGCCCGTCACTCACGGGCAAGCGGGTAACTCCGCATGTGCTGCGGCACACGAATGCCATGTTGCTGAGAGCCAAGAAGGTCGACATCCTCACGATCGCTCTGTGGCTCGGACATGAGAGCGCTACGACCACCGAGGTTTACCTGCACGCCGACAACACGATCAAGCAGGAAGCGATCGACCGCATCACCCCGACCGGGACTGCCCCCGGCCGATACCAACCCAGCGATGCTGTGATCGCGTTCCTCGACCAGCTCTGATTATCCGAAGTGAATCGACCACAAACCCCGCCCTGAGCAGGGGAAACCAAGACCACTGCAGATAATTCGTTGCGGTAGATAGTCGCCGTTATCTGACACGTCAGATAACGGCGAGGGGGTGATCTGGGCGGTCCGTGACCCCACCGGCCAGGACCCCGGCATCCCCGATCAGCGACTGTTGGTGATCGAGCCTGAGTTCGCGTCCGTTCTGCGGGCCTCAAGCCGTGAGATCTCGACGCTGTCACCAACTTTGCGCTCCGGCTGGGACGGCCGGCCACTGGCGATCCTGACTCGCACCAGCCCGGCACGCGCCAGCACCGCGCACATCGCGCTGATCGGGCACATCACCCAGCACGAGCTGCGCCGCCACACCACCAGCCTCGAGCTCGCCAACGGCTACATCAACCGCGTATTGCTGATCGCCTGCCGCCGGCAGCAACTGTTGCCCGACGGCGGCGATCCCGACCCGCTCGCCGCCACCGGCCTGACCCGCCTACTCGCGACCGCCCTTCACCAGGCACGCACGACCGGGCAGGTCCGGCTTGACCCCGACGCGCGCGAGCTGTGGCATCACGCCTACCGCCAGCTCGCCGCTCAGCCGTCCGACGGGATCGTCGCGCAGATCACCGCCCGCGCCGAGGCGCACATCATCCGCCTCGCGCTCATCTACACCCTCACCGACGGCCAATCCCAGATCGCCACCGCGCACCTGACCGCCGCGCTCGCCCTGCACGACTACGCCGCCCGATCCGCCACCTGGGCGCTGACCGGCGCGACCGGCGACCCGCTCGCCGAACAGATCCACGCCGCCCTGCAGCACCATCCGGGCGGGCTGACCCGCAGCCAGATCAGCCAGACCCTCCATCACAACCAGCCCGCCGGCCAGATCGAGCACGCCCTCCACGCACTGCACGCCGCCGGCCGCATCACCAGCACGCAGACCCCGACCGGCGGCCGGCCAGCACAACTCTGGACCGTCAAGGCATAGCCCCGACAGGACCGCGACCGCTACGCGCGAGTGGGGGGTCGCATCGCTCGCCCGACCACGCTCGCGCCACCCACCACCCTCCCGCGCACCCCGGCCAGCATCGTGGCGAGCGATCACAGCGGAAGCGAAGCGGTCACAACGCGCGACGAACACCCCACAGCCCCCCGGCCCACCACCCCTTCGTTGCAGGCCTTTACCCGACCGCTCCGCGCGCCCCCCCAGTTACTTCTTCTTTCGTACCCCACCCCTCCATGCCCACGCACAACGGCACCACCATGACCAAACTCAGCGGCGCTCAACAGAAAGCCGGTGCCCCAGGCATCGACGGGATGAGCACGAAGGAGCTGCGGCCGTGGCTTCACAGCCATTGGTCACAGATCCGCTCAGCGCTGGACGCGGGCACTTACCGTCCGCAACCGGTCCGGAGGGTGATGATCCCCAAGCCCTCGGGTGGTCTGCGGAAGTTGGGGGTGCCGGCTGTGGTGGATCGGTTGATCTGCCAGGCCATCGCGCAGGTGCTCACGCCCATCTTCGACCCGTTGTTTCATCCCCATAGCTTCGGGTTTCGCCCGGGGCGCTCGCAGCATCACGCTGTTGAGCGGGCACGCCAGTTCATCGTTGATGATGCGGCGTGGTGCGTTGATTTTGATCTCGACTCGTTTTTCGATCGCGTTCAGCACGACGCTTTGATGGCCAGGGTCGCAAGACGGGTGGATGACAAGCAGGTGCTGGGGTTGATCCGGCGCTACCTAGAAGCGGGCGTCATGGATGGCGGGCTGGTGGCCGCGAGCGAGGAGGGGACCCCTCAGGGTTCTCCGCTCTCGCCGCTCATCGAACGTCATGCTTGACGACCTCGACTGGGAGCTCGATCGCCGCGGTCACCGGTTCGTGCGCTTCGCTGACGACGGACGTATCTACGTCAGCAGCGAGCGCGCGGGACAGCGCGTCATGGCGAGCATCACGCAATACAGGGTCTCCCGGCATCGATGTGGTCAGGGTGAGAGCGCGATTGTGGTCCTGAGCAGGATCTTCGTACCGGGAACGGGCTTTTGCAAGTCGCGCACGAGTCGACCGAGCTGCAGAGGTGGATGTCTTGACGCGCAGGTCGCCCTCCGGGGCGACGTTCATTGCCAGCCAGCGGAGCTGGGCCGGTGCAGTCAAGGATGGCCCGAAGGGCCGAGCGCAGCGAGCCGCGCAGCGGCGTCCTTGGTGTGCTGAGTACGGATGTTGAGATCGGAGGTGGAAGTCCTGTCCCGGGGCCCTGACAGAGGGAACCCGACATCGATGAGGCAAGGGCGCGGCCCGGAATTGACCGGGCGGCTTCAGTGCGGCTGGTTGCGCTGCGAAGCTCCCGCGAGGGCGGGTCTGAAGGAGGCCATAGGTGCGTTGTGGTGGCGAACGAAAGTGAAGCGCCGTAAGGCGTTGCTCGGTGGGCGAGCCGGCCAACAGCGGCGATGCCCGATCCCTGTTCGTCGTGACCGAGAGCGTATTGGCGACGCGATCACAGCGAAATCTCAGCATCTCACCTCAGGAGATCTGCTGGGTTCCGGCCGGTTGGCCGGTAGGCCGGAGAACGAGAGGACGATGGTCGATGGCCCAGCAGAAGTCCGAGGACTGCGTAGTACCGGAAGGCGGCTGTAATGGCCGCTGAGCGTGCCGGGTCGGGCCCCGGTGGGCAAGGGAAGGCGGTCCCGGTCGAAGAAACGGCGGTGCAGCTCAGCCTGCCGGTCGCGACAGCAGAAAACCCGCAAGGGGCTACCCGCAGGAGGACCCGGGACCGGCTCGGGGTCCTCCGGGCGGGAGCGCCGAAGGCGAGCGGCAAGGTTGGGATCGCAGCGCCTGCGACGATGGAGGAGGTTGCCAACCGATTGACCAGTGCGTTGTTGAAGGTGGCGTCGAACAAGGGCGCCCCTGGCCCTGATGGGCAGACGATTGAGGCGCTGCTTGAGCAGTGGCCGGTTGTTCTGCCCAGGCTGCAGACCGACCTGCTGGCTGGGAGCTACCAGCCCGGCGCGATCCGCCGGCGGTATATCCCGAAGGCGGGGGGTGGGCAGCGCGGGTTGGGGATTCCCGACGTGATCGATAGGGTGGTCCAGGAGGCCGTGCGGCAGGTGCTCGAACCGCTGTGGGAGCCGACATTCCATCCTTCGAGTCACGGGTTTCGACCCGGTCGAAGTTGCCATTCGGCGGTCGCTGAGGCCAAGGGGCATCTCGAGGACGGCTACGAGTGGTGCGTGGATCTTGATTTGGAGAAGTTTTTCGATCTCGTCTGCCACCAGCGGCTTGCCGCCAAGCTCGCCGAGCGCGTGAGCGATCGGCGGCTGCTCGTGCTGATCGGACGGATGCTGAAGGCCAAGGTGCTGTTGCCGGACGGTGTGGTGATCGCAAGCGAGCAGGGCGTTCCGCAAGGCGGTCCGCTCTCGCCGTTGCTGTCGAACATCGTGCTGGACGAGTTCGATCAAGAGCTTGACCGGCGTGGCCACCGATTCGTTCGCTACGCAGACGACGCCAAGGTGTACGTGCGCAGCGAGCGGGCGGGGCGGCGGGTGATGGCCAGCTTGTGCGAGTTCATCCAACGGCGCTTGCGCCTGAGGATCAACGAGGCCAAGTCGGCCGTTGCCCGACCCGAGGAGCGCCACTTCCTCGGCTTCCGGTTATGGGTAAACCCGTATACCGGGGTCGTGGAGGTGCTGTTGTCGGAGCGCACCAAGCGCTTAGCGATGGAGCGCATCCGCCAGCTCACACCCAGGAACTGGGGAGGCACGCTTGAAAGCTGCATCGCCGGGACCAACACGTGGCTGCGCGGCTGGCACGGTTTCTTCGGGATCGCCTCCGCCACGGAGATGCGGATGATGCGCACGCTCGACGCTCACATCAGGCGCCGGCTGCGCGCGATCATTCTGCGCCACTGGAAACGCAAACGCACAATCGCGCGGCGTCTCATCAAGCTGGGCGTCAAACGAGAAAACGTGTGGCGGCAGATCTACTCGGGACGCAAGTCCTGGTGGGCGCTAAGCCACACGTCCGCGGTCGACCACGGCCTGCGCAACGCATACTTCGCCAAGCGCGGGCTGCTGTTCTTGGCCGACCTTCATCGCCAAACGCACCGGCAGATCGTCGCTCCCGCCGCGCCACAACTGGCGTTATGGGAATGATTCGAGGTCGATACACCGGCCGGCGGCGGGGGTCATAACCCGCCGTCCCGAAGAGCCGTATACGAACAGCGTACGTACGGTTCTGTGGGAGCCGGGGCGGGCAACCGCCCCGGCTACCCGAGACAGCTCGGAACAGCACAGCTACCAGGGAGATCGCGTCCGACCAGCTCCCCCACGGAGCGCGGCCCGTTCGCACGAGCGCCATCCACGATCCGGGCATATTGCCTCAAGCGTCGTGAGCGTCTGCCGTGCCTCCAAAGTCACCCGGTCCCATGACCAGAAAGCCGAAACCTGACCACATCGATGCCGAGAGAGCCGCAATACATCGAGCAGCGCCTGAAGCTGCGCGTCAACCGACAGAAGTCGGCGGTCGGCTCAGCGGTCGAACGGCCCCTGCTGGGGTTCCAGTTCTTCCGCTACCGGGACGGCAGGATCGGCGTGACGGTCGCCCCGAAGGCTCTCAAACGAGCCCAGGAGCGGATCCGTCAGCTGACCACGCGCAACTGGGGCGTCTCGATGGAGCGGCGGATCAAGGAGATCAACCGCTTCACGGTCGGATGGACCGGCTACTTCTCGTTTGCCGACACCGTCCTGCCGTTCGAGAAGCTCGAGAAGTGGCTGCGCCGCAGGCTACGGCAGGTGCGCTGGAAGGAGTGGAAGCGCCCACAAACGCGCTACCGGAACCTCCGCGCGCTCGGGATCCCCGACCGCGACGCCCGCTCATGGGCGGCCTCGCAGAAGGGGTACTGGCGCGTCGCGGGGTCCTGGCCACTACAGACCGCCCTACCCAACGCCTACTGGCACAAGACCATGGGCCTGAAAGGATTCACCGCTCCCTACCGCCGTGTCAGGGAATGCTGAGCGAACCGCCCGGTGCGGACCCGCATGCCGGGTGGTGTGGGAGGGGTCAGGGCAAGCCTGGCCTCTACCCGATTCGGAGGGCGGGCCCGGCGTCGCAAGGCGCCGGGCCTACCCGACAGGAGCGGCCACGTTGGCGATCAGGACGGCGGCGCTCAGATTGTGCAACCGAGCGACGCGCTCGGCGCGACCGATCCGCTTGCTCAGCGCACCCTGCCTCGGTCCGCCAGCAAGCACCCTGACTTGTCGCTCGCGCGCGGGAGCAGGCGTCGACCACGCCGACCACATCGCTGCCGAGTTGCAACGGAAGCAGCCACCTGGCGGCAACTCGGCCGGGGCTCCGACGAGAGTTCTCCTCCCGTTCCAGACCAGCAGCGTTGGACGGCCTGATCCGGTCGATCGAGACTGCCGCAAATAGCCCAAAGCGGAAGCGCGGCGCGTAGCTGATTCGGTGCCCGCTTCTCGTCCCGAGTGAGAGCCAGCGCAATGTCCCGGCTGACTTCCGCTTCGACAGGATCCTGAGTGGCCCGGTTGGAATCCGCCACGCGACTATGGGGCAGAGACCTCGGTCTTTGCTAGGCGCGGTGTCCGGTGGCGATCAGTGTCACTCCGGGAATTCCAGGCCGCCTGGCGTCTCGTAGGCGCTGGGGGCCCCTCCCTCGTTGCTAGCCGCCCCGCGCGCGGGGCCGCCGGCGACGCCGGCGGCCCCTCACGCGATGTCGGTCAGCTGAACGGGACGAGCGTCACGACCCTCGAGGCCGTGTTCCCCCCGTTTTCCGAGACCACCACCTCGACCGGCAGGTGGTGGCGCTGGCGCAAGAGCTGCTGGCCGAGGGAGCTGAGCGTGAAGTGCACGATGCCGCCGTTGTCGGCCGTGACGGTAAACAGTCCGCGTTGCCCGAGCGTGACGCCGCTGCGCGAGAGCTGCATGCTCCCTGTGCAGTTGCTCTGCCCGAAGCAGCCGACGAAGATGCCGCCGACGCCCTGCGGGGAGACGAACGCGGTGTGCCCGAACAGTTCGAGCTGCGAGGAGGATGGCGGCGGCGCTGTTGTCTTGAGCGTCTGATCGCTCCCGTACGAGGTGCCGGCGGGGCTCACCGCCACGAGGCGATAGTGGTAGGTCGTGGCTGACCGAAGCGCGGTCAGGCTGGACCTCACCGCCACGTCCGTCGTCCCCGAGCCGGCGGCGCGAGGCGTGGTCTGAAGGCCGTACGCCGTCGTTGTGCCGAACTGGAAGTACTCGGTCGTCGCTTGGCCGTTTGGGTTGACAGTCCCGTTCAGCGTCGCGCCAGTCGGGCCGACGACCGTCGCCGTGCCAGTAGTGACAGTCGGCGGCGCGGTGGTCGTGAGCGTCTGATCGCTCCCGTACGAGGTGCCGGCGGGGCTCACCGCCACGAGACGATAGTGGTAGGTCGTGGCTGACCGAAGCCCGGTCAGGCTGAACCTCACCGCCACGTTCGTCGTCCCCGAGCCGGCGGCGCGAGGCGTGGTCTGAAGGCCGTACGCCGTCGTTGTGCCGAACTGGAAGTACTCGGTCGTCGCTTGGCCGTTTGGGTTGACAGTCCCGTTCAGCGTCGCGCCAGTCGGGCCGACGACCGTCGCCGTGCCAGTAGTGACAGTCGGCGGCGCGGTGGTCGTGAGCGTCTGATCGCTCCCGAGCGAGGTGCCACCGGCGCTCACCGCCACCAACCTGTAGTGATACGCCGTGCCGGGCTGAAGACCGGTCACGCTGGAAGTAGCAGGTACGTTCGCGATCCCCGCACCCGCGCTCGCGGAGGCGGTCTGGAAGCCGTACGCGGCGGTCGTGCCGTACTCGAAGTAGTAGCCGGTGGCCTGGCCGTTTGGGTTGACAGTCCCGTTCAGCGTCGCGCTGGTCGGACTGATGCTCGTCGCGGCAGCGCTGGCCACCGTGGGCGACGTAGTCGGCGTTGGCGGGGTGCCGCTCGTCATGAACGTCTGGTCGGTCCCGGTCGCGACCCCACCCGCGCTGATCGCGATGACCCGGTAGTGATACGCAGTTCCTGGATCGAGGCCGCTGAGGGCCGCGGCTTCGGCCACGAACGTGGTTCCGGAACCGGCCGAGCCGGGCGGCAGCGGCGTCTCGTGGCCGTAGCCAGTGGTCGGTCCCCACTGGAACGCATACACGGTGGCCTGGCCCTCGGGATTCACGGTCCCGTTCAGCGTCGCGCCGCTGGAGCTCACGTTCGTCGCGGCGGCGGTGCTCACCACCGGAGCAGCGGGTGCTTGTCCCGCCGCCGCCCCGGCCGCCAAGGAGGCCAGGGCGAGCGCTGCCAACGCCAAGAGGATCGGGGCTCTGCGCATGCTGTCTCCTTCGGTTGAGTGGCGCCTGACTACGCCAACTACCGTCAGAGGCGAAAGTTGCGCGACGTGAACGGGGTTCTGCCGATCGGCCGACTCGCCCCCCCCCCCCCCCCCCCCCCCCCGGAAGTCACCCCAAGAACGCCGCTCCGCCAGGCGAAGCGCAAGTCGCGATCAAGGCGGCGCAACGCTTGCTCGGCCGGTGCGTGACTGACCTCCAGCAAGCGGCGCGAAGGGCCGAAGCGACAGTCTCCGTCGACCTCGAGCATGCTGGCGGGACGAGGTCCGACAGACTCGGTAGACGCCTTGCTCACTTCCGCAATGGACGGGTTCCAGCAGTCTCGAACGACGCGGCTGCTCATGAGGAATCTCAGCAGCCGGCGAGTCCGCGCCGGTGAGACTACCGCTCCGCCCGGATTGCACGAGTGGACACCCTCTTCGCGTTAGCTTCCATGGCGCGTTCCAGCAAGCGATGGCGGAGGTCGGGCGAGATCAGCGACCGCTTGCTGACGACCGGTTCCGACCGCAGGCAGCTAGCAAACACCGCCAATCGCCAGACGACCGCTTTCGCCCAAATGGGCTATCTATTTGAGCCAGGTAGTCTTGGGCCGTGCCGGCGGCAGGACGCGACTATCCGGGCTCCTACGCGGAGCTGCTCTCCTGGTTCCCGGACGATGAAGCGTGCCTGGACTACCTGGAGTGGCTGCGCTGGCCGGACGGGGTCCGCTGTCCCCGCTGCGCGGGGCGCGATGGCTGGCGGCTGGGCAGCGGCCGCTGGGAGTGCGCGGTCTGCGGCCGCCAGGCGTCGGTGACCGCGGGGACGATCTTTCACCGCACGCGCACGCCGCTGCAGCTGTGGTTCGCCGCCGCTTGGCAGATGACCAGTCAGAAGCACGGCGTGTCCGCGCTGGGGGTACAGCGGTCACTTGGACTGGGCTCCTACCAGACGGCGTGGGCGATGCTGCACCGCTACCGGGCGGCGATGGTCCGCCCTGGCCGCGAGCGGCTCTCGGGGCACGTCGAGGTCGATGAGGCGTACATCGGCGGTGTCGAGGACAAGGTCCACGGGCGCCAGACGGAGACCAAGGCGATCGTCGCGATCGCCGTGGAGATCGAGAATCCCAAGCGGTTCGGGCGGATCCGCCTCGGACACGTGCCCGACGTCACCAAGGAGAGCATGCTGCCGTTCATCGACGGCGCGGTGCAGCCCGGCAGCACCATCCACACCGACGGCTGGCAGGCGTACCTCACGTTGGGCGACCGCGGCTACGAGCACGAGCGAACAGTGATGCGCCAGCAGAGCGATCCCGCCGATGTCGTGATGCCCGGCGTGCATCGCGTCGCCAGCCTGCTGCAGCGCTGGCTGCTGGGCACCCACCAGGGCGCGGTCACTCCCGAGCACCTCGACGCCTACCTCAACGAGTTCACCTTCCGCTTCAACCGCCGCCGCTCCACCCGCCGCGGCCTGCTCTTCTACCGACCGCTCGAACAAGCGATCCTCGCCGAGCCGATCACCTACCGCAGCCTGATCGCCAACCCCAGCCCCACCGGACGCAGGCCAACCCGCGCGACCCAGCCCGGCCGCGTCGCCACCGTGGCGGCCGTGCACCGTCCCTGGCGACAATCGCCCGCAAATACTGGTCTCCCTGAGTCAAATAGATAGCCCATTCGCCCAATAGCGGGCGCGCCGGTAAGCGCGACCCGCTGGTTCTCGGCTGAGCTGCCCGAACATTTTGCCGCTTGCACTTTGTGTCGGCTCGATCGCGCGGCTCCCTTCTGCTATCGCGTGACCGCGAGCGGCCGGACGGGCCGGCGGGTCACGGCCGGAAGCTCGTAGGTCGCCGACAGGAGGGCCGGAGTCGCGGTGAGTAGACGGTCCGATTTGCATAGGCAGGACCCGGCCCGGTGTTGGGCGCTGCTCATTTCCGGCACGCGGATGTCGTTGAAGTCCGGGATCGAGCTGGCCAACGAACGAACGAAGTAAGGTCGGGGCGGAGGCGAACGTTGAAACGTTCAAAGCCCTGGGATCCCGTGCGGCGCCGGGCGGTCAAGCGGGGTAGCTGCGCCGTCGGCTGGCGTCAAGCGCCGAGCGACGGTGGCGGCGAACATGTGGGCGCTGCTGCGGCGCTTGACCCGCAGCCGCCGTGCGCAGCTGGATGGCGATGAGGTCGTGCTGGCGCACGACCACGTGGACTTGTGGCTACGGCGGGAGGGGTAGCCGGCCGGACAGCAGGCCGCCGGTCATCCACACCGCCCGCTCCCATGGTCCGGTTTGCTGGTGACCGAAGCGCAGTACCCACGCGCGGACGGCGAGCATGATCGCCTCGACGCCGTCGCACAGCTCGCTGCCTGCCGGAGTCACCGCACTGAGCTCGCCTGGATCCAGCGTGTACGTCCACCTGACAGCGCACGCTCGCAGGCTCTCCGCGCGCGCCCGCGCGGACCTGAGCCACCCGCGGACCGTTCCCGGCGGACGGTCGAGCCGCCGGGCGATCCGGCGGTGCCCCTGCCCGCCTGCGGCCAAGCGCAGCGCCTCGCCGATCACCTCCGCGCTGTCGCGCCGGCGCGGCACCGACCACGACGGACAGAGCACATGCGTGGCATCGCAGGCGCCACATGACGCCCGCCTCGGCCTCAAGCGACGCACGCCATCCAGCGTGCGCACCTCGCGCGAGCGCGCGAACCCCCATGGCGACAGCCGCCCTGAACAGTCCGGACACACGACCCTCCCAGCGGCCAGATCGGCCTCCAACCGCTCCTGGCTGACCGCGATCGAGAGCGTCAAGGATCGTCCGTTTACTCATGCCGCCCGAGAGCCTCCCAGACCGCGAAACGGACGGGAAGGGGCGACTTGTGTGGGAACAGCTACCACACCGCAGACCGCTCAGCGAGCGTCGATCGCGCCGCCGCCCGGCCTCATCCCGACGATCAACAGCGCCGAACGCTCGTTTCGTGCCGAAATCAAGCTTCGTTCAACACCCGGAGCCTTCCGCACGCGGTTGTGTGACGGGGCGGGTCGGCTTGAGACGGCGGGCGACATCCTCGCCCGCTCGTCGATCGGAAGGCTTGGCAACCTAGATCGTCGGAGCAATGCCCGTGAGACGTCCCCTCGGGCGCGGCGATCGGACAAAGGTGTCCAGGCCGGCCGACGAGCGGCCGACCTGGACGTCGAGATCAGGTGAGGTCGAAACGGTCGACGTTCATGACCTTGACCCAAGCCGCGACGAAATCGTGCGCGAACTTCTCCCGCGCGTCATCGCTCGCGTAGACCTCCGCGAGCGCCCGCAACTCGGAGTTTGAGCCGAAGACGAGGTCGACGCGGCTGCCGGTCCACTTCAGCTCGCCCGTGCTGACGTCGCGGCCCTCGAACGACCCCGCGTCCTCGGCCGTCGCCGACCACGCCGTGCCGAGGTCGAGCAGGTTCACAAAGAAGTCGTTGGTCAAGGACCCGGGCGTCGTGGTGAGCACACCCTTCGGGGACTGCCCCGAGTTCGCGCCCAGGACACGCAGGCCACCGACGAGGACGGTCATCTCCGGGGCGCTCAGGGTGAGCAGGTTCGCGCGGTCGATCAGAAGATACTCGGCCGTCAGCCTCTGTCCCTCACCCAGGTAGTTGCGAAACCCGTCAGCGGACGGCTCGAGCGCGTCGAAGGACTCCACGTCGGTCTGCTCCTGCGACGCGTCCGCGCGACCCGGCGCGAAGGGGACCTCGACGTCATGGCCGGCGTTCTTGGCGGCCTGCTCGACGGCGGCGGAGCCTCCGAGCACGATCAGGTCGGCGAGCGAGACCTGCTTGCCCCCGGTCTGGGAGCTGTTGAACGCCTCCTGGATCCCCTCCAGGGCGCGCAGCACGGTCGCCAGCTCGTTGGGGTCGTTGACCTCCCACCGGTTCTGCGGCTCGAGGCGGACGCGCGCGCCATTGGCGCCGCCGCGCTTGTCGCTGCCGCGGAACGTCGAGGCCGACGCCCATGCCGTGGAGACGAGCTGGGAGACCGACAGCCCCGAATCGAGGATCTGACCCTTCAGGGTGGCGATGTCCTCCGCGTCGATGAGCTCGTGCGTCACCTCGGGGAGGGGGTCCTGCCACAGCAGCGTCTCGGTCGGGACCTCCGGCCCGAGGTACCGTGCGACGGGCCCCATGTCACGGTGCGTCAGCTTGAACCAGGCCCGAGCGAACGCGTCGGCGAGCTCGTCCGGGTTCTCGTGGAAGCGCCGCGAGATTTTCTCGTATGCCGGATCGAAGCGCAATGAGAGGTCGGTCGTCAGCATCGTCGGGGGACGCATAGACGAGCCCTCGTCGGGACCGGGAACGGTGCCCGCCCCGGCGCCGTCCTTCGGCTGCCACTGGTGCGCGCCGGCCGGGCTCTTGGTCAGCTCCCACTCGTACCCGAACAGGTTCTCGAAATAGCCGTTGGACCACGCTGTCGGCGTGGCCGTCCAGGTCACCTCGAGACCGCTGGTGATCGCGTCCGCGCCCTTGCCGGAGCGGTAGCTGTTCCTCCACCCGAGGCCCTGCTCCTCCAACGGGGCGCCCTCGGGCTCGGGGCCGACGTACCGCTCGGGGTCGGCCGCACCGTGAGTCTTGCCAAATGCGTGTCCGCCGGCGATCAGCGCGACCGTCTCTTCGTCGTTCATCGCCATGCGGCGGAACGTCTCGCGGATGTCCTTCGCCGCGGCGAGCGGGTCCGGGTGGCCGTTCGGGCCCTCCGGGTTGACGTAGATCAGGCCCATCTGGACAGCGCCGAGCGGCTGCTCGAGCTGCCGATCACCGGTATAGCGCTCGTCGCCAAGCCACTCGGTCTCCGGGCCCCAGTACACATCCTCGTCGGGCTCCCAGACGTCCTCCCGGCCTCCGGCGAAGCCGAACGTCTCAAAGCCCATCGACTCCAGAGCGACATTGCCGGTGAGGACCATCAGGTCCGCCCACGAAAGCGCCTGACCGTACTTCTGCTTGACCGGCCACAGCAGCCGACGCGCCTTATCGAGATTCCCGTTATCCGGCCAGCTGTTCAGCGGCGCGAACCGCTGCTGGCCGGCCCCGGCGCCACCGCGGCCGTCGCTAATGCGGTACGTGCCGGCGCTATGCCACGCCATCCGGATCATGAACGGGCCGTAATGGCCGAAGTCCGCCGGCCACCAGTCCTGCGACGTCGTCAACACGTCCTCGATGTCCTGCTTGACCTCCGCGAGATCGAGGGTCATAAACGCCTCGGCATAGTTGAACCCCTCACCGAGGGGGTTGGCCACGGCGGGATTCTTGGCGAGGATCTTCAGGTTCAGCCGGTCAGGCCACCACCCTCGGTTCCCCCCGCCCTGGGTCGGGTGCGGCGCACGCTCGTGCGCGACCGGGCAGCCGCCACCGTTCTGCTCGTTCATCTCGCCAACAACGGCATCAGGACTATCAGACAAAGGAACCCCTTCCGGGATCAGAGGGTGTCATTGGGCACTGTGTACGGTCGAGCACCCGGGGCACAGGCCCCAGTAGACGACCTCGGCCTCATCGATCGCGTAGCCGTGGTCGTCGGCTGCGGTCAGGCAGGGTGCGGTACCGACGGCGCAATCGACGTCGGCGATGGCACCGCACGACCGGCACACGACGTGGTGATGGTTGTCCCCGACCCGCGACTCGTAGCGCGCCACGGAGCCCGGCGGGTAGATGCGCCGCACCAGACCCACGTCAGTCAGCGCTCGCAGCACGTCGTAGACGGCCTGCGGAGACACACCGAGATCCTCGCGCACGCGACCGATGATCGAGTCCGTGTCGGCGTGCGGATGCTCGTGCACCGCGGCCAGCACCGCTACCCGAGGACGCGTAACGCGCAGAGAAGCCCCGCGCAACATGCGCTCAAGTTCTGAGGTCGCCGACACACCCGAAGTGTGCCACAGATCTGGAATCAATCCAGATTAGGCGTTGGCGCCCGTCTGGCCAGCCCTGGCGGTGGTGGACACAAGGCGTGCGACGCCCAGTTTGTGACCGACGCGCCGTTCAAGTCGGCGGCCGCGGCTACCGTCCTCGCGAGCGCGGGAGCGCGCACCACCCCAGCCAAGGGCGCGGCGCCGACCCGCTCTTGAGCGGAAACTGCGGCCACAGCGAGATCACGCGCCCCCTCCTCGCGGCATGAAAATGCTGTTTGAAGGGTCCGGTCGGTTGGGACCGAAAGTTTGGTTCATCCGGGACAGGGGCCTTCATTGGGAGAACGCAGTCGGGTAGGCCGTTTTCGGCGATGGGCTTCGAGCCCGTGCTTTTCTTTCGGCCGCCCCTGCGACTTGACTGGATTGAGCGTTCGAGCTCGTATCGGTCTGTGTCGTTTTTCGGGGCTCCGTGGATGATCGGGGGTGACTCTCGATCGAGATTCCGTCCTGAGCAGGGCTTTTGGTCGTCGGAGCGGAGGGTGGAAGTCGCGTGCGCCTCTGCTGCTGGGTTGTGGACTGCT
The DNA here is from genome assembly GCA_963816005.1 of uncultured Solirubrobacteraceae bacterium. GTDB lineage: Bacteria > Actinomycetota > Thermoleophilia > Solirubrobacterales > Solirubrobacteraceae > Palsa-465. The sequence goes on along the minus strand of CAWFKF010000071.1, from coordinate 72,681 downwards.
CGCTGGGCCCCGTGCCCGGCGATCGTGGGCACAGCGGATGCGTGCTCAAGCGGCCAGGGATGGCCGCGCCTGCGCGCAGGCGCATCCGGATGATCATGGCGAGACTCGCCCCATAGGGCGTCGTTGGGGGGCGTCGGGTCGCTGCCCGCGTTGACGGGGGTCGTGGCGTGCCGGGGAGCTGCCTGCTCCATTCCCTTCTCGTTGCGCCGTTTGCCGTGCGTGCGCACCGGGTCATCCCGGGGTCGAGCGAGCGTCGTGGCGGAATACGGGTGACGCGGTTCGGAGGGCCAGAAAGAAAACGCGTGTTCGTGTGTCGTCACCCCCGATCATGCCCGGAGAGCCCGTTTTTCCCGCTGGTTCTCCCGCCGTGTGTCAACCACTGTTGGAGGTGAACGATGGCGTTGGCGTTGACGAGGTGGGTCGGTCGGGCGATCGGCCTGGATGTGCACCGCGATTTCTGTGTGGTCGCGATCTGCGAGGACGGGAAGGTCCGCCCCGCGGGCCGGGTGCCGAGCACACCCGAGGGGCTAGGAGCGCTGACGGAGAGTCTGCTGCCCACCGACCGGGTGGCGTTGGAGGTGACGGGTTCCTGTTGGGAGGCCGACACGGATCCTTGAGCCGCACGTGAACCGGGTGATCGTGGTCAGCCCCGATGACACCGGCATCAGCAGCGCCCGCGCCAAAACCGACAAGCTGCACTCTCGCACGCTGGCGAGCCTGTTGTGGCGCGGTGAGCTTGACGCGGTCTGGATGCCCGATGAGCGCTGCCGGATCTTGCGTCGTCGGCTCGCGCGCCGCGAGCAGCTCATGCGCGGACGGACGCGCGCAAAGAACGAGATCCAGGCGGTGCTGGCGCGCCGGCTGCAGGAAAAGCCGCCGTTCGCTGACCTGTTCGGGGTCAAAGGCCGCCACTGGCTCGCCGGCCTAGAGCTGCCCGTCGAGGAGCGCGAGTCAGTCGACGCGGGTCTGCGGCAGATCGCGTTCACGGACACCGAGATCGCCGCGGTCGACCGGCTGATCGCCCAGCAGGCACTGGCCTGGCCGGAGATCCGGCGGTTGATGACAGTCCCGGGCGTGAACCTGATCTGCGCCGCGTCGTTCATGGCCGCGATCGGCGAGCCCTCACGGTTCTTGACGAGCCGCAAGATGGTCGCCTACCTCGGGCTGGACCCGAAGGTCCGCCAATCCGGCGAGGCACCGGCACGCTCCGGCCGGATCTCCAAGCGCGGGTCGGCGTCCGCGCGGTGGGCGCTGGTCGAAGCAGCCTGGAGCGTGGTCAAGCAGCCCGGCCCGCTGCGCGCGTTCTACGAGCGCCTCCGCGCCCGGCGCGGTCACGGCAAAGATAAGCGATCGTCGCTCGACTTTCGCAGTTTTCGTGGTGGACGGTGCGGGGCGGCGCCTCGTCGTGGCTGTCGGGCTGATGGTTTGAGCGCCTGACCGGACGCTGGTAGGGAGGAGCACCGGCGGCTTCCCCGAAGCGGTGGTTGTTCACGCCATTTCCGCGGTCGGGCGGGAGGCCCGTTCGCGGCTGCCCATGGGGGTTGCCGCCGATGCTCTGCGTCCCATCTTCGCTGGAGGAGCTTCTGCTCCTGTTCGCGCCATGTTTCTCTCGCCCGACGTTTGAGACCTTCAGAGCGATGGTCGTGGGGCAGGTCTCGCAGACGTCGCTGCGCACCGTCTGCGGGATGCTGGTCGGCTCGAGGCTCTCCGGGGTCTGGCATCACTCCCGCGCGCACCGGTTCTTCAGCTCGGCGGAGTGGTCGGTCGATGAGCTCGGGCTGATGGTTGCGGAGCTGATCGTCTCCCGTTTGGTGGGAGCGCAGGAGTCGCTGGTTGTGCCGGTCGATGACACGTTGGTGAAGCGGCGGGGGCGCAAGGTGTTCGGCTGCTTCTGGCATCACGACGCGACCGCCAACAGCAACAAGGGATCGCTCGCGTGGGGCAACAACTGGGTCACTGCCGGGATCAACGTCAAGCTGCCGTTCCTTGAGCGGACCGTCTGCCTGCTGGTGCTCTCGCGCCTCTGGCGCCCGCGGCGCAAGGAGATCCCCAAGCACAAGCCAGACCCCGAGCGGCCCTCAAAACCCTGGTTGGCCAGGGAGATCCTGTGCCTGCTCGCCAAGCGGTTCCCGGCACGCAAGATCCACGGCGTCGGCGATGCCGCCTACGCGAACGGCGCGTTTGCGGGCCTGCCGGAGAACGTCACGATGACCTCCCGCCTGCGCTCAGACGCCGCGCTGCACCGGCTGGCGGCGCCCCGCCCGCCCACAGGGCAGCGCAAGCGCGGCCGGCCGCCCAAGAAAGGAGCGCAGCTGCCAAAGCTGGCGCAGATCGCCGCTGATCCCGCCACCGATTGGGTCAACACGACCGTCCGCCGCTACGGCAAGACCGAGCAGGTGATGGCCCACCCGTTCCAATGCCTGTGGTACGAGGCGTTCGGATCCCAGCCCCTCCAGGTAGTGCTGATCCAGGACACCACCAAGCCCTCCGGCTACGAACTGGCGCTCGTCTCCACCGACCTCGACGCGAGCGCCGCGCAACTGATCGAACGCTACGCCGAGCGCTGGCCGACCGAGGTCGCCTACGAAGAAGGCAAGGAGCTGGCCGGCGTCGGACAGGCTCGCAACCGCGCCGAGAAGGCCGTCCAACGGACCGTCCCGTTCCAGTTCCTCGCGATGTCACTGACGATCATCTGGTACGCGCTCTCAGGCCACCACCCCGACGACGTCAAAGAACGCCGCGAACGCCACCCCTGGTATCTCACCAAGACCACCCCCTCATTCACCGACATGCTCGCCAAGCTCCGCCGCGTGATCATCGCCAACCAATTTTACCCAGGACGGGGTGCGCGCCCACACCCCGAGAAATCACCAGCGTCCAGCAAGCGTGGGCGTCCGCCGGACTATGAACTGCAAAAGTCGAGATCGTCGCGAACCGCCCGCAAACTCACCGTCCTGTTCTGGTTCATGCTCACCCGCGGCGAGGACTACGCCCACCAGCGCCCCGCGCTGACCAAGAAGAAACAGCGCCAGCTCAAGCTGACCGCCGGCGCCCCCGCGCGCTCCAAGCAAGCTGCTGGGATCTGGAGCACCAACCGCGCGATCCTGCACGCCGAACGCGCCCTCGCCGAGCAAGCGGAGGTGTCCTACAAGCGGATGGTCACCGACCAGCAAGCCGGACGACCATCAAGAAAAGCGGGCGCGAGCGCGACACCGGAGCGCGCATAGATCAGGCCCTCGAAAGGCATAGCTGCGCGGCAGACTCAAAGCTCCTGACGTCTGCACTTCGCTTCGTCAGTCACCCGCGCCCACCAACAACCTAACCCTTCGACCCGACGCCGACCACACCGGCGACGATGTCCCCAATGCAAATACCGGCAAACACCAAGCAGGCCCCGTCCCGGCGCGTCGAACCGAGGCCACAGGACGCCTCTCAAGCCCGTGCGACCGGCCACCCGACCGATCGGACCCCCGAAAATTGTTCTGCCCAGCCCCTTGACTTTCATCGGTCGCCGGAAGGAGGGCCGGCACCGCGCCGTTCAAGAGCGCTTGGCTGCCTATGCAGAATCGCCCCGCCTGCTCCGGCACGAAGGCCCCGCCAGCCGCGTCCGCAGCTTGATCCCTGGTGATCGAAGTGTCGCCATTGCGAGGGCCCGCCCGCACCGGCGCGAGAACAAGAGCAGTCGCGCCGAGCTCAGGCCGCACACGCTCGATCTGGGCGAAAGCGGAGGCCGTCGCCATCGCTCCACTCGCGTACTCCGACCCACAGTCAGATCGACCCAGCTAACGCGCCGCACCGCTTGCTCAGACACGGTCGTAAGCAAGCAGTCGAAGTCGACAGCGTCGGCCGGCCCAAGGGCCGCGCGGGGGTGCGGTCGAGTGAGTGCCGGTCGGTCTCAGCAACCCAAGGCTCATCGGAAACGAAGAAGACACAGCCAATTCCGCCCCAATGCTGCCGCCGAGACGTCGTCCGAGTGCCTGGACGATTCCTGAGGTGAGGTAGGTGGATTCGGTGCGGACGGCGCTTGGTTTGGCTCACGGCCGCACGTTGACAGCTACCTTGCGCGAGCCGGACGACGCGGGATCACAGCAGCAAGCTGTCCGTGCGATCGCTCCTCAACGGGGAGGGCAGGATGGGCGGCTCGCTCCCGCCGCCGGGTGGGGGCTCGGTGAGGAGGGGCTTCCTCGGCTGCCGGGTGTGTTCAGGCGCCTCGGGTGCGCAGGCGCGCCGGGGTCCATAGCACCTGGTCGGTGACGGTCTCGCCGGCGAGGTCCGGGAACATGCGGGTGTGGGGGGCGCGCTCGTCCCCGTAGACGATCACGCACTGGGCGGGGAACGGACGCGGGTGCTTTGACGTGTCTGCGCGGCGGTGGCGCTCTGATGTGGTGGAAGTCATGTCTTCACGCGCTTTCAGTCACAAGCCCGGGCGGTGCGATTCGTCGGGCTTCCGTCGGGTGGTGCATTCGGCGGCTGTGGCGGGATTGCCGCCTCGTCTACTGTCTTCATCGGCGCATTGGCTGCGTGGGATAAGCGTTGCTGCCTGCGAGAAGTGCTCGTCGTCGGTTCGCAGCGGAGATGTTCTGCGGGCAGGTCTGACGGGAAATCGCCACCTCTATAGAGCGACGGTCGAATGACAGGGGATCAGCGTAGGTCTACGGCAGCGGTCGCCGCGTCGCCGGCGCCGTGATATGTCTACCGTCGAGCGAGGTCATCTGCGTTTGCGGCCCCCGCGTAACCAACTGACTCGCCCCGACGCGGGTCGGAGCGGCGTCGGCGGCAGCAGGACGGGACCCAGTCCGCAAGCCCGACGCTCGTCAGACGGCTGAGGGCGGTGGCCGGTCGCTGGCGACAGGTTCCTCACTAACCACAGAGCACCGCGGTGCCGATAATGGCCATAGACAGCATGGCGATTGGTCCGTCCGGTGGCGGCGTTGAGGATGCCATCCCTAGCTCACACATCCAACCGCGCTCGGGGTAAACGAGCGGCGAGAGCTCGACTCTCTCGATCGCCCTGACAAGAGTGGGTCAAACATGTCTAATGCTGCAACAGAGCAACGCAACATCATTCGCAAAGTGGTTCAAATCGGCCAAGTGTGGGAGCATCGTGGACCCGAGTTCGCCATCCAGATCAAGCAGATACATCGAGCCGACCGTCTCGTAGAAGCGTGCATCGATGGGCCTGAAGGACGCAAGACACAGGGGATCACGTTTGCCGAGCTGCAGCGAGAGTACGAGCTCGTCGAGGCGCCGGACACCGCCTGAGATCGCGATCCGCCGGCGCGGTCCACGAACCGAGCGAGACGAGCGGTATCGATGCCGCGCGACCGCGCGGCCGGCACCCGATCAGCCTCGCTGGCGCCTGCTGTCTCGCCACCGCGCCACGCGCCGCAACTCAGGCGCTTCCTTTGACCGCAAGGGGGGGTATCTATCTAACTCAGGTGGCGAGTGGGGCTCCACGGCAAAACGATGCCCCCGGCAGCGCGCCCAGAGGCCCCTCCGGCGGCAACGGTCCCGCCCATCCGGCTTCCTGACCAGTGCGCGGCGGCCGCGAAGCTCCAGGACGCGCGGCAAACCAAAAGGGCGGCGTAGGCAAGACGACGACAGCAGCGAACATGCGGAAACCCCGGTCAGGATCGGACTGCCACGGTCGGGCGTGCTGCGGAGATCGCCAAGAACGCCGCATGTCGGCGCGCCGAGGACCAGTTGCGGATCGAGCGCCCGGTATCCCCGGCCCGCGCATCGGGGAACTCCCGCGCCGTCATGTGGCGTAGAGCCCGGATGCCCAGCGCGAGCAGGGCGGCGATGCCGATGACCGGGATCGGCTGACGCGTCGAGGGGAACGGCCCCCAGAGGACCACGAGCAGAAGGGCTAGGCCGGCGGCGGCGTAGAGGTACGGTGCGTGCACGCGCAGTGAGGGCGCCAGCGCGCGGCGCAGTGCGAGCGCGAGCCGGGTAGGACCGAGGATCCAGGCGCCGATCACGATCGCCGCTCCATAGGTGATGAGTGCGATCGCGCTGTCGTAGAGAAGGCTTGTGCCAATCGTGTAGACCTGGTGCGCCGCCGGCTTGTTGGAGGCCACCTTGACCAGGGCGTCGACCAAGACGTCGCCGATGACGCGCCGGGCGATGATCACGATCACGCCAATGCCGATCAAGCACCAGCCGGTCGCGCGCAGCGCTACCCGTCGCCACCCGTGCGCCAGCCACATTGCCAGGATGAATAGTCCCAGGGCGATCATGGGCAGCAGGATCGCGAAGCCCTTGATCGACTTCACGATGTTCTGTGCGGTCTTCAGCTGGGAGGAGCGCAGGATCACGATGTTGCCGCTCAACGGAGGCAGCGTCACCCCCAGCTTTTGCTGAACGGCGCCTCGGGCGGCCGCTCCGGCGGCGCCCTGAAGCTCTGGCTTGACGCTCGCCAACTGTTCCTGCAGGCCGAGCTGTGTAGCGAGTTGCACGAGCAGCGGGTACAGGTGGAGAGCTACGACGCCGTTCTCGGTGGAGACCGTCTTGCTCCCCCCGCGCAGGATCTGCAAGAGCTCGCGCTGCGCAGTGCGGTTGGCCAGGCGCCAGGCGCTTTGGACCGTCGCGGAGGAGAGCACCTGCGGGGCGACCCGGATCGCCAGCGCACGCAGCCCCGCCGTCGCCGGCGCCGCGAGCCCGGCGAGCTGTGACGGCAGGACGCCCTTGATCTCGGCGGAGACGTTGACCGAGCTGAACAGTTCGTTGACCAACGCGCCGCCAACGGCCGCCTCGATCTTGGGATCGGCGAGCAGCTCCGAGCTCGTGTTCGTCCAGCTGTTCGTGTTGAGCACCTGCCTGTTGATCCACACCGCCAACGTCGAGAACACCCCCACCACCACTGCGCAGGCGAATATCGTGTCGATCAGCCAACGCCGCGAGTGCGGCGCTGACGCGGGGCTCATCGGCGCCGGCTCAGCCAGCGGCTCAACCGCCTCCGTTGGCTCCGGCATCTCCCATCCCACCGAAGTCGGAAGCACAAACCCTCAGCGCCAGGGTTACCGTGCGGTGGTGATCTGACCACACCATACGCTTCCATCATCTCATCCCGGCAGATCAACACGCTCACTCGGCCCACCGTCTCCATCACCTCCCCCACACAGGCGACGACCGCCGTCGAAGCGATCGCCAACAACCTCACCAAGATCAAGAACGCAGAGGTCAACCTTCAACCGGAGTGGAGTTCCCCCGGCTATGCGCAGCGGCGAATAGCCAGGGGCGCTCCACCATCAGCGTCCACCGCCCCCTGAAATCACGAAACTCGAGTTACGAGCGCAACGTCGCCCTTGCAATCGTCCGGTGCCGCGCCGGCGCGAGATCAAAGCAGTCGTGCGCAGCGGCGCACACCGACGCTCGCTACTGGGCGATTGCGAGCGCGCGCAGGGACCGCGAGATCGTTAGCTCGGCCCGGCTGATCTTGGTCATCCGCAAGCGGGTCAGTGATCTCTCCGCGGATGCGCGAGACGCTTGCTCGCGAGCTGCGGGTCAGCTAAAGTGTCGAGACGCCCGTCTCCCGCAATCGCCGCAGAGCGGCACTGTGGCCGGCGGACACACCCTAGCCGCCGGTATTGCTCAAAACGGGCGGTGAGGAGATGGATGCCGGTTTTGTCTGGCTGCGGCAGCGGGAGGCGCGCCTGGCGATGTCGCGATCGTGACTCTTTCCGCCGTCGGCGCTACCGGGTCCGTCGGGCTCGTGGTGCCGCCTAGCGCTTGCGATCTCCTAGCCGACCGGTAGCGCGACGGACGCCTCCGGTTCGGGCTATCACGGTTCGTCCGTTAAGCGATGCACCGCCGCTGGTCGGGTTTGCTGATAACTACTGTGACGCTGTGCGGCATTGCTCGGATGGTGGGTTGCGAGGGCGCTGCCACGGTGTGGGGGTTGGCGTGGATCGCGACTGAGGAGCGCGGTGTCTGGGCAGTCTGAAATCGGTGCGAGTGTGGATCGGCAGTCGCCGGTCCGGCGGCAGGCCGAGCCGCCGGGTTCGCGACCGCCGGCGCGGGGCCCATCCGGGCAGGGGCAGTCCGCTCCCGAACCGGGGGAACGCGCGCCGCCTAGGCGCCGGGGGGCGGCGGGTGTTTGGGATGGCTGGTTGAGGTATTTCTGGCGTCCGGTGGCGGGCTGTGGGGTGGTTCTCATCGTGGTCGCGGTGGCGCTGTTGAACGCTCAGAGCGTCGAACGCGCGAGGCTGGCCGACAACTTCAACTTGCGCACCACGAATGTCGGACAGCTCCTGGAGGCCTATCTGGCCAATCAGGAATCGGTGATCGTGGCGCGCGCAGAGGACATGCTGGCTGCTCGGAGCGTCACCCGGCAGCAGCTGAAGCTCGCCGCGACAGGGCTGGGCTATCAGGCCGCCGGTGTGCTTGACACGAATGGTCGGGTGCTCGTCATCCAACCGTATGCCCCGCCCTTGATCGGGAGGAATTTCGCCGCAAGATACGAGAACGTCCGGATCGCGGTGCAGGAGAACCGCCCAGGCGTGACACAGGCCGCGATCTCACCGGTCCTGCGCGTCCCCGGCGTTGGGATAGCCGTTCCGTACCGCACCCCCTATGGGCGGCGGATCTTCGGCAGCACGATCACGTTGCAGGGGCCGACGCTGAACACCGTTGTCGGTCAGGCGAACGCGCCGGCCGGTGGGAGCATCTATCTGATCGACCGCAACGGCAACCTGATCGCAGCCACGGCTCGGCTGGGCGCAACGATCACCCCGCTGTCCAAACTGGCTCCCGCGTTAGCTCGCCGCTTGGTCACAGACCCTGCGGGTAGCTACGAGCGCGGCGGGCAGGAATACCGCTACGCGTCCACTCCGGTTGCCGGCACCGGGGGATGGCGGGTGATCAGCGCCGTGGCGAGCAGCCGTCTCTTTGCGCCGCTCGACGCCGGGGCGACCGCGACCTACTGGACGCTTGTCGGATTGCTCGTCGCTGCCGTGCTGATCGCAACGATGTTGGGGCTGGGCGCGCGGCGGCGCGCCGAGGCCAAAGCACAGCTCGTCGCGGCGAACGCCGAGCTTGAGCAACGCGTCAACGAACGCACCCAACAGCTACGCGTGTCCAACGACGAACTCGAAGCGTTCGTGTACTCGGTCTCGCATGACCTGCGCGCCCCCCTGCGCTCGATGGACGGCTTCAGCCACCTCCTGCTCCAGGACTACTCAACGCAACTGGACGAGCAAGGCCGCCACTACCTGCTGCGGATGCGAGAAGGTGCGCAAAGGATGGGCAGGATGATCGACGAGCTGCTACAGATCTCGCGCGTCGCCCGCAGCGTGATGCACCGTGAGCAGGTCGACCTCAGCAGCCTTGCGCGCCAGATCGCCAGTGAGCTCCAGAGCAGCGAACCCGATCGCCGCGTCCACTTTGACATCGCTGAGGGGCTCACCGCGAGCGGGGATCCAGAGCTGATCCGCATCGCGTTGGAGAACTTGCTCTCCAACGCGTGGAAGTTCACCTCCCAGCACGAACACGCCACGATCGAGGTCGGCGAGACCAAGCACGACGGTCACCGCGAGTTCTTCGTCCGCGACGACGGCGCCGGGTTCGACATGGAGTACGCCAAACAGCTGTTCAGGCCCTTCCAACGCCTTCACCGCACAGAAGAGTTCTCCGGCACCGGCATCGGCCTTGTCAGCGTGAAGCGAATCGTAGCCCGCCACGGCGGCCACATCCGAGGCCAAGGACAAGTCGAGCACGGCGCCACATTCACGTTCACCCTCGAACCAGACGGGGCGCCGAAATGAACACACAGCCGCCGAAAAATCCTGCTCGTCGAAGACAACGGCCGCTATCTTGGTCCTGACAGCCGACCAGGTCGAGGGTTAGCTGTGCGGTCCGGGCGGTCTATCGGGTCAAACTGAAGCGGTCAGCTGCCCCGCGGTGGCCCCTAAATGCGTAATGCAGTAGCCGCCGGCCGCGCGCGCATCGGAGGTCGGCGTCGACGCGACGGCCCTCTGCGTGGGTAGCTGTCCCCAGCCGCAAAGTAGGGTCGCTTCCGGTTCGCGATCCGGAAGCGACAGGGCGGCGGCAAGCGAGACTCGCTCGATGCTGCTGCTCAATAGCAGGAACGCTCCGGGTCAGGACGTCTGAGCGTGCTCGGTAGTCAGCCCTCCTCTCGCGTCGCTTCTCGGGGGTGAATACGAACGTCACACCCTCCGATTGGTCGACGATAGGGATTGAGCGGCGGTTCGTGGTGCGTTCATCCCGAGCTCTCTGGATCGGGCGGAGGCTCGTTGATCACGAGCCAGAACAGTCCAAGTGCCTTGACGGCTTCGGAGAACGCGTCCAACTCGACGGGTTTGACGACGTAGGCGTTGACTCCTTCGACGTAGCTTTGGTAGCGATCGCCGTCCTGTTGAGAGCTGGTCAGGACCACGATCGGCATGAGCTTGGTGCGCTCGTCGGCGCGGAGGCGCTTGAGCACGTCGAGACCCATGATCCTTGGCAGCTTCAGGTCCAGCAGCACCAGGACCGGGAGCGGCCGGGATTGATCCGCGAAGTACTGGAGCGCTTCCTCTCCATCACGCGCGATGTCGATCTCGTTGGCGATCCTGCTGCCCTGCAGCGCCATGATCGTGAGGTCGCGATCGTCGGGGTTGTCCTCGACCAGGAGGATGTGCTGGGAAGTCATGTGCCGGTTTCTGTTGGTGGCTCGAGCTTGAAGTAGAAGGTGGCGCCCTCGCCGAGCCGACCTTCGCCCCACACCGCGCCGCCATGGCGGCGGACAATCCGCTCCACAGTCGTGAGGCCAACGCCGAGGCCGGGAAATTCGTCCTCGCGGTGAAGCCGCGCGAACGGCTCGAACAGCAGCCCGGCGAAATCCATGTTGAACCCGACACCGTTGTCGCGGACCGCGAATACGCCGGCGCCCGCGCCCATCACCTCAATCCTCGCGTGCTCCCGGGGGCCGGTGAACCTCCACGCGTTCTCGAGCAGGTTGCGCATCAAAACCCGCACCAGCCGCTCGTCGCCCACTGTCTCCAACCCGTCGCCGATCACGAACTCAACCCGGCGCGCCGGATCCCGCGCGCGCAGCTCTTCGCTGATCTCCCTGGCGACCGCGCTGAGATCCACGCTCGTGACGTTCAGCTCACGTCGGGTGAGCTCCGAGAGCAGACGTCCTGTGTCAACCCCCCGGCGAAGAAAGTGGGTCGGCGGCGGGAGGGCGAAGCCCGGATGTGGTCCGGGGGCACATCCCCCGGGACCCCCTGGCGACCCCCCTCTCGCAGATGGCGCGCTGCGCAAACGGCACGAGTCGAGGCCCGCCCGGCGGCTCGGCCGGCGCAAAACGGCACGCGCCGGCCGCCCCAGTGCCGCCGTGCGGCTGAGACGGTCAACGTCAACGGCAGAGATGCTGTCGGCGCGCTACTTGTTGGTGCAAGCGAGCGCCAGGTGCGAAGGAAGTTACTGTGCGGCTGTCACCTGTTGCTGTCGGGAGGTGGGAGCGTTGGTGGCGAAGAGGCCGGCGGCCATCGACTCAGTCGCGAGCTGGTCCACGACGGGTCCCGACGCGGTCGGGATCGTGACGGTGATGTGCTGTTGCAGCGCGCGGTGGCGCGCGGGGTCATACGGGGTGCGCTTCTGCCAGCACTGCCACACGACCCGGCACCACGCGCGCCCGAGGGTCCGCAGCGCGCGGGGGTGGTCGTGCCCGCGGGCGAGAGCTGCGGCGTAGACGTCTTGGGCCCAGGGGTGCCAGTGGCGGGTGCTGTCGGCCAGTGTGGCGAACGCGGCCCGTAGGCGCTTGTTGCACCCCCAGCGGAAGCACGCGGCTTTGCGTTTGCCGGACTCGATCGCGACCGCGGCCTGGCCGGCGTCGGCGGCGAGCGAATCGCGGGACGGGTAGCGCCCGCGGCAGTCGCCGATCTCCGCCAGCAGCTCCGCGGCGCAGATCACGCTGCGGGGGTCACGGAACAGCGAGCGGAAGATCTCGCCGTCGGGATGCTCACCAAGCGTCCTGGCGAGCTGGCGCTCGAGCTCCTTGATCAGGGTGTCAGTTCTTCCGTGTAAGCTGACTTTTTGATAGTAACAGTTACTCCTGGTGTGTCAACTAGTGACAGTCGGGTTTCAGTTGTCGGGGATGCGGTCACCGAACTCAATTTTGAACGCGGCCAAGGCGGCTGGCCAGTTGAACACGCGCTTCCATTTGGTCTCGGCTTTGGTGATCGCGAGGTAGATCAGCTTGCGGGCGGCGTCCTCGGTCGGGAAGTGCCCGCGGGTCTTGATGATCTTCCGCGTCTGGCGGTGTAGGGCTTCGATCGAGTTGGTGGTGTAGATCACGCGGCGGACGTCGGCGGGGTAGGCCAGGAACGGGGTGATCTGCTCCCAGTGCTCGAGCCAGCTGGCTGAGATCATCGGGTAGCGGTGATCCCATTTCTCGGCGAACGCTGTGAGCTCGTCTGCGGCGTGCTCGGCGTCGACGGCGGTGTAGATCTTGCGCAGGTCGGCGGCGAGCGGTTTGCGGTCCTTGTAGGACACGAAGCGCATGCTGGAGCGGACCTGATGCACCAGGCAGGTCTGGACGGTCGCGTGCGGGAAGGTCGCCTCGATCGCCTCCGGGAAGCCGGTCAGCCCGTCGACGCAGACGAACAGGATGTCGGCGACGCCGCGGGTCTTCAGATCGGTGAGAACGTGCAGCCAGAACTTCGCGCCCTCCGTCTGCTGGAACCACAGGCCGAGCACGTCACGCTCGCCGTCGAGGTTGACGCCCAGCGCCACGTAGCACGCCTGGTTTCGCACCGTATGCCCGTCGCGGATCTTCACGATCAGCGCGTCGAGGTAGACGATCGGGTAGACGCGCTCCAGCGGCCGGTTCTGCCACGCCTTCGCGTCGCTGAGCACCGTGTCGGTGATCTTCGAGATCAGATCCGGCGAGACCTCGGTGCCGTAGATCTCCGCGAGGTGTCCCTGGATCTCGCGGACCGTCAGACCGCGGGCGTAGAGGCTGATCACGCGATCGTCGAACCCGACCCACCGGGTCTGACGCTTCTTGACGATCTGCGGCTCAAACGTGCCCTTGCGATCCCGCGGGGAGCGGATCCGCAGCGGTCCCTGATCGGTCAGGATCGTCTTTGACGGCTTGCCGTTGCGTGCGTTCCCCACGCCACCGGGCGGCGCCTGATCGGGCTCATAGCCGAGATGCTCGCTCAGCTCCGCCTCCAACGCCCGGTTCAACAGCCGGCGCGTCAACTGCCCCAGCAGCCCGTCCGGGCCCGCGATCTCCTCAGCGGTCCTCGCCCCTGAGAGCAACGCGTCGAGCAGCTCGTCGCTGACTTCCAACGGCTCCTGATCGAGCCCAGGACCGCCCGGCAACCCGGGAAACACCTCTCGCCGCTCCACGGTGCTGAGGTCGCTTCGCTCCTCGCTGACAACAACATCTTCTTCTTCTTGACTGCTTCTGCTGTGAGTTCTCGTAGGCATGGCTGATCCTTTCGGCCACGCTTACACGGTTCCTCCGACACTCCCTTGATCTGCGCGCCCAGCGACTTGATCATCGCGACCAAGCCCAACACGAGCTGGCGGCGGGTGCTCAACTCGAGCTCGCCAACACGCGCCGCGGCCGCGCGCCGCAGCTTTGCCAGCAGCTCCGCGGGCTTCTGGCGGCCGGAGTACCGCTCCCGGGCCAGAAACCCGGCCAAGCGCGCCTCGCCCAACCCGCGCGCGTCAGCCGGGCTCGGGTAGCGCTCAAGGAACGCGAGCGAGATCCGGCCGTGCAAATCGGTAAACAACCCCAACGGGCCGGGCCAGAACCGCTCAAGCTCGGCCCGCAGCTGGTTGGTCAACGCCGTCCGCATGCCGACGAGGTCTTCCCGCCCGCGGGTCAACGCTCGCAGCGCCTTGGTCTGGTCGCTGTCAGGCTCCAGTACCCGGAAGCGGTGATTGTCGGTCCGCGCCAGCTCGCAGAGCACGAACGCGTCAAACCCGTCGGACTTCCCGCCGGACACGCGAAAGCGATCGCGGGCCGCCGCGACCTGGTTGGGATGCAACGCCAGCACCCGCAGCCCCGCGTCCAAAAGCCGCTCGACCAGCAGCCCGTCGGGCCGCTCGATCGCGACCAGCTCAACCTCCAACCGCACCAGCTGGCGGCACAAGGACCGCAGCCCTTGCTCATCGTGCGCGAACGTCGCCGCCAACAACTTCTCGCCCGCCGCATCAGCCACACGCACGTCGTGCTTCTCCGACGCCCAATCAACACCGGCATAACTGCCCATCCGTCAACTACCTCTCTTGGTCAGGGGACAACTCGACAGCGCCCCGACCAAGAGGTACCGTTGCGGATGCTCATAGACAGGCCCTCAACCGGGGCTACGTCCTGTTGCCGCTTCGCGGCACCTCACCTCCGCCGGGAGGGGCTGGTCTGCTCTTGGCCCTGCACCGGGCTTGCAGTCTTGGCCCTCTCCCGACGGCGGTCGAGGCAACAACCAGCTTAGGTTGACCTATGAGCAGCATCGCGTCGATCTCCTCGCCCATCCTGGCGCTCGCCCGGCGGACCCGATCGAGCGTCTCCCGGCCCTGATCGCCGAACTCGTGGCCGTGATTCTGCGACAGAGCCGCGCCGAATCCATTGATCGCCCGGATTGGCGCGCGGAGGTCGTGAGCGAGCGAATACGCGAACGCTTCGAGCTCCTGATTGGCAGCCCTGAGCTCGGCGGTCCGCTGCAGCACGCGTCGCTCGAGCTCGGCGTTGAGGCGACGCACTTCCGCCTCCGCGAGGTTGCGCTCGGTGATGTCCTCCACCTGCCCAAAGAACACCGACGGTCGCCCGTCCGCGTCGCGCACCAGCGTCGCCCCATACAGCGCGTACACGACAGTCCCGTCCCTGCGGATGTAGCGCCTCTCCCCGTGATAGCTCCCCTGCTCCATGATTTGCTTGAGGGTCTCCCGTCCCAGGGCCACTTCGTCGGGATGGACAATGTTCGCGAAGCTCTGTCCTGCGAGCTCGGCCGGGTCCTCGTAGCCGAGCATGTGCGCGAACGTCGCGTTGACCTCAACGAGCCTGCCGTCCAGGCCCGTAAGCGCCGTACCGATCGGCGAGTTCTCAAACCCACCGCGGAACCGCTCCTCGCTGGCGCGCAGCGCCGCCTCCGCGAGCTTGCGCTCAGTGATGTCCTCCAACTGCGAAAAGAACACCGACGGTTGCCCGTCCGCGTCGCGCACCAGGGTGCCCGCATACAGCGCGTACACGACAGTCCCATCCCTGCGGATGTAGCGCCTCTCGCCGCGTTCAGCCCCGGTCTCAATCACTCGCTGCGGGGCCGCTAGTGCCAGAGCCACCTCGTCGGGATGGATGAGGTTCGTGAAGCTCTGTCCTGCGAGCTCGGCCGGGTCCTCAAAGCCGAGCATCCGCGCGAGCGTGGCGTTGACCTCAACGTACCTGCCGTCCAGGCCGACGAGCGACATCCCGATCGGCGAGTTCTCAAACCCACCGCGGAACCGCTGCTCACTCGCGCGCAGCGCCGCCTCCGCGAGCTTGCGCTCGGTGATGTCCTCCACCTGCGAAAAGAGCACCGACGGTTGCCCGTCCGCGTCGCGCACAACCGAGGAACCAAACAGCGCACACACGGTCGCGCCGTTCTTGCGGATGTAACGCCGCTCGCCGTGGTCGGTGCCCGTCTCGTGGAGTCGCTCGATGCTCGCGTAAGTATCGGCGACGTCGTCGGGATGGACGAAGTGTTCGAAGCTCAGTCCGATCATCTCGTCCGGGTCCTCAACGCCGAGCATCCGCGCGTGCGTGGCGTTGACCTCAAGGTATCTGCCTTCCGGGTCGACGAGCGCCATCCCGATCGGCGAGTTCTCAAAGCCACCGCGGAACCGCTCCTCGCTGGCGCGCAACGCCGCCTCCGCGAGCTTGCGCTGCGTGATGTCTTGAACCTGCGTGTACAGCATCGACGGTCGGCCGTCCGCGTCGAGTACCGCGGTGGACCCCACCAGCCCGTGCACGACAGCCCCATCCCTGCGGATGTAGCGCTTCTCGGCCACGAAGGCCTTGCCTTCTTCGACCATCGTGCGGACGCCCTCGCGAGTCGCGGCCAGATCGTCGGCGTGCTTGAAGCGCGCGAAGTCCTGTCCCGCCAGCTGCGCGGGGTCATCAAAGCCGAGCATCTCCGCGAACGCCGCGTTGACCTCAAGGAGCCTGCCGTCAAGCCCCGTGAGCGCCATCCCGATCGGCGAGTTCTCAAACCCACCGCGGAACCGCTGCTCGCTCGCGCGCAGCGCCTCCTCGACCCGCTTGCGTTCGGTGACATCACTGATGTTGCCTGCGACGCGCACAACGCGGCCGTTGTCGATCACCGGCCGGCCGATCGTGTGCACCCAGACCCGCTGCCCATCGGCGCGGATCAGCCCGAGCTCGAGATCGTAAGGGACGCCCTCGGCTACCAGCCGCTTGAATGCCGCATCGATGATCGGCGCGCTCTCGGGATCGTAGGCCGCGATCGCCTGCGTGACCTCCGTCGGATCGGACGCCGGGTCGACGCCGTAGATGCGGTACACCTCGTCTGTCCACGTGAGCTGGTCGGTCGCGACGTCGTACTCCCAGCCGCCCGTCTTGCTGACCTCCTCGGTGCGCTCGAGCAGCCCGGCGATGTGTGCGAGCTCCTCCTCGGCGCGTTTGCGCTCGGTGATGTCCGAGTTCAGCGCGATGATCGCGCTCGGCCGCCCGTCCGCACCGCGCTGAAGCGCTTGGCGACTGGAGACGACGATCACCCCACCGTCCTTGCGGGTATGGCGCAACTCACCGACCCACCGTCCCTCCCGCGCGAGAGCGTCATCGACTGCCTCCCTGGACTCCGGGAAGACCGTCGCGAGCAGCTCATGCGTGATGCGCCCAAGCGCTTCCTCTCGGCTGTAGCCGTAGATGTGCTGCGCCTCTCGGTTCCAGAACCTCACACGACTCTCAGCCGGATCACGCACGATCACCGCATCATGGGCCAGATCAAGCAGCTCGGCTCGCAGTTGCAGCTCCTGCTCGTTCCGCCTACGTTCGGTGACGTCGCGCGCCGACACCACGAGGTTCTCACCAACCGAGGCGATGATCGTGTCGACCACTCGGGTGGCGAGCGGGGTGCCGGCCCACGCCTGCCCGTGGTAGACGTCATCGGTCCGGCACGGCTCGCCGGTCACCGCCACCCGGCGGTAGACCTCGAAACGGTCACTCCCCGGATAGTCGGGAAACTGCTCCCCGAGTCGATGGCCGAGCAGCTGCTCGCGGTCGAAACCAACGAGCGCGCAGTGGGCATCGTTTACGTACTCATAGCGAAAATCGACGATCTCGCCGTCATCACCATGAACCGGTGAGACGATCGTGACCGAGTCGAGCATCGATCCGAGCGCCGCATCGAACCGCTGCTCGCTAGCCCCGAGTTGCGCCTCGAGGCGGCGGCGTTCGGTCGCATCGATCCACGTGATCGCGACCTGATCGCCGACGCTCGTGACGCGGACATTGAGGTGCCGCTCGGTCTGCTCGCCGTCCCCCCCGACCGCAAAGACGAGGTCGTCCTGGATGAACGGCTCGCCGGTCTCGATCACGCGCACGAACGCGTCGAACAGCCCGGAGATCGGGGATTCCGGGAGGAACTCAAGCAGGCGCCTGCCGATCAGTTCCTCGCGGATCACACCGCTGACCGCGCAGGCGGCGTCGTTGGCGAACGCGCAAACGAAGTCGACGACCGTCCCGTCGGCGTCATGCGCCGCGGTGAGCAGCACCAGCGGATCGATCAGCGTCTGGAGCGTGGCGCGGAAGCGCTCCGCGGACTCTTGCAGCGCGTCCAGCGCTCGGCGCTCGTCGGTCACATCAACGGCGGTACCGATCACGTGGGAGACCTCGCCGTACTCGTCCAGGACCGCGCTGTTGCGCCAGCTCAAAAGCCGCCACCGCCCGTCCCTGGTGATCCAGTGATTCTCATAGCGATTCGGAAAATCGCCGGCCTGCAGACGGGCGAACACTTCGCGCGTGCCGGGTTGCTCCTCCTCGGGGACCAGCCCGGTCTCCCACAGCTCGCGGCCGCGGACCTCCTCGGCGCTATATCCAGTCAGCTCCTCCCCCGCACGATTGAGCTCAACCAAGCGACCCTGCGCGTCGAGGACCACGACGACTGCCGGGACAGTCTCGAGCACGACAGCATCCGTCGGACGCCGAGCACCCGCGGCCGCAGGCAAATCCGGTTCGAGTTTGCGATCAGCCACTGAAAACCCAACCACACGCTAAGGCTCAGCCGCGCGCTGCCGCATCCGGCATTCGTACGCCCCGCCCACCGGACAACTACCGAGACCACGAACCGCTCCCCGCCCCGCGATTACACCGATTCCCCTTCCCGCGCGATTGCGGGAGTCTTCCGGCGGGCACGGCTGTGTCCCTGCTCCTCGCCAATTGCACAACCGCTCGAAATGAGCTTGCGATCCTCCGACGCGAAGGATTCAACGAACGCGCCGGCAGGCTCCGCCTCGTGCGGAGCGGCGCCGCCCGGCTAACTGCCTCCGTCTTAATCGGTTAGCAGAGGACCGAATTCACGCAGCCTTGCAAGCACGTCACAGCGCCGATGCCGGGGTTCCATGCTGTGCAAACCCGCCTCCCCCCCGAATGTGCTCGCTGCCGGTTTGTCGCCGTTGGGGCAGTCTTGACGAGACTGCTGCGCTAGGCGTGGAGGAGCCACGCTCGCGCCGGCTCGCGACGGCCGACGCAGACCTGCCTTCGTTTTCGTAGGGGCATCTCGTCGGCGACTCCACGCGCCCTGCTTGGCGCGGGAAGCGCGCACGAGCCCCGGTCTGGAGTTAGCTGGATCTCAGCGAGCGGACGCGGACGGGGTGACGTCGGCCGAACCATCGGCTCATGCTGACAAGCCCGCTCGTGGGCTCGCGGCAGGTGACGGCTTTATCGCCATTGGGGAAGCGATCGGTCCCGCCGGAGTTAGCTCAGGAGCCGAGCGTCAGCTAACGCCGGGCCGGCTGACCGGCAACATGCCCGACTTCTGCATCGCGCCGAGCGCAGGCACGGCGCCCAGCCGCGCCGGCGATGGCTTCGACCTCCAGCGCTGCTCCTTGCGCGGCTTGAGCTTTGGCGACCAGGCGCCACTCAGGCTCGGCCGTCGCCGAGGAGTCCCGGTGCCGCTCGCACGATCGCCTGCCCCGGACTCGGCTTCTAGTCAGATCCGGGCGTCGTTCGCCGGACGTCCCGTTTCCTGTGGTGCTTTTGAGCCCGTGGTTCAGTTTGGCGTGGGGACCTCCCCCGGATCCCGGGACTGCCGCCGTGAGCGCGCTCCTCAGACTCGTCTGTTTCGGAGGTTCTTGGCGGACGGCGATCCGTGTCGTTGATCCCAAGGAGGTCTGATGGATGTGATCGTTGAGCGCCCGGGCGCGCTGGACGTGCATAAGGCGCAGGTGACCGCTTGTGTGCGGGTGCCCGACGAGCAGGGTGTGCGAGTCCAGCATCTCGCGGAGTTCAAGACGACCGTCCGTGGGCTGCTTGCCCTGCGCGACTGGCTCAAGGCTCACCGTGTCACGCAGGTCGCGATGGAAGCGACCGGCGTTTACTGGAAGCCGGTCTGGCACGTGCTCGAAGACGACTTCGAGCTGCTGTTGGTCAACGCGAGGCACGTCAAACAAGTTCCTGGTCGCAAGACCGATGTGAAGGATGCCGAGTGGCTTTGCCGGCTGACCGAGGCCGGGCTGCTGCGCGGGAGCTTCGTTCCGCCGAAGCCGATCCGCGAGCTGCGACAGCTGACCCGCTATCGCAAGGCGCAGATCGCCGAGCGTCAGCGCGAGGCTAACCGGCTGCACAAGGCGCTGGAGGACACCGGGATCAAGCTCGACTGCGTCGCGACCGACATCCTCGGCGTCTCGGGCCGCGCGATGCTCAACGCGCTAATCAACGGCACGACCGATCCGGTCGTGCTGGCCGACCTAGCGAAAGGTCGGATGCGCGCGAAGATCCCGGCGCTGCGCGAGGCGCTCGAGGGTCGCTTCGACGAGCTCCACGCGCTGCTGATCGGCGCGATCCTCGCGCACCTCGACTTCCTCGATCAGCAGATCGAGACGCTGACGGGAGCGATCGAGGTGAAGCTCGCACCTTTCGCGGCGGCGGTTGACCTGCTGTGCACGATCCCCGGGATCGAGGTCCGCACCGCCCAGAACGTGATCGCCGAGATCGGGGGACGCGCCCGACAGCGCAGCCGAAACCGGCCGCGCAAACGCGCGGCGAGGAGGCGCGGACCAGGCCGTCGACGCCAGCGGCCACGTTGACCAGTCCGCACCGAGCTCTCGGAGCATTGCGATGGGGGCCCGTGAGATCCGCCCGGGACGCCCATCTAGAGAACGCCCCGAGTCCGACAGACGACCAGCCCTGTTCTGTGCTGCGTGACCAATCCTGAACACCAACAGAAAGCAGCACAGAGACAAGGCTGCCCTGCCCCGAAGAAATGCGCGCTGGTAGGCGTCGGCATCGCCAGCCTCGGCGGGCGGTCGGGCCCGACCCACCACGCGCTCGAGATCCAGCGCTCCAAGATCCAGCAGACCGCACGGACCCACAACGAGGAGATTGTCGATGTGCTGGCCGATGACGATCAGTCTGACAGCAGCCGAAAACCGGCCGCAGGTCGGCAGTGCAATGCAATGCAATGCAATGCAATGCAATGCAATGAAGTGGCGCTCACGAGCGCTCTCGTGGCAATGCGCTCGCCCGGCCGCGCCGCTCGTCACGACTGCTACGTAGGGTCGGCGGGAGGCTTCCGGGGACCGCGCGGCCTGGGCCGACTGGTCCGGGGTTGCCTCCCGCCGCCGCATCGAACCGTGCGTGCGGTTCTCCCGCACACGGCTCTCCGACATCGTTCACCGACTGGCATACGCAAGCGTTGGTTTCACCGTTCCTGATAGGCGATAGATGCCGAGCTGGGTTGCCCACTCGTAGTTGAAGCGGTCTCTCCAGTTTCGGCCTTGGAGTCCGTGCTTGGCGCTGGCGAGGATCGCGAGGCGTTCGTTGACATAGGCGTCGATGTGGTTGAACTTGTCCGCGGAGTTTCCGTAGCGGAAGTAGTTCCCCCAGCCGCGCAGGGAGCGGTTGAGGTCCTCGACGGCCCATTCCAGCGGCAGCCCGGCGTAGCGGCGTTCCGTGCGGGCGCGGATCTTGCCTCTGATCGAGGCCATCGCCCGTCGGGAAGGCCACTTCTGCAGATACCAGCGACCCGGCTGTTTCCACGACTCTCGCATCCGATGCTCG
The DNA here is from genome assembly GCA_963816005.1 of uncultured Solirubrobacteraceae bacterium. Lineage (GTDB taxonomy): Bacteria > Actinomycetota > Thermoleophilia > Solirubrobacterales > Solirubrobacteraceae > Palsa-465. The sequence goes on along the minus strand of CAWFKF010000071.1, from coordinate 51,452 downwards.
AACCCCAGAAACGTGAACCCTTCGGCGCCTCGTTCGAGGTGCGCGATCCGGGTCTTCTCCGGGTGCAATCGCAACCCGAGTCCGTCCAGGACCGCCGCCACCAGTTCGCGGGCCTGCTCGGCCTGCTCGCGGGTGGCGCACAGGATCACCAGGTCATCTGCGTACTTCACCAGCTCCCCGAGCCGGTGCCCGCCGCCTGCCCATGCTTCGTCGAGCATGTGCAGAGCGATGTTCGCGAGCAACGGTGAGATTGGCGAGCCTTGCGGGGTACCCGCTTCGATCGCGGACACGATCCCGCCCTCAAAGACCCCCGCCCTCAGCCAACCCCACAGCAGCTTCAGCATCCGCCGATCGCACACCCGCCGCTCAATCTGAACGGCCAAGGCGTGTGAGTCGATTTCGTCAAAACAGCTGCGAATGTCGGCGTCGAGCACCCATTGCTTCCCGCGCCAGGTGACGGTCTGTCTGATCGTCTCCAACGCGTGATGTGCCGACAGCCCGGGCCGGAACCCGTAGCTGGTGGGCAGGAAGTCGGCCTCGAAGATCGGCTCGAGCACGATCTTTGCTGCCGCCATCACCACCCTGTCGGCCACACAAGGGATGCCGAGCGGCCTCAACTGACCTGGCCTGCCCGGCTTCGGGATGTACACCCGCCGCAGCGGCTTGGGCCGGTAGGTTCCGGACCTGAGCTTCGCGGCGAGCCCTTCGAGGAACTCGCTCACCCCCGAGTCCACGACGTCGCCGATGGCGATCCCATCGACGCCCGCGGCTCCTCGGTTAGCACGGACCTCGCCCCAGGCCCTCCAGAGCACGTCGCTGCGGGCGACCTTGTCATAGAGAGCATGGAAGCGGCGATCCTTGTCCTGCTTGGCACAGCGGTAGAGCACGCGTTGGAGAGCACGAACCCGGTCCACGCCCATGGCGCGGCTGACGGATCTAGCCGATTCGGCACTCATCAGAGTCCTTCTCATCCTTCCCGTGCATCGATGAAGTGCGGGCCCTTCCCCATGTGGCCGGCTTTCCCGACCTCGGAGTACTACGACCCGCTCCGACTGCCGCTCGACCACCCAAGCCACTTCCCGGGTTCGCCGGTTATAGGCCAGGCATCGCTTCCCTCGCCCCGCAGGCGATCGGGGTCAAGACGGCTCTCCCGGGTTCCCACGACAACCATTCGCACGTTCAACGCCCAATACGCCGGAGGGTCCATCAGCGCCCGCTCCTGGAACAAGAACGCTTTCCATGGCCTTCGCCGTCACCCAACCGGCTCGGCACCCTCGTGGCCGCCCGCAGGCGGATTTTGCTTGACGACGCTTACTCAGGCTTCACTCACGTTGCAGACCGCGCGATCGCTCCGCCCCGCTTCGTACCCGACCTCTCGATCGCGCACGGGGGCATCGCTACCAGGGACCCAGGCGTCTCCCCGGACCGGACTCGCACCGGCAGGCCATCGTGAACTTGTCGCTCCTACGTCATACGGTCCTCCATTTCCTCATGACGCCGGAGCAGTCCCGGCGCACTGGGCGATTGCGCAAGAGCGGCGGCGATCGGGCTGATTGTTAGCTGGACGCACGGGACTCGATCGTCAGCAAGCGGTCGGTGATCTCACGATCTTCCGCTTGCGTTTGCTGGAACACGACGGTCGGCTAGCACGAAGAGCCGCCTGCCGGCTCCTCATTGCCGCTGACCTATGGGCAGTCTTGCTGCCGCTCGCCACCAGGTGGCTGTTTCTCCAGCGGGTGAGGACGCCGACGAGCATCGTGATAGCCGGACTCGCGCAGGGCGCCGATCAGCCGCCAGACCGGTGTTGGCCCCGGGGCAGTCGCCGGAAGCGCCGCCCCGGGGCGCGTCCGGGAGGGCGGATGGCCCGAGCGGCGACTTCTCTTCACGTGGTCGACGGTGCGCGCGCGAAGTCGCTTCGCGGGCGTGGTGAAGTCGGGCCCGTTGGACACCGGTGCTGCGCCCCAGAATGTGGGCTAGCAATCATGCGCGCGCACGCACGCACGCGCCAAGGCTGTGGCCTGCCGATCGTCGTCTGCGGCTACGAATCTCCACTTTCCGAGGATCGGGCGTACATTCGGGTGGTGGACAACGGTCGACCATCAGCCGTCTTGTCGCTGGTTGACCAGCCGACGATCGGTCTCCGCCTGTGCGGTTCTCGGCTTCCGAATGCCCGAACGTGGCCGCTTTCATCGGACTCGTCCCACGGACGTTGTGTCGGCGAGGCTGACGCCTACGAGAAGGTCACTCATGAACGTTCCTCAAACGAGAGGTTGAGCTGATGGTTGCTGGTTCTGAGCCGGGGCCCGGCGTGTCAAGGCCTGGTGGGCTGCTGAAGGCGGCGACGGGGATCGCGGGTCTTGATGAGGTGACCGATGGCGGTCTGCCGCGGGGGCGCACGACGCTGGTGTGCGGTGGGCCGGGGTGCGGGAAGACGTTGATGGCGATGCAGTTCCTGGTGCGTGGCGCGATCGATGCCGGCGAGCCGGGGGTGTTCGCGGCGTTCGAGGAGTCGCCTGAGGAGTTGGCGCAGAATGTTGCCTCCCTGGGGTGGGATCTGGCGGATCTGCGGTCGCGGGGGTTGTTGGCTATCGATCACATCCGGATCGCGCAGGACGAGATTGTTGAGACGGGCGCGTGGGATCTGGATGGACTGTTCATCCGTTTGGGGGCGGCGATCGACGCGGTGAGCGCGAAGCGGGTGGTGCTGGATACGGTGGAGTCGCTGTTCGGCCCGTTGGGAAATGAGCTGCTTTTGCGCGCGGAGCTGCGCCGCTTGTTCCGGTGGCTGAACGATCGCGGTGTGACGGCGATCGTGACCGGCGAGCGCGGTGAGGGAACGTTGACCCGCCATGGGTTGGAGGAGTACGTCTCCGATTGCGTGATCGTGCTCGATCATCGCGTGCACGATCAGGTCTCGACCCGGAGGTTGCGGGTGGTGAAGTACCGCGGGTCTCATCACGGTCCGGATGAGTACCCGTTCCTGATCGACCGGACCGGTTTTTCGGTGCTGCCGGTCTCCGCGATGGCGTTGCAGCATGATGCCAGCAGCGAGCTGGTTCCGACTGGGGTGGGAGGGCTTGATGCGATGCTCGATGGCGGTGGTTATTACCGCGGCTCGAGCGTGCTTTTGTCCGGCACGCCGGGGTCGGGCAAGACGTCGCTAGGCGCGCGGTTCTTGGAGGCTGGCTGTGAGCGCGGTGAGCGGGGGATGCTGTTCGCTTTTGAGGAGTCCCCGGCGCAGATCGTGCGCAACATGCGCTCGGTCGGCGTGGAGTTGCAGCGCTGGGTGGACGAGGGACTCTTGCGGATCATCGCCGCTCGTCCGGCGGCGTACGGGTTGGAGACGCATCTTGCGCGGATCTACCACGCGGTCGAGCAGTTCGAGCCAACCAACGTCGTGATCGACCCGCTGTCGAGCCTGCAGGGTGAGGATTACGAGATCAACGCGACGCTCAGCCGGCTGATCGACCACTTCAAGCGGCGTGCGATCACGGCTTTGATGACGACGCTGATCCGCGGCGAGCTCGAGGACCGCGCGGGGCTGGGGGTCTCGAGCGTGATCGACACGTGGGTCGATGTCAGTAACCTGGAGATCGACGGGGAGCGCAACCGCGGGATCAACATCCTGAAGTCCCGGGGGATGGGCCATTCAAACCAGGTCAGGGAGTTTCAGATCACCAGCTTGGGGTTCGGGATCCGGGACGTGTACGCCGGTGAGCGCGGGGTCCTGATGGGGTCCGCGCGGCAGTCGCAGGAGGCGCGCGAGCGCGCCGAGGCGTCCGCGCAAGGCGCCGAGTTGGACGCGAAGCGCCTGCGACTTGAGTACCGCCGCTCGGCGCAGGAGGCGCAGGTCGCCGCGCTGCGGGTGCAGCTGGAGGCAGACACGCTCGAGCTCTCAAACGAAATCGCAGCCGGGGAGCGACGTGAACGACAGGCCGAGCAGGACCGCGAGGCGATCGCCGCCGCCCGTCGCGGCGCCGGGGCTTCCGAGGACGGACAAGGAACGGTGAGGTCATGACCGATAGCGGCGCGACCGAGACGGCGGCGGGGGAGAAATTCCTGCTGCGACTGTATGTGGCGGGACAGACCCCGAAGTCGCTGACGGCGTTCGCGAATCTGCGCAGGATCTGTGAGACGTATCTGGCGGGGCGCTATGAGATCGAGGTGATCGACCTGCTCGAGCGTCCGCAGCTCGCGCGCGGCGATGAGATCATCGCGATCCCCACGCTGGTGCGCAAGCTGCCCGAGCCGATCACGAAGCTGATCGGCGATCTGTCGGACACCGAGCGCGTCCTGGTCGGCCTGCAACTGATGCCCGCAGAGGCTGGTGAGCGACAGTGACCGAGGATGAAACCGCGGATCGCTTCGCGGAGGCGATCCGAGACCTCGATCAGCGTCGCTACGTGCTTCGCCTGTACGTGGTGGGCGCGACACCGGGTTCGCAGCGGGCGATCTCGAACCTCAGGGAGATCTGCGAGTCCGAGCTCGCCGGTCGCTACCAGCTGGAGGTGATCGACATCTACCAGCAACCGGTACTGGGAGCCGATCAGCAGATCGTGGCCCTCCCCACCCTGATCAAGGAGCTCCCGCTCCCGGTGCGTAGGCTGGTCGGTGACTTGTCTGACCGCGACCGCGTGCTGCTCGGACTAGACCTACAACCAGTCGAGCGCTAGATGAGCCCTCCCACCAGGCAGCGGGAGGCTGACGCCGGCGGCGGCGCGGGCGAGTCGGTCGATGCGCTGCGCGCGCGGCTGGCGGTCGTGGAGGAGACGTTGCGGTCGATCCGCTCCGGTGAGGTCGACGCGCTGGTTGTCTCGACCGGCGAGGGCGACCGGGTGTTCACGCTGCGCGGCGCCGATGAGCCCTACCGGGTCATGGTCGAGCAGATGTCAGAAGGCGCCGCCAGCCTCTCGCCTGACCGGATCGTGCTGTACGCCAATCGCCGCTTGGCCGAGATGCTGCAAACCCCGCTCGCGGGACTCGTCGGCTCGCCGATCGAGCGGTTCGTGGCCGCCGAGCAGCGCGCCGCGCTCGCTGGCCTGTTCGAAGGAGATGACGGGGAGCCGCGCACTACCGGCGAGTTTGGTCTGGTCGCCGCGGGTGGCCGCCGCGTCGAGGTGAATCTGTCGGTCACGCCGCTTCCGGCCGCGACGAACTCGGCGTGGTCGATCGTCGCGACGGATATCGGCGAGCGGGTGCGCCGTGACGCGCTGCTTCGCCGGGCGTCGGAGTATGCGCGGAGCTTGATCGAGGCGAGCCTGGATCCGCTGGTGACGATCAGCGCGGAGGGCAAGATCACCGATCTCAACGAGGCGACCACCCGCGTCACCGGGGTTGAGCGCACCGCGCTGATCGGCAGCGACTTCTCCGATTACTTCACCGACCCGGAGCGGGCGCGCGAGGGCTATCAGCAGGTGTTCGCGGAGGGGTCGGTCGTGGATTATCCGTTGACGATCCGCCGCCGCGACGGCGCGCTGACCGACGTGCTCTACAACGCGACGGTCTATCGCGACGCGTCCGGGAGCGTGCTCGGCGTGGTCGCCGCCGCGCGCGACGTGACCGAGCGCAACCGAGCCGAGCGGTTGCTGCGGGCGCGTCAGCGCCAGCAGCAGGCGGTCGCCGAGCTTGGCTATCTGGCGCTGGCCAATCGGGGATTGGTGGCGCTGCTGGATGCTGCCGTTCTGGCTGTAGCGAGCGCGTTGGAGGTGGAGTTCACGAAGGTGCTTGAGCTCCGGCCGGACGGTGATCTGTTATTGCGGGCGGAGATCGGTTTCGATGCCGGACTGGTCGGTCACGCGGTCGTCGCGGGCGGGAAGGGATCTCAGGCTGGTTACGTGCTGCTCGCGGGCGAGCCGGTGATCGTCGAGGAGCTCAGCGCCGAGACCCGTTTTCAGCCGGCCGGGTTGCTGACCGATCACGGGGTGCGCAGCGGCGTCAGCGTCGCGATCGGGCCGCGCGAGCACCCATTCGGGGTGATCGGAGCGCACACGACCACCAAGCGCCAGTTCTCTCGCGATGACATCTCGTTCCTGGCGGCGGTCTCGAATGCGATCGGCACCGCCCGTCAACGCGAGCAGGCCGAAGACGCCGTCCATCGGCAGGCCGAGCAGCACGAGGCGATCCTCGCGACGACGAGCGACGGGTTCTTGGTCTATGAGCGGGCCGCACGGATCGTGGACGTCAACGACGCGTACTGTCGGATCAGCGGCTACACCCGCGAGCAGCTGCTGTCGATGCGAGTCGCGGACATCGAGGCGAGCCTGACCGAAGCGCAGATCCTCGAGCGGATGAGCCGCTGCATCATCGGGGACTGTGACCGCTTCGAGACCGTGCACCGTGCGAAGGACGGCCATCTGTTCGATGTCGAGATCAGCATGGCCTACGGCACGCACGACGAGTTCGTGATGTTCGCGCGGGATGTGAGCGAACGCAAGCAGGCTGAGCAGGAGATTCGCACGCTCAATGCCGGGCTTGAGCAGCGGGTCGCGGAGCGGACTGAGGAGTTGCGCGCGACAAACGAGGAGTTGGAGGCGTTCGTGTACTCGGTCTCCCACGACCTGCGCGCGCCGTTGCGAGCGATGGACGGCTTCAGCAAGATGTTGTTGGCGGACTACGCCGCGGAGTTGGACGAGCGTGGTCGGCACTATCTATCGCGGGTGCGTGCCGGCGCGCGGCGGATGGGAACGATGATCGATGAGCTGCTGGCACTCTCACGCGTCTCGCGCGCGGAGCTACACCGCGAGCAGATCGACCTGAGCGAGCTGGCACGGCAAATCGCGGCCGAGCTGCAAACCGCGGAGCCCGAGCGCCAGGTCGAGTTCGCGATCGCCGATGGACTGACCGCCGAAGGGGATCGGGACCTGGTACGGACCGTCCTGGAGAACCTGCTCGGGAACGCGTGGAAGTTCACCTCGACCCGCGAGCGCGCACGGATCGAGATCGCCGGCGGCGAGCACGATGATCGCAGCGAGTTCGTCGTGACTGATGACGGCGTCGGGTTCGACATGCAGCACGCGGGCCAGTTGTTCAAGGTCTTCCAGCGCTTGCACGGAGCGAACGAGTTCCCCGGGACGGGGATCGGACTGGCGAGCGTTCAGCGGATCATCAGCCTCCATGGCGGACAGATCAGCGCACAGGGCGAGGTCGGCCGCGGCGCGACGTTCACGTTCACCCTCGAGCCCACCGCAGACGCGACATGAGCCCCGAACCGCAAGAAGACATCCTGCTCGTCGAGGACAACCCCGACGATGCCGAGCTGACGACGGTCGGGCTCGAGCGCCACAACCTCGCCAACCGGCTGGTGCTCGCCAGTGACGGCGCCGAAGCGCTTGAGCTGCTGATCGGCGAGCACGCAACGGCGTTCGCGTTCGTGATCCTCGACCTCAAGCTCCCGAAAGTCAGCGGACAACAGGTTCTACAGCGTGTCCGCGCCGACCCGCGGGCACGGACGCTGCCGGTGATCGTGCTGACCTCCTCCGGCCAGCAGGAAGACATCATCGACAGCTACCACAACGGCGCCAACAGCTACGTCCGCAAGCCCGTCGACTTCGACGAATTCGCCAGCGCGGTGCCCAGCTCGGGCTCTACTGGGCGAGCCTGAACGAACCCCCGCCCCGAATCGCGGACCCCGCCTCCTCCAGTCCGCCCTGATCATCCCAAAGCCGACCGGAAGCGGATCACACTCCCCGCGTCAAGCCGTGCAGCGACGGCTGGCCTGCCGTCAAGCGCTGCGCTCTGCATGGCGCCTCGGTGACGGCGGCGCCTGGCGGGTCGCTCGGTGGCAGCAAGCGATCGGGCGGGCCCGAGGACTGGCAGCTGCCGGCTGTAGTGAGCCGTTGCAGGGCGATGTGGCGGGCGGGGGTCGTAGACGTCGCGATCATGCCACGGACGCCCAATGATGTCGCGCCACGGTCGACTTCGACCGGTTCACCGAGTGATCGATCGGCTCGGCTTGTATTGGCTAGTGGTTGGCGCCGAGCCGACGCCAATTGTTCTCGAGCGCTGACCCGGGAGAGCCGCGCGTGCGGGGTTGATGCGGTTGCGTGGGCGGCGCGTAGATGTCGGTACGATCGACCGCATTCTGCTTGTGGTCGCTGCCAGCGTCGAGCGCTTCGCGCTACCTCACCGGGTCGGCTGCTGTGAGTTGGTCGCGGCGGTGGGTGTACGGGTCTTGGACGCCCGTGGGACCAGGAATCGGTGTGATGGGATCGAGGGCGTGTCGTGAGATTTGGCTGGGCATCGCTAAGTTTCGCGGGGGCGCTCGCAGGCGGACTAGGCAGCGCGACCAGGACTGTGGTGGCTCGTGAAAGAAGGGGACTGCTAGCCACGGGGGAGCCGAAGGGCTGGTTGGGGCGGCTCGCAGTGGTGGCGAGCGATTGTATAGCTCGTGTGCGCGGCGGGCTGCCGGTAATCACCGGTCAGCTGTTGGCGGTCGATCGCGGCCGGGGGGTGTGATGTTCGCTTCGGCTGGTGAGTCAGAGAGGCTGGTGCGGGATGTGCTGCTGCGGGATGGGGCGACGCTGCGTCTGCAGGCTCCGACTCCGGCGGACTTCGAGGACATCAAGGAGTTCTTCGACGGCTTGTCCGACGAGAGCCGTTACATGCGCTTTCACGGCGGTGGGGGGAGCGATATCGCGGCGCGTGCTGCCGTGCGGGCCGGTGGTGTTGATCGGGTCACGCTGATTGCCCGGCTTGACGGCCGGGTGGTGGCGGTCGCCGGCTTCGACGGGCTACGCGAGCCGCGCGCCGCTGAGGCTTCGTTTGCGGTGGCCGACGATTTTCAGCGCCGCGGCGCGGGAACGCGGATGCTCGAGCAGCTCGCGGAGATCGCGGCGGACCGTGGGATCCGCCGGTTCGATGCGGAGGTGATGTTCGGCAATCAGGCGATGTTGGGTGTGTTCGAGGGCGCCGGGTTCGCGGTGCGACGCCAGGCTTCGTTTGGTGAGGTGACGGTCTCGCTCGATATCACGCCGTCGGAGGCGGTGCGCGAGCGGATCGATGAGCGTGATCATTTCGCCGCGGTCGCTTCGTTGCAGTCGCTGCTCGCGCCGTCGTCGATAGCTGTCGTGGGTGCCGCGGAGACGCCGGGGAACGTGGGCCGCGCGGTGCTGGGGAACATCGTCGCCGGCGGCTTTCAGGGGGTTGTGATGCCGGTCAACCGCGCGGGGGGTGTGGTGCGCTCGAGGCGGGCCGTACTAAGCCTCGCCGAGCTGGAGCCCGCGGCGGAGCTGGTGATCATCGCCGTCGCGGGTGAGGAGGTGCTCGAGTTCGCCGCGGAGGCGGCCGCGAATGGAGCCAGGGCGCTGCTGGTGCTCCCTTCCGGTCTCGAAGACGACGGCGTGGCATCTGTGGAGCGCGATGAGCGGCTGTTGGAGATCGTCCGGGGCTCGGGCTTGCGAATTGTCGGGCCGAGCTCGGTGGGGGTGATCAACACCGCCGCTGAGGTGAGTTTGAACGCCACTTTCAGCGGCGCAAAGGTGAGCCCCGGCGCGCTGGCGATCGGCGCGCAGGCTGTAGCGCCCGGGATCGGGCTGCTTGGACATGCGCAGGCCCGGCAGATGGGAATCTCGATCTTGGTCTCGGTTGGCGGCCGTGCTGATGTCTCGACCAACGATCTGCTCGAGTGGTGCGAGGCGGATGACCGGACGGCCGTGGTGATGCTGTACGTGGAGTCGTTCGGTAATCCTGAGCGCTTCACCCGGGTCGCGCAGCGGATCTCGCGCCGCAAGCCGATCCTCGTTATCAAGGGGCGTCGCAGCGCCGAGCGGGCGCGCAGCCAGGCGCGCTCTGACACGGCTGCGGCGCTGCGCGGCGACGCGGTGATCGACGCGGTGTTGCGCCAGGCAGGGGTGCTGCGGTTTCACAGCAGCGAGGAGCTGTTCCAGGTCGCGCAGCTGTTCGAGAGCCAGCCGTTGCCGAGCGGACGCCGGGTCGGGATCGTGAGCAACTCGGCGAGTGTGGCGACGCTCGCTGCCGACGCATGCGCCACGCACGGGCTGGAGGCCAGCGACGCGCGCGGAGCGCCGTATCCGGTGCTGTTGAGGCTCGGCGCCGGAGCGGACGACTACGCCGTGCGGGTGCGCGAGTTGCTCGCCAACACGGGGATCGATGCGCTGATGGTCTGCTACGTCGATCGTCTTGAGGGCGACCCGGACGGCGTTCTGGACGCGATCTCCGCGGTCTCGGACGGGCAGCCGAAGCCGGTTGTGGCATCTGTCGTGCGCTCCGACGGCCGGCTGCCGGCGAGTACTGGTGTGGGCGTGCCGAACTATCTGTTCCCGGAGTCGTGCGTGGCGGTGCTCGCGCGCGCGGCGGAACGTCGCGCATGGCTGTCGCGGCCGCTCGGCGTGCGGCCGGACTACCCGGGCCTGGACGGGAGCGCGGCACGCGCGCTCATCTCTTCGGTGCTCGATCGCGAGCCTGCAGGCGGCTGGCTTTCGCTGGGTCACGCGGAGGCTGTGCTGGCCACGCACGGAATCCCGGTTGCCGCCTCGCATCGATGCCGCGAGCTCGAGCGCGCGCTCGCGGTGGCCCTGGAAATCGGCGGTCCCGTGGCGCTGAAGGCGGACTTTGCCGCGCCCGCGCGTGCGAGCGAGATCGACGCCGTGCTGCTCGGACTGGAGGGCGAGTCGGCAGTCCGATCCGGCTGGCGCGAGCTCCAACGACGGGTCAAGACGGCCGGACGAGAATGGACTGGCGCGATCGCCCAGCCGCTCGTGGCGACCGGCGTCGATGTGCTGGTGGGCGCGTTCAGCGATCCCGATCTGGGCTCAGTGATCGCGGTCGGCCTCGGCGGCAGCCGAGCCGGCCTTCGCGAAACCGTCGCGTTCCGGCTGCCGCCGGACACGGACGTCGAAGCCGACGAGCTGATCGACGCCTGCCACGGCCTCGCAACCGAGCTGGACCGGTTCCCGGACGCCGCCGCGCTCGCACGCGAAGCGCTGCGCGAGCTGATTCTGCGATTCGCGCTCCTGCTCCGGGAAGTCCCCGAGATGGTCGAGGCTGACCTCAACCCGGTCCGCTGCACAAGCGAGGGCAGCCTCGTCCTCGACATGCGGGTGCGAATCGAGAGCCGGCGCCCGAGCAAACGCGTCAAGACGTGGTGACCGGCTTCGTTACGCCGGCCTTCACACTCGCCGCGCTGAAGGAAATCCCGCAACCGAGCCGCGTACGATCCGAAGCCGGCGCGAGCTGACCCTGCCCCTGGGTGCGACGCCCCAACATCGATAGAACCAGGTGACCTGATGCCGAATCCCGTAACGATCCTGCTGGTCGAGGACAACCCAGATGACGAGTCGCTGACGGTGCGTGCGCTGCGCATGGGCACGACCGCGAACATCGAGCTCGCGCGCGACGGCCGGGAGGCACTCGACTACCTGTTCAACGACGCCAATAGCATGCCGCGGCTGGTGCTGCTGGACCTCAACCTCCCGGAACTCGACGGGCTCAAGGTGCTGCAGCGCATCCGCGAAGACGAGCGCACATGCCTGACACCGGTGGTGATCCTGACGGGCTTCGCCGCGCCGATCGATGTCATCGCAGCGTATCGATACGGGGCCAACAGCTACGTCCGCAAGCCGGTCGACTTCGACAAGTTCGCCGAAATGATCCATCATCTCGGCTTGTACTGGCTCGTGGTCAACGAGCCGCCGCCAAATGCCCGCGACCAGTGACCCGTGGGCTCCAGGGACATTTGGGGTGCCGCCAGTTGCGGGGGCGCGACCGTGCGCCATCCTGCCCGGCCATTCATCTCAGCAAGCGGGACACACGCGTAGCAACCCGCTGGCTCGCTGCAGTTTCCGGTCTTACCTTGGCTGTACCCACGATTGCCCTGACGCTGGCGTGAGCATGGCCCCGACGCTCGCCTGGTTCTCCCGAATCACCAATCGTCCTAGCCTACGCGCGTTGCGAGGGCTCGTGCAGGATGGCGCGGTCGGCGCCTGCGGCCTTGGCCTGGTGGAGGGCGGTGTCGGCTGCGACCAGCGCATCGTGGTGCGTCGCGGTGCGCGGGTCGAGGAAGACGCCACCGATGCTGACGGTGGCACGAACCTGACTGGAACCGACGGCGTGTGACTGCTCGCGCACGGCCGTGCAGAGGTCGTCGGCCAGGCTCTGTACGAGCTGAGGCGTCGCCCGGGGGATCACGGCGGCGAACTCGTCGCCTCCGATGCGGGCCAGTGTCTTGTTTGGTCCAAGGCGCTTCGCGAGTACCTGCGAGATGCTCCGGATCAGTCCCTCCGCGGCGCGCGCACCGTGCCGCCTGATCACATCGCGGTACCCGTCCACGTCGATGGAAAGAAGCGCCAGGCGCTCACCGTCTCGCAGTGAGCCGGCGATGCGCCGGTCGAACTCCTCCTCGAAGCGCCGGCGGTTCCACAGGCCAGTCAGATGATCGTGGTCGGCTGGATCGAGCGCTCCTCGATCGAGCGATGCTTGCCCCGGCACCCCGTCACGCGGACGCATTTCGGCCTTCGTTGTCTCCCGGGACCTCGGCTGGGAGCCTTGATTGCATGCGATTGCCGACGATTTCGAGTTTCGGGTAGCTGGCCGACCGTTTCGCGCTCGTTGTCTCAGCGAGGGCGGCGAGCAGCTCGTCCCATTCGGCGAGCTGCCGGCTGTCCAGGTAGAGCTGTTTGACGGTTTCGTGTCCGGCGTCGCCAAACGCGCTCGCCCGCGCTGGGTTGGCGAGGAGTTCGGCGATCGCGTTACCGAAGCTGCACGCGTCGGCCGGATCGACCAGCAGGCCACTGTGCTGGTGGCGAATCTGGTCACGATGACCGCCGACATCGCTGGCTACGACGGCGCGTCGCTTCCACAGCGCCTCGGTAACTCCAAGCCCGAAGCCCTCCTCCAGGCTCTTCTTGACGATCACGTCGGCGTGGCGCTGGAGCGCGTTCACGATCGCGGCATTCTCCTCGACATCGTGCATCGGCAGGCATGCGACGCTCACCCGGGCGCGCTGCTGGTGACCCAACGCGCGCCAGGCTGCTTGCACCTCGTCGAGCGTTCCCGGCTCCTCGGGGTCGTCAGTGATCGCATGGACGGTAGATCCGGCGAGGATCAGGTGAGCCTGAACGTGCGCGAGCGTGTGCTCGACGAAGCCGCGCATCACACCAACCGGGTCCTTGATGCGATCCCAGCGGCAGACGTGCACGACCAACTGATCGCAACCGAGCCTCGGCGCCGGACCGGCGCGCAGGACGTCACATCGGTGGCGCACACGCAAGGGCGAGCCGTCGGCGCGGTGAAACGCCGGTGCCTCGGACAGCTCGCCCTCGCAAGCAACGAGCCCGGTGTGCTCGAGGATTGCCGCCGCCAGCTCCATCGGCATGTCCGCGTTCTTCACCGAGCACGGATCGATCGACGGCGCGATCAGCCTGACCGACTGCCGCGGCAATCGCGAGGGCACGCTCCCGCGCCGCGAGAACACCACCACGTCTGGCTCTTGGACATAGGGCCAGAGGAAGTCCCACGCCGCTTCTGATAGCCCTCCCGGCTTATTGGTGCCGATGTGGCAGCGCCAAATCACCGTCGCGCCAAGCCGCTTGAGTTCGAATACGAGGCCGACCGTCTGCGGGTCGTGCAAGACCACGACGTCTCCGGAGCGGATCACGTCGCGCAGAGCCCAGCCAGCGTCGTCGATCACACGCTCATAGGCGCCTCGCTCCGCCTCGCCCAACGGGCCGCTGTCCCCAAGATGCCCGTGAAGAAAGTTGTGGATCCGTTTGGTCACACAAAAGAACTCAGCGCTTCCCCGCACGACCAGCCAACGGGCGTCGACGCCACCCGCTCGCGTGTACGGCAGCAGCGTGCGCAGCATCTCGGCGACACCGCCGCCGATCGCCGTCGAGTTAATCGACCACAACGACCGGCCCGCAAGCAACTCCCCGGCGCGCGCCTGCGCGTCAGTCAAACGCTCCCACGCTCTCGGCCCCGCCGTCTCGCGCAGACGCCCAACCGGCACAGCAGCCAACGCCACCTCCCTGACCGCGCCGGTCATCCGAGCGCCCGACCGGCCAGAGCGATCGCCGCCGCACCCACGCGGCAGCCCTCCAAGGCGGCAAACGCCATGCCGCTACCCAACGGCCGGGACTCGGGCACCAAAGCGAGCATTGTCACATCTCACCGCCACCCCAACCAATGCCAGGCCCCGGGCAGCGAACCATCGGCGTACACGAACTCCCGGAAACCGGGAACTGCAGAAAAGCGGTAAGCTGCAACAACTGAATCTCCTTGAGGAGAGACCGCTTCACTAATCCGCGCACGGACCCGAGCGCGCAACTACACCATACGCCGGCCGAGAGCCATGGGACATCGGGGCACACACCGATCCGCCCTGCGCGTAACTACCCACTCGAGCGACCGGCCGACATCGAGCTTGGTCACGACCAGCTAATCCGAGATCGTGCTCCTCGCCGCGCAAGGGCTACGGAACGACCAGATCGCGGCACGGTGCAACTGTCGCCGTGAGGTCGTCTCGCAGTGGCGCACAGGGTTCTTCGAGACGCGCCTGAGCGGGTTGGAAGATCTGCCGCTACGGAGCCGGCCTCCGACTCTTCCCCCTGACGTCCGCGCTGATGTCATCGCCAAGCCCTGCGAGCAACCCCCTCTCTCGCTGCCCCGACCAGCTCGCCGAGCGCCGCTTGAATCTCCGCAGGCATCTGGACCCTCCAACGCCTCCGAGGTCGTGAAGAAGGGATCCGGCCCGCAGGTCGTCAGGGAGCGTTCGGGGCGACTAAACCCATGTCCGAGAGGACAGGAGGATCGCCATGACGACCTCCTGCCCGTATCGGCTGGACCCAGCAATCTGGCGCGGGCTGCTTGAGCCAATCCTCCCGCGTCGTCCGCTCCCGTTGACCTGAAATTTCTACGAGATCTCGGACCTCGGGTCGCTACTGCGTTCCGCCGTCAGAGCGGCAGTCAACGAGCGCGCCGGCCGCGTGCTTGCTTCTGATCTGAGGAGAAACAGCCACCTGCTCGCGAGCGGCAGGAAGACTGCTCCTCAGCCGCAAATGCAGGAGCAGGCGCCTCTTCGTGCTAGCCGGCTCGGCGCGTTCCAGCTAACGTCAGCGGAAGATCGGGGACATCACTGACCGCTTGCTGACGATCGACTCCCGTGCGTCCAGCTAACGGTCCGCGCCGCCGCCGCCGCGCTCGCTTTCGCCCAGGAGGGATCGTCGCTGCCGTCAGCGGCGGGCGCGTGCTTCGATCGGGTAGGCGCCGGGCTTACCCCGGCGCCCCCCACACCACCGGACGTGCGGGTCCGCACCGGGCGGTTCGCTTGGCGTCCCGGAAACGGCGGTAGGGTTCGAGGAACCCCTCCAGGCCCTGGTGGGTCCAGTAGGCGGTCGGCAGCGCGCGGTGGAGAATTGGAGAGCTCGAGATGCGCCAGTAGCCCTTGCGCGAGCACGCCCATTTGTGCGCGTCGCCCGCTGGGATGCCCAGCGCGATGAGCCTACGCCGCTTCGTGCGGACGCGTTTCCATTGCTTCCAGCGAACCTGCCGCAGTCGCCTGCGGAGCCATTTGTCGAGCTTCTCAAACGGCCACGGCGTGTCGGCATACGAGTAGTAGGCCGTCCACCCGACCGTGAAACGGTTGATCTCAAAGATCCGCCGCTCCATCGAGACGCCCCACCGACGCGAGGTCAACTCGCGCAAGCGCTGCTTTGCTCGGTTCTGGGCCTTGGGGGCGACTGTGACTTTGACCTCACTGCCGCGGTACCGAAACCCGAACCCCAAGAAAGGGCGCTTCGTCGCCCGGTCAACCACCGACTTCTCGCGGCTGACCTTGAGCTTGAGGCGCTGCTCGACGTATTGCGTGATGCTCGCCATGACCCGCTCGCCCGCCCGCCTGCTCTGGACGTAGATCCGTCCGTCGTCGGCGAAGCGCACGAACCGATGCCCGCGCCGATCCAGCTCCCAGTCGAGGTCGTCGAGCATGACGTTCGAGAGCAGCGGCGAGAGCGGAGAACCCTGAGGTGTCCCCTCCTCGCTCGCGGCTACCAGCCCGCCATCCATGACGCCCGCTTCCAGGTAGCGCCGGATCAGCCTGAGCACCTGCTTGTCATGGACCCGTCTGGCGACCCTCGCCATCAAAGCGTCGTGCTGAACCCGATCGAAAAACGAGTCCAAATCAAAATCGACGCACCACGCCGCGTCATCGGAGATGAACTGGCGTGCCCGCTCGACAGCGTGATGCTGCGAGCGCCCCGGCCTGAAGCCGAAGCTATGGGGATGGAAGTTGGGGTCGAAGATGGGCGTGAGCACCTGCGCGATGGCCTGGCAGATCAACCGATCCACCACAGCCGGCACCCCCAACTTCCGCATCCCGCCCGAGGGCTTGGGGATCATCACCCTACGGACGGGCTGCGGCTGGTAGGTGCCCGCGTCAAGCTGTGAGCGGACCCGTGGCCAGTGGTCTTTCAACCACGGCCGCAGCTCCTTGGTGCTCATCCCGTCGATGCCCGGGGCACCGGCTTTCTGCTCGACGCGTCTGAGCGCCTCAGCGAGATTCTCGCGGGACAACAACTGCTCCCACAAGCTCGCCTCGGCGGGGTGAGCAGCGGTATCGCCAGGCGCCGGGGATGGACTCTGCTCTGAACGGGCGTCCTCGGGCTTCACCGTCGGACCCTCCCGTGCAGGCCCCTTGCGGGGTTGGCTGCCTTCAACGTCGATCCCACGAGCACCAGCGTCCTGCATCTCGGCTTCGCGTTCAGCCCTTCCCAGCGATCCACGATCCCCGCTGGTACTACGGCGTCTGCTGACTTCTCCACGGCGAACCACGGCCTCTCGACCACAGTCGTCCCGCACCACCCGACGAGCGGTGCACGCGCACCGGACGGGCATCCCGGGACACCCATGGAGACCTCCCCAGGTAAGACCAGCAACCTTCCTCGCGCACCCACCGCGTCCACGTAACGGCCCCTTGATGACAACGGGCTTCGCCATGCCGAGCTGGCTCGCCCAGACCGCCCCGCCTCCTACGCGCAGCCCGCCAGCTCCCCAACGGGATCCAGCGCGCCATGTGTTCCTAGAGTCGCGATTTCGCCTCCGGCTTCCTTCCCACCCCGCCTCACGACGACGCAGTTGCCCTTGGCTTGTGGTTGGTGTCATCTCCTCCACAGGGGACTTGCACCCCCGAGCTGCTGATCATGCTGGGCGCACCCAGGAAGGCGGTCGTCCGGGGACGCCCGCCAACCGCCCGGCGGGGTACCCGCGCAATCACGGAAGCAGGACGCAACCGGCCGACGGGCGCGGTCCTGCTCTTCGCCACAGGCAGGGGCGACGGACCGACCACGGCGCCGGCGGCTCGTGCGTAGGCGCCGCATAGACAGCGCCTGGGCGGGGGCCGCTACTCGAAGCGCGAGCGGGCGGAGTCGGCGAACACGCACACGACAAGCAGGCGAGCGAGCGTGTCGGCGAGGGCCGCCGGGGTCTCGCGAGAGTCCTCGTCGAGGCAGGCGATCGGCCATGACTCCGAGTGCCCTACATGCCGGCGTCTGCGGTCACGCCGGCGGACGATTCCTTTCGCCTTGGCCGCGCCACCGAGCTGACGAGTGCCTTGGCGACGAAGCGATCACGACGATCCGCTCAGGTCGACGCCGGAGCGCACGATCGCCTTCGCCCAGCAGCAGATGCCCGCCGCTTGGCGTCGGCGACGCCTGCTTCGCACCCGAGTGCGAGAGCGGCTGGGCGCTTGCTGAAGATCGATTCAGCGCGGTCGTTGCAAGCGCCGTCGCGGAAGCCGCCGCCTCGCCGCTCGCATGGCCCCGACGGGACCGGCACGCCCCCGCCGGATGATCGCTTTCGACGAGCAGCGATCGTGCGATCCCGCCGACCCGCGCGAAGGCTTTGATGCATCGCCTCGGCAAGCCCGCACGATCGCTTGGGCGACAAAGGGATCGTCCGGGATGGGCGCGATCTGTGGTGCGGCGGACGATCCCTATCGCCCAATCTCAGCAGCGCCACGGCGATTCGTGGCGTGATTCCTTTCGACGGCAGGCGATCACGCGATGTCGCCAACCGGGACGATCGCTTTGGCTATCCGCTCAGCACTCTTGGCACGACTGCATTGGCGACGTATCGCTCGTGCGTTATCCAGACCTTGGCGTCGGAGCGGACGATCGCCTTCGCCCAAACTCGAGCGCCCGGGCCCCGGCCCGCGGCGTGCCAGCGGCGGACAAGAAACAGGCGTCAGATCCCGCCCGGCAACGCTCTTCCCCAATGAGCGCCAAGCAGTAGCGACGATCCCGAGCCTAGTCCGCTTGCTGGCCCGCCTGATGCGTGGACGCCAGCAAGCAGTGCTGCGGGTCAAAACAGTGGTCTTCGCTTGGCCAGCGAGACCACCGCAATGCCGCTGAAGCGGCCACGTCGCACGCTGCCGCGACGTCGCTGCTCGGCGCGGAATGCGGCCACCAGCTCCGTGCCAACCCCGTGACCCCGTCAGGCGTTTAGGAGCAGCCTTTCGACCGCGATCAATGGTCGCGCTCGAGGGGCTGGACGAGTCGCGGCAGTCTTGCTTCTTGGTCGCGACGAGCATGCCGCCCGTGCCGAGCCCAGACCTGCTCCGCGGAACTCGAGACCGTCGCATTTGTCGACACGCGTCTCCCAATCGAGAACGAGCACCTCTGCGGCAGCTAACTGATATGGAGAGACGTTTGTCAACGGGGGCGTCAAGAATTTCCTGCCTTTCGCTGGTCGGGGGCTGAGAGGTGTGGTCGGCTGGGTGGGTGGCGGTCCGGCAGGCTGTGCGCGACGCGCGGTCAGACTGATATACGCGGGTTGCCACCGCAGGACCATGGTTCGTCGTGGGGAGCCGCTGTCTAAGATCGGGCGTGGCCGGCCTGTGGGGCGGGTTGCTCATAGTTAGCTCGCGGGTTCCCCGCGCGTTGCCGGGCCGCCACCGACCCAGCCGACGGGATAGGTGATGTTGGGGCTGGTGGTTACTCGATTCTGGTGATCGCCCACGCGAACCCGGCGAGCTCGCGGGCGGCCGCGACGGCGATGATCGTGCGGCGCTTGGCGCGAGCTTCGAGGCGTGTCCAGGTGCGGTGCAGACGCCGCTGCGCTGACCAGGCGATCGCGATCGCCTCACCGGGCTGGTTCTCTTGGCGGTCGGTGAGCGCGCGGCCGATGCTCGGACGGGCGCGGTAATGCCATGCCGCTTCGACGAGCAGCCGCCGTGCGTGCCCGGAGCCGGTCTTCGTGATCGCGCCGAGCCGGCGCTGCTGCCCGGTCGTGTTCTCGCTGGGAACCAGGCCGATGTAGCTCATCATCTGCTCGGCGCGGGCGAACCGCTCGAAGTCGCCGATCTCCGCGCACAAGCCGACGGCGGTCAGCGTGTCGACGCCGCGCAGGCACCGCAGCCGGCCGACCTGCAGCGCCCATGGCGAGGTGGGCAGCATCGCGATGATCTCGCGCTCCAGGCTGTCGCGGCGATGCGCGAGCGCGTCGATCGCGCCCTGGGCGTCGAGCAGCGTCGTCTGCGCCGCGGGCCACTCCAGGGTGACCGTCGCCAGCCACTGGCGGTGGCGTGCCGTCCACGCGTGCCCGTCATCGAACCGGATCCCGTGCCGCAGCAGCAGCTTCGAGAGCCGATGCCGGGAGCGCATCAGGTCCATCCGCACCGCGTCCCGCGCGCGGACCAGGTCACGCAGCGCCTCCTCCGCATCGCCCGGCACCCTGACCGCGTGCAGCTGCCCAGCCAGCAGCAACCGCACCAAGTGCTCAGCGTCTCGACGGTCGGTCTTGACCCGATCGCCCGACGCCCGAGGAATCTTGCTCGGCGCCGCCACGACGCACTCGATGCCGCGTTTGGCGAGCTCGCGCGCCAACCCGTAACCCGTCGGGCCTGCCTCATACGCGACCCGGACCGGCCGCGCCAAGCCCGCGCAGAACCCGGCCGCGCCGGCAGCATCCCCGTCCATCGAGAACGTCTGCAACTGCCCGGTCTCGGCGTCCAGGACCGCCGCGACGATCTTCGTCGCGTGCACGTCCAAGCCGACGAGAGTCTTAGCCTTCGCCATGGCTGGCTTCTCCTATGCGGTTGTGGGCCGCCGCGCGGGTGGAGCCGCGCGGCATGAACCTCACCCCACGACCATCGTGGGGGAGCCGGCCACTTTTACACCGCGGGCCGGACGGACGGTCAATCCATATTGTCTAACGAGCACCGGACCCTCGCCATCCGGGCTGACGTATCCAGCCGGTGTCCAGTGGCTCGTGCCGCGATCCCTTACGTCGGGTTGGCTTCGCCTGGGAGTTGCTGCAGATAGCGGCGTAGCAGCGGGTCGAAGATCCGCCATTCGCCGTGGCCGTGGTGTTCGATGATTCTCGCGTCGCGCAGTGCGCGCAGGGTTTGGTTGGCGACGTCGGGCGCGAGTCCTTGGTACAGCTTGGTACAGCTTGGTGCCGAGCGCGACCCGCTCGACGATCCGTTGGGCGTGGCGGCCGAGCGTGCGCACGTGAGCGAGCGTCTGCTCGTGTTTGAGCCGGTCGGCCGCGATGGCGCGCTCGGCGCCGGCCCCAACGTGCGCGACGTCGACTCGGCGGGTGGGTTCGAGCGTGGCGACGTAGTGCGCCTGCTGGGCCGATCAGCATCGTCGCGCGTGGGTGGTCCTCGCCGCGCTCGATCAGCTGATAGCCAACGCCCACTCGCGGTGGCGTCGACCCGCTCCTTGATGAATCAACGCGAGCGGCGGCGATCCTGCGGTGGCTGTCGCCGGGTTCGCGATGGCCGCGGTCGCGCGGTCGGGCCGTGCTCACTCGTGCTCTCGGGCGTCGCGGTTGGGTCGCGGGTCGCGTCGAGTACTCGCGCTGCGGCGGACGCGTCTCGCTCGGCGCGTAGCCGCTCGAGCACGGTGATGTCGTCCAGGTCCTGACGGCGCTTGGCTTCGGGACGGTCACGGAATCGTGCTGCGGCGCTCTTCATCCGGATCAGGTCTTCGGGATCGGCGATCAGCAGCCGAGCGCCGCGGATCTCGACCGTGATCGCGCGAGCGCGTAGCTGCTCGTACGGGGGCGCGCCCGCGGTCTGCTCGGCGGCGAACACGTCCAGATCCCCGAAGCGTGTGTGCATCAGAAAGTTACCGCCTGCGTGCAGCTGGCGAGCGTCGGTCAGGTCGATGCCAAGCAGGTCCGCGTCGACGCCGCGTATCGTCGCGTCGAGCTCGTCCAGCGCGGCCGCGAGCGCACGCATGTTCTCCGCCGTCCACGCGGCGACGACGTCGACGTCCTGTGTCGTTCTCACGTGCCCGTGAACCTGCATCGCCGCGCCACCGATCAGGACGCAGTCGACGTCGTGGCGCGCCAGCGCCATCAACAGCTCGGCGGCGTCAAGCGCAGCGCTACGAGAGCTCTCCACGGGCCCTCGCTCCCGCCAGCGTCAGCTCGCCCGCGAGCTTGTTCCAGCTGAACGACAGCTCAGCGCGTTCCGCAGGCAACATCGCCACCCTCGTGTCCAGCTGGCTCGGGTCAAACGGCACCTCCCGCGCGCGCGCGTCGAGCACGAGCTCCTCGCCGCACACGACCGCGAGCCGCTCCAAGAACGCGACCGACGGTGATACCACTCCACGCTCGATCCGAGAGATCGACTGCTGACTGGTCCCGGCACGATAGGCCAGCTGGGCCTGCGACAGGCCGTGCCGGGCTCGCAGCTCCTCTGTCCACCTACCCGCATTCACAGTTCACATCATATCTGCTGTGCTCAGCGTTGTTGTGGTCGGCGCCGACGCGTCGGATCGATTAACCGCTTGACCGCCTCGGCGTCCTCGACGTCGGCAGCGTGGTCCCGTGTCTGGCGTGTCGCCCGCCCGAGCGGCTCCCGTGCGCGCTTCGCCGCCTCCGTCTCCGCGTCCAGTTCCACCGCGACGGGATCGAGGCGCTCAGCGTCGATCCGCGCGCGGATCCGCTCGAGCTCCGCGTTCAGATCGGTCTCGATCTCCCCCGCGCGGTCAAGCTCCCCGCGGGAGCGGTGCACGCGGCCGATCTCGCCGGCGAGCAGACCCAGCTCGCGGCAGACGAGCAGCCAGCCGACCGCGCTGTCCGGACGCCCGGCGGCGAGCATGAACAGCGCCAGCCCCGACGCGCGCGAGAGCGGCCGCCGCGGCGCTGGCGTGTAGGCGGGCAGCTCCGCTGAGCGGGCGAGCTGTCGGCTCGCCCGGGCGAGCGGTCCGGGCTGCTCGCCCTCCAGGTCGATCGACCACGCCGCCAGCACGGCGGCGCCCTCGCGCGCCGCGTGCGCGCACGACGCCGGATCGGTGCCGGCCGCACGCAGCTGCAGCCGCACTCGCTCGATCTCCGTCGTGCACCGATGCCACAACAGACCGCGCTCCTCGAGCTCGGCGCGCCGCTCGACCGCCGAGCGACGCCCCACGACCCTCTTCGAGTCCCACTCCTCGACCGCCCGGATCTCCTCGCCCTGATCCTGGCCCCAGCCGCGGCGCAGCGCCGGCAACGTCAGATCGCGCGCGAGGCGCCCGCCGCCGTACCACACCGCCCGTCCGCGATCGCGGCCCGGGTCGGCGAGCTTGACCGAGTAGCCGACCACCTTGCTCTTGCCGCCCTCGGCGTACCGGGGGCGGGCCTGGACGTGCTCGCGCAACCGTGCGACGAACTCGCTCTCGTTCCGGCTCGCGCCCGCGCACGCCCGCACGGCCCGATCGAGCCGCTGCCGGCTCGATCGCTCCGCGTGCTCGCCCCGCTCGCCAACGCCGCGGCCGCGGCGCCGGTCAGCCGCGATCTCGCCGTGCTTGAGTGCGCGGCTCCCCGCCCCGCGGCTGCGGGCCTCGAGCGCCCGTAACCCGAACCGCTGCTCGAGCTCCCGGCACGCCTTCTGTGCTCGCGGCCGGTCGTTGTGAACGCGCGCGTTGCTGCCATCCTCGGCCACCAGCGTCACGACCAGGTGCGCGTGATCAGACCCGCCCGTCGAGCGGCCGTGCCGGATCGCGACCCACCGGCACTGCGCCGCGGCCCGCTCGCCGGCGAACCCCATCTCGGCGACGAACTGCTCGCAGATCTCACCCCACCGCTCGTCCGAGAGGTCCGGCTCGTCGGGATGCAGCGCCAGCGAGCAATGCCACACATGCGCGTCACGCGTCCCCACGACGCGGCCCTGCTGGTCGCGCTCCGCGACCGTCACCCGCGTCCCGAACTGCTCGCGTGGCTCATCGAGGAACCGCGCCAGCTCGCCGGCGTCGGCGGCGCTGAGTTCCCGCCCACCACACCCTAAAAACGCCTCCGGGGATCCGGCCACCAGGTGCGGGTGCTCGTGCTCCTCGCGCTTGCCCTTACCGACGAGGTAGCGCAGCACCCCGGCCGTCTTGCCGCCGCGCGTGACGTTCGGGATCACGGTTCGCTACCCGTCGTGATCCGCGAGCGTCCCCGGACCGTGAGACCCCACGCCTGCCGACCGCTGTCCACCGTCACGCCGTGAACCAGGCCAAACTCGATCAGCACGTCTAGCTCGGCAGCAACCACGACGCGAGTCACAGCAAGGTCCGCAGCCAGCTGGTGGACGTCCAGAGCTCGCGCCGCAGCGCGAGCAGTAGCTCGCGCTGCGAAGCTGAGAGCCCGTCCGAAGAACCGCTCACCGTCTCGCTCCTGTCAGGTCGCGCATCCGCGCGAGGAGCTCGTCGACCTCGCCGAGCGTGTCCTCGAGCCGCCGCTCGGCGTCGACCTGACCGGAGATGTTCGCCGACCGCGCGAGCTGGTTGACGTTGTTCGCGACCGTCGCCAGTAGTCGGCGGACCTCGAACAGCTCCGCGACCTGCCGCTTCCGGTCGGTCGGCGTCTCAAGCCCGCTGAGCGCTGACTCGACCAGCAGTCTCGGCACCGACACCCCGAGCTCGGCCGCTCGTGCGCGGAGTTGCTCACGCTCGGCCTCGGTGAGCGTGACCTGCTGGTAGACGCGCCGTGGCTCGGCCTGGCGGCGTAGCCAGAGCAGAGGGCCCGCTGGCCACCTCTACTTGTCGGTTGGTGCCACGTTCCTTAACGGCACCCCGAGTAGTGTCGCGCCTGGATCGCAACCCCAGCACCAAAGGGGATCACCGATGCCGCCTGCGAAGAACAGCACCAGCACCTCGCGCTCGTCTACGTTTAAGGAGCCGGCCGCGCTGAAGTGGTTGTCCAGCTCGCTCGACACCGCGCAACAGGCGCTGGTGGAGCTGCGGGAGGACACCGGGCGTGATGTCAGTCAAGGCGCCCGAGATCTGCACAAGGATCTACGGGCGTTCATCAGCAGCGCGCGACGAGACGCCGGAAAGCTCGCCAAGGCGCTGCAGCGCGATTTCGACCAAGCGCAAAAGCAGCTTGCCCAAGCCACGGGCAGCCCTGGAGAAGCTCGCGCCAAGACGACGACCGCGCCAGCCTCAGCACCCAAAGCGGCGGCGAAGCCCAAGCGCGTCACGGCCCCGGGCGCGTCCAACGCCCGTGCCGCGCGCTCACCGGACGAGAACACCGCGACGGCGAACCCGCGCACTCGGACGACCGCCACGCCCACGGCCCGCGCGGGTGGTCGTCGTGACCAGCTCCTTGCCCTGGTCGTCGATCAGCCCGGGATCACTCTCGCTCAGGCGGCCAAACAGTTCGGCCTCAAGGACGCCACCGGACTCTACGCAGTCGCCCGTCGCCTTCAGAACGACGGGCTCGTGCGCAAGAGCGGCGCCGAACTACACCCAACCGCCTAGTGTCGAGACGGTCGGCATAGTCGCAGTCGCAGGGCGCGAGAACGCGGATTTATGGGAAGCCCCGGGTCGCCTTCGTGAGCATCCGGCTATTGGCGTTACGGCCGGCGAGCTCGCGTTTGATGCGAGACACCCTTCGGCTTAGTCCGAGCGCAAGCACGTGGTTCGTCTGTAGCTTGCTCCAGACGCTCCCAGAGCGGGTGCGTGTTGGCCTACGGAACATGACCGTCTGGGGGCCCATCAAGCAGCGTCGCCGCTTCCTCAGTCGGTGCATCCTTGGCGGCATCGTGCGGCGCCGGTGTGATCGCCTGCCAGCAGACGAGATGGACGTCCTCGATCGTGATGACTGGGAGTGGTTCTGGTTGTTCGCTCGGCTGCAGACCCAGGCGCAAAACCTCGTCGGCGAGTCTCGCAGCGCGCTCGGCGTCGGTGCCATCTCCTGCCATCGCTTTACGGATCGCGCCTTGGATGCGAGGTGGGTAAGGGGCTTCTAGCGCATCGATTAGTCGCGTAAGCTCCGCGCGTGGCATGCCCTCCGGTGGCGCTTTGTGGAGCAGTGCCCCGGCTTCGCGCAGAATGCGCGGGACTTTCGGTGCGAGCTCGGCGGGGTCGGTCGCCTTTGTCCACTCTTCGTAGATGTCCTCGCGCGCAGTCGTCCAAGCGGTGTAGGCGAGCAGGTGCGCCTCCTCTGAGAGAGCACGCGGCGTGCCAGGCTCTGCGTAAGCCTGCGCGAGGCAGGCGAGCGTGTCGCCAGTGGCACGCGGCTCGGCGAGATCGCTCATGTCGATGAAGCGGAACAGCGCCTTGGGGTGGTCGCCGACGCGCGCGCAGAACACGTACCCTGGCACAGCGTTTGGGCGCTCCAGCCCGGATCCAGACCCCCACGGAAGCGCGAGCATCGCCTCGCGAATGGCGACGTCCTGCAGCCCGGCACGCAGCTCTTGGCGGTACTCCTCGCCTGAGTAGGCGTGGCCGCGTTCGCCGGCGTTCTCGAACAGAGTCGTGTCCCCATCGCGGATGCGCTCGATCTCGTCGCGCGTCTCGCTGAAGACGTTCTCCGAGACGCGGCTGCCAGGCAGGACCTCCTGCTCAACGCCAACGGCAGCCGCGGCCTGATGGAGCTTTCGCTTCAAGCGCTCCTCCAGACCAAGGATCGCGTCGAGCTTGGTGTCGGGAAAGAAGCAGCGTACGTAGTTGCGGTCGTGGGAGGAGCCAATGCGGTCTATGCGACCGTGACGTTGAATGAGCCGCATCGGATTCCATGGCAGGTCGTAGTTGATGATGTGGCGCGCTTGCTGGAGGTTGATGCCCTCGGCGAGGACATCAGTGGCGATGAGCAGGTCGTACTTGTCCTCAGCGAGGTGTTCAGGAGCTTCGCTGGACTTAGGCGCGAAGCCGTACAGCACGAGCGTCTTGTCTTTCGCCGCTGAGCCATCGATCGTTGTCATGCGCTCGCGGTAGGCGGCGAGCCGCTCGTCAACCTTGATCACCCCGTCGAGGTGTTTCGCTATCCACTCGACCGTGTCGGTGTAATACGAAAAGACGATGACCTTGCGCTTGTCGCGCTCATCCGCGTCAGACACAGCCTCGCTCGCGGCCTGCTGCGCGATCTCGACGAGCTGCTCGACGAGCGCACCGAGCTTGGGATCCTGGTCGGGTGTGAGCTCCTCGGCTTCGGCGGCGAACGCCCGCAGCAGGTCGCGGTCAGCCTCGACATCGGCTCGCAGTTCCTCAGCGCGGTAGAGCCCGAGCGACTCGGAATCCTCCGGGATCTCAATCCCCAGCTCGTCCAAGTCGTCCTCTTCGGGCGCGGCCCAGTCCGCGAGCGCGGCGCCGGTGGCGACGCCGCCCCGGTCCATTAGTGCGAGGAACTTGTCGTGACTGTCGGCCATGCGTCTGCACGTCAGCGCAAATGCATGTGCGGACGACTCGAAGCGCTTGAGAAGGCCCGATCGGAGCAGGCCCGCGAGCTGCAGTTCGTACGCATCCTGGCCGCCGCCACGCAGGTAGCGCGACGGGCTGTACCGCGCAAGGGTTAGTGTCGGCGTGCTTTCCGGAAGGCCCTGCGCGTGCTCAGAGTCGGCATCCAGCGCGTGCGCAAGACGGGCAAAGAAGCCCGGCATGAGCTGATCGAGGTCGTATCCGATCTTGTCGACCTTGACGGTCGGGAACGTGATCTGGATCGCATTGCCCTGATTGTCGATCAGCCGGTCGCGGGCGTAATAAGTCTTTACGAACCGCCGCGTGCGCCTAACAGCAACCGTGTCGAGGACGTCGAACAGCCGGTCCGGCGAAAGGTCTTCGGGGTTTTCTGCGGTCGCGTTTGCGAAGTGCTCGCGTAGCGAGCGGATGCCGGCATGCGCGAATGCGGCGTCGTTGCGGATGAAATAGCTGAGCAGGTGGTAAAGATCGAAGAGCCCGTTGTTCACGGGGGTCGCGGTGAGCATCACCACCGCCTTGGGTGGCGACCCGGCGAGCAGTCCCCGCAGCGCGTCCGCACGCAACGTGTCGGGGTTGCGGAAGCCGTGCGCCTCGTCGATCACGATTAGGCCGTACTCGTCAATCTCGTAGTCCAAGACCCGCTGCGTTCCGTCCGCGCGCAACTGGCGGTCGGTGAGGAGCTGGTCGTAGGAAACGCACTGCACACCGCGTGGCAGGTCGTAACGGCGCATGAAGCTCGCCCATGGCCCGTCGCGTAGCGCGGCTGGCGCGATAACGAGCACTCGCTGGCGTAGCTGCTCGGAGTACTGCTTGATGATCGCGCCAGCGATGAACGTCTTCCCGAGGCCGACGCCGTCGGCAACGAGGACGCCATGATGCTCGTCGAGGATGCGCTGCGCCCGCCACACGCCGTCCTCCTGAAACTGCATGAGCCGGATGCTTGTGTGCATCCCGCGGGCCTCGTCCTCGACTTCGGGTCCGTAGCGCTCGTAAAGCATCCGCAGATACACGAGATATGGCTCGTGCGGTCGGAAGCGCTGCTCGTACATGGCCGCAAGGTCGTAGTTCTCGGACTGCTCCCAGAGCAGCTCGAACCACGAGGCGACCTGCCCGACGACCGCTGGCTGGTAGTGGCCAAGCATCAGTTCCTGGTTGCACGCGAGTCCGGCGTACGTGAAGTTCGCTGAGCCAGCGATCACACCCTCGTGATCGGTGGTCACCAGGAAAGCCTTGCCGTGCAGGAAGCCCTTCGTGAAGCGCTTGACCTGCACCTTGTCGGAGCGCAGCCACTCGATCAGTCGCTGCGCGCTCTTGTCCGTGTCGGGCTGAAAGCCTAGTAGATCAAGGTCCTGCTTGATGTCGCGCTCGTGTCCGGCGAGCGCGTTGCGCAGCGAAGCAGCGTAAGCCTGCTGGGGAAGCTTGGCCTGCTTGAGCGGCCGAGGACCGCCCAGCCTTCTCTCCGGCTCGGCGCCCAGCAGTAGCCGCACGCTGTCAGCGGCTTCGAGCTCGTTGGCGACCAGCCCGAAGCCGCCCGGGTTAAAGTACGCAGTCGCGATAGCGACCTCGAAGCCCTTGGCCCACGTCTCAAGCAGGTATCGCACGTGTCGGGCGATCGCGCCGCCAACAGTGTCGCCGTCACGGTTCGTGGCGAACTCCGGCTTGCCCGTTGACGGGGCTCCGGGCTTCATGCCAAGGCTCCCAGAATCGCTGCACGGCGTACGGGAGGGCACCCATTGTCAGAGAAGTCACTTAGAAGGATCTCCATGTGCACCGTGGTAAGGCCGAACCCGGCGACCGCCAAGGCCTCTGCCGCAGCCAGGAGTGCCTCGTCGCTCTTCCCCTCGTGCTCGGGCGCCTCCTTGATCGTGTGTCGTCCAGGAAGCCGGTAGGTGCCGCGGCGGACGAGAAGGGTACTGGTGATTGCTGCAGCCTGCGCTTGCTGCTCCTCGGTCCAGTCAGGCAAGCGCAGGTTGTTGATGACCGGTGCCGTGACGTGGCGGTCGACGAAGCGCCTCGCCCACCAGTCGCAACAGTAGGTGTTCAAATAACACAACAGCGCGAGCGTAGTCTCCAGGCCAAAGTCGGCGTCTGTAAGGATCGCATGCACGGAACCCGCGTTGTGAAATCGACCGACCTCGGGAAGTGCGGCGGCCTTGACGGTGCGCGCGTCATCGTTACGACTCGGCCGCCGAAACACGATGATCGGATGCGTCTCGTCAAGGTGCCACTCGCCCTGCGCACGCGTCAGTCCGCGTCCTAGCGCACTGACGCCTGCAAGATCGTCAACAAACACCCGGAAAGCAACGTCGTCAACCAGCTCAAACGGTTCGATGTGCCGTGTCATTAGCACCCGCCAGGACGTATTGCTTCCTCTTGGGCGCCCGAAACGTCCGAACCGACCTGAGCGGGTGAAGTCCCATCGGGCTTCCTGATGTCCCGTGACCCAACCTCCGGCTCGCGCGAGCCTTTGGTGATCCCGCATTGTCTCGAAGATCTCGGCGGCGGCATCTCCGTCGAGCCACGGCACGACCTTGGTGTCCGAAAGCTCTACGAGCTCGTCGTAGCTCAAAAGTAGCGAAGGCTCCCCTGGCGTAAGACGTCTCAAGTACTCAGCTGAGGTGACCGATGCGTTGATCTCCACGGCACCCAATTTGCCCGACGCGAGCGCGGCTGGCAAGCGTGCTAGTAGCACGACCATGTAGCTGTGGTGAACATTGTCGAACATCCACCCCCCCCGGTTGCGAGTCTGAGTAGCGCTTGAGTAGCTTCGGCTCGTGAAAAGGAGATCACGAAGCTTGGCCCAGCCGCCGAGTACTAGAGCCTGACGCGGCAGCACGAGGCCCACAGCTCCCTCCTTCTGAAGGAGCTGCAGCGCGCGCTCAACGAAGAGCTTGGCAGAGTCATAGTGCGCGCTCCCCTGCTGCCAATAGGCGCTCTTGACGTGCTCCTGATACCTCCGTCGCTCCGCCGCGTGGCGTTCCTCCATGACTGCGTCAGCCGGGTAGAGCTCTCGTAGCCGGCCCATCTCCGCGTCCCGGCGCGTTGGGCCAAGGGTATTGAGACCCGGCATCCGCGGGATCCAGAATTGCATTGGCTCCCAAAGGACTTTGTCCCAAGGCGGGTTGCCGATGATGCAGTCAAAGCCCGGATTTGTACGGAGGAACACCTCAGGGAAGGCGACTGGGAAGTGCAAAGCCTGGAAAGCTTTAGAGGCAAGCTCGGTTTGGCGGAGATCGGCGTGCTCATTGATCGTGTCGTGGTTGATCTCGCCCGTGAAGCGCGCTGCTTCGCCACGACGTATGGCGCAGACCAGGTCGAACAGCCTACGAACTGGCTCGACCGCTTCCTTGGCCTCGGCGTGAGCACGGCGGGCTTCCCGGATCTCTGGAGGAGTCGCGTCCGCGACGTTGGCCAAGCGTCGTAACGAAGCGGACGCCTCATCGAGCCACGCCAGGATCTGCCCTTCGAAGAAGGATGCCGTGCCGCTTTCTTCTGCATCAAGAACAGCACCTAGCACTTCATCAATACGAGCGATCCCAGTGAGACTGTCGCCCACCACCAAGTTGTGGTCCAGGTAGCTGAGCGGCAGGCCAGGAACAAAAGTGTGGATCCAAATGCTCAGTCGAGCGAGCTCAACGGCGATCTCGTTACGATCCACGCCGTACACACAACGGCGGGCGATCAGACGGCGCATGAGTGTGGAAGTCTCGATCTCGAAGTCCGCCCGCTGTCCCAAGAGATCTGCCGCCGATGCCTCTAGCCGACCAAGCTCAGCACTGACGCCAGAGATGGGGTGTTCAACCAGAAAGCTTGTGAAGCGCTCCTCAATATGGTCGACGGCCGCAACCAGGAAATGGCCCGAGCCCATCGCCAGGTCCACGCAGCGGAAGTCAAAGAACGCGTCACGGGCCGCCAGCTCATTAGCGCTCTCCAAGAGCGCGGACACTCGAGTTAGGTGGCGACTGAGCGCCGGCTCGAGCGCGCGCTCAAGGAGATGCTCGACGGCGACTTCCTTCGTGAAGTAGCTGCCAGTGGACTTCCGCTCGCCAGATCGGTTGTGGTGATAGATCGAGCCGACGGGGACGACGATTTCGGCGTCCGGCTCAGCCCGGACGAAGGACTCGCGACCCTCGTTGTCCACCGCGACGCTGAGATCGAACGGGGCGCGCGACAGGCTCGACTCGAGCAGCCCCTCATATATCGTGCCGAAGTCGCGAACGGAGAGGGTTCGGAAATCGATTGGGCCACAAGCACCATCGTCAACCTTCTCTACGAGCAGTGCCGTCAAGGCCGGCGCAAGCCGCGAGTCGGGGAGCGTGATGCCCGCCAGCGCTGCCCCGACGACGCTGGTATCCGGGTCGCTCGAGAAGAGGCCACCATCGTAAGCCGGCACCGACCAGGCCGGGCTGCCCTCGTCGACGGCTTCTCGCAGCTTGTTGAGATCGGCCCACAGGGCAGTCGTCTGAGTGTCCTCCCATGACAACCCTGCGTCATGTGCGTCTGCGAGGCGGCGCGCCATGGTCTTCAAAGCGGCCTGTCGATACGCCTCACTAGAGCGGTACGGGAGGAGTTCCCGGTCCTCAGCGTAGGCGATGAACAGGATCCGGAACAGAAGAACCAGCGTTTCGCGGTAGAGGAAGTCGAGGTCGGCACGTTCTCCAGCGAAGGCGCCTTCACTGGCTTCAGCAACTGCAACAGCGAGGCCCGGAACGACATCGTTGTAAACGCGCTCACGGAGTCGGACAGAGAGATCAGCCGCGAAATCGCGCGACCGATCGAGAAGCTCCTCGAACGTGCCACCAGGCGCCAGCGCCTGGGCACCGAAGACAAGCGGCAGGTAGCCGGTGGCCTCGTCGGACAACAGGTTGACGTCGACAGCGACGAAGGTCTCGGCGCGGCCCTTTCGCCCGACGCCCGCGTAACGACTAGCCGCATACAGGCGGATCTCGCTGCCGCGAGTAAGGACCACAAACGGGAGATCTTCGCGGTCAGCCTGGGCCAGTCCATACGAAACGGCACTCACCTCGCCGAAGCGGCCGCTCGTGCCTTCAGGCGTCTCGCTCCTATCGAGAAATACGGCCACCGCACGCGCTCGCCCATCGGTCACACGAAGCAGCGACGCGGCGGCGGTCAGCGTTTCGATCTCGAAGTTGAGTGCTTCTACTAGCCCTCGCCCCGTCTTGCCGCGCAGCTGACGTCCGATCGCACACGCCCTACCCCAGTCCTGACGCAGCCTCGCGCCAATGCGCAGCTCATGCTCGGCAAACATTCCATTATTTCGGATGCCGACCAAACCGCCGTCATCTGCGGCACCGAGCGGATGAGCCGCGAGCAACTCGACGGCGGCAAGGCGATCAGGCTCATCGAGCGCCGCCAGCGCCACGCGCAACGCCTGGTCGAAGTCGGCGTCGGCGACAACTGTCGGATCGGTGGTCTCAGGGCCACATACATGCGTTCGTAGGTCATCCGCGGACGGGAATGGGCAAAGCAACAGCAGTGGATTTGCGCGGCCCCGATGGCGCTTGGTCCATACGGTGCGCACGTCCGCCACCGTCGGGCGAGATGGGACCGGCGCCACGCAGAGTTCAAAGGGATGTCCGCCGTTGCCCGACGTATACACAGCGGATGAGAACCCGTTGGGCGGATCCACCGGCGTCCACGGACGCACGTCCCGTTCACCAAGTAGCTCGACGATGTCGTCGATGGTCGTAGCCGCTGCCATGTTGTCGATGATCATCTCTATGGTGGCGTGGTCGATCCTACCTCCGGGATGGTCGGAGCGTCTAAGTGGCCGGTTTCCCAAGTGCCCGGCGTTTGCACCGGCCGTCTCAGCCCTTACTGGTGGGGAGATTCACGAATCGGATTCGTCAACGAACTTGCGAAGACGACCACTAGGCATCCAGCGCCCAGTTGCGGACGCGCGGCGACGCGCGGCGCACTGACGCGAGAGAGCGGTCGAGAAACGCGCGCATCTGGGGCACTGCGCTCTCCGGCACCCACGCGCAACCCCAGACCGCTTACGCGCCTCGTCATCGGCGCTTCTGAGACTCGCCACATGCGAGCGGATCCTGGGGCCCGAGCACCCCGACGATGCGCCGCGCGTTCTGTGTTGCCGTCGCGGTGCGTCTTCCCTTTCAAGACGTCGTCACCGCCGCGCACACGGCTGAGAAGAAGGGGAGACCACGTGCCCAGCGGGGTACTGATTACGTGAACCAA
Source organism: uncultured Solirubrobacteraceae bacterium (assembly GCA_963816005.1). GTDB lineage: Bacteria > Actinomycetota > Thermoleophilia > Solirubrobacterales > Solirubrobacteraceae > Palsa-465. The sequence continues at coordinate 18,618 of CAWFKF010000071.1, read as the reverse complement.
TACGGGTGCAGGTCCATTGGAGGGAGTTACGCGGGTGCCGGGATGACGCCGAGGGCGTAGCGTGATGCGTGAATGCGGCAGTGTTCTTGGGCGAGGTGGAAGGTCCAGTATTGGTCGAAGTCGTCGTTGCTGATCAGCGCGCGGAGTGTGAGGATCGCCTCGGCGCCGGCCAGGCCCCAGCGGGCGCCGGTGATGTCCATGCGGTCTTTGACGAGGTGGCGGCAGGCGCCCTCGATCACGCCCGTCGCGATCGGCCAGCCGTTCTGAAGGGCGGTGGGGTAGTCGAGGTAGGGTCGTTTCGCGAGGAGGTAGTCGGCGCAGCGGTCGGCGGCTTGGCGCTTGTTGGGCTCGAGCGCGAGGCGGGTCGCTTTGCGGCGGATCGCGGCGGCGACGATCCCCGCCTTGCCCTCCAGCACGGCGCGCGCCTTCTCGTGCACCCACCGTTCGGCGGCCGGGTCACCCTCTTCAAAGAAGCACCAGCAGCCTGACCATAGGTACTCAAGGACGTGGATGAAGTCAACGACGATCGGGACCTTGACCTTGCGTTTGCGGGCTTCGGTCTTGATCCGGTCGATCTGGTGATTGTTCCCGTCCACCAGCGCCACCCACCGACGCTTGTGGTCGGGATCGCGGCGGTCGGCCTCGTTGAGCATCCCAGCGATGACCGCTCTGGCGTCGTCGGTGACACTGGCGGCCAGCCACTTGTTCTTCGCCTTCGGTCGCGGGGTGGCTGAAGGTGGAGGGTTGTCGGGGTCGGGCAGGATGTCGGCCGCGGTGCGCGGCTCGGGGGTGAGTTCGTACACGGTGACGATCTCCGCCATCCGCTTGCGATTGGACTTCTCGCCCTTGGACAGGCGCGTCTTGAGCTTGCCCGAGGCGCTGTGCGCCTGGGTGCGAGTCGGCTCACGCAGCGCCTCGGGGCGCATCACCACCCCCTTGGCATCGCACGAGAGCACCAGCAGATCCTTTTCCTCTGGCGCTGTGCGCTCTCGCTGCGCGTAGAACGCAGCAACGTCTTGGGCGGCTGAGAGCGTCAGCTCTCTGAGCTGACGGGTGCCGATCTGCTGGCCGCTCTGACGCACGATCGCGGCCTGCGCGTCCTCAAAGCTGCCGCGCGGCGCTTCCAGCGCGGCCAGCCTGCGGATCCCATGCGAGTGGCGCGAGGCGGGAAGGTTCAGCTGCGCGTCAGCGGGATACAAGTTCTCGCTGCCCACCGCCCGGTAGGCCAGCCGCGTGACCTGCACCTCGCCAAGCACGGTGTGCAGATCGCGCTCGTGGCCACGCTCGACACTACGCCGCGGCGTGCCCTCAGCGCCGATCACCCCACCGACGCGCGGCTCGAGCACAGCGCGCAGATCGAGCTGGTCCTGCAACACCTGGCGGGCTAACTCACGACCGTCCTTGACCAGCCGCGCCTCGAGCCCTGAATGCTCAAGCCCCAACGCCTCCTCGCCCGCCGCCCACTCGAGCAACCTCGCAAACAGAGCCTGCGAGCGCTCAAACCCCGCGACCGGGCGCGCATCCAACCCCGCCGCGCGCGGGTCCTCGCCACCCGCGGGCTGCCGATCACCATCCACCAACGGCAACGACGGCTCGCTCACAGAGCCGTTAGCTTGCCGGGCGCCGACGAACAAGTCCAGCAGATCAGGAGCCACGCGATCACCTCCGTATCGCGGTCCGAAAAAGACACAACACCCCTGACTTTCGCCGCAGCTCACCGGGAGTCCTCCCGAAACCACGGGCATAACCCTGCCAGAAACCGCCGACCGACGCGCCATTCGCCCGATAAATCAGGACTATCTACCCACTACAAACGACCTGCACCCAACCAATACTTCCCATCCGTTCACAGGGCACGAAGTCTGGTTGCTTCCGTCTAGTGTCCTGCGCCTTAAGTTCGTGGGAGAATTATGGTACACTTGGCTATGCCAAGAACTGGACGTCCCAAAGCTGTTCTGGAATTGACAGATGAGGAGCGTGAGCAGCTCGTGCGGTGGGAGCGGCGGCGGAAGTCATCCCAGGCACTGGCGTTGCGCTCGCGGATCGTGCTGAAGTGCGCGGCGGGCCTTGCGAACAAGGAGGTCGCCGAGGCGGTGGGAGTGACTGCGACAACGGTCGGGAAGTGGCGCTCGCGGTTTTGCGAGCTGCGGCTGGACGGGCTCTCAGACGATCCGCGTCCCGGCCGGCCGGCGACGATCACGACCGAGCAGGTGGAGGAGGTGCTGGTCGCGACGCTGGAGTCCACGCCGGAGAACGCGACGCATTGGACGCGCTCCTCGATGGCGAAGCGCTCGGGCCTGTCGAAGTCGACGATCGGCAGGATCTGGCGGACGTTTGAGCTCAAGCCGCATCGGACGGACACGTTCAAGCTGTCCAACGATCCGTTGTTCGTGGAGAAGGTCTATGACGTGGTCGGCCTGTACCTGGACCCGCCCGAGGCCGCCGTCGTCTATTGCGTGGATGAGAAGACACGAACGCAGTAGGTAACTTCGAGTTTGAGTGGCGGGGACCGCGTCCGGTGGGAAGGAGTCTGCCGTGACGCGTTGTATCTGTAGGGCTGATGGCGTTGCGACGTGCTCATGCCGACGAATACGCGGTACGGGTCAACCGCGCGGTCGAGTTGCTGGGCGATCGCTCGCCGGCGGACGCGGTGCGCGGCCTGCAGGCGGAGTTCGGTCTGTCGGAGCGTCAGGCGCGTCGGTATGTGAACGCGGCACTCGCGCGGCCGGATGGGGTGGTGGTTCCGGAGCGCACGGTGGTGTTCACGGTCAGGTTGGCGCCGTCGCTGATCGCTGGACTGCGCGAGCGTGCGCTCTCCGGTGGCGTGTCGTTGAGCGCGACGACCGCTGCGGCGGTCGGTGCGTATCTCGAGCAGGCCGGCGAGCGGCCCGGTGGCCAGGCGCGTTGAGGTCGAGTTCGTCGGTGACCGCCTCGCCGATGCGCGGCTGGCGCGGGCGTATGTGATCTTGGCGCCGGAGCGGCGTCGTGTGACGGGCAACGAGCGGAGGGACGATGGTGAACGACAGCAGCGTGGAGCAGTTGACGGGTCGGCGGGGCAGGGTGGCGGCGATCTACGCGCGGGTGTCCTCGGATCGGCAGCGGCGCGAGCAGACGATTCAGAGCCAGACCGTCGCGCTGCGTGAGCTCGCCGCCGCGCGCGGGCTGCTGGTCCCCGAGGATCTGGTGCTCGAGGACGAGGGCGTCTCGGGCGCGGTGTTGCGCCGCCCGGCGCTGGAGCGGCTGCGCGACCTGGCGGTGGAGGGTCGCTTCGAGGTGCTGCTGTGCCACGCGCCAGACCGGCTCGCGCGCCGCTACGCGTATCAGGTGCTGCTGCTGGAAGAGTTCCAACGTGCCGGGGTCGAGGTTGCGTTCGCGAAGGAGCCCGAGCGATCCGGCACTCCCGAGGATGAGCTGCTGCGCCAGTTCCAAGGGATGATCGCCGAGTATGAGCGGGCGCAGATCGCCGAGCGGTGTCGGCGTGGGAAGCTGCATCGCGCCCGGGCTGGCGCAGTGTCGGTCATGGCTCGCGCGCCATACGGCTACCGGTATGTGAAGCGCTCCGAGCACGCCGACGCGTGCTTCGAGATCGACGAGACCGAGGCGCCGGTGGTGCGCGAGATCTTCCGCCGCTACCTCGAGGAGGACGAGTCGATCGCGAAGATCGCTCGGTGGCTCACCGCGCAGGAGGTGCCGACCAGGACCGGCGCAGCGGGCTGGAATACCGGCACGCTGTGGGGGATGCTGCACAACCCGGCGTATGCTGGGCAGGCCGCCTACGGCAAGACGCACGCGACCGGCGCGCCCGTCCAGGCCAGGCGTCAAGCGCGGCTGCGCGGGCAACGCTCCGCCCGGGTCTCGCGCGAGGGTGTCGCGCCGGAGGAGTGGAAGCAGATCTCGGTGCCCGCCCTGATCACCGAAGAGCAGTTCGCGCTTGTCGGGCAGCGACTTGAGCGCAACCGGGTGATCTCGCCGCGGAACACCAAGCGCCCGTCGCTGCTGCAGGGGATCCTCGTCTGCCGCCACTGCGGCTACGCCTACTACCGCTGCTCGACGCGCAGCAAGAACGGCAAGCTGCGCGAGTACTACCGCTGCTCGGGCACCGATGGGCATCGCCGTCCCGAAGGCCGCGTGTGCAACAACCAGCCGGTCCGCCTCGCCGAGGTCGACGAGCTCGTCTGGGCTCGGGTACTCGGACTGCTAGAGGACCCCGCGCTGATCCAGGCCGAGATCGACCGCCGGCTCCAGACGATGCGCGCGACGCACCCTGCCGCCGGGCGTCGGGACGCGCTCGAGCGCGACCTCACCCGCGCGCAGACCGCGCTGCGGCGGCTGCTGGACGGCTACCAGGAGCAGCTGATCACGCTTGAGGAGCTGCGCGCCCGCTCGCCCGAGCTGCGCAAGCGTGAGGCGGCGGTGCAGGCCCAGCTGGACGCGCTCGACGCCGATTTGCACGACGCCGAGACCTACCTCAAGCTCACCGAGACACTCGACGGGTTCCGGACCCGGCTCACCGCGAACGCCGAGAGCTTGACCGTCGAGCAGCGCCAACACATCGTCCGGCTTGTCGTCCGCGAGGTCCTGATCGGCGAGGACGACGTCACGATCCGCCACTCGATCCCGGTCCCCACCGGCGACCAGCCGCCCGGGTATCTACTGCGTTCGGGTAGTCGAAAAGAGCCAGGTGCAAGCCCTGGCACGATCGCAGCCGGCGTTCCCGATGATGCCCGGCATGTGCGAGAGGCGCACCCACGACTACCTGCGCCACGGCACCACCAGCCTGTTCGCCGCGTTCAACACCGACGACGGGACGGTGATCTCAAGTCTGCATCGCCGCCACCGCACGATCGAGTTCAAGAAGTTCCTGACCAAGATCGACGGTCTGGTCCCCAGTGAGCTCGATGTGCACCTGGTCTGTGACAACTACGGGACTCACAAGAGCCCGGCGATCCGCACATGGCTCGAGCAGCATCCCCGCTTCCACGTCCACTACACCCCCACCTACTCAAGTTGGATCAACCAGGTCGAACGATGGTTCGCCTATCTGACCGACGATCTGCTCAGGCGCTCCGATCACCGCAGCGTGCAAGCGCTCGAGAAAGACATCCGGAACTGGGTCACGGAATGGAACGAGAACCCCCGCCCGTTCATCTGGACCAAGTCCGCTGAGGAGATCCTCGCCAAGCTTCAACGACTTCTCCGACGAATTAACGGTGCGGGACACTAGCGGCCGGCGTGCGAACGGTCGACACGCGCTGGCGGTTCACGAAGCCGCGCGGCTCGGCGCTCCCCATTGACGCCTGTATCGCGCTGGCGATGGCCGGATCCTCGTTCAGCGAGCCCGAGAAACCGAGCGGGATCGCGAGATTCCCGTGACCCAACCCCCTGGAGCCCCAATGCCCGAGCCGAAACATCACCTGACCTGTCGCTGGGAGGAATCCGACGGGCTCGTTATCGCTCAGAGCTTTCGCGATCGGTCCGAGTGCGGCGTGACCCCTCCCCCGATCCGGGAATGCGTAGGAGAGTGGCATCCCGGGGAGACGATCTGCCCCGAGTGCGGCGAGCCGCTCTGCGCCGAGTGCCTGAGCGACCCGCACGGAAACGCATGGACGAGATGGTCTACAAGGTCTGCACCGTCTGCGGCGTGATCTGCGAAACGGGCCGCTGCGACCGCCACAAGCGCCGGGATGAGCGCCCGAGCGCCAGCCGGCGCGGCTACAACCATCGCTGGCGCATTTTGCGCGCCCGGTTCTTGCGGAGGTTCCCGGTCTGCTGGATGTGCGGCCGGCGTGGCCAGCGAGGTTCACCATCGCAACTACGACCCATTGGGCCCGCCGGACGATCGCACGTGGATGAGTTTGTGCGGGACGTGCCACCGGCGGGTGACTGCCGAGGACAACAACCGAAAGTGACCACTGTTGGGCGCGACGATTGATTGGCGTCCGCAGCAATTAGACCTGATGCGGTTGCTTGAGGGTCCGGAGACGACACACGCCTTCTGCTGCTCGCGCCAGTCGGGGAAGACGTCCGTGTCGGCTGCTGCGGCGGTGTGGAATTGCACGATGCGCGATGACCTCGATGCGATGATCCCGCGCGGGCGCATCAGATATTGCCTGATCGCGAGCCCTTCGGAGGATCAGTCGCGGGAGTTTGTGCGTATCGCTGCGGCGTTCGTTGAGGCAAGCCCGATCTTGCGCAGCTTGGCGAGCGTGAAAAGCGACCGCATCGACTTCGCATTGCCGTCTGGTGCGAAGACCGCGATCCTTGCGATGCCGGCGCGCGACTCGTCGGCTCGTGGTAAGAGCGCGGCGCTGGTCGTGCTAGACGAGGCAGGTCATCTGGCCGATACTGAGGGGCCGTCGAGCGATGAGCGTCTGTTTGCTGGTCTGACGCCGTCGACGATTGTGTTCGGCGATGGGCGGCCCCCGCTTTTCGGTCCACCGCGAGTGAGAGGGTGGTGAATGTAGTGGGGGCAAGGTAGCGGCCTGCTCGGACGGATCACGCCCCCTGGTGCCGCGACCGTCGTCGCGGAGCCGAGCGGAGCGAGGCGTAGCGGCGATGGTCGCGGGCGCGCCGCCCCGGGGAGGGCCCCACCCCTCTTCTCATCGCTTGCTCGGCCTGATCGTTGAGGTCGAGCGGTCGGGTCGCCTCATGCGGCGATCTCGACCGGCTCGGTCCACTGCGCGGCGAACACGGCCGGGGCGCGCATCCCGAGCGATGAGTGTGGCCGGCGGTGGTTGTAGTCCTCACGCCAGTCACCGATCACGACGCGCGCCTCGGCCAGGCAGGAGAACTCCTCGACATCGAGCAGCTCGTCGCGCACGCGGGAGTGGAAGCTCTCGACGTACGGGTTCTGCCACGGCGAGCCCGGCTCGATGTACGCGGTTCCCGTCCCGCTCAGCTCGCACCAGTCCTGGAGCGCGTGCGCGGTCATCTCCGGGCCGTTGTCGCACCTCAGAAACTCCGGGGCGCCCCGCTCGGCGACCAGGCGCTCCAGCACGCCGACGGTCCGGTCGGCGTCGATGCTGCGCTCGACCAGCATCACCAGCGACTCACGGGTGAACTCGTCGACCACGTTGAGCAGCTTCAGCACCCTGCCGTCGGCGGTCTGGTCGAACTGGAAGTCGAACGCCCACACCTGGTTGGGCCGCTCGGCGCGCAGGCGCTGCGCAGGGACGGTCGAGTCCCCCAGCCGCCGGCGCTTGCGCCGCCGCTGCGGCACCCGCAGCCCTTCCTCCCGCCACAAGCGCTGCACACGCTTGCGGTTCACATCCCAGCCCAGCTCGCGCAGGTGATGATGCGCACGGCGATACCCCCACCGCGGACGGTCCTTGGAGAACTGCCGCAACTCGGCGCGCAACACCGCGTCATCCTCAGCGCGCTTGGGCTCATAGCGCTCCGTGGAGCGGTGCTGGCCCAGCACCCGGCACGCCCAGCGCTCGCTGACGCCGAGACGGTCACGAACCATCGCGACCGCCCGGCGCCGACGGGCTGGGCTCACCAGTTTCCCTTCGCGACCTCCTTCAGCGCCCGCACCTCGAGCGCCTGATCGGCGACGATCGCCTTCAACGTCACGTTCTCACGCTCGAGCTCCTTCAGCCGCTTCGCATCATTGGCCTTCATCCCGCCGTACTGGTTGCGCCAGCGGTGATACGTCTGCTCGCTGATCCCCAGCTCCTTCGCCGCCTCAGGGATCGTCTTGCCCTCACCGAGCATCCGCTCGGCCTCGCGCAGCTTGCGGATGATCTGCTCCGGCGTGTGCCTGCGTCGCTTCACGTGATCGTTCCTTCCTCGCCCATGATCCAGGGCGCGAGAAACTCTCACAAGGGTCGGACCGAACTCGGGGGGTCAGGCCAGCGAGAAGGCCCGGATCTTGCTGGCGTCCACCCCGCATGGTGAGGGGAATCTGTTCCACAGGATCGTGACGGAGGCTGAGGCGGGTCTGTTGCCTTCGGCGCGGGCGGTGCGCAGGACGATCAAGGAGATGAACCCGGACGTCACCGATTCGTGGCTGGAGGCGCGGCGCGCGGAGCTTGGCGAGCCGATGTACCGGCAAGAGTACGAGGCGAGCTTCGAAGCGGGGACGAGCAACTTCTACGACCTGTCCAAGATCGTGTTCGATGATCGTCCTGCGACTCCTCACGAGGGTCGCAACTGGCTTTGCGGTCTAGACGTAGCGTTTCACGCTGATATGACGGGGGTGTGCGTGATCGGTGAGAGCGTGGACCGTCGCGGCGAGCTGGTGGTGGGCGCGGTGGCGGGTTTGGCGCCTAAGGGCTTCGGGGGTGCCGCGGTGTCGTTTGAGCGGCGGCGCGCGCGCGAGGATCAGATGTTGGACGAGGTTTGGCGGCTGATCGCACCGTACGCGCCGGGCAGGTTGCTTACGGACGTGCATCAGGCGCCGGCGGTGTCCAACTACTTCGGTCGCCGTGGCTTGAGTGTGCAGGTGGTGAACGTGACGGGTCCGATGCGCACGTCGATGTTCGTCGCTGCGAGGGCGCGGTTGGAGGACGGGAGTTTGCGGGCGTGGTCTCACCCGCAGTTGCTGGCGGACCTTCGGCGGGTGCGTGGCACGGGCGCTGATGGCATTGAGCTGCCCCGCGCTGGCGGTTCCCATCAGGACGTGGCTGTTGCCTTCTGCTTGGCGGCGTGGCAGTTCCGCGGCGTGTCGGATGCGCCGCCTGGCCGGGTCTCGGCGGGCCCGAACAGGATCGATGAGCCGTTCGCCGCCGAGCTTGGCCCGGTGGCCGGCGGTGCCGTTCCGGGTCGGCCGGACGTGGACCGCAAACAGTTCGCTACGCCGCCGCCGGGGTGGTCGGGCCGCCAGTCGATCCGTGACATGCAGTGGTGAAAGTTTCCTTCACTCGTGGCGGGTTTCGGATTCGGCGACCAGCCCGGCGAGCCCGCGAGTTGACCGATCCGGGCGGGTGCCAGGCCGACCGCCTCAGCGAGCCTTTGGTACGTCCAGCCGTCTGCAAGCGCTTCGAGCACGAGCGTGTTTCTCCGCTCTCTGACCCGTTCGACGCGGACCTCCGCGATGGCAAGGTCGCGTCTCGCGCGTTCAGTTCAAGTCGCCCCGTGTCGATCTCCCACACGGTGCCTCGGTTGGTGCCGACGGCGTGGTGCTGCAGGGCATCGACACCGTCCACGGCGACCGCATCGTCACCTACGGAACAGCGACTGCGCCGGCGTCCATGATCGCCGGACGCGGCTCGATCGCCGCCTGCGGGGGCAACATGCTGGCGGTCGTCGGCGTCGGCCGGATCCAGATGACCGTGTCCGACAAGCGTTTGGCGATGGTCTTCATCGGCAGATCGGCGCAGTACCTCACGCCGAAGACGCTTGCGTACCTCTCGCCCGCGTGCTCACCCGATGGCTTCGCCGTGGCCGCCGTGCAGTACCCGAACGGCGGCAAGGTCACCGGCCCGGCGACGCTCACGATCGTGACCGTCAAGAACGGGAACGCCTATCAGCCCGCTCCGAGCGCCACCTTGCTCGACTCGAGCCCCGATTGGGGTGAGACCGGCGTTCTCTACGGCCGGACACCGCCGGGCGGCAGCACCGCCCAGCTGTGGTACGCGCCGGCCGGGAGCGGAGCACACGACACCGGGCTGCGCGCATGGGACACCGGCATGACTGCGCTCGCCTGGGACTAGAGCGCCACTCCGCCGATCGGCGTCGGATGATGTGCGCGCGAGCGACACATAGCGGCCTCGCGGCCGTCGCGGTGGCGATACTCGCCCTCGGCGTCCGGTCTCGTTGTAGGCGATCCCGAGCGTGCTCTCGATCCAGCACGCGAGCGGGTCGGCGATCGTCTCCTCGTAGGTCCCAGGCGGGGTATGGGGTGGCGTCTTGGTTGTACTCTGGATTCCACTCCTCCGTGCCTCCGCTCAACGCTCGAGATGAGCGCCAAGCGTCAGGTCACGATCGGACGCTGAGGTTGGGGCCAGTTCAAGACGTCGCAGTGGGGCCAGTTCAGACCATCGTTCTCACCCAGGCCCGAACTCAGGTCCGGGCCACCACGGAGTTACCGAAGGAATCCGCTGTCAAGCCCCGACACCCCGTGAACACCTACTTCTCGAGAATGTCGTCGAGTGACGCGGTCCACGTGAATGGGGTGGCGTCTTGGTTGTAGTTGGCGAGGTAGGTCTCGATCGCGGCGATCAGGTCAGGGACGGAGTGGAACACGCCGCGTCGGATCGCCATCGACACCGTGGGGCTGAAGAGCGTCTGACCGCCTGGCTCGAAGTCGCGGTTCGGCCCTGGCTGCCTCGCCGCGACTTCGGCCTGTCTGCCCCCTTGCCCTAGCGGACGGTTACGCTCTGCACCCGGCTGTGGATCACCGCGCCGTTCGGATACGCCCATGCGATGCGCACGGCGCCGCTGGCCGGGAACGCGGTCCGGACGTCGAAGTAGCCGCGCGGGTTGGTGATCGTGACCGTCTTGACGGCCTGGAACGAGCCATGCGAATGGCGCTGGTACTCGATCTGGACCTGCTGTGCCGTGCCGGTGTCCTGCTTGGCGAAGGCCGCCGGGCGGACACAGCCCCAGACCTCGAGCGTGCGGCCCTTGCGGGTCGAGGTGACCGGGAGGTAGAGCGGCATCCGGAACGCGTCGTAGGTCGCCTTGCGCTTGCCGCCGGCGGTCACCAGACCGCTGGGGAAGTTCCCGGAGCCCGGGTCGACGAGCAGATACTGGATGTAGGACCTGATCCGCGGGTCGCGATAGTGGATGTACTCGGCCCAGTTCAGGTACAGCGATGCGGTGGTGTAGTTGGGCTGTCCGAGCTCGGGCGGATTGGTGCGGTATCCGTACTCCGTCGAGTAGATCGGGAGCTGGGCAGGGGAGCCGTAGGTCCGCTGGAGGCGGTCGAGCACCCGTTCGAGGACCGGGATCTGCGGCAGATCGGTGTACTGGTTCGGACCCGGGTTGGGCCAGGTCTGGCGGTTGGGGGCCAGCCCCTGCGGATAGGGGTGATCGGCGAACCCGGTGGCCTGGAACAGACCAGGATGCGCCCGGCGGAACCCACGCGACCCGGCCACCGTCGTCGGGCAGCCGCGCGCCGCCGCGGCGGATCCCTGCAGCGGCCGATAGGAGGAATCGACGCAATAGAGCGCGTTGATGAAGCGCAGCGGGACCATGCCACCGAAGACGCCAGGCTGTCCGCCGGTCGTGATGCCCCGGGGCGCGACCTCGCCGATCAGAATCGTGTCCCCCCGGTGTCCGGTGCTCTGGAGCGCGCTCCAGCCCGCGTCGAGCAGGTTGCGGTAGAGCATCGGCGCCACCTCGACGCCGGTGCGGTGGATCTCCTGCGGAGCCAGGTTAGGCCCGTAGTTGGGCTCGTTCCACAGCGCCCAGTAGTGGACGGCGGGCAACTGCGTGCCGCCGGTCGGCGTGTAGCTGCCGCTGTAGCGCCGCCCGACGGCGGTTGCGAAGGCGTGGAACTCTGATGCCGAGGGCTTCCACTGGCCGTGCGGTCCGCCCGGGGAGCCCGAACCGGTCGCCCATACGGGTGCCGGTCCGGTGAGCGTGAAGTCGACGGCGATGCCGCGAGCCTGGGCCAACTCGACGATCGCGTCATAGGGCGCCCAATTGTGCGCCGGATAGGAGCCGGGATCGGAGGCGGAGAACCTGCCTGGCTTGTGGCGCGAGTTCGGGCTCGGGGCGATCGAGTTCCAGAACACGAACACCCGCACCCGGGCGACGCCGAGCGTGCGCAGTGTGTCGAGGGTCCCGGCGGGATCGCGCCGCAACGCGCCATCGTCCTGGAACATCGGCTCCTGGGTCGATGACGCCCGCGCCGGCGCCACGTGCAGAGCGAGCGCGCCGGCGGTGAGGACCAGCAGCAGTGCGAACGGAGAAAGGAGTCTGTGGGCTCGGGGCATGATCGACCTAACAGTTTGAACGGGTCTGAAGTTGCGGCGCAGGTCAGCGCTCTACACTGACGGCATGGCTTCTGCACGCGATCCTGCCTGAAAGGCGACGAGGGCCGGCAGATCTGGACTGAGTAGGCGATGCTGGCCTACAACACCAACACGCTCGCCGTCCGGACCCGGTGAACACTCCGAAAGCTCCCTCGACAGAGCAAACCCATTCACGAGAAACGGCCGCGCGAGATCACTTCGCGGCCGTTTCGTATCTCACGAGTCTTTCCGAGGGCCCGGCGGCGGCGAGGACGTGCGCCTGTTCGCGAAGCAAGGCGCGGAGCTGGTGGTGAAGCGGAGCATCACCGGCGCGTCCTTCGTGCCCCTGTACGGCGAGCGCGGCTATGCGCTCGCCGACGCGCCCGCACAGCCCTGATCACTGCTTATTCCCGATCCGCGGCTCGATCGTGAATCGTTGCTCGGTCGAGCGGGTGACGCTCGTGCCGAGCTCGCGGCACGCGTGGCTGAGACGGGCGGCGATCCAGTCAGCGTCGGCTCCTTCGGCCAGGCGCGTGTAGCAGTACCCCAGGCGCAGGCCGACGAGCTCCAGCTCCGGGTCGGATCGCGGGCGCCAGATCGCCAGCACGCCGAGGTTGTTGCGCAGCTCCGGGTCGACCATGTAGTCGTCGAGCACGTCGCCGAGGTCGAACAGCGTGGGACCGCCATCGTTCCAGCCCACGCCGTGGAAGAGGTGCGCCGAGTGCCCGGCGACGAGATCGGCGCCCGCCGCGTGCAACGCGGCGGCGGCCCGCCGCTGCCAGCGCGACGGCCGGGTTGTCATGTTCGGCCCCCAGTGCGGAAACGCGATCACGAGATCGCAGTCCTCGCGCAGCGCTCCGATCTGCGCGAGCAGCCACTCGGGAGGCCCGTCGCGCATCCTCGCGAACGCGACGCCCCAGCGCTCCGGCGCCGCCGCGTACTCAACGGGATGGTCCGTGACGGCGATCAAACCGACGCGCAGGCCGTCCACCGGGACGGTCGCAGCGGAGCGGGCGGCGTCGCGTTCAAACCCGGCGCCGCCAGCAGCGATGCCCGCGGCTTCGAGCAGCTCGAGCGTGTCCTGGAGTGCCTGCTCGCCGAAGTCGAGCGCGTGGTTGTTCGCCAGCCCGACGGCACGGATGTTCATCGCCTTGAGCGCCTTGACGGCAGCCGGCGGCCCCCGGAAGAAGAACGGCTTGCCCTCGATCAGCGGGGTCGGTCGCCCGCGCTCTGAGATACAGCACTCGAGGTTGCACACCACCAGATCCAGCGAGCTGGCCAGTTCCCGAAGCTCAGGAGCCCACAACGCCTCCGGCGGCTGGCGCTCCACTGCCTCGACGACCATCCGGCCGAGCATCACGTCGCCCAACAGCCCGATCGCGATGCCAGCGGATTGCTGAGGCACCGTCTATCCCTTGACGACCCCGAGCGGCACCAGCTGCGCCACCCGCCCGGCGAGGCCTGCCTGCTCGACGACCGCGACAACCCGCTCGACGTCCTTGTAAGCGAACGGCGCCTCCTCGGCCAGGCCGCGGTTGGACGGGCAGCGCACCACGATGCCCTGCGCCTCGAGCTGGTGGCGCAGCTCCGCGCCGGTGATCTGGCGCCGCGCACCGGTGCGGCTCATCCGCCTGCCGGCGCCGTGACAGGTGGTGCCGAACGACCGCTCCATCGCTCCCTCCCGGCCAACAAGCACGAAACTGCTCGTGCCCATCGAGCCCGGGATGAACACCGGCTGCCCAACCTTGCGAAACGCGCGCGGGATCTCGGGCGAACCGGCGGGAAACGCCCGCGTCGCGCCCTTGCGATGCACGCACAGCTCACGCCCGTCGTGGATCTCGAGCTTCGCGACGTTGTGCGCGACGTCGTACACCTGGAGCGTGCCCTCCGCGATCCGCGGCCCGAGGATCCGCGCCACCGACTCGCGCACGCGATGCGCCAGCACCGCCCGATTGGCCCACGCGAAGTTCGCAGCACAGGCCATCGCCGCCAGGTACCGCCGGCCCTCGGGCGAGCTCAGCGGCGCGCACGCCAGCTCCCGGTCGGGCAGCGTGATCCGGTAGCGCGCCTGGACCGCGTCCATCATGCGCACGTAGTCGCTGCACACCTGATGCCCGAACCCGCGCGACCCCGAGTGAATCAGCACCGTCACCTGGTCCTCGCGCAGGCCGAACACACCGGCAGCCTCGGGATCGAGCACCTTCGCCACGCGCTGCACCTCCAGGAAGTGGTTGCCCGACCCGAGCGTCCCGAGCTGATCGGAGCCACGCACGCGGGCCCGCTCCGACACCGTCGCCGGATCGGCGCCGGACAGACAGCCCTCCGACTCCGTGTGCTCGACGTCCTCCGCGGTACCGATCCCATGCTCGGCCAGCAGGATCCTCGGACCGTGCACCAGCACCCGGTCAAACGCCGGGCCCTTCAGCCTCAACGCACCGCCGTGGCCGGTGCCGACCGGCACGCGCCGGGAAATCTCGTGCACCAACGCCGCGGTGCGGCCAACGAGCTCGCCGACGGTCAGCGGCAACGCAAGCAGCCGCACACCGCAGTTGATGTCGTACCCGACCCCGCCGGGCGAGACGATCCCATCAGGCGGCTCGGTCGCGGCCACGCCACCCACCGGGAAGCCGTACCCCTGATGGATATCGGGCATCGCCAGCGCCGCCCCCGTAATGCCCGGCAGCGTCGCCACGTTCTGCAATCGAGCTCCCGCCTCACGATCCGAGCAGCCCTCGAACCGCTGCAACACCATCACGACCGCCACGATCATCGGCGGCACACAGTTACGACCCGAATCCGCGAACAGATCAGCGAACATCTCATCCGGGAACAACCGGAAACACTCGCGATGCAACAACCCGTAGATCGAGTCAGGAGACACCCTCGACTCGCAAAAGCCGGTCGTCGTCGTGAACACATCCGCCTGCGTGGAAGTCAATCCAAGGCTCATACCCTCAAGCATGACTTGAGACTCAGACGGACCGGACCCCTCAACCCGAAAAACACCAACCTTCTAGTCTAGATCTAGAACGCCTGGGCGCAGCGGCTGCCGCGGACGTGACCGCAACTCTGGCCCGCCGCCCGGGTTTGCTGCAGAGGGCGATACATACCAGCTACTACTCTAGGAGTTCATCTTGAAAGTACCGGGATCCGCTCGCATGATGCGGGCATGTTTGACAGTGGTTGTGGCGGCGATTGCCGTCTCCGCCTCGACGGCGGCCGCGGCCTCCGCGAAGACGCTCTACGTCTCCAAGACCGGGAGCGACGCGAACGCGTGCACGAAGAAGGCGTCATGCAAGACGATCGGCCACGCGGTGGCCCAGGCGGGCAGGGGCGACACGGTGAAGGTGTCTGCGGGCATCTATGCCGAGATGGTCACGATCGGCAACAACATCAGACTGGTCGGCACCGGCGCCACGATCGACGCCACCGGCCTCGCCAACGGAATCGTGATCGCCGGCCCGCGCTCCCCCGGCGCGGTCGTTCGTGGCTTCAAGGTCGAGAATGCCAACTTCGAGGGGATCCTCGCCCAACACACGTCCCGCCTGACGATCTCTGGCAACGTGGTGCGCCACAACGACCTCGGCATGTTCGCGTCAAAGCCGCAGGGCGAGTGCGCGCCAAGCGGCCAGGTCCCCGGTGATTGCGGCGAGGGCGTGCACCTGATGTCGGTCACCAACTCGCGCGTGACCGGCAACCTGGTCACTGACAACAGCGGCGGCATCCTGCTGACCGACGAGCTCGGCCCGACGTCCGGCAACACGATCTTCGGGAACAGGGTCCTCGGCAACCTCTATGACTGCGGCATCACCGTTGCCGGCCACAACCCGAACGCGGTGTCGACGACGAACGGCAAGCTGGCGCCGAAGACTGGCGGCATCTACCGGAACACGATCAGCAACAACGTCTCCAACGGCAACGGTGTCAAGGGTGAGGGCGCTGGCATTCTGCTCGCGGTGGCCGGTCCCGGCGCGGCCGTGTACGACAACGTCGTGCAGGGCAACACCGCAAACGGGAACAACCTCGCGGGCGTGACGCTTCACCTCCACGCTCCGGGGTCCTACCTAAACGGCAACCAGATCATCGGTAACCGCCTCAGCCACGACGGCCTCGGCGGCGACCGCGACTTCGGCGTGAGCAGCACGATCGGGATCCTGGTCGGCAGCGCCGTGCCGCTAAACGGGATCGTGATCAGCGCTAACAAGATCAGCAACGTTCACTACGGGATTTGGACCAAGAACGTGAAGAAGATCAACCGCTTCTCGAACACGTTCGCCAAGAGCGTGGTCGTGCCGCTGACGCAGTCCTAATCGCGTCACGCGGGACCGGCTGAGGCCGGTCACAAGTTCAGGGAGCCGGCTGACCCGGGAGGGTCAGCCGGCTTTCCTGCGGGTGCGCGGGCTAAGCCTAGAACGCGCTCGTGCCGTTCGGGGTGCCGAGCCCCGTCGGACCGTCGTAGCCGGGTTCGGCCGTACAAAGGTAGGAGCCGCCGCACGAGCCGTTGGAGCCACTCGTGACGTCGAACAGGGAGCCCGTGTGGCTGTAAGGGAAGCTGCCGTAGCTAACGGATGCCTGGTTGCCCGCCAGCGCGTAGACGCTCGCGACGATCGGTGAGGCGACGCTCGTGCCGCCGAAGACGAGCCAGCCGCCCGTGCGGTAGGTGTCATAGACGGCGACGCCCGTGTTCGGGTCGGCGTCTGCAGACACGTCGGCGACGGTGCGGTTCGAGCAACCAGAACCCGTCTGCCAGGACGGCCTGGGCTCGAACGCCGAGCAACCCGAGCCGGCGCCCGACCACGCGGTCTCGCTCCATCCGCGCAAGTTCGACGCGCGCGTGAGCGACGTGCCGCCGACGGCGGTCACGTACCCGTATGACGCCTGAAAAGTACCTCCCGCGCGATTCGTGGAGCGCGGAGCATTTTTCGCGCTGGCAAAAGGACTCGTCCTTCCGGCCGATCGACCCTGAGTGGACCGCTGCCCGGAACGCGGCGCTGGTCGCCGCCGGCTTCGATGAGGACGCCTCCGAACCCGAGCGCGACCCGGGCAAGATGACAGCACAAGACCATCTCGATCGACTCCAAGGAGCCCGATGACCGCCACCACACAGGTACCGAGGTTTGTCCTCGGTGCCAGCAACAAATTGGACGGCAGCCTGATCATCCCGGACACGGTCAACATGCCGCCCGCGGTCGAGGAGGCGAACGACGTCGCCCGGCTGGCGATCGAGGACTTCCGGCTTACCTCATACCAGCTCCGCACGGCGCAGGCGGGTGTTGGTCAGGCCAAAGCGGCCGACGCGGCAGCCGATCGGGCGGCGATCGCTGGCGGCACCGCGCTCCCCGGCGACAGACAGAAGGCCGCGCCGAAGGCCGTGGAGGCGCTCGCCGTCGCCCGCCGCCGCTGGGAGGCTGCCCGCGGCCTCGCCAAGGACGCGAACGTCTTGTTGGCGAGGGCGATCAGCAGCGAGCACGGCGCCTGGATGCCGGCCGCCGAGCGGGCGGCCGAGCAGCTCGAAGCGGAGGCGCTCGCCGCGCTCGATCAGCTCGTAGAGGTCGCCGACCGTCTGGCAGCCCAGCGGTCGGTCGTCGCGGCGCTCGGGAAGTGGCCGGTCGGTGGCGGCGCGCTGACGGTCACCACCCTCGCGCCGATGCCGGCCGAGCATGTCGAGCGGCTCCGCGATGAGGCGCTCGCACGGCTCGACCGCGCTGATCAGCAGACCGGCCAGCGCGACCAAGTGGCGCGCGATCTGCCATCGCTGGTCGCCGCGGTCAGGCGGGCGATCACGGGCCCTAAGGAGCGGGTGGTGCTGACCCGGAGCTGAGTCACCGCAGCTCCCCCGGCCGCATTGGTAGATTCTCGAGTGTGATCGTCGCCTAGGAGCCTGGGTCAGTAACACTCAGTCTCATTAACGACGCCCTGAGAGCCGTTCTGCGGCCATCCGAGCGATCGCCGCTGGTGAATTGATCCCCTGAAACGGGCCAAAACGGCGTTCTACGGGCATTGTGACCCACGCTCCTAGGGATGGGCTAGGCCCCGCATTGCAGCCCCAACCTCGGGGAGGGGGAGCCAGGGGCATCGCTCTGGAACTCGGATGGGTCGGCACGTCTCCTCACGGGTAGCCCAGACGGGCTCTTCGCGAGCCTCGGCCGGTTGCAAGGCACGCGAGAAGGATTCCTTCTTGGGCGGGATGGCTCAGCCGGTACCGGTGCGGTGCTCGGTAGGACGGCGCATCCCGGACGATGCGTGTGGCCTACTACGGATGCCACGGTCTCGCGGACTGGGTACGAGTTCAGGTAATCATGAATCCTGATCGACACGTCGCATACACGATGTTCGCTGTAGCGTTCTTCCTAGCTGCTCTCACTGTTGGGCTCCTGCTGTTGATGCCCGTGTTGGACGCCGCCACATGACACCTCTTCCGCGCGCAGGCGCGCCCGGTGAGCCAAAGCTTCTCGCGTCAGAGCCAGCCTGAGCGGCGGAGAGGGCCACCGGTGCCGGTGTAAGGCTGCTGATGCTGTTCAGAAAGCGATGCACCCGCTCATCGGATTCTGATCGAGCTGAAGCCCCGATCGAGGTCCCGACAGGTCCGGCCCGTCGAGAGAGCCGTGTCGGATACCACGCAGGCGACAACGCCGTCATTGACCGATCGCGAGGTCAGCGACAGCAACGACGATCAATCCGAATCCGACCGCACAAGGCTGCAGTAGTGGAATGGAAT
>CAWFKF010000070.1:0-44856 GCA_963816005.1 uncultured Solirubrobacteraceae bacterium | reverse complement strand
GTTAGAAGGACAGCTGGATTCTGGGCACGGACAAGGTCTCCTCTCGGGGATCGCACTAGCGGGGCACTTTGCAACAGAAAGCTAACGGGCGTCGGAGTCTCGCTGATCGGCCTCGGCGCAACGCTGCACGCCGGAGCGCCTCCATCGTGGACCTGAGAGTTGCGCAAAAGGGGCCACAAGCAGCAGCGCATCGCGCCGGCCCGTGATGTTAGTCAAGCTGGTCGCGCACGAGACTGCCGGTACTCCGTCAAAGCGGCAGCTTGGGTCCGTAGTTACCCGGGGCATCAGCGCATCGTCTTCCGGATGGCGCGAGGTCGCCTCAGCGCAAGCATGAGGCTGCGGCGACACGTACGGCTGACGATCGTGAGGAAGGGGTCGACATGGCGACAGCTACAGCAGATGATCGTGAGGAAGTGGTTGCGACGACGCCGGATACTTTGCGCGAGCAGGCGCTGGAGCGGTTGAAGAAGCGTCGTGATTTCAAGGCGCACCTGTTGGTGTACGCCCTGGTCAACGTCGTCGTCTGGGGAATCTGGCTGGTGATCGCCGCTAGCTCCCATAGCTGGTGGCCCTGGCCGGTGTTCTTGACCCTCTTCTGGGGGGTCGGCTTGGTGATGAACGCATGGGACGTGTACCTGCGCAAGCCGATCACCGAGGAGGAGTTGCGACGGGAGATGGAGCACCTTGGAGGCGACGCTTGAGCAGTACCACGAGCCTCCCCTGGGACGTTTCCAACATCGGGGGACTTGCTTTCGCCGACTGACGGGGTTGCACCGGCCGTAAGCTGCGACACCTCGAGGTTTCTGGCTTGGCTGCCTCAACTTCTGGAAGGGGTCGAAGAGTTCACCACTTCTAGGTGAGCCACAAGCCTGTCGCTTTGGGCTCCAACACTGGCGGAAGGCGCAGCGCGCCGGCCCGTGACGCGGGGCAGGATTCCAAGGTCGCGACCGGGACGCGCTGCGCTCCGCTCCTAGGAGGGGCGGTGCCGGCCGACCCCAACTATCTCGCTGTCGAGGTGCTTCCTCGCCTCGCCCTCCACCCTGTGCTTCCACGCGTCCGTCTGCCACTCGGGGACCATGTCGTGGTTAGCCGAGCCGGAGGCCGTCTGCTGCGCGGACGCGCGTCCCGGCTCGGGCTGCTCCGGCGTCAAGTCGCTCGGATGCCCGGCTACGGGCATCCACCTCCGGAGCTTCCGATCCAAGTAGCCGACCGGCCAACTCACAGCATGCCATGCAGTTGAAACCCACCCAAGCACCACGCTCTCCCTTCAATCCTCCCTCGATCCAAGTACCAGTCCCTCTCCCAGTATCGTGAACCTTTCTGAGTTTACGGCCGGCGTGCCACGGCGTCATCCGTACTCGGTCCGGATTCAAGATGTGTGCTTATACGAGCCTTTCGCTTCAGGGCTGGAAGCAGCCGGCGACCATCGCGCGCACTAGCGCCTTAATCTCGACACAGCGTTCGAGGTCCCGGCGGCGAGACTGCCCTCACGGCTGGGGCGAGCGACAGTCGTCGAGGCAGGGCCCGTTTGCTCGGTTCGCCGAAACCCAACAAGCGCTGGGCGCGTGGAAGCAGAAGTGCTCGGAGTGGACGCTGACCGCGCTGTCGCATCGGACTGTGATGAAGGAGCGGCAGTCGTCGGGTGGGCTGGGACACAGACTGTTCCATTGGGCTACGAGCGACAGCGCAGCGCGCCGGCCCGTGGTGGTGCTCAAGTTGGTGGCGCTCGAGACTGCCGTCGGTCGATCAGATCTGAGGGGACCAGGCCGAGGTAGCTCATAGCGGACGTCGTGGCGCAACAACAGCTTGCCCATCCGCTGGCGCGCGCATCAGATCCCCGCGCAGCGCCTCGCGCGCCCTGACCAGATCCCGCAACGCCTCCTCCTCGTTGCTCGCGACCCCGACCGCGTGCAGCGCATCGATCATCAACAAACGCAGGACCCGCTCAGGGTCGCGCTGATCGGTCTTCACGCGATCCCGGGCGGGACGCTCGATCTTCCCTGGCGCCGCCACAACACAGCCCACGCCGCCAGGAGCGCCCGCGCCAGACCGTCCGCCGTCGGTCCGGCCTCGTACGCCACCCCTGTCGGCCCGGGCAGCGAGGCGCAGAAGTCCACGACCCCGCTCGTCTCACCCGACAGCCTGCGCACCCCCAACCCGCCCGTCCCGCTGTCCATGCTCGCCGCCAGCACGCTACGCGCGTGCACGTCCAGGCCAGCCCAACTGCGAACCTTCGCCATGGTCGGTACCTCCCATATGGATGTTGTGCTCGACCGCCGAGGCGTCACCCTCGCCGTGTCTCACTCACCGCACGCCATGCGCGCGGGGTGCCGACCTATGTTCGACACGACGACCGGCCGGCCTCCATAGGGCTTCTAAGCGACCAGACATACGGGCCACAACGGCTAGGTCCGTTACATGACGTCATGTCGGTGCCGATGGCACACGCCGATCGTTAGTTACACCGTAGGGTGGCTCGAAGACGGTCGCTGACCGCCGACCTGCCGTCCTCAAGACTCGCCGACGATCGGCCTCCGCCTGAAACGGGCCCCGACTTCATCGCGAGGGACCAAGGCCCGTTTCCAGCTATCGGATTCATCCCCACGGGATTCTGCGCCCGAGCGGACTGACGCCCAAAGAAGGAGCGATCAGGATGAATGCAACAGCGACTCCCATTGGCCCAACCGCGCCGCTGGTTTCGTACCCGGAGCCTGGGACTGGACGGCAGGATTGGCCGGGGTTCGCCTCGGGATATTGCGCCGAGCGCGAGGCCAAGCATCTGGCGGCCGTGGCGAGGACGTTGCAATGGGCTGATGAGGCCGCCGAGCGCGGAGACTACTTAGACGCCGTCTTGTGGCTAGAAACCCTCGAAGCGATCGGGGACCAGCTTCCCGAGGTCTACGAGAGCAGGCGTGGTTCGTGGTCTGCTCGGCTAGGCCGTGCCCGTGTGACCGAGGAGGCCGCCCGCGGTCAAAGGTCGACATGAAGCGCCGCGGTCAACGCGCAGGCGCCGCAGCGTGGCCCGCCCCGTGGCCCGCCACGGGCGCTCCTGGAACGGCCGGACGGCACCGTCAGGGGTTCAGGGCGCCTGCAGCCCCGAATGGCTAGGGACCGCCCAATGTCCCGATTCGGCGCGGGCCCGGCCGAGGCCCTCATACCGAGGCCCGACCGCCCGGCGCGTCATACGGCCGCGTCGGGGTCGCGCAGGAGTCCCCACTTGGACCGGGGTCGTCCCGATCCGTCCGGGGCCCCGGAGAGTCAGGGGTGGGGGCACGCCCCCCGACTCGGTGGAGACGAGTCACCTCGCCCCAAGTTGTCGGTACGCGCTGCACCCGGATGGTACTGCGGAATCCAGTGCCGCTCCGGACAACTCTCGGACGCCCCTCGATGTCCCGAGGCATCCGATGCGGCCGTTTGCACTACTTGATCCCGAGCTTGTTCGTGATCGTTGTGCTCGCCGACTTAGCCGCCAGGATGTCGCTCACCAAGCTGGCGCTGGCCTGTTCGGCGGCAGACGAGCTATGGGTCCTGGCGGCCGCCACGATCGCGTTCAGATCCGACTCAGCGCGTGTCGCCCCGGCGGTCAGCGTGTTGAAGACGGCGGCCAGGTTCGACGGAGGCTTCAGCGTCTCAAGCTGGCTGAGATGGTTCTGCCAGCGGGTCGCGAGTTGCTGGAAGGCGGTTGCGATCTGAGCGTCCGTCTGCGACGGAGCCTGCTTGATCGCCGTCCCAATCGCCTGCGATGTGTCCCTCAGTTGATTCACCGCAGACTGAAAACTCGTCTTGAACGTCGCGGTCTGGTTCGAAGACGAGCTTCCACCACATCCCGACAGCACCATAACGGCGGCCGCCACCACCCCAGCGGTCATGAAACGACGATGCACCGAACCCTCCTCATCCGACCCGGCGGGCTCTCCGCGCCCGCACAGCAGTCTACCCGGCACCTACCCTCACAGGTGGGAGGGATGCTCATGCGCCCCAGTCTTACGCGACCGGCAACGAACGAGCCGCGAGCGCCTCACGAGCGATCCTTGGGGCGCGCCTGGGACCGGGCGACCGACGATCTGTAGCCCCGCCACAGCGCCGTCCACGTTCGTCAGGAACCTGCTCGTAATGCTGCTGGTCGCGTTGCTGGCGGCGGCGCCCGCCAGCGCCTGTTTCTCGCCCGCGGGCACGCGCGCGCTGACCGGGCAGCCGCCTGCCGGTGATGTTCGTCGCGCTGGTGCCCCGGGGTCGCGGTGTTGGACGATGACCAGCGCCGTCGTCTTGTGGGCGTATAGAGCCTTGGAACCCCTGGCGTGTCGGATGCTGGTGCCCCGTGGCCCGGAGGATCGTCAGCGTCGAAGCGTGCGGTCCCCCGGCACGACGCGCTCCCTCGCGCCGGACGGGAGCACACGCGATGACAACGGATCGAGGCGGGCGTGAGCACGCCCGTAGGTAGGATCAGCCTCCCATGGCCGACCGCTGTCCACGCTGCGGAACGAAGGGCTTCACCTCTCCCGAGCCCTGCAAATCTTGCGGCTGGGAAGATCCTGTATTGGAGCCGTGGGTGCCGAGAGGCTGGTACCCAGACCCGGCGAGGTCCGGCGGGGCACGTTGGTGGGAAGCACCCGCCAAGCGGTGGGTTGGAAATCCTCGCAAGAACGTGGCTCCTCAAGCCATTCCCACCACCCCTCCGCCAGGCTGGACTGCGCCCCAGCTGGTAGAGCGCGAGATCGTGCGCGTCGCCGATTGCCGAGTCTTGGGGGGGCACGGGCTATATCCGAGCGCCGGGCAGACCTGGGACCTCGTGTTCACGGAGAGCGGCCTGAGCTTCCGCCGTGGGCGCGACCAGGCGGGGGCGATCCCATATTCGGAAATCACCGCGTTCGAGATCGGCGGCCCTGGTGCGACAAGACAGGGGGGCGGATTTATGGGAGGTGGCTTCGGCGTCGAGGGCGCAGCGGAGGGGATGCTGATCGCGACGGCTCTGAACATGCTGACGACCCGCACGCGCGTCGACACAGTCATCTGTCTTCAAACCAGGACAGCTGAGCTGTTCTTCCACAACGGGAGCGAGCCGCCGGACGTGACGCGGATCCGGCTGTCGCCGGTGTTCAGCGTCCTTCGTCAACAGCAGTCCGCCCCGGCGACCCCTCCCATATTGGACGCGAACGGCACCGGAGGCTCCGTTGTCGATCAGCTTGCGAAACTGGCCGAGCTGCTCGACAAGGGCCTCATTACGCCTGAGGAGTTCGCCACGCGCAAGTCGGACCTACTCGGATAGCACGGCGCGATTGCAGCGGTCCGTATGCGGTGCCCCGGACCAGCACGAACTCGGTGTTGGCCGGTGGTCCCGCGCGCGGGACGTTCGCAACACGAACGTCTTGCGACCATCGATCTGCGGGCCGTGCAACGCGTCCCCCGTCCACAGCTCATTGCGCCGCTCCGCTTCGAAGCGGCCCGTCGCCCGCGCGGGCGATGTTCCCCTCCACGGCAAGCCAGCCGCGGCGAGGTGACGCTGCAACGTTCGCGCCGATGGTGACCAGCCCTCCGCCTCAACGATGATCCGGTAGATCTGCGCCGCGGTCCGTGCGGGCTGCTCACGCCGCAGCGCGCACGCCATATCAAGCAGGTGCGCCGGCGTTGTGGTCTCGACCCTTCGCGGCGAGGGGACCAGTGCCTCGAACCCGCCCAGCCGGTACGCGCGAGTCCACCGGTCAAGCGAGGTGCGCGACACCCGCACCCACAGCCCGTCAGGGCCGATGTGCTCCCGCGCCGCCATCGACCGCGCCAGAGCGCCGCGCTCCCGGTTTGAGAGCCGCTCTGACGCGAGTTCGCGCACCAACGAGTACCGAAACAGCCCGACCGCCTGCGCCCTGTCGTCCACCAACGCTCCTCCAGGTTCTCGACAACGACAACCTGGCCAGGATCCAGATCACTCAGGCAACGGCCAAGGCGGATTCGTGTTGATCCACAGCAACCTCCCTCCCGTCAGCGCCGACACCCACGACCACGCCGGCCGGCGCGCCAACCACAACGACGCCGCCCGCGTGCACACGCCGATCGCCTCCACGGCGTCCAGCAGCGGCGAATCCACCGCGTTCGGCAGCAGCAGAGCGCCGTCCAACGACCGCGCCCAGCGCCAGAAATGCGCCGCGACCAGCTCGGCCCGCGCCCGGAACCGCGCCAGCCAATCCCTGACCGTCTCCGCCGGCCGGTCCAGCTGCTCAGCGACCCGCCGATAACCCGCGCCGGTCGCGGCCAGCACCGCCGCGCCAATCACCTCCACCGAGTCACAGCGCCGAAGCAAGCACACGTCCGGCAACAACACGTGCGTCACCCCGCACGCCACCTCCCGGCAGCGCCCGCGCCGTGGCCGCAGCCACCGCACCCCCTCCAAGGTCCGCACCGGCCGCCGCCGAGCGCATCCCCAACCACCCAGAACCCCCCGCCCGCACCGCGGGCAAAAGCCGGCCCGCGGCGATATCCGCCTCCAAGCCCGCGCGATCGTCTGCGACGATGAGCAAGATCGCCCCTCCTTCGGGGAATCAACGGGCCCCCTCGCCACACCCGCCAAGGATCGACGAGGGGGCCCAACGACAACATGACGATCACCATCATGTCGTCGGCCACCCCGCCCGGGAAGAACCGTCACCACCCAGCGTGTCGCTGACCGCCCTCGTCGTCACCACCCAGCGTGTCGCTCAACATGGCTCCCCGACGCGGCCCGCGTCCGGTGCCCGGGCCGTACGCTCCGTCCGCCGGGATGGTCGGACGGGACGACCCTCTGGAGGAAGACTCCAGGTCGCCGCTGGGGATTGCCAACGGCGATCTCATTGGCCAGAGTCCACAGGGGATCCACCCGCAAGTCGCGCTAATCCGGCGACCGTCCCAGACCGCTATCTACCCTGACCGCAGTGGGAGAAGCCTTTGCCCGCGAGAGCTTACTTGGCCTGCTGACTGAGTTGGTGAGCCTGACTCAGGTCACGCGTCGGGGATGCTGAGTCGCCCGCGCCGATCGCGTCAGCCATACCCGAAATGTCTGTCGTCTCTTGCTAGCGCGGACGCCATCTGTAAGGCAGGCAACGCCGCGCTCGCGCCGCTCAAGACGATCACTGCCGAGCGAAACGGGACGCTGGACGACGATCCGCAAACGCGGCTGCGGACGGTAGTCCAGTCTCGTGAGCTCGCTGCACTCTGCACCGCATTCGTCGCACACCAACACGAAGCGCAATTGCGCGGTCTCCAGGACGTACCGGGTCGCGCCGCTCTGTGCGCTTGAGTGATCGCAGGCCACTGTCCTCTACAGCTATCAACGAGTCCGGCGCCGCCAAACTCCCGGCACCCCACGCCGCGGCTCGTTGAATAAGCCCGGGCCGCACGGCCCCCCTATGCCGTCGGATGCGCTCATGCAAGCGCGCGGTCCATCAGACGCGAGGCGGCGGATCGGGCGGCACGCTTGAGTCCTCGGCCGGCGCGGGACCTTCGATCGACTCAGTGTCCGCCGCGCTTGGTCTCCTAAGGGCCTGTCGGTGATTAAGGTTTCGGTTTGATGGTGTAGTTCCATTCGGGGTGGAACTCGTCGCCGTGGAGATTGACCGCGTGGAGGTCCTGATCGGGGACGCGAATCTTGTCCGGGTAGGTGCCGTTGTCGAGGCGGGCGTATACCTTCAGGCCGGTGTTGGTCGTGGTGGCTGAGATCAGGTTGATCATGGTCTCCAGGGAGTGCAGCGGCTTCCCGCGCCAGTTGATCGTGATGTAGCTGAACAGTCGGTGCTCGATTCGGTTCCATTTGCTGGTCCCGGGCGGGAGATGGCACACGCTGATCTGAAGGCCGGTCTCGTCAGCGAGTTTCTGCAGCTCGACCTTCCATAGTCGAACACGATTACCGTTCGAGCCGCCGCAGTCCGCGGTGATCTGCAGCCGGGTCGCGGCCGGGTAACGGCCCTGACCGAGGTTCTGCCACCAGGACCGGATCGAGTTGACCGCAAACGCGGCAGTGTCGTGATCGACACCAACGTTGACCCATCCCTGGTTTGAGGCGACGTCATACACGCCGTAGGGGATCGCTTTGCCGAGCTGCTTGTCCTTGAAGTCATGCACCCGGACCAGCTCCGGGTCGCCTTTGGGATGCCACTCCCGTCCGGCGTTCTTGAAGTCGCCGACCAGTTCCTTCTTCTTGCAGTCGACGCTGATCACCGGCTGACCGGCCGCGACAGCCGCATTTGCGACGGTGTTGATGTGCTCGAACTGGGAGTCACGGTCCGGGTGCGATGAACCCTCCCGGGTCTTGACGTTCGCCTGCAGGCTGTAGCCGAGCAGACCCAACAGCTTCGCGACGGTCGTGAAATGCACGGTGTGTCCTTGTTCCCGCAGCGCTGCGGCGAGATTCCTGACACTACGAGACGTCCACACCAAGAGCGACTCCGGGTCACCGCGACGACCAGCTACCAGCAACCGTTCCAGATCGCTCAGCAGCGTCGGGTCCTTCTCGGTCAACGAGTGGCGGCCACCACCCCGCTTGCGTACCCGGCCCGGATCGAGATGCTCGCCCGACTCAAGCTCGGCGATTCCCTTCCGGATCGTCGGGACCGAGATCCCCGTCGCCCGGGCCGTGGCGGCGATCCCACCCCGCCCAACTGATCGCGCCTCAGACGCCGCCCACAACCTGCGTTGGCGCTCGTTCAGCTCGCCGGCTAACGCCCGGAACTTCTCACCGATCGCCGCCTCATCGACCACAACCCCATTTTCGAGGCCCGATCAACGAGTCCTGCAACTTTATTTAGCTACGAGCCCTAAACGAGTGCAGGCTGCGTTCGCGTTGCTGTTCGAGGAGTCGCTCGATGAACTCTTCGCGCCGGCGCTGCTGGCGCTCGGTCCGCTCGCGCAAGTCGCGATACCTGCGAGGCATTTGCCCGGTCACGGTAATGAGCCCGTACCACGAGTTCATCGCGGAATACTGCGCGACGTGCTCCGTACTTGTTCGCGATTCTCTTTGCGCGATGCACACAAGCGGAGAGTGGAGAATCGCGTCCGAGCGCCCGTCGGAGATCCGGCGCCTTGGGTTCGCCGCGAGGTCGAGGCCGCCGGCTGGCCAACCCGAGAGAATCGCGCCGTTAGTCAAGCCATCGGGGTGCCATCGAGACTGGCTCCCCGAACGCGGCCCGGCGAACTGTCTCCCCGCCCGGCCGCACGCCCCGTCTAGCTAGCCAGGATGGCCGGGCGGGGCGCCTCCCTCGTGTAGTGCGCGGAGCCGCGCGGCCCTTTGCCGCGAGCAGCGTGACTGTCGGCCCGGACCGGCGCTTCCGTAGCCTCCGCCGCATGGACAGGTGGGAAGTACGGATGCTGGGCTGTGTCGGTGAGTAGGATCATCATCGACACGGAAGGTCGTCAAGAAGATCCTCGCCGCGAGGACGGCGGCGGTTAGATTAGGCGGGTGCCGCGCCCCCGCGAGAGGATTAACGAGACGGCCTTTCGCCGCATCTGAGGACCTCGGGAGTGCGCGGCCCCGACTGGGTTAGGCTCAGCAAAGCGACGCGCCCGACCCGAGGTTTACGCGCTGGAGGGAGGAAGGAGCCGACAATACGTGGATACGCCGAGGCGAGCCGGCTATCGATCCCCGGCTCGCCTCCGATTCGGCCCCGTACGGTCTCGGCTCAGCCTCACCCTAGTTCTCCCGCCGTTCTCAACGTCCGCGCCGGGTGGTGACCGTGCGAGCGTCCCGCGTCAAGGTCCGCGTTTGGCTGTCGATCGTCTTGGGTCTGGGGCGCCTCCCCGGGGCAGCCTTCCCGGGCTCGCCTGCCCGGGGAGGCGCAACTACATCCGTGACCGGCGCGCTGAGCACCTGCGCTTATGCAAGGTCGCGGTCCAGCGTGTTGTTAAGCAAGTGGGGTGCCATGGCCACCGGTGGCGCCCCGACGCGGCCTGGAGGCTGCCGCCCGCCCCGGGCCGTACGCCCCGTCCGGCCACGATGGTCGGGCGGGGCGCCCCCTCTGAGGAAACTCCTCAGCCGAGGCCGATTCTCGGAGGGTTGCGTGGCTCCACGCACGAGGGGTAGGATCGACGTCAGCGAGGGACCATGGTGCCCGCGCAGTCTCGAGCGTCGTTCGAAGCGTGCTGGACGACTCGGGCG
Source organism: uncultured Solirubrobacteraceae bacterium (assembly GCA_963816005.1). Taxonomy (GTDB): domain Bacteria; phylum Actinomycetota; class Thermoleophilia; order Solirubrobacterales; family Solirubrobacteraceae; genus Palsa-465. The sequence continues at coordinate 34,742 of CAWFKF010000070.1, read as the reverse complement.
TCGATGTTGTGCTGAAGCGGGTGCTCGAGTCCGCCCGGCTGGCGACGGGCGCGCAGTACGCGGCGCTCGGGGTGCTCGATGAGTCCCGAACGGGGCTGGCACGGTTTCTCACGCTGGGTATCGACGAGGCTGCTCGGCGGGATGATGCGAGGGGGCCCTCGGCGGCTGAGCCGGGCATGGGCCTTCCGGAGTTCCCGGCATGGAAAGCAGTGGGAACTACCGATTCGGGACGGCGTCGGCGGCTGGGATCATTATCGAAGACGGAGGTCGTCACGTTGTCTGCTCGCGTCTGTTTGGTTGCATTTTCGAGGCAAGAGGTTGATCCTCAGCGCAGGAGTTGGTGTTCTTGCGCCGCTGGGCCTCGTGATGCATTGTTGTGCTGCTCCAGCCGGGTCGCGGTGGGCGCCAAGCGCCGGCTGTCATTCAAGAGAGCCTGTCTTTCGGATCTCAGTGGAGGGTTGAGTCATGGGAGTAGAGGATCAAGCACCGTCCGCGGCTGAGGTTGCGGAGGCTGGGCTGTCGGAGGCGCAGATCGCGGTTCATTGGCGTGAGGAGGAGTACTATCCGCCGCCGCCGGCGTTCGTCGCGCAGGCGAACGCTAGCGATCCGGCGATCCTCGAGCGGTTCAGTGAGGAGCATTTCCCGGACTGCTTCATCGAGTACGCGGAGATGCTGCTGTGGGATCGTAAGTGGGACACGGTGCTCGACACGAGCGATCCGCCGTTCTGGAAGTGGTGGGTCGGCGGGCGTTTGAACGCGTGCGTGAACTGCGTTGACCGGCACCTGGAGTCTCGTGGCGGCAAGAACGCGCTGATCTGGGTGCCCGAGCTCGAGGACGAGGAGACGCAGGAGATCACCTACGAGGAGCTGCACCTCCGCGTGAACGAGTTCGCGGCGTTGCTCAAGGAGTTCGGGGGCGTGAAGACCGGCGACCGGGTGACGTTCCACTTGCCGATGGTGCCCCAGCTGCCGGTGTCGATGCTGGCGTGCGCCCGCATGGGTGTGATCCATTCGGAGGTGTTCGGCGGGTTTGCCGGGGCTGCGTGTGGTCACCGGATCGCCGACTCGCAGAGCAAGATTCTCGTGACGATGGACGGCTACTACCGCAACGGCGAGCTGATCGACCACAAGGAGAAGGCGGACGAGGCTGTCGCGGCAGCGCACAAGGAGGGCATGGAGGTCGAGAAGGTGCTTGTCTGGAGGCGACATCCCGGTCGGTACTCATCGAAGACGCCGATGGTCGAGGGGCGAGACTTCTTCATCGACGAGCTGCTGGGGGACTACCGCGGGAAGACGGTCGAGCCGGTGTCGATGCCGGCTGAGGCGACGTTGTTTTTGATGTACACGAGCGGTACGACCGGTCGGCCGAAGGGCGCGCAGCACTCGACGGGCGGCTACCTGTCCTATGTCACGGGCACCTCGAAGTACTACCAGGACATTCATCCCGACGACACGTATTGGTGCTTTGCTGACATCGGCTGGATCACCGGCCATTCCTACATCGTCTACGGGCCGCTGTCGCTCGGGACGACGAGCGTCATGTACGAGGGCGTCCCGACGTACCCGGACCCGGGACGGCCGTGGCGGATCGCGGAGCAGCTCGGGGTGGACATCTTCCACACCGCGCCGACGACGATCCGGATGCTGCGCAAGCTTGGGCCGGACGAGCCGGCCAAGTACAACTACCACTTCAAGACGATGACGACCGTCGGTGAGCCGATCGAGCCCGACGTGTGGCGTTGGTACTACGAGTTCGTCGGCAAGGGCCAGGCCGCGATCACCGACACGTGGTGGCAGACCGAGAACGGCGGCTTCCTGGGCAGCACGCTGCCCGGGCTGCAGCCGATGAAGCCCGGTAGCTGCGGGCCGGGCGTGCTGGGCATCTACCCGGTGATCTACGACGAGACTGGCGACGAGGTACCGAGGGGGAGCGGCAAGGCGGGCAACATCTGCATCCGCAACCCGTGGCCCGGGTCGTTCTTGTCGATCTGGGGCCAGCCCGAGCGGTACGTCGAGACCTATTACGCGAAGTACAACCGCAACAAGGACAGTAAGGACTGGCACGACTGGCCGTACTTCGCCGGTGACGGTGCCGTCGATGCGGCCGACGGCTACTTCCGGATCCTCGGCCGGATCGACGACGTGATCAACGTCGCCGGGCACCGGCTCGGGACCAAGGAGATCGAGTCGGCGAGCATCACCGTCGATGAGATCGCCGAGGCGGCCGCGGTCCCGGTGATCGACGACGTGCGCGGGAAGATCGTCGAGGTGTACGTCGCGCTGAAGCCCGGGTTCAGCCCCAACAAGCAGATCGAGCAGAAGGTGAGCGATGCGATCGACCGGGAGATCGGGAAGATCGCGCGTCCGAAGAACGTGTGGATCGTCGCCGACATGCCCAAGACCCGCTCGGGCAAGATCATGCGCCGGGTGATCGCCGGCATCTCGAACTTCGCCGAGGTTGGCGACACGACCACGCTCGCGAATCCGGAGATCGTCGAGGACATCCGCCACCAGGTGCAAAGCGAGAAGATGGCCCGCGGTCAGCAACCGCGAGAGCTCTCAGAGCAAGAGAAGAAGGAGATCGAGGCGTTCGGCCACGCCGAGTAGCCGCCCCGGACGCAGCCGGCGAGGCCGCCGCGCGCGACGAGGAGGTCGACAAGAGAAACCTCAGTCGAACCGTAAGTCACGGGCCGCAAGAACCGGCGGCTCAACTATCCGTGAGCCAGTGTTTCGACTCGCCAACGAGACCGGCGCTGTCCGTGAACTCCCCAAGGGCCACGGCGACCTTGGCATAACGGCAGAAGCCGCTCGAATCTCCCCGTTCGAGAGCGGCCCAGCAGATCACGTCGGTCAGGGTCATTGCCTCACGGGCCAGCTTGGGGAGCATCGCGAGCGGGCATGACTCGACCTCCCGCCGCAAGTCATGAACTGTCTCCGCCAGGCACTCGCCGGGCGGAGGTTGGAGATCCCCTAGCAAGGCCGAGAACTGCCCGATGAGGTACTGCTGGGTCACCGGAACGTCCGAGATCGATGTTCCGCAAGCGTAGCTCGCCGCAGCCCTTCACACAACAGCCGGTCAGCGCCCTTCCAGCCATGTGAGGGAGCAATGCCGGCGAGGCGCGAACTCAAGTTCGGCGAGCTGTCCGGCGGTCACGCGACGCTGTCAAGGTCGATCGAAAGCGGACCAGTTGCGCCGGTTGAAGAGGGGGAGCGAGTTGCCAGTCAGCAGCGACTAACACTTGTGATGCGCATCGAATTCTGCAGGTCGACCTGGGGCTTAGTGGTCGGTTTCGCATCGACGCTTCCAAGTGCAGCTCCTGACACTGCTCCTCTGGAACGAACGGACGTGTCTCAGCGACAGCGGTCCGTAATCTGGCGCGCTGCCGGATTCGTTCCAACCCGGCAGCGATCCGGGCCTCCGACAGGTCGCGTGAGACGGGCTGCTTCCGGTGCGCCGATCGCGGAAGGAGTCATCTCACCGCATGGCTGGTTCAGCGGCGAAGGAGGCGTCTTCGTTCGCCGGCCGGTGACGGCTGCTCCTGGGCGAATGCGAGAGCGACGAGCTACTCGGCGCGATCGAGATCCGGACGAGTGCTTCGTCGCCTTTGCGATCGCCCGGTGTGCGCCACGGCGAGAACAAAAGCAGTCGTGCGAGCCCGGACTACCGGACGCTCGGATCTGGGCGATTGCGATCGTCCGCCGCAGCGCGGATCCGGCACGGAGTGGGCGATCGCTTGGTCGCCGATGCACTCGTGGGCGGTCGGCTGCCGCGTCGGCGAATGCACTCGTCCGGCTACACGATGGGTCGACGTTTCAGAGTGGACGGAAGCAGCAGCCCGGTGACCGCCCGTTCGGACGCCTGCAGGTCGTCCCCAGCAGCCGGCGGGTGCGCGAGCGACAGCTGCGCTTGCTAGCTCGCCGGCTCGGTTTCGACGATCCAGATCGGCGCGTCGGCGCATTGCATCGGGATGCCACCCTGTGTGTCGTCGAGTCGCGCGTGCAGCACCCGTACACGCTCGCCGGCGATCGTAGTCAGCGCGCCGTGATTCTCGGGTCGGATCGCCGCGACGCGCCAGGCCAGGACTTGTCGGCGGACCTCGTGGGCGGTGTGCGACCAGTCGATCTCCGCGTAGGAGGCCTCGAAGAACCCGGCGTAGCTCGCGCGATCGACGGGCTGCGGGTCCCCTGCGTCGCCGGCCTCGACACGGGTGAGCGCCTCGGGCAGCAGCCGGCCAACGAGGTCGATCATCGCTCCGAATAGCTCCTCGGGCCGCTCGATAGCCGCGAGCGGCATCGTGCCCTGAGCGAGGATCGCGCCGGTGTCGAAGTCGGCGTTCATGCGGTGGACCGTGTAGCCAAGTTCGGGATCGCCGTTGCGCACGGCCCACCCCATCGGGTTCGGGCCGCGGTAGCGGGGCAGGAGCGCCGGGTGCGTGTTGATGATGCCGAATCGCGGTACCTCGAGCGCGTCGACCGGGATCCGGAGGGGGAAGGCGGCGCTGATCGCCACGTCGGCGTCGAGCACGGCGAGCAGCGGCGCGATCCGCGAGGGATCGCCGGCGACCAAGACATCGAGCCCGGTCGCGGCCTGCAGCGCGATCGCACCGAGCGACTCAGCGCCGTAGCGGTCGCCCTCTAGCGGGGTCGTTACGACACCGACCACCTCGTGACCGAGCGCGCGGAGCATCGCGCCGATGCCGGCGACCGCCATGTCAACACGAGAGATCAGCGCGACCCGCACGGCCTATAAGTATGCGACGGCGACGCCTCCCAGACGAGTATGCGCAGGAGATACGCCTTGGGTGGCTGCTAATGCCGACCCCGCGCGAGCCGTTGTCGGTCTCCGCCGCGCCATCCCTTCGACGCGCGATCGGGCTTCCGGCGGCGCGCCCAACCCCGCGAAGGCGGGCGATCTGATCCCGGGACGATGCCGCGGGCGCCTCTGGAGACCTCGTTTCGTAACACCGCGGTGCTCACGGCCGTCCGAACCGGCACCACCCGCAGAACGCGAAACCGCGCATCTCTCGCGCGATCGCATTCGCCCCGTGGCCTCGTCGGAGCGCGCCACCGCGTTGGCGACACTCCGCACGTCCAGCTCTAGCTCGATCGATCGGGACCGCGGCCCGCTGATACATCGTGGGCTCGAGCGTCACGTGCGCAGACACGCAGCTGGCGCGATTTGCGAGACCGGCGACGCCCTCCGGTCTGAGAGCTGCGTGGTCGGTCCAGCGATACCCTCCGCGGCGTCAATGCGTGACTGTCCCGTGTCCCGCACGGAGCAGCGCGGCGACGGCGAGCGAGGTGACCGCTCCGTCACAGATCGAGCGGTGCGGCGATGTGGGCGGCGGACGCTCGCGACTTGTCCACCTCGGCCTCTGGATCGCGGCGATGGAGGAGGCCGCGTTCATGGCCGCGGCAGCAGTCTCGTCCGGCGGTTCCTGACTGCCTCGAGTGGCTCAAAGTGGGCCGCAGGCGAGGGCTATGTGTCGGCCGCCAGCACGTCGCAGAAGACGAACCCGTCGCGCTCCACGGTCTCGCCGAGCTGGTAGGCGATCGGCGCGCTGAAGATGGGACCCGTGTGCACGAACGTGTGGAACTCGCCATCCTCGCCGCACGGGTCGACGGCCGGCGGGAGATCAGCGAGCAGTTCGGCGTCGAACCGCCGGCCAGCAAACGACGGATCGAGCCGGCGAGGATCGACGCAGACGAGGACCGCCTCGAAGCCCGCCGCGATGAACTCGCGGGCCAACACACTCGTGTCCCGCCCCCAGAGCGGGAAGACTGCCTCCTTACCAACCCGGCTCAGCCGCTCCTCTCGATACGCCCGGATATCGGCGAGGAACAGGTCGCCGAACGCGATCGTCCGCGCCTCGGCGAGCGGCGCCTCGGCCAGCGCTTGTCCCATCCGCTGCTCGTAGACGTCGTTGGAGCAGCCGGCCGGGATCTCGACCTCGACCAGGGGCAGACCGACCGCCCGCGCCTGACAGGAGAGCAGCTCACGTCGGACGCCATGCATCGAGATCCGCCCGTAGTCGGCCGTCACCGTCGTGATCAGCGCGCGCGGAGCCGGCCCGGACCGTTCCCGTAGCTCGTGCAGCGCGAGGGCCGAGTCCTTCCCGCCACTCCATGACAAAGCCGACACAGCCCGACCGTACCAATCGTGACCTGCCCAGCGGCGTGTGGCACGACGCCCCGCAGCACCGGTCGGGCGATGCTCGCAGCACTCTCACATCGGCTTCCGCAGGCGACTCTCACCCAGGCGCCTGCCGCACACTGGCAACGGTCGTCGGGGCCCTCCAACGCGGACTGAAGCGAGGGCCGGCGCCGAAACCGGTGTGCGGCTTTGTCGCCGACGCGGAAGCCGGCTTCACTAGACGCCACCGTCGCCCCGAGGTATCCGCCGACGAGTGCTCTTGCTCTCCGACCTGCGCGGACCCAGCGAGTGCATCGGGGACGGACCGCACGCCGGGGTCAGGCGGAGAGCCGCTCGGGGCTGCCCACCGTTCTCGAACCTCTGCCAAAACAAATGCGCCTCCCCGGGCAGGCGAGTCCGGAGAGGCTGCCCCGGGGACTGCGCCCCCGGACCCAAGACGATCGACAGCCAAACGCGGACCTTGACGCGGGACGCTCGCGCGGTCACCACCCGGCGCGGACGTTCAGAAGAGCGGAGGACTACGGTGAGGCTGAGCAGAGACCGCAGGGGGCCGGAACGTGATGCCGAGGTCTCGAAGCGGTTCTGGGCGTTGACGCGGGAACCCGAGCAAGCCTGGACCATGTGTCGGTGTGCCTGACAGCTGATGGAGGTGGGCCTGATCGTTCAGCACCACGAGCCTCGCGCGGCGGTGGGCATCCATCGACGGGTTCGCCTTGACCTTCGTCCCGTCGATCGCGGTCGTCCCGGCAACCGACGCCAACCTCGCCGAAACCAGGCAGCCGAGCGGTTTGTCGCGGCTTGTACGCGTGTGCTCGGGGTAGTTCGCCGCAGGGGTGATTCGGATTCGACCGCTGGCGGAGGGGCTGTGTGTGTGATGGTCTGTGTTGGGTGCTCTACTTCCATCACCCTTCCTCGCTCGAGCACGACCCGCGGCTGCTCTTTCCGGGTCATCCCGACAGTCCGGAGCGGATCGAGGCGATCGAGTCCGTGCTCGCTTCGGCCGGTTGGCCCGGGTGTGTCCGGGTGGATGCGCCGGCGGCCGGGTCCTCCGAGCTTGAGCTGGTGCACTCCGCGATGCATATTGGCTTCATCCGCCGGTTGTGCTTGGGCGGGGGCGGTCAGCTCGACGACGACACGTTCGTGGGCGAGTCGTCCTACACAGCGGCGCTGCACGCGGCCGGGGGTGCCTGCGCGATGGTGCGCGAGCTCGTCTGCGGCGGCGCCGAAACCGCGTTCTGCGCGTTGCGCCCCGCGGGACACCATGCCTCGCGCGACCGGGCGATGGGGTTCTGCCTGTTCAACAATGTCGCGATCGCGGCGGAGCTGGCGATTCGCGAGCTCGGGCTGCGCCGGGTGTTCATCCTCGACTGGGACGTCCATCACGGCAACGGGACCGCCGATATCTTCCGCCGTCGCTCCGATGTGCTGTTCGCGAGCATCCACCAGGGCGGCGCCTACCCGGGCTCGGGAGCGCTGTCGGACGCGGGCTCGGGCAAAGGGCTCGGGTACACGATCAACGTGCCCGTCCCTCACGGCGCCGACGATGGGGTGTGGCTGTCAGTGCTCGAGCACGTGATCGTGCCGGCCGCGCTCGAGTTTCACCCGCAGCTGATACTCGTCTCGGCAGGCTTCGACGCCCATCGCGCGGATCCGCTCGCCGACTGCACCCTGGACGCCAGCTCATACGCACAGATGGCCAGTCAGGTCGTGGAGCTGGCCCAGCGCGTCGGCGCACCGGTCGGCGTGGTGCTGGAGGGCGGCTATGACCCTGGTGCGCTCGCGGCCAGCGTGCTCGCGATGATCGGGGCGCTCAACGGACACACCCAGCCCGAATCGATCGCCCCCGACCCAGTCGTCACCTCCCGGGTCGCGGCGCACGTCGGGCATTTCTGGAACCTGTAAGAGGTCGTCGCTCACGCCGGTGTGGTCTGGTCTGGGTCTTGGCGGTCACGGGCGCCGGTCGCTCGATCGCGCCGGGCCGTGCCACCCGGCCGCGATTCGCGCTGCATCGGAGTGTCCCGCTGCGGCGCTTTGGCCCGTCCGGTGCTTGTGCGCTTGGGTCCACCCGCGCGGCCTCCTACGTCGGCTGCCACTGGAGGCCATGACGGACGTGAGAGCAGGCCGCTGGGCGGCTCACGAGAGGCGAGTTGGCGGCTCGGATGCGCTACGGCGTGCTTGCCGCTTTGAGTTGGGAGTAACGTGACCTTTGACGCTGCCTGAGCAGGCGAGGAGAGATGGCACGACTAGAGCACGTGCAGGTCGCGGCGATGGACCCGCATCGCTTTGTGTCGGTGCTCTCGCCGGGGGAGTACGAGGCGCTGCGGAACCTGATTAAGCAGGGCGCGCGCGAGCTGCACGGCCGCGTGATCTGGAACGTGAATTCGACCGCGAAGGGTGGCGGGGTCGCGGAGATGCTGCGCCCGCTGCTCGGCTACTGCCGCGGGGCAGGGGTGAACGCGCGCTGGGTGGTGATCTCGGGCGGTCCCGGGTTCTTCGAGATCACCAAGCGCCTGCACAACCGGCTGCACGGGTTCGAAGGGGACGGCGGCCCGCTCGGTTTATGCGAACAGCAGATCTACGAGCACACGATGGCGGCGAACGCCGCCGAGCTCGCCCCGCTCATTGAGCCGCAGGATGTCGTGATCCTCCATGATCCGCAGACGGCCGGTCTCGCGGCGTCGGTGCGGGCGACGGGCGCGACGGTGATCTGGCGCTGCCACGTCGGCCTTGACGACGCCAACGACCGTGCCCGCGAGGCCTGGGACTTCTTGCGCGGGCACGTGCTCGGCGCGCATGCGTTCGTGTTCTCCCGCGCCGGTTTTGCCTGGGAGGGCCTCCCGCGGGAGCGGATCACGGTGATCCGACCCTCGATCGACGCGTTCTCGCCCAAGAACGCCGGCCAGGGGCGCGAGCAGTCTCTCGCGATCCTCGCCAGCGCCGGCATCCTCGCCCACGACGTGACCGAAGAACCGATGTTCACACGCTCGGATGGCGCCACCGGGCGCGTGCATCGACGCGCGGACACACTCGAGGAGCAGCCGCTCACACCCGAGGACCGGCTGGTCGTGCAGGTCTCGCGATGGGACTATCTCAAGGACCCGCTCGGCGTCCTGAATGCCTTCGCCGAGCATGTCGCCTGGCATAACCAGGCGCACCTGCTGATGGCCGGCCCCTCGACCGAGGCCGTCGCTGATGACCCGGAGGGCGCGCAGGTGCTGGCCGGCGTGCGGACGGCCTGGCATGAATTGCCGGGCGCGGTCCGCCGTCGCGTGCACCTCACGTCTTTGCCGATGGAGGACACCGAGGAGAACGCCGCGATCGTGAATGCGTTGCAGCGGCACGCGAGCGTGGTCGTGCAGAAGAGCCTCGCTGAGGGCTTCGGGCTGACCGTCGCCGAAGCGATGTGGAAACAGCGAGCGGTCGTCGCGAGCCGGATCGGCGGCATCAGGGATCAGATCGACGATGGCCGATCCGGTGTTCTGATCGCAGATCCCCGCAACCTCGAGCGTGCAGGTGGCGCGATCGCCCACCTACTCGCCGACAACGACCTCGCCCAGCGAATGGGCGCCGCAGCGCAACTGAGCGTCCAACAACACTTCCTCGGCCCGCACCACCTCGGACGCTACTTCGAGGCCATCCGACGGGTCATCACACGACACGACCAGGCGAGCAAAGGCGACCCAACCAGTGGGACAACGCACTGACACCCGCTCGTCAACGCCCGCTCGACATCAACGGCCCGAACCGCGTCTCGCGACCCGTAGCGAGGACCGCACGTTTGATCGCGACGCCACGACGCGGGTTGTGCTCGCCGACGACCACGTGCTGGTGCGCAGCGGCCTGCGAATGTTGATTGATGCCGAGCAAGGGTTTGAGGTGGTCGCGGAGGCGGGCGATGTCGGCGAGACGCTGCGCCTGGTGCGGGCCTGGAAGCCGGGCGTGCTGCTGCTCGACCTCATCATGCCGGACGGGTCGAGCCTGACGGCGATCCCGCAAATCCTCGCGGCATCGCCGCGGACCGCAATCGTTGTCCTGACGATGGAGAACGACCTAGGATTCGCCCGCGCCGCGCTCCGCGCTGGGGCGCTCGCGTTCGTGCTCAAGGACGCTGCCGCCACCGAACTCTTGCAAGCGGTGCGGGCTGCACTCGACGGCCGCAGATACCTGAGTCCGCAGCTCGGCGCGCGGATCGCCGCCCAGCCGGACGCCTCCGCTCGAGGACGCGATGGCCTCACGGATCGCGAGTGCGAAGTGCTGGGGCTGCTGGCACTCGGACACACGAGTGAAGAGATCGCGCACCGGCTAGCTCTCAGCATGCGCACCGTTGAAGCCCACCGCTCCCATATCCGGGGGAAGGTCCGCCGCGGATCGCGAGCCGAGCTGACAGCGTACGCCCGCGCGCTTGGCCTCGTCGATTAGCGGATTCCGAAACGCAGATCGCCCCCGGCCCCGCTCCGGTCACCCGCCCTCATCAAAGCAGGCAATCGCCACAGCCCCTTCCTGGCGGTGAGCTGTTCGCCCGCGGCACTCCCGATGCCGCCCCGGGGGCGGGCTGGGCTGGACCTCAAGGCACGTCAGCTCGCGGTCGACTGTCCTTGCACGGCGGCGCCCCGACGCGGCCCGCGGCGAGTTGCCCTTGCCCTGGCCGCACGCCCCGTCCGGCCGTGGGGATGGCCGGGCGGGGCGCCCCTCTGGGGAATGGTCCTCAGCCGAGGTGGATTCTCGGAGCGGTTGCGTGGATCCACGCACCGAGGGTAGGATCGACGTCAGCGATGGACCATGGTGCCCGCGCAGTCTTGAGCGTCGCTCGGAGCGTGCTGGACGACTCGGACGTCGATGTCGTGCTGGAGCGGGTGCTTGAGTCCGCCCGCCTGTTGACGGGCGCGCGGTACGCGGCGCTCGGGGTGCTGGATGAGTCGCGGACGGGGCTGGCTCGGTTTCTCACGTTGGGTATTGACGAGGCAGCTCGGCGGGAGATCGGCGTGTTGCCACGGGGTCGTGGTGTGCTCGGTGTACTCATCGCTCATCCCGTGCCGTTGCGGCTGGCGGAGGTGGGAAGCCATCCGCGCTCCTACGCGTTTCCGCCCGCTCACCCCGAGATGCGGTCGTTCTTGGGGGTGCCGGTTCTCGTCGCCGGGACGCCCTATGGAAACCTTTATCTGACCGACAAGCAGGACGGGGCAGAGTTCACCGCTGACGACGAGGAGGCGGTCGTCCTGCTGGCGGAGTTCGCCGGCGTCGCCATCGACCGTGCGCGGCGCTACACCGGCCCGGGGGGGCGCCGCGTCGAACCGCGGCACGTGCGGAGCCGCTCGACGGAACGCTGATCGTCGGACGCTTGGCGTCCACGCCGGGCCGACGGCTCAGTAGTCCGCCACCGCCCAGCAGCGGACTAACCCCGCTTGTCGGCTCGAACGGCCGGCGTACGGTGTATCGGCCCACTGGGCACGCGTATCGAAGGGGGCGCTTGTGGATAACGACCTGTCGTTCCTGGTCTGCACGAGATGTGGTGATCGCATCGGCGTCTTCGAGCCCCTATGGGTGGAGCTTTCCGATGGCACGATCCACTCCTCGTCGTTCTTGAACCTCGGTCAGCACCTGGGAAACGAGGAGCGTCGTCGCGCGCGGTTCTGGCATGCCGGGTGTCTCGCTCCAGACGCAATCCCGAGTCCCGCTGAGCCGTGACCTCGATGGGCTCCCGAGATGGATCAGGTGCTGTGGTGGCAGTCGCTGCAGATGCACCCGCGAGCGGCTCGAACGCAGGAAGGGGCCGGGAGCGGTTCACGCGTCTCTGGGACTTCGCACGTGCGACGCGGGCGGCCGAGTTCGCTGCCGCAGAGCGTCGAGTGCACGCTCAGATACTTGCGCCCATCCCGAGCGTAGCCCTGTCCCTTGAGGCGCGCGGCCCGTGTCCGTGGTTCTAGGACTGGCGCTTCCGTGACCTCCCCACGACGGGACAGGTGGGAACTACGGATGCCAGCTGTGTCGTGGGTGGAATCATCATTGATGACGGGAGGTCGTCAAGAAGATTCTCCTCTCGGGAGGATCAACGGGGCGGCCTTTCGCCGTAGAGGACCTCGGGAGTGCGTGGCTGAGTTGGGTTCCGCAAGGCGACGTACCGCAACCCCGGGATCGAAGCGCTGGAGGGAGGAACGAGCTGACAATACGTGGATACGCCGGAGTGAGCCGGCTCTCGATCCCCGGCTCGTCTCCGACTCGCCCCCCAGGCTGGTCGATCTAAGACCAGCACCCCGACTCATGTAACGGCGGACGCGGCCGCAAGTGTCTATCCGAGGGCACATCCTCCGCGCCAGCCCGTCACGGGGCGCTGGGCGGCGCCCACGGTCTCGGTCCAGCCTCACCCTACCCCTCCCACGGTCCTCAACCTCCGCGCGTGGCTGCCGATAACCCTGGGTCTGCGCGGGGTCGATATGCTCACTGCTGTCGGGCTGTGCACCGAGATCGGCGACTTCGAGCGGTTCGCCAAGGCCGAGCAGCTGATGAGCAGGGCCGGGTCCGAAACGGCGCAAGACCTTCTCCTCGCCAGATCCGGGGAGGCGCGGACGCGTGGTCGCCGACGCAAGACGCTGGCGCTCGCGCCCGTCGCAGGATGAGATTCCCCTGAGCCCAAATGCGGGCGCCGGTGGCCCGCTCCACGCAGACCTTCTGCTCACCGTGCGCACCTCGCGGCAAGCTCGCGTCCTCAAGCGGCCCGTGGGCGACGCGCCTGGATCAGAGCGCTGAGCTGCGAAACGGGTCGACGACGTCGTGCGGGCCGGGGTGATGCGGCGTCGTGATGCAGCACTGCTTGGGCGTGGCTTCCGCCAGCCGCCGCTCACAACATGTCACAGCTCAGCCCGACCGCCGGCGACAGCGCTCGCCAGAGAGCCGGGTCACGCACCCGATACGCGGTTGCGAGACGAATCTCGCCGCTATCGATCGCCGCAACCGCGACGTCGCTTCGGACGTATGGCCCATGCGCGTCTCGTGTCTCGTCGTAGGCCTCGAGCCCGTTGCCAGCGCATAGTCTCGCAACGGGAGCGTCCCGTCAGCCGGCCAGCGAATGACGCTGGGCGTAAGGAGCGCTCTGGCGTCCGCGCGCGAAGGAGGATTCCGCCGAGGGAGCGGTCGGTACCCGGGCCCTCACAACCGTCTCTACTGTGCGGGCGTCTCAACAACTAGCAGCGTGTTCCCGTCCGGGTCACGGAACGTAAACATCGGCGGCACTGGGTCGCCCATGCGCATCACGGTCTCGTCGACGTCGACGCCGGCGGCCGTGAGCGCGGCATGGTCGCTGTCTGCGTCCTCAGTGGAGAAGCTGATGCCCGTATTGACCCCGATCAGCATGCCCTCCGGCGGGCGGCTGAGCGCGATCGACGTCTGCTGACCCTTCGGCGCTACCTCGATCCAGCGGAGGCCGTCGCCCGAGCTGACGTCCATGCGCTTCTCCAAACCGAAGATGCCCGTATAGAACTCGAGCGCGCGATCATGGTCCGACACCGGGATGACGACACGTCCGACCTGCGTGATGCTCAGCGGCTTCGCGCTCATCTCGTTCCCTCCTGTAGTCGTTCGAGTCCGACGCAGCTAAGACCGCTGCGCCGTTAGAAAGCGTCACTCTGACTCAATCAAACACGACCGGTCCTCGCCAACCCCGGGGGTCTTCGCCCGGCATTGGGTTTGGGCGATTCCGCAAGCGAGCCGCGGCTCGCGCACGGCCGGATCGGGACGATCGCAATGTCGCCAAGGCTATCGCCGACTCCGCGCCGGCTGGAGGACGAAAGGGGTCGTCCGCTCCGCGATAGCCGGACGCCCGCTGCTGGGCGAATCCGATCGTGCGCCGCGGTGCCGATCGGGCTCGATCCGGGCGAGCGCTTGGTCGCCATAGGAGTCGTCAGGTCTGGGAGCGCCGGGATCGCGAAAGCAGACGTCCCGCAGACGGGCGGTTTCCGCGCGGAGCGGTCTGCGCTGCAATCACGACCGAGCTCTGCGCGAGCACGAGAGTCTCTGGATGCGGGCCGCTCGGAGACGAGAAATTTGGTTTCCGACATAGCGCGTACAACGAGGTCGACGACATTTCTCGATCGGGCTGAGGTCTGGCGGTCCCGACCAAGGCGCCCAACGACGTCTGCAGATCTTGCGCCCGCCGAAAAGGGCGGGCGCAAAACCGGAATCGATCTACTCGGCCGGCCGGTAGGCCAGGTGCACGACGCCGTTGTCGTACACGTCGGTCGCAGCGAGCGCGAGCTTAGTCGTCGTGCCCTCGGCGAACAGCCGCTTGCCGGCGCCGAGCGCCACCGGGAAGACGAACAGATGCAGTTCGTCGACGAGCCCGTCCGCAAGCAGCCCGCGCACGAGCTTCCCGCTGCCGCTGACGTAGATGTCGCCGTCGACTCGGTCCTTGAGTCCGCGGATCGCATCCGCGTTGTAGGGCCCGAGGATTGTCGAGTTTTTCCACTCGGCGCGCTGCAACGTTCCCGACACGACGTACTTCGGCGTCTTGTTGAAGAACGGCGCGCCCGGATCCTGCTCGGCGGTGCGCGTCGACCAAGCGGGGTAGAACTCCTCGTAGGTCTGGCGCCCCAGCAAGATCGCGTTGCTCAGCGTCATCAACCCGACGATCGTCTCGCCCATCTTCGGGTCGAACCCGTACTCGAACGTCCACTTCGGATCCTCGATCACGCCGTCCAGGCTGATGAACTCATGTACAACGATCTTCCCCATGGTGCTCTCCTTCGGTCGGTGTGGGCGGGAAAGCTGAACTGCTCGCCCTGGTAGACCGTCACCGACACAAAAAATCATCGGTGACCTGGAAGCGTCGGGCGGAACACGGGCGCGCCGGGATCGTCGCGGCAAGTCTCGCTCGATAACACAGTGGAGCGAGTGCGATGGTCCTGGGCAATCGTGCTCGCGGCAATCAGATCGGGACCGATTCGGACGAGCACATCGTCGCCATTGCGAACAGTGCGCTGCGCGCCGGCGCGAGGAGAAGAGGAATCGTCGCGGTGGCCGACGCCGCGTGATCGCATCCCGTCGAAAGGGATCGTCCCGCGGCCCCGCCGCTACTGCTGCTCCTCCTGGGCGAACGCCCGGGCCACCTTGACCGCCAGATCGTTAGCTCGATGGCCGGAATCCCACGTGAGCAAGCACGCGGTGCGTTTGCTGAACCACCCGGAGCCAGCTAACGGAGACAGGTGCCGGCGCCTGCTCTTGCCGGAGCGCAGCAGTCTCGACGCTGCCCGGCGGCAGCTTATGCTCGTGCTCAAGAGCAGGGCTGGCGTCTCGGCTCCTGCTTCTGGCGACCGATGAAAGTCAAGGGGGCGAGACGCCGATCGCCGCGCAGGTTTCCGCGCTGATACGCCGGCTAGTAGGCCTGCCAATGCCCCCGATCCCGCGCGGGATGGATTGACACTGCTCCCGCGGCCCGAACGCCTGTACTTCTGGTTCGGCCAGCCGGTGGATACCAGCCGCTGCGGCGGCGCCGGCGACGACGATGCGGCTGCGCGCGCGGTTCGGGACGAGGTCCGAGCAGCGGTCCAGGCCGGCAGCCAGATACTGCTCGCGGAGCGCGAGCGCGACCCGCAGCGAGGACTGCTGAAGAGGCTGTGGCACGAGGCGCACGAGCTCCCGCAGCTCGCAGCCGACGATCCCGACGCGTGGCTGGTCACGCGCGCGTTCGAGGCCTGGAACGAACACGGAGCCGCAGGTGCTGCGGCATGGATGTCGCGCTGGGTGCAGCTGAGCGACCCACCGGACTGGCCCGGCGCGGGCACCTGGCGCGGCGCGAGCGCGAGCGCGCGCGGCTCGAGGAAGTCACCTCCGAACTCGGCGCCACCTCGGCCGAGCTGACCGAGAACATCCCGGGCGGTCAACCTGCATCCTGCTTCCTTCCATCAGGGGCAACCTCGACGGTTCGGCGCTGGGCTCCCGCGATCCGCGAGGGGTTGCCGGCGACCAAGACATCGAGACCGGTCGCGGCCTGCAGCGCGATCGCACCGAGCGACTCAGCGCCGTAGCGGTCGCCCTCTAGGAGCCTGTCAGTAATACTCAGTCTCATTATCGAGGCTCTGAGAGCCGTTCTGCGGCCATCCGAGCGATCGCCGCTGATGATTTGATCCCCTGAAACGGGCCAAAACGGCGTTCTGCGGGCATAGTGACCCACGCTCCTCATATGGAGGAACGTCTGTCAAGTGAGCAGCGTTCATGCTCCCCTCGTTGCTGCCGTTGGGGGGTTGGTGGAGGTTTGCTCGGGTGGGGAGGCGTCGGGCGAAGTTCTCGACGTCGGTCAGTCTCATATGCGGGGGTTGGCTACCCCAGGTCCCTGGTTGCGTCGCTGGCTGGCGCGTGTCTAGAACCGGGCGTGGCTTGGTGAGGGCTGCCCATAGGAGCATCGCGTGTACCAGCGGACTTCGGGGCCCGGCGCCTCCCCACCCGAGCGGGAGCGGGCTGTCAGTTTGGGCTATGGGACAGTCGCGGCGGCCCAGAGGAAACAGGAGAGCTCGCGGGCGCACGCGACCGTGATCACGTTGCCGGGCTTCTTGCGCTCGCGCATCCGTTTGTGGATTCGGTAGAGGCGGCTCTGGGCGCGTCGTGCGATCTGCAGGACGTGGTCGGGCAGCCCCTCCTGGCGCTCGTAGAGCGTCTTGCCGACGCGGGGTGGGCGGGCGTAATGCCAAGCGGCCTCGACAAGGATCCGCCGGGCGTACTTCGAGCCGGTCTTCGTGATCGACCCGTGCACGTCTGACTCGCCGGACTGCTCGCGGGAGGGCACCAGCCCCAGCCACGATCCGAGCTGCACCGCGCGGGGGAACCTCGCGAAGTCCGCGACCTCGAGCAGCAGGATCAGCGCCGAGAGGGTGTCGATCCCGCGGAACGCGCGGAGCCGGCGAACGACCGGCCAGAACTCCGGGTCGGTCGCGACCCGGGAGAGCCGCTCGTCGAGCGCGTCGCGACGGGCACTCAGCCCGTCGCACGCCGCGAGGTTGTCGATGAACGCCAGCTCCGTGTTGTGATGCGCGAAGGTCTGCGATCCCAGCCACTCGCGATGCACCTTCGTCCACGCCGAGCGGTCCCACACGCGGCCGTGGCGTAGCAGCAGCTTCGAGAGCCGGTGCCGACAGCGCATCAGATCCAGGCGAACCTGCTCCCGCGCCCGCGCGAGATCGCGGGCCGCCTCGCACGTCGCGGACGGGACCGCCACCGCCGTCAACGCGCCGGCCATCAACTGCCGCAACAACAGATCGGTATCGCGACGATCGGACTTGTGCCGGTCCCCCGAGGGACGCGGCGTCTTGCTCGGCGCGATCACCTGACAATCGATCCCCGCCGCAACCGCCGCCCGGTACAACCCGAACCCGGTCGGGCCCGCCTCGTAGCACGCACGCACCGGCCCCGGCAACCCAGCCAGCCACCCCACGACCGGCTCCACCGCACCCGTATCGAACCTCTGCCGGCACAGCTCGCCGGTGATCACATCCAGCGACCCCGCGTAGGTCGAGCGCGCGTGGACATCCATCGCCGCCCATGTCATCGTTCCGGTCACGGCCGGACCTCCTTCGTATGGGGTCAGCCGGAGCCCATCTCCGGCCAGACAAACCCCCGCAAAATGCGATCGAGGTCCGGCCTTCAACGTCCCGGCGAATCATCCTCCATAGGTCTAGCGGGGTCGTTACGACACCGACCACCTCGTGACCGAGAGCGCGGAGCATGGCGCCGATGCCGGCGACCGCCATGTCAACACGAGAGATCAGCGCGACCCGCACGGCCCTGTAAGTATGCGATGGCGACGCCTCCCAGACGAGTATGCGCAGGAGATAGGCCTTGGGTGGCTGCTAATGCCGACCCCGCGCGAGCCGTTGTCGGTCTCCGCCGCGTCATCCCTTCGACGCGCGATCGGGCTTTCGGTCGACGCGCCCAACCCCGCGAAGGCGGGCTTCTGATCCCGGGACGATGCCGCGGGCGCGGCTGGAGACCTCGTTTCCTTATACCGCGGTGCTCACGGCCGTCCGAACCGGCCCCCACCCGCAAAGCGCGAAGCCACGCATCTCTCGCACGATCGCATTCGCCCTTTGGACTCGTCGGAGCGCGCCACCGCGTTGGCGACATTCCGATCGCGGGAGACGAATCTTCGGACCTGGCCAGCGGGACCTTGGCGGGGGAGCGGTCGAAGCGACTCTGCATAGGCAGCCGAGCGTTCTTGCACGGCGCGGTGCCGGCCCCTGCATTCGGCGACCGATGAAAGTCAAGCGCTCTTTCCGCACGTCTGGTCGTCTATTTCTCCCCCCACCCTTCGGCCTCGGCCGCGGCAGTGAGTGACAGTGCCTGAAGTTCTGAGGTGAGCTGGCGTAGGCGCCGGTTGTTCTGGAACCAGGCGCGGTAGCGCCGCGCCTGCTCGGCCGTGAGGTTGCGGGTGACGGTCTTCTGGCTGACCTTGCGCGTCCACGCGAGGTAGGGCCCGTGCAGCTGGGGCGGGTCGTGGTGGCAGTGGCAGCCTGGGTTGGGGCAGCGGATGTGGCGCTCGGCGACCGTTCCGGGGAGGCAGAACCCGAGCGTCGCGAGCTGTTCGAGGATCTGTTGGAGGCGCCGTTGGTGCTCGGGCGCGATCGGCTGCTGCTCGTCGTCGGGGTGGGGTTGGGGGTGCTGGTCGGGCATCGTGGTCGGGTTCGTCCGGTAGCTACGGTACTAATACCGTAGCTACCGGATGGATGATTCATGACGATCAGCGCAGAGCAACCGTTCGAACTGGCCTCGCAGGCGCTGGGAGCGCTGCCGATCCTCGGCCACTTCCTCGATCGGCTCGGGCTCGAGCATGTCCTCGAGCGGCATCTGCCCGACGACGATCAGCGCGTGCTGATGGCGGCCGCCCGGACGATCAAGGTGCTGGTGCTGAACCTGTGCGTGGAGCGTGAGCCGCTATACGGGATCGGGGAGTGGGCCTGCCGCTTTGAGGCGGACGCGCTGTCACTTGAGCCAGGCGAGGTGGCGCTGTTGTGCGATGACCGCGTCGGCCGGGCGTTGGATCGGTTGTTCGACGCAGATCGCGCGTCGCTGTTGACGGAACTGACGCTGGGGGCAATCAGGGAGTTCGGTGTTGACTGCTCGCAGCTGCACAACGACTCGACCTCGATCACTCTGCACGGCGAGTACCTGCAGGCCGATGGGCGCGAGCGGGGCGGCCAGTCAACGGCCGCCGCGAAGCGCGGTCACAACAAGGAGCATCGCGGCGATCTGAAGCAGCTGCTGCTGATCCTGACAGTGTCGGCCGACGGGGCGGTGCCACTCGCGCACCGCCTCGCGGACGGCAACGTGACCGACGATCAGACGCACATCGAGACGTGGGACGGGCTGTGTGTGCTGGTTGGCCGCCATGACTTCCTGTATGTCGCCGACAGCAAGTTGTGCACGCGCGAGCAGATGGGCCACATCGAGCGCCACGGCGGACGGTTCATCACGGTGCTGCCGCGCTCACGCTCAGAGGACGGGCGGCTGCGCGAGTGGATGAGCACGCAGGCGCCCGATCGGGTCGAGGCGTGTCGGCGGCCCGGCAAGCGCAACGGTGATCCCGACCTGGTCTGGCGGGTCTGCCCGGCGCCGTTCCCGACCACGGAGGGATACCGCATCACCTGGGTGCACTCAAGCGCCAAACAGCACCACGACGAGAGCGCCCGCGCCGAGCGGATCGACCGCGCCGGCCACGCCCTCGGGGAGCTATCGGAGCGCTTGGCCGGCCCGCGCGCCAGGATCACCACCCGCGTCGCCGCCGAGGAGGCCGCCGCCGCGCTGCTGACCACAAGCGGCGGCGAGCGCTGGGTGTCGGTCACGGTCATCGAGACCGTCGAGGAGCGCTACCGCCAGGAGAAACGCGGCCGACCCGGCAACGACACCCGCTACCGCAAGATCGCCAAGACCCGCTACGCGCTCGAGGTGAGCGTCGATGCCGAGCAGGTCCGCTACGACGCCGCTTCTGACGGTCGCTTCCCGCTCACGTCCAACGACTCGGAGCTGACCGACACTCAGGTGCTCGCCGCCTACCGCTACCAGCCGAACCTCGAGAAGCGCCACCACGAACTGAAATCCGTCCAGGACGCCGCGCCCGTGACACTCAAGAGCCCGTTCCGGATCGAGGCGCTGTTCGCCTGCCAGTTCATCGCGCTGCTCACCAACTGCCTGATCGAACGCGAGCTACGCCGGACGATGACCCATCACAACATCCCCGAGCTGGCGCTCTACCACGAGCAACGCGCCTGCACCGCCCCGACCGCCGCCCGCATCCTCGACGCCTTCACCAACGTCCAACGCCACCACCTCACCCGCGACGGCCAACGCATCCAGACCCTCGACCCCCAGCTCACCCCGCTGCAACACCAGCTACTCGAGCTGCTCGGCCTACCCGCCAGCGCCTACACCACCGACCCCGACCGCTGACCCCACCGGCGCCCGCGATGGGGGACGGATATCGACCACCAGACGTGCGGAAAGGGCGGTCAAGGGGGCTGGGCAGAACATTTCGGGGGGTGTTATCGGTCGATCGGTCGGGTGGCCGGTGTCGGGGGGCTGAGATCGCCTCCTGTGAGCTCGGTTCGGCGCGCCGGGGCAATCTCGGCCCGGTTTTTGCCCGAATTTGCGCAGGAGTGATCGTCGCCGGTGTGGTCGACGTCGAGTCCAGCGGTTAGGTTGTCGGGTGGGCGCGGGTGACTGACGTAGCGAAGTGCAGACGTCAGGAGCTGTCAGTCTGCCGCGCGGCTATGCCCTTCGAGGGCCTGATCTATGCGCGCTCCGGTGTCGCGCTCGCGCCCACTTTTCGTGATGGTCGTCCGGCTTGCTGGTCGGTGATCATCCGTTGGTAGGACACTTCGGCTTGCTCGGCGAGGGCGCGTTCGGCGTCACTGATCGCGCGGTTAGTTGACCAGATCCAGCAGCGGCCTTCGTCCGCGGCTTGGCGCCGGCGGTCAGCTCGAGCTGACGCTGCTTTTTCTTGGTCAGCGCGGGGTGCTGGTGGGCGTAGTCCTCGCCGCGGGTGGGCATGCACCAGAACAGGACGGTGAGCTTGCGGGCGGTCGCGACGATCGCCTTGCCGCGACCGCGCCGACCGCGGAGGCGCTCATAGAACGCGCGCAGCGGGCCGGGCTGCTTGACCACGCTCCACGCCGCTTCGACCAGCGCCCACCGCGCCGACGCTGACCCGCGCTTGGAGATCCGACCCGACCGTGCCGGTGCCTCGCCGGATTGGCGGACCTTCGGGTCCAGACCGAGGTAGGCCACCAGCTTGCGGCTGGTCAAGAACCGTGAGGGCTCGCCGATCGCGGCCATAAACGACGCGGCGCAGATCAGGTTCACGCCCGACACCGTCATCAACCGCCGGATCTCCGGCCAGGCCAGTGCCTGCTGGGCGATCAGCCGGTCGACCGCGGCGATCTCGGTGTCCATGAACGCGATCTGCCGCAGACCCGCGTCGACTGACTCGCGCTCCTCGACCGGCAACTCCAGGCCGGCGAGCCACTGGCGGCCCTTGACCCCGAACAGGTCAGCGAACGGCGGCCTTTCCTGCAGCCGGCGCTGAAGCACCGCCTGGATCTCGTTCTTTGCGCGTGTGCGCGTTCGCATCAGCTGCTCGCGGCGCGCGAGCCGACGACGCAAGATCCGGCAGCGCTCATCGGGCATCCAGACCGCGTCAAGCTCGCCCTTCCACAACAGGCTCGCCAGAGTGCGAGAGTCGAGCTTGTCGATCTTCGCGCGGGCGCTGCTGATGCCCGTGTCATCCGGACTGACCACGATCACCCGCTGCACGTGCGGCTCGAGCAGTCGCGCGACCTCCCAACACGAACCCGTCACCTCCAACGCCACCCGATCGGTGGGCAGCAGACTCTCCGCCAGCAGCCCCAGGCCCTCCGGTGTGCTCGGCACCCGCCCCGCGGAGCGGACCTTCCCGTCCTCGCAGATCGCGACCACACAGAACTCGCGGTGCACATCCAGGCCGATCGCACGACCCACCCATCTGACCAACGCCATCCCTTCACCTCCACAGCATGGTGGTTGACAAGGTGGGAGAACCAGCGGGAAAAACGACACAGACCGATACGAGCTCGAACGCTCAATCCAGGCAAGTCGCAGGGGCGGCCAAACGAAAAGCACGGGCTCGAAGCCCATCGCAAAAACGGCCTACCCGTCTGCGTTCTCCCAATGAAGGCCCCTGTCCCGGATGAACCAAACTTTCGGCCCCGACCAGACGGACCCTTCAAACGCCATTTTCATGCCGCGACGAGCGGGCCCGCAGGGTCAGAGCTGCGCGGTCCTGGTGAGCTCGCGGCAAGCAGGGCAGTTCGCGGGGAACGGAAACAGTTGGAGGTTCTCAGCCAACTCAGGCGGCAAGCCGTCGGCGTGCCTTCTGCACTGACGGCAGCGCACCCTTCGCCCGCGCGAGTGGGCGTGCGCGCAGATCGACGCTCGCTGGCTTGGCTGCGATCGTGATTTCCTCGCCCGTGGCCGGGTTGCGTCCCTCGCGCGCCTTCTGCGCCGGCTTGACCCGAACGCTCAGTTGAACCAGGCCCACGATCCGGACCTTCTGCGCGTTGCCGAGTTCCTCGAGCACGATCTCATCAAGCGCCGCGAGCGCCCGCTTGGCATCGGCCTTGCTCAGCTCCGCGCGCTCAGCGACGGCGCTCACAAACTGTGATTGGGTCAGGGCCACAGCACTCCTCCAAGAATCGCTGGATCGAAACGACACGTTCAAGGCCGGGCCGCGGACGGCACGATACGCGCTTCGTCCGACGAGCCTGGCTACGGGAGACGCTTCCGACCCGGGCGAATTGCGATCACCGGGATCGGTCGATGCCCACGAATCGTATGGTCGCAAATCGAGCGCCGACCCCTGGTTCGGCGCGGCGGCGAAGCGAACATCAGCGTCGGTCGGCCTGGGCGCTCGGATCCGCGGCATACCGGTCATCCCGGCGGAGCGGGCTTGACGACCGCTGCTGGGCGATTCCGAGCGTCCGGCCGAACCGTCGCCGACGCTGCCACCCACGGCAATGCACGAGCGCGAGGGCACGATCAAAGCGATAGCCAGCGGACGGCGCTAGCTCGGATTCCCGAACTCTGCTCAAGGCGCGACGGTGCGCGTCTGAGCAAGCACCCCGCACACACACTCCGGTTGCCGCTGCTTGGCCTCGCGGAGCGGCACTCCGCCCACGTGGCGCCCGCGGCGATGGTCCATCGACTTGCGGACCGCCGGTGCGATGCAGTCCGCCGCGCGCCGCGCGACCGCTGGTTGTCGGGGCTTGAAAATCCTGAGGGAGGAAGTTCTGGCCGGGTCCCGTACCTAGCGGTGACCCCAGGCACAGGGGCTTTCTTGGGAGAACGCAGTGGGCGGGCAGGTTTGCACGATGGGCTTCGAGCCCGAGGAAGATCGGCTCGAGCACGAGCTTGGCCGCCATCTGAACGATCCGGTCGCGCAGGGCGGGGACGGTGGCATCACACTGCACCTCCTGCAGCCCTGATTTTGGTTTCGGCGGGTAGGTGAACCGAGTCGCCGCGCTGCCCTGTCGGCGCCGACACGGCACAGGCGCCGCCGGCTATGCGAGGTCGTTCTCGGCGACAACGGGCGCCGGTGCGGCGCCCTCGCGAGCGAGTCGCCCGCGAGCACCGAATAGCCGACCGCGCGCCGGCTGGCGTGGGGCGAACTTCCCGAAGCCGAGCGGCCCGCGCATGTCGTCGTACACGGCCTCCATGCCGGCGCGCATGGAATACAGCTCATGCCAGAAGCCCGTTCCGCCAGAGTCGCGCAGGAAGTCGCGCCACCATGTCTGGTGTGGCAGGGTGCGGGTCCACGCCTCGAGCGACGCGAAGTCGCGCCAGTACTGGCGCATGCCCCCGTGAACGGGGGAGAAGAAGACGTTCTCATAGCAGTAGGCCGTCGGGCGTTGCCTTCACCGAGGCCTGTATCTCTCGACCAAGCTTGAGGAATCGAAGAACCCCGCGAGCGCGGCGAATCCGCATCCCGAGGTAGATCACGACAAGGTCGGGATAGGCGGACAGATCACCCGTCTCGCGCTGCACACGCACGGGCACCGGCCAACTCTAGTCGCCTACAAGAGCGCGCCGCAAGGACGCCGTAACCGTACTTCCCTTGGCGCGAAGCCGCCCGCCGGCATTCGAAGTCGGCGAGTGCCCTGCGTCCTCGATTCCGCGCGCAACGCGGGAGCGCAGGTTTTGGTGCCAAGAAGCTCGTCCGCACCCCAAAGGGAGGTCTGTGACGACGGACGGTCGCGACCTGGCAAGAGCATCCGCGCCGGCGCCGTGGCGACGGACGCGCGCTGCTGGCTGGATACGGAACCACACCGCGGCACCGGCACGGCGAGCCAGCTCCTCGAAGCGGGAAAGCATCATCTCCTCATCACGCATGCTTGTCGGTATCCACTCGTCGCCCAACGCGAGCACCCGATCGAGCACCCGCGGCCCGTTGCCGCCCACCAGCACCGGTGGATGAGGCTGCTGGAGGGGCTTCGGCCAGCACCAGATCCGCTCGAAGCTCACGTGCCGGCCCCTGTAACTCGCCTCCTCCTCGCTCCAGATCGCCTTCATCGCCTCGATCCGCTCGCGCATGATCCTGAACCGCTTGGAGGTGTTGGTGCCGTGATTTCGCATCTCCTCGACGTTCCAACCGGCTCCGACCCCGAACAGGAATCTGCCGCCGGACAGGCGGTCGACGGTGGCGACCTCCTTGGCGGTGATGATCGGGTCGCGCTCGATCACCAGGCAGATCCCGGTGCCGATCCGTAGCCGATCGGTTGCGCTCGCGGCAGCCATCAGCGCGACGAACGGATCGTAGGTGCGGCTGTATTCGGGCGGGAGCTCACCGCCTGGCGGGTAGGGCGTCTCGCGGCGAGCCGGGATATGAGTGTGTTCGGTGAACGTGAACCACAGGGACTCAAACCCGCGCTCCTCCGCCATCCGCGCCAGCTCGGGCGGCGGCGGCAGGTCCTCGGTGGGGAAGATGCCGACTCCGAACTTCACTCGGGCGACCCTATCCGACTCGCGCTACTTCAAGCTGGCGGCCGGAGTTCCGCGTCTCCCACAAAGCGAACGGGCCCGCCCCCCGCGACCCGGATCGTGCGGAGGCCGTCGCCGGACGCGTGCCGCGCGAGGGCGAAAGCGATCCCGCGCACAACGGCAGCCGACGCCCGAGATTGGGCGAATCCGATCGTCCGTTGCGGCGCCGATCGCGTCCGATCGGGACGATTCCCCTGTCGCCACAGAGCGATCGTGAGCACCGAGCTGTCCGAGCGCGCGGATCCCGTTGAATCCATGCGCCCGGTCCTCGCAGCTACGAGGCGCCCTCGTCGGCCAAAGCAGACGTCGCCGCCAGCAGCGTCGGGATCTTCTCCAGTTGACAGGAAGCGCGCGCGACCGCGGCCGCCGATCTCTCAAGGCGGTTGACGAACGGCGCCCACGCCGAGTCGGGGGTGGGTGGCCGTTCGCTCAGAACGCCGAGTCAAAAAGCGCGCTTGGCGTTCCCACGCGCGCACTCGATCGAGGGCCGCCTGCCAATCCGCTCTAAACACCTCTGCTTCTTCGGGGGACAGTAGTGTCGGTCGTGGCTGGCCCTGCGGCCAGAATTCTCAGCTCCTGTCCGACTGCCAACGACGGCGCAACCTGCGCCAAGGGGGGCGGGGGGTTACTAGTCCTAAACCAAGCGTAGGTTGGGGCTGCTGGCTCGGGGGCGAGTCCTGGAAGCCCGTTGTTGCGGGGTTTGGGGCGGATTGCGCGTTGGGGCCTGGCTGCGTGGGTGCGCGTTTGGGGTGAAGCCGTGCTGGGTTATGTGTCGGCTGCTTGCTTGAGTGTCAGCTCGGCGACTTTGGTGGCGATCTGACGCATCTGGTCAATGAGGTGTCGTAGTTGGCGGTCGTTGGCGATCCATTCCTGGTAGAGGTCCGCTTCGCGTTCGGTGATTCGGCGGGTGACGGTCTTGCCGTTGACCTTGGCGGTCCACTGGTAGTAGGGGCCGTGGGGCTGGGGCGGGTCGGCGTGGCATTTGCAGCCGGGCGTCGCGCAGCGGGTGTAGCGGCGGGTGACGCTGCCTGAGTGGATCATGCCGATCGTCGGGAGCTGGGCGGCGAGCTCGCGGTAGCGCTGCTCGTGGTCGGCGAGGCTCTCGGTGGTGTTCGTCGGTGGCATCTCGTGTCTTCTTTCTCCGCCGGCCAGTATCCACCATCATACCAGACAGTAATATTACTGTCTGGTATGATGAGGGACACGTCACCAGACCAGGGGGAGCACACCGATGAGCAAGACACGCCGCACGCGAACCGCCCGGCTGCGCGCCGAGGCGACCGCGATCACACGGCGTCTGGAGCGCGCCGTGCGCCCGAACGTGACCGGGCCGGTGCTCGGCCGGGCGAACATCGCCTACGAGCTCTCAGCGCGCACGAAGGGCACCGCGCACGGCGGTATCGGCGTGATCGCGAAGCTGATCGGCGAGGTCGGGTTGGCCGGCGAGATCGACGCGGCGCTGGAGTTGCTGAAGCTGCACAAGCCCTACTACGAGTCCGACCACGTGTTGAACATCGCGTACAACGCGCTGTGCGGCGGGCAACGCCTGCAGGACATCGAGGCGCGCCGCTGCGACCGGGTGTTCCTCGACGGGCTGGGGATCGAGAGCCTCCCCGACCCGACCACCGCCGGAGACTTCTGCCGGCGCTTCGACGAGGCCTCGATCCTGGCTCTCCAGGAGGCTGTCAACCGCGCTCGGCTGAAGGTGTGGCAACGTCAGCCGGAGGAGTTCTTCAAGCAGCCGGCGGTGATCGACGCGGACGCCAGCATCGTCCCGACCGACGCGCAGACGAAAGAGGGGATGGACATCTCCTACAACGGCATCTGGGGGTACTCGGCGTTGGTCGTTTCGCTCGCGAACACCAAGGAACCCTTGTATCTGGGGCTTTTGGGCGCGAACCGGCCCAGCCACGAGGGCGTGGTCGACTACTACGACCGGGCGATCAGCCTGTGCCGCGAGGCCGGGTTCACGCAGGTCCGCCTGCGGGGCGACACCGACTTCTCGCTGACCGCCGAGTTCGACCGCTGGGACGCAGACGGGGTGCGGTTCGTGTTCGGCTATGACGCCAAGGCCAACCTCGTCCAAGCCGCCGAGCGCGAAGGGGAGGAGACCTACCACGAGCTCGTGACCCGCACCGAGCGACAGATCGCCACCACCGCCCGCACCCGCCCCCGCAACGTCAAGGACGAGATCGTCCGCGAGCGCAACTACAAGACGCTGCGCCAGGCAGCCGAGGACGTCGTCGAGTTCTCCTACCGGCCCGGGAAGTGCAAGCGCGACTACCGGGTGATCGCGCTGCGCAAGAACATCTCGGTCGAGCGCGGCGAGAACGTCCTGTTCAGCGAGTACCGCTACTTCTTCTACATCACCAACGACCCGAACATGACCGCCGACGAGATCATCGACCAAGCCCGGCAACGCTGCAACCAGGAGAACCTCATCAGCCAGCTGAAGTCCGACGTGCGCGCGCTGCACGCCCCGGTCAACACCCTCTGCGCCAACTGGGCGTACATGACGATGGCCGCACTCGCCTGGACCCTAAAAGCCTGGTGCGCCCTGCTACTACCAATCACCCCGCGCTGGGCCGAACCTCACAACGAGCAACGCCGTCGCCTGCTGACCATGGACTTCCGGACCTTCCGCACCGCGTTCATCGAGATCCCCTGCCAGATCATCACCACCGGCCGACGCGTCAGGTGGCGCGTCCTCACCTACAACCCATGGCTCAGCGCACTCTTCCGCCTGACCGACACCCTCTGACCACAACCGCCACCCGCGTCGCCACAGCCGAAGTGCGATATCGACCACCGGCCAGACCGGCCGGCGCACCAGCGACCCCGAACAACGGCCAAACCGCCGTCATATGACACCCACCCACACCGATCGCGGCTCCGATCGCCATCCCGATCGCTCCTCAACGCCCCCACAACCCCGCTCAAGCCTCATCGAGTCGATCCGAGCCCGAGACCCAGCCTCACATGACCGAGATCGCTTGTTTTAGGACTAGTTTTGTCTGCGGGGCCGGTGCCGTACCTCTATGGGCGCTACCCCACCGGCCCGGTGGCTTCGTGCACCTGGTTGACCGTTCGGGGGGTCTCACCCCTCTCCTTCGCGCGCGGCCCGATCAACGCCACGGAAGGATTTGAAAGCGATCACAGGCAGGACCCAGGACCCGCCCAACCAGTTCAGCTACGCCGCCCGTGCCGGCGGTATGCTTCGCGCGGGGTACGAGTTGGAGATCGAGCACACCTCGGATGGCGCCAGCACCGAACTGGCCAGCAGCGCGGGCCAGCCGGGGCGTCCGCGATGGTTGCCCGTGCTCTGGGTTCTGGCCGGGTTGCTGCCGCTGATCGGCCTGATCTCGCTGCTGCTCCGCTCGCAACTCGATCCCCACTTGGAGGACCACAAGGTCCACTTCGTGGTGTTCTTGTGCGTCGGAGCTCTGGTGTGGGCGCTCGCTTACCAGGCGGGGGAGGCGGCTAGCAGGCGCGGCGATGCGCGCGTGCTGTTGATCTCGCTTGCGTTCTTGGCGACCGGCGGATTTCTGGGGCTGCACGCACTCGGCACGCCCGGCATCTTGTTCTCCAGTCAGCTGTCCGGGTTCGAGGTCGCGATTCCGGTCGGGTTGCTGGTCGCGGCGGTGTTCGCGTTCGCGTCCGCGTTTGTTGACTGCCACCCTGCTCTTCCTACGCTGGTCATGCGACGGCGGGCCGAGATGCGGCGTTTGGTGATGGCCGCAATGGGCGTGTGGGCGGTATGGACCCTGGCGAAGCTGCCGCCGCTCGATCACCCGACCAGCGAGGGTGCCTCGGACAGCCTGCTGGCGATAATGGCGGGGCTCGGCGTCCTCGTGTATGGCGTCTCTGCGACGCGCTATTGGTTTGTCTACCGCGGGCACCTGAGCCTGCTTCCGGCAAGCGTGATCGCGTGTTTCGTCCTGCTGTCGGAAGCGATGATCGGCGTCGCGGTGACAGGTGAGCGCAACTGGCACGCGAGCTGGTGGGAGTGGCACGGGCTGATCGTCGCGGCATTTGTGATCGTCGGCTTCGCAGCTCGTCGCGAGTGGCGTGATGAACGGTTCCGCCATCTCTACCTGCCGACCACGCGTGAGCGCCGGCAGGACGTCAGCGTGCTGTTCAGCGACTTAGCCGGGTTTACGAGCTTCTCGGAGCGCTCCACGCCAGCCGACGTGGCTGCGCTCCTGAGCACGTACTACGCGGTCGCTGCGCCCTTGATCAGCCGCCAGTTCGGAGGTGAGGTCGAAAAGTTCATGGGTGACGGGATGATGGCGACGTTCAACGGCCGCGGCGATCAGCGCGATCACGCCGTGCGCGCTGCGCGCGCTGGGCTGGCGCTTCAGCGAGAGTTAGGTCGGCTTGCCGACGAACATCCCGGCTGGCCGCGGTTGCGGGTTGGAGTGAACACCGGCGAGGCGCTTCTCCGCGAGCTTGGAGGTCATGGCCTCGTCGCATACGCCCTCGTCGGAGATACGATCAACACCGGCTCGCGACTCGAAGGCCAAGCGCCGGTCGGGGCTGTTCTGATCGGAGCCGAGACGTATCGACAGCTCCCCGATGGCGCCGTTGTGCAGGCGATGAGCGGCTTGCGAGTGAAGGGCAAGGAACAGCCTCTCGAGGCCTACGTCTTGCACGCCCTACCGGCCTGATTGCCGCATCAGCGCGTGACGTGGCTCGTGTGCGGCGGCGCACTGGGTTCGGGACGTAGCAGCGGTGACCGTGCTGAGGCCCGTTGGCGCCCGTCCGCTGCACGTCCGCAGGTGGTGCTGGTGGGGGAAGGAAGGACCGCCAATCGGCGGCTCGGCGACTGTCGCTCCTGGCCGGCGCGGCTCGCCCCCATCAACCTCCTCTTCCCGCGATCTACGAACAACTCTGGCTCTCGCCTTCAGTGGTTGAGAACATTCACTCGAACAACAACAATCCACAAAGCCCGTGTCCCGCAAACCGGGGCAGATCCAGATCGAAGAGTGGAGCTGAGCGAATTTGGAGAAGCAGGAGATCTGGCAAGAGCGGCCGGTTGGTGGCTTGGTCGATACCTCGTTGTTGGCGAAGCCCTGGCGAGACGTTCTTCACCTAATCCATGATGGTGGCGCGCCGCAGCCGCCGATAGCTCATCTGTGCGGTCGGCGGCTCATTGATCTCAAGGACGGCCAGGCAGTGCTTGCGATGCCGGCCAGCGAATGGTTCTGTGGTCCCAAAGGGCGGGTGGACACCGGAATCTTCACCTTTCTGGCCGACATGACACATTTCTACGCCGTCCTGTCCACGCTGCCTGCGGGAGCTGGTTGTACCACGGCCGAGCTCTCGATGACCTTTCTGGGCCAGCCGCCACACGCTGGAGGCGAGATCACATCTCGCAGCGAGGTGATTTACACAGATGAGCGCAACGCGCTCGCTGTCGGCGTGGTGGACGACAACGAGGGCCGACCAGTCGCCCACAGCACCTCGCGCTATTTCCTGTTTCCCGCAGGAACTGCCAATCGGCAGCGCGCCACCGCCGCCTCGGACGCGCAAGGAACACCACAGACGCCGGATCCGATCGATCGGCCGTGCCACCCGATCATCTCCCCGCTCGATGAGCGTACGCTCGATCATCGGGGCGGCCTCGAGATCCTACAGGCGCAGCTAACCGGAGAAAGCGCACGGCCGCCTATTGATCGCCTCACCGGCATGCGCCTGACGGATGCCTCCGACGGGCTGGTCGTCTTCTCGTTGCCAGCGCACGGATGGCTTCTCCAGGAGATCGGGACCGTGTTTGGGGGCATGATCGCATTGCTGGCGAAGAGCGCCACAGCCGGCGCGGTACAGGCGGCTGCCAGCGCCGGCACGAGATTTACCGCGCTGGACCTCAAGGTGAACTTCCTCCGGCCGGTGGACGCCGACGGCAGGGAAGTTCTGGCAACGGGAACGGTCGTTCATCGCGGTAGCCGCCTCACGATCGCCACCACCGAGGTGACCCACGGAGGGCGGCCCGTCGCGATCGCGACCGGAACCACAGCGCTCACCCGACCGTCGCGCGATCGCCCTGAGCCGGCGCAATAGACCTCACCGACGGCTGCCGGATACGGCCAGCCATCGAGCGACGGTCCCTTAAAGAGCTCGGTCGCGACCGCGCCACCGGGCGAATGGTCGACGAGCGCGAAGCGCCCGACTCCGAGCATCGCGAGGCCCTCGGCGATGTCGGACGCGTAACCGGCGATCGAGCCGGGCGAAGCGGGATCGGAGTGGCCAAAGCCGGGCAGGTCGAATGCGATCCGGGTGCAGTCAACGCGTTCGCACAGTGCCGCCCAGCCTTCGGATGAGTCGAGCAGCCCGTGCAGCAGCACGAGCGTGTGGTCGTCGCCGCCCGGCCACCGGCGGACGCACAGCGCGCGCCCATCCTTCAGCCGCAGCGCGGTGACTGTGGCGATCTGCGACTTGCTCGCGGATCGAGCGCGCTCGCTGGACTTCGCAGCTGTGGGGACCGGGCGACGCATGCCGGAGTTTTCATGCACGGGAGCCGCTCGTCAGGAGTCCCAGATCGGCCCGAACGCCGGCACGCCGAGTTTCTCCAAGCCGTGCACCACGCTCCAGGTTCCCGCCTTGTTGCTGACCACCATGGCCGCCTCGGCCGCGAAGTCACGACAGACGTCGTGGGCCAGCCGTAGCAGGTCAGGCTTGCCACGCTCGGTGGTGTCCCAGATGACCGCATCGGGATGTGCGGCCAGCACTTCATCGACGAGCGCGTCGCCGTAGGTCGCGCGCGGGGTGCGGGCGGACCAGACCAGCCTAGCCGGCACGCGCGGCGCCAGGATCTCCCCGAGCACCGGGCCGATGCCGCTGCCGGTCACGACGTAGACGACACGGCGATACATGACCTCGATCGCCGCCATCGGTGCTCGTGTGGGGACGCCGCGAACCCAGAGATGGGACGGCGGGTCGTCGATGAAGCGCGAGGTCCAATCGCCCGCCCGGGAGATCAACAGCCGGTACCCGGATCGGCCGGGGGTGGTCACAGTCGCAAACGCGTGCCACTCTCGCAGCGGGCTCCGGCTGATACCGACCGCGGCCACGTGCGCTGGTCTGACGCCGTAATCCAGATGGACGATCGCCGCATGCGAAGACGGGCGGTCAGCCGTGACCGGCGCGCGGCGGAGCGTCAGCCAAGGCCAGACGATGCTCGCCGTGATCAGGCCGAGCACCCAGATCTTCCAATCGCCCAGGTCGCCGTGCGTAAGGTGCAAGGTGAGCGCCCAGAACAGTCCGACCGATGTCCAGCCGCCAAAGCGGTGGGTCAACTCGAACAGGTTGCGAACTCGTGCGCGCACGGGCGGCAACGCGCCGAGCACCACGACGATGAGCATCGTCTCGAGGCTCGCGGACTGCGCGACCGTCGTGAGATCCACGGCCGCGGGCCGGTGGACGCGAGCGACGGCGGCGACCACGGTGAAGGCGCACAGCCACCCCGTGCCCGCCAGCGCCGCCCCGACGTGCAGCCCGCCGATGGTGGTTGACCTTCGAGACCATCCACCGCAGCCGCAGCGGCCAGTGCCTAGAGCCCCGGCCGGCCAGGGCGAAGATCATGTTGAGGACGTGCTGCTGGCGCATTAGCACGGCGATCGCGAAATTCACTACGATCAGGTCCGCGAGACCTGACAGCGCGGTCCCGTCGGCGATGTGCCAGTCCCCACGCCTGAGGTGGAGCGCCAGCAGGCGCCGTTGACGAGGACGACGAGGGCGATGAGCCGGTTGTAATGCATCAAACGAGGATGCTTCAGTGCGCGTCGCACAATCGGCGCCAGCGGTGGCAAACGCCGCGTAGGCGCGAGGCGGATGGTGCCGTCGATAGCCGATTCGGTGGTGGTCGATTCAGACACACTGGAGGACCCTTTCTCGCTTGTTTGTCGGTAACTGTTTGGTCGGTAACGCGCTTGCTGGTTGTCGCCTGGATCACGCCTGGCCGGCGCGGTAGCACCCCAGCGAGCACGACTAGGCTGAAGGTCGTGAGCGCGCTTACTGACCCCCCTTGGCGGACCTGGAAGTAGTCGTTGGTCGCCAGTCCCTTGCGCTCCTCCGCTGTGGCAGGCAAGCTACGGCCGCGCCGAGGAGCCAACCACGTCATTTGACATGTACGCGAGAGAGTCGTTGATGGAATCGCTGCTCGCGGCCGAGCGCACGGCGCTGCTCGAGATCGGGCATCGGCGAGAGTGGCGGCGCCGGGAGATCTTGTCCACGCCGGCGACCGAGCAGACAGCGCGATCGTGCTGCTCGCCGGATTGGTAAAGATTCACAAGCTCGGCGCCGACGGGGTTGATGTGGTGTTGGGCCTATCCGGGCCGGGCGACCTAATGGGGGAGATCTCGGCCGTCCGCGACGCCGTGCGCTCGGCAACCGTGACCGCCGTCGATCCGGTACAGGCGGCCGTGGTTGCTGTGCCCGACCTCAGAGCGTTCCTGTCCGCACACCCCCGCGCAACGCTCGCGCTGCTCGACCTGACGCTGAGCCGCCTCCACGCCGCAGACCAGCGGCGGATGGAGTTCGCGACCACCGAGAGCCTCGCACGAGTGAGCAGCCGCCTGGTGGAGCTGGCGCAGCGATTCGGGAGCCGACTCGATGACGGCGTCATCGACGTGACGCTGCCGATCAGCCAGGACGAGCTCGCGTCTTGGAGCGCATCCTCGCGTGAGTCGACCGCTCGAGCGCTTCGGACATTGCGCGAGCTAGGCTTGATCCAAACCCGCCGGCGGCACCTGACTGCGCTTGACCTGGAACGTCTGCGCTCGCACTCCGCCAGGCTGTGAGGCTCGCGCTAGAACGGCACGGCGACCGTCCCTTTCGTGTAGCCAACCGTCGACTCCACGTCCTAGCCGCCATCCACCAGCTGATCGACGACGGCTGCGACGTCCACTGAGCTTGTGGCCAGGAGCGGCGAGCCCGTTGCACGACGACATAGAGCGGTTCATCGCCGCGACGCGCGAGCTTACGTTCGCCGACAGCGTCGCTCGCGGCGCGGGCGGTCTTGACGCTCGCGCTGGCCGCCGCCCTGCACGCCGGCGCCGTGACGGACGGCGCCTGGCTCGACCGCGCCACCAACTGGTGCTGGCGGTCAATCGAGACAACCGAGCAGCCAGGCGGGTACTGGCTGAAGTACGCCTGCGCGTTCCTCGACGCCGCTCCCGCCGAGCAGCGCGCCCGCGCGGCGATCGCGTCGCTCACCGCCCGCGTCGACACCTCCGCGGTCGCGCCCGTCGGCGGCGCCGAGGGAGAGGCGCCGCACCCGCTCGACCTCTCCCCCAGCCCACGCAGCCGGTCACGTGGCCTGTTCAGCGAGGACCAGATCGAAGCTCACCTCGACGCCGTCGAGTCCGAACAGCAGCAAGACGGCGGCTGGATGTTCGACTGGCCGGCCTGGTCGCCGGCGCAGACGACCGACTGGCGCGGCAACGTCACCCTCCGCGCATTGACCTGACTGCGCGACAACGGACGACTCTGACGCCCCGGAGCCGCGACCCAGACCACGCTCCCGCGCCCCGGCGGCGATACGATT
>CAWFKF010000069.1:0-19372 GCA_963816005.1 uncultured Solirubrobacteraceae bacterium | reverse complement strand
TGAAGTAGCACTGAGCGACACTGCCACCCTGCGTGGCGCGCCCACCAAAGTGCTTGATCCTAATGGTGCCACGCGAGAACTTGATGGTGCCGAAGAGGCTGTTGTTGGGGAAGATGGCTGTTCCGCCGTCAGCGAACAACCCCGTACCGATGGCATTGAACGTGACGCCTGTGGGCGAGGTGGTGATGAACGAGAACTGCTCGGTGCCGGTGCGGGCAGCCGCTACTGCTGGCAGGGCTAGCATGAGGGCTGCTGCCGCGAGGAGCTTCTTCACGGATGCTTCCTTTCTGTTGGGTGAGGGCGTGGATCCTATCGACGGCGACCGTCTATGCGATCTGTTCAAGGAATACGAGTTGGGCGTGCGTCGAACGATCCGACAGATCGAAGATGTCGAGGTCGTCGCCGAGTTCTTTGCGGACCTCTGACGATGTGGCCTATGGACGCGGCGAAGCTCCCTGTGGTCACGTTTCGTGTCCACGAGATCGCGTAGCGCCGGAGCCCTGCGCACGAACCCTCTCGCAGCGTCGTAGAGCAGCGTCGCCTGCTCGCGGCTCGCGGCGGCTGAGGCTTGCTGTGCTGCCCGCTGAGGCTCGCGGAGAGCCCGGCTTGGCCGCGCTGCTGGAGAAGATGGCGCGACCCAGCCGGGTCCCCAAGGTGGCCTCCCCCCTCCCCCGAGGTGGGCGGCTCAGTGGGGAGCCTAGATTCCCTGCGGAGCCAAAGTCAACCGTTGAGCCGTAGAGTGGCCTTAGGAGTCGCTGGGACCGCGTTGCTGCGCTCGCGGCGTGCCTTCCTGGGCCTCGTCATCGGCCCTTGTGCGCGGACCGCATAATCCTCGCCCCAAGTCAACCTCGCCATCCGGCCTGGCAACGAGCCAGTCGCCGGGACCAGCCGCTAGGTTGCTCTTGCGGCCGTGGATGATCTTCAATCAGTTTCCGATGGCACCTGAGGGGATGACGGTAATGCCGTCCCCGAGGATGTTGAGCTACTTCTTCTTCGCGCTGCCACCCTTGCCCGTGAAGCTGATGCTCACCGTCTTGGTCTTCCTCCCGCCACTCGATTTGTTCGACGTGTTGACGCTCACCGCCCACCCTCCGGGCAGATTCAAGGTAGCCATCTGGACCCCTTTGGTTTGGCTATCGAACTCTGACGACGCACAGACTACGCGGCGAAGCGCCAGGGTGAATGGCACCCCACTTTCTGATAAACGATGCGCTGGAGCGCGAGCTTGCACCAGCGCAGCGGTATAGGCGCTTCTGGCAGTGCACACACACCGCTTGCGGGTTGCTCGGCTAGTGGATGCCGCCGTCCGCGACCGAGACGCGGTGATCGGGCTTCGGTTGCGGGAGGCCCCGCACAGGCTGGCAGCGATGCCCGTCACGGTCGAGAACACAGGTTCGCAGCTTCCGCCACGCCCGCGTGGACCCTGCTCAGTGCCCATCTCGCTCGGGCTGGGCATCGCTAGTTGCGCCCTTGGATCCAGCCGACGACTTCCAGGCCCTTGAGGCTGATGTTCGAGCCGGTCGAGTGCCATCGCGAGAGCCACGATCGCGTGATGTTCTCGCCTGCTGATCGGGATGGCCGGTCGAGCCGCCATCCGCGCCGTGACTGCCTGGCTACGGCATGGCTGGCGTGCTGGGACAGCGTCTCGTCGTCAGGGAGTACGAGACGCGGCTCGATGATCGCTCGGTGCGGGCTCTGCCTTTCGCAGCGTGATCGTCGCGATCACCGTGCTGACGCCCGCGACCCACGGCGACTGGACCGCCGAGGCTGCGGACGAGCGACGGCGTCGCACGAACGATCCGAGCAACGGGGTGTGCGTCGGCCGCCACGATCACCGACTGGTCGAGCCTAGCCTGCGAAGCGTGACTGCTCCCGGAGGAGCCAGCCAGCCACGGTGAGGATCGGCGGCGGAGCTGCGAGCTATTTCTTGGCGGCGGGCGCCGGGCCTTGTGCGGGGCCGGGAGTGTCCGCGGGCTCGGGCAGCCGGTAGCCTCGTTCGGCTTTCGCGATCTCGCCGCTCTTGGCAAGTTTGGAGAGCGTCGTGCTGACGGTGGCACGGCCAAGCCCGGTCAATTTGGCGACCTCGCCGGCGGTCAGCGCACCGTCATTTGAAAGCGCGCTGAGCACCTTGGCCTTGGTCGCGCCCGACGCGGACCGCGCTGGCGCGCTCGCAGCCCGGGTGCGCGTGGAGGGCGGCTTCGGCACGGCCGTGTTCGCGGAGGAGGACTTCGCGGCCGGCTGTTTTGACGACGCCCGCGGTTTCGCGCGCTCCGCAGGTGGTGTTGTCGAGCGCTCGCGGGGATCGAGCGCGATCAGCGCGCGACGCAGCTTGTCGGCTTCGGCCAGGAGCTGGTCAAGCCGCTCCTGGATGTCGTGTCGGATTCGATCGATCATGGGGTGTTCGAGCTCCTTGGTCTGCGAGGCGGCGGGCGATCCAACATCGGGGCCCGGAATCGGCGTCGGCCCTCCGCACACTCTGCTCAGCGTAAGCCACCACGGTGGTTGCATACACCGAGCCGCACGGAAATGGCTCTACTCCCTGTCTGTCGGCGCTCCCGGGGCTACCGTTCGGGAACGGTAGCAATTGTCAAGTGTTGGTCGATGAACGGGGCGGGACTCTCTTGTCCTCGTCATCGGTGTCGTCCTGCGTGACCTTGATCCCGTCCTTGGTCCTCGCTCCATCGAGCAGTTCCCTTACACCCGGCGCCATCGAACGATCATTCGCCGGCCTCATCTCACGCGAGCACATGAGGTGCCGGCGTGAGGTCGGTCCGGAGTCGACCACCGATCCGTTCTACTAGCCGCCGAGGGATGG
Organism: uncultured Solirubrobacteraceae bacterium; assembly: GCA_963816005.1. Lineage (GTDB taxonomy): Bacteria > Actinomycetota > Thermoleophilia > Solirubrobacterales > Solirubrobacteraceae > Palsa-465. The sequence goes on along the minus strand of CAWFKF010000069.1, from coordinate 16,557 downwards.
CGACACCTGTGATCACCCGTCGACTACTGACGATCCCGTCGACCGGCTCGTCCGCTGAATCCAGTCTCGTCACGGTCGGGCCCGACGTGGAGCCGGCGCAGCGGTGGCGCAGCGGCGTCGTTGGCTTAGGATCTTCCTGATGGCCGCGTATGACTCCGCTGCACTGCTGGCCCGGTACCGGCCGGTCGTGCAGTATGACTCGCTTGAGAGCTACTACACCGATTGGGCTGCGGTTATCAGCGACCGCCCGGGCAATGTGCTCAAGGGCGCAGACGGGACTGTGCTCGCGGCGGCGGGTCCGCCCAGCGGAGGCGTTCCGCAACTGAACCTGGGCTTCCTTCATCCACAGACGTACCCGACCGGGCAACCGGTCGCGGCGACCGATTACATCGCCGAGGTCGGCTCTGACTACGTAACGCAAGCACGCGAGATGCACGCGATGGCGGGCTACGCGAACAAGGCCCACGGCCGGGTCGTCGAGCAGGCCGGCGCCACGTGGCTGCAGTATTGGTTGTTCATGTACTACGACGACCCGAGCTTCCTCGGGCTCGGAACCCATGAGGGCGATATCGAGATGATCCAGCTGCGGCTCGATCCAAGCGGGCAACCCGAGGCCGTCAGCTACGCGCAGCACCGCAGCGGAGTCAGCGCGAGCTGGGACCAGGTCGAACAGCAGAACTCATCACCAGTCGTTTACAGCGCCCGCGGAACCCACGCGTCGATGCTGCGCGCCGGAGACCTCGTCAGTGACCGGTCGTTCCTGCCCGACCATAACGACGCGCAGGGACCGCGCGTGCAGCTTGACCTCATCCCGCTGTCCGAAGCGCAGACGCCATGGGCGTTCTGGCCGGGCCGGTGGGGCGCCACCAGACCCGAAGACCAGATCCTTGGACAGGTCGGCGTCGAAGCCAACAGTCCAACCGCGCTCAACCAACATGGCGCGTGGACGGACCCCGCCGGATTTCATGCCAGCTGCGAAGCCGCCGACCTACCGCCCATCGGCGAGGCCCACCGCACCGATCTACCACAACCGCCGCAACCCCTCCTCCAAGTCCAGCGCGACGCGACGCGCGGTGTCGTGAACGTCAAGTACGAAATCCCGACCGGGCCAGCCGGTGCCACGCCGACGAGCCTCGTAATCGCCGTCGACTCATCGAACGGGCATCTGCCGCCCGCGACAACTGTCGTCCGCCTCGCGGGAGCGAGCGGCGAGCTCGAGGCGCCCGTCAGCCCCGACGCGAAGTCGGTGAGGATCAGCGCCACCGTCCACACAGACACCGGTGCCGTCAGTCCGACGACGGCCGCTTCCGCGTCGCCCACGAGACCGTGAACTCGGTGCCGCGCTCCCCGGCAATGGGAGATCGCTTGGTCTCCGTCCCGAGCGGCACTTACAACTCTCTCGCGTGAGCGGCCATTGAGCAACGATTGCCGCCGAGCCATTCCGCCTGTCGCGCAACGCAACAGTGAGCTCTGTGGTTGTCTCGGGCTCGAGCGCTTCACGGGGCGGCCCGGCCCCGCACACCGCCCGGACCCCGTCAGCGGAGGATGTTCACGGCCCGCGCAGCGACCAGCAGCACGGTCGTCGCGGAGATCGCCGACTCAACCAGCATCATCATCTTCACCCGTCGGGTCAGCGGCATCGCGTCCGTGGGGCTGAACGCGATTGCGTTCGTAAACGAGATGTACACGTAGTCGGCCAGGCGCGGATGCCAGTCTGGTTCGGCGAGAGGCGGGTTCTCGTCCTGCGGAAACTGGAAGTCGTGCGGCGGCGGATCCGGCGCGCGCCGCCGTATCGGCCCGCCGCGGTCGAACTCCCAGAACAACAGCCCGAACGTGATCACGTTCGTGCTCCAGATCGTGGCCCCCTTCAGCAGCAGCTCCCCGCCGCTCTTCTCCTGCGCGCTGAGCAACGACGCGATCAGAGCAATGAGCGCAAGCGCGTTTGCCGCTGTGATCACACCGACCAGCGCCAGGGCAGCGGTGCGGCGATGGCCCATCTGCTCGAGCCGGTGCCGCGGTCGCGACCAAGCAAGCGCCAGCAGCAGCGCCGACTCGGGAACCGCCGGGATCAGCCAGACCCACCCCGGAAGTCCGATCAGCTTCCACCCAGCCTCGAGGCTAACGAGAGCGAGCGTGACCTGGAGTCCAACCACCAGCGCGACGGCGAACGTCGCCTCGAACCGCGACTCGACCTCCTCCTCGTGCAGGTCGGCGATGCGCACCTTTACAATTGTCAACCATCGACGGGGCGCGCACCAAGACCGCTGCCCTGCACTCGACGCCGCAATTCGCATGGCCGCAGCACGGGGCGCATCGATGGTACGAGACATCCAAGCGTAGACGGATCCGATTGAGGGACCGGGCCTCGAACCGGACAAGACTGGGTTGGCGCGTCCGGATGAAGGCGCCAGCCGACTCGACCGAGCGCGTCGATGCGGACCGCACGACCGCGGCGCCCAAGCCAGCCGAAGGACGCTCTCGGTACACGCCAGCCGTACACGCCCGGCGTCGCCCAGTGAAGCGATGGTCGGGACCAGAACCAAGCCTCGGTGCCGGCCGCATGTCAGTCGCGCTCTCGCGTGAAGGCGCAAGCCGGCCCCGTCGCGCCTACTCACGGTCAAGCGAGCGCGCACCGCCGCCGGCGCCCGCGCATCCGTTCATCGCAAACCGAGCGTCCGGCGCCCTCAGCGCGCGGCGCTCGCTGTTGGGCGAAGGCGAGCGCGGCGGCGGTCGTTGCGGCTCGTTAGCTGGACGCGCGGGACTCAATCGTCAGCAAGCGGTCGGTGATCTCCCGATCTTTCCGCTGGCTTTTGCTGGAACGCGCCCGAGCCGGCTAGCACGAAAGGCGCCTGCTCCTGCATTTGCGGCAGAGCGGCAGTCTTGGTGCCGCTCGACAGGAGGTGGCTGCTTCTGCTCGGGAGCAGAAGCGTCGTGGAGACAGCTGGTCCTCGATCAAACCGGCACTCTGGTAGCCGGTTGCGACAATCGGCCAGGGAAGCCCCGAACTGGCGGACGGCTTCGGTTGCTCTATTCCTCAGACGCACCAACGACGCTCGAGGCAGGATGGCGCGCCGTCTCCGTACTTGGTGCGGACGCAGGGCCTGCCCTCAGGTGCCGCTCAAATTGTCGATCGCGACCGTGAGGGCCAAGAGCAGTGGTTCGTCCTCGCCCGCTCGGATCTCGACACCGTAGGTGTCGCGCACACGGAACCACTTTTTCGACACGGTTGCGATGACCTCGTCGTCGCGCTTGACCTCGTACTCGTGGTCGACGACGTTGCCGTGCGCGCTGAGGTCCTTGCCGTCCTCGATGTCGATGTCGAAGCGGTCGCGGATCCCCACGAGGGCTTTGTGGATCGTCGCCAGCGTCCGGCCGTCACGCTCGATCTGCATCGTGTCGCGCGCGCGGAGCTTCTTCTCCTGGATCGACGCTACCTCGTTGCCGTCACTGTCCTTGAGGATGAAGGTGTCGCGGACCCGCAAGGCCTTGCCGTCGACCTTGTAGACGCGCTCGCCCTGGTCGTCCTCGATCCACGAGTCATCGCCGATCGAAACGAGCTTCTCCTGCATCTGGAAGCGCCGACCGCCCGGAGCATCGTCGCGGTGTCGAAGGGGTCCCATGGTTGTGCCTCCTTGGGCTGTCGTTTGCCGCGACCGTGACCCCGCCACTGCGACGGGGGATTGTCGTCGGCGACGAATTCGGTCAGACTCTACGGGTGTCTGCCTCAGCGAGGCTCACATCCGCGATCGCGACGTGCAACGGGGCAAACCACCGGATTCACTGCGTAGTGTCCCGGAGCGCGTACGGTCCACGAGCCGTCCGTAGTTGCTCGCGATACGGGCGACAACCTCCTCGACGTCAGCGGCGACTGTGGGGTCCTCCCTGGGCGCTTCCCAGCACGTTCCATACCCCAGACGATCACGAGCAGTATCCGGCTGGGCGGCAGGCGACTTCGATTCGGTGCCGCTCGCCTACTCTTGTGAGCGATGGTCGGCCCGGACGACGACGATATATGACCACACCCCAACGCGTTGCGAGGCACGCCGTGAAACCAGATCAGCACGTCAGCGGAGCCAGGCTGGTTTTCACAGACGCGGAAGTCGCGGCCCGCGTGCTCAACGAGATGCGCCACCGCGCCATCACGCGAGTGTTCGGCGTCCAGAGCAGGGAGGATTCGTTCACTTCGCTCCTGATCACGATGATCGCGATCGGCGCGGTTGCCGAGGGAGTCCAGGGCGCTGGGGCCAAGGTGCGCGAGGTCCAGTCCGGCCAGTCCGGCCCCTCCCTCGCGGACGCGCTGATCGGGGGGGCCGTGGTGAGGGAGGCGGTCCGTGGCATCTCGGGAGCGACATCGGAGGACGCGCCCCGCCTTGCCGCGCTGATCGTGTTCGCTCTCCTGGCGCACGCAGCCCGCCCCGTGCTGGCCGGGTCGTTGCGCGGCGTCAGAGCGCAGGCGCTCAGAGTCCGGAGTGTCTTGGACCGGTATCGAGGCTAGTCAGCCCGAGCCGTCCGCGACCGACTGACCGAATCGCCGTGCGGCGCGCGGCAGACTTCCCCTTCGGGCTACTTGCGATAGTCTCGACGCTTCCATGAGCAGCTCCTGACACTGCTCCTCTGGAACGAATCCGGCAGCGCACCAGATTACGGACCGCTGTCGCTGAGACACCTCAGTTCGTTCCAGAGCGAGAGCGCCGCCGAGCTCCGACGGGACCCGTGCTTCGACCAGCGACGTGCTTGCAAGCTGGATCGGAGACGGCTGACGCCAGCTTTTCTGGACGTCAACGCCGGGTGCTAGCAGCGCCAGCGAGACGCGGCAATTTCTGAGCTTCTCGCTCGCTGAGGGTTTCGTGGCCGAGCCGCGGTCTCGGCGCTGCGAACCCGCCGACTGCGATCGTCGTCCAACTCGACACTGACGCCGCGCGGATGGACATTCCCGGGCAAGCGGCGGTGCGAGGAGCGTTCCTCAACCCGTCCTGACATTGCTCAGCAGGCCCAGAGCGACGCCGGCAGCGGCTGGCTCTCCTGCATGTCGGGTTACTCGTAGCGCCAAGCCTTCTCGGCGGCGACGGCGCGAATGCCCGTCGCTGCGCCGGAGGCGAACCCATCCGGTGCGCCCGCGGGGCGCACCGGATGGCGATCGTGACCGTCAGGGGGTGGGCAGGAAGTAGCGCCGGAGCGTCCAGTCCGCGACCTTGCGGGCTAGCTTGAGGCCCTCGAGGGCCGACCCGCGGTAGTGGAGACCCGCCCAGACGCGTGCGTTGACGACCTGGCGTTGGAGGTCGTTCACGGTCTTGAACGTGTGGGTTGCGGCCCAGTTGTTGGGGGTGCCGTCGGCGGAGCCGTGGATCGTGACTCCGATGTGGCGCGTCCCGAGCACGACGGCGTACATCTCCGCTTCGGCTCCGGTGACGCAGCTGTGGGCTGCCGGGTATTCGGGGTGGTTCGGTGTCGTGAGCAGCGGCGTCCAACCGGGATCGGGCTCGGTTGCCGGGTTCCCGTCGATCTGGGCGTTTCGGATCGCCATGATCGGGCGCCAGAACAGGTAGTGGTATTTGGAGTCCCAGCACGCGATCCCTGCGTCGCTGTCGACGAGATTACCCATTGCGAGCACACGCGCGGCGGCGACGAGGTCCATCCCGTGCGTGATCGCGACGTCCTGGAACGCTTGGTTTGACTGGTTGACCGCGTTCGCGCCCCAGAACTTTGCGACCGCCGTCTGCTCGCGGGAGCGCACCCGACTGTTCGCGGCGCCGTAGGCCTTGATTTCGTTGAACTCCTTGGCCCATGTGCTGCTCGAGAGCGCAGGCGGAGGCTCGACCCGGAACTGTGACGGGCTGTTGAGCATGAACGGCTTCATCACCGCCACCCACGGCGTCTGCGCCGATTGCAGCGACGGCGGTGGCGCGAACGTCCACCCGCCGGGAGTCAGCGGCCCCGGCGTAAACGTGATCGACTCGTTTCTGTCCCCCGTCCGCTGGGCGATCAGGTCGCTCGCCGCGGCCTGACCGATTTTGATCCCGTCTTCGACGCCGCGTGCCCCCACACCACCGAGCGCGTTGATGTAGTCGGAGTAGTTCGTGGAGAGTCCAGCCTGGGCCGTCGCTGGAAGCGCCAGGAAGGAGGACGAAAGCATCGTGTACGCCGCGGTGGCCGCCGCGGCGTCGGGCGACGCGCTTGCAACGTCCACGCCGGCCGGTGAGGGGAACTCGTGGTAGGGAACGTAGCGCCCGTCGATCTTCGTTACCGCGTCGTAAACCGCGGCCTGGGTGTAGCTCATGTAAATAAGCCCCTGCGTCGGATACGCGGTCGCAACACGGATCGCCTGAACGGCGATCGCATTCCAACATCCCACGGCGTTCGCGATGATCGGAACGTTCGGGATGACGGCGGCCGGACACGCCGGCACAGTCGGGGTCGCCGACGCTGAAGACGCAAGCGCACCTGCTGCGAGTGCGAGTGCGATACTGGCTCTGATTTGGTGGTGCTTGCCGGTCACGGATTCCCCTTGTTTGTGTTGGTCGCGGAGCGCGATTGGATTTGTTGGAACCGTGGTTGCGTCAAGGCGGCCGCCTGCTTCTTGGAGGGCGTCGCGGATCAGCTCGATCAGACGCTCCACCGCCGACGCTTGTGGGGTCAAGCCTCATCAGGGTTCCCCTGAGCCCAAGCGTGCCGCCGGGTTCGCAAAGTCGCCAGTACCCGGCCAGCAGCTGGCCGGAGCGTTGGAGCGGCGCGAGCCGGAACGGCCCGTGCCCGAGATCGAAGGTCGCGAGTTGCAGCTCGCGGGCGAACAGGTCGTCGCAGACGAGCAGTCTGTTCTTCGTTTTGCCGCCATCGTCGTGACCTTGCAGGATCTGGCGGTCAGCGCGATCACATCGCGTCATGTTCGGGATCTCTCGGCACTCGAAGAGCGGTGGTCCGTCACGGCCCCTGTTCGCATTGCTTCGATTGCTGAGGTGAATTCGAGCCAGTCTGTAGACGCGCGGCTCGGCCCCTCTTCCGGAACGATGCGTCCGTCGATTGCGTCGGCGTGGAGGTCAAGCTCGAGGATCAGGCGTGCGTAGCCGGCCATCGAGCGCAGTGTCTCGCGGTGGGCCGCTACTTCGCTTCAGGGAAGCTCCCTGAGGTTTTGTCCGGGAGGCCCTGAGGATTTGGCCTTGCGGGGTCACACCGCGAGGTCTAGGGTTGCGTTGTACAGCCGACCGAGGGGCGTGAGTCCCGCGGGCATGACTCAGACCGAAACGCTGCTTGAGCGCGAGGCGGAGCTGGCTGCGCTTGGCTCGCAGCTTGAGGCTGCGCGTGCGGGCGGGGGTTCCTTCACGATCGTGGAGGGACCGGCGGGGATTGGCAAAACGCGGCTGCTCGAGGCGATTCGCTCGGACGCGCGCGCGCAGGGGATGCAGGTGCTCGCCGCTCGCGGCGCTGAGCTTGAGGCTGAGTTTGCGTTCGGGGTCGTGCGCCAGCTGTTCGAGTTTGTGTTACGGGCGTCGGCGGCCGGTCAGCGAGATGCGCTGCTCGCGGGCGCGGCGGGGCTCGCGCGCCCCGCGCTCCTGGCAGAGCTGCCGAGTCCCGGTGCGGATCCGGTCTTCGCGACGCTGCACGGCCTGTTCTGGCTGTGTGTGAACCTCGCTGAGCGCGCGCCGGTCGCGGTCTTGGTCGACGACGCGCAGTGGGCCGATGCGCCGTCGCTTCGTTTTCTTAACTACCTGGCACGCCGACTCGATGGACTGGCGATCGGCTTCGTACTGGGACTGCGAGCGGGAGAGCCGCGGGCTTCGGGCGAGCTTGTGTCCGCGCTGGCCGACGACCCGTCGGCAAGCGTGTTGCGCCCTGCTGCTCTCAGCGAGAGCGCCGTGGCGAAGCTAGTTGCCACTGAGCTCCGAGAGTCGCCTGAACCCGAGTTCTGCCGCGCGTGCCACGCGGTCACGGGCGGCAACCCGTTCCTGTTGCGCGAGCTATTGCACGCCATGCGTTATGAGGGGACCGCTCCGACCGCTGAGGCGTCGGCGCGGGTGGCCGACTTCGTGCCGCGCGGAGTCGCCCGCTCGGTACTGGTGCGGATCTCGCGCATCTCTGACTCGGCGAGCGCACTCGCGCGTGCGCTGGCCATGCTCGGCGATGATTGCGAGCTGCGCATCGCTGCTCGGCTCGCCGAGCTCGACGAGCCGACTGGCGCGCGCGCCGCAGATCTCCTGCGGGCCGCGGACATTCTGCGGCCGTCACGGGAGCTCAAGTTCGTCCACCCGATCGTACGCTCTGCGATCTACACCGATGTGCCACACGCGCAACGCTCGCTCCTTCATGCCAAAGCCGCGCGCGTGCTGGACGAGGCCAGCGCAAGCGCTGGCCGGGTCGCCGCGCAGCTTCTCGAGACCGATGCCGACGACGACAGCTGGACGGTCGCTGTGCTACGCAACGCCGCGCGCGAGGCGATCGACCGCGGGGCGCCCGACAGCGCGGTCGCCTGCCTCTCCCGAGCGCTTCTCGAGACACCTACCTCAGCTGAGCGACCAGACGTGCTCCACGAGCTCGGAACGGCAGAGATGCTCAGCAACCGGCCCGCCGCAACTGACCACCTGAGGGAAGCGCTTGACGGCACCGCCGACCCAGCGCTGCGCGCCGCCGCAGCACAGCAGCTCGCCACAGCGCTCGCGCTGTTGTGGGACAAGCCGCAGGCTGCGATTGAGGTGCTCGATAAGGCATTGGCTGAGCTTGCCGCCGACGATCCGCACCTGTCGGCACGAATGGAGTCTTATCTGCTGACCATAGCCGCTGCGACGCCCGCGACGCGGGCACTGGTTGATCCTCTGCTGGCCGGCGTGCGCAGGCGGACGCTGGGCGATAGCCCATCCGAGCGGCTGCTCTTAGCCAGCCTCGCGTTCTACTGCATGGCCGAGGGCAGGCCGGCTGATCATGTGCGGGCCATCGCGGAGCGAGCACTCGGCGGCGGGCTCCTGCCGGAGGTCAGTGGCGAGTACTGGATCTTCTACGGTCTTATCAGTGCCCTGATCTTCGCGGATCAGTTCGAGCTCGCCGACAGCTGGCTTGCGCGCGCCATAGCCGAAGCGCAAGCCCACGGGTCGGTGTTCGAATTCGCATCCGCGTCGGCCTTCCGCGCGAGCGTGGCCTACCGGACCGGCAACCTCGGACAGGCCGAGGCGGAGGGACGCGCCGCGCTCGAGGCGGCCGGGCCGAGCTCGACGCTCGTCGTGAACGTGGCCCTGCTTCCGTTGCTCGACACTTTGATTGATCGCGGCGAGTTCGCAGCCGGCGAGCGTCTTGCGATCGGTAACGTGGCGCAGAGCTTCGCCCACGAAGGAATGACGTATCAGTTGGTTCTTGTCGCCCGCGGGCGACTCAGGATTGCCCAGGGCCACGTCCAGCAAGGTCTCGCTGACCTGCTCTCCGTCGGTCGCTGGTGCGAGGCCTGGGGAGCGCTAAATCCCGGCATGTTCGCGTGGCGGTCGAGCGCCGCGCTCGCTGCGCTCACGCTAGGCGACGTCAACCAGGCCCGCCGACTTGCTCGCGAAGAGGTGCATCTCGCCCGCCCGCTCGGCCAACCACGCGCACTCGGGATGGCGCTGCGCGCCGCCGGCCTCGCGGAAGGCGGGCGCCCGGGCATCGAGCTCCTGTATGAGGCAGTGGAGGTGCTCGAGCGGTCGCCTGCGCGGCTCGAACACGCCCGTGCATTAACCGACCTCGGCAGCGCGATACGCCGCGACGGCCAGCGCGCCGCCGCACGCGAGCCGCTGCGCCTCGGGCTCGACCTCGCACACCGATGCGACGCCAGCGCCCTGGTCGAACGCGCCCACCAAGAGCTGCTCGCGACCGGCGCCCGGCCGCGACGGCTGATGGTCACCGGCCGCGACGCGCTAACCCCGACCGAAGCGCGGATCGCCCGGATGGCGGCCGAAGGCCAAACCACGCCCGCGATTGCGCAAGCGCTGTTCATCACCCCCAAGACCGTCGAAACGCACCTCGGCCACGCCTACCAAAAACTCGACATCAACTCGCGCCATCATCTAGCCCAAGCGCTGCAATGACCTCGACTCTGTCTCCAGAGCCTCATTTCGCCCCAGTTCTCAGACCCACTCTCAGTGCTCGGCGCCGCTCCTCCACGTCCGGGGATTCACAAAGCCAGCCTCGAACGGACTCGAGAGCGACGACTGCCCCGTGCGGGAAGGCCTCCGCTGTCAGCCAGCCGAATGCGGCAGTCTCGTCCGGCTGCCGGTCGGGAGGAGACCGCGAAGTCCGGGCTGGACCTCGACGCGCTCCTGCTTACTGGTGGACCGGCGCGCGCCGCGATGCTCGACCGCGCTCCCAGAAGCGAACGGCCGCAGCAGCCCCCGTCGGACTCAACAGGCTCCCGATCCCACGATTCCCTCAGTGGAAGTGCTCGTCGACGCCAGCGTCAGTGTCGAATTGGCCGACGCCCAGCAGCGGGTTCGCAGCATCGAGACCGCCGCTCGGCCACCAAACCGGCAGCGTGGTGAGAGGCTCGGATTTGCTGCGTCGCGCTGGCGGTGCTAGCACCCGGAGTAGACGGCTCGAGAGGCTGGCTGGAAGTTAGCCGCCTCCGATCCGGCTTGCAAGCACGTCGATAGCCGAAGCAGAAGTCGCGGCCAGCCTGCACGAGACAGAAGCTTGTGGCGGAGGACAAGCACTCTGCCCGCCGCCGAGCCCGAGGCTGCCGCTCCGCGGCGATTGCAGAAGTCGACGCCTCCTGGCGTTAGCCGAGCCAGCGCGGGTGAGCAAACGCCTGGCGGACGTCCGCACAGCTCCCGGACCGCTTGCTCATGCTCGGCGAGGACCGCTGGCAGCTAGCAAATTCCGCGAACGGGCCGGCGCCCGCTTCCCCCCAAACGCGAGCGCCCGAGTTCTGGGCCGCAAACCCCCGTGCGGCTGCTGGGTGCTGAGTGTCCGTTAGATCCAGCCGCCTGTGCCGCGCCGCGCGACAGCGCGCGGTGGAAGCGCCCGATTCAGCGCCGCGCGACATCGACGCGCTCGACCCCGCAGTCGCTGGGCAGCGCGGACGCGGCCCGCGTTGACGGACGTCTGGTGTCGTGCGCTGTGGGGTCGGGTACGGAGGCGAGGGCGGCATCCGGTTGGTGGTGATGGATTCGCGGGCGCGGGGGCGCGAGTCGTACCAGGCTGATCCGCGTCGCGATCTCGGAGCTCGCGAGCGCGGCTGCGAGACGACCAGCCTCCAGGCGACGCGCGCTGGTTATTCCGCTCACCGCAGGCTTGGCTACCGTGACCTGCGGGCGATCGGGATGTGGGAGCGCTGTGAACGGACGCGCGCGTAGGCGGCGATGGAGGTGTCGGCCAGATCGATAGCGTGCTGGCGATGGCGTTCGTCGATCGCCTCAGCCGTCCGGCGCGCTATGGCGCTCAGCTCGCCGGCGCGGCGTGGCCGCAGCTCCTGTGTCCGCTCGTGCTCGAGCTCGCGTCGCACCGGCCGATCCGCGAGGTGCTGCCCGGCGTTCATCACTGGACAGCGATCCACCCCAAGATCAGGCTGCCCGTGGACTCGTACTACATCGAGCCCGCGCGGGTCGTGCTGGATCCGATGGTGCCGCGCGAGGGCCTCGAGTGGTTCCAGGGGCGAACGACGCCGAGCCAGATTGTTCTCACCAACCGTCACCATCTGCGCCACAGCGAGCGCTACGCGGAGGCGTTCGGCTGCCCGATCCGTTGCAGCGATCTCGGCCTCGACGAGTTCGAGCGCGGCACGAAGGTTGAGAGCTTCGCGTTCGGCGAGCGGCTGGCGCCCGGGATCACGGCACACCAGCTCGGCGTCATCTGCCCGGATGACACCGCGCTGCACATCCGCACCGCCAGTGCAAGCGCGCTCGCGTTCGCTGACGGTCTCACGCGCCCACGCGGCAGCGGACTCGGGGGGAAACGGCCGACCGCGCGTGAAGCGCGCGAGCGAAACGGCGCACGACGACGAGGGCGGCCGTCCAGCCACGGGTGAGAGCCGGGTTCAGGCTGGACACGACGGCGAGAGCGGGTGGCGGTGCTGGGCTGCACTGGTCGTGGTGGGCGAGCGTTTCGTGCCCCAGCCGCTGCAAGGCGCGGAGATAGTCACAGTGAGCCAACCACTCGAGCTCGGTCCGCTCCTCGCCGATGACGAGCTGGACGGTGTCGGCGTGGGCGTCGATCAGCTCGCTGAGCAGGTCCAGCAGATTGCCGTCGGGTGTGACGGCCGGCGTCTGATGCGAGAGGAACCCGAGGATCATTGCCAGAAGCATCGGCGCGGCGCCTACGCGTCTTAACCGCCCGAGACCCGGCCATCCCGGAGTTTGCGGGGATCTAACCGACGACCGAAGCCGGCACATCCGCACTTTGCGGTCTTCTGGGTCTGTCCCCCAAACGCCGAGCACGGCCACCGCCACCCTGATCGGCCGTGCGGCGCTTCCTGGCCGTGCATCACCGACCGTCGCCGACCGCCTGGTCAAGCTCGACCCCCACCGACTGATCGCACGCCACACCCCCGGCCTGCGCAGCACACGCCCGACGACGGCAACCCCCCGCGGCGCCGAACAACCACTCCCGCCCCGAACCGCCTTCGTGATTCGCGTCCGCACCAGAGGCAGACATCCATCTCCTGTAAACACCGGCAGCACGGCCGAGATCTCGCCTCGCCAGCCCTAACAGACAGTCCCGCGACCGCTGGCGGGCGCTACCAGGCGCACGCACCGGACGTGCAGTGCCGACGGTCACTCGTCAAGCAAGCGTCCGATCCATGGTCGGTCACGACGTGAAAGCAGACCCGCTCTCCGGGCAAGGGCGTGGCCTCCAATCGGAACCGAAGGCGCAGTCCCAGCGTGCGTAGCACCTGGACATGCGAATCCGCGCCGGCGAAGCGGTCGTCAGCCCCAGAAGACGCAGATCGGATCCTCGGCCAGCTCGCTGAGCAGGTCGCCAAGGCGACGACTGGGTCCGATCAGCGGATAGCGCTCCCACCGCCCCGTGTGCCGGTGGTAGTACAGGGTCCAGAGCCGCTTCGAGGCGATGTAGCGCAACCGCGCAATCGGCAGCCGCGACCACTCCGGCCCGAAGTCGTCGCGCCACGGTGGCCGGCGCTCGACGATGTTGACCGCCTGGCGTTCCTGCTCAAGCTCCACGCGGACCTCGTCGCTGGCGCCCGGGGGCACTCGCGCCTCGCACAGCTCCCGAATCCTTGCCACATCGGTCTCAGGCAACATGAGCGGCATCGTAGAACGGCGGCCTGACGGCAGCCAGAATCGACTCCTTCCTGGCCCTTACCGGCCCAGCGCTTCGCCCAACGCCGCTGCCGCGCAGCGCTCGCGAATGATATCCGCCCTCCGACGGCGGCGTTCTGACCCTTGACGCGACGACACGCTTCCCGTTTGATTCCGAGCGCCCCATGCATCAATGCACGATGTGCGAACAAAGAAGCGAGCGTGGGGTTCCAGGCTGGCGCTCGCTATGAGAGGACGGGAGCGAGCGCGGCGCGGTTGCTCGACTCGGTCGGGTGGAGGTTCCCGGCAAGCGTTTGAGCGACTACTGCGTCTCCTGGCGAGGCGCCGCTCGGGTCCGCGACCGGCGGGTGTTCGGCAGGGTCATCTCGCCTTCGTTGCGGTGCTGACGCCGGGTTTGGGTTGGAGATTGCGGTGCGGCTGGCCTTCGAGGGCGTCGGCGATGGCCTCCTCGGTGGTCATCTGGAGGCCATAGTTCCAGGCTTGTTGGGCTGCGGGCGGGTCGAGCTGCTGCTCGGCTTGCTCGCGGACCGCCTCCCTTCTGCGCCTGACTTGTGGAGGGGGGCTGCCCGCGTGTCGTTGTCGGTGGGCGGTTGCGGCGCCGAGGAGCCGTAAGGCTCGCCGCGGGTCGTGTTCGCAGACGAGTGCGGCGAGCCCGTCGAGCCCACCGGCGCGGATCGGACCGAGCGCTTCGGTTAGCAGCGCGCCGCGGAAGCGGGTCGCCGCGAGGTCGCGGTCGCCCGCGTCAGCGTCGGAGAATCCGAGGAAGAGCAGCGCGAACCCTTCGCCCCACGCGTCCTCGAGCTCCTTGGCGGTTCGCACAGCGTGTTCGAGTAGGGTTCGGCCCCGCTCGTTGCGGGCCGCGAGGCGAGTCATGGCGGCACCCAAGAAGATCAGCGAGCGGCAAACGCCGAGCCGATCGTCGAGCGCGTCGTGCATCGCCAGGCTCAGCTCAAGGTGGCGAATCGCCTCGGTGGGGTTGTCCGCCACGAACTCGACGTACCCGAGCGATTGGCGCGCCCACGCCTCGCCCACTTTGTCGTTTAGGCTGGATGACAGCGCCAGGTTCGCGTTGGCCAACCGCCGGGCTTCGGCGTGATCCTGTTGGTGGCTCGCTAGCCACACGGCCGCCTGCGTGGCCCTCGCTCGCTCCAGCGTTGGCTCGGTCGCGTGCGCGAGCGCCTCGTCGAACCATCGCCGTCCCTCGCCGAGGTTGCCCGCCAGCCAAACCTGTTCCATCGCTGAGGTCAGCCGCAGCAGCCCTTGCGGATCAGCAGCTCGCGCAAACACCAGGGCCGCACGGAGATTCTCGCGCTGCGCAGCGAGCTCAGCCATCCCGGCATCGGAGCCGCTGGCCAGTTTCTCCTCGTGCACGCGCTCGGCCATCTCCAAGAAGTAGTTGAAGTGACGGCGGTGGATCCACTCGTCCTCGCCAGCGGCGGTCAGCTGGCCGCGAGCGTAATCGCGCAGAGTCTCGAGGAGCCGGTAGCGGGTCGACCCGCGAGCGACCGATTCGGAGACCACGAGCGACTTGGCGACGAGGCCACACAGCACGTCGAAGACCTTCTCGTCAGGCAGGTCGTTGTCCGCGCAGACGCGCTCGGCGTCGGCGAGAAGCCACCCGCCGGCGAACACCGACAGCCGCCGGAACAGCGCGCGCTCGGACGGGGTCAATAGATCGTGGCTCCAGGCCACCGTGGCTAGCAGCGTCTGCTGGCGCGCAAGCGCGTCCCGGTTGCCCCCGGTCAGCAGGCTGAAGCGGTCATCGAGCCGTTGCAGAATCTCTCGGGGCGAGAGGCTCCGCACTCGCGCTGCTGCGAGCTCGATCGCGAGCGGCATACCATCGAGGCGACAGCAGAGTCGCACCACCGCCTCCGCGTCATCCGCGTCGACCACGAACCCCGGCTTGACCGCGCCAGCCCGTTCGGCGAACAGGCGAATCGCCGCATAATCCTTCAGCTCATCGGGCACCGGCAACCTGTCGCTGTCCGGCAGCGACAGCCCCGGCACCGGCCAGGTGACCTCGCCGGCGACGTTCAGCGGCTCGCGACTGGTGGCGAGGATCCGCACACGCTCACAAGCGCTTAACAGTCCATGCGCGAGCTCTGCGGATGCGTCCACCAGATGCTCGCAGTTGTCCAGGACGATGAGCACCCGCTCCGAGCCTAGCCGCCTGTTGAGCGTCTCGATCAGTGGGCCGTCCTCCTGCTGCACTCCGATCGCAATCGCAAGCGACTTTGCGACGAGCGCGGGATCGACCAGCGCCGCCAGCTCAACGAGCCGAACCCCGTCGCGATAATCGGCAGCGATCTGCCTGGCGACCCTCAGCGCCAGCCGCGTCTTGCCCGAGCCGCCAGCCCCGGTCAGCGTCACCAGCCGAGCGTCTGTCAATAGCGCCGCGATCTCCTCGAGCTCGCGTTCCCGGCCGATGAACGAGGTCAGCTCGACTGGCAGGTTGTGACGCGGCGCCTGTGCTTGCGGGACGCTTCCGGGTCGCGGGATCTCCCCGTCTGCGACGCCGGCTGGTGGTGCGAGCGTGGGGTCCTGGCCAAGGACGCGCCCAAGCAGCTGGCGCAGCGGCGGGCCGGGTTCGATCCCGAGCTCCTCCACCAGCACCCTGCGCGTGGCGTGATAGACCTGCGTCGCGTCGCCCTGGCGCTGGCAACGGTACAGCGCAACCATCAACTGGCCAGCGAAGTGTTCCCGCAGCGGGTGCTCGGCCACCAACGCTTCGAGCTGGGGCACCGTCTCGGCGTGACGCCCCAGCGCCAGGTCGGCGTCGAGACGGTCCTCCAGCGCGGCGAGCCGTAGCTCCTCCAGGCGGGCGGCCTCGTTGTGGGCGAACGGCTCGAAGACGAAGTCGGCGAGCGCCGGCCCGCGCCACAGAGCCAGCGCCTCCCGGAGGAACCTGGCGGCGGCCGCAGGATCGTCGGGCAGGGCTTCGCGGCCCGTGGCGATTAGGCGCTCAAACCGACCGATGTCCAGCGCGTCAGCGTCGACCCGGAGCCGGTAGCCAGGAGGGCACGTGGCCAGCACGCTATCGACGCCCGTCTTCGCTCGGTCGGGATCGAGCACGCGGCGGAGCACGGCCACGTGCGCCTGCAGCGCGTTGGTCGCCGACGCCGGCGGATGCTCACCCCACAGAGCGTCGACCAGACGATCAGTGCTGACCGCTTCGCTCGCGTGTAGGAGCAGCATCGCCAGCAGCGCGCGCCGCTTGGTCCCACGCACCGCGAGTTGCTGCCCATGCCGCCACACCTCGAGCGGACCGAGGAGGCGGAACTCGATCTCAGCCACGTTCTCCGCTCCCGCCGGTAAGCGTACCTCTGAGGTG
>CAWFKF010000068.1:0-71461 GCA_963816005.1 uncultured Solirubrobacteraceae bacterium | reverse complement strand
CAAGTTGCCCCAGCCAGGACTCCAGCGTTGCAGCGACGCACCGCACGGCTTGGGCTGGCTGTGCCCGACCGAAGCGAATCGCGCGCGCTGCTCGATATGGGCCCGCGTGTTGTGCGGGCGCGAACCATCGCGCTCGCGGCGACCGGCGCGGGTACCCTTGCGGTGATCGGTGAGGTGGGGTGGTGGGCCCTCGCGCTGTTCGCCGTCGCGATCGCGAATCTGGGGACGCTCGAGTGGCGCATCCAGCGGGCGGTCGCCCCGAGCGAGTGGTGGCCGCCAGCCTGCTGCTGATCCTGTGGCTATTGGGTGCCTCAGCGGCGCTGACGGGCGGCGCGGTGAGCCCCCTCCTCGCGTTGCTGGTGATCCCGGTGGCCGTGGCGGCCATGCGCTTCCGTGCGCAGGTCGTCTGGGCGATCGCGGGCTGTGCCGGGCTGACCGCCCTCGTGGTCGCGTTGATCGGCGGTGTCCAGCAGGCCATCGAACACCCGCTCATCCTGATCGCCGTATTCGTGCTGCTGATCGCTGTGACCGCGGTGACCACCGCGCTGATGGACGCCGGCTGCAGTTTCGCAGCGAGTCGGTCCTCGATCCGTTGACCGGGCTGCTCAACCGCAGCGGAATCGGAGCGCGCTTCGCCGAGGTTGGCGAGCAGGCCCGGCTCCTGGACAGGCCAGTGTGCCTGATCATGTGCGACCTCGACCACTTCAAGCGCGTCAACGACGACCATGGCCACGAGCGCGGCGACGCTGTGCTGCGCGAGGTCAGCTACGAGATGCGTAAGTCGCTGCGCTCCTTCGAGCTGTTCTACCGGCTCGGAGGCGAGGAGTTCCTCGTCCTGCTGCCCGGCATCGACCTTGCCCAGGGGGTCGAGGTCGCTCAGAGCCTGCGTGCCGCGGTGGAGGCCAGTCGCCCGGGTGGCCTGCCAGTCACCGCATCCTTCGGCGTCAGCGTCGCCGCCGGCGAGGCCATCGACTTCGTGCCGCTCTACAGGCTGCCGATGACGCCATGTACCGCGCCAAGGCCGAGGGCCGCAACCTGGTCGTCGCCTTGGAGGTGTCGCCCGCGGTCGCTGACGGTGCGCTCATCGGCGCGCAGGCGTAGCCCAGCCCAGGTGTACGCGGTAGTTCGCGTGTCGGCGACCCATGCTCGACCCCCTCGCATCGCTAGCGCCAGCAACAGCCCGAAGCGCGCTCGTCCTCGTGCGTGCGCCGACCCGGAGCCGGCGGCGGGCGTGGTCGGAAAGGACTGGGCGAGTTCAGCACCGCGGCTGAACAAGTCAGGGGGCCGCTGGCGCCTTCCTGATGGCCGGCGAGAAGCACTGCGCGTCGCTGCGCCGCTGGCTGCTCCATCACGAGGCTGTTGCGCAAGCGTCGGCGGGTCTCGGCGTGACTATTGGTATGGAACGGGACCGGGCGTCCGCCAACGCGCTCGGCTCGCGACCGCAATTCGAGAGAGGTGGAGTCTCCAGACGCCAAGGAGCAGAAACTACGGACGCGCGGCAGATTCGCCAGCCGATAATCAGGGTGTGCGTACGGGTGGATCAACGTGAGCGATCCGGACCGAACGGCGGCGGCGGCGCTGCTGCCGACGCTCGTGGGAGCGCTCTCAAAGCCTGACGCGTTCCGCGAGATGCTCGACGATCTCGCCGACGTGTGTATCTCGTCGACCGCGATCGCGAGATCCTCTTCTGGAACGACGCCTCCGAGCGGATCTCCGGATACTCGGCCTCCGAGGTCGTTGGCCGCCACTGCTTCGAGAACATCCTGCGCCACGTCGACCAGGACGGCACGCGCTTGTGCTTTGGTCTGTGCCCGCTTGCCTGCACGATGCGCGACGGCGTTCCGCGTTCTGCCGATCTCTGGCTTCATCACAAGGCCGGCCAACGAGTCCCCGTGTCGGTGCGCGCCACCCCTATCCACGACGGTGGGGGCGAGATCATCGGCGCGATCGAGTTCTTTACCGACAGCTCGCGATTCGCAGCCACAGCGGAGGAGGTTTCAAAGCTCAAAGCGCTGGCGGTCACCGACCCGCTCACCGGCCTGCCGAACGGCAGATACCTCGAGCTCGCTCTCAACAGCCGGCTCACGGAAGTCCGCCGACTCAGCCGCGCACTCGGCGTCGTGTTCGCCGACATTGACCGCTTCAAGGCGGTCAACGACACCTACGGCCACGAGATCGGCGACGAGGTTCTCAAGATGGTCGCTCGCACGCTCTCTGGCAACCTCCGGGGAGGCGATACGGCTACCCGGTTCGGCGGTGAGGAATTCGTGCTCCTGCTGCCCGACAGCGATCCCGTCGCGCTCCGCGCGTTATCTGAACGGCTCGGGATGCTCGTCCGAACCTCGAGTATCGACCTGAAAGCAGGCCAGGAGCTCTCGGTGACGATCTCGATGGGCGCGACGCTCGCCACCAAGCAGGATCACGCAGAAAACCTGCTGCACCGCGCCGACCAGCTCCTTTACCGCAGCAAGCACGATGGACGCGACCGGGTCACCTTTGATGCGCCATGAACCCCAAAAATGTGTCAATTCGTGCGTTTCGGTCCGGCGAAATGGCGGTCAGGCCCGTGAGGAACAACGGAACGGAATCCGGCGCTAAGCCCGATCCCGTCGCAGGCCGCGTAGTGGGTGTGCTGGTCGGAGGTCCAGACGTAGAACGTGATGCCGCGGCCGCGGCCGAAGTAGCGCGACACGGCCTTCCGTTACTACCGGAAGGCCTAACCGGACAGGGCGAGCTTGCGCATGGACGGAGATCCAAACCGTCTTGCCCAGCCACGCTTGAAGTTGGGCCCGGTTTCGCCGATGTTCATCTCGTCGCTCATCGCCACAACCTCCTCCACGCGGTGGTCCTGGCGAGCCTGGCGGCCATCAGTCGCCCCGTTCCTGCAGCACGCGCTTCGCCTCAGGGCTCCGCACGTAGTGATTGAGCGCGTAGCGCACCTCCGCCACGAGCGAGAGGCGCTGCTGGCGTTCAAGATCCACTTCGGCGGACGGCTCCCCGACAGTGCAATCTGACAACAAGACCTAGACAACCCTCAACTCATACTTTAGAGTTAGCACCAGCTCAGCCTAGAAGCGAGCTTTTCTGGGCTCCTGGCATCGATGTAGCTGACGCGACCGCGCGCTTGCGGTTCTGAGCAGGTCTTTCCCGAGGTCGGGAAGTGTTCGCAAGTTGCGCGCTCTCGATCGACGCGCCGCCGCCACGGGCAGGCTGCTGGATGTTCGAAGTCAAGCGGCTTGCAAGGGAGGCAGCGTGCGCGTCACCGCGGCATTTTCCAGGCTTCTGCGCCTGAAGGGCGTATGGATCCGAAGCGTTAGGTTCGAGCCGGGCAAGGTGGTCGTCGACGTCGCGTTGCGCCGCAAGCGGTTGCACTGCCCGTTGTGCGGCTACTCGACCCGGGCGCGCAAGGCACGCGACCACGGGAAGGATGGCGCCTGGATTGCATCCTTGTGAAGGATGAAGGATCCAACCCCTACAACGGTTCGGGAGTCATAGTGCATAGAGCGAGAACGATCACTGCTGCGTTGATCGCGGTGGCGGTCACCGGATTCGTGGTGGCCGGCTGCGGCAGCAGCAAGAGTAGTAGCAGCGCCACGTCGAGTTCAGCCGCCTCGGCGAGCACGTCCTCCGCGCCCAGTTCGACCACCTCGTCAACGGCCAGCTCGGCGACCGCGAGCTCGAGTTCGGCGTCCGAGCCGACGGTGCTCATCACCACCAAGCACACCGGCGGCAAGCTCGGCACGATCCTCGCCTTCGGCGCGAAGAAGCTGACCGTCTACAAGTTCGATCCTGACACGCCGATGAAGTCGGCTTGCTACGGCGCTTGCGCCGAGGTCTGGCCGCCGGTTATCGGCAATGCAAAGACCGCCGGCGAGGCACACAGCGCCGATGTCGGCACCTTGAAGCGTTCCGACGGCACCATCCAGGTGACCTACAAGGGCCACCCGCTTTATCTGTACGTGAAGGACAAGGATGACGGCGACACCTACGGCCAGTTGCTCAAGAGCTTCGGGGCAGAGTGGTACACGCTCACGCCCACTGGAGCCGAGGCCGGCAACCCATCCTGATCGTGAGACCTCAGATCCCTCGGAACCT
This sequence comes from uncultured Solirubrobacteraceae bacterium, assembly GCA_963816005.1. GTDB lineage: Bacteria > Actinomycetota > Thermoleophilia > Solirubrobacterales > Solirubrobacteraceae > Palsa-465. The sequence goes on along the minus strand of CAWFKF010000068.1, from coordinate 67,366 downwards.
CAGCACGCAGCTGCCCACGCCCACCGATCAACGGCCCGCGAACCTTGCGATCAGCAGCGTCCCCTGGAAACTCCCGCACTAAGTTCAGTGCCGGTCAGCTGACGGCGTGATCGCGGACTTGCGCACCAACGTAGAGGCGATCTCGGCGATGGCCTCTGGTTTGTGCAGGTGCCCGACGTTTGCGAGAGTGACGACCTTCGCGGTGGGTAGACGTCTCGCGAGCTCCTGCGAATGGGAGATCGGGATCAGCGAGTCCTGCTCGCCGTGCCAGAGGGTGACCGCCAGGGTCACGTCCTCGAGGCGGAAACCTGGGGGCTGCAACATCGTGCGCTGCTCCGCTACGGTCTCGTATGGCCCTTGGCGCGTTGCTTCAAGCAAGGCGCGAGCGGCGAAGTCGGTGCCCGCTGTGCGCAGGATCTCCCGGTCAGCTGGCGCGGTCAGCAGCGGCTTGAAGCGGCGAGGGATCACGCTCGGGTCGCGCAGACCAGCTCGGCGCATCGCGCGGGTAACGGAGCGGGCGAGCCTTGGCGCCCGTTTCGCTAGCGTCACGCTCAACCGGCCGTAGCGCGTTGGCATACTGCGGATGAAGCCGCCTGGCATGTCCGGCGGCCCTGCCGCGCTGAGGGTCCCGACCGCCGTGATGCGGTCCGGAACGAGGGCGGCACAGGCCAGCGCGTACAGACCTCCTCGGGAGTAACCCAGAACGGCAAACCGGTCGATTCCCAGTCGATCGGCAAGCGCGACCACGTCGGAGGGCCAGTCCGCAGCTCGCCGCCCACGCTTGGGGTCAGAGCGCCCGAACCCCGGACGATCAGCCGATACCAGGCGCAGCCCAGCACGGGAGAACGCCTCGGCATGGACGGGACTGGCGCACTCAAGGCGCGAGCCCGGATTCCCATGGAAATAGAAAACAAGCGACCCCTGCGGATCGCCAACATCCGTGTACGCCAAGCGCCGGCCATCGGGGAGCTCAACCGCAAGGTCGTCAAGGCGCCCGCCCGTCACACGCTGATCCTATTCGAGGTATGAGCGGTGAGCCGACGCCCGTTGGGCCCCCAGCAGCGCGGCGCCGCTGATAGAGGTTCGAGGTACCCAAAAACATGCCTATTTGCAGGCAACTTTACATACACATTATCGAGCGGGGATTATGCAAACCGGCGGAGGCCTTCCCGTGGGAGGCCGTCCGTTCGAGTCGACGATCGCCTGCTCACGAACCTCTGCGCTGGAGTACTCCCGTCGTGGTTGGTCGCGCGAACAGGCGCCAGAGGCAGATGGTTCAGATGAGCGGAAGGTCAGCGGCTATAGCGCACGATGACGGTTCGGTGGGCGATGGCGTTGGCTTCAATCATGTAGTCGATAAGCGCGGCCGACGCGCCGGGGGGCGCAGCAAGCGTAGAAACCTTCAACGCCCACAAGGTGACGCGGTAGCGGTGTGGGCGATCCCCGGCCGGGGGGCACACGCCGCCATAGCCGAGCGTGCCGAAGTCGTTCGGTCCCTGCCGGGTGCCGGCGGGAAGCGGGGCGCGGCCGGGGGTACCGGCGCCCTCAGCCAGCTGCTTGGTGCTGGTGCGCAGGTCGTAGATAAGCCAGTGCCACCAGCCGCTCTGGGTGGCGGCATCGGGGTCGTGGATCGTAATCGCCAGGCTCTCGGTATGGACAGGCAAGCCCGAGAGCCGCAGCGCAGGCGAGAGGTTGTGCCCAGTGCAGCCGAAGCCGTTGTACACCTGGTTGATGCCGAAGCGCTGTCCGGGCTGTAAGCCGAGGACGCGCAGTTGAAGCTTGGCGATCGCGGTAGGCGCCACCACAAGCGCGACCAAGGTCGCGACAAGCGCGGCAAGCGTCATGCGCGCGGGCATACGCATAAGCTGGCCCTCTCTGTTCTCAAGATCTCTGAATTGGCGAACCATACCCCAATCGTCGAGCACAGCGGGCAAAACTCAGCTGCGAAGACCGTCGCCAGTGGGGCAGCACGCGGAGACGTTTGCCGGCCCTAGACAGCTGCTTCACGAGCCCAAGGCGCTGGCCGGATCCCCGTCGGTAGAGGCCATGGTCGTCAAAGTACCTATTATCGAGCGCAGTTATGGGCACCGCACGCCGCGCAATCTTGGGTCTATGATTCCGAGCACGTAGCGCCGCCTGCGTGAACGCGAACGGATCAGCGTGAGACGCTGATCCGCGCTGATCGCGGCGAGGCCAGCTCATGCGCTCGAAGGACGGTGAGCGTCGCGCCATGCTTGGTGAATCTCGGGTCGCAGGCGGCCTCGGTCTGCGACAGTGAGCCCGTTGTCGCGCGCCCACGCGCGCAGTTCGTTGGTTGACGGCGGCGGCTCGGATGGCGCGATGAGTTGTGCTTCGTCGTCGAGGCCTAAGCGGGCACGCGCGGCTGGCTCGTCGCGCGCCCACGCATGCGCGGCGGCGAGATAACGATATGTCCATTCCTCGGCGAGCTTGCGCGTCTGGCAGAAGACGATCGGCACCATCGGCCAGCGGATCTGCAACTCGGCCAGGCCGTCGGCGACAACGCTGCCGCGGACGTGCTCAACCGCGAAGATCTGGCCATAGTGGTCCTCGACGACGACCGCCGCCCGTAGCAGCGCGGACAGCTCGCCCAGCGCGTAACGCAACCGGCCGCTGGTCAGGCTCGACACGAGATCGGCCACCGATTTTCGCTCGACGGCCGCGACGATCTGTCCCTGTACGGTCACCGCGTAGTCGCCACACGACAGGCCGCGACGCACCGTGCGTGCTTGCTGTGAGGCGAACGTGTACGGATAGCGCTCGTGGCTGTCGACGAGGATCTCCAGGTCCGCGACCCCTTGTGCGCGCGCGGTCGGCAAACGCACGTCAGGCCGCGCCTGTTTGCGGGTACGCGGCGACTGCCAGAAGACCACCTCCCGTCCACGAGCGCGGGTAAACACGATCTGCGAACGCTGCTCGCGGCCGCGATCGCAGACCACGTCGATCGCCGCGCCGCGCCTGGCACACGCGCGAAGCGCCACCCGCTCGACGATCTCAGGCTCTGCCGGCCACTCGTCGATACCGACCGGATAGCAGTACAGCGCACTGGTCCGCGGCCACGTGCCCTTCGTACGAAACACCAGCCCGCCCTCGAGCGGCACCCACAGCAGATACGGTAGCGAGCTGTCCAGGTTCGGATTCCGTGCGACGAGCAACTCCATCGTCCCCAGTTTGCCGACAGCGACTTCACGAGAACCCCACGCAAGCGCGTCCAGTGCCGCGAACGTTGAGCGACCCTAGCCGGGGCGTCCGTTGGTTCTCGCTGCTGCGTCGCCAACGCGAACGCGTGGCGCGATCGCCCCTCTAGGGCTGGCCGACCCTGTCGGCGCTTCTGGCTGGGCGGCTTCTGCTGGGCGGAGGCGGGCGTGGGCAGGCTCCGACGCACGGATCGCCTCCGGTTCTCGACGGGACAGAGCGTGCGGTTGACAAACCCACGTGAAGCGTCAATGACGCGGGCCGCCCTGTCAGCGGCCGAGCCCGGGGCCTCGCGGGCGCGGAGGCGTGGATGGAGGCCGGTAGCTCGGCTGTGTGGGAGGCGAGGGCTGTGGGGGCTCATGCCGTGATGGGGCTGGGTGGTCCGTCTGTGACGGCGGGCCGCCGGCGGTGGCTTCGAGCCCCTCGAGCTCGGGCAGGGCTTCGCGGTCCTTGGGACGGTCGGCGATTCGCTTTGAGCGGATGATGTCCTGGAGATCGGCGACGCGGACCACGCGCCCGGAGACCTCGCTGGTGATCGCGCGGGCCGAGAGCTCCTCGAAGTCCGCTTGCGCGGTGGCGGTCTTCGGGATGCCGCGCAGGACATCGAAGCGGCCCACGCGGGTCTGCCAGGTGCCGATTTCCATCCGGCCGAGCAGTACGCCGTCGATCACGGGTACCGGCACGGTCTCGCCAGGCGCGATCGCCAGCTCGGCGTGCAGCTCGCTGAGCGCGCGGCCGAGGCGATCGAGATTCTCCGGCGACCACCCTGGGCAGACGTCGAGATCCTCGGTCTGGCGGACCGATCCGTGGTGCATCGCGGCGATGCCTCCGACGATCACGTACTCGACCTCGTGTCGGGCGAGCGCGTCGATCAGCGCCAGCGGCTCGAACTCGTCGGCCAGCGCGTCAGCCGCCCCGTGCGATGCGTTCCTGCTCGCGAGCGATGAACGCGCGCAGCTCCTCGGGCGTGGCGCGGCGACCTCCAGATCCGGCCAGGATCGGCGTGTCGTCACCGCTGGGCGGCCGAGGATGCCGCGCCGCCCACGCCCACCGCTGCTCGACCGACGCTGCCGCTGCCCACGCGCGCAGCTCCTCGCCCGAGGCGTCAGGCGACGGCCAAGAATCGGACTGAGAGCTGAGAGCCATCACGCCTCAGTTTAGGTCCCGACAGGCCCCAGCCGCCACCCCATCCCCCACCCCGTCGTCGCCCCGATCGATAGACGTAGTGAGCCTTATCGGGGCGTTGAGTATGGAACCCCGAGGGTGTGGTGATCGACGTCAACGACGGGACCGGCGGCAGGGCTGCCGGGAGACGCTGGGCGCAGCGGTCTGCAATGTCTTTTCCGTCCTGGCGATCGACGAACATCACACCCATGCCGTTATGGAGACTCCCAGACAGCCAGCTCCAGGACCCGACGGTTGCCCTGCTGGCGCTGCGCGCCCGGCACGCGCGCATGCTTGGCGGCCGCCGCCCTACACGCACGCTCGCCACAGGGCGCCAGCGACGCGTGCCACCAGCCCGCCAGCGGAATCCTCCCCCAACCCGCTCCGCACGAGCAGCAGGCGGATCACGGATCGCTGGACCAGCAGCGTAACCAGCCCTGCGGCGCTCCCGTCCGGCCGCGAGCATACGCTGAGTTGAAACATTCCGTCGGGTGGCGGCGCACGCCGTACCCGTACGGGACCCGGCTCCGAGGGGAGGTCAAATATGTCCGATCAGCTGGCGCTGCGTTTCGAGCGCGAGCGCGAGACGAAGAACACCATCCGCTATCAGGAGCTCGCCGAGGACGGCGAGCCCGTGGTCGGCTCGCTGTACGTGCGCAAAGCCGAGCTGGCGCGGCTGGGCGACCCTCGCGAGCTGACGGTGATCGTGCGCGCGACGAGCGTGGCCACCACAGCACCGCCGCGGCGTGAAGGCTTGGTTCGAGGGTGACTGTTGTGCCGGGTGCTTGGAGTCCAGCGATCACGTGGCTGGGTGTCGGCGGTCGGTGGTCGTTCGCGGAAGTCGTCGCCGATGTCGCGGTTGGTCGTGAGCTTGCTGTGGTTGCCGTCGGCGCCCGTAGAGCGCCGCCTGTGCTTCGCGTCGGCCGGGGGCGTGACGGCGAGGGGGTAGCGCTCGATGCTCCAGCAACGTAACTCGGGTGCGGTGATGAGCGCGATCGAGGATCGCATCCGCAAGCTGCTCGCGCTGGCGGACTCCCCGAACGAGCACGAAGCCGCCGCGGCGGCTGAGAAGGCCCAGGAGCTGATGCTCCGTCATGGCATCGAACTCGCGAGCGTCGCAGCGCGCACGCACCAGTCGCTGACGGTCGACGAGCACGTCGTGAGCGGGAAGGTCGACCCGTGGCGGCGGATCCTCGCCGGCGCGGTCGCCCGCAGCGCCGGCGGCCGGGTCGTGTGGCACCCCGACTGGCACGGACCTCGCAGTCAGGGCAGGCTGCTGTTCTATGGTCCCGCCGGCGCTGTGCAGGGGATGGTGGACGTGTACCGCTACCTGGAGGCGCAGCTGAGCGTGATCTCGGCGGCCGCGACCGCCAGCCGAGCGGAGCGCGACGTGCACGGACGTACGTGGCGTAACTCGTTCCTGCTTGGCGCCGTCGGCCGCCTCTCAGGACGCTTGGATGCCCGCCGCAACGCGAGCACGCAAACGAGCATCGACGACAGCAGGGCGCTCGTGCTCGTCACGACCGCCGTTGACCGGGAGATCGAACGGCGCCACCCATCCCTCCGCGCCAGCAGCTACCAGCCCGCCGTCTACAAAGACGCTTACGCGGCAGGTGGACAGGCTGCACAAACCGTCGACCTCGGCGACGGGCGCCTGCGGCACAACCCTGGCGGGTTGCCGTCCGCGCCGGAGGAGGCGGCATGATCTCGTGAGAACCGAAGGATCGTCAAGACGAACACCGCCACGGATCTGCAGGATCACGCTCGGCGAGGGCGAATATGGCGATCACCACCAAGACGTGGGTACCTCTTACGTAGGCATCGGGCGCGGCCGTCCTTCCGGGGCGGCCGTTCTCGTTGTGCGACTCGCTCCCCGCTTGGGTTCGTGCGGTCGGCAAGTTCCGTTGGCGACTCGCGTCGCCCGACTTCCGCTTCGCCGGGACAAAGCGAGAGCCGAGCATGGCGGGTCGGCATGCTCCTGCCTTGCGTTCCCAAGCGCAAGGCTGAGCGGCCTCGCCTTGGCGTCTGGAGACGCCTCGTCTCGCGGATTGCAGTAGCGAGCCGAGCGCTCGCGCGGACGCCCGGTCCTCGTCTCAAGCGGAGTGACGTCGGCGCCGGCGGACACCGTCGGATTCCGCTGGGGGATGCGGAAGCGTCGAGGGCGGAAGCCGAGGTTTTCGAGTTCGTTCAGCATGGCATCTCGTTAGGTGCCGTCCGGGGGCTCGCCACGCCCCGTGTCTGCCGAAGGCGAGACGTGGTCGGCCGTGATCAGCTGTTCGTGATTGCCTGGCGCGCGGCGTTCAGCTGCAGCAGTCGTCGTGGCAGGCTTCGCTCGGCTGGCTGGGGATCGGTGGGGCGACGCAGCAGCCTTCGCCGTGCCAGGTCTCGTGGCCTTCGTGGAGAGCGATCGCGGCGATGCCAAGCGCGACCGCGGGGTCGGCCCACCAGAGGCCGAAGGCAGCGTTGAGCGCAAGGCTCGCAAGGACGCCGGCGGCGAGGTAGCCGCAGAGCAGGTTTTGGGTGCCCTCGCCTGCGGTCGCGCCTGAGCCGAGGCGCTGGCCGATCCGGTGCTTGGCGTTGCCGAGCAGCGGCATGACGATGATGCTGGAGATCGAGAGGCCGATCCCGAGCCAGCTGGTGCGGGGATGTTCGCCGTTTGCGAGCGTGCGGATTGCGTCCTGGGCGATGTAGGGGGCGAGCAGGAAGAAGGTGATCGCGACGAGTTGCTGTGCGCGTTGCTCGGCGTGCTCGGACAGTCGGCGGGTGCCGGTGAAGCGCCAGATGACGATGATCGACGCGAGGCCCTCGATCGCGGAGTCCAGGCCGAAGCCGAGCAGCGCGACCGAGCTGGCGAAGATCGCCGCGGTGATCGCGATCGCGCCCTCGGCGCTCATGTAAGCCAGCGATAGCCAGGACAGCGCCTTCGCACGGCGGATCAGCCGGTCGCGCTCGGCCGGCTCGAGCACGCTCTGCTGCTGCGGAGCGGTGGGCGGCGCGGTGAGGGTGGGAAGTTCGAGCGACGGGGTGCTCACTGTTTGACCTCGGCGAGCTCGAGGTGCGCGTCGAGCAGTCGTCGGCCTGGTTCGGTGAGGGCGATGACTCGACGCGCTCGCTCATCGCCGCGGCGCGCTGGAGCGCGAGATCGTCGCGATGCTCCCAGCCTGCCCGTGGACCGTACAGGTCGGGCGGTTGCGCTGTCTGCGCGGGGTCGACACGCTGACCGCGGTCGGGCTGTGCGCCGAGGTCGGCGACCGACGATCGGTCTTGACCCTGTCCCCCGACGCGCGCGGGATCTTGCTCGGCGCCACGATGCACTCGATCCCTCGCTTCGCGAGCTCGCGCGCGAGCCCGTAGCCGGTCGGACCGGCCTCATAGGCCACGCGGACCGGCTTCGGCAGCCCAGCGCAGAACGCCGCTGCGGTCGTGCTCTCGCCGCTCATCCCGAACGTCTGCAACTGTCCGGTCTCGGCGTCAAGGACCGCCGCGACGATCTTCGTCGCGTGCACGTCCAAGCCGACGAGAGTCTTAGCCTTCGCCATGGCTGGCTTCTCCTATGCGGTTGTGGGCCGCCGCGCGGGTGGAGCCGCGCGGCATGAACCTCACCCCACGACCATCGTGGGGGAGCCGGCCACTTTTACACCGCGGGCCGGACGGACGGTCAATCCATATTGCTTCTAACCACGACCAACCGCTACGCCCAGATCAACACGAAGGCCAAAATGGCCGCGCCGCGAGCTTCTGAGCCGGTGGATGATGCGCTGGGACCCCGCACTCTGCCGAACTGGCGCTCGGACGAGTCCCTTCTCAACTGGCTCATGTCGCTCTGAGCGTTATGTGCCCGAAAACGCCACCACCTGGCCGTTCGCCCCCGTCATCGTTGGCCTCCGCCGCCGCCGGCCACATAACGGATCCGGGAACAGAACAGCCGCAACAGAAGCGCCGCGAGATTGACCGCGCCCTGTCCGTGCTCGAGGACGCCGGCCGGTTGCGGCGCGAGACCCGCCAGCCCGTGCGCGGCCGGCACGCCGAGGTGTCCGAGGTGTGGATCCCGGTCACCGGACATAGATCCGGGCCGAGCAACGCGAGCACATCGCGATGCTCTCCTCGTCGTGAGCGACCCAGCGGACGATGTCGTGCCCCAGCGCCCGCGCCCGCTCGGCAACGCCCCGGAGAACCTCGGTGCGCTCGAGCGCAGCGGTCAGTTCGGCAAGCTCCTGATCCTTCGGGATCCGTCGATGGCGGGCTGCGATCGCCCGATCACCGGAACGGATCGTGATCACCCGCACCTTGTCCGCACGCGCCTTCGCCCGGATCTCGGCGCGCCACTGCTCCGGATCGACGCCCTCCGGAGAGCTGACCCGGCCACGGCGCAACAGCTCCGCATAATCGCCGCCAGGTCGCTCGACGTAGTCCTCGGCGATCCGCCGAAAGCGCTCGTCGTGCTCAGGCGTCACGCTGAGTCTCGATCATCACCGACACCGAGTCGGAGCCTACGCCGACAGCGAGACGATCGACCAGCGCAGCCGCTCCCCGACCGGCACGAGGCCGCCCGGGATCGTCGTCCGCGAGCGTCTCTACGCTGCCGACCGATGCTGAGGTTCGGCGATGAGGCGTTCGAGGAGCTTGTCGCGATCGACGATGCCGAGGAGCTGTGCCGGCGACTGTTGGCATCCCCGTGGGGTTGGGGCTCCAGCACCCGCCACGCGGAGGCCGTCGAGCTGCTCGCCAACGTGCACGGCACCGGCGAGCTGCCGATGTCGTTCGTGGCGCTGATGCTGTGCACATGCCGGCGGTGGGACCGCGTCACGAGCAGGCTGATTGCCGCGGTCGAGGACAGCGGGCTGCTCGACAGCGCCGCGCTCGACGAGCTCGCCCAGTCGTTCCTCTCCCACGAGCAGGTGATCGCCTACCCGCTGGCATGGGTCTCCCCGCAATGGCTCGAGATCGATCTGGACGACGGGGATGGACGGATCTGCACGGTTGACGAGGACACGCTCGGTCACCATCGCGTGACCGTCGAGCCGCCGCTGCGCCGGTGGGCAGCCGGGCGCACGCTGCGCTCGGTGCCGGCACGGCTCGAGGAGTTGTTGCGCGCCGCTGAGCTGTTCAAGCCCCGCGACCGCAGCGCGGTGATCCATGGGCTGCTCGACGCCGCCGAGATGCTCGACGAACCCCGCCGGCGACGCCTGATCGACCGCGGTCTGAACGCCTCCGGTGCAAGCGTGCGCCGCGCCGCGCTTGACCGCTTGTGTGAGCTCGACGGCCCCGAGCCAGCCCGCCGCAGGGCGCTGAGCGATCCGAACGCGACGGTGCGGCAGTGGCGAGCGCCCGAGCCGGAGCTCCGAGCGCCCGAGCCGGAGCTCCGAGCGGCGGCGTTGTTCGAGGTGTGATGAGCTCGTCCCGACCGGCGATCACCGCGGCTGAGCTCGACGCGCTGATCGAGGAGGCCACCGTTGACTGCTACAACGAGGCGGAGCAGATCACCGGCCTGTTCACGATGATCGAGGACCACCTCGCGCTCCCGTTCCAGTCCTCGGTGCTCGGGATGACCGTCACGGTCGCGAAGGTCGACCTCACCGTCAGCGACGAGATCGTCGCGATCTGCCGTCGCGACGACCACAAGCAGGCGATCCCGATCCTCGAGCTGCCGCTGCCGGCGCCCGCGCCCGATGGCGCGGAATGGATCGAGGCATACCGCCGCTGGCACGGCTGAACACCCCGGGTTTCACCAGCCGTCACGATCCAGGATCTGCTGCACACGCACGCGCGAGATCCCGAACCGGCGCGCGATCACAGCCACGCCGGCGCCCTGCTGGCGCATCCGCACAAGCTCACTGTCGCGCTCGGAGATCGCCCGCGCCGGCGGGAGCGCGAGCACCTCGATCGGATCCGTCGAGCGCACCGACCGGTCTCGGAGCGCCTGCGCGATGTCCGCCACCGCCTTCGGGCCGATCATCGGGATCTCCAAGAGCCGCGTCCCCGCACGCTGAAGTCGGCCAGCCATCTCATCGACCCGCGCAGCCAGATCGACGGGCACGACGCCGCGGTGCCGGCCGCGCAGCGGCAGGAACGGCGAGCGGTCCGCCCCGCAGCAGCGCTTGGTCTTCTTCCCCGACCCGCACGGGCACGGGTCGTTGCGCCCGGGCGGAGTTCCCGGCGCGTCGAGGTTGATGTGGCTGAAAGCCATCGCCAACACCGCAACACGGCGGGGTTCGCGATGACCGTCAGCGAGGAGCGTCCCGGGCGCAGACCGAGATGCCGGTCGCGTGTCTGTCCGCTCCCCGGCTACAGTGCCCATACTGATCTTTGTGCCGCGCTGGAAGGCGCGTATGTGTTGGAAGACCGGGCCCGCGAACCCGGTCTTTCTCGTCTCCGAGATCAGCACATTGCGGCGGCCCCCTGCAGACGGGCACGAATTCCGAGCCGCCCGCGCCCGCACAACAGCTGGGCCGCAGACGACGCTCGAGCGCCCCTCCGCGCCGCGGTCGGCCGCCACCGTCGACGCCAGGGCCGCGATTGCCGTAGGCGCGCGCCCGACGGCCCGCGCGCGGGCTCATGCGCGCGCCTCCTCGAACGCTTCGCCGCCGCGCTGACCTGCAATCAGGACGCAACGGTCAGCGAGCGACCATGTGACCGTGCCGCGAATCCAAGGATGGCCAACGAACTGGCCATACCGATCCCACACGGGGCCCTCGAGCGCGAACGCCAGCTCGTCACGACCCGTCCATCGCTCGACCTCGACAAGCTCGCTCGCCCGCGAGTCCGACTGAGCGTGATCGTCTCCCGTCGTGCCCCCCGGCCGGCGCAACCCGAGAACGAAACGACCGCGACGGTCGCCCCGCGACGCTCGAGCTCCTCCCACACAGCCTCGCGAGCCGCCAGCTCGCCCCGCCCGGGACGCAGCCGGGCCGCATGCGGCCGGGAAGCCTCACGACCCGACGGCGTGTGGACCGGTCGCCCGGCAGCGCGCTGCAGGTCACGCACGGGCGCTCCCGCCAGCCCCGCGCGACGTGCATCCTCTGCGCCGGACCAGGGCGCTTCCTCGACGAGTACCGATCTTGTCGGCAGCGAGAGCCAGGCGCCGCCCAGCAGTACGGGCACCGCTCACCCAGCCATGCGCGGCGGTCGCTCACGGTAGATCCGGCGCGTTCGCGCCTCGCCAGTGGTCACCGTTTTGGTCACCGTTTTCCTGGCGCGACCTGACTTTCGATGGCTCGCGGTGGCGAACTTCACCGCGAGCCGCATCCACAAAAGTCCTGCTATTGACTCGATCTGACTCGATATGACTTACGGGAGCGACGGGACTCGAACCCGCGACCTCCGGCGTGACAGGCCGCGCCGACGCAAACGACGGTCGCGACGATCGACGACAATCGCCTGCAAACGACGACATTTAGGGCAACTTTCGTAGAGCCGCACCCCGTAACTACGGGACACGCCGCGCGGACGTTTGGACCACTACTGGACCACGAAGGGGCCACTCGATGACCGACATCATCACCCAACTCGCCGACATGGTCGAGGACCAGTTCGACACCAACCACGTGTTCGCACTGCGCCTGGACACGTGCACGCCAGCACAGCGTGCGCTGCTCATCACGCGCCACGGGCAGACGCTCGAGGAGTTGCGACGGCGCGGACATCACGGGATTGGGGGTGGTGTCGTACACGTGCGACACGATGATGAACATGCGTTCGATGATGGCGCTCAGGCAGGTGAGTACCTTGTGATTGGCTACCCGCCCGACGAGACCGACGACGCGGCGTAGTTGGGTAGCGCATGCGCTTGCCAGTCGGCACCATCCTCTACCACGGGACGGCGTGGACGCACTTCGAGTCCATCCGCACCCACGGGTTGCTGCCGCCAACCCCACGACGTGGGGTCTATCTCACCCCGGATATGCGGTTCGCAGTTCAGATGGCGTACTCGCATGGGTGCGACGCGCTCCTGTGGATGGTCGACGCCAGCGAGCTGGTTCCGCGCTGGCGGGAGCCAGTCGCCGGCGCCTACGTCGTGCGCCACGTCCCCCCTGACCGGCTGGTCGACTACGCCCGCTACACGCGGCGTTAGCAGGGGGGCGCCGGTTGATACACCGGTTTTTTGAGTGGACTTTGTGCGAAAGTGCGCTTTCCCCGATTCTGGAAGAACGTCGCCATCTTCATCACTTTAGTGGTGATTCCCGCCGTCCCGCGCGAGCGTGGCACGATTTACACAAAAGCAGGTGATTCGCTGGCGAATCGTTCCGGTGGTTGTGGTCGATGTGGTGGAGCTCGAGCCTGACGGCGACGGCTCCGCACCACGCGCAAGCTCCGCGCTGTTGCTCCATCAGCTCTGCGCGCCGCCTCTGTAGCCATCGTCCCGTCCGTCGTCCTGCCGAGCTCGGCCGTGGTCCGCCAGCGCACCGCGAGCAGTACGAGCCGCGCTCAATCAGCGCACGGCACTTCACGCACCGGCGCAGGACCGGCATCAGAGCCAGCCGAGAAACACGAGCTCCTGCGGCTGCTCCGCGCTGGCGCAGTCGAGCGCCAGCAGCAGCGCCATCACCGGACCCACGCGCTCGCCGTCAATGCGCCAGCCCCGCCGTGTGGTCCGAGATGTGGCCCGCGCCGCAGCACTGCGGAGCTCGGCATCGTCAGGGAGGACGATGGTTTGCTGAACGACCGCATCGCGCAACAGACCACTCGCAGGCACCACGCGCGCATCGGTGCCAGGGACTTCGATGACCTGGAGCTCGCGTCCGAGTTCGTGTAGGACCGATTTGCAGCGGTGCGGGTCAGCGGCGAGCTCCACGACCTTGAAGTCCTCGGCGAGTTCGAGCACGTAGTCGCGCGCGGCAAGACCGCCATCGTCGAGAGTGTTGGACCAGATGCCGACGTGCCGCTGCTCGTTCAGCCACGCGACCGAGCTCCCGTCCTGGTCGATGTGCATCCCGACCCAGACGCGCTCCGCGTCCGTGAACTGCGGCTCTCCCACGGCGGCACTCCACGCGCCAACCGGCAGCCACGACGAGGACTGGTCCGTCCACTGGTTGCAGATGAAGCGGCGGTACGCGAGCTCGGGCAGCCGCTCCCGCTGCTCGGCCAGGAGCTCGGTCGTGACCCAACTCGCCGGATTTGTGCGCTTGACGACGCGCGGGTTGTCGATGTTGGCGTCCTGCGGGAGGCTCCACTCCAGCATCCGCAGTCCTGGACCACGAGCATCCGTGACGACTCCGCGCTGCTTCACGTCAGGCTGTTCGAGCGCACGAGCTCGAAGCTTGCCAAGCGCCGAATCGGCACCCTGACCGGCGGTGCTGATGATGATCGAGCGTCGCGTCCGGTCGTTTGTGCAGTCCCGACGCCATCGCTTCGTAGACGCGCTCGTCGACTACTTGCATCTCGTCGAGATACGCTCTGGAGAACGTCAGCCCGTGCAGCTTGCGCCAGTCGGCGGCTCGGACCTCAAGCGTCCGAGTCCAATACTTCGCGTTGCTCCGGGTCCGGACACCAGCGCAGGTGGTTGTAGCGCGGCACGAGATGTCCGTCGTCGAGCTCGCGTGCGAACTCCAGCGCGGCGGTGAACAGCAGATTGGCCTGCTGCTCCGAGCTCGCGGCGACGTAGACCTTGGCGTCCGGGACGGTGATGAAGTGATGCACGGCGTCGAGCGCGGCGAGTGTGGTCTTACCGGACCCGCGCGGCAACAGGAACAGCTTCTCGCGCTCCGGCCCGGCCGCCGCCTTGAGGCAGCGACGCTGAAACGGCTCCAACGCCAATCCGACGCGGTCGGCCAGTTGTTCAACGTTCATCGAACAATATGTTACGACCGTGTAGCATTTGGGTTCGATGATGAGACTCTGGGGACACCGCGGTGCCGAGCTCGAGGAGGACCGCACGCTGACGCCGCAGAGCCTCCCGGCGGTGATGTTGCCGGATGTCGGCGCTACGACCACCACCGTCGACCAGACGAACTGGCCGCAAGTCGCCGACGTGTTCGCATGCGTAAGGCTGCTCACCGACGCGATTTCGACACTGCCGCTCGAAGTGTTTCGCGACACGCCGACCGGACGTCAGGAGGTCGGTCCGGACGCCCGTATCTCGCAGCTGCTCGCGCGACCGAGACCGGGAGCCACCGTGTGTGACTTTCTCGCTCAGATAGTCCAGTCGCTGGTCACGAACGGCTCGGCCTTCATCGGCAAGTGGCGCTCCGACGGTCAGGTGTCGATGCTCGATGTGTTTGACCCGGCGATGGTCCAGGTCCGGATGCTGGGCGGCATCATCGTCTACACCGTCGGTTACTTCGGCGGCTCGGTTGAGACCGGACCCGACGACATCCTCCACATCCGCTCGTCTGTGTCACTCGACCACCTGCGAGGAGTGTCGCCAATCGGTCAATGCGCGATGGCGATGGGACTCAACGCCAGCCTGTCGACCTCAGCGAAGGTATTTATGACCAAGGCTCCCGACCGAGCGGCATCCTGTCCATCAAGGGTCGTGGCGACGAGTTCACGCTCGGCAAGCTCTCTGAGACGTGGGACGCCAAGCACGCAGGAGCCCAGAACCAGCACCAGGTCGCTGTCGTCTCGGCTGACGAGGTCAGTTACACGCAGCTTGGTCTGAGTGCCGAGGACGCGCAGTTCATCGGTCAGCGTGAACTCTCCACTCGTGAGATTGCACGCATCTTCAGGGTGCCCGCGCACATGATTGACGGCGACACCGGACGCAGCTTGACCTACGCGAATGTCACCGAGCAGAACAGGTTCTTTCTCACTCACTCGCTGCGGCCGTGGCTGGTGCGCATCGAGACGGCCATCTCCGGTGACCACGACCTTTGTCCCGGTGGAAGGTACGTCAAGTTCAACCTTGACAGCTTGCTCCGCGCCTCGGCGCTGGAGCGTGCGCAGGTGAACGCGCTCGCGCTCGACCCCGTGAAGGGGTGGCTGTCGCGGAACGAGGTCCGGATGATGGAGGACATGCTCCCGGAAGGAGAATCAAGTGACTAGACCGACCCCTGGACAAGTCGAGACGCGCTCCGCGGAGCTCACACTCGAAGGTCGGCGCATCCGCTCGCGCGTGCCGTTCGGCGTCGAGAGTCGCGACCTCGGTGGCTTCCGCGAAATCATCTCGCCGACCGCGCTCCGCAACACCGACCTGAGCGACCTCGTGGCACGAATCGAGCACAGCGGACTGCCGCTGGCGCGTCACCCGAGCACGCTCGCGATTGACCGCAGCGACGAGTCGTGGTCGTTCGAGCCGCCACAGTCACGTCAGGACGTCGTCGAGGCGGTCGAACGCGGAGACCTCAAAGCGTCAAGTTTTCGCATAGTCGTCGACCGTGACCATTACGTCGGCGACGTCCGCCACGTCGACTCCATCAAAGCCTTACGCGACGTGTCGCTCGTCGCGCTCCCCGCGTATCCAGACGCTGCGGTCGAGTACCGCAGTCAAACCAACCCGGCCGATGGCCAGGAGGACGCCATGGCCGACGAAGCCATAGAGACCACGCAGGGCGAGACCACAGAGACAGAGGACCGCGGCGCGGAGCAGGAGCCGCAGGAGACCGCGCAGGAGACCGAGGACCGCTCGGAGCCGACGCCAAAGCGCGGCAAGCTCCACGTAGAAGACCACCGGGTCGAGCCGGTCAGCAGCGCGCGCAGCTGCTCGCGGAGTTCTACGCGGAGTTTCAGAGCGTGGCGCCTGGCGAGAGCCGCTCGTTCGGCGGTGACCGCCAGCCGGAGCTCGCCGCGGCGCTGTTCAGGCGACTCGCGAACCCAGAGCTTGACCTCGCCGTGGGGCCGGGTTCGTGCGCGACGACACCGAGGTCCGCGACCTCTCCACCGGGGAGGCTCGTTACAACGAGCTCGGCGCCGAGGACCGTGCGTTGACCGCGCTATCACGCTCGCACCGACCGCAATCGGAACGGTGCTGTTCGACCGGCTTCGTGCGGCTCCGGTGATGCTGCGGACCGGCCTGCGTACCATCGGGATTGACGGCAAGGCGCAGACGTTCCCGACCGTCACCGGTGACGTCTCTCCGTCGATGACCTCCGAGACCGGCACTATTGCGCCGAACGACCCGACCTTTGCATCGGTCACCGCGACGGCCCAGAAGTTGACACAGATGACGGTCCTGTCGAACGAGGTCGTCGACGATTCGACCCCGGCGATTGTGCCTACCCTGAACGACCACTTCCTGAAATTGCAGTCGTTGTAGCTCTACCTCGGCTCTTGGAGGGAGCGGAACACCGCCGGAAATCAAAGTCTGAAGAACGTCTCCGGGACTCAGCCCTACGTCGCTGCGACGAACGGCGCCTCGGTCACGTGGGACATGATTCTGGACATGGTCGCGCTGTTCGACACTATTGGCGTCCCTCGTGAGCGGCTGGCAATCGTCGGACACACCCGCAACCTCGCGACGCTGCAGAAGTTGCGCTCGGTCGCCAACGGTGACTATCTGATGCAGCAGGCGCTCGACGCGGCGGCATCACACGCTCACAGTTGTTCTGGACGCCACAGCTGGGCGTCACCGAGACACAGCGGTCGTCGAGCCTGACCAACAGCATTTACGTGTTCGACACCGCCAATGTCGTCTACGTGACACGCCAGGCGCCGCAAATCATTCTCGACCGCTCACAGCTGTTCTCCAGTGACCAGAGCCAGTTGAGACTGACACTCCGCGGTGACCTGATGGTCCCGCAGCCGACGGCGGTGGTGCGCGGCACGGGCTTCCTGCCGTGAGCTACTGGACCGACGTCGCGGCGGTCCTGAATCCGGACGGGACCGTCAAGAACCCGAGCATCCCCGCGCCGCCGGTGGTCGACCCTGAAGCCGTGCGACCGAACGTGAGCGATGTCGCCAGCTTGACACCGACGAGGACGGTCTCCAGCGGCGGTTCCGAAGAGAGCACGTACACGAGCTCGACCAGACCGACAGCCGCTCAGGTGCAGTCGATGGTCGACGCTGCGCTCGTGGATGTGCTGGCGCAGTTGCCGCCCAACATCGACACGGTCTGGTACCCGGTCGTGTCGCGTGCGATTGCGCTCCGGTCGCGGCGATGGTCGAAGGTTCGTTCTACCGCGAGAACGCCGACGTCCGAGGCAGCGCGAGCGCGTTCATCGCGCAATTCAACGCGTACCTGGCGTCGCTCCAGTCGCTCATCCCGAAGGCGGTCTACATCGGCTAGGCGCCGCGGTCCTGGCTCTGCGCGCGTTGCCGCCGCGCGGGCGGCTAGGCTTACAGGCACATCGGTAGTGCGGCGTCGTCTCACACCTTCGCCACGAAGGGTCTCGGCTGAAACGCCGGACTTTTTCGTTTCCATCCGCTGCTCGTGCTTGCATCTCGCGCCGTGAGACGACTGAACCCCCCCGCCGCCGATGTCCTCCTCGCCTGAATCGCGTCTCGCCACGATGGCGGTCTCGACGGGCGGCATCCGCACTGTCACGACGACCGACACGAAGACGTGGGTCACGCGTACGGTCAGGCTCAGCAGGCCGGTGCCGCGGCCCGCGGCACGCACCGCGCCTCGAGCTCGAGGCGCTGGACGTCCCGCTGGACGTCGGCGCCGCCAGTCGCGTGACGGACCGTCGGACGATTCTGATTTAGCCGACGACCACGCGGACGGTCGCCGATGAGCGCGATGCTCGATGCCGCGCTCGACTACGCGCGCCGCGGGCGTGCCGTTCACCCCGTCGCTGGCGACGGCTCGAAGCGACCGCTCAGCGCGACCGGGTTCAAGGACGCGAGCATTGACGAGTTCCGCATCCGAGAGTGGTGGTCCAGGTGGCCGGACGCGTGGATCGGTACACCGACCGGCGATGGCTGGTTCGTGCTCGACGTCGACGACCGCAAGGCGCTCTCCGAGCTCGAGACCGAGCGCGGGTTCCTGCCGGACACGATTCAGGCGACCACCCCGCGCGGGGGGATTCACTTCTACTTCAAAGGCTCCGCGCGCACAGGCAACAACGTCCCGACACGCGGCATCGATATCCGTGGCTACGCGGGCGTGCCGGACCGCTGGGGGGGCTTCGTCATCATCCCGCCGAGTCCCGGCTATCAGCGGCGTGGTGGGAGCGAGATGCTGGCGCCGCCGCCGTGGCTGCTGGAGCTACTCACGCTGCGGGAGCAGCAGCGCTCAGGTCCCGGGCGGCTCACGCAGTTTGAACTCGGCGACATCGCGGATGGTCAGCGCAATGTCGAGCTCGCGCGAATCGCCGGTGTGCTGTTGCGCCGGTATGTGGACGTCGACCTCACTGCCTGGCTGGTCCACGCGGCAAATCAGACCTACTTCAAGCCACCAAAGCCGCGCGCCGAGGTCGACAAGGTCATCGACTCGGTCGCTGGGATGGAGCTGCGGCGCCGGGAGGCGGCATCGTGACCGAGCGCGACGACCTGCGCGACCAGCAGGAGCAGCAGCGCTACCGGCGCTTCGAGACGAAAGCCGTCGACCTGTCGAAGATGAAGCCGGTCGAATTCGTCCATCCGCCGTTCCTGGTGCGCGGGAGGCTGAACAACGAGGTCGGCGAGGAGAAGGTCGGTAAGAGCACGTTCATCTGCTACCTCGCCGCGAGCATGTCGGTCGGCGAGCTCCCGGGCATCTTTGAAGGGACGCCGAAGAGGGTGCTGTTCGTCGGCGCAGACGAGGACGACTTTTATTCCTCGACGGTCCCGCGACTCGTTGCCGCTGGCGCCGATATGGACTACGTCGAGGAGTTCATCGCCGAGAACGCAACCGACGTCTTCAACATCAAGCGCGACTACGAGGAGCTCCACCGCCTGCTCGGCGCGAAGGACTTCGGACTCGTCGCGTTCGAGCACCTGATGGACATCCTGCCGCCGATGTCGAACGCGAACGACCCGACTGCCATACGCCACGCGGTCAGACCACTTCGGCGGGTGCTGGCCAGCCGCGACACCTGCGGGCTCGGTGCGCTGCACGTGAACAAGGCGCAGGCGCAGAGCTTTCGCCAGAAGACGCAAGGGTCGATGCAGTGGGGCGCGATGGCGCGGTCGTCGTTCCTGATTGACCGGCATCCCAAGAATCCGCTCAAGCGCGTAGCGGTGCTCGGGCCCGCGAACTACGTCCGCGACGACGTCCCGCATTCGGTCGAGTTCGTCATCAAGGGCCACCAGTTCAGCCACGGCGACAAGCTCTACGACGAGCCACGCGTGGAGGACGTGGAGGACTCGGACGTCTCGATGGAGGATGTGCTCTCGGCGGACAATCGCCAGCGCAAGCGCGGCAACGTCGCGGAGGCCCTGAAGGCGTATATCCGAGAGGGGGTGTCAGGTGCCATCTCCAAGGGTCTGACACTTGACACCCCGTGCTACACGACCGCCGACCTGGCGCGCGCGGTGGGCCAGAACCCGAAGGACCAGACCGTGCGCCGAGCGCTCGATGGGCTCGCGGGCGAGGGATTCGTCTCGCGTGGCGAGGACAAGCGGTGGCGTCCGACGCCGACGCTGTTCGACGACGACGAGCTCGATGACCACGCCGATGACTGACCGGCTGTTGACCGCGCGCGAAGTTAGCGACCTGCTCGGCGTGAGCACCGAGACCGTGCTGCGCTGGACCCGCGCCGGGAAGCTCCCGGCAGTCAAGCTCCCGTCCGGAGCGGTCCGCTTCCGCCAGGACGAGCTCGACGCCTGGACCGTGGAGCGAGCGACGCTCAGACGAGGAGATGTCACCCAACCCGCAGAGCGCCGCTCAGCGGCTATCGTAGACATCGTCACCCAATCCGAAGACGAGGAGTAACGATGCCACCGCTAGCAACAGGCACCGTCTACCGGCTCGAAGGCGAATCGCTGGGGAATCCGCTACCGCGACGCCACCGGCCAGAAGCACCGCCAGAGTCTTCGTTCCCGAGCAAGACCGCTGCACTGCGCTGGTACCGCGATGTGATGGAGCCGCAGCTACGCGGCGAACCAGTCATCCGCGAGCTCACGCTCTCGGAGCTCGTCGAGCTCTACCTGGAGCGCCATGCCGCGGCGGTGCGACCCAGGACCATCGCCACGCTGCGCGAGCGGCTCATCCACGCCGTCCGCGCGTTCGGCGACGTCCCCCTGCGCGAGCTTGAGCGGATGAGTGGCGAGGTCGCAGGGTGGCAGGCCACTCTGCCCGAGCGAAGCCGCTACGGCGTCGTACAGGCGCTCAGACAGTGCCTCGGTGCCGCTGTCCGCTGGGGCTACATGAGCTCGAACCCCGCGCTACTCGCCGGACGTAACCGGCAGCCGCCGCCGAGGACGGTGCGCGTGTTCTCCCGCGACGAGCTCGACGCCATCGCTGCCGAGCTCCCGCCGGTGTACGCGCCGCTCCCGGCGTTCGCTGCTGCGACCGGCCTGCGCCCCGAGGAATGGCAAGCGCTCGAACGTCGGGACATCGACCGCCGCGGGCGATTGCTGAACGTGCTGCGCACCGTAAGCGATGGCGAGACCGTCGAGCTCGGCAAGACGTCCGGAGCTCGCCGTCAAGTGCCGCTCTCGTTGCGCGCGCTCGCTGCGCTCGACTCCATCCTGCCGCGCATCGATACGCCGCTGCTGTTCCCGTCGCCCGCGGGGCGCGGGCTGAACCTGGACAACTGGCGTCGGCGAATGTGGGCACCGGCCATCGAAGCTGCCGGTATCGCGCCACCGGCGCGCATCTACGACCTGCGCTCGACGTTCGCGTCAGACGCGCTGGCTGCTTCGCGTCAGCGTGTTCGAGCTCGCACGCATCATGGGCACCAGCGTGCGGATGATTGAGCGGCACTACGGCGCGCTGCTCGACGGTGCCGGTGCTGGCATCGCTGGCAGACTGGACGCGTTCGAAGCCGAGCAGCACGCGGCTTCCGCGCATGAGACAGAAACCACCTAGCGTCGTCGCGTAAGTCCGTAGGCGAGAAGAGAAAATCCAACCGACATGCAACCGACGGCCAGCAGCCATGCTGCCGTTGACGGATGCTTCTGGAGGAGCACATTCCCCAGTTGAGCTAAACCAGCACCGCTGATTATTCCCCCGAATGACTGTGCGGCAGCAACGCGGCCGCTGACGCTGGAGGCCCGAACGAGGTGATCAGCCTGTTGAACGTCCCACTTTGAGACGACATCTTCGCGGCCACGCTTAGCAATGCGAATGGCCTCTTGACCGACATCATTAACAAACTCTGCCTGCCGTTCAAGAACCACAGCAATCGCATCTTCCGAAAAATCGTGCGGGGCGCTCTTCCGCGATAGAGAACGCCGCAACTTGTCAATTATTCGGTCGAGGCTCGTGTCCGCGGGCAGTCGTGGCCGCTTCTCCTCCTCGGCAGCGCTGGAATGCTCGGCGGCCAATCGCTAGTCCTCCGTCGGATCGGCAACTCGCCAGTCGAGCCTCGCCAACGCGTCTCGGCGTTCCAGGGCCAACTCGTCGCGAAGCGCTCTTAGGCCGGGTGGCAAGTCCGGTTCAGGCAGTCTGGACCTGCGGAAGATGAAGAGGTCCCGGGCTTCAGGGCTGAAACCCCACGCGGCCAGCGCCGCCGCCAGCGCCGCCCCCACAACGCCCGCAATGATGGCCAACACGACGCTCAAGTCCTTGGCGAAAGCCGTCAGTGCGGTGACCACGCTCGCGATAGCGGTCAACGCCGCGGCTGCGCGTGACGGCCATATGTCGCCCCGCTCGCGCTCTTTGAATTCAGTCTCAGCGCGGTCCAGGATTTCGATCGCGACTGACTCGACAGTCGCCACCGCCTCACCGGCCACAACGGCGATGTCCACGTCCTTCCGCTCGTCGGTTGCCCGATCAGAATCTCTATCGCTGTTTGGCGGCTTTGCTTCGCCGGTCTCAGACATTGCGATCAGTATCCTCGATCAACCGAAGTGCTCTCCAGATCGTGCTGAACCGGACTCCCCTTTCACTGCCTGGATCGGGGGCGTTTGGGCCGCTACCGGACCACGGCCCCCGCGGCGCAAAACCGCGTCAGCCTTTGAGAAAGTCGACGATTCCAGGCACTTCTCGGAGCGGGAGCGACGGGACTCGAACCCGCGACCTCCGGCGTGACAGGCCGGCGCTCTAACCAACTGAGCTACGCCCCCCTTGCGGGGAGATGCAAGTATGGCAAGAGTCGCGCGATCTGGACCGGCGCGGACTCTGGCGTCCGGGGGCAGCGCCGGCGGGCCTCGATCTGCGCCTGGCGAACTGCTCGGACAAGAGAGCGCAACTCCGGCGCGATCACTGTGTTCTAGCCGGTCGTAACAGACTCCCGGAGGAGGCGCCCGACCCGGCCGCGGGCGCCCCTGAAGGGAACAGCGACGGGGACTCTGGAGCGGGTCCCCGTCGTCGTTAACGCGCCTTGTGTGGGGGTTTCCGGGCCGTGGCGGGTCGGTCTGCGAGGACGCGGGGCGGGCGGGACAGCCGGGATGCCGGCCCGGCACGGACCGGCCCTACTGCCCCGTCTGGACCGACGGCCCGCGCGACGGCGCCAGGCGCATGAAGCGCCGCACCCCATCGGGCAGGTACCAGTTCCAATCCCCGATCAGCTTCATCGTTGCGGGCACGAGGAGCGCTCGCACGATCGTGGCGTCGAGCAGGATCGCCGCCGACAGGCCGATCCCGAACTCCTGCAGGCCGACGAAGCTGCCGGCGCTGAAGCCGAGGAAGGCGGCGATCATGATGATCGCGGCGGCGGTGATGATCCGGCCGGTGTGCTGGAGCCCGTAGGCGATCGAGTGCTCGTTCTCGTGGGTGCGGTCCCACTCCTCGCGCATGCGGGAGAGCATGAACACCTCGTAGTCCATCGAGAGGCCGAACAGGACCGCGAATAGGAAGATCGGGATCCAGCCTTCGATCTGCGGTGAGGTCTTGAGGCCAAGCAGGGTGTGGCCGACGCCGTCCTGGAAGAACAGGACCAGCACGCCGTAAGCGGCTGCCACGGACAGGAGGTTCATCAGCACCGCCTTGATCGGCAGCACGACCGAGCGGAACGCGCGCAGGAGCAGGAAGTAGCTGATCACGAGCACCGCAACGATCAGCCAGGGGAAGGCGCCGTAGGCCTTGGCGAGGAAGTCGACGCCGAACGCGGGCGCGCCGGTGAGCACGACCGCTCCGGTCGGGAACGCGGCCCCGGGCACGTACTGGTCGCGAATCCGATGCACCAGGTCGATCGCCGCCTTCGTTCCGGAGTCGCTGAAGCCGGCGGCGCGGATCTGGGCGATCTGGTTGGTCGGGTCAAGCAGGCTTGCCTGGTGCGCCTTCGCCACCGACACCAGCACCGGCCCGACCACTGAGCTAGCCTCGATCGCGTGGTCGGCGCGCAATTCGGCCATCAGGCGGAGCTCGGCCGCCGTCACGTTCGTGGCCAGCGCGCCGCCCGGCCGCCCGGTGTCGACCACGATCTGCTGGGGCGCCAGCGAGCCTGGACCGAGCGTTCGCTCGAGCACGAACAAGCCGTCGGTGGCCTCGGTACCGCCGGGCACGCCGCGGTTGTCGCCGCCGGTCACCGCGAGGTGGAGCGCCGGGAAGGCGAGGGCGAGCATCACCACCAGAGCGCCCAGGAAGACGGGAACCGGATGGTGCATGATCCCGCGCGCGAGCCTCGTCCAAAAGCCCGTGTCGCCCGCTGTGCGGCGCTCGATGATGCGCTTGGGGATCACGCGCAGCGCGTTGATGCGGCGTCCCATCAGGGAGAGCAGTGCGGGCAGCAGCGTCGCCGATGCGATCACGCTGACGACCGGCACCAGCAATCCCCCGATCCCCATCGAGCGCATGAATGGCAGCGGCATGAACGCGAGCAGCGCCAGGCCGACGGCGACCGTCATCCCCGAGAAGATCGTCGCCCGCCCGGCGGTCTCCATCGTCTTCAGCAGGGCCTCGTGCGTGTCCTCGGTCTTCTCGAGCTCTTCGCGGAAGCGGAACACGACCAGCATCGAATAGTCGATCGCGATCGCGATCCCGATCAGGGAGACGACGTTGGTCACGTAGGTGACCATGCTGATCGCGTGGGCGACCAGCCAGACCCCCAAGAGCGTGGTCGGGATCGTGACCGCGGCGAAGATCAAAGGCACGACCACGCCGCCGAGGGTCGCGAACATGAAGATCAGCACGATCAGCGCGATCGGGATCGCGATCGATTCGCCACGGGCGAGGTCGTTGTTGTACAGCGGCTGCGTGTCGTGGTTGATGGCCGGGAAGCCGGTGATGTACAGCCGCGTCCCGGGAACCGCTCCGACCGCCTTCCGGACGGCAGGCGTGCGATCGGACGCCTTGGCGTTCTCGAGCGAGGTGTTGATCTGCGCGTACGCGACGCCGGGCGCCGCGATCAGCACCGGGCCGGCTTTGCCGTTGGTCAGCGCGGTGGCGCCCCGCTGCGCGGCGAGTTCGACCGCGGCGGGGTTCAGCTGTGAGCCGGGCGTCGCCTGGGCCACCAGCGTGAAGGCGCCGTCGCTGCGCTCGTGGAACTTGTCGCGCAGCAGCGTCAGGCCCTTCTGGGAATCCGAGCCAGGCACGCTGAACTGGTTCGAGAGCAGCGAGGCCACGTTGCTGGCCGCAGCCACGCCGAGGACGAACAGTACGAACCAGGTCAGCAACACCAGGCGGCGGTGGCGAAGGACGACCTCGGTCGAGCGACGCATGAGGTCTCGATGTTACGGCCTCGCGCGCGTTCGCCAAGTGTGAGATTGGTTACTGTCGGGGCGGCCGGGCCGCCTCAGGTGACCGGCGCGCGTGACCGGGCCGGCGCGCCTCAGACAGCCGGGGGGCACCCAGCCGCCGAACACGCGCTCGAGCTCGACCGCGACCGCGATCGCGCTCGAGCGTCAGGCCCAGACGAGCTTGACCACGCCCGAGACGAACTGCTCGTAGCGCTCGGCGGAGTAGCTCTCGGGATTGTCCAGCAGCATGCGTCCAGCCTCCTCACCGAGGCTGCGGATCGCGCGCGCGGTCAGCTCGATGTCGAGCCCGGCCGGAAGCTCGGAGCGCACGATCGCCCAGCGCACGATCGCCTCGATCCGCGCCAGCACGTCGGCGCGGTTGGACTCGACGTGGTCGCGCAGGATCGCCGGCGTGCCGTCGAGCGGGAGCAGGATGATCCTCCAGGTCGCGGGCCGAGCGGCCACCGCCTCGAGGAACCGTGCAACTCCCTGCGGCAGCAGCTCCGCCGGATCCGTGTCGCCCGGGTCGAGCGGGATGATCGCCTCGAGCTGCTCGAGCGCGTAACGCTCCTCGCGCTCGACGAGCGCGTGCAGCAGCCGCGCCAGGTTCGGGAAGTGGTCATACACGACCGGACGGGTGACCCCGGCGGCCTTCGCCACGGCCTCCATCGACACGCCGCTGTAACCCTGCTCCAGGATCACGCCGAGCGCAGCGTCGATCAGCTGCTCGCGGCGCTGCTCGGGCGGCATCCGCGGGGCGTAGCGCCGGCGGGGCGCGAGCGGAACATCCGGTGTGGGAGGGCTCGGGCCGGTCGGCATCCGGTTTTCAGCCTACCATTCGGCAACCGGACCTACGCGAGCGTAGTTTGGCTATTCGGCCGCGAACGGCGCGCGCAACACGCCGACGGTGGCGCGGATGTGGCTCGCGATGTTGTGCTGGCCGCCCGAGGCGGCGGAGCATTGCTTGGCCGCGGCCGCAAACGAACCCGAGGGCTCGGGGAAGCTGTACCACTGGAGCGTGGGCGTGCTGCCGCTCGCGCTGCCGCAGCCCGCGATCAGTGCGCCGGTGGCGAGCACCGCTGCCACCAGGGCGGCCGGTCCCCGTCTCCGCGCTGCTCCTCCATCAGCACTCGCGACGATCTTCACGACGGTGCCTGCCTACCCGCCCGCCGGGGGCGTAACCCGTCGTCAACGGATGTTCAGGCCGATCCAGCCGCCGTGAGGTGGAACCACTCCCGGGTCCGCGCCGTCGCCCGACCGGGCCTCGATCACGATCCGCTCCACCGGCGGCGCTGACCGCGGGACATCGCCCAGGTTGACCGCGACCACGTGGGACCCTCGGTCGAGCACGATCGTGTCGGGCTCGGACTCCCGCAGCTGTGCGTTCGCGCCGAGCTCGCGCCGCAGCGCGATCAGCTGCCGGTGGAGCGCGAGCTCGGAGCCGGGGTCGGCGTCCTGGTCGGCCACGTTGCGCTCCGCCGGGTCGAACACCGGCAGCCACGGGGTCCCGAGGGTGAAGCCGCCGCTGACCGATCGGTCCCAGGGCATCGGCGTGCGGAACGCGTCGCGACCGGCGCGGTCGAGCGGTGGATCCGGGGCGGGGCCGTCGGTGAGGCCGATCTCGTCGCCCTGCAGCAGGAACGCGGGACCCGGGAGCGAGAGCATCAGCAGCGTCGCAGCGCGGGCGTTCTGGAGTCCCGCGCGGTTCGGGAAGCGGCTGAAGTCGTGGTTCGAGAGCACCCACCCCTGCTTGCCGGCGGCCAGCGCGCCGGCGATGCTCGTCCGCAGCTGCGGGGCGTCGCCGACTGCGTGCAGGACCTCGAACGCGAAAGTCACGTCGAGCAGTTCCAGGTAGGGCCCGAGCTGGCTCGCGGGCAGGTACACCTCACCGGTCAGGAACGCGTCGCCGACCGCGTCGCGGATCGCCTGCAAGGCCAGCGCGATGTCCGGTGCGTTGCGCGAGTGGGTGTGCTCCAGCAGCGCATCGTCGGGATCGCCCGGCAGCGCCGGCGGTCCGCTGGCCGGTGGGTCGTCGCGCAGCTCCGGGTCTTTGAGCAGGCGGTCGAGGGCATCGAGTCGGAAGCCGTCGACGCCGCGCTCGAGCCAGAAGCCCAGCGTCTCGGACATCGCCCGGCGGACGTCGGGCTTGCGCCAGTCGAGGTCCGCCTGCTCGGGATAGAACGAGTGCAGGTAGTAGCGGCCGGTGACGGGGTCGCGCTCCCAGGCCGGCCCGCCGAACGCCGCTCGCCAGTTATTGAGGGGCGGGTCGGCCCACACGTAGTAGTCCGGCCGCTCGCGGAACCATGGATGCTCGACCGAGGTGTGGCAGGGCACGAAGTCGAGCACCACGCGCAGGCCGAGCGCGTGCGCGGTCCGCGCGAGCTCGTCGAAGTCCTCGAGCGTGCCCAGCGCGGGGTCCACGGACACGAAGTCCGACACGTCGTAGCCGAAGTCGTCGTTCGGGGAGCGAAAGATCGGCGACAGCCAGACCGCGCCGGCACCCAGTCGCGCGATGTGCTCCAGGCGCGAGGTGACGCCCGGCAGGTCCCCGATCCCGTCGCCGTTGCTGTCCTGAAAGGACCGGATGTAGACCTGGTACACGACGGTGTCGTCCCACCACACGATCTGCACCCTATGCGTTCGGGCTCCACGGGAGTAGCCTCGGCCGCAAGCAGAAGGAGGTGTTCCCCGATGTACGCAAGGGTCACCATGTTCCCGGGCCTTGCGCCTGAGCGGGTCAAGGCCACGCTCGCTGTCTCGGCCTCCGGGCTCGACCGCAACCGCCCGCCGGTGATCGACCGCTACGAGATGGTCATCCAGAAGCAGCCGCTCACGCCTGACGGGTGCGCACGCGTGCGGCGTGTCGCTCGGAGCGCGCCGCACGGCGGCCTGCGCCTCAGCTGCGTGGCGCCGCGCCGTGCACCGCGCACTCGTTCCAGTCGAACGGCCGCGCGAGGCCGCGCAGGCGCCGGTCGTTGTGGCGCCACTCCCGGTTCAGATGACGCCCGATCACGACCGCCGCGATCCGGCCGGCGCCGGCGCGCCGCAGTACCGCCGCCGCGCTCTGGGCGTTCGCGCCCGTCGTCCAGGTGTCGTCGATCAGCAGCACCGAGTGACCATCCAGCGGTCGCGCCGGCTCGAACTTCTCCGCGCTGAACCCCCGCTCGGGCACCGCCGCGCCGGAGCGCCGCAGCAGCCGTTCGTGCCGGTCGCGCGTGGGCCCGCACAGCTCGCCGACGACCCGCCGTAGGGGATGTCGCTCGTCGCGGCCGCGGTCCGATGAGGGAACCGTCGTAACCAGCTCGAACCGCCCACCGCCGGAGGCCCGGGCGACGCAGCGCTCGTGGGCCGCGAGGTAGCGCCACAGGACGGCGGCGAGCTCGACCTCGAGCCTGCGGGCGACGTCGCCGCGGAGGCGCTTGTAGCCGGCGAGCGCGTGGTGGAGCTGTTCGCGGGCGACGCTGTAGGAGATCGGCACGATCGCATCGAGCCACGACTCGCCGTAGGTGCACGCGTAACAGCGCGGGAATCCGTCGGTCAGGTTGAAGCACAGACTGCACACGTCCGGCCCCGGCCGCGGGCCGATCATGAAGTTGCTGTACAGGCCGGTGAGCTCGGCGACAGTCGGCATCGCTCCCCGCCTCAGACCCGCGCCGCGCTCAGGCCACCAGCTCGCCGGTGGAGGTGAGGCGCTCGACGATCGCCGTGATCTCCTCCGCGCGCGTGACCACGTGGGTGCCGGGGCGCTGGGAGAACTCACGCGCCCAGTCGTGCTCGAGCAGCGTCGCCACCAGGAACACGGGGCGGCCATGCGCGAGCGCGAGCCGTGCCTGCATCCGCGAGCCGCTCGTATGCGCGGCCTCGACGACCACGGTGGCGAGCGTGAGTCCCGACATCACCGCGTTGCGCATCGGGAAGCTGCGCCGGCTCGGCGGCGCGTCGGGCCAGAACTGCGAGATGACCGCGCACTCGGCGGCGATCCGCCGCTGCAGCGCCGCGTTCTCGGGCGGGTAGGCGCGTGTGAGGCCGGTCCCGATCACCGCCACGGTGCGGCCGCCCCAGGCCAGCGCGCTCGTGTGCGCTGCGGTGTCGATCCCGGCCGCCAGACCGCTCACCACCGTGAAGCGGCGCGCCACGAGCTGCTCGGCGATCGACCGTGCGGTGCCGAGCCCACGTGCCGACGGCGTGCGTGCGCCGACCACGGCGACCGAGCGGGCGTCACCCGGTTCGAGCCTGCCGGCCGCGAACACCAGCGGCGGCCGATCGTGGACCCCGCGCAGGTTCTCGGGATAGCCCGGGTCGAGCACCGTGAGCACGCGCATCCCGTCGGCGCTCCATGCCTCGATCTCGGCGGCGGCGCGGTCGATCTGCTCCCGAACGGGCTCGCCGAACAGGCTCGCCTGCCCCGCCTCCCCGTCGCACTCTCGCTCCAGCACCGCGATCGCGCTGCCCGCCTCCTCCACCAGGTCCGCGTAGAGCTGCCACGGACGGCGCCCGCTCCTCAGCAGGGCGACTAGCGCGGCGCTCTCGTCCCGGACTGGCATCCGCCCAGCCTACCGCCCCGAACAGACGTTCGATCCAAGCGACCATGACTCCTGACGGATCTTCTGCGCACACAATGGCCGAGGGACCGCTACGTTTGAGCTCGTCCAATGTCATCCCCGGGAGCACCGGGCTTCGGCGGGGAGAAGGGGGTCTGTTACATGCTGCGACGTCCTGCAGTGCTGCTGTCCGTGATCGCGAGCATCGCGGCGCTCGGTCTTGCCGGCTGCGGCTCGAGTTCGAGCTCCTCCTCATCGGCGTCGAGTGGAGGTGCGGCGGTGAGCTCGACGGCGACCGGCACGACGAGCACCGCATCGACCACGAGCTTCGCCAAGACGAAGTTCGTCCTCCACGTCGGACTGGCCGGCGGCGCGTTCCACCGCTGGATCTACAAGCCGTTCAAGGCCGGCGCGTTCTCGAAGCCGCTGTCGCACAAGCTGGCGATCGTGAAGGCCGCGCTCTCGTCCCTGTTCATCTACCACGAGCTCAAGCTCGCAGCTACCGACGCGAAGAGCAGCAAGATCCTCTCGACCCTGGTCGCTCCGATCACCGCCGCCGTCGGCGCAATGTCGGCACTGCGGAGCAAACTGGTCAAGGGGAAGTTCGACGGCGCTGAGATCGACCAGGTCCAGCAGTTGGGCGGACAGGTCGTGTCCGAGGCCTCCTCGAAGGGGATCCAGATCCCCGACATCCCGGTCAACAGCCCGACCGGAGCCGGCGCGCCGACTGGCTAATAACCGCGGCGCACACGGGCGAGCGCGCCCAGCACGAGCAGGCTGAGCGCGCTCGCCACGGCCGGCGCGAGCGCCGGCGGCTGAGCTTCACGATCGCCGCTCCGAGTGCGACGCGGCCGTCAGCTCACCGGCCGCTCGGCGGCGGCGATCGCGAGCATCTCGCGGTTGGTGAGGATGTTCTGCAGCGTGTTGACGAGCCAGTACACGCCCCGGCCGTCGTGCCAGGCGACCATCCGCAGGCGCTGGCCCTCGAAGTACAGCTGCACGGTGCGTCCACCGAGCTGGACCGTCTGGTTCGGGTTGTTGAGGATCGGCGGGTTGGTCCAGTCGGTGCCCTGCAGGTCGTAGTACTGGCCCAGCCCGCCCTGGGCCACGACGACCACGTAGGCGTGACTGCCGTGCAGCGCGTAGGAGCGAACGGTGTCGGGGTCCGCGCCCGCGGCCGTCACCTGGCGCACCGGGTAGTAGAGCTTGAAGGGCACGCTCGGCGCGATGGCGCTCGCGGCCGCCAGGGCGCTCGGGCTCGCCGGGGTGAGCGGTACGGCCGGGACCGGTGCCGGGTGGGCGCTGCCCTTCTTGGCGGCCGGCACGTTGATGTGACCGGGCGCCGTGCCGCCGTTCAGGAACTCGGACACCGTCTGGTGGATCTGGGTCGGCGAGGCGGTGACGTAGGACGGCCCGAGGTCGGCGTTGAAGGTCACCTGGCGAACCGGGTGCGAGGCCGACTGGACGAGCAGCTCGAGCAGCTTCAGCACGTCGTCGCTGGAGCGGATGTCGGTGCTGGAGTACCTGCCGAAGATGTTCTCCAGCCCGGACCGGCGCGACACCAGCCCCGACGCGCCGACCTGGTTCTTGATCTGGCGCAGGAAGTCCTGCTGGCGCGCGTTGCGCACGAGGTCCGTGTCGGTGTGCCGGTAGCGCACGTAGGCGAGCGCCTCGTCGCCGCAAAGCCGTTGGTACCCGGGCTGGATGTCGATCTCGGCGTAGGTCTGGCTCGCCGCGAGGCCGGCGTTCGAGTGGTAGTAGCGTCGATCCACCTGAACGAACACGCAGCCGAGGTAGTTGACGACATCGCGGAAGCCGGCGAAGTTGATGTCGATCACGTGGTTGATCGAGACGCCGAGCACCTGCTTGACCGTCTTGACGGCCAGCTTCGCCCCCCCGATCGAGTACGCCGCGTTGATCTTCTGCGTGCTCGACGCGCCGTGATCGGGATGGATCGTCACCTTCAGATCGCGCGGCACCGAGAGCAGCGTCGTGTCGGGCTGGTTGGGATCCAGCCGCACCAGCAGCATCGTGTCCGAGTGCGGCGGTCCGCCGCCGTCGATGGCGCCCTTGGCCCGCTTGTCGGAGCCGATCAGCAGCAGCGTCTGTGGGCCGCCGGCGTTGGCGCTGGCGAGCTCGTTGCCCAGCTGCAGCTGAGGACTCTGCTTGAGCGCGTCGGTGAACGCCTTGACCTCGAGCAGCGTGCCGGTCGCCACCGTGGCGGCGACCGCGGTCACCACCATCAGGCACCCGATCAGCATCTTCGCCCACAGGCGGAGGCGACGCCTGCCGCCGCGGGCGCTCGGACTCACAAGCTGTTCCTCAAGGGTCGACATGCGCGGCGACGGGATGGATCGGCGCTCGCGGGTAACGGACCATGCCGGTCAGAGGCCACCGCGATCGATCGACCCGTCAGTGTACGGGGTCGTCGAACTCGACCCGCGCCGCCGTCGTCAGCTCGAGCGATCGTGGTCGGCCGCCGACCCGACCGGAGCCGGTGTCGGCTGCGCGGCGGGGTGAGCCTCGACCGGCGCCGCGGGCTGCGGCGCCACTTGCACGACGGGCTCGGGCGCGACGTGCGGGCTGGGCTGCGGCTCGGGCGCGGCGTAGGGGCTGGGCTGCGGCGGCACCTGGACGGTCGCCGGCGGCTCCATCTCCTCCGGCCGTGGGTGCTCCTCGCCGCTGATCGCTTCCTTGAAGTCCCGCAGGCCCTTCCCGAGCGAGCGCCCGACCTCCGGAAGCCGCTTCGGCCCCAGCACCAGCAGCGCGATTGCCAGCACGAAGATCAGATGCGTCGGTTGAAGGATGTCGCCAACCACACTCCAAGAGTAGCGCGCCCACCGAGCGCGGCGGGGAGGTCGGCGCTCGTCACACCGCGATCGCGTGGGCGATCATCGCCTCCACGAGGCTGACGCCGTACTTCGTGCCAAGCTCGCGCCAGCGCTCTCGGCCCGGGACGGCGGGGGCGTCGAGCAGCACGATCCGCTGCACCTGTGCGCCTAGCCAGACGCGCAGCCTGCTCGTTCCAGCCGAGCCTCAAATGTCGCTGGTCGGTTCTCTGGACGCCCTTTCCGCACGTCTGGTGGTCGATATCCGTCCCCCATCGCGGGCGCCGGTGGGGTCAGCGGTCGGGGTCGGTGGTGTAGGCGCTGGCGGGTACGCCGAGCAGCTCGAGTAGCTGGTGTTGCAGCGGGGTGAGCTGGGGGTCGAGGGTCTGGATGCGTTGGCCGTCGCGGGTGAGGTGGTGGCGTTGGACGTTGGTGAAGGCGTCGAGGATGCGGGCGGCGGTCGGGGCGGTGCAGGCGCGTTGCTCGTGGTAGAGCGCCAGCTCGGGGATGTTGTGATGGGTCATCGTCCGGCGTAGCTCGCGTTCGATCAGGCAGTTGGTGAGCAGCGCGATGAACTGGCAGGCGAACAGCGCCTCGATCCGGAACGGGCTCTTGAGTGTCACGGGCGCGGCGTCCTGGACGGATTTCAGTTCGTGGTGGCGCTTCTCGAGGTTCGGCTGGTAGCGGTAGGCGGCGAGCACCTGAGTGTCGGTCAGCTCCGAGTCGTTGGACGTGAGCGGGAAGCGACCGTCAGAAGCGGCGTCGTAGCGGACCTGCTCGGCATCGACGCTCACCTCGAGCGCGTAGCGGGTCTTGGCGATCTTGCGGTAGCGGGTGTCGTTGCCGGGTCGGCCGCGTTTCTCCTGGCGGTAGCGCTCCTCGACGGTCTCGATGACCGTGACCGACACCCAGCGCTCGCCGCCGCTTGTGGTCAGCAGCGCGGCGGCGGCCTCCTCGGCGGCGACGCGGGTGGTGATCCTGGCGCGCGGGCCGGCCAAGCGCTCCGATAGCTCCCCGAGGGCGTGGCCGGCGCGGTCGATCCGCTCGGCGCGGGCGCTCTCGTCGTGGTGCTGTTTGGCGCTTGAGTGCACCCAGGTGATGCGGTATCCCTCCGTGGTCGGGAACGGCGCCGGGCAGACCCGCCAGACCAGGTCGGGATCACCGTTGCGCTTGCCGGGCCGCCGACACGCCTCGACCCGATCGGGCGCCTGCGTGCTCATCCACTCGCGCAGCCGCCCGTCCTCTGAGCGTGAGCGCGGCAGCACCGTGATGAACCGTCCGCCGTGGCGCTCGATGTGGCCCATCTGCTCGCGCGTGCACAACTTGCTGTCGGCGACATACAGGAAGTCATGGCGGCCAACCAGCACACACAGCCCGTCCCACGTCTCGATGTGCGTCTGATCGTCGGTCACGTTGCCGTCCGCGAGGCGGTGCGCGAGTGGCACCGCCCCGTCGGCCGACACTGTCAGGATCAGCAGCAGCTGCTTCAGATCGCCGCGATGCTCCTTGTTGTGACCGCGCTTCGCGGCGGCCGTTGACTGGCCGCCCCGCTCGCGCCCATCGGCCTGCAGGTACTCGCCGTGCAGAGTGATCGAGGTCGAGTCGTTGTGCAGCTGCGAGCAGTCAACACCGAACTCCCTGATTGCCCCCAGCGTCAGTTCCGTCAACAGCGACGCGCGATCTGCGTCGAACAACCGATCCAACGCCCGGCCGACGCGGTCATCGCACAACAGCGCCACCTCGCCTGGCTCAAGTGACAGCGCGTCCGCCTCAAAGCGGCAGGCCCACTCCCCGATCCCGTATAGCGGCTCACGCTCCACGCACAGGTTCAGCACCAGCACCTTGATCGTCCGGGCGGCCGCCATCAGCACGCGCTGATCGTCGTCGGGCAGATGCCGCTCGAGGACATGCTCGAGCCCGAGCCGATCGAGGAAGTGGCCGAGGATCGGCAGCGCTCCCAGCGCCTGCGAGGCCAGTTCGAACGGTTGCCTCCCAACGGTCGCCGACGCCGCACATCCGCTGCCCAACCGGCCCGAGTTCAGCGCTTTGGCGAGACGGTGCTGGTCCGACGATCGGACCGTTGGCAATGCGTGCTGGTTGTCCCGTGCTGGGATCTGGTGATGGTTGCGAGGTTCGCGACGGCAGACAGGTGAGCACGAGCAGGGCACCGGCGAGGGCGACAAGCGCGCCGACCGCCAGCGATGTCTGCATGCCGCTCATGAACGCGGCGCGCGCGGCGCGCGCCAGGCCGGCGCCGGTTGTGCCACCGACGCTTTCGGCGACGTTCAGGGCACCGCCGAGCGAGCCGATGATGGTGTGCGTCGCAGCGATCGGTACGTGTCGGCCGGTGAGCGCTGCGGTCATGTGGCTCTGGTAGCGGGTCAGCATTGCGCTGCCGATTACGGCGACCCCGAGCGCGCCACCGACCTGAAGGGCGACGGTATTGGTCGCCGATCCGATCCCGGAGTCGCCTTGAGGGACCGAGCCGACGACGGAGTTGGTCGCTGTGGGCAGCAGCAGTCCGGCTCCCAGGCCGATCAGCAGCGTGCCGGTGACCACGGCCTCGTAGGTCGCTGCAGGTGTGGAGACCGCTGAGATCTGCCACAAACCGCCCGCGATCGCCGCCAGGCTCGCAGCGACGACGAGCTTGATCCCGATGTGCCGGGCGATGATCGGTGATAGCGGCGCGCTGATGCAGATCATGGCGGCGGTGGGCAGGATCCGCAGTCCGGCCTGGAGGGGTGAATAGCCGAGGTCAAACTGCAGGAACTGGGTCTGCAGAAACAGGACGCCCATCAGGCCGAAGATCCCGAGGCTCTCGCTTGCCGCGGCTACAGAGAATCTGCGGTCGCGAAAGAAGCCCAGGTTCAGCATCGGGTGGTCAGTGTGGGCTTCCCAGGCGATGAAGGCGGCGAGCGCGGCAACGCTGAGGGCTCCGACTCCGACCACGCTCACCGAGCTCCAGCCCTTGGTCGGACCTTCGATGATCGCCCACAGCAACAGGCCCAGGCCGGCGATCGAGAGCGCGGCCCCAGCGCGATCGGGACGGTCGGCGGCCGGGTTCCTCGAGTCGGGCAAGAGCACCATCGCTCCCGCGAACGCGGCGATCACGATCGGGACGTTGACCAGGAAGATCGACCCCCACCAGAACCCGGCCAGCAGCAAGCCACCGGCGATCGGTCCGATGGCGATCCCGAGCCCGATTGTCGCGGCCCAGGCGCCGATCGCCTTGGCCCGCTGCGCCGGGTCGCGGAAGACGTCGTTGATGATCGACAACGACGCGGGGATCGTCAGCGCCGCACCGGCCCCCATCACCGCTCGCCACGCGATCAGCAGGTCCACCGACCCTGACAGGGCAGCGCCGATCGATCCGGCGGCGAAGACAGTAAGGCCGATCAGGAAGAAGCGCTTGCGCCCGAGCCGGTCAGCCAGGCTCCCACCGACGAGCAGCAGTCCGGCAAATACGAGCGCATAGGAGTCGACGACCCACTGCAGTTCGCTCGAGGTTGCGTGCAGCTTGCGCACGAGCGTGGGAAGGGCCACGTTGAGGATCGTGTTGTCCACGTTGATGATCAGGGCCGCGGCACACAGCACCACCAGTGCCGCCCAACGCTGAGCGTGCTGCGCTTGTCGCGGCATCACCGCCGGTTCTGCCAACAGGGCCTGGGGATTCATTGCGACTCCCTCCGATTTCGATACCGTGGAGTATTCAATCCCTAACGGTATCATGTCTGTGTGGCATCGGACAGCAAACTGAAGAAGCGCACCCGCCCGACGCGTGACCAGACGCGCGCCCGGCTGCTGGAGGCCGCCAGCGAAGTCTTCGCAAAACACGGGTACGACCGCGCCTCGCTTGACGACGTCGCCGCGGCCGCGGGCCTGACCAAGGGTGCCGTGTATTCGAGTTTTGCCAGCAAGGACGAGCTGTTCTATGCCCTGATGCGCGAGCGCATCGGTGAACGACTCGCGCTCGTCGCCGCAGCTGTGCACCGCCAAACCACGCTCCAGGACACCACCCGCGACGCCGCAGCCGTCCTGGCCGAGCTCATCTTCAGCCAGGCCGATTGGCAGCTGCTGTTCATCGAGTTCTGGGCGCGAGCCGTGCGCGACCCAAGCCTCCGCAAGGAGTTCGCCCGTCAGCGACGCGCCGCGCGAGAGCTGATCGCTCGGTTCATCGAGCAGCAGGCCGCCCAGCTGGGGATCGATCTCCCAGCACCCGCCGATCAACTCGCCGTTGCGGTGCTCGCGCTCTCCAACGGCGTCGCCATCGAGCAACTCGCCGACCCAGACACCGTCGACCCCGCCGTCTTCGGCACGACCCTCGGCCTACTACTCAACGGGCGGGCCCTACCAACCCCGTCACGCGACCAATAGCGCGCCAGGACAACCACGATCAGAGCCAACAAGGACCCGACGCGAACCCGCCCGCGGCACAACCGGCGGTCGCCAGTTTCCCATTCGACGCGTAGTTGGACCCTGGGCCCCGCACCTGTGTCCGTCGGCGTCAGCGGAGGGCATCTTGATCGAGTGTCGCGGCGTCTTCTCGGAGTCATCGGCCTCGATGAAGACAAGCTCGATGCAGGACGCGTCCTCGTGCGCCGCTGGCTGCAGCGCCCCGACCTCCCTATGGGAGCTCAGCAAGGACCGGCAGGAACACCCATTGCTGGTTGGCGTGCTCGTTGCGGCGAAATACCTGTATCTGCAGGTTATCCGCATGCGAGCCGCCTGGCACGTCCATCAGCAAATCGTTGCTGCCCTCGAGCAAGAAGAAGTAGGGCGGGTTGGCGATGGGAGTGACCCGCCACACCTGCGCGTCTTCAGCGGGCACGACATAAAGCAACCGTGAGTCCGTCGGATTCACCCCAATCGCCAAGGCCGGCGAGCTGAACGAGCGAATCAAGAAATCCTCGGCTGAGTCCTGCGGCTGCAGAGTCCAGCTCTGGAAGGGAAGATACTCGTCAATCGCCGGGAGCTGTGTGATGCCTGACGGGTCTGGAAGGCCAAGCGCCGTGAGCGGCTTGCTCGAGGCACGCGAGACAATCTTGAAGACTGCGGGCATTGGTTGTACCTCTCTTGTTCGCCATCACAATAATCCGCCAAGCAGCCCCGAACCACCTCCTCGCCGCTGCCAACGGAAGCGCCGGCTCATCGGCGAATCACCACGATCGACCCGCGAGCACCGCGAGAGCGATCGCCGGGGTCCAGCAAGTCGTCACGATGGAAGCTACGGGGTCCAACTACCTTGCAAATGGGAAGTTAGCCTGGGCGGCAACATCTGTTGCCGCCCAGCGAAGTTGTGTATGTGACGCGTATCTGAACCGAGCGCCGTCCTGGCGCGACGGGCGACGTGCGCTCGGCGGGTAGCTCTGCCGAGAGCCTGCCGTGACCTTGGGGTTATGCCTGCGGCTCGGACGCCGACAACTTCTCCAGAAACTCGGCGGGCCGTACGACCTTCAGCCCGTCAAGCTCGGCCTCCAGCAGGTCACCGTCTCCTGAGACCAACACGTCGACGTCGCTCCGGCGACCGAGCGCCACCCACCAGGTACTCGTCTTTGGCGTCGCGGATCCCGACGGGTGATGTGTCGGGATCGTCGCGGTGATCGCCGCCTGCAGAGAGGCTGGCGATCCCGAGAGCCGCGCGCTCGTTGCCGCTCCAGCGGCCGAACTTGGGGCGGCCGAGCACGGTGGTGAGCTCGTTGAGCAACGCTGGGGAGACGACAAGGGTGAACCGCCCTTCTCGACAGGCGTAGATCAGCTTGCGCGGGGGTCCATCTGCGCGACCAATGAAGGCTGAGATCAGGACGTTGACGTCGAGTACGGCGCGGATCACGCCGCTTCGCGACGGGCGGCGTGCAGCTCCTCGCGGGCGAGCCGCGCAGCTTCCTCGTCGCTGAGCGGCCCCTGGGCTAGCGCCTCTTCAAACGCACGGTCGCCGAAGTACATCGTCAGCGCGTGCTCGATCACTTCGAGGTCGCTCTTGGTCGCCTGGCCGGAGTCACGGTCTCGAGCGCGGCGGATCAGATCCTCATCCAGCGGAAGGTTGATCTTGCGTGCTGCAGCCATGTCGCTATAGCGTACCGCCGACCCAGCTAGAGGTCGAGCGACCAACTCAACCTCGCCGCCTGAAACTTGACTCATCTCTCCCGGCTTCGCCGGGTCAAGCCTCCTAGTTTCGAACAGTCAGGCGGCGAGGCGTAGGCCGCCCGGGGTTCGCATCTGTCCGGTCTTGATGAAGATGGCGTTGATAAGGCTGGCGCGGATCAGGGCTTGTGAGTGGCTTTGGAGGTCGATGATCGCGGCGGCGGCCTGGCGACCGGAGAGCTTCCCGCTGTCGCGGAGGTGGATCACGGCGTGGGAGAGCGCGGCGCGCTGCTGGGGCGTGTCGACGGTGCCAACGACGATGTCCATCACGTCGTCCGCGCGGTCGGGGTCGTCGTCTCTGGCTGCTTGGAGGAGCTGTGCGAGCTCGGGAGTGATGAGGGTTGGCAGGGGTAGCACGAGCGAGAGGTCGATGTCGGGGAGTTCAGCGAGGCCGTTCCAGAGCTCAGCGAGGGTTTCGGTGGGGAGGTCGCCGATTTCGGTTGCGGCCCAGCGGGCGTGCTCGGCGAGGAAGGCGCGGTCGAGTTGATCGTGGGAGGCCCCTCGTCGCTCGCCGCAGCAGCGTTTGACTTTGCGGCCTGAGCCGCACGGGCAGGGCTGGTTGCGTCCGGGTCCGGGCATGCGGTTTCTCCTGTCGTCGCCTGCCTTGGAGAGTCTCATTCAGGTCGGTCAGAACGACCGGTGTGATCGAGCTAGACGCTCCGTTTGCTGGTCGAGCCACGTTTGAGGTTCACGCTCGCGAAGCCGGCTCGTTCTTGGGGCTCACGCGCGTGGTGTGGATAGTCGCTGGCCGGCGGATGTCCCCTATCCGTATTGCGGGGTGCCGGAGAATCTGTCGACGCCCTGCGTCGAGAACGGCGCCAACCGAAACGCGAGGATCGACCGGGTGCACACATCGATTGCGGCGGTCAGGTCAAGGCCGACCCATTGGAACCTGAACGGGTCGATCGCGAACACGTCCAGGCTGGTGGTGTCAATCGCGACGAACTCTCCCGGCCGCTCCGCGACCAGCGACCCGAGCATGTCGCTCGGCGTGGCCTGCGCGCTGCGCCGGCGCTTCGCCGGCAAACGGAACAGGCCCGTGGGTCTGAGCACGTCATCGACGATCCGGTTGAACGTCTGCCGGGTAGCGGGCAGCTCGAGCGGCTCGCCGCTCTCCGCGCCAACCACCTCGCGACCCTGGCCCGGAGCTGCATCTGCGCACGTCCGACGCGTTCTCCAGCTCCCGCGGTTCCGCGATTATCGCGGCTCGTAGCCGCTCATCGACCCCGGGACCCCTCACCGACCGCGTGTGGCGAGCATCCACAAGCCCGACCAGTCCACGGCGCGCAAGCCATCGACGCCTGCGGCGAAGCGTCTCCACCGAGCACCCAAGCTCTGTCGCCTTTGCCTCCAGCCGATCACGGAGCGTCGTGCGGTCAGGATCAAGCTCTCACGCGGCTCCCCGGGCGCAGCGCGGCCCCGATCCCCGGCGCGATGACCAAACGACGCCTCGTTCAGATGCGCCAAGAGCTCGGCCGCCTCGCGTAACTGTCCGTCACTCAACGCGCCAGCTTCCAACAGCACCGACCCGAACCGCCACTCTTCGTTGCACGTCACCGCGGGCTGCTCCCCGACGCGGGTCAACGCGTACCGGACTGGCTCGCCCCGCCCGGTGAAACCTCGCACGTCGGCGCCGTCCACCGACGTGACCGTGATCGCTTCGCCGTCGATCACCAGCTGCCCGCCGATGCTCAACGGCCACCGCGCGTCGATCATCCCGCCACTTGCAAACGCGTCCACACAACGCTGTCCTCGCCGATCGGCGCTGACACGTCGAGGAGCGCGTCGCCCGCCCACAGCAGGTTCATCAACACCGGGCGCGCCAGCATCAGCTCGCGCGCGCCAGACAGCAACTCCGCGATCGTGCACGAACCGGTCGCCGACCTCGTCAGCATCCGCGCTCGCTCCCCGTCCGGGTCCGGCGACCGCTCGCGCAACCCCGCCAGCCACCGCACATTCGCCAAGAGCTGCCGATCGGGCTCCGACAACACCCGGTAGCCGATCCCGGCCTCAGCGCACGCCAACCCGGTCGCCTCGACCTGAGCCTGGAACGTCGGATCCTCAACCCGCTCCCCGCTCTTGACGTCACACAGCTCCGGCGTTCCCTTCCGCCACACCAGCAAGTCGGGCACATGACTCGCCGACTTGCCGTCCCTGACATAGTGCAGCCGCAGCGGCTGCTCGCAGATCCCCCCGGCCTCCCGGTCGAAATCCATCAGCAACATCCAGTCGCGCTCGAGCAAGCTCTCGTACTCCAGAAACCGCCCCGCCGTCGTCGAGAACCAGCGGCCCGGCATATGCCGCTGACGCTGATAGACCCCCGGGGTGCGCACCGGCTCGCACCGCCTCAGCAGATCCAGCGACAGATCCGCCAAGCCGCCGCGGACCTCCTCACCGCCAACACGAACCCCTGCCTGGAACGGCCCCGTCACAGCGAACTCCGAGCCGACGGCCGAAGTCACGAACACGACGATAGACACGCGAGCGGACGCCCCCGCTCCGACCCGCCCACACGCTCCACGCCGATCCCACCGAGCGCAGGGGGAAACTACGTTTCACCAACACAACTACGGGGTTCAACTACCTCTCACATACACAACTTCGCTGAGCGGCGGCAACATCTCTCCGCCACTACGGACTCACGTCTACCGTGACCCGCCGGCTGCTCTTCGGCGTGTAGGGATAGTCGGATTCCCGCACGGTCTCGGCCGAGAACGGGTACGCAGCCGTCCCGATGCCGGGCAGGAAGGTGTACACGTAGCGGAACCGTCCATCCCCCCGCGCCGTCACGTGCGCGAAGTCATGCGCCCCGCCCGCGAAGTGCACCGACAGGATCACCGTCTCTCCGGCCGCCGGCAGGTACCCACCGGCCAGCCGGCCGCTGAGCACGATCCTCCCGCCCCAATGGGCATGGCGCGGCTGGACGTCCAGGGAGATCGAGGCGGGAGTGGTGACACCTGCCTGCCCCGAGGACGGCTCGACCGTTTGCGAGCCGTCGTAGACGGCATCGACGATCCGAGAGGGGCCGGGCGGCAGTCGCGCGGTCCAGCTGCCGTTGGCGGCGGTCGTCGCGACGGCGACCTGGCGGAACACGTGCTGCCCGTTATCCGGAGCGGTTCGAATGCGCACAGCCTGGTGTCCCAGCGCGACTCCCTGGTAGGTGCCGAGCCATCCGCTGACCGTTGTCGAGGCTCCGTACGGGACGTGCTTGGTGCTCGCGTGCACGGTGTGGGGGAGCAGCGGCACGCGCACCGTGCGCCAGTGCCCGCCGATCCGCACGCGGCGAGTCACGTATCGGGGATGACAGCGCACCAGCGCGAGCGTTCGCGTTTGTGCGGGCAGCTCGATGCGAACCCGCCGGCCGCCGACGGTGACGGTGACCCAGTGCGCCGGAACACGTACACGCGCGCGTGTGCGGCTGCAGCGCAGGGCGTCAACGACACGAGAGAAGGAGATGCTGCTGATCGACGGCTGGCGGATGCTCAGCCGCCAGGAAGCCGGCGCGGACCACCCCGCGTTGCCGGAGCCATCCCGTGCGGTGTTGGCACTTGAGCAGGTCACGGCGTGGATGCCGAGACCCTGCACAGGAATCGCCGCGCTCGCGCCCGAATGCCATTGCGCCGGGGCGCCGTCGAGCGAGCACGATGTGCCCGCGACTCCCGAGGGCCCGGCGGAAGCGGTCGCAGTGACGTCCTGAACGCCGGCGGTGGTCGGCGCGTCCGTTGGCCCCGACAGCGCGATCGACGGCGTGGTGTTGTCGACGTCGATGCTCCTGGAGACAGAGCCCGGGACCCCGGCGGCATCGATGGCGGCGAGGGTGAGCGGCACAGCCCCCTGGCCGTAAGCGCCCGTGCTGATGGTCTGAGCGAACGCCGGCGCTCCGCACTGATGCCACACCGTCGGGTTCTGCGGAGATGTCGGGCCGGTGAGCAAGGAGGTGTTGAGCGTGGCGTTGAACGCGCAGATGCCGCTGGGCGAGTCGCCCGAAAAGGCGAGCGGCCAGTTGCCGCGCACCCAGCCCTGCGATTGCCACAGGCCGTGCGATGCGACGAGCGCGGGCCCCTGGCTCTCCGTGGCCTGCAGGTTGACCGACTCGACGGTCAGCTGTGCCGGGCTCACCGAGCCGTCACAGGTGCTTGCTCCGCACACGATCTGGAATCCAAAGTAGGAGCTGTTCATTGGCGGGGACGTGAACGTCGGCTCGTTGTCGTGAGTCTGGGCTCCACCGCCGGCCCAGTAAAAGCCGCCACCCCATCCCTTTCCGTCGTTCACTCCATTGCTGTACATGTCGTTCGGCGGGATCGACACCCCGACGATCGAGAGGCCGGCAGGTGCGTTCGCGAGCCAGGTTGCCCGCCGGCCGGCCGGCACCTTGTTCGGGCCCGTGAGGATGCTGACCCCCGCCGGCGGGTTGGCGACGGGCGGGCAGTTCATCATCGTGTTGATGCCGAACGCCGCCGCATGCCCGAAGACGCCGGCGCCGCAGGTCGACACGGTCAAGCTGCCGGCACCGAGTGCTGCCGGTGGAAGCGCCACGACCGTGATCGCGACCGCGGCCAGGGACATGGCCGCTGCGGTGAGCCCTCGCCGTCCGAACGTCATTCCCCGACCTCCATTACCTAGTAGTCCTGTTCCCCGCCGCCCGCCTCTTCTATGGTCCCGTCCAGCAACCGATGGGAAGGGAGCCCTATGTTCATCCGTCTGCTCGGGCACGCTCGAGCCAACGCCATCGCCTACCTCGCGCTCGTCCTGTCGGGACTTGCACTCGCCGGCGGCGCCTACGCCGCGCTTGCGGTCCCGGCCAACAGCGTCGGCGCGCGACAGATCCGCAACCACAGCATCGGCCCGGTCAAGCTCGATCCGCGCGCGATCGGCGGTTCGGTGCGTCACTGGGCGCGCGTCGACGCGTCGGGCAAGATCGTTGCCTCGAGCAGTCGCGCAAACGGTTCCGCAGGTACCCCTTCCGAAGGCGTCTACCTGATCACCTGGTCCGACTCGTTCTCCAATCGGTGCGCCGCGATCGCGACCGTGCTCGGCCCGGTCGCCGGCCTCGGCGCCTCGTCGGG
Organism: uncultured Solirubrobacteraceae bacterium; assembly: GCA_963816005.1. Lineage (GTDB taxonomy): Bacteria > Actinomycetota > Thermoleophilia > Solirubrobacterales > Solirubrobacteraceae > Palsa-465. The sequence continues at coordinate 23,836 of CAWFKF010000068.1, read as the reverse complement.
ATACGCCAACGCCCGTGTCACCGGCGTCCATCCGACCGGCGTCTTCGTCAGCACCTACGGCCCTGACGGCAAGCAGGCGCCGGCACCGTTCTCCGTGGTGGTGATCTGTTGAGCCGTTACGAGGCAGTCCCATTTCAATACCCAGGTCCAAACGCCGCCGCCGGCCCGGTTGGCCCGGCCTGACTCGCCCCGGCCTGACTCGCGCCGGCCCGGCTTGCGCCGGCTTCTGTCGCGCTGCTGCCGCTCGGGGCCGCTGGCGCCGAGGAGTCGCTGACAGACGGCGTGGACGCGGGCGCCGCCGGGGTGCTGACCGGCGGCGGCTGCGCGATCGCCGGGCTGGGCGTGGCGGTGGCGGCCGGGACGGTGTGGTGGCTCCGGAACGACGTGGGATGAGCGCGCACGGCCGTCACGTGCGACGGCGCGGGATGGGACGCGTGCCGGGCTGCCTCGAGCACGGACGCCGCCAGGATCGTGCCCTCGCGCCCTGCCGCGGTCGTCGCCGCAGCGCGCGTGTGGGACCGCGCCTGTGGCGACCGCGGCGCGCCGGGGTTGTCCTGCCGCGTGGCGACGTAGACCGACGTGGCCACGAGGGCGAGCGCGAGCGCGACGAACGCGGGGGCGGCGAGCAGTCGGCGGCCCGGGCGGCGGTGGCCGCCGATGCCGGCGCGGCGGCCCGGGGCGGCCGATCCGGCCTCCTCGGGCGGCGGTCCCTGCAACGCGTCGTGGACGGTGGCCGAGTCCTCGCCCCAGAAGTCGGCGGCGGTGCGGGTGCGGGTGGCAGGCGGCCCGGGGTCGCGGTTGCCGGGCGTGAGGGGAACGAGTACCCCATCGTCCGCCCAACCGGTCCAGTCGTTCGCGTGTGGTGGGCCGTCCTGGGGCGGCGGCGGCTCGGAGGGCTTGGGCGGATGGGCGGCGCGGCCGATCGGCACGAGCTCGTCGGGCGGGCCGAACCAGTCGCGAGGGAAGCGCACAACATTGCCGGGGCGGTCGGCCTCGTTCCTACTGTTTCCGGTGTGCGGACCTTCCCGTTCCACAACCTTCCCTTGCCATAGCGGCCATGGCATCCTCCAAGCGCGCTAGTATAGCCCCTGAATTGGTTCCAGTTTGTCTCAATTGGAGATGCTGACAATGGAACGCGGTGAGCTTGAAGAGTCGTTCCTGACGGTCGCGGAGGTGGCTGAGCTGCTGAAGCTGAACCAGCAGACGGTCCGAAACTGGATCGATGCAGGCTCTTTGCCGGCGCTCCGGGTCGGTCGGCGGGTGCGCATCAAGCGCTCGGATCTTGAACGTCTGCTCGAGGACGGCTACAGCGCCGGCGGTGCGGCGGGCCGAAAGGCCACGGGCCCGAGCGCCGAGGACTTCTGGGGCGGCGAGCCCTTCGGCCTGGCCGAGCCCGACCCGACGGCGCCGGCGGCGGGCTGACCCGACGCAGCTCGAACGATGAGCTTCAGCGACGATCTCGACGGACAGCGCGCGGAGGTGATGCGCGCGGTGCACGAGGCTGGCAGCGGCTGGGCCGAGGCGATGCGCGCTCACAAGCTCGCGCCACCTGATGCCGGCTTCGCCGCCCGCCTGCGGGCGCTGGCCGAGGCGGCGTCGACGGAGCAGCTCGCCTGGGAGCACGCCCACGCGGCCGGGATGCTGTGGCGCCCGGTCCCGGACGCCGAGAACTCCGAACCCCCATACGAGCTGCGGCCCGGAACAGGCCGCCGCGGTCCCGCGCCGCTGTGGGAGCGATTCGACGCGGCCGTGAGGAACCTCAACCGCGCCATCGCCGGCTCCGACGCTGCCGCTGTAGCCGGCGCGTTCGGCGCGCTCGCCGAGATCGCGTCGGAACTCGCGGACTCCGTGACCCGCGAGGACGAGGTCTCGGCCACGGTCGCTCAGGCGCGCGCCCGCGGCGCGGCGTAGCGCACCGACAACCCTCGTACCGTCCACCCAGACGCGCGGCGCCCCAACCAAAGGCGGCAGGGAAGGAGTCAGAGCTGATGACGCGCTCGGTTACGGCGCCGGTTTCGTTGCACTTCGACCGCTGGCGGCCTTGTCGGCCAACGAAACCGGTTCACGGCGCGGGTTTCGTTGCACTTCGACCGCTGGCGGCCTTGTCGGCCAACGAAACCGGTTCACGGCGCGGGTTTCGTTGCACTTCGACCGCCGGCGGCCTTGTCGGCCAACGAAACCGGTTCACGGCGCGGGTTTCGTTGCCCTGACCCACGCCCGCCACCCCCGACCCAAAGCCCCTGCGTACCCCGCCCCCCGCTACGCTCGCGTCGCTTTGCCTCCGGCGCCGCGTCGCTCCATCCATCTCCCCGCCCCGGGCACGAAACGCGCGGTGGTGATCGGCGCGGGCTCGTTCGGCACGGCGGTCGCCGTCCTGCTGGCGCGTGGCGGTCTGCGAACCACGCTGCAGACGCGCACCGCCGAGCAGGCCCAGCGGCTGGCGGAGGATCGGGAGAATCGCGTCTACCTGCCGGGGGTCGAGCTGCCGCGCGAGCTGCGGATCGAGCACGTCGGTGCCGGGCTCGCTCGAGCGGACTACGTGCTGCTCGGGGTCCCCTCGCTGGGGCTCGCGGAGGTGATCGACGGCCTCGACGCCGCCGGGCTGCCCGACCGTGCCGCCGTCGTGTCGCTGTCCAAGGGCCTCGTGCCGCCCGACGGCCAGCCTCCGACCGTGCGGTTACGGCTGCGCTTCGGCTCCAATCGGGTCGCGTGCATCGGCGGTCCCGCGCACGCGCGGGAAATGGTCCGCGACGGGGCGGGCCTGGTCGCCGCCTCGACCGAGGAGGCGCTGGCCACCGCGCTCGCGGGTGTGTTCAGCCGCGCCGGCGTGGTGTGCGAGGAGTCCAACGACCCGATCGGGGTGGAGCTTGCGGGAGCGGCCAAGAACGCCGCCGCGCTCGCCTCGGGCGCCACCGAGGCCCAGGGGTTCAATGCCGCCGGCGCGGCCGCGGGCCACATCTTCGCCGAGGTCTGGCGCTGGGCCGAAGCGCAGGGCGCGCGGCCGGAGTCGATGATCGGACTGGCCGGGACGGGAGACCTGGTCGCCACCGCGCTGGCGCCGCAGAGTCGCAACCGCCGCGCCGGCGAACTGCTCGCCAAGGGCGTTCCCGCCACCGAGATCCCGCTGCACGTGGGGCAGGCGATCGAGGCGCTCGAGTCGGTGCCGCTGCTGGCCAGGGCGCTCAGCCGCGCCGGCATCGAGGCCCCGGTGACGACCGCGCTGGCGAAGCTGATCTCCGGCGAGCTCCCGCTCGACGACTGGGTGGCGGTGGTGAGGGCGACCGTGCCGCCCCCGGCCCGCTGGCGACCGCCGGGCTCACCCGGGTTCTGGCGCCGGCTGCGCGACCGCATCCGGACCTGGTGGCAGCGCCACTTCCACCGGGCCGCACGGAGCGCGCTCGAATCCCCGTCCAGCGGTAGCGAGATGTTTACGAACCCCGAAGGCGGTGCTGCCAACGTTCCTGGCGCACCCAACCAGAAGGAGGAGGCGAGTGCCTCAGATCATCGTGACAGCTGATCGGGTGAACGATCGCGGCGAGGGCCCAGTGACGCTCAAGGAGCGGATCAGTCCCGCCGACCTCGAAAGCCCGCACTTCCAGACGCACCTCGTCGAACGCCTCGGATGGGCGGTCAACGACGCCAAGCAGGTGGAGCAGGAACCGGAGTAGCGCCCCGGGCTTCGGCCCGGGGCGCCGCCCCACTCCCGGGCGACTCGAGCCTGCTACCAGTCCCCCGCCAGCGTGCTCACGACGGCCTCGTAGACGCCGGCGCCGTAGGCCTCCGACGCCACCCGCACCCCCGCCCGGTCGGCGACGTCGGCCGCGAGGGTGGGGTCGCGCTCGACTGCGTTGGCGACCAGCCAGAACGTCCCGACCACGCTCGCGGCGTCCATGTCCTCGCGTGAGTCGCCGGCCGCGATGCAGTCCCCCGGCCGGTAGCCACGGGCCTGCATGTGCCGGGCGACAGCGCGAGCCTTCGACGCTCCCGCCGGGATCAGGTGGTAGGCGCGCACGATCGGGAGCTCGGGCATCTGCCGGGCATGCTCCAGGATCACGCCGTTGTCTACCAGCCGCAGCCAGCCGAGCCCGTGCTGTTCGAGCAGCGCATGGACCTCGGACAGATCGACGGAGCCGCGGAACAGGTGCGAGACCTCGCGGCCCTCCGACCACGGCGTGTGGTACTCGAGCCGTCCGGCATAGCGCTCGAGCAGCAGCGCCGGCGCGCCCGAGGCCTCGATCTGATCGAACACGGATCCCCGCTCGTCCGAGGGCAAGATCCCGTCGGTCAGCCACTCCAGCTCGCCGTCGAGAACGAGGCCGCAGCCGAGCTCGAAGATGTACGACGTCGCCCCGATCAGCCGCGTGTCCTCGTGCACGCTGCCCTGCCGGCGGCCCGAGAACAGCACCACCTCGGCGCCGGCGCGATGGCACGCCTCGAGCGCCCGCACGCCGAGCAGCGAGAAGCGCTCGTCGGCACCGAGCAGGAGCGAGGCGCGGGGGCCGAGCAGGGTCCCGTCGAGATCGACGTACAGGCAGCGCATGCGCAGCGCGCGACCGTAGCAGCCCCCGCGAGCCGCCCGCCATACTGGTCCGGTGGCAACGACGCACTCAGTCGAGCCGTGGGCGCCGCTCCTGCAGGACGACCGCGTCGTTCACGAGGATGTCTATGAGGCGCGCTCCGCGCGCCTTGTTTCCGTCCCGGAGGAGCTGAACCCCGCGGTCAGATCGGCGCTGGCAACGGCGGGGATCGAGACGCTCTACGCGCACCAGGCACGCGCGCTGGAGGCGGCCTTTGCGGGACCGACGATCGTCACCACGGGGACCGCCTCCGGCAAGTCGCTGTGCTTCCAGTTGCCGACGCTCGAGGTGCTGAGCTCCGACCGCACCGCCCGCGCGCTGTACCTCTACCCGACCAAGGCGCTGGCCCAGGACCAGGCGCGGGCGCTGCACGCGTTCGGCCTGCACAGGGCGATCCGGCCCGCGATCTACGACGGCGACACGCCCCGCGGCGAGCGCGCCGCGATCCGCAAGCGCAGCAACCTGATCCTCACCAACCCGGACATGCTGCACGTCGGGATCCTGCCCCACCACGCCGCCTGGGGCGACCTGCTGGCCAACCTCGCGTTCGTGGTCATCGACGAGGCCCACGTGTACCGCGGCGTGTTCGGCTCCCACGTGGGCAACGTGCTGCGGCGCCTGCGCCGGCTCGCGGCCGGGTACGGAACCGCGCCCCGCTTCCTGCTCACGAGCGCGACGATCGCCAACCCGGTCGAGCTGGCCGAGAGCCTGACCGGCCTGGCCCCGTTCACGCTGATCGACGACGATGCCGCGCCGCGGGCCCGGCGCCAGGTCGCGATGTGGAATCCGCCCCTGCTCGACGAGCGGCTCGGGCTGCGCGCCTCGGCGCTCGCCGAGGCGGCGGAGGTGCTGGCCGAGCTGGTGTCGAGGGGCGCTCGGACGATCTGCTTCATGAAGTCGCGCAAGGGCGTCGAGCTGATCCTCCGCCACACCGTCCAGCGCCTCGGCGACAGCGAGCTGGCCGACCGCATCGCGCCCTACCGGGCCGGCTACACGCCCGGCCAGCGGCGCGAGCTCGAGCGCCGGCTCGTCGCGGGGGAGCTGCTCGGCGTGGTCGCGACCGATGCGCTCGAGCTCGGGATCGACATCGGCGAGCTCGATGCCGCGATCTGCGTCACCTTCCCCGGCACCGTCGCGAGCCTGCGCCAGATGTGGGGCCGCGCCGGCCGCCGGGGCCGCGGCCTGGCGGTCTACATCGCCGGGGAGGACGCGCTCGATCAGTTCTTCTGCCGCCACCCCGACGAGTTCCTGCGCCGGCCGGTCGAGGCGGCGATCCTCGACCCCGGCAGCTCCGAGATCTACGCCGAGCACCTCGTCTGCGCCGCCCACGAGGCGCCGCTGAACGACGACGACGCTGAGATCCTCGGCGCGGCTTGGCGGCCCCACGCCGAAGAGCTCGCCGCGGCCGGGTTCCTGCGCGAGCGCGCGACCGGGTTCGTGCCCGCGCGGGCCGACGACTACCCGGCGGCGCGGGTGGCCCTGCGCTCGGCCTCGGCCGACAGCTTCGCGCTCGTCGACGTGAGCTCGGGTGAGCTGCTCGGCTCCGTCGAGGCCGCGCGGGCCTACTCGACCGTGCACGAAGGCGCCGTGTACCTCCACCTCGGTCGCTCCTACCACGTGGCCGGGCTCGACATCGGCGGCCGCCGGGCGCTGCTGGAGCCGTTCGAGGGCGACTACTTCACGCAGGCCAAGCGCGAGATCGGAACGGACATCGTGCGGCTGTACGAGCGGCGGGAGGCGATGGGGGTGACGCTCTCCTTCGGTGCCGTCGTCTACTCCGAGACCGTCCTCGGCTACCAGCGCAAGGGCCTGCAGGACCACGAGGTGATCGACTTCCAGTCGCTCGAGCTGCCGACGGTGGAGTTCCCGACCCGGGCGCTGTGGTACGAGCTCGACGAGCTGATCGCCGCCGAGCCCTTCCCGCCCGAGCTGCTGCTCGGGGCGCTGCACGCGCTCGAGCACGGCCAGATCGCCGTCCTGCCGCTGATCGCGATGTGCGACCGCTGGGACATCGGCGGGCTGTCGACCAACGCCCATCCGCAGACGGGCGGCCCGACCATCTTCATCTACGACGGACATCCGGGAGGGGTGGGGATCACGCGGCGTGGCTACGACGAGTTCGAGCGCCTGGCCGGCGACGCGCGCCGGCTGATCGGGGAGTGCCCGTGCGACTCCGGCTGTCCGTCCTGCGTGCAGTCGCCCAAGTGCGGCAACCTGAACGAGCCGCTGTCGAAGTCCGGCGCGCTCGAGCTGCTGGCGCGGATGTCGCGCTGAGCCCGCGGCGTCGCGCGCGACGCGTCAGGCCGGTGTCTTCGCCGGCGCGGAGGAGGATGGTGGGTTCGCGAACAGGCCGATCAGCGCGCCGCCCGCGGCGGAGGCCAGCGCGATCAGCTGATTGGAGATGTGGATCAGGGGGAGATCGCAGACCGGAACGCGTGCGCCCCCCGTCAACGCGCATCCCGACGGGTGGATGACACCCCAGGCGATGGCGAGGCCGAACCCCAGCGAGACGATGAACACGAACGCGGGCAGGCCCACCTTGAGCGACTCTTTGAGCCGGCTGACGCCCGCGTTGAACCCGCTCGTGCCTGCCACCTCGACTGCCGTGGGCTCGGCCTGCTTCGCTGCGGCGACGGCTTTCTGGTGCACCTGCACGCGCGCCTCCGCCACATTGAGGTTCGCGTCCGCCGTCTCCACATCCGGCGTCGAGCTGCGGCGCGGCGACGGGTCGCTCTTGGCGCGGGTGACCGCGGCCCGTGCCGATTTCACGCTGCTGGACGCCGCCTCGAGGGCGTCCTCGTGGACCTTGATCGCCGCCCCGACGATGCCGGGACCGAGCTCCCGCGAAGCGCTCGCGTCGATCGCCGCCATCTCGACATCGTGTCCGGAGGATCGAACGTCAGCGGCCGCTGCCGTGGCGGCCTGCTTCACCGCCGGCGTTGCGTTCTCGTCGTCGTTGATCCCATCGGCTGCGTCCTCGGCCGCCTTGCGCGCCGCTGTATAGGTGATCGCCGCGGCGACCGGCGCGGTGCCGGCGGTGTCCTTCTTGCTCTTGGGCGGCGGGATCAGGATTCCGACCAGCGCGCCGCTGAGCGCCGCGGCAGCGGACCACAGCTCCTTGGGGACCTCGTGTCCGACGGCGGCGATCACCCCCGCGCCGGCGAACAGCACCACCAGGGCGGCGCCGACCGACACGACGGCCAGCGAGTAGCCGCTGCGGCTCTCAGGTGACATCGCCGTCTCCTCGTCCGTAGTGCACCTGCTGCCGGCGCCGGCAGTCCCCGTCGCTGATGCCCAGCTCCTCGAGCGTGGTGTAATGATCGAGGCTCGCCAGCGTGGCGCCGTCGACGAACGTGCGGAACCGGCGTCCGCTCACGCCGCCCGAGAGCTGTTGGCGGGCGTGATCGAGGCGGCAGAAGTTGTCGCGCATGATCTGCAGGTCGGTCTCGGTGGGCCGGCCGTGGGCGTCCTCCCGGCGCTGGATCAGATACTCCATCCACCCCTGGGCGTTGGCGACGTCCTGCGACGGTCCGTCGTCGAGCTCGCCGAGCAGCGTCTTGCGGTCCTCGACGCTGGTCTGCGTCTTGAGCAGCGCGGAGTCCTGCCACCACGTTCCATCCGCGAGCGCCCGCACGAGCGTGCTCTGCCACCGGAGGAAGTCGTCGTAGGTGAGCCGGGCGATCGAGTGGCGGGAGGCGCGGTTGGAGCTGCGCTGCTGATAGACGGTCGCGACGAAATTGATCACGCCGCCGATGATCACTCCGATCAGCCCGAAGACAGCCGCCGCCACGCCGCCGACTGTAACTCGCGATCAGGGGCCCGAGCAGGCCTGCAAGCCGCCCTGCACGCCGGCAAACAGGCCGGCGGAGCCGGCCTCATCTAGTTGGGAGGCCTCCCGACACCACCACTCGTCCGCCGCGTCGTCGTCCCTGCGACGGGGCCCGGGAAGTCAGCCGCCGTACAGGCCGCTCTTCGCGACCTCGACCGACTGTTCGCCGAGTCCCCACCCGGCGATTCCACAGCCGCGATCCGCGCCGCGCGCGACGCGCGGTCTGATCCAGAGTGCTGGTTGTCGATCAGAGCGGGAGCTGAGCGGGCGCCGGGTCGAAAGCCCATTCGGGCGGGAAGTAGAAGCCGGACGGGCGTTCCAGGAGCGCGACGAGCCTCAGCTCTTGCAACGAGCCGAGGATCAATCGGGGCGTCACCCGGTCCGGGTGATGCCCCGGCAATGTGAGGGGCGGAGACTCACCGCGTCCAATAACCGCCGAACGTGGCGCTACGAGCCGCATCCCACCACCCCCGGTCGGGACTGCACAGGAGGCGAACGTGACAGACATCGCTGCATCCAGCTACCCATTCCTCAACATCTTCTGGACGATCCTGATCTTCTTCGCTTGGGTCATCTTCATCTGGATTGCCATCACCGTGCTCATCGACCTTTTCCGCCGCCACGACGTCTCGGGCTGGGCCAAGGCCGCCTGGGTGATATTCGTGATCGTGCTGCCATTCCTCGGCGTGCTGGCCTATCTCATTTTCAACCACACCGGGATGGCCGAGCGCAGCGGCAAAGAAGCCGCCGCCTCGCGGGCGCAGTTCGACGACTACGTGCGCCAGACCGCCGGCACGGGCGGTGCGGCCAGCGAGATCGAGAAGGCCAAGCAGCTGCTCGACAGCGGCGTCATCACCCAGGCTGAGTTCGACGCGATCAAGGCTAAGGCGATCGGATCGGCGACGGCGGCATAGGAAATTCCCGGGGCGTGCGCGCGCTGCCTCGGTCTTCCAACGACGAAGGGGATCAACGTGCTTTGCAGACTGTTGAACGGCATGAGGCGAGAGAGATCACGAGACGGTGTGGGGCGCGCTTGGGTACGCGTGCCTGTGGCGATGCTCACGGCCGTCGCGCTGATCGCCCTGGTCGGTTGTGGCAGCAGCAAGCCGGCGTACTGCTCGGACCGCACCAACCTCGAGAACTCAGTCAAGGGGCTCACCAGCCTGAACCCCAGCAGCGGTATCAGCGGTTTGCAGACGCAGGTCAAGACGATCGAGAGTAATGCGACGTCGTTGGTCAACGCCGCCAAGAGCGACTTCCCGAGCGAGACCAGTGCTGTGAAGTCGTCGGTGGACGCGCTCCAGAGCGCGATCAAGGCGCTCCCGTCGAGTCCCTCGGTGACACAGATCGCCGCGATCGCGACGAGTGCGACGGCTGTCGTGAACTCGGTCAAGAGCTTCGTCGACGCCAGCAAATCGAAGTGCAGCTGAAGTTGATCTGACGGGCCGTGGCCGTTCCCCGCCGGCCATCGTGCGCCCGGGGGTGGTGTGGCCCTGGCTGCTCGCACGCGAGGCGGATCACCTCAGCGCACACGTGAGGGGGGAAGACTCGGCGGTCTGCCGCGCCGGGGTCGGTCCTCGAGGCCGGCCAGGCGCTGCTCGAAGAACCGCTTGCGCCACTGCGAGACGACATCTCGGCCGCAGCGCAACCGAGCAGCGATCTGGTCGTTGCACAGGCCATCTGCGGCCATCAGCACCATCTGCGCTTGGGCTTGGTCGGGGGTGGTGCCATGCTGGGTGTCGTGAGCGAGCCGAGGAGTCACCAGACGGAGGCGGCAAATGGTGGCGGTCGGCATCTCGGGTCGGCCGGGGCCGAGGAATCAACGGCATCTGGGTCCTCGGCGCTTGCGGACGCCGCGGCGCTGGGTCTGCCGGCGCTGGCCGGCGTGCTGGCCGGCGCCCAGGATGGGATCGCCGTCGTCGATGCCGAGCGGCGCTTCGTCTATGCCAATCCGGTGGCTTGTGAGATGCTGGGCTACTCGCTGGCGCAGCTGCGGGGCCGCGACTTTCTGGCCAGCATCGCGGCCCGGGAGCACGCGATCATGCTGGCCCGCTTCTCTGAGCAGTTCGGCGGTTCGGTCCGCGTGGTGCCGGCCCCGTTTACTTGCAGCCTGCGCGGGCGCGACGGTGCCGAGCGCGAGATTGTCTATTCCCAGTTCGCTGTCGACGTGGCCGGCAGTCCCCATGGCGTGGCCATCTTCCAGGACCTCACTGATCCCCGGGCCGCGAGCCGGACCGCGATAGCTCTGGCCCAGACGGCTGCTCAGTTGGTTGGGGCTGGGACCACCGACGAGATCCTGGCCGGCATTGCTCGCCACGCCGTCGAGGGCACTCGGGCCTTGGTGTGTGGGATCGCAACGGTGGACGACGATCACAAGATCGCCTCGGTGGGAGCCTACGTCACCCCGGGCTACGGACTGCCGCCCAGCGGTGAAACGAGAGCCGCCGCCTGGGATACGTTCGCGGACGTTAGCGGCGAGAAGGTCGTCGAAGCGATGACCGCCGGTTCGATCGTCATCGGTGAGGCTCCCGGCAAGCCCGTCTTGCTGACCAACGCTCGGTCCGAGTGGGAGGCCAACCCGGTCACGCAAGCTTTCGCCGCCACGCTGAACGGCCTGGACTGGCAGGCAGGGGTGTACGTGCCGTTGTCGTGGGAGAGTCGCGTGTTCGGCCTTCTGGGGGTGTATCTGCCGGCGGGGGTGGCCGGGCCGAGCGAGGCGGAGCTTGCCTTCTACACGGCGCTGGCCGATCAGGCGGCGGTGGCGGTGAGCAACGCCCGGTTGACCTCGCACGCCAGACAGGCGGCGACCTCACTGGAGCGCACTCGCCTGGCGCGTGAGCTGCACGATTCGGTCAGCCAGGGGCTGTTCTCGATGACGATGCACGCACGGGCGGCGCAGTTGTCGATGGCGAAGGCCGGCCTTGATGAGGGTGGGCCGCTGGGGCGTTCGATCGCCGAGCTGGCCGAGCTGACGCGGGGTGCGCTGGCGGAGATGCGGGCGCTGATCTTTGAGCTGCGCCCGGCGGCGTTGGCCGAGGAGGGCCTGGTGGCGGCTTTGCGCAAGCAGGCCGCGGCGCTGAGCGCTCGAGAGCAGGTGGTGATCACGGTGGACGGACCAGAGGAGCGCCTGGACCTGGCGGCCGGGGTCGAGGAGCACTTGTACCGGATCGCGTCAGAAGCCCTTCATAACGTTGTCAGGCACAGCGGCGCCGACGGCGCGACCGTGAGCGTCAAGGCCGAGGCGGGCGGTTTGCGGGTGGAGGTGCGCGATGACGGCGCCGGGTTTGACCCGGGCTCCGAGCATCCCGGTCACCTCGGGCTCTTGACGATGGTCGAGCGCGCGCAGACGATCGGGGCCGAGCTCGCTGTCATGAGCGCGCCGGGTGAGGGCACCACGGTGTCGGTGTCCTTGCCCGAGGATCGACGCGATCAGGGGAAGGCGGGCCCAGTGCGCAGAGATCAGGCGCGAGCGGCAACCGGTCGCGGTCGCAAGCTCCAGCCGAACGCGGCCGAGGGATCAGCGGCGTCTGGCGGTCGTGGACAACCTGCGCAAGGCGGAACCAGCGATGAGCCCGGCCGCCGTGTGGCCCCCGATCTGACTGGGTCCTCTGCGCTCGCGGACGCCGCGGCGCTGGGTGTGTCGGTGCTGGCCGGCGTGCTGGCCGGCGCCCAGGAGGGGATCACCGTCTGCGATGCCGACCGGCGTTTCGTCTATGCCAACCCGGCGGCCTGTGAGCTGCTGGGCCACCCGCTCGAACAGCTACGCGGCCAGGACTTCCTGAGCGTCATCCCGGCCGGAGAGCACAACTTCGCACTCGGCCGATTCTCCGAACGGCTCGCACGGTCCGTCGGCGAGGCGGCAGCCCCGTTCAGCGGCGTGTGGATGGACTCCGAGGGCGCCGAGCGTGAGATCGTTTGTTGCACCTTCGCGATCGACATCGCCGGGGGACAGCATGGCGTCACGATCTTCCGAGACGTCACGGATACCCGGGCCGCGGCCCGAGCCGCCGTGGCCTTGGCCCAGGCCGCGTCTGAGCTGGTCGGGGCCGGGACCACCGATGAGATCCTGGCCGGTATCGCTCGCCACGCTGTCGAGGGCACGCGGGCCCTGGACTGTGGGATCTCCGCGGTGGGCGAAGATCACAAGCTGGCCGAAGCGGGACGCTACAGGCCAGGGGGCGCACAGTGCGGGGAGGCGAGGAGCGCCGGCTGGATCGCCCTCGATGAGGTTCCCTATGAGGAAGTCATCGAAGCGTTGACCGGCGGCTGGATCGTTGTCGGTGGGGTTCCCGGCAAGCCCGTCGTGCTGCCCAACGCCCGCTTTGGGTGGGACTCCAACCCGGTCACCAAGGGTTTCGCCGCAGCGCTGGATGGCCTGGACTGGCAGGCGGGAGTCTGTGTGCCGTTGTCGTGGGAGAATCGGGTGTTCGGCCTGTTCGTGGTGTACCTGCCGGCGGGGGTGCCCGGGCCGAGCGAGGCAGAACTCGCCTTCTACACTGCCCTGACCGATCAGGCTGCGGTGGCGGTGACCACCGCCCGGTTGGCTTCCCAAGCAACGCAGGCGGCTACTTTGCTGGAGCGGGGCCGCCTGGCGCGTGAGCTGCACGATTCGGTCAGCCAGGCGCTGTTTTCGATGACGATGCACGCGCGGGCGGCGCAGCTCGCGATGGCCAATGCGGGCCTTGATGAGGGCGGGCCGCTGGGGCGTTCGATAGCTGAGCTGGCTGAGCTGACGCGTGGGGCGATGGCTGAGATGCGGGCGCTGATCTTCGAGCTGCGCCCGGAGGCGTTGGCCGAGGAGGGCCTGGTGGCGGCCCTGCGCAAGCAGGCCGCGGCGCTGACGGCTCGAGAAGAAACGGTGATCACGGTGCAGGGCCCCGAGGAGCGCCTGGAGCTGTCCGCCGGGGTCGAGGAGCACTTGTACCGGATCGTGTCAGAGGCGCTTCATAACGTGGTCAACCACGCCCGTGCCGGCAGCGCCAGCGTCAGCGTCAGCGACCGGGCGGGGGGGCTGCGGGTGGAGGTGAGCGACCACGGCGCCGGGTTTGATCCCGACTCCAAGTATCCCGGTCACCTCGGGCTCTTGACGATGGTCGAGCGCGCCGAGACGATCGGGGCGGAGCTCGTTGTCACCAGCGCGCCGGGCAAGGGCACCACCGTGATGCTATCCCTGGCCCCCGACCGACGGGATCAACCGATGGCGGCTCCGGATGCCCGCTGAGGACGAGGTTGCCGGTCTGATCGGGGTCCTGCTGGTTGACGATCATCGGGTCGTGCGGCGCGGCGTGATGGCCTACCTGGAGCTGATGCAGGACATCGTGGTGGTCGGCGAGGCCGGCGACGGCCGCCAGGCCCTGGACCGCATCGCCCAACTGGAGCCCGCCGACAACGTCCCCGACGTGGTGTTGATGGACATCAAGATGCCGGTCATGGACGGCATCACCGCCACCCGTGAGATCAAGTCGCGCTGGCCGGTGATCGAGGTGGTGGCGATGACCAGTTTCGTGGAGGAGGCGATGGTTCGTGACGCGCTCGAGGCCGGGGCGGCGGGGTACCTGCTCAAGGACGCCGACGCCGACGAGGTGGCCCAGGCGATACGAGCCGCGTACGCCGGGCAGATGCACCTGGATCCCGCCGTCGCCCGTCTGCTGGCCGACTCGGTGCGCGGGCCTCATCAACCCGGCGACGACCTGACGCCGCGCGAGCGCGAGGTGCTCGCGTTGGTGGCCGAGGGAGCCTCGAATCGTCAGATCGCCGAGACGCTGGTCGTGAGCGAGCGCACTGCCCGCACTCACGTCTCGGCGATCCTTTCAAAGCTGGGGCTGGTGTCCCGTACCCAGGCTGCCCTGTGGGCGAGCAGAGAAGGCATTGCGCCTGGCCCCTGAGGCAGTCCCTAAGCGCGAGCAGCCAGGTCATTTGGCCGAGCGGGCCATGACAAATGTCGCGGCCCAAGACCAGTCATCCGGCCGATGTGGCCGATCGAAGCCCGGGTCACAATCAGTCGGTGTCCTGTTCTCGACTTCCGAGGAGTGCGCCCGTCACCAGCGAGGACCCCTCGTTCGCCGTTACGGCCGTGGTCTCATACGGACCCGATCGGCCGATCCGGCTGCTGGTGGTCGACAACGACGTCCGCGTACGACAGGCGATCGCGCCGACGATCGCGCTTGAGCCAGACCTGGTGATGGTCGCCGAGGCGGCCGACGCCACGACCGCAATGGCGTTGGCCGAGCGCGCCGATCCGTCGGTGGCGCTGGTGGACGTGCTGCTTCCCGACGACGCGACCGGTCTCGCGCTGGTCCGCAGCTTGAACCAGAGGCCGGGGTGCGCCGTGGTGGCGATGAGCGTGCGAGGCGGTCTTCGTGATGCCGCCCTGGCTGCCGGAGCGGTCGCGTTCGTCGAGAAGAGTGGCGACATCGACGCCGTCCTGGACGCCGTTCGGGCTGTCGCACCACTCCCTGTCTGAGCCTCTCTCGGCGCCGCGCAGGACCCCCCTCCCCGGCCATCGCGGCAGAAAAGGGCCGGCGAGGATCGGATCAGCGTCTACGTCATTGCGCCGAGGAGCAGCACGTCATTTGACCCGGTGAAAGACGGGTCTTTGAGCCGATGTGCCAGAGCCAGATCAAGCGCACAATCGACGTACACACCAACCTCGCAACCACTGGAGTCCCGACCATGAATTCAGCCCTGATCATTGATGCCGTCCTTCTCACCGCGGTGCTTGAAGCCGACCTCGGAGCCCACCGCAAGATCGGCAAGTTCCGGATCCTGCGCCCGCTCGGCGTCGCCGCGCTAATCGTCCCCCTCTACCTCGTGGCGGTCACGACCACCGGCAACGGCCTGTCGCTCGAGATCGCCGCCGCCTCAGTCGGGATCGTCCTCGACCTGATCGCCACCCGCCTGATGGGCGTCTACCGCAGCCCTGACACCAACAAGCCCGTCAGCCACGCCGGGTTCGCCTACGCCGCCCTGTGGGCGGTCGTGATCGGCGCCCGGGCCGCGTTCTCGTACGGCTCAACCCACTGGTTCAGCCACTCGCTGACCACTTGGATGACCCAACACTCAGTGACCGTCGCAGCGATCACCGATGCGCTGATCTTCATGGCCGTCGCCATGCTCCTCACCCGCACGATCGCGCTGGCCATTCGCGCCCGACGCGTCGCCCCCCTCGGATCCGACAACGCCGCACAGCCGCTCCAGGCGGTCTGAGATCACGACCTCACTCACCCCCGGATGCCACCGTCCACGGTGGCATCCCGGCCGCTCTCACGGTTCTGCTGGTCGTGGCCGGCTCGGCTGCGTGCATTGCAAGCGTACGCAAGGCGAACCGGTCAAGGCTACGCGGCTGCTGGTGGGGCCGCCGTTCGCGGTGCTAGGCGTCACCGACCTCACCTCGTCCGCAGCCCCCCATCTCGACCAGACGCCCGCGATCACGGCTTAGCCGGTCTTCCGTACGAGCGATCGATAGACCCCCCCTTCATCAAGGAGACCACATGTCCGTTCTCAACATTCTTGTCTACGTCGCGCTGATCGGCTACGTGATGTTCAAGCGGGTCCAGGGCCAACCCGTCGCCACGCCGAAGCGACTGTTCGCGCTGCCGATCATCCTGATCATCCTCGGGTACGGCGATGTCACCAGTGGCGCGGCGATGAAGCCGATCGAGATCACCCTGACCGTGATCGGCGGGGCCCTGTCCCTCGGACTGGGGCTCCTGCGGGGGCGAGCCGACCAGCTCTTCGTCCGCGACGGCTCCCAGTTCGTCAAGTGGGGCGCCGCATCGCTGATCTTGTTCGTCGGCAATCTCGTCGTCAAGCTGGTGCTTGATCTGATCGGCGTTGCCGCCGGCGGTAGGACCTCGGCCGTCGGAAAGTCGCTCCTGCTCACCTTCGGGCTCACCCTGCTCGGCGAAGCGATCGTCGTCTGGATGCGAACAGGGGGCGCCACCGGGCTACTCAACGCGCCACAGGCAACCGCCGCCCAACCCCGCCAACCGACCCCCGACCGCTTCGTCGACGTGAGCTCACCCGCAGAACCATCCATCCGATACCAGGTGGACGACCAGGCGAACACACCAGCCCGATCACCTGGGGCGGTGGCGCCGAACGGCGGGCCCGTGTCGCGGTCGCCAAGCTTGCACGACGGCATCGACTGGCTACGCCGACAGATTGACGAGCCCGGAGAGAAGTTGGCAAGCAGCACGACCCCGTCTCGGAGCCTCGTCGATGCCATCGAACACCACCACGACCACCACCATGACCACAAGCACGACCATGGCCACCGGCGCGAGCGCGAGCGGTCCTAGGAAGCGCCGCCACGGTCCCAATCGCCTATCACACCTTCTTCGGCGGCTGCGCCTCCTTAGCGGGCACCCTGATCGGCCTGCTGTTCGTCGCCGTCTCGGTGTCCGCGCACAAGCACGTCGGCGCGCGGGCCCCACTGCGTTCCAGGCGCAAGCCGGCGTGGCGTTCACAACCCTGATCAACGCGCTGCTGCTTCGTCGCGCGAAGGCAGCAGCCCGAGCCAGCCGACTCGGCGGCCCGAAAACCATCCACCTCCTCGACAGCTGCAGCGACGAGCGCTTCCGCCGCCGGATCCTCGTCCAGCTCCCGCTACCGCGTCCTCCTCCCGGCGCCACTACAGGACCGCGGCGCCTACCGCGCCCCTAGAGACCCCCGAAGGCGCCGCAGCCGCGTAACCCGGTTTTCCGCACGAAGCTTCTCGCCGCCCCTACTTGATCGAGATCGACAGCGCGCCGTGGAGGCCGCTCGGATCGTTGGCCGCCCAGCCGGTGGCGTCGCTGAACATGCCGAGCACCGCCTGCACCGCCGGATTGCTCGCCGCGTCGCTGTTGCGGCCGGCCATGGCGAGCGAGATGATCGGTCCGAGCGCGACCCGGAACGCGACCGGTCCCTGTGCGCCCGCGACCGGGCTCGTGGGCGCTCCGGCGAACGCGGTCAGCGCGGCCGCCGAGACGGTCCCGACGACGAAGCGGCTGCCGACGAGGCCGAACGTCACCGTCTTGGTCCCGTCCTTGGTCGCGTAGAACCCGTTGCCGGCGGGCGACACCGGCTTGGCGTGGCGGAAGGCCTGGCCCGCCGAGGTGCCGAGCTTCGACAGCGTGCGCGCCGCCGCGGCCGGGTCGCGGACGTCGGCCCGCGCCATCACGCCGGCCGGGGAGTAGTCGACCTCGAGATTGCCGGAGAACTGGGAGAAGACGTCGTTCGTGATGTCGACGCCGGTCTTCGCCTTGACGCTCGCCTGGCGGGCCAGGAAGGCGCTGTAGCCGGTGGGGCTGGTCGCTTGCTCGGCGGCGAGCCCGAAGCTCAACAAGCGGGCCAGGTCGCTGACGCCGACCGCGACCGGAGCGCCCCCGGAGACGCCCGGGGCCGTGGACCCGGACGGCAGCGGCAGCTGGTCGGCGCTGAGCGTGGCGCCCGAGGTGTCGATCCGGTAGCTGAGCGTGATGCCCGCATCGGTGGCGCCGACGGTCGCGGCGTAGGAACGGATCGCGGCCACCCACGGGACCAGTCGCGCGTTGGGAAAGCGCCGGGATAAACCGGCATGGAGAAGGAGATGCAAGTTCTCTACATCGAAGATCTAGGGAGCAGCCGACAAGGCTGCGATCCAGCTGGTGAGAGTCCAGCCATGCTAATCGTCCGTGTCGAGCATGTAGCAACGCCACATCCCGGTTCGGGTAACCGGCCGGGCGATGCGTGGTGTGAACGGCCCGGCCGCCTGGCGGTCAGTTTGCCGCTGCGGTGGGAGCAGCCTGGGGGTCTAGCAAGCGCGGGAGCCCGAAGGTGATCGAATGACTGCAGCCTCGAAATCGATGTCCCCATGGAAGCTGCCATGTGGGGGGATATTCGCGCGTCGAACCCGTCTAGATTGGGGTGAGACCGGCGTCCTCGGTGAAGAAGCGGATACGTGCAACCGGGGAGCGCGGCGGGGTAGGGGTCCGAGCACCCGCGCAAGGATCGCAGAGATAATGTCGGGAAGGGCCATCTCCCAGCAGGGACTGGTGACAACCTGCAAAGACCCAGCGGCCGAGGACGAACCGGAGGCGTTGGGAGGGGGATGGTCTGGCGCATGAGCCCGTATGAGCGACGGACGAGGGGGTAACGCCCCTCCAGGCGGCTTGCGAGGCCGCCCCGGCGCGGGTAACGCCCGTGCTGGGCAAAGGGGCTCTGGGCACTCGGTGGCCATGACGGTGGGCACGCAGCCAGACTCTGAGCTGGGTTCTGCGGGGCCTGCGTCGTGGCGAAGGAGCGGTGCAAACTCCACGATGGCGGGGCGAAGGGTGCGCCAGCACCGCAGTTTCGCGTCGCGGGGGAAGGCTCGCCCTGACAAATACCGTGAGAGCCGAGGCCAGAACCGGACTCGGGAAATCCGACCGTCCGGGATCGTAGGGAGGCTTTGAGAAACGTGGCCAGTTGGGAGCCTGGGGTAAGGCCCGGAGCGAAAGCGACGGAACAGCCGCCGGACCCGCGCGGTGCGCGCGCTCAATTTCTATCCCGACCAAATCACGGTGGCCCTGAGTCATGCGTCGGCTGCTCGCGAGGGTGGCGGCGAAGCGTTGACAGGGGTCGTGCAGGCTGGGCTATTGAGCCGCGAAATCAGAGTTCCGGGGTGCCGACGCTGTCCAACGAAGCGGAAGGCAATATCGCCGGCAGCGCTATCGCGAGCTGCCGGAGGACCCCGCGCGGTCGGAGAACCCTGGCATGCACGAAGCTCTCCATGCTCGAGAACCGGGAGAGCCCACGGTCGCCCGTGCTTGTCGATGATGCCCCGTCCTGGATGGTTCGCGGGGTGGCATGTCGGCGGGTGGCGGGCCGCGAGGGGAACGCTGAGGCGGTAAGCCCTTGATGCACGAGCGTGGGCAGTCAGATGGTCGCGTAGTACCGAAGAAGCGTGTGTCACGAACGTTGGAGGAAGACTATGTAGGTAGAACTCCATAAAACGGTGCTGTGCGAGAGATGGAGGCTTGTTGGCCCTCCGGCGTCGGCCCTGCGGGGGTGGGCGTCAAACCGCCCCGATGCTGCGTTGGCTGAAGACCGTCGTGGCGAGCGTTCGGGGAAAAGGCTGGGCTTGACCCGGTCAGGTGGGGACCAGGAAGACGTTCCAGAAAGCGCTCGGTCTCTGTTCTGGGTCGAGCGTGCGTTGTTGAGGCGTCGAAAAGGTTTAGACGGCATCAAAATCGGAGGTCCTGCTTCATCCTCCGAGACGAGTCTGGCGGGGTCCCGTGTTCCTGGCCAGGTGGTGCCCGGCGTGGAGGCGGCGTGAGCCTGGTCTGCGGCTCTTGCACGGAACGTGAGAAGGCGAGCGTCGAAAGCGGCCGTCCGGGCCTGCGGGTCAGTACGACGGGCGGCGAGAGGGAGCGTGCCAACGGCAGAAACCGGAGGCATTGAGTACCGGTCGCGGCGCTCGCTGGCGGACCGGCTCGTATTAGCTGTGAAGCTGCTGCTCGCTGGGGTGGTGGTGGAGCGAAGGGGCCGGCTCATCGGTGATGTCGATTCGATCAACCAGCGCCCTGGGGTGCTGGGAGGAAGCGAGGACGCATGACAAGGCCGAAGGACAAGTCGTTTGCGATTCCCAAGCTGTTGGTGTGGGAGGCGTGGCGGCAGGTCAAGGCCAACAAGGGCGCTCCCGGCGTCGATGGGCAGGATCTGGACGCGTTCGAGAAGGACCTGGAGGGCAACCTCTACAAGGTCTGGAATCGCATGTCGTCCGGGACCTGGTTCGCGGCGCCGGTCAGGGCGGTCGAGATCCCCAAGCCGCACGGCGGCGGGACCCGAATGCTCGGTGTGCCGACGATCGCAGACAGGGTTGCGCAGACGACCGTGGCCATGTTCCTGGAGCCGCTGGTGGAACCCCGGTTCCATCAGGATTCCTATGGCTATCGGCCGGGACGCTCGCCCCATGACGCGCTCGCGGTATGTCGGGAGCGGTGCTGGAGGTACGACTGGGCGATCGATTTGGACGTCCAGAAGTTCTTCGACGAGGTGCCGTGGGACCTGATCGTTCGGGCGGTGGAGGCGGTCACCGACTGCCGCTGGGTGCTGCTCTACGTGAAACGGTGGCTGCATGCACCGTTGCAGCATCCTGACGGGACCCTTGAGCAGCGCAGCAGAGGAACTCCGCAAGGGTCGGCGATCTCGCCGTGCTTGGTGAACCTGTTCATGCACTACGCGTTCGATTCTTGGATGGCTCGGGAGATTCCGGGCTGTCCGTTTGAGCGCTTCGCTGACGATGTCATCGTGCACTGCAAGAGCAGGGCACAGGCGGAGGCGGTGCTGGCCAGGATCGCCCAGCGGATGAACGAGGTTGGGCTACGGCTCCATCCCGACAAGACACGGATCGTCTATTGCAAGGAGAAAGCGCCGGGATAAACCGGCCTGGAGACGGAGATGGAAGAGCTCTACATCGAAGGACTAGCCATCCACGGTGGCCCCGACCATGCGTTGGCGACCCGCGAGGGCGCAGCGAAGCGTTGGATAGGGGTGCGCGCAGGCTGGGCTATTGAGCCTCGTAATCAACTGGTCCGGGGTGCCGACGCTGTTCTTTGGCGCGGAAGGCAACATCGGCGGCGACGTTTTCGCGAGTCGTCGTCGGACCCCGCGGGGTCGGAGAACCTGTGCATGTGCGTGATCTCTCCAGGCGCGAGAACCGGGAGGTCCGATCGTCGCTCGCCTGTGGTGATGGTAGGGCGGGTCGTGCGGGGAAGGCTAAGGCCGTAATCCCGTGATGCACGACGATCGGAAGTCGGACGATCTCGTAGTACCGACGAAACTGCCGAACAACGCCCAAGGCGGGGCGGCGGAGGTGGCGGAGGGAAGGGGATCGCCCAAGGGAAACGCGGGCGGCAAAACACGTCCCAGACGCGGAGCTGGAGTGGGCGTGTCAAGTGACCTGGATCGCGTGCGCCGAGTGGCGCGGAAGGACAAGGATGTGCGGTTCACCGCGCTCCTGCACCATGTCGATGTCGACCGCCTGCGGGCGGCCTACTGGGCGTTGAAGCCCAAGGCCGCGCCTGGGGTAGACGGCGTGACATGGAAGGACTACGGGCAGGACCTCGAAGAGAACCTTCGGGATCTGCATTCCCGGGTCCATCGCGGGAGCTACCGGGCGAGACCGTCGCGGAGGGTGTACATACCAAAGCCCGATGGGCGGCGAAGGCCGCTCGGGATCGCATCGTTGGAGGACAAGCTCCTTCAGCGGGCGGTGGTTGAGGTGCTGAACGCCATATACGAGACGGACTTTCTCGGTTTCTCGCACGGGTTTCGACCGGGGCGTTCCCCGCATGATGCGTTGGATGCGCTCGCGGTCGGGCTGCGACGAAAGCGCGTGAACTGGGTGCTCGACGCGGATTTCCGCGAGTTCTTCACCAGCCTTGACCATCAATGGCTAATGAGGTTCTTGGGGCATCGGATTGCTGACAGACGGGTCCTGCGGCTGATCGGGAAGTGGTTGGCCGCGGGGGTCATCGAGAAGGGGTCGTGGACGCAGTACGAAGAAGGCGTACCGCAAGGAGCTTCGGTTTCACCGCTCCTGGCCAACGTCTACCTTCACTATGTCTTCGATCTGTGGGCCCACCAGTGGAGGCAACGGCACGCGCGCGGCGACGTAATGATCGTGCGCTTTGCTGACGACTTCGTGATGGGATTCGAGCACCGGGACGACGCCGAGCGGTTCTGGGCCGAGCTTCGCGACAGACTCGCGCAGTTCAGCCTGGAACTGAACGCCGAGAAGACCCGCCTGATCGAATTCGGGCGGTTCGCCGCCCGCAAACGCAAGGCGCGGGGTCTCGGCAAGCCAGATACGTTCCGATTTCTGGGGTTCACGCACATCTGCGGGACCTCCAGGTCGGGGCATTTCAAGCCTCTGCGGATCACCGACTCAAAACGGATGCGGGCCAAGCTGTCTGCCCTCAAAGGCAAGATCGAGCGACGCCGGCACCTGCCCATCCCCGAACAAGGACGCTGGCTCGCTAGCGTCCTGCGCGGGCATGCCAACTACTACGGCGTGCCCGGCAATCAAAGGGCGCTGTACGCCTTCCGCTCCGAGGCCGTGCGACTCTGGTTTATGGCGCTGCGGCGCCGCAGCCAGCGCACCACGGTGACCTGGGAGCGGATGCGGCGCTTCCGAGCCCGATGGCTACCGTTTCTCACCATCACACAACCATGGCCAGACGCCCGCTTCGACGCTCGAACCCAAGGGAGGAGCCCAGTGCGTTAGCAGCGCACGCTGGGATCTGTGCGGGGGGCGGCCCGAGCCCGCAAGGGCGAAGGGCTGTCCCTACCGCGACCGGCAAGCGTCGGGGAGAGCATGAGCACACCAGCTTCACCTTTCTCGGGTTCACCTTCCGAGCACGGAAGGCGCGAGCGACAGGAGGCGGGTACTTCACCAGCTTCCAGCCCGCGATCAGTACCGAGGCGCTGCAGGCCAAGAGCGTCGAGCTCCGCAGGATGCGGATCCACCGGCGCACCAACCTGTCGTTGGACGACCTGGCGAGATGGCTGAATCCCATCGTCGCCGGATGGATGAACTATTACGGCCGCTATTACTGGACCGTGATGGATGCCCTCCTGCAGCGCGTCAACACCTACCTGAGGCGCTGGGCTGGGAAGAAGTATCGGCGGTTACGGACCTACAAACGGTTCAAGCGGTGGTGGACTGGGCTGCACGAACGCGAGCCCGGCCTGTTCGCCCACTGGAAGTGGGTCCGCGCGTACTGACGGCTGGTGAGAAGAGCCCGGTGACGGGAGACTGTCACGCCGGGATCCGTGGGAGCCGGGAGCTGCGACGCTCCCGGCGACCCGACCGCCGAACGAGCCCGGGCGCCGGGGGCGGAGGCGGTGGAGGGAAGGCGACCAGCCAAGGGGAACGCGGCCAGCGAAACACGCCCCGGACGCAGTGCCGGACTGGGCGTGCTCAAGTGAGCTGGATCGTGTGCGCCGAGTGGCACAGAAGGACAAGGATGCGCGGTTCACCGCGCTCCTTCATCACGTGACATCGAGCGGCTGGAGGCGGCCTACTGGGCGATTGGCCCGAGGCCGCGCCGGGGGTCGACGGGGTGACGTGGCGGGACTACGGGCAGGATCTCGAAGCGAACCTTCGGGATCTGCACGCGCGGGTCCACAGGGGCGCGTATCGGGCGAGGCCGTCTCGGAGGGCGTTCATACCAAAGCCAGACGGGCGGCTGCGGCCGCTTGGGGTCGCTGCGCTGGAAGACAAGGTTGTTCAGCGGGCGGTGGTCGAGGTGCTAAACGCGCATCTACGAGTTGGGTCGGGCCGGGGCGCGGTGCCGGCGTTGCCGCCGGTCCGTTTCCCCGACCCGCTCGCCGAACCGGACGTGCCCATTCCTGAGCATCCGGCTCTCCACAGGACGCGCGATGGCCGATCCTGTCGCTGATTTCATGCGGTAGCGGTTCCTGG
>CAWFKF010000067.1:0-70791 GCA_963816005.1 uncultured Solirubrobacteraceae bacterium | reverse complement strand
ACGTGCCACGGTAGAGGATGACTGGGCCGAGTATGAGACCAAGTTCGTGCTGCCGGGCCTCAACCAGGTCGATCTCCATCCGACGCTTGAGGTCGATGCCGTGTGGGACCTGGCCGACGCGGTGGCCCTCGATGACGCGAAGGGTCGACTCACGGAGGAGATTCGCGAGGCGATCAACGCCGTGCTTGAATCGCTCGGTGAAGAGCGCCTCGAAGCCGAAGCCGCCTGACCGCTCTGCGTTCGGCCTTTAGGTGAAGCCACCTACGCTGAGGTGCTGCACCCGCGCGTGCGTGAGGGCAGGTGGATCATGAAACCAGGCGACCGCGTGACCTACCAGCACGGGCTCCTAGGCAAGCTCGACGTCCAGATCACCGCCATCAAGGGCGAGTGGCCGAAACAGAAGATCGACGTGGCCTACAAGGTCGACGGCGTGCCGCGCTCAACGGTCATGACGAGACTCCATTCTCCGCCCAGTTATCAACAATGGTCAGAAAAAATTACTAATGTGGAAAACGTCTCAAGCTACCTTGACAGAGAGGGACGGCTGCGGTTGGCCGGTGTCGGATGGTCCGCGAGCGAGGCCCCCCGTTCCGCGCGGGTCGAGCCGATGCGGCGCGCGAACGCACACCCGAGCGGCACGCACGCCACACCCCCTTGCGAGGCTCAGACCTCCGGTAGTAGGGCGGCGCGTGATGTCAAGGTTTTGCGCTGATCTGGTAGCTGATCGGTCGGCGGTCGCCGGTGAGCTTGGGTGGATTGTTGTTGATCTGGTCGATCAGGAGGTTCAGGGCGCGGGCGATGCGGGGGGCGTGCGGCGGGTCGATCGTGACGGTGATCCGGGTTGGGGTGTAGTCGATCTGTCCGGGCTGGTGCAGGAGGTGGCGGGTGATCGCGCGGTATTCGTCGGGGTCAGCGAGGTAGGTGTTGATCGCGCGGGCGAGGTCAAGCTCGGCGTTGTAGGCCAGCAGTCGTAGGACGGTCTGCAGCGCGCGACGGTTCACGCGGGGGGTGGCGCGCTTGGCGTCGGGGTCGATGACGTTGGCGGGCAGCTTCGCGGGGATCGGCTTCAGCGTCGCTTTGGCTGTGCGGGTGGCGGCTTGTGCGGTGTAGAGGTCTGCTTGGAGCATGCACAGCGTCTCGGCGGGGTTGGTGTCGGCGGCGTTGCTGTCGGTGGTGTGTTGGCCGATCTGACGTTCGAGCTCGGCGATGGTCTGCTCGTGCGCTCGAAGCTGTGCGAGCGCTGTGGTGCGTTCGGGGTTGCGCTGTAGCGTGGTGTCCGGGGCGATGCTCATCTCGTGGTCGCACAGCCAGTGCAGGCCGTGATGGTCTTCGAGGTATTTGAAGGTGTTCTCGATGCACCACCGGCAGCGCAGCGTGTGCGCGAGGCGCGCGGCTGGGGTGCGCAGGTCGCTGGTCAGGATCTGCGGGAGTGTCGGAGGAACCGTGTAAGCGTGGCCGAAAGGATCAGCCATGCCTACGAGAACTCACAGCAGAAGCAGTCAAGAAGAAGAAGATGTTGTTGTCAGCGAGGAGCGAAGCGACCTCAGCACCGTGGAGCGGCGAGAGGTGTTTCCCGGGTTGCCGGGCGGTCCTGGGCTCGATCAGGAGCCGTTGGAAGTCAGCGACGAGCTGCTCGACGCGTTGCTCTCAGGGGCGAGGACCGCTGAGGAGATCGCGGGCCCGGACGGGCTGCTGGGGCAGTTGACGCGCCGGCTGTTGAACCGGGCGTTGGAGGCGGAGCTGAGCGAGCATCTCGGCTATGAGCCCGATCAGGCGCCGCCCGGTGGCGTGGGGAACGCACGCAACGGCAAGCCGTCAAAGACGATCCTGACCGATCAGGGACCGCTGCGGATCCGCTCCCCGCGGGATCGCAAGGGCACGTTTGAGCCGCAGATCGTCAAGAAGCGTCAGACCCGGTGGGTCGGGTTCGACGATCGCGTGATCAGCCTCTACGCCCGCGGTCTGACGGTCCGCGAGATCCAGGGACACCTCGCGGAGATCTACGGCACCGAGGTCTCGCCGGATCTGATCTCGAAGATCACCGACACGGTGCTCAGCGACGCGAAGGCGTGGCAGAACCGGCCGCTGGAGCGCGTCTACCCGATCGTCTACCTCGACGCGCTGATCGTGAAGATCCGCGACGGGCATACGGTGCGAAACCAGGCGTGCTACGTGGCGCTGGGCGTCAACCTCGACGGCGAGCGTGACGTGCTCGGCCTGTGGTTCCAGCAGACGGAGGGCGCGAAGTTCTGGCTGCACGTTCTCACCGATCTGAAGACCCGCGGCGTCGCCGACATCCTGTTCGTCTGCGTCGACGGGCTGACCGGCTTCCCGGAGGCGATCGAGGCGACCTTCCCGCACGCGACCGTCCAGACCTGCCTGGTGCATCAGGTCCGCTCCAGCATGCGCTTCGTGTCCTACAAGGACCGCAAACCGCTCGCCGCCGACCTGCGCAAGATCTACACCGCCGTCGACGCCGAGCACGCCGCAGACGAGCTCACAGCGTTCGCCGAGAAATGGGATCACCGCTACCCGATGATCTCAGCCAGCTGGCTCGAGCACTGGGAGCAGATCACCCCGTTCCTGGCCTACCCCGCCGACGTCCGCCGCGTGATCTACACCACCAACTCGATCGAAGCCCTACACCGCCAGACGCGGAAGATCATCAAGACCCGCGGGCACTTCCCGACCGAGGACGCCGCCCGCAAGCTGATCTACCTCGCGATCACCAAAGCCGAGACCAAATGGAAGCGCGTGTTCAACTGGCCAGCCGCCTTGGCCGCGTTCAAAATTGAGTTCGGTGACCGCATCCCCGACAACTGAAACCCGACTGTCACTAGTTGACACACCAGGAGTAACTGTTACTATCAAAAAGTCAGCTTACACGGAAGAACTGACACCCTCCGCTGGTCAGGATCTGCAGCACGACCCGCCCGTCCTGATACACGCTCAGCTGTCGGCATTTCCCGTATCCGTCAAGCTCGACGAGCTCATCAGCGACGCGCACGTAATGGCGCTGCCCGTCGAGCCTCACCCACGAGCGGCGAGGCTTGACCGTCGGGACGGCCAGCGGCGCGCGACGGTACGTGATCCAGTCGATCCCGCGATCGCGCAGCTCACAGAACGTCTTGGGATAGGCGCCGCCGCGATCGAAGCCGAGCATCAACGGTCGCCCGTCGCAGATCTCAAGGAGTTGGTCGACCGGGTCAAGCATCGCGCCTGAGAGGCCTTGCGGAGAGCCTGAGGCGAAACACACAGCCCGCCAGCGGTCATCAACGATCACGGTGTCGTGCCTTCCGGGCTCGGCATGACGGCGGCGTGTGTTCCAGCCCTTGGCGACCGGCCGGCAGCCGGTATACGCAACGAAGTGCTCATCGACAAAGAACACCGACGGAGGCTCGCTGTCGGCGCTCAGCATCGCCTTTGACAGCGCGACCTGGACCCGCAACGGATCGACCGCGTCCGCGAGCGCCCCGAGCCGCGGGCGCAGGCTCCGCAGATGCGGGAAACGCTCGATCCCGGCCAGCAGCCCCGCGTCGGCGAGCTGCAAGTGCTTTGAGCCCTCCAGGGAGGAGGTCCCCAACGCGAACGCGAACACGCCACAGAGCGCGACCGCGATCGTGTCATAGCACCGCTCAGGACCCGAGCTGAGCACGCCGAGCACCGCGCTCGCGCCGACCTTCTCCAGGAACGGGTGCAGCAGCATCGCGCCCGCGTACACCGACCGGCCGCCACCCTCACCGATCCGCGCGCCAACGACCTCAACCGGCCCGGTCAGATCCGCCACGCTCACCCCACACTCGGCGCTTTGAGCGACGTCCGCCGCGGTCAGATCCGCCACGGTCGTCTCAGCGCCGCCAGTCACATCCGCCAGGTCGCTCACCTCCCCCAGCTCGCTCACCGGCAGCCGCTCAACCTCACGCGCCGGGCGACGCGCCAACAACCGCGAGATCGTCGCTTCCGAGACACCCAGCAGTTTCGCGATCTCGCTGCCCGCGACACGCCGATCAGACAACTCATACACCCGCGCGACCGCGTCCCGATCAAGCTTCCGTGGGCGACCCATCGGCCGCACCAACGCCCCAGACCCGCCCTCAGCGACCTCCCCCCGCAGACGAGTCACATGCTCAGCACTGATCCCGAACACGCGTGCCACCTCAACGCCCTTCACCCCAGCCCGCGTCAACGACACGATCGCGAGGTTACGCATCCCCCGATCACCCCGCTCATAGCACGCCAACGCCCGACCGCCACAGGACACCACCACGTCCTCGCCGACCGCCTCCAACCGCAACTCCAACGGCGCCGGCATCCCCGGCAACTGGCCCGCATCCCCGCCTGCCTCTGTCGACCCGCTCAACACCCCACAACAATACCAAACCAAACATACTTTTGCAAGCTCTAGAGCAAACAAAACCCCTGCACAACGCCACTAATCTGATTCCACTACCGGAGGTCTGAGGCTTACGACCGAACTGTCGCTGGGTCATAACGCTCTTTCCGCACGTCTGGTCGTCTATTTCTCCCCCCACCCTTCGGCCTCGGCCGCGGCAGTGAGTGACAGTGCCTGAAGTTCTGAGGTGAGCTGGCGTAGGCGCCGGTTGTTCTGGAACCAGGCGCGGTAGCGCCGCGCCTGCTCGGCCGTGAGGTTGCGGGTGACGGTCTTCTGGCTGACCTTGCGCGTCCACGCGAGGTAGGGCCCGTGCAGCTGGGGCGGGTCGTGGTGGCAGTGGCAGCCTGGGTTGGGGCAGCGGATGTGGCGCTCGGCGACCGTTCCGGGGAGGCAGAACCCGAGCGTCGCGAGCTGTTCGAGGATCTGTTGGAGGCGCCGTTGGTGCTCGGGCGCGATCGGCTGCTGCTCGTCGTCGGGGTGGGGTTGGGGGTGCTGGTCGGGCATCGTGGTCGGGTTCGTCCGGTAGCTACGGTACTAATACCGTAGCTACCGGATGGATGATTCATGACGATCAGCGCAGAGCAACCGTTCGAACTGGCCTCGCAGGCGCTGGGAGCGCTGCCGATCCTCGGCCACTTCCTCGATCGGCTCGGGCTCGAGCATGTCCTCGAGCGGCATCTGCCCGACGACGATCAGCGCGTGCTGATGGCGGCCGCCCGGACGATCAAGGTGCTGGTGCTGAACCTGTGCGTGGAGCGTGAGCCGCTATACGGGATCGGGGAGTGGGCCTGCCGCTTTGAGGCGGACGCGCTGTCACTTGAGCCAGGCGAGGTGGCGCTGTTGTGCGATGACCGCGTCGGCCGGGCGTTGGATCGGTTGTTCGACGCAGATCGCGCGTCGCTGTTGACGGAACTGACGCTGGGGGCAATCAGGGAGTTCGGTGTTGACTGCTCGCAGCTGCACAACGACTCGACCTCGATCACTCTGCACGGCGAGTACCTGCAGGCCGATGGGCGCGAGCGGGGCGGCCAGTCAACGGCCGCCGCGAAGCGCGGTCACAACAAGGAGCATCGCGGCGATCTGAAGCAGCTGCTGCTGATCCTGACAGTGTCGGCCGACGGGGCGGTGCCACTCGCGCACCGCCTCGCGGACGGCAACGTGACCGACGATCAGACGCACATCGAGACGTGGGACGGGCTGTGTGTGCTGGTTGGCCGCCATGACTTCCTGTATGTCGCCGACAGCAAGTTGTGCACGCGCGAGCAGATGGGCCACATCGAGCG
Organism: uncultured Solirubrobacteraceae bacterium; assembly: GCA_963816005.1. Classification (GTDB taxonomy): domain Bacteria; phylum Actinomycetota; class Thermoleophilia; order Solirubrobacterales; family Solirubrobacteraceae; genus Palsa-465. The sequence goes on along the minus strand of CAWFKF010000067.1, from coordinate 65,115 downwards.
CCACGGCGGACGGTTCATCACGGTGCTGCCGCGCTCACGCTCAGAGGACGGGCGGCTGCGCGAGTGGATGAGCACGCAGGCGCCCGATTGGGTCGAGGCGTGTCGGCGGCCCGGCAAGCGCAACGGTGATCCCGACCTGGTCTGGCGGGTCTGCCCGGCGCCGTTCCCGACCACGGAGGGATACCGCATCACCTGGGTGCACTCAAGCGCCAAACAGCACCACGACGAGAGCGCCCGCGCCGAGCGGATCGACCGCGCCGGCCACGCCCTCGGGGAGCTATCGGAGCGCTTGGCCGGCCCGCGCGCCAGGATCACCACCCGCGTCGCCGCCGAGGAGGCCGCCGCCGCGCTGCTGACCACAAGCGGCGGCGAGCGCTGGGTGTCGGTCACGGTCATCGAGACCGTCGAGGAGCGCTACCGCCAGGAGAAACGCGGCCGACCCGGCAACGACACCCGCTACCGCAAGATCGCCAAGACCCGCTACGCGCTCGAGGTGAGCGTCGATGCCGAGCAGGTCCGCTACGACGCCGCTTCTGACGGTCGCTTCCCGCTCACGTCCAACGACTCGGAGCTGACCGACACTCAGGTGCTCGCCGCCTACCGCTACCAGCCGAACCTCGAGAAGCGCCACCACGAACTGAAATCCGTCCAGGACGCCGCGCCCGTGACACTCAAGAGCCCGTTCCGGATCGAGGCGCTGTTCGCCTGCCAGTTCATCGCGCTGCTCACCAACTGCCTGATCGAACGCGAGCTACGTCGGACGATGACCCATCACAACATCCCCGAGCTGGCGCTCTACCACGAGCAACGCGCCTGCACCGCCCCGACCGCCGCCCGCATCCTCGACGCCTTCACCAACGTCCAACGCCACCACCTCACCCGCGACGGCCAACGCATCCAGACCCTCGACCCCCAGCTCACCCCGCTGCAACACCAGCTACTCGAGCTGCTCGGCGTACCCGCCAGCGCCTACACCACCGACCCCGACCGCTGACCCCACCGGCGCCCGCGATGGGGGACGGATATCGACCACCAGACGTGCGGAAAGGGCGTTCCAGGTACCCGCAACCGGCTGTTGAGAGCCCGCCTGGCCGAAGCGCACCTGGCGCAGCCGCCGCACGCACCGCCCCGGACCCTCAGCCCATCCGAGCGTGACGATCATGGCCCCGATCGGCTCTATCGCGAGGCCCATCAGGGCGAGCGCAACCATCACGACCACGACAGCGCGAGCGCGAACCACAGCAGGGATCGACGGCGGCGGGCTCCGAGCCGGCGGCGGCAGCAGACGAACGTGGATCTCGAGCGACGGCAGGTCACTGGCCCCATCACGCCTGCTTCTCTGCGCGGGAGCTCTCGGACTGCTGGCGAAACGGCCGGGGCCTAGTGGATGCGGAAGTGATCCGTGACGGCCTGCACATTCAAGAGCCCAAGCACGAGCAACGCGATGGCGATCACGCCGGTGAGTGCGAACGCAATCACGATCAATCGCGGGAGCCCGTACGCCGTGAAGTGTTGTGGGCGGTGTGCCAGCCGCCCGGGCTTCGCATACCCCGGGAGCGGTTTGGTGGACATATCCGGCGGGATATTACGCAACGATTGGTACAAGCACGCAAGCGCTCGTGCAACGGTGGCGAACCAACGTGCGGTTGGAGAGCGCAGCGGGTCCAGTCGAACCGCCGAGGCTGGCGGAAGTGCTTTTGCAGGGTCGTACCATCGCGACAGATGGGCACGTGGGGCTTTGGCGATCTGCTGTTGGCGCTGGACGCGCGTCCGGCGGTTCGGTTCCGGAAGTTCGAGCGGATCTGTCAGTGGTTTCTGCTAAACGCTCCCGAGTACGAGTATCGATCCCGAATCGGGCGCGTGTGGCCGTGGTCGGAGCGGCCGGACGCTTGGGGACGCGACGCAGGGATTGATCTGGGCGCGGAGGAGCGCGATGGTGACCTGTGGGCGATCCAGGCGAAGCAGCATGACCCGGCGTACGCGATCGAGACGGCTGATGTCGACTCGTTCTTGAGCGAGTCGGCGCGGCTATGACTTCGCTCACCGGCTGCTGAATCGCGACGACGGTCCGGCTTGTTCCGACGGCGCGGACGATGCTTGACTCGCAACGGCAGCCGGTCGGATATCTGCTGCGGTCGCAGCTTGAGCTGGCGCCGGGTGGTTTTAGTGGCTTTTGGCACGTCTATCACCACGGCCTGAGCCCCTACCGCACCCGCCTGTCGCCTTCGCAGCCGCGCCACGAGGTCGAGAGATCGCGACTGCGCCTCCGCCCAGCAGCGCCGTTATCGTTCGACCTCAGCTCGCCCAATGCCAACCCCGAGCTCGAGGAGCGATCGCAAGACGATCACGGGCGGGAGAAGAGCGGTGATGACCTTGGAAACTCGTGATACAGCGCGGCCGCTCGCCGCACAGACGCTGAAGGGCCGAGTCGTCCTGTTTACGAACGGCACGCGAGGGCTCGGCACGGCGATCGCTCGCAGCCTCGCTGGCTGGCCTGGGCGGCGCGATGGGGTGGCGCGCGTGGTGCATGTCCCTTCGCGGACGCTGATCGTGGATCACTAGCACAGTGGCGCTCACCGCCGGCCAGGAGATGTGATGCGCGCTTCGGCGCATGAACCTCAGTCGCTGGTCAGGGACGTGTTACTGCGTGATGGGTCGTCGCTGCGGTTGCAGGCCCCGACGCCGGTGGACTTCGACGACATCAAGGAGTTCTATGACGGCCTCTCGCCGGAGAGCCGGTATTTCCGCTTCCACGGCTTTGGGCGCAGCGATACGGTCGCGCGCGCGGCCGCGGAGGCGACCGGCGTTGATCGTCTGGCGTTGATCGGCCGGCACGACGGTCGCGTGGTGGCTGCCGCAGGCTATGAGGGGTTGCGCGAGCCCGGTGTCGCCGAGGTTGCGTTTGCGGTGGCTGATGATGATCACCGGCGTGGCATCGCGACGCGGATGCTCGAGCAGCTCGCGGCGGTAGCGGCGGACCGCGGGATCCACCGGTTCGATGCGGCTGTGATGTCTGCCAACCGGGCGATGTTGGGGGTGTTTGAGCATGCCGGTTTCGCCGTGCGGCGCGAGGGATTTGGCGAGCTCACAGTGTCGCTGGATATCACTCCGACGGAGGCGGTGCTGGAGCGGATCGACGAGCGGGACCATCTCGCCGCGGTCGCCTCGTTGCGGCCCATCCTTGCGCCTTCGTCGATAGCCGTTGTGGGCGCCGCGGCGACGCCGGGCAACGTCGGCCGCGCGGTGCTGGCGAACATCAGCGGCGGCGGCTTTAAGGGTGTCGTGACTCCGGTCGACCGTGCGGGGGGTGTGGTGCGCTCGATGCGGGCCGCTCGCAGCCTCGGCGAGCTGGAGGTCGCTGCGGAGCTCGTGATCATCGCCGCGGCGGGCGATGAGGTGCTCGAATTCGCCGCCGAGGCGGCTGCGACGGGAGCACGAGCGCTGCTCGTTCTCGCCGCCGGTCCTAGGCAGGACAGCGAGGCGTCGCTGGCGCGGGAGCAGCGGCTGCTGGAGATCGTCCGCGGTGGGGGGTTGCGGGTGGTCGGGCCGAGCTCTCTGGGGGTGCTCAACACTGCCGAGGAGGTCAGCCTGAACGCCACGTTCACCGGCGCCAGCGTGAGGGCGGGAGGTCTGTCGATCTGCTCGCCATCGGGAGCGGTCGGGATCGGGCTGCTCGGTCACGCCGCGGCGCGGCAGCTGGGGGTCTCGATGTTCGTCTCGCTGGGCAGCCGCGCCGACGTCTCGACCAACGATCTGCTCGAGTGCTGGGAGCAAGACGACCGGACAGCTGCGGTGATCCTGTACGTTGACACGTTCGGCAACCCGGAGCACTTCACGCGGATCGCTCGGCGCGTCTCGCGCCGCAAGCCGATCCTCGCTCTGAAGGGGCGTCGACGGGCCGAGCGGGTGCTGACCGAGGCGCGCTCGCATACGGCCGCGGCGCTGCGCGGCGATGCGGCCGTCGACGCGCTGTTGCAACAAGCCGGGGTGCTGCGGTTCCGTAGCGGTGAGGAGCTGTTCGACGCCGCCGAGTTCTTCGAGCGCCAGCCGCTGCCGAGCGGACGCAGGATCGGGATCGTGAGCAACTCCGCGGGCGTGGCGACGCTCGCCGCCGACGCGTGCACGACGCGCGGGCTGGAGGTCAGAGAGGACAGCGAAGCGCAGAACCCACTGCTGATGGAGATCAGTGCCGGACCGGGCGAATACGCTGCGAGCGTCCGCGCGCTGCTCAGCGATGCCAGCATCGACGCGCTGATGGTCTACTACGTCGACTTTTACGACGGCGACCCGGAGGCCGTGCTGGAGGCGATCTCCGCGGCCTCCGCGGGGCAGCCCAAGCCGGTGGTGGCATCGGTGCTGCGGTCAGACGGCCGGTTGCCCGCGCGGACCGGCTCGGGGGTGCCGAACTTCCGGTTCCCCGAGTCGTGTGCCGCTGTGCTCGCGCGCGCGGCCGAACGTCGCGAATGGCTGGCGCGGCCGCTCGGCGAGCCCCCGCACTATCGCGACCTGGACGGGCCGGCGGCGCACGCGGTGATCGCTTCATTTCTTGAACGCGAGCCCGCCGGTGGCTGGCTCTCGCTCGCGAACGCAGAAGCTCTGCTGGCCACGCACGGCATCCCCGTTGCGGCCTCGCACCACTGCCGGGAGGTCGAGCGCGCGGTTGCGGTGGCGGCGGAAATCGGCGCTCCGGTAGCGCTGAAGGCGGACTTTGCCGCGCCCGCGCATGCGAGCGACATCGACGCTGTGCTGCTCGGGCTGGAGGGCGAGTCGGCGGTGCGATCCTGCTGGCGCGAGCTCGAACGACGCGTGCACGCCGCCGGACGGGAATGGACCGGAGCGATCGTCCAGCGCCTGGTCGCGCCCGGCGGAGCGAACGTGCTGGTCGGGGCGATCGGCGATCCCGACCTCGGCCCCGTGCTGGCGGTCGGCCTCGGCGGTCGCCAAGCCGGGCTCGGACGAACCGCCGCCTTCCGCGTGCTGCCGGTAACCGACGCAGACGCCGGCGAACTGATCGACTCCTCCGCGGCTGTCGCCACCGAGCTCGACGGGTTCCGCGGCAGCGCTCTGCTCGATCGTGAGGCGCTGCGCGAATTGATCCTGCGCTTCGCCCTCCTGCTCCGAGAGATCCCGGAGGTGGTCGAAGCGGACCTCAACCCCGTCCGATGCATGACAAGCGGCTGCGTCGTGCTCGACATGCGACTACGAATCGAGCACCGACGCCCAATCGAACGCGTCAAGACCTGGTGACGCCGTGACGGCTGGGCGGCGCTCGAAGCTCATCACGCCGGAGGCGGCAGCCGTGTTGCTCCGGACTACGTCGAGGTTCGCGGGGTGCGCACCTGGTATGACGAGTACGGGATGGTGAGCGGGGTTGTGCTCCTTCGCCCGGGTGGGGCGGCCACCGTCACCCCTGGAGCGGATCCGTCCGAATCTCTCGCGCGCCCGTACGCCGAGATCTCGCCGGACGGTCCTGACCACTACCTGTATCGCGGTCTTCTCGGCGGCGAGCTGGCCGTGATCCCAGCCACCTCCCATTGGTTGCTTGTCGAGAAAGCCCAGCACAGCGGCGCCTGGTGGCGTCGCTAAGCGCAAGCCAGCTCAACGCCGTGGCTCGCGAAAAGGAGACGCGCGGAGCCGTCCCGGGCAGAGCTCTGCTTCTATCCCCGAAGCGGCCGTGTGTCGCGTCGTGCCAGAACGTGCGGCGGCCCTAATTCTTGTCTTCCGACGCCGGCGCGAAGTACGATCGCCGCGAGGGAGGCGGCGCGAACCGAGGAGAAGCTAGCCCATGCCGACAGATACCAAGAGCCTGGTCCGTCGCTTCTACGACGAGGTTGCCGCGGGCGATCTCAGTGTGATCGACGAGCTTGTCGCGGACGACTTCGTCGATCACGAGGATTTCCCGGGGCTGGAACCCAACAAGACGGGCGTCAAGCAGTTCTTCGCCGTGCTCCGTTCAGCTTTTCCCGACCTCCGCATGGAGATCCGCGAGATGCTCGCCGACGACGATCTGGTATCCGTCCGGGTCATCGCCACGGGGACCCATCAGGCGGACTTCATGGGAATGCCGGCGAGCGGTAAGCGGATCGAGGTGCAGGTCTTCGACATACTCCGCATCCTTGACGGGCAGGTGACGGAGCACTGGGGGCTCATGGATGCGATGACGATGATGCAGCAGCTAGGCGCGATGCCGGAGTTTCCGGCGTAGCTCTTTTTCGCGGCTGACCAGTGCGGCTGCTTCGGATCCCGGGCGACCCTCTCAACGACCACGGGGAAGCTGCCATGAGGGAATCCTGGCTCGCCGCCGCGCGCCGGCGCCTGTCTTCCAGAGCTGGACGGCCGCGAGATGCATGGGCTCGTCACCAACCTGACCGAGCCCTCCGTCGCGCGGGATGAACATCTCAGCTCTGACGTACCTGGACGAGCCCTATGCTCTGGCTCTTGCGGAACTCGCGGTCGAACGGCAGACTCGCGCCACCGCTGCCCAGGGAGACCGGTTGGAGAAAGGCATGCCTGGTGATCGATTCCGTGATCGAGACCGAGATCCTCCGTTCGGCGGCGAACGTGTTCGCCTCGTCGCGGACCCAACAAGCTCGCCACCTGGCAGGCGAGCACGGTCTCTGCCGCGCCGGAGCAGCTTCGTACCCTCGGGGCTCGGGACGCGGATCAGGTGGGTGCCCCGTGCGCCCGGGGGCTAGCCTTGGGCCCCCCTAAACGCTTCTAGGGGTGCGTTCTGGCCGTGAGGATGCTCACTTGGATGCGTTGGTCGTCTGGCGTGGCGGCTATGTTGGCGCGACTGATGTCGTCGCTGGGGAAGAGCTGGAGCAATGCCAGGGCGGTGTGTCCGAGGCCGGAGCACGCCGGGTCGCGGGTGCGGTTCGACGGCCATTACGGTTCGCCGGAGCACCGCCGGCAGCGCTATCGGTGCGTCCCGGTCAACGGCGATCGCCCGCACCGGTTCACGGAGGTTCTGCCGCGCGAGGAGTCCTGGACGGACGCCTGCGAGTCTTGCGAGCGCGACGTCGGCTCTCACGAGGGTCCGCACGCGGCGCGGCGCTACCAGTTCGTTGCGCTTGGCATCGCCGAGGCGTTGAAGATGGTCGGGTCCGGCTCGACCTACTGCCAGGCGGCGCTGGTGGCGCGCGAGCGCGCCCGGCGGATGCGCACCGATCCCGCCTGCGGTGAGGTGCGCTTCACGCGCCATGGGTCGCTGGTGATGGACTGGGTGGAGGTGTTCGCGCCGGTCGTGTTCGAGCCCTACCGGCCGCGCGAGTGGCCGGCGAGCGGGTCGCTGTTACTCGACGACCTGCCGTTCAGCGTGCGTTTCGCGGACGGCGGCCCACCGCGGATCGTGTTTCGCGTTTTCTGCGCGATGGGCTACGAGAACGGCCGGGCGAAGATCTGGCGAATGGAGGCGTTCCCGTCCAAGTCCCAGGCCGACTGGGAGGCGTTCCTTCACCGTCTCGAGGGTGCGCCCGAGCGCGTGGTGTGCGACAACGACAGCGGCCTCACCCGCGCGGTGCGCGCCCGTTTCCCGCACGCTGAGTTGTACCTGTGCGAGTGGCATCTGCGCCACGCGCTCGAGCGGCTGATGAAGAACATCCGCGCCCAGCAGCCCCAGCACAAGGAGACGATCGACGAGCTGCTGCCGCAGGTCGAGACCGCGTTCACTGGCCCGTCGTTCTGGGCGCCGTTCCTCGAGCGCGCGCATGCCGCCGGCATCGCGCGCGTGAGCGACTGGCTGAACAGCACCGGACGGATCGTCGAGGATCAGTTCGGTCGGCGTGGGCCGCGCTCGACGCGAGGCGCCGACACGCCGTTGAGCACCTCGCCGATGGACGCCTTCATCAACCCGGTGCGCGACTCGATCCGCCCCCGCGCCTACGGGCTGAAGAACCGCGAGCGCACCAACCGGATGCTGATGCTCATGCAGCTGCACGCCAACCGCCGGGACGACGAGCGCGCCTACGTCAGGCACATCCGCGACCACCTTGAGTCCAACCAAGGCCGCCCCCGTGTCACTCGCCGCGCGATCGTCGACGTCGACCGCGTCGCGTCGCTGCGCTGACCGCCATCCCTACCTGGCCGCCGGCCCGCCCAGCGCGCCGCCAGAAGCAGACGAACGCATCCAAGTGGGCATTCCGGCCCTCAGAACGCACCCCTAGAAGCGTTTAGGGGGCCTTGGGCTAGCCTCGTCGGTCAAGGCACCCTCCTGCGGTTCGGGATGTACGAACAGCTGACCGGGATGATAGGCCTCACCCAGCCAATTACTGAGGCCGATCATGAGGCCCCGATTCGCCGGCTGTGTGCCACGCCCCCGCGCGTGCTCGAGAACGGCTCGCGGCAACCATGACGGGCGAGCGGCCTTTTCGTCCGAGGTCTGATGCCAGAGAGGCCACTCCCTGGGATGCGCACACATATGACGTCACGAGCGAGCCACAGCAGGAATGGGCGGCGGACGTGCTGTCGCGGCTGGAGGGCATCCCAGCGGACGCGACGGTCCTTGACGTCGGTCGGCTGCGGCACCGGGCGCGTCACAGAATCGCTGCTGGCGCTAGTGCCCCGAGGCCGCGTGCTGGCCATTGACGCCTCCCAGGGGATGGTGGGGGACTCGCGCGGTCACGATTAGGCAACCGCGCGCAGGTCTGGTGCCAGGACGTGCTCGACCTCGACCTCCCCAATCGCGTGGACGTGATCATCTCGACGGCGACGCTGCATTGGGTGACCGACCACGATCGCATGTGGACGCGGCTGGCGTCGGCGCTGCGCCCGGGCGGTGCGCTCGAGGTTCAGTGCGGAGGCGAAGGCAACATCGCTCGCGTCCGCGACGTCATAGAGATGGTCGCCCGTGACGCGTTCCCGGAACTTGTCGGCTGGTCGCCTTGGGTGTTCGCGAGCCCGCGGGAAACCGAGCGGCGGCTGCGCACGGCGGGCTTCACATCGATCACGTGCAGGCTGGAAGAACGGCCAACGTATCCGCAGGACGTCGGTGCGTTTGTCCGTACCTCGATTCTGGCGGCACATCTCGCCCGCCTCCCTGCGGAGCGGCGCGAGCCGTTCGCCGAGGCGATCCTGGCCGGCCTATCCATGCCACTGGACTACGTGCGGCTCAACGTCTCGGCTATCGGCGGCCCAGCCTGACGTCCTCCTCGAAGAAGCTGACGTCCTGAGCTACCCGTTCGCGCCGGCCTCGTTTGATCTCGTCGCGGCGGTCGCCTCGCTGCATGCGAGCACGTGTACGGCCGCAGGGTAGCCGACGACAAGGGCCAGCTCTATCTCCTACTCAGCTCCGCCCGCGAGCTCGCCCAGGCCGGGGAGCTGCCCATCAACGTGCGCTTTGTCTGCGATGGCGAGGAGGAGACCGGCGGGCACTCGATCGTCGACTACCTCCAGGCCGACGAGCGCGGGGCGGACGCCGCGGTCGTCTTCGACATGGGGATGATCCGGAAGGGACTGCCGGCGTTCACCGTCGCGACTCGCGGAATCGTTTACTTCCACGTGACCCTGCGCGCCGGGGAGCGCGACCTGCACTCAGGCCTCTACGGGGCGCCGCGCTGAACGCGGCCAACGCTCTCGTCCAGGCGCTCACGGCGGTCATCGCTGCCGACGGCCGTCTTGCAGAGCCACTCCGCAAAGGGGTCATCGCGCCGACCTCGGAGGAGCTTCGAGGGTGGCGGGAGCTACCCGCCGGTGTCGATGAGCTTGCCGCGCGAGGTGGTCGTCCCACGGACGCCCGGGCCGGCCAGGAGTTCTACCTGCGGACGCTCGCAGAGCCGTCGCTCGACATCAACGGCATCCACAGCCCCGAGCGGGTCACCCAACGCTGTCAAGACGGTGATCCCAAGGTCTCGCTGCGGCCAACGTGTCAATCCGGCTGGCTCCCGGTCAGCAGCCTGAGCAGATCGCCGCAGAGTTCGAGCGACTGCTGCGCGAAGCTGCGCCCCGGCAGGCTGCGCTGCAGATCGAGTTACTCGCGTGGGCGCACCCGGGAGTCGTACCGGCCGACGCACGCGCCGTGCAGCTTGGCCTGAACGCGTTCGAGCGAGCGCTTGGCGTCCGGCCGGTGCTGATCCGCTCCGGCGGATCGCTCCCAATCCTCGGAGCGCTTGCCCACAAGTGCATTCCCACGATCCTCACCGGCTTCTTCCTTCCCGACACGAACATCCACGCCCCGAACGAACGCTTCCTCGCCGAGTACGTGCCGCTCGGGACGGCCGCCGCCAGAGCACTGTTCCAGGAACTAGCGGCGCTCCCCCTAAACGCTTCTAGGGGTGCGTTCTGAGGGCCGGAATGCCCACTTGGATGCGTTCGTCTGCTTCTGGCGGCGCGCTGGGCGGGCCGGCGGCCAGGTAGGGATGGCGGTCAGCGCAGCGACGCGACGCGGTCGACGTCGACGATCGCGCGGCGAGTGACACGGGGGCGGCCTTGGTTGGACTCAAGGTGGTCGCGGATGTGCCTGACGTAGGCGCGCTCGTCGTCCCGGCGGTTGGCGTGCAGCTGCATGAGCATCAGCATCCGGTTGGTGCGCTCGCGGTTCTTCAGCCCGTAGGCGCGGGGGCGGATCGAGTCGCGCACCGGGTTGATGAAGGCGTCCATCGGCGAGGTGCTCAACGGCGTGTCGGCGCCTCGCGTCGAGCGCGGCCCACGCCGACCGAACTGATCCTCGACGATCCGTCCGGTGCTGTTCAGCCAGTCGCTCACGCGCGCGATGCCGGCGGCATGCGCGCGCTCGAGGAACGGCGCCCAGAACGACGGGCCAGTGAACGCGGTCTCGACCTGCGGCAGCAGCTCGTCGATCGTCTCCTTGTGCTGGGGCTGCTGGGCGCGGATGTTCTTCATCAGCCGCTCGAGCGCGTGGCGCAGATGCCACTCGCACAGGTACAACTCAGCGTGCGGGAAACGGGCGCGCACCGCGCGGGTGAGGCCGCTGTCGTTGTCGCACACCACGCGCTCGGGCGCACCCTCGAGACGGTGAAGGAACGCCTCCCAGTCGGCCTGGGACTTGGACGGGAACGCCTCCATTCGCCAGATCTTCGCCCGGCCGTTCTCGTAGCCCATCGCGCAGAAAACGCGAAACACGATCCGCGGTGGGCCGCCGTCCGCGAAACGCACGCTGAACGGCAGGTCGTCGAGTAACAGCGACCCGCTCGCCGGCCACTCGCGCGGCCGGTAGGGCTCGAACACGACCGGCGCGAACACCTCCACCCAGTCCATCACCAGCGACCCATGGCGCGTGAAGCGCACCTCACCGCAGGCGGGATCGGTGCGCATCCGCCGGGCGCGCTCGCGCGCCACCAGCGCCGCCTGGCAGTAGGTCGAGCCGGACCCGACCATCTTCAACGCCTCGGCGATGCCAAGCGCAACGAACTGGTAGCGCCGCGCCGCGTGCGGACCCTCGTGAGAGCCGACGTCGCGCTCGCAAGACTCGCAGGCGTCCGTCCAGGACTCCTCGCGCGGCAGAACCTCCGTGAACCGGTGCGGGCGATCGCCGTTGACCGGGACGCACCGATAGCGCTGCCGGCGGTGCTCCGGCGAAACGTAATGGCCGTCGAACCGCACCCGCGACCCGGCGTGCTCCGGCCTCGGACACACCGCCCTGGCATTGCTCCAGCTCTTCCCCAGCGACGACATCAGTCGCGCCAACATAGCCGCCACGCCAGACGACCAACGCATCCAAGTGAGCATCCTCACGGCCAGAACGCACCCCTAGAAGCGTTTAGGGGGCGGCGCTCTAGCCTCGCGGGAACTGCGAAACGTCGAGCGGTTGCGTGGTGGGACAGCGCACCGCCGGCACCAGCCCTCCGGGTAGACCGCTACGACCGATCCAGCACGGCGGCGGCGCGCTCTGAGAGCCGCGAAGGACTACGCAATGCCGGTTGGTCCGCCCCGGGGCGGGTCCCGCCGCACACGATCGGCAGGCGACCCGTGGGCTCGCAACGTGATGGGTCCCCCATCGCGGCGCAGAGTCCGCGGCGGGACGGGTAACCAGGTTCGGACGTTGTTTCTGGACTACGCGGCCGTAGCGAGCTTCGAGCACACCAATACGAGCGGCGCGTGTGGGTTCGTGGGCTGCGGTATCGCCCCGATGGCGACGTCCTTGATCACCCCTGGCCGGAAGATCAGGCAATGGGTGGAGCCGCCGTATTGGAAGTATCCGAGCTCTTGACCCTTGGTCACATGGGAACCCGGCGTGATCCTCGGGTCGATGACACACGAGGAGACCTCGGCCATCCCGACTGGCATGAAGCAGATCAACCCGATTCTGGGGTCATCAGCCGCGATGAAGAAGAGAGCCCGCGTGGCGACCTGCGTGAGGTAGCCCTGGGAGTTGTTGGGGCCGGCCGGATCCTCGCCCTCGCTGTCCGCCTCCGAGTAGTAGGTGCCGTCCTTCACGAACGCCTGTACGACCGTGCCCGACACCGGGCTGTGCCAGCGGTGGTAGTTCAGCGCACTGAGGAATGCCTGGTACACCGTGCCGCCGACGAACTGATCCACCGCCTCGTTGTTGGCCAACATGTCCTGCAGTGAGTACGGCTGGCTCTTGAGCCAGAACTTGTCGTGCTTCTTCGCGTCGGTGCAGATCGCGTACGGAGTCGACTCGCAGGCGCTCACGATCACCTTGTCGTCGTCCGGATCGGCGACCGGACGCTCGCCCTCCTTGAAGCGTCGCGTGAAGAAATCGTTCCACGACCTGAAACCCCAGTACTCGTCGTTCGGGTCGTACTGGTACTGATCGATGTCGATCGCCTTGGCCGCGGCCGGACTCTTCCATCCGGCCGGGCCGTCGTTGAGGACGTAGCGCGAGTCCGGTCCGCTCAAGAAGTCACGCCACGCCTCCAAGACCTTCTTGAACATCGCGTTGATCGCGTCGTTGCGAAACGCCGCAAACCCCGCGGGCGTGCCCATCGCCCAGTCGACGATCGCGTTCAACGGCACGCCCACGAGCGCTGTCGTGTCGTAGTCCGGGGCCTGCGTCAGCACCTCGTTGATCAGCGTGAGCATCTGATCGACACTCCATAGGTGCCGCTGGCGGTACTTCTTCCCTTTCGGCTCCTCGGCGATCATCTGCTCGAGATACATGCGGACCACCGGATCGGCCGCGATCAGTTCCTGGAACTCGACAATCACCGGATGCAGCTCGGCCGGCTCCGCTCTCGCCTCCACCCTGCTCCTCAAACCGGCGAGCCATTCCTCCAGCGCGGCCTGGTCGGTGGGCAGCCAGCCTCCGACCCGCTGCCTCATGATCGAGCCAACCCGCATGGCGTGCTCATAGCCGTCGCTCATCGCGCTCCCTCCATACGTGTCGTCGGATCACACTCTCGCTCCCATCGAGGTCTTCGTTAAGTCTTATCCGAACTCCGAGCACACGGGCGCAGATCGGGTCGAATGGAGGTTCGGGTGGGGTCGGACCTTCAGTGTCGCCGGGCCGCGACCGCAGAACCCGGACGGTCACATCTCGCAGCAGCGCCAGGTCGTCCTCCGTCTCGACGATCGACCAGCCGTCGGCGGCCGATTCGCGATCAGGCGACGGCTTCATGTAGAACGACTGCGCCTCAAGCAGGTCCACAAACCCACGCCTCGCGAGGTTGATGTCGGCGAAACTGTCCTTGATCGAGCAACCGCGCCCGAGCTGAACACAGCGCAACAACGCATCGGCAGAGACACCCGGTCGAAGGGTGCCTCAGGGTAGAGCCGCGGAGTCGGGCGCGATGACCTCCAGAACTCCGGACGCCACTCACCGGGGATACCAAGCGAGCCGCACACGAGCGCGCACCACCTCGCGTTGTTCTCTGAGGCCACCAGCAGACGATCGTCCACGCGGCGATCGTCGCAGCTCCAGACAACGCAGGGCGCCGTTGGCTACGGCGGCTGGGGTCCGGACATGCGCGCACCCAGCGCCATGAGTGCAGCTACCGGTCGCACCGCCACCGTGAAGCGGCTGATGCGGTCGTCCTCGTCGAGCTCAATGAGGTCGACACCGCGTAGCGTTGCTTCTCCGACTCTGGCTTCGAACACGAGGCCGAAGAGCGGCGTCCGACCACCGTCCTTCTCGACGAGGAGGTGAGTGTGGCTGAACCCGTCGCACGCCGCTTCCACGGCACGGAGAGCCGCTGCGACCGCGTCCTTGCCGATGACGGGATCATCAGTCGCGGGATTCAGCATGACGACGTCAGGAGCCAGCTCCGCGGCCGCAGCGTCAGGATCGCGAATCCGGGACGCGACGAGGAATCGCTCAACTGCATTCACCGCGCGAATGATGACGGACCATCTGCCCCGTTCAAGGGCTCTCGCTGTTCTGAACGCCAGAGAGTTGGGTAACTTCCGCTTATGAGCTACGGAAAGACGAACCTCCGAGAAGTTGAAGACATGGCCGTCAAGCACGGCCTTTCGGACACCCAGGAGGCGCGCTTCCCCCGCGCTGACTTGGGCGCCGAGCAGACCGGCGTCAACTACCTGCGCATCAAGCCCGGACAACGCGAGGCGTTCGCTCATCGGCATCGAGAAGCGGAGGAGGTCTACGTGGTCCTGGCCGGTTCGGGACGGGTCAAGCTCGATGACGAGCTGGTGGAGCTGGCGCCACTCGACGCCGTGCGCGTGAGCCCAGGGGTGACGCGGTCATTCGAAGCTGGTCGCGATGGGCTCGAGGTGCTCGTGTTCGGACCGCACGTGGAGGGAGACGGAGAGATGGTCCCCGACTTCTGGGGCGAGTAGGAGCGGCCGCCAGGACCCGTCAGCCGGCGGGCAGATGTGCCGCCGCGGGGTAACCGGCCCAATAGTCGCTCAGCTCGGAGCGCAGTCTCGCGGGTCTCCCTCCGCCTGAACAGAAGAGTCGGCCGTGAGCAGCATGAAGAACGCACAGCAGACCCGAGCGCCGGCACGGATCGTGACATAGGTGGCGTCCGCCTCGAGCAGCTCCCGACACACGCTCCGCGTGAGCACAGCTCGTTGCGTGAGCAGCTGAAGTGCTTCGTCGCGGGCAACAGCCGCCGGATCGGACGATCGGATCAACCGCATCTTCGGTTCGACCTCCGTCATCGCAGATGGCGGACAGAACGCGCCCCAGGCAAGCGCCGGCGTAGAAGCGCGCGCGAGGGTCGACTCACGCGCAGGCAGCACCCCTCGCGTGAACCGTAACCTTGAGGGCGATCGTGGCGGAGGCAGGCTTCCATAGAGTGGTGGTCGTCGGGGGAGGGTTCGGTGGCCTCCAGGCGGCGCTCAGGCTTCGCGAAGCGCCGGTCGAGGTGACGCTCGTCGACCGCCGGAACTTCCATCTCTTCCAGCCCCTGACCTATCAGGTGGCCACAGGTGCGCTGTCGGCCGGCGAGATCGCCTATCCCCTGCGCGCGATCTTCAAGCGCGCCAACAATGTCCGCGTGGTGATGGCCGAGGTCGCCGGCTTCGGCCTCGAGCGGCGCGAGCTTCAGCTGCGCCCGGTAGGCGATCTGCCGGCGCCGCCCCCGATCGCCTATGACACGCTGATCGTGGCCGGCGGCTCGCGCTACTCGTACTTCGGTCACGACGAGTGGAGCGAGGTCGCGGCCGAAGTGAAGTCGCTCGAGAGCGCCCTCAAGGTTCGCAGTCGAATCCTGAGCGCGTTCGAGGCCGCGGAGCTGGAGTCCAGTCGCGATCGGCGTCAGGCGTGGCTCACGTTCGTCGTCGTCGGCGCTGGTCCGACCGGAGTGGAAATGGCCGGTCAGATCGCCGAGCTCGCGCGCGACACCTTGCGCCGGGAGTTCCGGACCACCGACCCGCGTAACGGGCGGATCCTCCTCGTCGAGGCCGCGGACCGGGTGCTGACCAGCTTCCCGCCCTCCCTGTCGAGGAGGGCAGCGCAGTCGCTCGAGGCGCTCGGCGTAACACCCGTCCTCGGCCGGACCGTGGTGGGCCTCGACGGCGACGGCGTCACCGTCGCCGACGGCAAGGGCAACTTCGACCGCATTCCGGCGCGGACCGTCGTCTGGGCCGCCGGCGTCGCTGCGTCGGAGCTCGCCGCGACGCTCGCTGCGGCTACCGGTGCGATACCGGATCGCGCCGGTCGCGTGACCGTCAATGCCGACCTCACCCTCCCCGGATATCCCGAGGTCTTCGCGGTCGGGGACATGGTCCGCGTACGCAATGAGCGTGGGCAGGCCGAGGTCCTTCCCGGGGTGGCGCCGGTCGCGATGCAGCAGGGACGCTACGCCGCACAGGTCGTCCGGGCCCGCTTGCAGGGTCGAGACAGCCCGCCGTTCCGGTACCGCGACAAGGGCAACCTCGCGACGATCGGCCGCCGGGCGGCGGTTGCCGACATCAAGGGGCTGAAGCTGAGCGGCTCGGTCGCGTGGGCCGTCTGGCTCGTGGTCCACCTCTGGTACCTGGTCGGGTTCGAGAACCGCCTCCTCGTCTTCATCCGCTGGGGGTTCAGCTTCGTGACGCGGGGCCGCGGCGCCCGCCTGATCACCGGCGAGGCGGCCGGTGCAGGCCCCGTCCGGGCTGATCCCGCACGTGCGGACGCGGCAGAGAGGACCTGACCACGTGCGCTAAGACTTCGAGGCTCGGAGCTCGGTCTGTAAGGCCGTGTCGACGCCCCCGACCACGGTCCGCGCCGGATGGTCGACAGCGATCACACGGCACGGCTCGAGTGCGTGGGCGCCCGGAGCAATTGCGTAGTAGGCAAACGTCATCTGGGCCGAGTGGCGGAACTGCCCCGTCACCCGGGCGCGGTGCCAGGACAGGCAGACCAGCAACGTCGACGACCGGCACGGATGCATCGTCCCACAGGCTCAGGCACGTACCACCATCACGTGCCGACGCGGCGAGCCAGAGCGTCGCCGTGCTCACGTCCCGTCAGCTTGCCGTCGACGGCTCTCCGAGCAACCGGAGGCTCTCCAGCAGCGACTTGTCGCTGAGGTAGGAGCGCGACTCGACGATCAAGCCGTGGCGAACCCGCACCACGACTCCCCAGGGGCTGATCGACTCGCCCCGGTCGCGTATCTCGCCCAGAATCGCGCACCGATCCGACTCGAGCACGCGGACCTCATGCACCACAACCTCGTACCACCGGTCGCTGGCCACCATCGCTCCCCACCACTCGCGGACGCCGGCATGACCGACGTGCGGCCGACGCCCGAACAGCGGCGCCGGATAGCTCACCAGGTCCGCGTCCTGTACCGCGAGCATCGCGTCGAGATCCCGATCGTTGTACGCGCCGACGTAGCGCTCCGCGAGCCGAACAGCTTCGGCGTGCGTCAGCGGCTTGCCGGTCCGGTCCTGGGTGCCTTGATCCATAGCGGGGCGCATTGATTGCGAGCGTCAGACCACATCCTACCCGGCGCTCGTTGAGCCGCGCACCCCGCGCCGGCTGATCGGCCGTGCCGACGGGGCGCCGGTCGGCAATACTACACGTGCGGTCCCGCCCCCGACCGCGAGGACTTCGTCGAAGCCCTGCCGCAGGCAGTCCATCAGCACGTCGGGGCCGGGTACGGCACCGGTGTCGATGTTGATGCCAACGCAGCACGTGCCGCAGTAGGACATCAGCGTGACGTTGAGGGCGGCCCCGATCGTGGGGCCGAAGCCGTAGAACCTTTCGACCTTCGCACCGGTGAGGTAGAGCGGCATAGAGATGCCGGGCACGTTGCTGGCCAGGAAGTCGATGTGCTTGAGCATCCCGCCGATGACGGAGCGCGGTAACAGGTTGAGCGTACCGGCGACCGCGTTGGTGAAGGGCAGCGAGCGGTCGGTCTTCACCGATTCGCAGCGACGGTGGGTCTCCGTCATCCGCTCGCTCGGGTCGGTGATGTCCACGGGGACCTTGAACCTCATCAGCGTGATGCGGTTGCCGCCGATCGGGTCGTTCGCCTTACGGATGCTGATCGGCATCGTGACCCGCAGCTCGTCCACCTGGGTGTCGTGCCGTTCGTGGTACCGCCGCAGTCCCGCGGTGACGCCGGACAGGAAGGCGTCATTGTGCTTCGCGCCGGCGGCGTGCGCGGCGTCCAGGATCTCGTCCAGCGGGAACTCGAGGACGTCGTAGTGCCAGGCCAGGTGGCGCTCGGTCATCACCGGCGACAGCGTGTCTGATATCGGCGCGACGACGCGCGCGATCGCCTGTCCGGTCGCGACCGTCTCGGTGACGGTCTCGCGGGGATGCCGCAGCGCATGGGCCACATCGCCGACGGCGGAGGTGAGGTGACGCTTGGAGAAGTCGAACAGCTGCGACCAGTCGTAGCCGAGCGCGTCCCGGGCCAGGTCCACGGTGCCGAGGCGCTCTCCCACCGGTGCCTCGGGCATCGGTCCGAGATCGCCGGGATCGGCTTCGACGTCGAACAGCAGTCGCGCGATCTCCATGCCCCCCACGCCGTCGGTGAGCGAGTGGTGGAGCTTCATCACGAGCGCCGTCTGGCCGCCCTCGAGCCCCTCGATGAACGTGAACTCCCACAGCGGCCGGTCGCGATCCAGGCCCGCCATCCCGGTCTGGCGAGCGAACTCCAGGACCGTCGCCAACGTCTTCGGCGGTGCGGCCTCAAACCGGCGCACGTGCCACGACAAGTCGAAATCGGGATCCACGACCCAGCGCGGCGTGGCCAGCCGCAGCGGAGGCGACACGACCCGGTGCCGAAACCCCGGCGACAGTCGCGTGCTGCGCTCGAGTCGCTCCGGCAACCGATCCCAATCGGGGCTGCGGTCCAGGAGCAGGACGCACACCACCGTCGAGCGCAGCAGCGGGTCCTTCTCCATGTACCAGGAGAACGCGTCACTGTCGCGCATGTGTACGTCGACGCGATCTGGCAACGCGACCACCTCCACCCTCTTCTCGATGACCAGCACATCGACTCTAGCCCAGGGCATCGATCCGAAAGACGCCAATTGCGCACCCCGCTCGGGCGGGCACAACTTCGAACGAACTGGCCGTTCGAGATCGTCATGCTTCCATCTCGCGCGGCGTCGGGCTCCTCGTTCTGCTGCTGGCGTTGTGCTCGGGAGCGGCGGCGGTGCAGGCGAAGACGCCGTTCCCGGGTCGCCACATCGCCACCTGCGCGGTTCCGCGGAACGCCCGCCTGGTCGCACAGAGCTCGACGGTTCGGATCATCGCCCAGACCAACCACCCGGGGTGTGGCGCTATTGCCTGCGGGGGAAGGGCCGTGGATTTCGCATGCTCGTTTCAGTCCGCCATGGACGCGGCGTAGAGGCAAGTCCGCTCGCGAGGAGTTCGTCGCCCGGGGCCACGAGCTGGAGGAGACTGTCGGCTTGGTCGCCACGCGGGGTCAAGCGGACGCGGTTCCAGCCCACGTTGACGCCGAGGGCGATCTGCTCCAGATTGACCGTTTCGCGGTCGAGATCTGCTCGCGCAGGCCGTCGATGATGCTGAGGGTCAGCTTGCCGTGCGCGATCGTGGTGCCGAACGGCGACTGGACCTTCGCTTGCTCAACGTCGACGTGGATCCATTGGTGGTCGCCGTCACGAGCGCAAAGCGGCGCCGCTGAGCGCCCCCGCCGGTCCCACGCGGTGTAGGCGACATCCATCGGCGACCGCGGGAGGCGATAGCGTGGCGTGCGGCAACCGTTGGGATGAGTCGGCCAGCACCGGCACCGAGTCGCCTTCATTCAGGTTCGGACGACACTGAAGCAGCCGCCGTTCATGTCCCAGACGTGTTCAACGAGGCGCTGGAGCAGCCTCCGGGGTCGCCACCGCCGGACAACGAGCGCGTACGATTCAGTCGCGACTGGTGCCATCAGGATGGCGCGGAAAGGAACGCTTGCCCGACTCGAGCGAGGTGACACGGCGGCGGCTGCTGGGCTCGGGCGCGGTCGCGGCCGGCGGCGTGGTGCTCGGCGCCACGGCGACGGGCAGCGTGGCGAGCGCGAAGGTCTCGGGATCGGCGCCGAGCATCGCCTCGTCGGCCTGCGTCTTCTTCGCCGACCCGACGATGAACGGCCAGATCCAGTTCGCCCTCGGATCCGCCGCCTACGGGGTTGCCGAGGTCGGGGAGATTCTGTCGGCCGTCGATCGCATCAACGCCCGGGGCGCGAGCTATCAACGATTCTTCGACGAGTTCCTCGCGCTCGGGACCTCGCTCGCGCGCCAAGCGGACGACGCGCTGGGGCGCGGGCGCCGCGTGACCGCTCGCGAGCGTTACCTGCGCTCGGCGGAGTACTACGGTCAGGCTCTCTTCTTCGTGTTGGGCACGAACCGACCGACAGGCGCGCGCGAGCGCGATGTGTATGGGCTGATGCAGGGAAGCTGGGATCGCGCCACGCAGCTGTTCTCGCCGCGGTTCGAGCGGCTGTCCATCCCCTACGGCGGGCCGGTGCCGCTGCGTGCCTATCTGCTCACGCCCGACGACAGGTCCCGACGACGTCCGACGGTCATTCTGAACAACGGCAGCGATGCGCAGAACATCGACCTCTACGCGTTCGGCGGTGCCGCGGCGCTCGCGCGCGGGTACAACGCGCTGATCTTCGAAGGCCCCGGCCAGGGGTCGTTGCTGTTCGAGCACAACGTCCCGATCATCCCCGACTGGCAGAACGTGGTCACACCTGTGGTCGACGCGGTCCGTCGCCGCCGTGACGTCGACAGCCGGCGAATCGCGATCGTCGGCTGGAGCTTCTGCGGCTCGTCGGTCGCGCGCGCGGCAGCATGTGAGCATCGTCTGGGCGCGGTCGGGCTCGACCCCGGGGTCAACAGCATCACCGCCCCGTGGAACCTGGGTTCGCTGCTGGCGCTGATCGAGGCCGGACGCAAGCAGGAGGTCAACTCGATCTGGGCCCAGGTGCTGCGCAAGGAATCGCCACAGGGGCGCTTCATCATCGCCAAGCGGAGCGAGATCTTCGGCCGGCCCGACTTCTACGACCAAGCCGTGTACATGCTCCAGTTCAACCTCGACGCGCCGACGATCGGCCGGATCACGTCGCCGACGCTGGTAATGGAGGCGCAGGACGAGCAGTTCTACGCCGGACAGTCTGCGCAGGTGTACAGCCAGCTCCGCTGCCCCAAGAAGCTCGTCCGCTTCACCGTCGCGGAGGGCGCCGAGTACCACGACGAGCCGATGGCCCCCCAGGTTCGCAACGAAGCGCTCTACGACTGGCTCGACGGCATCTTCAGCTGAGGGGTCCGCGTGGGCGGACGAAGCCGGCCAGCATCTTGCCGACCTCGATCCGGGCGGTCCCGGTGGTGACCACGGGATCGGCGGCGGCGAATGCGCGCAACTCATCCTCGTCGTCCGCCTCGACGACACCGAGGCCCCAGGACCCGGTGCCGTCGAGGACGGGGCCGAAGATGACCATCTGGCCGGAGTCGAGGAACGGCCGCCAGTAGGCCGCGTGGCGGCCCATGATCTCTCGCTCCTCCTCGGTCATGTCGAGGGCGAAGGTGGGGCGCGGCGCCATGAGCCTGAACACGAAGGTAGCCATGCTCGGGACTCTAATCGGGCCGTCGTGGTCGTGATTCACGGCCCCCCTAGCGGCAGGAACTGCTCGGGTGCTGGAGTCTGGGCCAGTCCGCGCACCGGCGGCTGGTCACCCGCGAAGCGAGCGATCAACCGCGCGCGCGACCTGCTCGCGTGAGCGGGCTCCAACCGCGCTGCTGAGGGCGGCGCGCCACCGTTCAGGAGTCACTGCTGACTGCTCGAGCCCGAGGTCGGCGAACACTGCGGCTTGATCAACGTGACCAGCGATCTGTTCGGCGCGACGCTGAGCCGCGATGTGCTGAGCGCGCGCCAGCTGCGTACGCCCACGGCCACCCGCGAGGCTGAGCAGGTCCTCGGCCACCAGCGGCACCGCCCGCCGCGCACACTTCTCCCACGGCGCGTCCGCCGCCGAGTCGACGACGACCTGACGCACGACTCGCCAACCTGCGTGGTGCGAATCGCAGCGCGGAACGAGAAACCGTGCGAGTGCGTCCGCCACTCCCAGTGCTCCTGGCTCGGACCCATGGCCGTCGAGATGTCGTAATGCGGCGCCCACGCCACGGCCGTCCTGCACCGCCCTGGCGAGCTGACGCGCCGTCGTCCGCGGCTTGCGTGCTTCGTTGTCGATCCTCCCACCGTACTCGCCGAGTGCCCGGCACAGCATCAGAGTCGCGTGTGGCTCGTGCGAGCTCCATCATCGCCTGGCCGGCCCGCCACGGGTCAGCGGAGATGTCGATGCCGCCGGGCGAGCGGCGGCGCAGGACCCGCTTGACGTTGTCGAGCGGGAGCACCGGCTGTTCGAGGGCGAAGCAGCGGATCGCCGCCGCGACGTCGGCGCCGACACCGGGCAGCTCGGTGAGGTCCGCCGGCCAGCCCGTCTCGACGACGATCCGCTCCGAGCCGCTGCAGGTCACGCGCGCGCCGCGGACAGCCGCGCCCCTGCCACTCGCCCAACACGTCGGTCAGCGACGCGGCCGCCAGGTCCTCCACGGTCGGCCGCCGCTGCATCCACCGCGCCCAGGCCACGGCCGCGCGAGCGACGGTCGGCTGGGCCGACATGACCTCTGAGCTTGGTGTGGACTTGTCAGTTTCTGCGAGCTCGTCTTCATCTTGCGGCATGTCTCTCCGGGGGTCTGGGGACCTGTAGGTGTTCGCGGGGAGTCGGGGCTTGGCAGCGGATTCGTTCTGTGACTTCGTGATGACCCGGACCTGGCCAAATCCCTTGGCGCGTCCGCTGCAACTCGACGAGTCGCCCACCTTCCGAGCACCGGTACGAGCCAAACAGCGAGGCGCCTCCTTTCGCGCAGGGAGGAGGCGCCCGTGCAACCGTCGCCGTCGAATCGGGCTGGAGCCAGGAGGGTCGGCTGCCGCTACCGCGTAAGCGTGAACTTCTTGATCGAGACGACTGCGGGCTGGGCGGTTGAGGTGAATGCGCCCTTCGCGGTCAGCGTGAGCCGCTTGGCGTGCTTGAGCATCCGCTTGCCGTTCGCGGTCAGCTCGATCGTGATCTGCAGCGTACCCGCGCGGGTGAACGTCGCCTTGCCGACGGCGACCAGCACCGGCTTGGGCTTGCCGCTTGCGAGGTGTGCGCCGCTCGGCAGGTAGTACCAGTCGATCACGACCTTCCCGGCGCTGAGCGCCCTGAACGAGAGCACATACCCTCCGTTCTTCATCAGCGCGGTGATCCCCGCGGAGTTACCGTGCGGCGTGATCTCACCCGCCAGGCTCGCCTTGATGTGCGCGGAGCTCGGGGCGATCGGACCGGACTCGCTCGAGATCGCGAGCGTGCTCCCACCGCCGTTGGACGCAGTCACCACGACCCGCACGCGAGTGCCGACATCAGCAGCGACCAGCATGTACGCGGAGCCCGTCGCTCCCGGGATGTTCGAGCACGAGGAGCTGCACCGCTGCCACTGATCTTCGAATGAGATCGGCCCGGTCCCCGACCACGTCCCCGTCGAGGTCAGCAGCGTTTGACCCTCCACAGTGCTACCCGAGATCGTCGGGGGTGAGGTGTTCGCTGGCGGCGGAGGCGGTGCAGGCTTGACCGCGGTGATCCAGCCGTTCGCCCAGGGTGAGATAGCGTCGACACGCGTGAAGATGTCCGGGAGAGTGGTGTCGCATTGTCCGAACCCGCTGCTGGTGATCCCGATTTCGGTCGGCTGTCCGTTCTGGCCGGAGAGGTCGTTGGCCAGGAGTGGCCCTCCGCTGTCGCCGAAGCAGGTGCCCGTATCTTCGGACGGGTAATTGATGGCACAGACCTGTGTGGACGGATCGAACGGGTTCGGGGAGATAGCTCCGGCGCAGGCGGTGGAGCTTTGGACAACGGTGACCGCCCATTGAAGCGCGGTTGGGGTGCTGTTGGAGTCGCCGCCGACCGTCTCTCCCCAGCCGGAGATGGTGCTGAGTGTGCCCGGTGCGAGCAGTCCGAGATCGCTTGCGGTGGCCAGCGGTATCGCCGGAGCCGTCGTCGGCGTGCTGAGCACCAGCAGCGCTGCGTCTCCCTGGCCGGTGGCGGGGTTGTATCCCGGATAGACGATGACCTGCGAGACGCCGGACACCTGCCGGGTGCTCGTATCCGCCCAGTCCTGGCTGCCCGTTACGACCCGGTATCCGCCGGACGGATCCAACGATCCTGTTGTGGTGTCCTCAGCGCAATGGCCGGCGGTGAGGATCACATTGGTCGAGACGACGGTGCCCGTGCACAACTCATAGCCGGAACCCACGGAGTCTGCGACGAACGCGAGCCATGGGAAGGTGCCTGCCGGAGCGGTGGTCCCGCCGACGATCCTCGGCACCAGCCGAGCCGGCAGGTGACGAATTGCCCTGCCGGGCAGCGCTTGCTGCTTGGGCGCGGCAGCGGATCGGCGCGGGGCGGTTCTGCCGCCGGCTGCGAGGGCGAGCGCCGGGAATGCCAGCGCGGCAAGGATCGCGATCCCGATCACAAGGAGCGGTCGCGGCTGCGGACCCGCCCGGGAGTCGCGTCGGTTCTCAGTCGTCGGCCCGTTGATCGACCGGCGAGACGCGTAGCGATCGGCAAGGCTCCGCCGAAACCCTCTGCCAGCGCGGGCGGCGCGGCCGTGCCAGCGCGGGCGGCGCGGCCGTCCGTCGCCACGCGCGATCCGCGCCGACAGCCCAACCCTTGGGACCGTGTCCGTGCGGATGAAAGCGTCCATGGTCGCTCGATCTACCCCCACGGTGATCATCACCCTGCGCCCGTGGCGTGCCATCGGTAGTACGCCTCGATTGCGCGCGGCTTTCTACGCGTATCTACCTTCGCATGGAACACGGTGACTTCCATCGGAGACGGGCGCCGGGCGGTCCACCAGTCGAGTACGGCCGCGAGCTCCGGATCAGCCATGCACGTCGACGAGCGTATGGTCCGGGAGATCCTGTGAGGACGTGCCGAGCCACCACCCTCGCCGAGGCCCGTCTCCTCTCCTCGTCGGCTCACCGCAGATTGTCAGGTTCTGCGCGCCAGTAGATCACGCGCGCGGGAGTGAGACGGAGCAGCGGCCCGCGCGGCCGGTGCTCGCGATAGCGCCGGTAGCGCTCGGCCAGGGCGCCGAGCACATCGTCATGCCCCTCGGCGTCGACGATCTCGGTGCGGCCGAGCAGCTGCACCCAGGCCAGCCTGGTCCAGTCCTCGTCGTAGCGATCGACCGTGAGCGCGGTGTCAGGTCGGCTCCTCAGCCAGCGCACGCGGGCGAGCTCGGAGCCGGGGACGCGCTTGGGCTTGTCATCGATCGCGCTCCACAGCTCGGTGCCCACACGCGCGAAGGTCACCGGCAGCACGCGAGGGCGACCGGTGCTGTCAAGCAGGCCGAGGCGGGCAACGCGCTCGGTCTGCAAGAGCTCGCAGGCCCACCGCGGGGCGTTCTCTAGACTCGCGCTCGCTCCCATCGCCGGTCACCGTAGACGGCGGTTCTCAAGAACGGAAGGGATTCACAAGGGGTACCTGTCCGCGTTCGAGCAGGCCGGGGCCGACGAGGTCATCTGCTTCCCCGCCTCCGCCGACCCCGCACAGGTCGAGCTGCTGGCTGACGCCGCGCTGTAGCGGCCCACACCTCAGGCGTGCGGGCGGCCGACCTGCTCCACGGACTCGAGCGCGGCCATGTCGTCCGCGTCCAGCTCGATGTCGATCGCGGCGACGTTCTCCTCCAGGTGCGCGACCGAGGCCGTGCCCGGGATCAGCAACATGCGCTCGTAGCGAGCCAGCAGCCAGGCCAGCGCGATCTGGGAAGCCGTCGCGCCGTGCTCGGCGGCGACCTGTGCGATCGCCGGGTCCTGGGCGAGCTTGGCCGGCCCGCCGGTGAACGCCGAGCCGAGCGGGAAGAACGGCACGAACGCGATCGCCCGCTCCCGGGCCAGCTCCAGGATCGGGTCATCCTCCCGGTCCATGATGCTGTAGGCGTTCTGGATCTGGGCGACCGCCACCAGTTCCATCGCCTGCTCGGCGCCCTCCGCGTCGACGTTCGAGACACCGATCAGATCGAGCTTGCCCTCGCGGCGGAGATCCTCGAGTGCGCCGAGCTGCTCGGCCATCGGAACGCCCGGCCCGTCGCCAGCGGGCAGCCGCCGCAGGTTGACGAGGTCGACGCGCTCGACGCGCAGGGACCGCAGATTGGCCTCGACCCCGTCGCGCAGCTCCTCGGGGGTTTGGGCGGGGATCCAGCCGCCGCGTTCGTCCCGGCGCGCGCCGACCTTCGTCACGAGCTTGAGGTCCTCCGGGTAGGGGTGGAGGGCGTCGCGGATCAGGTCGTTGACGACGTCGGGCCCGTAGAACTGCGAGGTGTCGATGTGGTCGACACCGAGCTCGATCGCGCGCCGCAGGACGGCCCGCGCGCCCTCGGGGTCGCGCGGCGGACCGAATACGCCGGGGCCGGCGAGCTGCATCGCGCCGTAGCCCATGCGATTGATCGGCTTGTCGCCGAGGAATGTGGTCGTGTTCATGTTCAGCAGTGTGCGCTACCGTCGCGGACCCGACAAGAAGAGCACTCATCCTGCCAACTCGCCGGGGTCGGGCTGTCCTGGTATACGTGGCTGGAGCAGGGCCGCGACATCAGCCCGTCGGCCAGCGTCCTCGACGCGCTCGCATTGCGTGTACGCCCTCGACCCACCCGAGCGCGCCCGCCTCTTCCACCTCGCGGGCGTCCCCCTGCCCGTCTCCGGCGAGCCCTATCCGGCGCACGCATCGCCGGAGCTCCACGACCTCGTCCTCGGGCTCGAGCCGAACCCGGCCCACCTGATCGGCCCTCGCACCGACGTGCTCGTGTGGAACGGCGCGGCCACCCGGGTGTTCGGCGAGGGCCGAGGCGCAGGCGCTGGGAGCCGAGATGAACGCGATCGTCGCTCGGTTTGCCCACGCCGACGCGGCGCGCCTGTATCGCCGACCCGCCACAGTCTCTGCCGCCCGACGAGGTTGTCGCCGGGGTCCCCGTGAGAGGTATGGCCGGGGTCTTGATCGTCGTGGTGATGACCTTGCTGCGGTCCGAGGTCAGGAACGACTCGTACGTGTTCGTGTCCGCGGACGTGTACCCGGCGCATACGAGCTGCGTTCCGTTGTTGGCGTTGACCGATGCGATGAGCAGCCCCGGTGCGCCAGGGCTGGCCACGAAGGTGGCGTTGTTGCCGTTGGACGGCGTGCCGACGTTCGTCTGGCAGGAGGAGCTCTGCCCGCAGCTGACCACCTGGTCCTGGATGTCGAAGGGGCTCGACGTGGTGCCCGTCAGAGGTTCCGCTCGACGCCGTCAGCCTGTAGCGATTGGCCGGCTTGTTGATCGTGAGTCCGGCAAAGGCCGCCGTGCCGTCGGTGCCGTCGGCCGCCTGGAGCGTCGCCCCGCTCAACGTGCCGGCGCCGGGATTACTGCCGAGCGCAACCGTGATCGGGGCCGTGGACGTCGTGACCGGATTGCCGCCGGCGTCGGTGAAGTTGTCGGCCTCCGTGGCCACGACGTTCCAGGCGAACGCCCCTGGGTGCACGACTGGGGGTCTGCACGTTCATCGTGACGGTTACTGACGCGCCGGGCGCGAGCGACAAGTTGCGCAGCTTGACGCATGGTTCCGTGCCGGCGCCCTCGCAGGTGGTCAGCTTCGCCGTGCCCGGCGACGGCACCGCTGCGCTCAGCACCCGAACCGCCATCGGCCAGCCCGCCACGCCCTTGAGCCGTCAACCTACCAGGCACGGCGAGCCCGGTCATTGACGCTGTGTTGTCCTCGCCGCACTTGTGATCAGCCTGTTGATGCGGCCGATTCGGCCCTTAACCCGCGACGAGACCGGGGGCTATGATCGGGCGCCATATGGCCGGTGCGCAGAACGCAGGTTCCGGTCTGACGCGCTCGGCGCTGGAGAACCGCCGGGTGCTCGGCGTGATCGCCGCGTTCGGCGCGGTCACGCTCGGAGAATGGGTGCTCGGCACGTCGGTCGCGGTCCACGCCTACCAGGTCGGCGGCGCGCTCGCGGTCGGCCTCGTCGGCTTCCGCTTCGCCCCCGCGGCGCTGGCCGGCCTCTGGACGACGCGGCTGGCCGACAGCGCAATGCGGCACCGCGTGCTGTCGTTGACCGCGGCCGCGCGCGCCGCCACGACTGCCGTGGCCGCCATCGCCCTGGCGCTGGGGCTGCCGTTTGGGGTCGTGATCGTGCTGGTCTGGCTGGACGCGGCCGCCGGATCGGGCTACCGGCCCGCGCAGGCCGCGCTGCTGCCGGCACTGGCGCGATCCCCGGGCGAGTTGACCGCGGCCACGGCGCTGGTGTCGAACGTCAAGTCCTCGGGGCAGCTGATCGGCGCCCTGCTCGGCGGCCTGCTGGTCGCCGGCCTGCCGGTCGCGGTGGCGGTGGCCTGCGCGGCGCTGCTCTATGCCGTGGCGATCGTGACAACGATGGGCGGCCGCCCGTCGCATTCATTCGCGACGCGTCCGATCGGGATGAGTGCGCTCCACGCCGGCGTGGGAAGCCTGCGTGAGAGCCGCGAGGCCCGCTCGATCTTCGTGTACTCCTGCCTGCGCTCTCTCGTGCGCGGGCTGTGGCTGGCGCTGGCCGTCGTCGCCTCCGTGCGGTTTCTGTCACTGGGGCCGTCGGGTTTCGGTGACCTGATGGCCGCCGCCGCCGCGGGCGCGCTGGTGGCGATCGTCGTGACCGCGCGGCTCGTCGGCAACAGTCGCCTGGCCGGCTGGTTCGCGGTCGGATTGCTGCTCTGCGGGCTGCCCATTGTCGGCACCAGCCTGTCGAGCAGTGCGGTCCCGGCGCTGCTCCTGATGGTCGCGTGGGGCATCGGCATGTCAGTGTCCGACGTCGGCGCGCAGACGCTGCTGAACCGGATCGTCCCCGGCAGCTCGATCGGGTCGCTGACGGGTGTCATGGAGAGCGGCAAGCTCCTGATCGAGGGCTCCGGCAGCCTGGTCGCGCCGCTGTTGCTGGTCGTCTTCGGCAGCCGTGGCGGCGTGTTCATCGCCGGTGCGGTCGTGCCGATCGTCGTCCTGGCCGGATCTCGCAGCTTCGCCCGCATCGACGATCGTGCCGTCGCCCGCCTCGAGGTCCTCGAGCTGCTGCGCTGGGTGCCGTTCTTCACGCCGCTCCGCGTGGACGCGCTCGAGGGGATCGCCGCCCGTCTGCGGTTGGAGCACAAGCCGGCCGGGACCGAGATCGTCCGTCAGGGAGACATCGGCGCGCATCGATGGTTCCTGGTGGCCGAGGGCGAGCTGGTCGCGGAGGTGGACGGCTTTCTCGTGGGCGAGCTGCGCCGCGGCAATCAGTTCGGCGAGCGGGCGCTCCTGCACGGCGTCGCCCGCTCGGCCACTGTCCGCGCCGCCACCGACGTCGCGCTCTACGCGCTCGAGCGCGAGGACTTCCTCGCCGCGGTCGCCGGAGTCGAGCTGGACGAAGCGGGCCGTGCGCTGCCGCCGCGGCCCGAGCAAGTCGATCCCGCGACTGCACTCGCCCACGCGCCCCTGCTGCAATCCCTGCAGCCGGCCGTGATCTCCGACTTGGTGCAGCAAAGCCGAGTGCACGAGGTGCACGCCGGAACCGCGATCGTCACCAGTGGTGAGAATGACGACACCTACCACGTGCTGCTGAGCGGCCGGGCACAGGTGCTGGTCGACGGCGTGACGCGACGCGGTCTGCACCCCGGCGACGGCTTCGGCGAGATCGCCGTGCTGCATCGCATCGCCCGCACCGCGACGGTCATCGCCAGCGAGCCGTCGGAGGTTCTCACCGTCGACGGCGAAGTTATCCGCGCCGCCGTGCGCGGTCGCGGCGGCGCACTCGCGGCGCTGGCGAGCTGAGCTGCGCTCGACTCACGACGCGCGCGAACGCCTCACGCAGGATGCTCGAGCCTCGCGGCGGCCACGGTGACGCGCGCTTCCAGATCGCGGAGGTGATCGATGTGCAAGCCGACCCAGGTGCAGGCGATCGCGGCGAAGATGTCGGCCCGGCGGTGGTCGGTGACGCTGGTGCGAACCGCCTCGAGCATCGCCGGGTGCTCGAGGGGATCGCGCGGTTGTGGCCGGGGCGCCGGCGACCGCGCGCCGAAGGACTCCGCAAAGGCGACGAACCACGCGCCCAGGTCGTTGGCATCGGTCAGCAGGTGAGCGGCCGCCCGTGGGCGAGGCGTCTCGCCGATCTGCACGACGAGGTTGGACACGGCGTCGGCGGTGCGCCGGATGCGCGACGTCGCGGCGACCAGTCCGGCGATCTCGGCCAGCCTCGGATCTTCGCTGGGGCGCTCGGCCAGGCGCTGGCGGAGCGCAGAATCGAGGCGATTCTGCGACGCGAGCGCGTCGGCCTCCAACGTGCGCAACCCCTCGGTCGACCCGCCGGCGATCATCTCGCCCATAGCCGCCGCGACGTAGCGCGCGCTCGCGGCCATCGCCGCGGCCAGCGACCTGCGGACGACGGCTGCCGCCCCGCGCGGCCAGAACAGCAGGCCGACGAGCAGGCTGATCGCGAAGCCGATCGACACATCCTCGAGACGGACCAACCCCACCCGCCAATCGCTCGGCGCGATCAGGTCGAACAGGATCAGGATCGCGACCGTGAAGCCAGCCTGCCCGGCGGCGAAGGAGATCGCGCGCGGGGCGTACGCGCTCAGCAGGCAGGCGAACGGCAGCAGGGACCACAGCAGAGCCGTGTTCGTGCCGATGGCGACCAGCAACAGGCTCCCGACGACGATGCCGATCACCGTCCCCACCATTGCGCGCGCGATGGTTGCTCCGGTACTGAGCGCGCTCGATCGCAGGACCGACAGTGTTCCGAGCGCGACCCAGAACGCATGTTGGAAGCTCACGAGCTGGGCCAGTAACACGGCCAGCGACAGGCCGATGGCGCCGCGCAGGGTGTTGCGAAACCAGATCGAGCGCACGTCCGCGTGGGCGGCGATCACCCGGCCCGAGGCGCTCAGCGCAACCGTCTGGCGACGGATGAAGACCAGCCACCGGGGACCGTCGTCCGTCCCACCGCTGAGACCGCCGGCCACGGTCGCATCCTCGGCGACGTCGAGCACGGCATACGAGATCGCCCGGACCTTCCAGGACCGGACGATCGCCGACCAGAGCCGACCGTCGTCCTCGCGGACCCCGGGGTCGGCCAGCGTGCGCAGGAGATCGTCGATCACCGCGGCGCGGCCGTGCTCGAGCGCCTCCCGGTCGGGCAGCGGACGCTCATGTCCGCCGATCAGCGCCGCGCACGATGTGAGAGCCGCGACGCTGAGCCGACGTAGCGCCCGCTCGCTCTCCGGCGCGGCGTCCTGCGGCACATCGGTGCAGACGGACCCGGCGGGAGCGGCGGCAACGATCCGCAGCCAGTCGAGCTCGTCGATCAGGTCGGCGAGAGCGCCGCTGGCTCCCGTCGGCCCGGTCGGCCGGTACGGCGTCGATGAGAACTGCCGGCGCACGGACTCGAGCGCCCGCGTGGCCTCCCCCTCCGTCTGCGGACCCGGGTCGGCCACGAGGCGCGCGACCGCCTCGCACGCGCTCGCGACCCCGTCGCGCAGGCGATTGCGGGGACGTGACGGGAACATGAGCATCACGGCCGGGATGGCGACGCAGCAGCCCAGTGCCCAGCCCGCGACGCGCCCCGGAGCCTGCGCAGCGCTTGCCGGTACCAGCACCGGCAGGATGAAGGCCAGGAGGGCCGCCGAGCTTGCGGCGGCCAGGTAGCCGTTGATCACGCCGGCGAACAGGATCGCGAAGCCGAGGACCGCCATCGCCACCGCGGCCAGGACCGGTGTCCTCGAGCACAGCGTCCCGATCACGATCAGCCCGCCGCAGACCACCGCCAGGGCGATGTAGGCGAACAGCCGAACCGCGGTCGGGCCACCGAACTCGACGAAGACCAGGAACGCGAACGAGGCAAAGACACCGAACAGCGCCGTCTGGTCGTTGCCCACCGCGCGTCCGAGCGCCAGCACGAGGGGCACGACGATCGCGGCGCGGATCGCGTTGTGGAGCGCGAAGTGGCCCGGATCCGAGGGCCGCCATTTCAAGGACTCCATTCCTCCGCGGGGGCGCAGCCTCACGCGGAGGACGCTACCGCGGACCAGAACCCCGTGGGTGAAACGTGGGCGCCGGCCAGCACGCGTAAGCCGGTCATCGACCCCGAGCGCGACGACCGCGTCTACGCGGCGTGCGGGCCCTCGCCGGCGCGTACGTCATGCCGGGGTAGTCGGGTCTGGCTACGGCCGGCGTGATGGCCGGCGCGACGTTCTCCGGGCGATCGCGAAATCCGCGAAGACGTCTCACCGCTCGGCTGCTGATGCCGTGACAGGGCTCAGTGCCGAGCGCCCGGTGGCAGCCCGATCGCGCGGCGCATCGCGGCGCGGGTCCGGTCAAGCGCGGCGGCGTCCCCGATCAGTCGGCCGGCCACGCTTCCGCCGGAGGCGAGGCTGTGCAGCTCGAAGGCGACGTCGGCGGGATCGCGGTCGGCGGACAGGTCGCCGGCCTCGCGCGCGCGGCGGGCCTCGGCCTCGAGCACGCCGAGCCAGCGCCGGACCGCCGCCGCCACGTCTTCGTGCAGCGGCCCGGGCCGGGAGTCGTACTCGACGGACGCGGTGGTCACGAAGCATCCGCCGGGAAACACGCCGGCGCGAAGGTGGACGATCCAGGCATCGACGATCGCCTCGAGCCGCGGGAGCCCCGGGTGGAACCGCTGCGCCGGCCGCCAGACCGCGTCGGTGAACCGCTCGATCGCCGCTGCGAGCACCGCCCGCTGCATCGCCTGCTTGTCGCCGAAACGCCCGATCAGGCCGCTCTTGCTCATCCCAAGCTCGCCGGCGAGCCGGCCGATCGTGATGCCCTCGAGCCCCTCGACCGAAGCCAGGTCGACGGCGGCCTCGACGACGGAGGCCCGACTGTCGGCGACGTCGGCGGCGGAACGGCGAGGCATTCCCCAGAGCACTATACAGTACGAACGATCGTACTGTATAACTCCTTGCTCGGCGGACCGACGACAGGAGGGACGGGCGATGCGACTCACATGGCTGGGCTGGGCCGGAGCAGAGCTGGAGGCCGGCGGCAAAACGGTGGTGATCGATCCGCTACAGGACGCGGGGGCGGTATTCGCTCCGCTCACCGGACAGACGTCTCCGACGCCCGTCCCTCGGGTCGTGCTCCCCACCGCCGGCCGGGCCGTCGCGGGGCTCGTCACCCACCTCCATCGCGATCACGCTGACGCACGCGCGCTCGCGACCGCTCTGGCGCCGGGAGCAACGGTGCTAGAGCCACCGGCCGGAGGCGGCGATGGGCTCGAGGAGCTCGCGCTGGCCCAAGCCGAACACGAGCTGACCGCCGCAGGTGTCGAGCGCAGACGGGTCGCACCGTGGGAGTCGGTGACCGCCGGCGCGTTCGCGCTGACCGCGCTCCCGGCCGCCGACGGCATCGGCGACCCACAGATCGCCTGGCTCGTTGACGCCGACGGGGTGCGCGTCCTGCATCTCGGCGACACGATGTTCCACGGGTACTGGTGGCGCATGGCGCGCCGGCATGGGCCGTTCGATGTCGTCCTGGTCCCGGTCAACGGCGCCGTCGTCAGCTTCCCCCACCGCCGCCCGGCGAGCCCGCTCCCGGTCGCGCTCGATCCCGTCCAGGCCGCGATCGCCGTCGAGATCCTCGGTGCCCGGCAGGCCATCCCGATCCATGCCGACGGCTACGAGATCGACGGCACCTATGAGCCCGTCCCAGAGGCCGCCGCGCGCTTCGCCGAGGCCGCCGCCGCGCGCGGCGTGCCGGTGAGAATCCTCGAACCCGGCGAGACGATCGCGATCACGGCGCCAGGAGCTGGGTCCGATACTGCGGGGGCAGCGCTTCGGCCTTGGCAATGAACGCCGCCTGGGCCGCGCCGGCCGGCCGGTCGCGTTCCGGAACACCTGCGGCGCGTTGGCCGGGTTCGACAATGGACCAATGGACGTTTGGCGCGCGTGTTCAGACATCTCAGCGCCGACGCTCCGGTTCTTAACCGGGACTCCCGAATCGGCCTCCTATAGTCCTGACCGTGGCGACCGGTTCGCGTGATGATGCGCCGCTCGCACCCGAGGCGCCTGACAAGAGCCCCGGTGACGACGGGGCGAAACGCAAGAAGCGCCGGTTCAACGAGTCGGCGCACAAGCTCGAATACTGGCCCGCTCGCCAAGAGCCGACGGCGGAGGACGCCGGTCCGGCCAAACCGCCGCCGGAGGCCGACCACGACCGGGACGTCGTCGCGCACGCGAGTCGGGCCGTGCTCGCGCTGGGGGCCCTCGGCGTCGTCTTCGGGGACATCGGCACGAGCCCGCTGTACACCGAGCAGACCATCTTCACCCAGTACCACGCGACCGCGCACGTCACCGCGGCCAACGTGTTCGGCATCGTCTCGCTGATCTCTTGGGCGCTGATGGTCATGGTCTCGATCAAGTACGCGGGCTTCATCATGCGCGCGCACAACCGCGGCGACGGCGGCATCATGGCCTTGACAGCGCTGGTGATGCGCAAGCGCGTCCTCCACACCGCCGCACTGGTGCTGCTCGGCATCTTCGGTGCGGCGCTTTTCTTCGGCGACGGCATGATCACGCCCGCGATCTCGGTGCTCGGCGCCCTGCAAGGGCTGCAGGTCGATGCTCCGGCGCTCGGCCATCTGATCGTGCCGCTCTCGCTGGCCATTCTGATCGGCTTGTTCCTGCTCCAGCAGCGGGGCACCGGTGCGATCGGATGGCTGTTCGGGCCCGTGATGGTGATCTGGTTCGTCGCCATCGGGGCGCTCGGCGCGCACGAGGTGCTCAAGGACCCGACTGCCTTCAAGGCGCTGTTGCCGAGCTACGGAGCCCGCTTCCTGATCGATCACCGCGTGGCCGGATTCCTGACGCTCGGTGGCGTCGTGCTGGCCGTGACCGGAGCCGAGGCACTCTATGCCGACCGGGGCCATTTCGGCGCCGCCCCGATCCGCATCGGTTGGTTTGCGCTCGCGTTCCCTGCGCTCGTGCTCAACTACCTCGGCCAGGGGATCCTGATCCTCCACAACCCGCGGACGAGGGTCAACCCGTTCTTCCTGATGGTCCCCAGCTGGGGTCGATTCGCGCTGCTGCTCCTGGCCACAGCCGCGACGATCATCGCCTCCCAGGCGGTGATCTCAGGCTCCTTCTCGGTGGCCAAGCAGGCAGTGCAGCTCGGATTCCTGCCCCGGCTGAAGATCCAGCACACCTCCAAGCAGGAGGGTCAGATCTACGTGCCGATCATCAACTGGGTGCTGTGTACCGGGGTCGTAGCGCTGGTGCTCGCGTTCCGATCCTCGAGCGCGCTCGGAAACATGTACGGGGTGGCGGTGACGGGGACCTTCATCCTCAACACGCTGCTGTTCCTCGCCGTCGCCCGAGCCTTGTGGGGCACGGCCAGGTGGAAGCTGTGTCTGCTCGGCGTGCTGTTCCTGACCGTCGAGGTGTCGTTCTTCAGCTCCAACGTGGCGAAGCTGTTCCATGGCGCCTGGCTGCCGCTGGCGGTCGGCCTCGTGACCGCGGGCGTGATGATCACCTGGCGCCGGGGCGCCATGCTCGTCACGCGCAGCCGCATCGAGCAGGAAGGACCGCTGCAGGACTTCCTGGACGGCCTGGCTGCAGCCGACCGCCCGGTGCAGCGCGTGCCGGGCACCGTGATCTTCCTCAACCCCGGCAAGGCCACGACGCCGCTGGCGCTGCGCGCCGGGGTCGAGCACAACCACACGCTGCACGACAAGGTGTTGATCGTCTCGGTCGAGACGGTCAGCGTCCCACACGTCGACACCGAGCACCGCTTCGACGTGGAGTTGCTCGGGCACGGCCGCTTCCGGATCTATCACGTGACCGCGCGGATCGGCTACCAGGACAAGCCCGACGTCCCCGAAGCCTTGGAGCTCTGTCGCAAGCTGGGCCTGCTCGAGCGCAACCTCGATCTCGAGCACGCCTCGTACATCGTGTCGCGGATGACGATCGCCCCCACCGACGCCCCGGGGATGCACCGCTGGGGCAAGAAGATCTTCATCACGATGGCGCGCAACGCCGCCGACCCGATCGAGCACTTCGGCCTGCCGAGCGAGCGCACCGTGATCATGGGGTCGCGGGTCGCCCTCTGACAGCGAGGCCCGCCGTCAGCCCGGCGTGAGCGGTGAGAGCATTGCCAGCTGGCGCGACTGCGCCAGCAGCGTCCCGTCGGCCAGGAACAGCTCGCCGTCCTCCTCCACGAGACCGCCGATCGACGCGCTGCTCCGGTAGCGACCCAGGATCGGCTGATCGGGCAGTCCGTCGGGCGGGATATCGGCCCGAATGTGAATCGTGAGGTCGATCGTCGGCGCGACCGCACGCTTCGAAAGTGCCTCGAACGCCGGTGGCCACCACGCGTCGGCGCAGAGGACGGCATACGCCGCGTCGATCGGCTGCGGTTCGCTCAGCATCAGCCAGCCACCCGTCTGCGGTCCGCTGCCCGGCGCGATGCCAGCGCCGGCGAACGGCCGCCCGCTCCCGAACTGGGGCGCGAAGCGGACGCGCTCGGTAAGCGTGCCCAGCCCGTCGACGCGCGACAGCCAGCGCCCATCCTGCCGGCGATACTCATCAGGACTAACCGTGCCCGCATCCCGGCCCGGAGCGGGATGGACGTCGGGCGGCGGCGGCGTCCACGTCGCGGCGATCGCCAGATCGGGCACCGCGAAAGAGGCCAGCGCGATCAGCACCTCCTTGCCGTCCTGACGAGCACTGAGTCGCCCAGTCGAGAACCGCCGGCCCGACCGGACGACGTCGACATCGAGGTCGATCGGCCCCGCGGCCGGGGAGCGCAGGTAGTGGCAGGTCAGCGACCGCAGCCGCCGGTCTCTCCCGGGGGCCACATGTGCCTCCAGCGCCCGCACCATGATCGCCGCCACATAGCCGCCGTTCGGACCCACGGGAATGCCCCAGCCGGGATCGATCTCGGCCGCGAACCGCCCCGGCACGACCTGCCGGACGGCCGTAGAGCGTTCAAACTCGGTCACTCACGTGACCCCAGCGATCCGTTGACATCGGGGTCGGATCGTAATCGCAGTCGAGCGAGCGCTGCCCACGTGTGCGCAAGTCTCGCGATCTGGTCCTTGAGACCGGCGAGCGCGGCGGGATTCATCGGCCCGCTTCGGAGCTCTACGGTGTCGCGGTCGGTAGTTTCGCCGCTGCCCGTGTGGGAATGCGTGGTTGTCGCGGCAGATCGATGCGGACATGATCAGCGGTGATGGCCGAGCCCAGGGCGGGACTGCCCGCGACAACCGCCGGCGCGCAGCCGGCCCGCACCCGTGCGCCGGGTACCCACGTGGCCCAAGCTCGCCGGGCCGGAGCCGCGGCGCCGAACGGGTTGGCCGGCGTGACCCGGCTCGATCGCAGGCTTCAGGCGTGGCGAGCTCGGATCACGAGCGGGGTCTCCCCCGTCGGCCTGGCGATGGCTGGTTTCGACTGGGCTGCCCATCTGGCCGATATGCCCGGCCGTCGGGCCGAGTTGCTCGTGCAGGCGTGGGGAAGCACGCTCGAGCTGGCCGCGTACGCGCTGCGCTCGGGCACCACCGGTGGCCGCGCGCCCCGTCCGGACGACCGGCGCTTCACCGCGCCGAGCTGGCAATCGCCGCCGTTCGACCTGCTCTCGCAGGCGTTCCTGCTCACCGAGGAGTGGTGGCAGGCGGCGACGACCGGCGTGCCCGGGGTCTCGCGCCATCACGAGCGGGTCGTGTCGTTCGTCGCGCGCCAGCTGCTCGACACCGTCGCACCCTCGAACTTCCTGTTGACGAATCCCGAGGTGCTGAAGGTCACCGCCCAGCAGCGCGGGGGCAATCTCATCCGCGGGGCGCAACTGCTCGCGCAAGACTACAAGCGCACGCTGACCCGTGCAGGGCCGCCGGGCACCGAGGCGTTCGTGCCCGGCGAGACGGTTGCGATCACGCCCGGCCGAGTCGTCTTCCGCAACCGCCTGATCGAGCTGATCCAGTACGAGCCGACGACCGAGACGGTGCATGCGGAGCCGGTTCTGATCGTGCCGGCGTGGATCATGAAGTACTACATCCTCGACCTCTCGCCCCACAACTCTCTGGTCAAGTACCTCGTCGATCAGGGCCACACGGTCTTCATCATCTCCTGGCACAACCCCGGCTCGGAGGATCGCGACCTCGGCATGGAGGACTACCGCGAGCTCGGCGTCTCGGCGGCGCTCGACGTGATCTCCGAGATCGTGCCCCAGCGTCGGGTGCACACCGTCGGCTACTGCCTGGGCGGAACGCTGCTGGCGATCACGGCGGCGGCGATGGCCCGCGACGGCGACGAGCGTTTGCGCAGCATCACGCTGCTCGCCGCCGAGACGGACTTCACCGAGCCTGGCGAGCTCGGGCTGTTCATCGACGAGAGCCAGGTCGCCTACCTGGAGGACATGATGTGGGAGCAGGGTTACCTGGACTCCACGCAGATGGCGGGGGCGTTCCAGATGCTGCAGTCCTACGAGCTGATCTGGTCCCGGGTGGTGGGTGAGTACCTACTCGGCGAGCGCCGGTCGCCCAACGACCTGATGGCCTGGAACGCCGACGGCACGCGGCTGCCCTACCACATGCATTCCGAGTACCTGCACACGCTCTTCCTGCGCAACGACCTGTTCGAGGGGCGCTATCTCGCGGGTGGGAGGCCGGTGGCGTTGAGCGACATCCGCGCACCGATCTTCGTCGTCGCGACGGCGCGCGACCACGTGGCACCGTGGCGATCGGTCTACAAGCTGCATCTGGTCGCCGACACCGAGCTGACCTTCGTGCTCACGACCGGCGGCCACAATGCGGGCATCGTCAGCGAGCCTGGCCATCCTCGGCGCAGCTTCCAGGCGGCCACGCGCGCAGACGGCGATGGCTACCTCGATCCCGATCGATGGGCGACCGAGGCCCACACCCACGAGGGCTCCTGGTGGCCGGGCTGGGAGGCCTGGCTGGCGCAGCGCTCGAGCGGCCGCGAAGCGCCACCGCCGCTCGGCTCCCCGGCGCGCGCACACCACCGACTCGCGAAGGCACCGGGAAGGTATGTCCATGAGCGATGAGGACAGCGTGGCGGCGGCGCCGCATCGCGAGGGACGCGACACGGCGATCGCGCCGATCAAGCCCCTGGTCTTCATCGAGAACCGCACCTTCGATGAGATCGAGCTCGGCGAAACCGCGTCGCTGGCCCGCACGCTGAGCCGCAACGACATCGAGCTGTTCGCGGTGATGTCGGGCGATGTCAACCCCGCGCACCTCGACGAGGAGTACGCGCACAGCGACATGTTCCACAAGATCATCGCCCACGGGATGTGGGGCGCCGCGCTGATCTCCGCGCTGCTGGGCACACGGCTCCCCGGCCCGGGCACGATCTACCTCGAGCAGACGCTGCGCTTCCGCCGCCCGGTCATGCTCGGAGACACGATCACGGTCTCGGTCACCGCGACGACCAAGGACGCAGAGCGCCACCGGATCTCGTTCGACTGCCGGTGTGAGAACCAGCGCGGCGAGGGCGTGATCGACGGCGTGGCCGAGGTGGTCGCGCCGACCGAGAAGGTCCGCCGCCCACGGGTGGCTCTGCCCGACGTCCGCCTGCACGAGCACGGCGTTCTGTTCCGCGAGCTGCTGCTCAGGGCCAAGGCGCTCGACCCGGTCCGCATGGCGGTGGTGCACCCCGTGGACCGTGACTCGTTGCTGGGCGCAGTCCAGGCCGCCCAGGAGGGACTGATCGTTCCCGTCCTCGTCGGCCCGGAGGCGCGCATCCGCTCGGTGGCCGAGGCGCACGAGATCCCGATCTCGGACTTCGAGCTGATCGCTTCCGAACACAGCCACGACGCGGCCCGCCGCGCGGTGGAGCTCGCCCGCCACGGTCAGGTGCAGGCACTGATGAAGGGCGCCATCAGCACCGAGGAGCTCATGCACGCCGCCGTGCTCCCCGGCAAGGGGCTCCTGACCGACCGGCGCATGAGTCACGTCTCGGTCATCGACGTCCCCAGCTACCCGCGCCCGTTGTTCATCACCGATGCGGCCCTCAACGTCGAGCCCGATCTGGCCGCCAAGCGCGACATCGTCCAGAACGCGATCGACCTCGCCGTGGCCGTCGGCGTCGAGAGGCCGAAGGTCGCGATCCTGTCGGCCCTGGAGACGGTCAACCCCAGGCTGCGCTCCTCCTTGGAGGCCGCCGTCCTGGCCAAGATGGCCGAGCGCGGCCAGATCCACGGTGCCATCGTCGACGGGCCGCTCCAGTTCGACAATGCCGTCTCCGCATCCGCGGCTCGCTCCAAGGGGATCGCGTCTCGCGTGGCGGGCCAGGCCGACATCGTTGTCGTCCCAGATCTCGAGAGCGGGGGCATGCTGATCCAACAGCTCGACTACCTCGGGGACTCGCACTCGGCCGGAATCGCGCTCGGCGGACGCGTGCCGATCGCCCTCTCGAGCCGGGCCGCCAGCGCACTCGAGCGCGTCACCTCATGCTCTCTCGCCGTGCTGATCGGGCGGACGCCGGCGGGGCGGACGCGAGCCTAGAGCGGCAGGTCCGCTGCAGCCTCGGGGCCGCCCCACTCTTATCCGTCATGCTGATCCTCGCCGGCGACCGCGACCCGGAGGGCTGATGGCTGACGTGTCGGCGATCGCGTCGCCGGCGACCGCCGGGCGCACGCTCGTGCTGGCCGTGGCGACGTCCTCCGCCGCCCGGTTGGGTCAGCGGGCCACCCGCATCGCGGAGCGCTCGGCGCAGATCTCCGAGCGTGCGGTGCTGGTCGGCCTGCGCCCGGTGCTCGCTCCCTCGCGGGCCACCGATCCGCCCGAGGCGGTCCGTTTCGGCGATGCCCGGTGGGTGAGCGTGTCCGGGCGGCATGGCCGCGGTCGAGCGCGGCGGCGAGAACTACTACTTCGTGATCCCGCTGCGCAACGTCGGTACCGGCGTGGCCGTGCTGCAGTCCTGGCACATCGCGGTGCTGGTACCAGGGCCCAACACCCCGCATCCCGCGCCCGACGAGTTCCGCCCGCAGACCCGTGACCTCTACGTGCCTGCCGGCGACACCGGCTTCTGGCAGGGGTCGGTGCGCGAGCCCGACCACCCGTTCCGCGAGGGCGTCGACCCGCACGAGCGCTTTCAGCGTTGAGGTCGTGCCGAGTTAGCCGGGTCTTAACCGCTGACGTGGCGTTCACCACCCGGTGCGTCAGAATCGTCGAATGAGACCCAATCCGACGCATGCCAGTGACGATCCTGAGGTCGTGCGGCGCCTGATTCGCGAGAACCCCTGGTGCACGCTCGTGAGCGCCAACGGCGGCGAGCTCGTCGCCTCGCACTATCCCGTGCTCCTGGACGAAGAGGCGCCCGAGCTGGCCGTGCTGACCCACGTCGGGCGTCCCGACGATCGCGTTCACGGGTTCGGCGACCAGGAGATCATGCTGATCGTGCAGGGCCGCCACGGCTACATCAGTCCGAGCTGGTACGAGCCGGGGACGACCCCGGCCCCAACCTGGAACTTCAGCGTCGCGCACGGCTACGGCGTGCCGCAGATCCTCGATGCCGAGGAGAACCTACGCGTCTTGACGCGCCTCGTCGCGCACTTCGAGCGCCACGTCGCGCAGCCTCAGTTCCTCGACCCGGAGAGGGGCGCCCAGCTGGCCAGGGGAACGGTCGGACTGCGCATCCCGATCACCCGGTTCATCTGCAAGGTGAAGCTCAGCCACGACAAGAGCCTGGCCAACCAGCAGCGCGTGATCGCCGCCCTCCGCGAGGCGGGTCCCTACGAGCACGCGGAGCTCGCCGACGATATGGAGCACTCGCTCGAAAGCTGACCTACGACCTCGGCGCCGTCTGGTAGTAGATGAGCTCGCCCGAGGGGATGGTGAGCGTCGGCGAGTTGAAGATGAACATGGTGACGACGAGCACTCGGCCTGGACCGTGTGGTGCGGGTTCGAGCTGGGCGATCGGATTGCCGAACGATGCGACGGACTGACCGCCGGGCAGGTTCATGGTCAGGGGATGCATGGTCCGGGTCTGCACGTCGTAGAGGAGCACGTGCCAGGTCCCGAAGTTGTTGAAGCTCGTCTGGCCCTCGTAGACGCGCCAGATCCTGTTGGCGAAGGTGAATTGCCGGGAGTCACCATGGTTGCCCTTCAGTCCCTTGGAGTCGAGCAACGCGTCGGTGCCGTCGTCTCTCACCACCGTCCAGCGCCGGAAGCCGATCAGGGCGCCCTCCGCCTCGCGGTCCGGCCCCGGCCCGTGGTGGATCGCGGTCTCGTAGTGAAAGTCGATGCCGATGACCGATTTCTTGAGGTCGCCGTGCCAGTTGATGAACGTCAGACTCGGCGTGCCGTTGCTGTTGCCGGAGAACACGCGCGGGAGGTCGATCTGCGCGGCGATGCGGTCGTCGAGAAAGTCCCCGAATCGGCGGTAATACCGGACCCGGATGTGATTCCCATCGCCTGGTGTCGCCTTTTCGTAGGCGAGGAGAAAGCCCGGATTCCCCGGGATCGCCCGCAGAGTGGGCATCGTCGCCCCGGCCGGATCGATCACGCGCACGCGCGTCCAGTGGATCAGATCAGCTGAATACCCGAGGCTCATGGCGAAGTCAGCCGCGGTGGCCCCGGGCCGTGGTCCGAATGGCGTGTGGAAGACGCCGACGTACCCTCCGGCTGGGTCATGGATCGGGTCCAGGGCGCCCATCTGCTGCCCGAGGTTGTCGATCGTGTCGTAGGACACCTGGCCGCTGGAAAGCGGCGGGACGTCCTCGATCAGATTCTGGAGCCCGGCTTCAGCGAGCTCCGAACTCGACTTCGGCGACGCAGCGGACCCGGGCGGTGCCGCCATGTGGCAGCCCACGAGAATGAGCGCGATCGCCCATCCGTATGCGCCACTCCGCCCGAGCACCGTCCGTACGCTCCAAGTCCCGAATCCCAACCCGCCCGAATCGTATTCCGCCGGCGAGAGCCGGTGCGCCGGTTCACTTGACTGCGCCGGTTCACACGAGCACCCGACGCACGAGTTCGGGCCCCGACACACCGATCCACTTCGCCCTTCGTTGCGTCGTATAGGCTGACTCGTACCGGCCACATGGCATTCGACCTGGTCATCGACGTCGAGAACACGCCCGGGGCGCTGGCGCAGGTCGCGGCGGCGATCAGCGATGCGGGCGTGAACATCGCCGCGGCGACCTTCACCGGGTCAGGTGAGCGAGCCGAGATCCACATCCTCGTCAAGCACGCCGAGGCCGCGAGGCATTCGCTGGCGATCTCCCACCTCGCGGTGACCCGCGAGCGCGA
This sequence comes from uncultured Solirubrobacteraceae bacterium, assembly GCA_963816005.1. Taxonomy (GTDB): domain Bacteria; phylum Actinomycetota; class Thermoleophilia; order Solirubrobacterales; family Solirubrobacteraceae; genus Palsa-465. The sequence continues at coordinate 22,006 of CAWFKF010000067.1, read as the reverse complement.
GGTCGTCGTGGTCGACGTCGAGGACCGCCCCGGTGTGCTGGCCGACCTGACGCGCAAGATCGCCCAAGCCGGGGTCAACCTCGATCTCGTCTACGTCGCGACCCGGAATCGCGTGGTCTTCGGCGCGGCCGACCTCGCCGCGCTGCGGGCCGCGCTGGACGCGGCAGACTGACGACTCGGGGACCGCGCGGTCAAGTCTCCACGTGCTCGGCGAGTCTGACCCTGGAGATCTCGCTAGTCAGCACTTGACTAGAACCGCTGACGTGGATGGCCGACGCGGTCCGCTCGCTCACCCTCGGCCCCCACGCCCACGCGCTGCTCGGGCACCCCAGCTCGGACTACGTGACCCGGGCACTCGCCTAGACGCTGGCGATCGTCGTCGTCGCCCGATCGCCGTCGCCAAGTACCGGCGCGGCTGAGCTCAGGAGCACGGCGGCGAGCTCACCGCCGCCGTGCTCGTCCGCGTTGTGACTACGCCGCTCGGAGCGTCGACTCGGCGCGGCGGCCGAGGTCGTGGTTCTCGGGCACGAACTTGGTCGCCGTGAACGTCGCTCCCTGGGGATCGGTGACCACGGTCATCCGCACCCATGGGGCATCGAACGGCGGGACGACCACGCGCCCGCCCAGATCCGCCGCCTTCTCGGCCGTCGCGTCGGCATCGTCGACCGCGAAGGTCACGCTCCAGTGCGCCGGGGTGTCGGGATCGTCGTCGGCGATCGGAAGCAGCGTCGCGACAACGTCCTCGAAGCCCTCCGGAGCCGCGGCGGTCTCCCGGATCCGCCGGCGGAGTCCGGGCTCGCTCTGCTCCAGCAGGTCGCCGTAGCCGGCCAACCGCCACATCTCGGCGCCGGGGAGACCGAACGTGTCCCATCCGAACACCGAGCCGTAAAAGGACTTCGCGCCCTCGACGTCGCGCGTGTTGAGGTTGTTGAAGTTCACCGCACCGTGTTCGTTGACGATCCGTGCGCCCTTGTGCCGGTTGGCCTGCCAGACGCAGAACGCGGCCCCTTCGGGATCCGCGAACACGGCCATCCGCCCCGCGTCCCCGACGTCGAACGGTGGTGACACGACGCGACCGCCGGCCTCGAACACGCTGGCGGCCGTCTCGTCGGCGTCGTCCACCCAGATGTATGTGTTCCACACGGCGTCCTCGCCGCCCGACTGCCCGACCGCGGCCACGTCGCCGCCGCGCAGCCGAGCGATGAAGTAATCGCCGGCCGAGCCGGGCATCGCGTCCGCGAACTCCCATCCGAACAGGCCGCTGTAGAAGGCGACCGCCGCCTCCGGATCGGGCTGAGTGGTATCGGCCCAACACGGGACGCCCGGCATGTACCCATCGCGCTCACCCATCTCTGCTCCCTTCTGGCTGGTTGACATCGGGTTCCACGGTACGGATGGTTTAGGTCAGAATCTGTCCTTAACTCAGGCGACCATGAAGAAGCCATGAATCAGACCTCGAGCCGACTGTTGGAACTTCTGTCCCTGCTCCAGGGACGCCGCGACTGGCCCGGCCACGAGCTGGCCGACCGGCTCGAGGTCTCCGGTCGCACGGTCCGGCGCGACGTGGAGCGGCTGCGCCAGCTCGGCTACCCCGTCGAATCGCTCACCGGCCCGGCGGGCGGATACCGTCTCGCCGCCGGAACCGCGATGCCGCCTCTGCTGCTCGATGACGACGAGGCGATCGCCATCGCCGTCGGCCTGCGCACCGCCGCCGGCGCCTCCGTGACCGGCATCGAGGAAACGGCCGTGCGCGCCCTGGTCAAGCTCGAGCAGGTCCTGCCGGCGCACCTGCGCCGCCGCGTCCACGCGCTGAGCCGGGCGACGTTCACGCTCCCGATCCCCGGCCCGACGGTCGACCCGCAGCACCTGACTGTGATCGCCGCGTGCTGTCGCGATTCCGAGTGCCTGCGCTTCGAGTATCAAGCCCGCGACGGCACCGACAGCCAACGCGAGGTCGAGCCCCACTCGCTCGTCAACCGCGATCGACGCTGGTACCTCGTGGCCTGGGATCGTCGCCGCCAAGGCTGGCGCACGTTCCGCCTCGACCGCCTGACCAGGCCGGGATCGACCGGCGTGGGGTTCACACCCGGCCAGCCGCCGGCCAAGGACGCGGCCGCCTACGTCGAGCAAAGCATCGCCGGGGTGCGCAACCGATTCGAGGCTCGCGTCACGCTGCACGCCGCCGCCGCGGAGATCACGAGCAGGGTGCGCACCTACGGGGGCACGATCGAGCCGATCGACGCCGAGACGTGCGAGTTCAGGGTCGGCGAGGACGATCTCCGGTGGTTGGCGATGCGGATCGCCATGCTCGGCGTCGACTTCGAGGTCCACGAGCCGCCCGAGCTCGTCGAACATCTGCGCGCGCTGGGCGGGCGGCTGACTCGCGCTGCGGGCAGCATCTAGGCCGAAGTTCCCGGTGGTGAGGTAGCCAGATTCCGCTTGTTCCCAGGGTTTTCGGGGGTTCTGGGGTGTTCGGGTCGTGTCTACCGATCGACCACGACGGGGGCGTGGGCGGCGAGGTCGAGCGCTTCGGCTTGCAGCGCGGTAGGCTGGGTGAGCTTCTCGAAGGTGCTGGCGTGGTCGTGCAGGCGGGTGGTGTTCTGGGTCTGGGTCGCGAGCTCGGTGAGGAGCGTGCGATAGCTGTGCGCGGACTGCCCGGTGCTGGTCCGTTTCGTCTGCGCTTTGTGTCGCGCGGCGGGGGAGCGCTCAGCTTTCGCGACGGGATCAGGACTGACGGGCCGGTGCTCGTCGGTGAACAACAACGGCTTCCACGCGGCTTTCAGATGCCAGGTGAGGTGGTAGGCGAGCATGCAGATCAGCACGTGCGCACGAACACGGTCCTCGAGGTGATGATGGATCGGACGGATCTGCAGGTCCGGGCCCTTGATCGATCCGAACGCCCGTTCGGCCTGTTCGAGGTTCTTGTAGGCGCGCACGACATCACCGGTCTGAAGGTCGGTCTCGGTGAGGCCGGTCCGCAGGATGTAGAACCCGTCGAGCGCAGCTTCCGCGGCGATCTCCGCGGTCTTGCGGGTGTAGGTGAACGTGGTGTCAGTAATCGTGGTCTGGAAGTGCTTGCGCATCCGGTAACGCTTCAGCGCCGGACCTGTCGCAAGACCGATCAGGTCGGCCCCGGTGAGCGTCCCGGCGGTGACACGGTGAGCGATCGCGGCTAGGTCGATCTCCGTCGCGGCGAGCAGTTCGTTGCGCTTGCGGGCACGTTGCGCGCCGACCAGCGGGTTGCGGCACACGACCAGTCGTTCGCCGGGGAACTCCGCGACGTCGGTGATCTCCCCGAGGTTCTGCTCGTCGAACAGCGACGGCTGAAACACCCCGGACCGGGCGAGTTTCTTGATCGTCGGCGCTTTCAGCGCGGTGATCCAGTCCACCCCGTCGGTCTCTGACAGCAGCGTGATGTTCGCCTTCGTGACCATCCCACGATCGGCGACGACCACCACCCGCGAGAGACCGAACCGGTCCTTCAACTTCACGACCTGTGACGGCAGCGTCTTGTCGTCGTGCAGCTCGCCGGTGAACACCTCGACCGCGACCGGCCGCCCGTCGGTGTCGCACAACAGTCCGTAGATGATCTGCGGCAGGCCGGGCCTCCCGTCCCGCGAGTACCCACGCTTCCCGAGCGGGCACGTGCGACCCTCGAAGTAACTCGAGGACACGTCGTAGAGCACCATCTCCCCGTCACGCAGGTGGCGGGCAGCGAGACGATCCTCGATCCGGTCCTGGCGCTCCACGAGCCAGTCCATCGCCGCGTAGAGGTCATCCTCATCCGCTCCAACCACGCCGCACTCCTGCGCCAGGGTTGACTGGCCGAGGGTGCGGACCATCCCGAGTTTCGATCCCGGGCCGATCACCCGGCCGACGATCATCGCCACGCACAGATCCCGCTCCCGGCACGGTGAGCGGTCCAGCAGCTTCGCCAGCCCGAGCCGACGCGCCATCGTCAGCGCCGCGGTGACGTGCCCGGCCGGGAGGGAGCGCTCGATCTCGAACGCCTGATCGACGCTCATCACCGTCTTGCCGGCGAGCACGGCACGGATCGCGTCGATCGCTTCGGGCGGGAGGTGTGACAGGTTCGCGAGCGTTTCCTTCTTGACCTTCCCGTCCTGGCGGTAGGAGCGGCGCAGCAACGTCGCGTTGTACTCGTTCTCCCCAGACCGGCGGGTAGTCGTGCTCACATGCATCGCACCGCTTTGCCTGGCTGGCCTTCCCATATCTGGACAATACCCCATTTGTCGACCTGATAGTAGTGGGTACACTTAGGATCAGCAAAAAGGCCGGAATCCCCGCAACTACAGGGATCCCGGCCTCTACAACCGCTGACTACAGGGGGAACTTCGGTCTAGGCTTCCTCGCAGCCGCCCAGACGCGGCGACCGATGGAGAGGAGCTGGAATGATCGTCGTCGTTGGACGGGTCCAGACCGATGTGGACAAGCGTGACGCGCTCGTGCAGGTCGGGCAGGCAGTCGCCGCCGCCTCGCGGAAGGAGGTGGGCTGCATCAGCTACCGCATCTACCAGGACGTCGAGCTCGAGAACGAGTTCGTGTTCGTCGAGGAGTGGGAGAGCAGCGAGACGTTGCAAGCGCACTTCGCCACGGCGCATGTCCGAGACTTCATGCAGGCCATCCCCGCCACGATCGTCGCGCCGCCGGACGTCAAGTTCCACACGATCGCCAGCACGATGGAGCTAGCCGACGTCAGCACCGGCTGACGCCGACTCGGTCGATCGACAATCCGACCGGAGGCGGACGATGCGCCGTTCGTGCACGCTGAGGATCTCAAGGCCTGGCTGGCGCAGGGCACGGCCGAGCTCACCTGAGCGCGGCCGGTCTTCACCCCTGGGCACGACCTCAGGACTCGAGGCGGCTGCGAGGCTCGACGAGATAGAAGACCATGAGCGAACCCAGCGTCACGGCAACGATCCCCACGGACTCGAACACGGCGTAGAAGTCGAGGAAGGTCCCGACGGGTGGCGCCGCGGGAGCCGCCGTCCGGAAGAGCACGAGAGCGAAGAGAAGGGCGCTCATCGATGACAGCAGCCGTCGGTCACATCCGTTCCAGGCTTGCAGCGACGGGTATCATCCGCGCCCTGGTTGCGGCGTGCGTGAAAGGTTGTCTGGTGCGCGCGCAGGAGACGTCCCGAATGGAGACCCTGATGCCCGCTCCGCCACGTATCGAGGCCGCCCGTCGTTGCCGCGTTGCCGCTCTGCTCGGCGCGCTGCTGGTGATTGCGCTGACGATGTGCGCCGGAGCGAGCGCGCGGGCGCTCGGCGTCTCACCCAACGGGTCTGGCGGCGCTTGATCCGGGAGCTCGGGGCGGGGCCAACACGGTCGTCGTGACCGGGAAAGGCGCCACCGTGTTCGGAGTCCCCGGCCGGCCCAACTTCATCGCCGCGCTGGGCTCCGACGAGACCATCGTGGGCGGTTCCGGCCACGACGTCCTGGGCGCACGCGGGGTCAACGTGACGATCCGGGCTGGAGGCGGGAACGCGACGATCTACGGCGGTCCCGCGGGAACGCTGATCGGCGGCTCAGGGCGCGACCTGCTGGTCGACACCAAGGCCGGCGCGAGCGTCCTGGTCCGGGGATCCGGGACCGAGGTCGTCGTCTCCGGGCGCGGCGATCGCGTGCTGTGCTCTGCGGGTGTGCGCAACATCCTCATCTACCGCGCTGTCACCGGCACCGTCAGCGCCACGTGCCGCGGGGACCATGCCCACGTCCTGCTCGTGAGCACGGTGTTGACTCCGAGGCCACCGCAGGTCGGGGCGAGCGTGTCGGCAGTCACCGGCGACGGAAGCAACGGCAATCCGTACACGGCCCCGTGCGATGAGCCGCAGAACGTGGACTGCACCGTGTCGGCGTTCCCGCAGCGGACCCTGAGCGGATCCTGGGCGAACGAGTACGTGCCCTCGTACGGGTGCCCCGTCGACCATCCCTACCTCCTCGACCGGGGCTACTCCCCTCCGTTCACCAGCTGGGGGTCGGGCGTCGAGATCAAGGAGGACGACGGGGCCTTCCCGATCGACGTCAGCATCACCGGCCAGAAGCTGCTTCAGCCGCCGCTCGCCAACGTGTTCGGAGCCACGCTCACGGGCTATCCCAACTCGAGCGCGACGAACTGGCTCTGGGGCGGAACGCACTGGTACAAGGTGGTCCTCCACTGCACCTCTGACAAGTGCCACTCCACGGACCAGGTCGGGCCTCCCCCTGGATGTGGCAGCAGCGGGGCGGCCGACCGGCCGAAGACCGCGAGCGTGGCCAAGCCGACGGGCATCGGGCTCGCAGCTCATCTGGCAGCGCTTGATCCGGGAGCGCGACTCGGCGGCACGACGATCGTCGTGACCGGGACCGGGGCGATCGTGTACGCCGTCCCCCACCGGCCCAACGTCATCATGGCGCTTAGCTCACGTGAGACGGTCCTCGCCGATGACTCCGCGAACAACCAGGCCGGCGCGCTCGGGCAGGACGTGACGCTCCGTGCCGGCAGCGGCAACGATCAGCTCTACGGCGGCTCCGGGGGAATGCTGCTCGGCGGCTCCGGGCGCGACCTGCTGACCGACACCAAGGCCCGTGGGACGGTCGTGGTCCGGGGATCCGGCACCGAGGTCGTGGTCTCCGGACGCGACGATCACGTGCTGTGCACGCCCGGTGTCCGCAACCTCATCATCTATCGCGGCGCAACCGACAGGCTCAGCGCGACGTGCCGGGCACACGCCCGCGTGCGCTCCGATAGCAGCCTGCACGCTCCGGGCCTCGCGCAGCTGGCGGCGGCGTCGACGATCGAGGGAGACGGAAGCAGCGCCACGCCGTACAAGGCGCCCTGCGACACCTTCCAGAAGGCATCGTGCACGGTCAACGTGTTCCCGAAACGCGACCTGAACGGCCTGTGGGCCAACGAGTACGTACCCGCCTATCAGTGCCCCGACGACCATCCCTATCTGTACAACGAGAGCTTCGCGGCCTTCGGCACGACGATCCCGCACGGCGTGGAGATACAGGAGGACTGGGGACAGCCGTGGCCGATCGCGATCAGCATCACCGCCACGGTCAAGCCGGCCGGGTCGGACTTCATCTCCCGGGCCTACGGCACCGCAACGGGCGGTTTGAACTCCAGCGCCACCAATTGGACGCTCGGGAACCACTGGTACAAGGTGATCCTGCACTGCACGAGCTACGCCAACCTGTCCACGTTCTTCTAGGCTCTGCGCCGGAGCGCACCGGCACGTGGTCGGCCGCGCCGGCGCTCAGCCCGCCCGTGCAGCCAGGGGCCACGGCGGACCGTCGGCCCACAGCTCGTCGAGGTAGGCGCCCAGGTATCGCGCGGTGATCTTCGCCTCGGAGTGCTTGGCCGGGCTCTCGTCGACGCGCGACTCGACCGCGACACCGCCCTCGATCCGGGCGCTGAAGTACATGCTCCCCTGCTCGCGGCCGCTCAGCAGGACGCCTTGGACCGCCCCGTCGCAGGGCCGTGACTCCGAGGGTGCACCGGCGAGCGCAGCGATCGACGCCGCTGCGGCATGGCCCTGCTGGGCGGCGATGCCGCCGAACTTGACCGGGAGATCGGTGGCATCCCCGGCGGCGTACACGCGCGGGGCACCCGACACCTCGCAGTCTGAGCCGACCGGAAGAAAGCCGTCGGCGTCCGCGGGCAGACCGGCGATGTCCGGCACGGCCAGCTGAGGCAGCGCGACCACGCGGTCGAAGTCGAGAGCGCGCGCCCGGGTTCACGGTCAGCGTGCCCGACGATGACTCGACGGACGCCCCGAGGATCGTCTCGATGCCGGCCTCGACCAACAAGCCGGCGACAGCGGCGCTGACGGTGTCGCCGGAGACGTCCAACGGCCGTCGCTCGGCGGTGATGATCGTGATGTCGGGATCGACGTTCCAGTCCCGGGCGTGCCGCCTGGCGAGAAGCGCCAACTCGTAGGCGGGCAGCGGCCAGGTCGACCGCGGAGCCACAAGGGCGAGGCGGCGAACCGAGCCGGCGTCGATCTCCTCGATCACCCCGCGCAGGCTGTCACCCATGTGGGCGACGTCGAGGGCGAGGAGGCCGGGCGGCCCCTCTATGGTCCTCGCGCCGACCGCGATCACGAGCGCGTCGTAGCGAAGCTCGCGACCCCCGACTGTGCGCAGCACCCGCCGGCCGCAGTCCACCGCGGCAAACGCTGTCCTGCTCGAGCGTTGCGCTCAGCCCGTCGGTGACCTTCTTCAGCGCCACCCGGCGAGGAGGAATGCGGACGAAGGAAGATCTCCTACCCGGCACGACCCCACGCTAGCTAGGACTAGACTAGCTCAAGTGAGCAGCGTTCATGCTCCCCTCGTTGCTGCCGTTGGGGGGTTGGTGGAGGTTTGCTCGGGTGGGGAGGCGTCGGGCGAAGTTCTCGACGTCGGTCAGTCTCATATGCGGGGGTTGGCTACCCCAGGTCCCTGGTTGCGTCGCTGGCTGGCGCGTGTCTAGAACCGGGCGTGGCTTGGTGAGCGCTGCCCATAGGAGCATCGCGTGTACCAGCGGACTTCGGGGCCCGGCGCCTCCCCACCCGAGCGGGAGCGCGCTGTCAGTTTGGGCTATGGGACAGTCGCGGCGGCCCAGAGGAAACAGGAGAGCTCGCGGGCGCACGCGACCGTGATCACGTTGCCGAGCTTCTTGCGCTCGCGCATCCGTTTGTGGATTCGGTAGAGGCGGCTCTGGGCGCGTCGTGCGATCTGCAGGACGTGGTCGGGCAGCCCCTCCTGGCGCTCGTAGAGCGTCTTGCCGACGCGGGGTGGGCGGGCGTAATGCCAAGCGGCCTCGACAAGGATCCGCCGGGCGTACTTCGAGCCGGTCTTCGTGATCGACCCGTGCACGTCTGACTCGCCGGACTGCTCGCGGGAGGGCACCAGCCCCAGCCACGATCCGAGCTGCACCGCGCGGGGGAACCTCGCGAAGTCCGCGACCTCGAGCAGCAGGATCAGCGCCGAGAGGGTGTCGATCCCGCGGAACGCGCGGAGCCGGCGAACGACCGGCCAGAACTCCGGGTCGGTCGCGACCCAGGAGAGCCGCTCGTCGAGCGCGTCGCGACGGGCACTCAGCCCGTCGCACGCCGCGAGGTTGTCGATGAACGCCAGCTCCGTGTTGTGATGCGCGAAGGTCTGCGATCCCAGCCACTCGCGATGCACCTTCGTCCACGCCGAGCGGTCCCACACGCGGCCGTGGCGTAGCAGCAGCTTCGAGAGCCGGTGCCGACAGCGCATCAGATCCAGGCGAACCTGCTCCCGCGCCCGCGCGAGATCGCGGGCCGCCTCGCACGTCCCCGACGCTAGCGGCCCGCGGGCCGGCGCCCACGGTAGCGACCCGCAGATTCGCCACCAGAACTACGACGTCAGCTGTGTCCGTCCGCCCGTGACGTAGCCTTCGGGCCTTGAACGTCGCCGAGTACCTGCTGGCCGCGATGCGGGACCAGGGCGTGGATCACGTGTTCATGGACCCCGGGGGTCTCAACGACAGCTTCATGCTGCCGATGACGGGCACCGACGGGCTGCGCACGGTCGTCGCCGCCTTCGAGGGCGGGGCGGCCTACATGGCCGACGGCTACGCCCGGGCGTCGGGCGGGCTCGGCGTGTGCTTCGGGATCGGCGGCCCGGGCGTGCTCAACATGACCACGGCGCTGGCCGCCGCCGCCGCCGATCGCAGCACGGTGCTCGCCATCAGCGGCGAGGTGGCCCGCTCATGGGAGGGGCTGGGCGGCTTCCAGGACGCCTCCGGCGCGGCCATCGACGACATCGACGCGCTCAAGCCGGTGACCGGGCTGTCGCTGTCGGTCTCCTCGGCCGCCGTCGTCGCCCACCATCTCCGGCACGCCGTGACCCACACGTTCGCCCGGCGCCAGCCGACCCATCTTTCGATCCCGGTCGACGTTCAGAAGGCGGCGATCGACGCCGACTGGCAGCCCGTGCCCGCCGCGCTGAGCCACCCTCACTTCGTCGACGAGGCCGCCCTCGGCCGGCTCGTGGCGCTGCTCTCGGGGCTCGACGCCCCCCGCAACGTGCTGCTGCTCGCCGGACCGGGAGTGCTGCACGCCGGGGCCGCGGACACGCTCGTAGCGGTGGCCGAGCGGTTCGAGATCCCGATCGCGACCACCTTGTCGGGCAAGGGGCTCGTGTCCGAGGAGCATCCCCTGGCGCTGGGCGTGTTCGGGTACGGCGGGTCGCGCTGGGCGCTCGACGCCGTGCGCGACGGCGAGGTCGAGGTGCTGATCGTGGTCGGGTCGGGCCTATCGCAGCGCGACACCATGCAGTGGGATCCGACCATGCTGCCCTCGCGCGCGCTCGTGCACGTGGAAACCGACCCGCTGCTGATCGGGCGCACGTGGCCGAGCGAGGTCCCGGTCCTCGGCGACGCCGCCACGGTGCTCGGGCGGCTGGCCGCCCTCGCGGGCGACGACGCGGCCGGACTCGATGCCGGACGGGACACCCGACGGTCGTTCCTGGCCCGGATCCGGAGCATCGGGCCGCGGGTCTACCAGGAGGAGGACACCCGCAGCGACGCCGTGCCGATGCATCCAGCCCGGGTTGTCGTCGAGCTGCGGAACGCCGCGCCCGACGACTGCGTGCTGTGCGTCGACTCCGGCGCGCACCGAGCCTGGTTCGCGGAGTACTGGAACGTGCGCACGCCGGGCACCCATCTTTCGCTCACCAACCTAGGGCCGATGGGCGGCGCCATTCCCCTCGGCATCGGCGCCAAGCTCGCGCGTCCCGACCGGCCTCTGATGGTCGCCACCGGCGACGGCTGCATGCTCATGCACGGGATGGAGCTGCACACCGCCGCACGCGAGCGGCTGCCCCTGGTCCTGGCCGTCATGAACAACCAGGCCTACGGCAACATCTGGTACCGGGCGCACACGCTGGGCCCCGGGCCCGAGCGGCTGGTCGAGATCCCCGGCATCGACTGGGTCGGCTTCGCCCGCTCGATGGGCGCCGATGGGGAGGCGGTCGAGTTCCCCGACGAGGTCGCCGGAGCGATGGGTCGGGCGCTCGAGGCGGAGGGCCCCTACCTCCTGGACCTGCGCATCGAGAAGAGCTACCCCACCCCGGTCGGCGCGTGGCGTGAGCGCCAGGCCGAGTGGGAGGATCACGAGTGACATGGCTGAGCTCCCCGACCCGACAACCGACCTGACCCCCGAGGAGCGCGTCATGTTCGAGCACATGGCCGGCGCGCGCTCGCACGCCGAGGGCCGCCCTGAGCTCGGCGAGGTCTACGTCCGCATGTTCAACCACCCCGACGTCGCCCTCGCCGTGGGCGCGCTCGGCGAGCAGCTCCGCTTCCGCGGCGTGCTGCCCGACGACGTCCGCGAGCTGGTGATCCTGCGCTTCGCCTCCCGTCGGCGGTTCGGTTACGAGTGGGCCCACCACCAGCGGCCCGCCCGCCTCGCCGGGCTCGACGAGGCGACGATCGCCGCGATCACCGCCGGCGAGGTGGCCGCCGCCCTCCCCGACTCGTCGCGAGCCGTGCTTGAGGCCGTCGACGCCGTGGTCGAGCAGCGATCGATCCCCGCCGGGGTGCAGCAGCGGGTCGTCGGTGCCCACGGCTACCGTGGCGTGGTGGAGGTCGTGGCCCTATGCGGGCTCTACGGCCTGATGGGCGACATGGTGACCGCCTTCGACATCCCGGTCGAAGACGGTCTGCCGACGCCGCCGTTCTGAGCTGAGAGAGTGCGGGTAACTCCGTCGGCCGGGCAGAGGCGGTTGCGGGCCCCGGCGTCGGCCGGGGCCCGCAGTTGAGCCGGTCGATTCGGGCCCCGCGTTGGGAGCCGCCGGCTGCCCCGAATAGGGTTGGCCCAGGGGCGGTCTTTGGAGAGTGGACTTCTTATCGCGCGGGTCGCGCTTGCCGCCATGTTTGCCAGGGCCGCGCTGGCAAGCTCCAAGCTTGTCGACCCCGCCCACACGCGCGAGTCGCTGGCCGGCTTCGGGGTGGCGGCGCGGTTCCGCGCTGCCGCTGCGGTCGTGCTGCCTCTGACCGAACTGGCGCTGGCCGTGCTCCTGCTCCTCGAGCCCACGGCGGTCGGTGCGGCGATTGCGGCGGTCGTGCTGCTGCTCGCGTTCTCGGTTGCGATCGTGCGGTCGATCCGGCGAGACGAGAGGCCCGATTGCAACTGCTTCGGTCAGCTCGGCTCGCGTCCGGTCGGGTGGGCTTCGCTGGCCCGGAACGCAGTGCTGGGCGCCGTCGCCGTGGCGATCGCCGCCGCGGGTCCGGGCCGAGAGCGTCGGACAGGCGCTGTCCGACGTGGACTCGCTCGCGGCCGGTGTCGCGGTGCTGGTGCTGCTGCTCGCGGCCCAGGTAGCGTTCAGCTATGAGCTCTTCCGTCAGAACGCGCGCCTGCTCGAGCGCGTCCGAGCGCTCGAGCACGACGGTCGCGGAGCTCGCCGGACAACTGAGCCGCTGGGACTTGCAAGGGGGTCCATGGCCCCCGTGGTTCGAGCTGCCCGACGTCTCGGAGCGAAGCCGCTCCTGGCCGATCTGCTGGCCCCTGGTCGTCCGCTGGCGCTCGCCTTCCTCGACCCCGCCTGTGGAGCGTGCGGTCCGCTGCTGCCGCGCCTGGCTCGGGTCCGCGCAGATGGGGACGATGGTCTCGACGTGGCGATGATCACGCGGGGAAGCCCGCGGACGCGCGGCGCGCCGTCAACGGTCACGTGTTCGGCGCGGTATTGCTGCAGAAGGATGGTGAGGTGGCCGAGGCCTACGGCGTGAACGGCGTGCCGAGCGCGGTGTTGATCTCGCCTGACGGGCGGATCGCGAGCGAAGCGGTGATCGGTCGGTCGAGCGCCTGATCAGAACCCGCGGCGTCGTCGCTTCGGCCGCCGCGGAGGCGGTCGGCTGATGTCCACGCATCCCACCCAAGCGCAGATCCACGTGGTCCAGAAAGTGCCCTACAACCACACGCGGATCGCGGAACTGAAGGACCTCAGACAGCAACTGGCCCTGACGATGAACTTCAACCAGACGACGCCGCTCCTCCCAGGCGACATTCGCAATCCGGCGGGCAGCGGGCCGAACTGGTCTTACGCCTCCTCCGGGCAGGTCGACATGCTGGTCGTGGACGGGGCGGCGCTGTGCGATCAGGTCGCACAGGCGATTCTGCAGATGCGCGCCGACGTCGGTGTGGTCCACTTCCCCGCATCGGACAAGCACCAACTGATGAACGCGATGCGCGAGGAAGCCGCGTCGTGGAGCGCGCGCGGACGCGCCTGGAGGGCGCCGGGCACTCCTGACGTCCAGGCCCGAGTCGCAGAGATCTCGAAACACGTGACGAATTCCCTCCAGGAGGCGGCCCACGTGCAGCACTACTTCAAGGCCCATGACCAGGTCCTCGGATGAGTCCGACGGGTGCCTCAGACCACTGGCTTGACCGCCTCGCGGCGCGCCACACTCGCCGCCAGGCGCTCAAGGCGGCGGCCGGAGCGGCCGGGGCGGCCCTCGCTCCCGCTTCTGCGCCCGCTCGCGCGGCCCTGCACATGAAGAACAACCAGGCGAACGGCCAGCTGCCGACGTGCGGGTGCTTCAACCCGAAGGGCAAGGGGCCGATGCGAAGACTGCACCGGCTCGTGCTGCACCTACCAGGTCGTCGACGAGGGCTGACTACTACTACTACTGCTGCTGCTGCTGCTGTTGCACGATCGCGCCGGGCAAGTCGGACTGTTGGTGTACCACGGGCCGCTGAGCCGCCGGCGCGATCGCGACGTCACCGAGACGCCGCAGTCGCAGCGTCATCGACGGATCTCACGCGTGGCTGATCGTCACCGGGACGCCGTGGGCGATCGTCTGGAGGACGACGCAGTAGCGCTCGGTCGAGGTGAGAAGCGTCTCGCGGTCCTCATCGCTCAGCTCGGGCTCGAGCTCGAAGCGCAGACGGATGGCGCCGAGGCCGACAGGCGCCTCGCGATCAACGGCCATCGTGCCGCGGAAGTCCAAGTCACCCTCGGCGGTGATCCGCCCACCGGTCACTGGAATGTCGCGGTTGACGGCCACGGACCTCAGGGTCACCCCTGCGCACGCGACGAGCGCCTCGAGCAGCATGTCGCCCGAGCACGCCAGACTGCCGTCGCCGCCGCTGGCCGGATGCAGTCCCGCCTCGGTCAGTGCCCGCCCGGTCTGCACCGAGCACGCCACGGACGTGCTGTCGAGGTCGGCCTGCGCCCGAAGCGTCACCAGACCTGCCCTTGGGTCGTTCCTGTAGCGCTGCTTGAGCGGCGCCTGGACGGCTTGAAGCTCTTCACGTCGCACGTTTGACTCCTTCCGCTGCGGTTGGCAGCGTGAGACGGAGACGTCAAGCTAGCCCGTCCTCGGGGCGGATGCGGCCGAGCAGCGAGCGGTGGCGCTGCGGCGCCCACGTCGCCAGCACGAGGACGTCGAGCTCGTGGAGCGGTTCCATCCGCAGTGAGGACTCCCCCTGGGGGGCGGCGCAGGCGCGCCGGCGGCCGGTCGCCCCGTGTCGCGATCGTCGGCGCCGGGATGTCGGGGCTGTGCATGGCCGCGCCTGAAGCTCGCCGGAATCGAGACTTCACGGTGTTCGAGAAGGGAGACCGGCTCGGTGGCACTTGGCGCGACAACACCTATCCGGGATTGACCTGCGACGTTCGCTCGCGCTTCTACCCGGTGATCCAGCGCCCGGACGTCGAGCTGACCGCACCGCCCGAGACCCTTCGACGCCGCCCAGCCGACAGAAGACCTTGTGTTGACAACGTGAATTGTCGGTGAGACGATGAGTCCATGCTCGACGTCACCGTGATCGAGGATCCGGCCGCGGCGGAGGTCTTGCTCGACCCCATTCGTGCGCGGCTGCTCGCCAAGCTCGCGCAACCCGGATCGGCCAGCACGCTGGCCGCCAAGGTCGGGCTGGCGAGACAGAAGGTGAACTACCACCTGCACGCGCTCGAGCGCCACGGCCTCGTGGAGCTCGTCGAGGAGCGCCGTAAGGGCAACATGACCGAGCGTGTGATGCAGGCCACCGCCGCCTCGTACGTGATCTCGCCGACGGCGCTGGCCGCGGTCGCTCCCGACCCGGACCGCTCCCCCGACCAGCTCTCCGCCCTGTGGATGCTCGCGCTCGCGGCGCGACTGGTCAAGGAGGTCGGGGAGCTGATCGGCCGGGCCAAGCGCGCCCGGCGACCGCTGGCGACGTTCGCGATCGACACCGAGATCCGGTTCGCGTCCGCCTCCGATCGGGCGGCATTCGCGGCCGAGCTCTCGGATGCCGTCGAGGGACTCGTGTCCAAGCACCACGACCGGTCCACCGCCGGTGGACGCACGCATCGCCTGATCGTGGCGCTGCACCCGAGCATCACCCGGCCGGCGGACGGGCGCGCGCGCCCCGGCCTGGAGGACGGGAGTCAGACCACCAGAGAGGAGACGTGACATGCCGCCCGAGTTCGAATGCAGCCGCGAGGTCGTGCTACCCGCCACGCCGGAGCAGGTCTGGGATGCGCTCACCACCACCGCGGGGAACGCCGCGTGATTGTTCCCCAACGAGATCGACCCCGCGGCGGCCACGGTCTGGGATCCCCCGCGCCGCTTCTCGATCCGCACCGAGCAGGGAGACTAGTTCAACGCGCTCGAATACGTGCTCGAGGGCCGCGGCGGCGCCACGAGCCTGCGCTACGTCCACAGCGGGATCTTCGTCGATGATTGGGACACCCAGTACGACGCCGTCCAGCAGCACACCGATTTCTACCTGCACACGCTGAGCGAGTATCTCGAGCACTTCCCGGGGCGGACCGCGACCTATATCGGCGCAGTACCGGCGGGTATCCAGGGACCGCCCGGGTCGGCGACGCCCGATGGCTTCCGGCGCCTGCAGCAGGCACTCGGGATCGGGACGCAGGCCGGCGAAGCCGGCCGGGTGGTGCTCACCCCTGACGGCCTCGCGCCGATCGAGGGAGTGATCGACTACCTGCGGGCCAACTTCCTGGGGGTGCGCAGCGAGGACTCGCTCTACTGCTTCTTCGGCCGCAACGCGTTCGGCGCTCCGGTCGGGATGAGCATCCACGTGTTCGCCGACGGCGTTGATCCCGAGCAGGTCGAGCGCGACTGGCAGCAGTGGCTCGACGTCGCGCTCACCTGAGACAGGACCTAACGGGGCTTGCGCCCGGCGATGATGTACAGGATCGTGCCTCCGGCGGTGTGGAAGGTACCGTCGCGCAGCGCCTGCGCATCGCGCCGGCGGGCCTGCAGACGTCGGTCCCAGGCCCCGTCGAAGTCGGCGGCGCCGCCGCCGCCCGTGATGAAGAAGCGACGGGCGTCCTCGCGCACCCACCCCACGGTGCCCCGCTGGGCCTCGCGTAGCACGTGGTCGCGCAGCGCCTGCTGGGCCCCGGACGCGTAGGGTGGCACGAGCGCCGCCGTTTGTCGGCGATGAAGGTCTCGACCTCGCGCACGCCCTGCTCGGCGAGGTATCCCGGCACGAGGTCCCCGACCGAGTTGTCGCCCTCGCCGAGCGCGACCTTCCCGCGCTCGCACATCAGCAAGAACCAGGCCTCGTCGAGGAGCTCGTCGATCGAGGCGGCCGCGGTGTTGCTCGTGGCGACCAGCGCGGAGGTGCGGTTGTTGGGCTCCGCGGCCAGGATGACGCCGCCCGGCTTGGCGACCCGGAGCATCTCGCCGATCACCGCCGGCGGGGACTCGACGTGGATCAGCACCGTCTGGCAGGTGACCAGATCGAAGCTCGCGTCGTGGAACGGGAGCGCCTCGGCGCGCCCTTCGACGTAGCGAAGCCGCTGAGAGAGCCGGGCGCGCTCGGCCGGGGCCGAGGCCTCGCGCACCCAGGAGGGCTCGCGGTCCACGCCGACGATCTGCGCCTCCGCCGGCAGGACCGAACCGAGCAGCCGCCCCCAGTGGCCGACGCCGCAGCCGACGTCGAGCGCCGAGGCGACGTCGCCGAGGCCGATCCGGCACGCGATCAGCGCGAGTTGGTCGAGGTTCCACCAATGGTCGCGCTCGGGCCCGAAGAACTCGGCGGAATGTGGTCTGTCCCCGCGCTCACCTCTCACGCGGCGATCATAGGCGGCGCTCAGGTCGCGGCAAGGTAGCGGGTCACCTCACGGGCGTCGGCCTCGAGAGCAGCCGCGTCCGTCGGCGCCAGCCCAGAGAAGGGCTCGAGCACGACCTCCCGGGCGCGCATTCGCCACGTGGCGGCGGCACGCCCGCGCACGAGCGCGAACGGGCGAAACAGGCCCCCGCTGACGACGGCCGGCTCGTGGGATGCGAGGATCGGCTCGCGCGAGCGCCAGCCCATCAGCACCGCGTCGAAGGCTCCGAGCAGGCGGGGCGCGGGCAGCTCCTGCGCGCTCGCGCGCGAGGCAAGCGCAACCCGTCCGTCGCCGGCGGGCTCGAGCTCGGACGCGATGGCGGCGAGGCCGGCCCGCGCATCTCTGAGCGTCACCCCCGCCCACTTGGCGAGGTCGCGGTCATCGGCCGGGCCGTGGCCGGCCAGGTAGCGCCGGGCCAGCTCCGCAAGCGCGCGGTCCCGGTCGACCGGTGGCGAGGACCCGAGCCAGTCGCGGACCAGCGCGTAGGCGTGCTCGCGGCCGACCATCGGTCCGCGCACCGCAATCCCGCGCAGGCAGGCGAGCAGGAGGAGGTGGACGAGCGCCTGGCCCTCGGTCCGCACCCCCGCCCGCGCGATCCGCTCCCGGAGCTGGAGGCGGGTCAGCGGTCCCTCCTCCGCGAGCGCGTGCTCGATCACGCCGGCGCCGCGCTCGGCCGCGCTCGGCGTGACCCCCTCCTGGGCCAGGCGCCGCGCGTTGGCGGTGTGGAGCTGCGGCGTCGTGACCGCGTGCAGCCATGGGTAATCCTCGCTGCGCACGAGGTGCAGCGTCCCGCGGTTGAGCCAGCTGATCAGCAGTGAGCGCTCCTCGGTGAGCGCCCGGTCGACATCGGCGGCGCTCCTCACCGCCGACCGGGCCCGGATCGCCAGCCGCGTGCCGCGTGGGTCCTGAGCCTGAATCGCCAGCAGCCGCGCCGCCACGGACTCGGGGTCGGCCGCAGGAGGCCCCGAGAGCAGTTGGGCGTCAAGACGTTCGGCGATCATCGGCCGGATCTTCACAGCTCCCCCCTTGCGCGCATGTGACCGAACGGTCTACCTTGTCCTTGGCGCTATGCTCGCGACGCGGACTCGCCCCCGAATCCGCCCGCGCCGTGGAAGGTCCGGCCGACCATCGCCGATCCTGCAGGTCGGTCGGGTGTGCGGCTCTTCCTTCACCCCGAGCCCCGGCCTGCCACCGGTTGCAGGGCCTTTACAGGCGCGCAACCACGAGCGTGAGAAGGAACTTACGATTGCGTGGCCCGCATCTCGGGCAGAGAGCGGTGTGCGATGGAGTGCGAGGATCAAGAATTGGAACCACAGGCCTTCGAGGCGCTGCGGCGCGAGGCGGCCGAGCTGCTAGCGCGGCCGCGCGCGACGCCCGGCGAACGGGTGCCCTGGACCTTGGCCGACCTGACCGAGGTGCAGCGGCACCTGACCGATGCCGCCGTGATCGTGACCGACCTCGAGGGGACCGTCACGCACTGGAGCAGCGGTGCTGAGCGGCTGTACGGCTATGCGTCCGAGGAGACGGTCGGACGGCCCGCGTCCGACCTGCTTCTCGACCCGGGCGATCGGGATCTCGCCGTTCGCATCAGGGACACCCTGCGGCTGACGGGGACCTGGGAGGGTGAGTTCTGGGTTCGCCGCAAGGGCGGGGGCACGTTCCTCGCCTACGTGTTCGACTCGATCGTCGAGGACGATCAGGGTCGTCCGGCGGCCTACATCGGCGTCTCCTACGAGATACCGGCCGGCGGCGAGCCCGAAGTCGGCTAACCGGCACCCCGCGTGTGGGAGGGTTGGGCGGCCGCACCGGTTGTGAGGTCGATGGTGGCGCTCTACGTCGCACCGGCGCTCACCCGCGTCGCGGGTCCTGGCACGGACGTGCGCGGTGGCAACGCCCGGCCGGTGACGGTCGATCCCCGGACCGGCCGGGCGCGCGCATCACCTGAGCGATGAATTTGCCTGCCCGCGGCCGTCTTTGAGGTACATGGCCACGCCACGCAGGAGGACGATCGTCTACGACGCCGGAGCGCTCTTCGCTCCCGATGCGCGAACCGTCGACTGCCTAGCGCGGGCGCGACTGCAACTCGGGCGGCTTGGGTTCGATCTGCGCATCAGCCACGCGCCTGACGAGCTGCGGGAACTGCTCGGCTTCATGGGCCTGCTCGAGGCGCTAGGCGTCGAGCCGTGCGGGGAGGCCGAAGAGCGGGAACAGCGGCTCGGTGTCGAGGAAGAAGGTGAACGCGACGATCCGGCCCCCTGAGAGCTCGAGCACCTGCAGCGCCCACGGGTCATAGCCTCCATCCGGGCTGGGCTTGTACTGCCCGAACGCCGGCCTGCCGTTCGCGTCGACGGTCGATAGCACGCGCGAGCCGCGGCACCCGGCACCGGGCCCGACCCACCAGGTGAGGATGTCGTCACGCCCGCGGAGCCACATGTCGTAGGGCGGCATCGACTGGGTGGCGTCCTCCTGGATCAGCGATGTGAGCGCGTCCATGTCGTAGCGCTCGAATGCCTCCACGTAGCGCGCCAGGAGCGCGCGATCGTCCTCGTCCAGTGCCGGGGCGGGATCGGCCGTCGTGACATTGCTGGCCGCCAGCGTCGAGCGGGCGCGCTGCAGGGCGCTGTTGACCGAAGCGACGCTCGTGTCGAGCAGCTCCGCCACCTCGGTCGCCTTCCAGCGCAGCACCTCGCACAGGATCAGCGCCGCGCGCTGGCGGGCCGGCAGGTGCTGCAGGGCGGCGACGAACGCGAGCCGGATCGTCTCCTTCGCGATCGCGGCCTCCGCCGGATCGTCCTCGGCAGCGACGAGGCCGTCCGGGATCGGCTGGATCCAGGTCGCCTCGGGCAGGATGTGGAGATTGCTCGGCTCGGGCGCCTGAGCGGGGCCGAGATCCATCGGCCGCGCGCGGCGCTCCTTGCCGCTCACCATGTCCAGGCACACGTTGGTGGCGATGCGGTAGAGCCAGGACCGCAGGGACGAGCGGCCCTCGAAGCGATCGAAGGCCCGCCACGCGCGAATGAATGTCTCCTGCACGGCGTCCTCGGCCTCGAACGGCGATGCGAGCATCCGGTAGCAATGCGCGATGAGCTCAGCGCGATGCTGCTCGAGCCGGTCGTCGAGCCCGGCTTCGGCACGCCTGGCCGTCAGCGGCGACTCCTGCACGACGGTCATGTTAAGGGGTTCCCTCGTCGCGTCAAAACGGCGTGGATCATCCCATGTCCTTTCTCTGATGCCTGGCCGTCACAATCCTTGAGACGACGCGCAGCGGGAAAACTCATCGGCGGCTGATCGTTGCTGCGCGAAGAGCTTTCTCATCGGCCGCCCCCGACTTCTTCACGATCCTCGCCCGCTGAGACAGGCCCTGAGGCCCGTTTCCCCCGGAGAGCGGACGCAGGCGAGATGCGATCATCTTCTCCATGGCGCCCACGCGAGCTCGCCTGGCCGTGACTCTCGTCGCCGCCGTGACACTGGCGGCCGGCTGCGGGTCGGGCGCCACCAAGACCGTCGCCGCGCAGAGCACGGAGCCGCGGCCGGCGCCCTCCACCGGCGGGGGGACGCACGGAGCGCCGGGCGGTCGGCGGGCAGACCATCCCCACGCCCGGACCGACCGGACGGCCGGCTGATCCCGCCGCGGTGAACGTCGTCCGCGCTTGGTCCTCGGCGCTGGCCCGCGGTGACGTCGAGGCGGCCGCGCGCTACTTCGCGCTGCCCAGCGAGTTCATCAACGGACCGGACGCCAGCGGCCGGGTACCGATCATCCCGATCCGCTCACTCGCGGACGCGGCCGCGGTCAACGCCTCGCTGCCGTGCGGCGCGAGCTTCATCTCCGCCGACCAGCGCGGCGCCTATGTGAATGCGCTCTTCCGCCTGACCGATCGGCCCGGCCCCGGCGGGGGCTGCGGCTCCGGCACCGGTCAGATGGCGCGCACGAACTTCGTGATCAAGGGCGGCCGTATCGTGGAGTGGATCCGCGCGCCCGACGACCCCGGCGACAACAAGCAGCCGACCGTTCCCGCGCCACCGGCGAGGCCGCCGCAGCCGACTGCCCCGCCGAGCAGCCAGGGCACCGGCCCGGTGATCTGAGCAGCTCGGGTCGCGAGGGGCGCTGAGACGATCGGATGGCCTGGGACGCAACACGCCACGGCGGGGCGCTGGTCACTGGTGGCGGACGAGGCCTGGGGCTCGAGATCGCGCGCCTGCTCGCCGCCCGGGGCTGTGCGGTCCATGTCACCGATCTCGACGCCGACGCGGCGGCCCACGCCGCCGCGCAACTCGGCGCCGGCGCGTTCTCCTCGCAACTCGACGTGCGCGACGAACAGGCCTGCAACCACGCCGCGGCCGCCACGACCGAGCGTGCCGGATCGCTCGAGGTCTGGGTCAACAACGCCGGTGTGCTCGTCACCGGCCCGGCGTGGGAGCAGCCGAGCGAGGTGCGCCGGCTGATGCTCGAGGTCAACGCGCTCGGCACGATCAACGAAACTCTGGCTGCGCTGGAGCTCATGCGCCCTGCGGGCCAAGGCCACGTCGTCAACGTCGTCTCGCTGGCCGGGATCGTCGCCTCGCCCGGCGAGACGGTCTACGGCGCCTCCAAGCACGCCGTGATCGCGTTCAGCATCGGCACGCTCACCGACCTGCGGCTCGCCGGCGTCCGCGACGTCCACATCTCGCGTCTGTGCCCCGACGGCATCTGGACGCCGATGCTCTACGACAAGCTCGACGATCCCGCCGCCGCGGCGTCGTTCATCGGCGTGCTGCTGCAGCCGGCCGAGGTGGCCGCCCACGTCGGCCGCCTCCTCGACCACCCGCGCCCCGTTCTCACCGTCCCGCGCTGGCGCGGGGCGATGATGCGGGCGCTCGACGCGGCGCCCCGGCTCGCGACGCTGGGTGTCGCGCCGGTGCTCTCCTACGGGAGATGGCAGCAGCGGCGGCTGA
>CAWFKF010000066.1:0-15389 GCA_963816005.1 uncultured Solirubrobacteraceae bacterium | reverse complement strand
GCGACGAGGAGCGGTGCGAGGCGGCGGGCCTGCATCACAGCGCTCCGGCGCGCGGCAGCCCCGGGACTCCTGGGCGAAGGCGAGCAGCGACAGTGCGACGATGTCGTCGCTCGGCTCCGACGTGCTCGAGGATAGGACGCTGTCGAGATAGCGGAAGCCGCGGCCGTCGAAGGACCGGTAGAACGATCCGAGTGCGGTGCAGTTCCGGTAGCCGTCGGGGGCTCCGAGGGGATCGACGTTGCCGGCGCCCGTGGGACCGTCGACGACCGCGCCGGTGACACCGGCGGCGTCCCGTTCAGCGAACCGGCCAGGTTGGCCACCTGGTGCGAGAGACAGTGCGGGAACAGCGAGCCCGCGCCGACGACGAACGTCGTGCCCCACGGGTTGGCCCCGAGCACCCAGCTGAGCTGCTGCTCGGCGAGCGCTCGAACGAGCGGTCGCCGGTCATCGCTGCGTACAGGCGCGCCTCGGACGCGTAGCCGAGTGCGTGGCTGACCGTGTCGGTCGGGATCGCCGGGTCCGCGAGGCCGAACGGCCCGGTCCTGCCGATCTGCGCGGCGAGGCCGAGCTGGTCGTGCATATCGCCCCGCAGGTCGGAGGCGTTGTCCAGGTCGGTCGTGTGATGCGTGGCCACCATCGCGCGGTAGAGGTCGAAATGCGCCAGCGCGGCGACGTCGTAGAGGTTGAGCGCATCCTCGCCGGCCTGCGACGAGCTCATGTAGCGGTCGGCCCACAGCGAGGCGGCGAGGAGGTACCGGTACGGGTTCGTCTGGGGTAGGTCGGATGTGCCGTGTGCAATGTGGCGAGGTACAGCTCTATCGCGGCGAGCTCCATGTCGTCGCGCCACTCGGGCTCGGCGTAGTAGGAGGCCGGGACGCTGCCGGCGAGCGGCCCGCGCCAGCTCGTGGCCGCCGCCGCGTAGAGCGTCTGCCCGGCGAGCAGGCAGCGGTGCGCGTACGCCGGGTCGCTGGCGCCGAACACCTGGGCGCAGAGCGCGAAGGCCGCCGCCTCGCGACCGGCGAGGTTCGGGCTGACCGGCGCGCCGGCTCGGTTGGCGGCGAACACGGGCCGGTGCACGAGGTAGCGCAGCGATGGATCGCGGTACCCGGCGTCGGCCTGCGGCAGGCGCCACACGTCGTGGTCCCCGAGCACCGTGTCGCCGTCGCCGTCGCCGAGGCCGACCTGCTCGTAGAGCACCTTGCGCCGGGCGTCCCAGGTGCGCAGCAGCCAGTCCGTGCCGAAGCGCGCCTCGCTCGCCAGCGCGCCGGCGCCGCTCAATCTCGCCCCGTACTCGCGCAGCGTGAACAGCAGCATCACGTCGGTGAACGAGGCGGTCCCGGAGAACTTGAGGTAGTCGCCGGCGTCGAACCAGCCGCCGCTGAGGTCGACGGTCGTGGTGTCGGCGCGTAACGGGCCGGCGAGCTGGTCGTCGCGGTAGCGCGGGATGGCGTACACCCGCGCGTTCGCGTCGGCCGCGTGGGCGGGACGGCGGTGGAGCGCGTCGGCGATCACCTGCGGGCCGTCGCGCTGCGCCTGCAGGAACTCGACGGCGCCGTCCGTAAGCGGGGCGTACAGCGAGGTCCGGGACCGGACCCGGAACGGCGGCGAGAGGGTCGCTCCGACGCGGACCCGGTACGTGCCCGGAGTCCGCAGGGCGCTGAAGTCGATGATCCGGCAGGCGAGCCAGCGGGCGTTCCAGCGCCCGCACGCCGTGCGGCTGCGCGAGCGGAGGGCGACGGCGCCGCCCGGTCGGACGACCTCGAAGCGAAGGCTCCCGGGCTGGCGCTGCGTGAGCACGTACGCCCGCTTGGCGTCCGCGGGGTCGTAGCCGACCTGGTTGACGCGGATGCCGGCGCGTCCGGGCGAGGCAGCGGCGTACGCTCGCGGGGGATCCGGGGACCGCGCGCCGGTTAGGACGGCAGCCCCGGCGAGGAGCGCCGCCGTGCCGCACGCCAGGCGTGTCGCCCGGGTGCGCATCAGACCGTGACGGATTCGTCGGCGGCGATGATCGTGCCGGTCCGCGCCAGGTGCCGCCAGCCGACCTGGCGCCCCAGCAGCGCGGAGAGGACGCCGTCGAGCACGACGAAGTAGGTGATCTGGCGCCAGGCCAGCTGCTGGAGCGGCAGAGCCCACAGGGGACGGCGCGACTCGCCGTCGAGGCCGAAGGCGACCCACGCGAGCGTGAGCTGGAAGAGGTTGAACGCCAGCCAGAAGGCCAGGATCGGCATCGGGTCCAGGAACAGGATGCTGTAGATCGCGAACAGGTCGATCAGCGGTGCGGTCAGCGGCAGCGCGATCTGGAAGGCGAGCAGGACGGCGACGGCGCGGCGGCCGAAGGCGTGCTCCCCCTTGCCCCACAGCGCCGAGCGGTGCTTCCACGCCGACTGGATCGTCCCGTAGGCCCACCGGGTGCGCTGGCGGTACAGCGCGCGCAGGCTGGCCGGGGCCTCGGTCCACGCCCGAGCCCGCGGCTCGTAGACGACCTTCCAGCCCGCGCGCCCGAGATCGAGCGTGATGTCGGTGTCCTCGGCGATCGTGGCGCCGGACACCCCGCCGATCTCGGCGAGCGCGTGGCGGCGGAAGGCGCCGATCGCCCCGGGCACGGTCGGCGTGGCGCCCAGCACCTCGTACGCGCGACGGTCGAGGTTGAAGCCCATGACGTACTCGATGTGCTGCCAGCGGCCGACGAGGCTGCCGCGGTTGCCGATCTTCGTGTTGCCCGAGATGACCCCGATCTCGGGGGCCCGGAAGCGCTGCACCAGGTGGCTAAGCGTCTCGGGCTCGAAGATGGTGTCGGCGTCGACGGTGACGACGATCTCGTGGCGTGAGGCGGCCAGCGCGCGGTTGAGGGCCGCTGCCTTGCCGGCGTTCGCCTGGCGCAACACGCGGACGCGCTCGAGTCCGAGGCCCTCGACAACCGCGGCGGTGTCGTCGGCCGATCCATCGTCCACGACGACGACCTCCAGCTCACCCGCGTACCGCGAGGAGGCGAGCGAGCGCACGCAGCGCGCGATGCCGACCGCCTCGTTGTAGGCGGGCACGAGGATCGAGACCGGCGGCGCGTAGCCCGGGTCATACAGGGCACCGCGCAGCCGGCGCCGCTGCACGAGCGCCAGGCCGAGGCCGAGCGCCATGCGCAGGCCGACGATCGCGGTGACCGCCTCGACGAGGAGCGTCAGGGCGGTGACGATGAAGTTGACGATGCGGAGGACCTCGACGAGCAACGAGCCGCGCACGCGCTCGAGCGAGGTGGTCGGGAGCTCGATCGCCGAGCGCGGGCCCCCCATGTAGGTCGAGAGGTCGACGAGGCGGTAGCCCCGCGCGCGGAGCTCGTGGATGACCTGCGGCAGCGCCTTGACGGTCTGGTCCCGCCGGCCGCCGGCGTCGTGCATCAGGATGATGCCGCCGTGCGGGTCCGTGGGCAGTGCGTTGCGCAGGATCGTCGGCACGCCCGGGCGCGTCCAGTCCTCGGTGTCGATCGTGGAGAAGACGAGGTCATAACCGCTGCGGGCGACCGCGCTCAGGGCGCGGGCCTCGGCGGTGCCGACCGCGGCGGTCGTCGACGCGTACGGCGGCCGCACGAGGCGCGGGCGCAGACCGGTGACGCCCGCGATCGCCGACTCGGTCGCGGCGATCTGCGCGGACGCCTCCCAGCCAGGGAGCGCGGCGAGGTTCGCGTGCGTGAACGTGTGGTTGCCGATCTCGAAGCCGTCCCGAACGAGCTGCTGCGCGATCTCGGGATAGCGGACGACCATGCTGCCCACCATGAAGAACGTCGCGGTCGCGTGGTTGGCGACCAGGATCCTGGCGATCTTCCGGGTGTAGACCGGGCTTGGGCCGTCGTCGAAGGTCAGCGTCACCATCCGCTGCGACTGCAGGGCGCCGGGACGCGGCACGGGGGCGAGCGCGCCGTGGCGGTAGGTCAGGATCGGCGGCAGGTGGGCGAGCGGGGTCGCCCCGTGATCGAGCTCGCCGATCTCTCGCGGGTCGCCGACCAGCGCCACATGCCGCAGTCCGGGCAGCCGCTCGCGCAGCCCGGCCAGCTTGCGCCGGTACAGCGCAGTGGTGGTCACCAGCATCCGGGCGTCGCCGAGTCGTAGCCGCTCCTCGATCGGCTCCGGGCCGAAGGCTGAGAACAGCGGGCAGAACACGCTCCCGTGCTTGAGCGTGCCGAGCGCGGCCACGTACAACTCGGGGATTCGGCCGGCGAGCACGAACACCCGCTCGCCGCGCTGCACGCCGAGCCGATCCAGCACGGTGGCGAAGCGGTCGGTGCGCCGCTTGAGCTCGGCGTAGGTGAGCTCCAAGGCGTCGGCGCGCTTGCTCAGGAAGCGCAGCGCGACCGTCTCCGCGAGCGGGCCGGCCGCATGCCGATCCACCGCCTCGTAGGCGATGTTGAGCCCGCCGCCGGGCGGTCCGGCGAGCTCCGCCCGGGCCCCCGCCCACGAGACCCACGAGAACTCCTCGCGCGCCCGCGCGTAATCCGCCATGTTCCTCTCGTTCCGCACTTCTCGGAGGTCATTTCTCCCCCCACCCTTCGGCGTGTTGGGCGGCCTGGATCGCGAGGGCTTCGAGTTCGCGGACGAGGTCGTGTAGGCGTTTGTCGTTGGCCAGCCAGGGGCGGTAGCGCTCGGCCTGCTCGGCGTTGAGCAGCTTGCTGGCGGTCTTGCCGGAGATCTTGCGCGTCCAGTAGAGGTAGGGGCCGTGGCGTTGGTCGGTGTTGGCGTCGCGGCATCGGCAGTTCGGGTTGCCGCAGCGCAGCATGCGGCTGCTGAGCGTGCCGGGTAGGCAGGGTCCGAGCGCCGCGATCTCGTCGTGGATCTCGGCTGCTCGGGATTGGGGCTGGTCGGTGTTCTCGCTCATTGACGGTGGGTTGGTGGTGTCCGTCCGCTACCTACTGTATTCATATCGTAGGTGCTGGACAGAAGCGAAACGAGGAGCCCGGCATGACCGACCGCCCGCAGCAGCCATTCGAGCTCTCCACGCAGCGCCTGGGGGCGCTGCCGATCGTCGACCGGT
The DNA here is from genome assembly GCA_963816005.1 of uncultured Solirubrobacteraceae bacterium. Classification (GTDB taxonomy): domain Bacteria; phylum Actinomycetota; class Thermoleophilia; order Solirubrobacterales; family Solirubrobacteraceae; genus Palsa-465. Next base: position 10,370 of record CAWFKF010000066.1, on the reverse strand, counting down.
TCCTTACGCGGATCGGCTTGCAGGAGCTGCTGGAGCGCTATCTGCCAGCGGGCGATCGGCGCGTGATGCTGCCGGCCGCGGTCGCGATCGGGTTGCTGATGCGCAACCTGTGCGTGGCGCGCGAGCCGCTCTACGGCCTGGCTGAGTGGGCAGCGCGTCATGACCCCGGGCTGCTGGGGCTGGCGGCGGACGAGGCCGCCCTGCTCAACGACGACCGCGTCGGTCGTGCGCTTGACCAGCTGTTTGATGCCGATCGCGGCTCGTTGTTGACCGAGTTGATGCTCGGTGTGATCAAGGAGTTTCAGGTTGACTGCTCGCAGTTGCACAACGACTCGACGTCGATCACGCTGCACGGCGAGTACACGGCGGCGGACGGCCGCGCTCGCGCCGGCAAGCCGACGGTCGCGGCGGCGCTGGGGCACAGCAAGGACCACCGCCCCGATCTGAAGCAGTTCGTGCTGACGCTGACCGTCAGCGCCGACGGGGCGGTCCCGCTCGCGCATCGCCTGCTGGACGGCAACACCAACGACGATCAGACGCACATCACCACCTGGGACGACCTGGTCGCGCTCGTCGGCCACCCGGGGTTCCTCTACGTCGCCGACTGCAAGCTCGCCACACGCGAGCAGATGAGCCACATCGACTCCCACGACGGACGGTTCCTCAGCGTCCTGCCGCGCTCACGCGCCGAGGACTCACAGATCCGCGAATGGGCGCAGACGCACGCGTTTGACTGGACCGAGGCGGCGAGGCGTCCGGGCAAGCGCAAGGGCGATCCCGATCAGGTCTACTGGACCGCGCCCGCGCCGATCCCGACCAGCGAGGGGCACCGCATCGCCTGGGTGCGCTCCAGCCAGAAGACCGCGTGTGACGCCGAGGCGCGCCGCGCCCGGATCGAGCAAGGGATGCAAGCCCTGGAAGACGTCCAGGCGCGCCTGGCAAGCCCACGCTCACGACTCAAGACACGCCTGACTGCCGAGCAGGCCGCCCAGGACGCGCTCAGCAGCGCCGGCTCGGAACGCTGGCTCTCCTTCGAGATCACCGAAACCGTGCAGGACAGCTTCCGCCAGGAGAAGCGCGGCCGCCCGGCGAGCAGACGCGCTACCGCAAGACCGCCAAGACGATCTTCACACTCACGTTCGCCGTCAACGACGAGCAGGTCGCCTACGACGCCGCCACCGACGGGCAATTCCCGCTCGTCAGCAACGACCGCGACCTCACAGACCCCGAACTGCTCGCCGCCTACCGCTACCAACCGAACCTCGAGAAACGCCACCACCAGCTCAAGACCGTGCTCAGCGCCGCCCCGATCGAGCTGAAGTCCGCCTCACGGATCGAAGGACTCGCCTGCTGCGAGTTCATCGCGCTGCTCTGCCAATGCCTGATCGAACGCGAGCTACGCGCCGCCATGACCCGCGAGTACGTGCCCGAACTCGCGCTCTACCAACGAAGGCCGCGCCACCAAAGCGCCGACCGCCGCCCGCGTCTTCGACCTCTACACCGACACCGCCCGCCACCACCTCACCAGCCGGAACGGCGAGATCGTGCAGATCTTCGAGCCCGAACTCAACGACCTCCAACACCAAGTGCTCGACCTACTCGGCATTCCCGCCAACGCCTACCTCAGCCACTCCACAGGCCCCTGAGCGACACCTCCTCACACGTCGGGCATGGGGTGAGAAAACGGCCACGAGAAGTGCGGAACGAGAGATGTTCGGCGTCACGGCGGGCGAAATCGCGCGGAGCGTGTCAGTCATCGTCGGAGCTGAGGAGCGCGCGCACGTGCACGGGGAGTGCGTGCAGGACGCTCTGGCCCTCCCCCTCGGACACGTGCCGTTGCAGGACCGCCGCCGCCCGCGCCGCGAACGAGGCCTCGGTCTCGCCGGCGAGTCCAGCCGACGTGGCGATCTGAGCCAGGAAGCTGTCGGCGTCCCGCCAGTGCTCGGGCGCTCTGCTCGGATCCCAGCCCTCGAAGTACACGCCGCGCACGAAGATCGGCAGTTGTGCCGACAGCTGTGCCGACTCGTCGACCGACAACCGGTCACGCAGGGCCTGGAGGAAGGCCCGCAGCACCCGGTACGCGTAGCGCTGGTCCTGTCCCCCGAGCTCGTCGGCGAGATCCTTGAGCCAGATGTGAGCCTTCTCGACGCTGCGCTCGATGGTGTCCACGTGAGCCATGGTCATAGCCTCAGTCCTCGCAGATATCGGCGGTCCGTGCCTCGGTGATTCGCACGACGTCGTGCGGGTCGATCAGGACCGAATGGCGGTGGTCGCCGGCCGGGCAGAGGATGCGCTCGTGCTGGGTCAACCCGATATCGATCACCTCGGCCGCCGGGACGATCGGCCCAAACGGCGGTAGCGCCCCGACCTCGAAGGACGGGAAGCTCTGGGCGATCTGGTCCTCGTCGGCGAGCTGGAGGCGTCGGGTGGCCAACTCGCGGAGCCGGATGACCCCGGCGCCGGGTTCGAGCAGCCCAAGGTGCTCGCCCGCTTGCGGCAACGCAAGCAGCCGCACACCGCAGTTGATGTCGTACCCGACCCCGCCGGGCGAGACGATCCCGTCAGGCGGCTCGGTCGCGGCCACGCCACCCAGCTGCTTGAAGACGGCGGTTGCTCGGGTAGCGTCTTGCCATGGCCCCGGCGCGGCGTCAGACCCTCCCGCACGTTTCAGCGGAGGGTCACGATGTCGCCCGGGTGGGCCGGGAAGCCTGGTCGGCGCCTCTCGACCCCTGCGACGGCGGCGCGCTCTCAGCCCAGCGAGCATGGCGCTGGCTGGGCCGCTCGCAGCCGGCGGGCGGCGGCGCGCCGGCGTCCTCGGCTATCGCTACGAGCCGAAGCTGATCGGCCTCGACATCGGCCAGCTCTGGCAGCTCGTAGGAGAGGCTCATGTGGCGCGCGCTCGGTCGCTGGCGCCACCCCAGGTCGGGAGCAATCTTCACGCTTGTGACACGCGCAGCAGGAACGCGCTGTCACCCGGAACCGTTCTGCGGATAACAGCGGTGACCGTCCTGGTTGTGTGTGCCCATACGTCTCGGACGCGGTATCGACGTTTGGAGCCAAGCCCGAGTGCCGCCGCACTAATGGAGACGGACGCGGGAGCCGATCCGCGGTTGAGCAACGCGACCGCGCGGTCTCCGTTGGCAACGGGCCTAGCCCACACGTCCACCTCGCCAGCCCGGGCAACGAGCCAGCCCTGGACGCCCAAACGATCCTGATCGATCGCGATCGCTTCTCGATTGGTGACCATCTCGCGGGTCCGGGGAGGCATCGTGCGGACATCGTCGCTGAGCATCAAGGGGGCGGCGAGGATCGCCCACAGGCTGAACTGTGCCTGAGCCTCCGCCGGTATCATTCCGGCATCGGGCACGAGGTAATCCGGATCGTTCCAGTGTCCAGGTGTCGCAGCGAAGGGATGGATGGCGTCCCAGTCGAGGTTTCGCAGCACGCCTGCAAAGTCGACGTCGCCGGGGACGCCGATGTCGCCGGACGTGCGCCAGCTGCCAGCGACAGCGGGATCGAAGGCGTAGGCCCCGTACGCCGATTCATCGTACGGCGGCTCTTCCGGCCCGTACTTGTCCGGGGTATTCCCGTCACAGATGTTGAACAGCATCGCCCGGTGCGGAGAGTCGGCGTGGATGGCGGCACCGAACGCCCGATATGCGACGCGCGGATCCAAACGCATATGACTGCCGCCGCAGAAGTCGACCTTGACGGCGTCAAACCCCCACGCGGCGAACGTGTTGACGTCGGCCTGGTAGCGGCCGTAGCTTCCGGCGCCGGGGCTGGTACATCCGTTCTCGCCGGCGTCGGTGTAGATCCCGGCGTGGATGCCCCTCGCATGCAGGTAGCCGGTGAGCCACCTCATGCCGTGGGGCCACTGGCCCTGGGAAACGACGATATTGCCGCTTGAGTCGCGTGCGCCGCTCCACCACCCACCGTCGATCCAGAGGATGTCGTAGCCGGCAGCGACCAAGCCGCTGGCCGCCATCGAGTTCGCGATGCCGGTGACCACGCCCTCGTTGACCTGCGTGCCCACGGCGTACCATGTGTCCACCCCCATGTAGGGAGTGAGCGCCACCCCGCTGCGGAGCTCGCCAAGCGCAGGACCCGCGGCAACGCCATAGATCGTGAGCACGACGAAGCAGAGCGTCGCCGGCGCCATGAGGCGCACCCGGGTCCTGATTCGGCGTCCTACCACGCCGGCGAAGATAGCGCTGCACGGGGAGAGGTGTTGCGGTGCCTCGCGCTGCGAGGAAGCTCGGGCTCCGGCGAAAGTGCGCATCCCAGAGCGTCTGCAACCCGACCATCAGATTCCGAATAGTGCTGCCGCGCATTGCTCGCACCGTAACTTTTTGCGGGACTCCTCGTCGTTTGGGGGTGAATCGGGGCTGCTGGGCGGCCAGCTGCGTGGTGGGATCGGTGCCGGGCGGGGGATACAAGCGGCATGGATGCCGCGCCGTGATGTCTGGATGATCGATGCGAGGACTCGCCCGTAGGGCGCCGTAAGCCGTCGCCGTGCGCGGGGCCTTGATGCGCCGAGGCGTTGCAAGGATCGATCAGCCTCGCTTCGCCCTTCAATGCTGCCGTTTTTCGGTTTTTCGGCGTGCGCTGGGCACTTTGAGCAGAATCCGTCAGCCGGCAAGTTCGGTGGCCTCCTCGCCGAGGGCTCTTGGTCCCCATGCGGGCATGCTCGCAAGATGCGCACTTGGCCGACCCGCGCCGTGCTGTGCTTTGTGCCGGGAGCGGGTGCGTGCGAGCGGGGGTCGCCCGACGACGCATGGATGCCGGGCGCGATGGGCGCGGATGGCGTCGTGCTCGCCGCGCGGCGAGATGTGCGCAAGTTCCGAGACCCTGATGTCGTCGCAGAACATGCGTGATAGCAGGCGATTCGCCACGGTCGAGGCGCGCAAGTCACCCCCAAACGAGGAGGAGAGCCCTTTTGCCTGCTTGCGAGTTAGAGTTAGAGTTAGATGCATCCTGGTGCTCCGCTTTCGTCGCGTACTCATGATCGTCGCGCTCGCGCTCGCTGTGCCGGTTGCGGCGGCGAATGCTTCCTCGACGCAGGAGGCTTCCTTTCAGGACAACAGGCTGTTGCTCGTGGACCCGGCGCATCTGGACCAGACCCTTCAGACGCTCAGGCTTCTGGGTGTCGATCGCCTGCGGATCAGCGTCGGGCGAAGCTCGCGGGGGCGTTGGTGGCGGCTGGGCATCAGATTTCTGATCGGAGCACGGGGAAGCTGTTGCGGGGGCTCGGGTTTCGGTTGCACGCCAATCAGAAGACCAGGGAGGGGAAGGATCATCCCGACCGTGACGCGCAGTTTCGCCACATCAACGAGACCACGCGGGCGGCGCTGGCGGCGGGCGAGCCGACGATCTCCGTGGATGCCAAGAAGCGGGAGCTTGTCGGGGATTTCAAGGCTGTCGGGCGGGAGTACGAGCCGACCGAGCGGCCGGTCGAGGTTCGCTGCCACGATTTCAAGGACAAGGATCTGGGGCACGCGATCCCCTATGGGGTGCTCGACCTCGCCGCGAATGAGGGGTTCGTGTCGGTCGGTGTGACCAACGACACGAGCGCGTTCGCGGTCAGCTCGATCCGCGCGTGGTGGATGCATCTCGGCCAGAAGCGCTACCCGAACGCCACGACGCTGCTGATCACCGCGGATGGCGGCGGCAGCAACTCCAGCCGCACCCGGCTGTGGAGGACCGAGCTGCAAAAGCTCGCCAACGAGCTACAGATCGCGATCCGCGTCTGCCACTTCCCGCCCGGAACCTCGAAATGGAACAAAATCGAGCACCGCCTGTTCAGCTACGTCAGCCTGACCTGGCGCGGGCGGCCGCTGGAGAGCCTGCAAGTCATCATCGACCTGATCGGATCGACCACGACCAGCACCGGCCTGAAGGTCTACGCGCGCCTTGACCCCCGCGAATACGAGAAAGGGATCAAAGTCACCGACGCGGAGCTGGCCGAGGTGAACATCATCCGCGACGAGTTCCATCCGGACTGGAATTACACGATCCACCCAACCCAAAAGCCTTTCCGCACTTCTGGATCGCTATTTGGCCCCCCATCCTTCGGCCTGCTCGGCGGCCTGCATGGAGAGCGCTTCGAGTTCTGAGATGAGCTGGCGCAGCCGGCGGTTGTTCTCGAACCAGGGCTGGTAGCGCTCGAGCTGCTCGGTGGTGAGTCGGCGGGTGACGGTCTTGCCCTGAACCTTGCGTGTCCAGGTGATGTAGGGGCCGTGCAGGCGGGGTGGGTCTGCGTGGCAGGCGCAGTTTCGCTTGCCGCAGCGGTTCATCGCGACGTTGATCGTGCCGGGCAGTACTGGGCCGATCTGCGCGAGCTTGGCTTGCAGCTGTTGGAGGCGCGGGTCGGGTGGCTGGGGCTTGTTAGGCATGGATCTGTTCCGTCCGAGAGTATCTCTACTCTCGGACGGATGAGAAATCATGGACTGATGATCGCCCACACGCCGAGCGATCCCGCCGAGAGGTTGGAGCTTGCCTCGCAGACGCTCGGCGCGTTACCGATCGTCTGCCACTTCTTGGATCGGATGCGCCTGGGGGTGTTGCTCGAGCGCCATCTGCCGCCGCCCGACGCGCGCTGCCGTCTTGAGCCGGCGCGGGCGATCGGCTTGCTGGTGCGCAACCTATGCGTATCGCATGAGCCGCTCTACAGCCTCGGTGAATGGGCTGCACCGTTTGACCCGGCGCTGCTCGGGCTGAACGCCGCGCAGGTGGCGGAGCTGGGCGATGATCAGGTCGGCCGGGCGCTCGATCGACTGTTCTGCTGTGACCGCGCGTCGCTTCTTACCGAGCTCGTGCTCGGCGTGATCGCGGTGTTCGAGGTCGACTGCTCGCAGTTGCACAACGACTCGACGTCGATCACCGTGCACGGCGCCTACCGCGCGGCGGACGGGCACGAGTCTGCCGGCCAGCCGACGCCCAAGGTCTGCCACGGCCATAACAAGGATCATCGTCCGGACCTCAAGCAGCTGCTGTGGATCCTGACGGTGTCCGCTGACGAGGCGGTGCCGTTGGCCTACCGGCTCACCGACGGCAACACCAACGACGATCAGACCCACATCGAGACCTGGGAGGGGCTGCGGGCGCTCGTCGGCTACGCGGGCTTTCTGTATGTCGCGGACTGCAAGCTATGCACGCGCGAGCAGATGACCCACATCGATCAGCGCGGCGGGCGGTTCGTGACGGTGCTCCCCAGAAGCCGCAAGGAGGACGGCTTCTTGCGCGACTGGGTGCAGACCAACACGCCCCAGTGGAGCGAGGCGGAGCGCAAGCCCGGCAAGCGAGGCGACGATCCCGATCTGGTGTGGTGCACGGCGCCCGCGCCGATCCCCTCCGGCGAGGGCTACCGGATCATCTGGGTGCGCTCCAGCGCCAAGATCGGCCGCGACGCCCAAGCCCGCCAGCAACGCATCGAGCGGGGGCTGGGAGCGCTCGCAGAGCTCCAAGCCAGGCTCGCCGGCCCCAAGAGCCGCCTGCGCACCCGCCAGGCGGTCGAGCAAGCCGCCGCGGCCGCGCTCGACCAGGCCAGCGCCGAGCGCTGGATCGCCGTCACCGTCACCGAGACCGTGCAGGAGACCTACCGCCAGGAGAAACGCGGCCGGCCCGGCAAAGACACCCGCTACCGCAAGCACACCACGACCCGCTTCGAGCTGCAGTTCACCGTCAACGCCGACACCGTCGCCTACGACGCCCACACCGACGGGTGCTTCCCGCTGATCACCAACGACCAACAGCTCGCCGACGCCGAGCTACTCGCTGCCTACCGCTACCAGCCCAACCTCGAGAAACGACACCACCAGCTCAAGTCCGTCCAGGACGCAGCGCCGGTGCTGCTCAAGAGCGCCGAACGGATCGAAGCGCTGTTCTGCTGCCATTTCGTCGCGCTGTTGTGCTGCTGCCTGATCGAACGCGAGCTACGCCAGGCAATGGCGCGTGAGGAGATCGCCGAGCTGCCACTGTTCCCCGAACAGCGCGCCTGCAAGCAGCCGACCGCGGCGCGCACGCTCGAGATGTTCTCACGCCTGGCCCGCCACCGCCTCTACAACGACACGCGGCACCTCAAAGACTTCGCGCCCGAACTCACGCCACTCCAAGCACACGTGCTGGAGCTCCTCGGCGTACCGGCGGCCGTCTACACCGGCTGATCAGACCCGCGCAAGTGGGGGCGGATATCGCGCCTGAGAAGTGCGGAAAGGCAGCCAAAAGGGCCCACTAATTCATTCGTGACGACTAACGGGGCATTCTGGTTGGGAGAATGCTCCGCGAGATGCGATGCATTGCGACCAGTCGGTCCGAACTTCAAGGCGAGGCGTCGCATCTCGTGGCGCAATCTGAGCCTCAGAATGCTCTGCTAGATGCGTTTGGGGCACAGGGTTAGCACGCGGGACCGAAGTGACGTCAGCAGGCCGGTGGCGCCGGACGCCGCGAGATCACGTAGAGGACGTCCCAACCTGCGACGCGCGCAATAGTGCGGATGCGCAAGGGTTTCTGCCCTTCGACCGTTACGAGTGGATCATTATCGCGGATGAAGATGATGCCGTTTGGGTCCTCGCCCCAGGTGAAGACGCGGGTCATGTGCACGTGAAGATCCCAAGCCAGGGTCGGCGTCATGAGCACGTAGGTCGCGACCGAGCCCCGGCATGCCAGGATTCGTCTCCGGCCGCCGACAGCTGCCACAGCCTCAGGCAGAGTGTGGACCTCTTCGTCCCACTGTTGAGCGCTCTTGGCGGCGGGAATCCAGCTTCGAGCGTTGGTGATAGCGAGAGGACTCAGTATGGCCGCTACGGCCACGGCGGCCACCGCCGCGATCGCCACGTGCTTGCGCTTGATGAGGCGGAAGATGAACCCGACGCCCACTCCGGTGAGCACGAAGGTCAGCGCGACGCTTCCGAACAAGAACCGATCGAGCACTGGATAACCGTCTTGCGCCATAGCGACCACAGCTACGAGCATGCTCAAGGCAGCCGCTCCAAGCACAATAACCACACGGTCACGGCGGATGACTGCGATCAGGAAGGCTATCAACGCCACCGCGATCGCGGGGCGGTGCAGCAGCGCGTTGGCAAGGTTTAGCATCGCCTGGGCGGGATGCGCGTAGTGCTGGTAGGAATTCCAGGCGACGAACTGCTTGGCCCGCTCGCTGCCCAACAGCGGGTCGCCCGAGCCCCACCAGTCACCGCCGAACCACAAGAGCCCGACCGTGGCCAGCGCCGCCAGAACCGATACTCGCCGGCCAGGGACTTTGAACCACAGATAGAGCGCGTACGCGCCGAGCAGTAACCAGACTTCGGGCCGCAGCAACGCAGCGAACACGAAGAGTCCGAGCGCTGCGCGGTGCGATTTGGCCATGGCGCGGTCGAGGGCGAACAGCAGCGCGCCAACCATCAACGGCTCGGCCTCTCCGTACATTGCACCCCTCACGAAGTCGTGCATCGTCAGCACGAGGACGGCCGCTACGACACCGGCGATACGTCCGCCGAGGCGGCCCGCGACGCGGTACGCCATGACGACGGCCACGACCGCGCCGAGGCGCGCAGTGAAGAGCCAAAGCGTCGGCGCCCAGCCACCGAACAGCGCAAACACGGTGGTGAATAGGACCGGTCCGGGCTTCCAGGATGGGCCCTGCGTGGTACTGAGGTCGAGGTGCAGCACTTCCCGTCCCCAGATGATCCATCCCCAAGGATCGAAGTCGAGGGCGTCTTGAAGCGTCAACGAGACGCCGGCGACCGCCGCGCAAGCCAGCGCCAACAGTGCCCATCTAGTCGCGTTGCTCGTGAGCAGTGGGTGCGTTACATGCAGCCTGGCCGCCCACGCCCGCCGTGGGGCTTGGCCTCGTTCATGCCGGAGGTCCCGCGCCGGCGCGGGAGAACTTGGTGGTGAGAGCGACATTGGCGGAGAGCCTAACGAGTAAGGAAGTAAGGAAGCGAAGCACTCCGAAATCGGGCGGGTGTGGCTACTTCAGGACGACGGGGTGGGCTGCCAGACGTCGCGGCGGTATAGGCGTTGCTGGTCGTGCGTGATGTGGTGTTCCCAGTAATCGTCGAGGTCGCCGGAGAGGTGGGTGGCGCGTAGCTTGAGGAGCGCTTCGGCGGTTTGGGGTGTCCAGCGCATGCCGGAGCGCTCGAACCGGTCGCGGATCAGGTTTTTGGGCTCTCTCGGCATCGATGTGGTCAGGTTTGGGCTTTCTGGCCACGGGACCGGGTGACTTTGGAGGCACGGCAGACGCTCACGACGCTTGAGGCAATACGCCCGGATCGTGGATGGCGCTCGTGCGAACGAGCCGCGCTCCATGGGGGCGCTGGTCGGACGCGATCTCCCTGGTAGCTGGGCTGTTCCGAGCTGTCATCGGG
>CAWFKF010000065.1:0-54559 GCA_963816005.1 uncultured Solirubrobacteraceae bacterium | reverse complement strand
CCAGCCCGAGGCATCGACGGCGCGGCGGATGACGCTGAGCTCGCCGTCGTCCTTTCGCACGGTGGCGAGCACGGGCTGCACGGCTTCGGCGGCCGTGGCCGCGAGCGCCGGCGACACCGAGCGCAACGCCGCGAGCAGCGTCGGGCCGGCGCCGGCCAGCTGAATGACCAGGCTTCGGTCAGGCGCCAGCAGCGCGCGATGGGCCTGCGTGGTGGCGGCGGCGGCGAGACGCCGGACAGCCGAGCTCGCCACGAGTGACGCCATGACCCGCGTCACCAGGGGACGGACGAGCAGCAGGTGACCGCCGGACGCGCTGACCAGCGCGTCCACCGTGCGGTCGGTCACCACGGTCCGGACGCGGGCATCGTCGAGCGCCGAGGAGAGCCGGGCGCTGAACGCCTGCTCGTCGGCGATCTCCCCGTGGACGTAGAACAGGATCCCGCCGGTGAGCAGGAGCAGGCCCGTGAGCACGGCCAGGCCGGGGTGGATTCGTCTCACGGCATCGTTGTCGCGATAATGGGGGCGCGCGCCCCCGGCGCGCCAGCCCTAACCCCACCTCGCGTGAGCTCGACCCAGAATCAGCCGTCGTCTTCCGCCGCCGTGCGGCATACCCGCGCGCACGGGCTTGGAGACCTGCTGCGCCGCTCGGCGTTGCGCTACCCGGGCAAGCCGGCGCTGGTGTGCGGCGAGGTGCGCTGGACGTATGCGGAGTTCGACGCGGCCGTGGACGCGACCGCGGCGGCGCTGAGCGAGCGTGGGGTGGTGAAAGGCGACCGGGTCGCTCTGCTGTCCCACAATTCGTGGCAGTTCGCGACCCTGAGCTTCGCGCTGGCGCGGCTCGGGGTGATCCTGGTGCCGATCAACTTCATGCTCGGCGCGGAGGAGATCGCCTTCATCCTCGAGCACTCGGGGGCGTCGGGGTTCATCGTCGAGGACGCGCTGCAGCCCGTGGGCGAGCAGGCGATCGAGATCGCGGGCACCGCGGACGGCGTGCGTGGGTGGATCGCACTCTCCGGGCAACCGCCCGCTCCGGGCTGGGAGGACGTGGCGGCGTGGGCGGAGCATCCCGGGCGCCCGCCGGAGGTGGCGGTGGACGACGACGATCCGCTGCGGCTGATGTACACGAGCGGAACCGAGTCGCGCCCCAAGGGCATGGTGTTCTCGAGCCGATCGCTGATCGCGCAGTACGTGAGCTGCATCGTGGACGGCGGCATGGAGGCCGGCGACGTCGAGCTGCACTCGCTGCCGTTCTACCACTGCGCTCAGCTCGACTGCTTCCTGGGACCCGATGTGTACCTGGGTGCGACCAGCATCATCCTGCCGGGGCCGGACCCGGCAGCGCTGCTGGGCACGATCGAGTCCGAGCGGGTGAGCAAGCTGTTCGCGCCGCCGACGGTGTGGATTTCGCTGCTGCGCTTGCCGGCGTTCGACGCCACCGATCTGTCCTCGCTGCGTAAGGGCTACTACGGCGCCTCGGCCATGCCGGTGGAGGTGCTGCGCGAGCTGCAGCGGCGGCTGCCGGCGGAGCGGTTGTGGAACTTCTACGGGCAGACCGAGATGGCGCCGCTGGCTACGATCCTGCGGCCGGAGGAGCAGATCAGCCACGCCGGGTCGGCGGGCCGGCCGGCGATCAACATAGAGACGCGGCTCGTCGACGATCTCGACAACGAGGTTCCTCCGGGGAGCGTCGGGGAGATCGTGCATCGTAGCCCCCAGGCGACGCTCGGCTACTGGAACGACGAGGCCAAGACGGACGAGGCGTTCCGCAACGGCTGGTTCCACTCCGGCGATCTCGGCCTGCTCGACGACGACGGCTACCTGTTCGTGGTCGATCGCAAGAAGGACATGATCAAGACCGGCGGTGAGAACGTGGCCAGCCTCGAGGTGGAGCAGGCGATCTACCTGATGCCCGAGATCTCTGAGGTGGCGGTGTTCGGGATTGCGGATCCGAAGTGGATCGAGGCCGTCGTCGCCACCGTCGTTCCCAAGCCGTCGGCCACGATCACCCCCGAGGCCGTGATCGATCACTGCCGCTCCAAGCTCGCCGGGTTCAAGGCGCCCAAGCACGTCGTGGTCGTCGAGGGCCTGCCGAAGAATCCCAGCGGCAAGATCCTCAAGCGCGAGCTCCGCGAACTTTTCGCGGAGCTCGCGCGCGAGCCGTCCTGATCCACCGCGGCCGGCCTCCCGCGGCCGCCGGCCTCGCCGGCTACAGGGCGCCATCTCCCTGGCCTGGTCGTGCACCCAAAACTGCGCGTTGGCAACCCTGATCATCTCCGCCTCCTGTGGTCGGGTCGACATCGTGCCACCACACTCGCCCCGATCGGGTCAGCTGTGGTCTCGAAACGTGCTGCGTCGGGGGCGGGCGTAGGCCCGCACGACGCAGGCCGGAACGAGGGCAAAGCTCGCCGCCGGTGGGAACCGCTCGCGGTGGGCGGTGGGCGACATGCCATAGGTGGTGGTGAAGCTCGTCGTGAACGATCCGACGCTCACGTGGTGCCTCTCCACTGGGGCTGAACGCCCTAGCGGGCGACGGCCCTCAGGCGGGCGGACGAGCGAGAGTCCGCACGGACGCCCGGACCGACTCGCGGACCGACGCGCGCGCCCGCTCCGCGGGCGCCACGGCGCCGTCGAGCTGCTCGCCGAGCTCGCAGCGCACCTGGTACACCGATGTGAACCCGGTCTCGAACCCGATCCGGGCCGCCCGGAGATACAGTCGCCAGACCCGCAGACGCTCGGGGCTGACGAGCGCGCGCGCCTCGCCGAGGTGCTGGTCGAGGCGCTCGGCCCAGTGGGTCAGCGTGCGGGCGTAATCCATCTGGAAATCTTCGACGTGCCGGGTCACGAAGCCCGCCCGCTCGAGCGCGCCGAGCACCACGGAGAGCTGCAGCGGTGCGGCGTCGGGCCAGACGTAGCGCTCCGAGAAGTCGCCGGCCTCGGTGTCGGTGTGGGAGAGGTAGGCGATCCCGTGGTTGAGCAGCCGCCCACCCGGGGCCAGCAGCCGTGCGAGCGTGCGGGCGTACTCATCGATCTGGCTCTCACCCACGTGCTCGACCATGCCGATCGACGCGATCGCGTCGAAGCGGTCATCGGGCAGGTCGCGGTAGTCCATGACCCGGAACTCGACCCGGTCGGCCACGCCGGCCGCCTCGGCGTGCTGCCGGGCGAGGCGGGCCTGCGGCTCCGAGAGCGTGATCCCGACGACGCGGGCGCCGTGCCTGCTCGCAGCGTGGATCGCAAATGAGCCCCAGCCGCAGCCGACGTCCAGGACCCGGTCCTCGGGGGCGAGCGCGAGCTTCGTGCAGACGAGCTCGAGCTTGCACTCCTGGGCCTCCTCGAGCGTCTGCGCTCCGCGCGAGAAGAATGCGCAGGAGTAGGTCATCGAGCGGTCGAGGAACAGCGCGAAGAACTCGTTGGCCACGTCGTAGTGATGGCGCACCGCCCGGGCGTCGCGGCCCTGGGTGTGCGGGCGGCCCTTCGGCACGAGCTCGGACGCGGGGCGTCGCGGCGGCCGCACGAGCCCCGCCGCCCGCAGCCCGGCCGCCATCAACCGCAGGCGCGAGCCGAGCCCGATCTCGGGCTCCCGCCACTCGTCCACCAGCTGCATCACGGCGTCGAGATCGTCGACGTCCAGGGTGCCGGTCACATAGGCGCGTCCGAGTCCCAGCTCGCCGGGGGCCCTCAGTACGTGGGCCACCGCGCGCGGTGAGCGCACGATGAAGGTCGGACCGCCGCCGGTGCTGGAGGGCAGCACCCCGCCGTCCCAGAAGCTGACCTGGAACGGACGGTCCGGGATCGCTTCGGCGATTGCCCTGCGCAGCGGCTCGGGATCCGAGAACACCTCCCGAACCCTAATGCACCGCTACGGCGCCAGCCGCGCCAGCGTCCACGTGCCGTCGACGCCGGGCGTGTAGAGGAGCCGGTCGTGAAAGCGGTCCTGGCGCTGCTGCCAGAACTCATAGCGCTCCGCCACGAGGCGGAAGCCGCCCCAGGCCTCGGGCAGCGGCAGCTCGGAGCCTTCGTGCCGGCCGGCGATCTTTGCCACGCGCTGCTCGAGCGCGGTGCGACTCTCGACCGGGCGACTCTGAGGCGAGGCCAGCGCGCTCAGCTGACTCGCCCGAGCCCGGGTCCGGACGTACGCGGCCGACTCTTCGGCAGTCGTGCGGGTCGCGTCGCCCTCGATCCGCACCTGGCGTCCGAGCGCCTCCCAGTAGAACAGCAACGCGGCCTGGGGATTGGCGGCCAGCTCGAGTCCCTTGCGGCTCTCGTAGTTGGTGTAGAACACGAATCCGCGCTCGTCGTAGCCCTTCATCAGCACCATCCGCAGCGAGGGCCGGCCCTCAGCGGTGGCCGTGGCCAGCGCCGTCGCCTCGGGGGCGGCGACGGCGGCGCTCGCGTCCCGGAACCAGGCATCGAACTGACGCAGGGGATCGGGATCGACGTCCTGCTCGCGGAGCTCAGGCTCAGGCACGCGGGGAATTATGACCGCGCCACCGGGACCGCCTATGCCGCCCGTGCTCGGTCGAGCCCGCGCGGACGAATATGCTTGCACGATAGCTGGCCAAATGTTAATCTGCAAGCACCAGTCTCGATGAGGGAGCAGACCATGGCGATTGCCCGCAAGACCACCGCGAAGGACCTCCACATCGCAGCCCAACAGGTCCGGGTTTGAATGGGCGTCTCGTCACAGCCGGCCGTCGTGCCGGCACGCTCTACCTCGACAACTACGAGAAGCTGGTCGGCAACGTGACCAGCCTGCAGCAGAAGCTGGCCGACCAATCGCGCAGCGAAGCCGTGCGCGCGGTCGTCGCGCTCGAGGTCGACCTGACCAAGCAGGTCGCCAACGTCTACACCTCGACGGCGCGGCATCTGATCGCCTGACCGGAACAGGATCGCCGCGCCGCCGCGAGCCTGGTCGTGCAGGATCTCCGAGAGCGAATCCACGGCCTCGGGATCGAGGCCGGCGAAGGGCTTGTCCAGCACTAGCAGGCCCGGATCGTGCACGAGTGCGACGGCGAGCTGCACCCGTGCTGGTTGCCGTGGGACAGGGCGATCAGCTTCTCGCCGGCGCGCGCCTCGAGGCCGAGCCGCTCGAGCCAGACGCTCGTCGGGCCGGGTGTCCCCGCCACGTCACCGAGCCGCCCTCGGGATGGCCGATGCCCGTCACGGCGCGCATGGTCGTCGTCTTGCCGGCTCCGTTGCGCCCCACCAGTCCCACGACCTCGCCCTCGCCGACGGTGAGTGACACCTCGTCGTGGGCCACCAGCTCACCGAAGCGCTGGTAGAGGCCGGCACGCTCGAGCATGGACCCATTCTGGTCCGTTCCGCGTCCCGGCGAACGTTTACGCTGCTCGCCCCATGCGCTTTGACCGACGCGAGCTGGCGGCCGTGTTCGCGGGTGGATTCCTGGGGACGGTCGCCCGCGCAGAGCTCGCCGAGGCGCTTCCGTACAGTACCGGCCAGTGGCCGTGGGCGACGTTCGCGGTGAACATCGTGGGCGCGTTGATGCTCGGGTACTTCGCGACCCGCCTGCAGGAACGCCTGCCGCTGTCGGCCTACCGGCGACCGTTTCTGGGCACCGGGGTGTGCGGCGGGCTGACGACGTTCTCGACCATGCAGGTGGAGCTGCTGCGGATGCTCGACGCCGGCGACGTCGGATTGGCCGTGGCCTACGCCGGGGTCAGCATCGTGGCAGGGTTCCTGGCCGTGGCGATGGCGACGAACCTCGTGCGCCGTGCGCAGGCGGCACCATGAGCGCGCTGGTGCTGGTCGCCGTCGGCGTCGCGGGCGGCGTCGGGGCGATCGCGCGCTTCCTGCTCGACGGGACGGTCTCCGATCGTGTCGGGCGCGATTTCCCGTTCGGAACCCTGATCGTCAACGTGACCGGGGCGTTCGCGCTCGGCCTGCTGGCCGGCATCGCGCTCGACACGGACGCCGATCGCGTCGCGGGCACCGGGCTGATCGGGGCGTTCACGACCTTCAGCACGTGGTCGTTCGAGAGCCACCGGCTCGGCGAGGACGGCGATCTCGACCTCGGACTGCTCAACTTCGCCGCCAGCCTCGCACTCGGCCTGATCGCGGCCTGGGCGGGCCAGCGGCTGGGAGCCTCGCTGTGAATGAGGGCTGTCTCAAACTCACGACCTATTTCGGTGAGCGCGACCGAGCAGCGGGCGGCTTCCTGGCCGACGCCCTGACCGACGTCTACGCGCGTCACGCGCTGAGGGCAAGCGTGCTGCTGCGCGGGGTCGCAGGCTTCGGGCTGCGCCACCATCTGCGCACCGATCGTCTGCTGACGCTATCCGAGGACCTGCCGCTCGTGTCGGTCGCGGTGGACACGCGCGAGCGTATGCGGGCGGCGCTCGGGGAGATCGAGCAGATCCGCTCGGGCGGCTTGGTCACGCTCGAGCGGGCGCGGATGCTGAGCGGCGAGATCGGGCCCGTGGCGCTCCCGCCCGAGCTGGACGAGGCGACCAAGCTGACCGTCTACGTCGGGCGCCAGGAGCGGACCGCCGGCTGCCCGGCGTACGAGGCCGTCGTCGAGCTGCTGCACCGGCGCGGCGTCGCCGGCGCGACCGTCTTGCTCGGGGTTGACGGGACCGCGCACGGAGTCCGTCAGCGCGCCCGGTTTTTCGCCCGCAACGCCGATGTGCCGTTGATGATCATCGCCGTCGGGCGCGGCGGCGTGATCGCCGAGGCGCTGCCCGAGCTCGGTGAGCTGCTCGCGCGGCCGCTGATGACGCTCGAGCGCGTGCGCGTCTGCAAGCGCGACGGCCGGCGCCTCGCCGAGCCCGCAACGGTTTCCGGGCAGGATCTCTCGGGGCTCGGCGTGTGGCAGAAGCTGATGGTTTTCACCGGCGAGCAGTCACGCCACCAGGGGCACCCGCTGCACCACCAGCTGATCCGCCGGCTGCGCGAGGCCGGCGCGGCGGGGGCCACCTGCCTGCGCGGCATCTGGGGCTACCACGGTGACCACGAGCCGCACGGCGACACGCTCTGGCAGCTGCGCCGCCACGTCCCCATCCTCACCGTCATCGTCGACAGCCCCGAGCGCATCCGCGACTGGTTCGCGATCGTCGATCAGCTCACCGACGAGACCGGCGTCGTGACCAGCGAGATGGTGCCCGCAGTCCGGGCCACCGCCCCCGGCCACGCCCGCGGAGGCCTCGAGCTGGCGCGGCTCACGCGGGAGCAGGAGGACCCGTGACCGCGATCGACGCACGGCTCGCGAAGCGCGCCCGGTCGCCGAGCTCCTCCTCGATGCGCAGCAGCTGGTTGTACTTGGCCACGCGCTCCGAGCGCGCCGGGGCGCCGGTCTTGATCTGGCCGACACCCGTGGCGACGACGAAATCCGCGATCAGCGCATCCTCGGTCTCACCGGAGCGATGCGAGACGACGGCCCGGTAGCCCGCGTCATGCGCCAGGGCGATCGTGTCGAGCGTCTCGGTCAGCGTCCCGATCTGGTTGAGCTTGATCAGGATCGAGTTCGCGATGCCCGCCTCGATGCCGCGGCGCAGGATCGCCGGGTTGGTCACGAACACGTCGTCTCCTACCAGCTGGATCCTGTGGCCGAGCCGCTCGGTGAGCATCGCCCACCCCTCCCAGTCATCCTCGGCCATCCCGTCCTCGATCGACAGGATCGGGTAGCGATCGACCAACTGCTCCCAGTAGCTCACCATCTCGGTGGCGCTGAGCGTGCGGCCCTCGCCGGTGAGCCGGTAGGCGCCGTCGGAGTAGAACTCGCTGCTGGCCGGGTCCATCGCGATCGCGATGTCCTCGCCGGGCCGATAGCCCGCCGCCTGGATCGCCGCCACGAGCAGCTCGAGCGGGGCCTCGTTCGAGCTCAGATCGGGGGCGAACCCGCCCTCGTCCCCGACACCGGTGACGAGGCCGCGATCGTGCAGCGTGCGCTTGAGCTCGTGATAGGTCTCGGTGGCCATGCGCATCGACTCGGCGAACGACGTGGCCCCGACCGGCACGATCATGAACTCCTGGAAGTCGACCGGGTTGTCGGCGTGCGCGCCGCCGTTGAGCACGTTCAGCATCGGCGTCGGGAGGAGGTCGGCCTGCTCGCCGCCGAGATGGCGCCACAACGGCTCGCCGAGCTCCGCCGCTCGCGCCCGCGCGTTGGCCAGCGACACGCCGAGGATCGCGTTGGCGCCGAGGCGCGACTTGTTGTCGGTCCCGTCGAGCTCGATCAGCGCCCGGTCGAGGCCCGCCTGGTCGCCGGCGTCCCGGCCCTCGGCCATCGCCGCGATCTCGCCGTTGACGTGCGCGACCGCGGTCAGCACACCCTTGCCGCCGAACGCGTCGCCTCCGTCACGCAGCTCGACCGCCTCGTGAACGCCCGTCGAGGCGCCCGAGGGGACGGCGGCGCGCCCGAACGCTCCCGACTCCAACCGTACGTCGACTTCAACCGTCGGATTACCGCGGCTGTCGAAGATCTGCCGACCGTGAACCTGCGTGATTGAGCTCATGTCGGTGCATCGTAGTAATCACTCGGACCCCAATGAACGAATCTCAGTGGTCGCGGTCGGGATGGATCACGAGCGTCGGTAGCGTGGTACCGAAGTGGACGTCGGCCGCGACACTGCCGAGCATGTTGGACGCGAGCCGGCCGCGGCCCCGCGACCCCATGATCACCAGGTCGTGCTGTCCCTCGCGGGAGACGGCGAGGATCTCCCGGGCGGCCGGGCCGTGCCGGAGGATCGTGGTGACCGAGACCGAGTCGGGCACCCGCGCCACCGCCTCGCGCAGGCGCCGCTCGACCTCCTCGTCGGCCGCGGTCCTGAGCGCAGTGATGTCGACCCCGGCGGCGAGGGCGAAGGGTGGCAGCTCGGGGACGACCGCGACGATGGTCAGCCGGGCATTCAGGGCCTGGGCGAGGTCGATCGCGTGCTGCAGAGCGCGCTGGGACGTGGACGACCCGTCGATGGCCACAAGCAGGTTCCGGAACACGGACGCGGCAAGGCTACCGCGGGCCTGAGTCGCGAGCGCCGTTGATCTTCGTCGCGCTCGTCGCCCTCGTGGCAACCGCGTTCGGAGTCACGTGCGAGCGTCGATTCGCGGCGGCCCCACTCGCCGGCCGCGGCGTTCTGAGGCTGATGCTGTACGTGCTGGTCCCGTTCGTCTCGTTCGTGAACATCGCCAATCTGCGGCTCACGACGGGGGCCGCCGCCGGCCTCGGACTGGCCTACATCGCGATCGGCGCCGCGGGACTTGCGGCCTGGGTGCTCGGCCGTCGGTGGCTACGGCTGAGCCGCCCAGATCTCGGCGCTCTGATCTGCAGCGTGATCATCGTCAACACCGGCTACCTGGGCCTCCCGATGACGGTCGCCCTGCTGGGCACGCGCCAGCTGACCTCGGCCGTGGCCTACGACCAGATCGTCAGCGGCCCGATGCTGCTGCTGTTCGGCTTCGGGGTCGGCGCGACGTTCGGTGGTGGCGCCGGTGACAGCGCCGGGGTGCGCATGCGCGCCTTCCTGACCCGCAACCCACCGTTGCTGGCCGTCGTCGCCGGACTCCTCGCGCCGGCGTCGCTGGCGCCGCCGGCGCTGGTCCACGCCTCCCGCCTCGTCGTCATCGCGCTGCTGCCGCTGGGGTTCTTCGCCGTCGGCATCAACCTCTCGGCCGAGCGGCGCCACGAGGGGGTGGCGCTGCTCCAGCGACCGGAGCGCCGCGTCGTGCTCTCGGTCGGGCTGCGACTGCTCGTGGCCCCGCTCATCCTCGCCTGTAGCTCGGCGCTGGCGATCCGGCTGCCGACGTCGTATCTGCTGCAGGCGGCGATGCCGACCGGGATCACGACCTCGATCGTGGGCCACGCCTACGGGCTCGCCTACTGGTCGATGAGCGCGCGCGAGACGCCGGCCGCGGTGCGGGATACGGTCGAGGCGGTGACCCAGTGCGTGCTGCGCGTGGACGAGCGCAGCGTGCGGGTGGCCAAGGCCGAGGCCCGCGACGAGGGGGTCAGGGGCTCGGCGCTGCACCGGCACGAGGAGGGCGGGCGCCCGGTCCTGGCGCCGGCGGAGCTCGTGGGACGGGTGGCGGCCTGGCTCCGGGCGGTGCGCCGGGCCCGGGCTCTGACCGCAGCGAGGCTTCGAGCGCACGATCACGCTGCTCGGCGGAGGCGACTCCGAGCTGCATGTCGATCTGGTGTACCTCTACGCGCGCGAGGCCGGCGCGCCGATCGCCAAGCCGCGCGGCACGGGCATCGTCGCCGTCGCCAGCGGGCTCGTGCAGGTGCAGGTCGCGGGCCGCACGCCCGCCGTGCGCCATGGCGAGGTGCTCGTCGCCGACAGCGAGCGGGTGGGAGGGTGGCGCAACCTCGGCCAGGCCGAGGCCGTCCTGTTCTGGATCGTCACCCCGGGAGCGCCGTCGTCGCGCCCCCGCGGTCTAGTCCGTTCCCGTGGTGAGTGCCAGATTCCGCTTGTTCCCAGGGTTTTCGGGGTTCTGGGGTGTTCGGGTCGTGTCACCGATCGACCACGACGGGGGCGTGGGCGGCGAGGTCGAGCGCTTCGGCTTGCAGCGCGGTAGGCTGGGTGAGCTTCTCGAAGGTGCTGGCGTGGTCGTGCAGGCGGGTGGTGTTCTGGGTCTGGGTCGCGAGCTCGGTGGGAGCGTGCGATAGCTGTGCGCGGACTGCCCGGTGCTGGTCCGTTTCGTCTGCGCTTTGTGTCGCGCGGCGGGGGAGCGCTCAGCTTTCGCGACGGGATCAGGACTGACGGGCCGGTGCTCGTCGGTGACAACAACGGCTTCCACGCGGCTTTCAGATGCCAGGTGAGGTAGTAGGCGAGCATGCAGATCAGCACGTGCGCACGAACACGGTCCTCGAGGTGATGATGGATCGGACGGATCTGCAGGTCCGGGCCCTTGATCGATCCGAACGCCCGTTCGGCCTGTTCGAGGTTCTTGTAGGCGCGCACGACATCACCGGTCTGAAGGTCGGTCTCGGTGAGGCCGGTCCGCAGGATGTAGAACCCGTCGAGCGCAGCTTCCGCGGCGATCTCCGCGGTCTTGCGGGTGTAGGTGAACGTGGTGTCAGTAATCGTGGTCTGGAAGTGCTTGCGCATCCGGTAACGCTTCAGCGCCGGACCTGTCGCAAGACCGATCAGGTCGGCCCCGGTGAGCGTCCCGGCGGTGACACGGTGAGCGATCGCGGCTAGGTCGATCTCCGTCGCGGCGAGCAGTTCGTTGCGCTTGCGGGCACGTTGCGCGCCGACCAGCGGGTTGCGGCACACGACCAGTCGTTCGCCGGGGAACTCCGCGACGTCGGTGATCTCCCCGAGGTTCTGCTCGTCGAACAGCGACGGCTGAAACACCCCGGACCGGGCGAGTTTCTTGATCGTCGGCGCTTTCAGCGCGGTGATCCAGTCCACCCCGTCGGTCTCTGACAGCAGCGTGATGTTCGCCTTCGTGACCATCCCACGATCGGCGACGACCACCACCCGCGAGAGACCGAACCGGTCCTTCAACTTCACGACCTGTGACGGCAGCGTCTTGTCGTCGTGCAGCTCGCCGGTGAACACCTCGACCGCGACCGGCCGCCCGTCGGTGTCGCACAACAGTCCGTAGATGATCTGCGGCAGGCCGGGCCTCCCGTCCCGCGAGTACCCACGCTTCCCGAGCGGGCACGTGCGACCCTCGAAGTAACTCGAGGACACGTCGTAGAGCACCATCTCCCCGTCACGCAGGTGGCGGGCAGCGAGACGATCCTCGATCCGGTCCTGGCGCTCCACGAGCCAGCCATCGCCGCGTAGAGGTCATCCTCATCCGCTCCAACCACGCCGCACTCCTGCGCCAGGGTTGACGGCCGAGGGTGCGGACCACCCGAGTTTCGATCCCGGGCCGATCACCCGGCCGACGATCATCGCCACGCACAGATCCCGCTCCCGGCACGTGAGCGTCCAGCAGCTTCGCCAGCCCGAGCCGACGCGCCATCGTCAGCGCCGCGGTGACGTGCCCGGCCGGGAGGGCGCTCGATCTCGAACGCCTGATCGACGCTCATCACCGTCTTGCCGGCGAGCACGGCACGGATCGCGTCGATCGCTTCGGGCGAGAGGTGTGACAGGTTCGCGAGCGTTTCCTTCTTGACCTTCCCGTCCTGGCGGTAGGAGCGGCGCAGCAACGTCGCGTTGTACTCGTTCTCCCCAGACCGGCGGGTAGTCGGCTCACATGCATCGCACCGCTTTGCCTGGCTGGCCTTCCCATATCTGGACAATACCCCATTTGTCGACCTGATAGTAGTGGGTACACTAGGATCAGCAAAAAGGCCGGAATCCCCGCAACTACAGGGATCCCGGCCTCTACAACCGCTGACTACAGGGGGAACTTCGGTCTAGTGTCGTGACCCGGGCTCAGGCTTCAGAGCAGCGCTGAGGCGAGCGCGGTCCACTCCTCGCTCGGGATGCCCGTCGTGCCGACCGGCTGCACGCACACGTGGTCGGCGCCCGCGTCGAGGTGCGCGCGGGCGACGGCCGCGATGTCCTGCGCGCTCCCATGCGGGATGATCGCGTCGATCAGGCGGTCCGAGCCACCGTCGGCGATGTCCCCCTCGCCGAAGCCGAACCGGAGCAGGTTGGTGGTGTAGTTGCGCAGGCCGAGATACGTCGCTGCGTAGCGCCGCGCGGTCGCCCGGGCGCGGCCTGCGTCCTCATCGAGCACGCAGGCCAGCTCGGGTGCGAGCAACGGGCCCGGTCCGAACAGCTCGCGGGTCGAGCGGGTGTGCTCGACGGGCACGAAGTAGGTGTGCGCGCCACGCGCCCGTTCGGCGCTCAGCTCGAGCATCTTCGGGCGCAGCGCCGCCAGGCAGCGCTCGTCACGCGGGACCGGGGTCTCGGCGCTGTCGAGGCCGTCGAGGAACGCGTGCATCGTGCTCAGCGGCCTCGAGTAGTCGCTCGTGGCCTCCGCATGACCGATGCCGATGCCGAGCAGCACGCGGCCGGGGTGCAGTCGCGTCAGCTCGGCGTGCGCCGCCGCGACCTCCGCAGGCTCGTTCTGCCACACGTTGAGGATGCCGGTGGCGACGACGAGCGTCTCGGTTGCGTCGAGCAGCGGCCGCACCGCAGGGAGCTTGGGCGATCCGCCGAGCCAGAACGCCCCGTAGCCGAGCGCTTCGACCAGCCGTGCCGCCTCGTGCGCGTTCTGCTCGCCGATCGCGCGGTAGGAGGTCCAGATTCCGATCGTGGCGATGTTCATGTTGGACAGGGTTGCAGATGCTCGTGCGGGGCTCCGTAGCTCACCACGCCGGACTGCACCCGATCACGGATGACGCCGGCGCAACGGAGCGGAGACTGTGCGTATGCCCACCGTTCTCGTTGCTTATGCCTCCAAGCGTGGCTCGACCGCGGAGATCGCGGAGGCCATCGCCGAGGAGCTGCGGCAATCCGGACTAGAGGTCGAGTGCCGGCCGGCCGGGGAGGTCGGTGACCTCGAGCGCTGTGACGCGGTCGTGCTCGGCAGCGCCGTCTACGTCAAGCGCTGGCGTGGCGACGCGAAGCATTTCCTGCGCAAGCACGCCGAGAAGCTGTCGAAGCTCCCGTTCTGGGTGTTCAGCACCGGACCGGTCGGAGATCCGAGCAAGACCCCCAACCCGTCGTGGCTCGAGCCGCCACGGATCATCGATCGAGCGCAGCAGCTCGGTGTGCGCGATCACGTCGTCTTCGGCGGGCGGACACCGGCAGAGCCGCAGGGGCGGCTCGAGCGCTCGATGGTGGAGAACACGCCGCCCGAATATCGGGACCGGCGGGACTGGGCTGAGATCCGCTCGTGGGCGCAGCAGATTGCGTTCGAGCTGCGAGCGCCGGCGCCGACGGGGTGACGGCGGTTCGACGCCTGGCCTGCTGGATCGCCAGTTCGGCGATCCAGCTATCGATGACGTGACTCTGCCGCATGCTCATGCAGCCTCCGAGTAGGCGGGGTCGGGTCCCAGCAGTTCCCGCTCTTGCGCTGTGCTCTGCTCGGCCGCAGCGATACCGGGCGCCGCGCGGAGCGCCACCGAAGCCACGAGCAGCGCGGCGGCCGCGACGGCGGCGGAGATGATCCAGGCCAGGTGATACCCGCCGGTCAGCGCGACGGCGCGCTGATCCCCTGCGGCCAGCAGGTGCTCGGTGCGCGTCGCCGACAGTGTCGCCAGCACCGCGAGGCCGAGCGCGCCACCGACCTGCACGGTCGTGTTGACGAGCCCGGACGCGAGGCCCGAATCGCCCGCGCTCGCTCCCGACATCGCCAAGGTCATCAACGAGGGGAACGAGACGCCCGCGCCGGCGCCGATCAGGATCATCGACGGGAGGACATCGGTGGCGTAGGCGGCGCCGACCGGTGCCCTCGCCAGCCACGCGAGTCCCGCCACCAGCATCGCGAGACCGGGCAGCAGTGTCGCTTTCGGCCCGAAGCGGTTGTTCAGCCGCGCCGAGAATCCGAGCGAGAGCACGCCGATGCCGGCGCTGACGGGTAGGAAGGCCAGCCCGGTGGCCACGGCGCCGTAGCCGAGCACGCGCTGCATGAACAGGACCCCCTCGCTGTGCTTCAATTGCAGTTATGAGCAAGCGACACACATACAGAGTGATCGGGATCGTGCGCGTCTCTCGCGTAGACGGTCGTGAGGGCGAGTCGTTCCACTCTCCCGACGTGCAGCGCCAGCGCATCGAGGACGCCTGCCAGAGCCGCGGCTGGCGACTGGTCGGCGTGCGCGAGGAATTGGACGTCTCGGGCGGCAAGCCGCTAGCGCAGCGCCCTGGCCTGAGCTATGCGGTGGAGGCGATCGAGGCTGGGCAGGCTGACATCGTGCTCGCCGCCTATCTCGATCGCCTGACGCGCGATCCGAACGTGCGAGACGCCGTGATCGACCGCGTCGAGACTGCGGGCGGCGAAGTGTTCGCGGCGGACATGGGGCGCCAGAGTAACGGCACTGCTGTCGAGCAACTCACCGGCACGCTGGCGAGCGCCGTCCATCGGTATGTTCGCCGCGTGGCTGCTGAGCGCTCTCACGATGCCCAGGTGCGTGCTGTGGCGCGTGGGGTGCCGCCCTGGCCGCGGGTGACGGTCGGCTACCAGCGCGGCGAGGATGGCCGCTACGTGCGCGATCCGGTCACGGCGCCGGTCGTCGTGAAGGCCTTCGAGTTGCGCGCCTCGGGCGCCACCGTCGCCGAGGTGCGCACGTTCCTGCAAGAACACGACATCGTGCTGTCGGTCACGGGCGTGCGGAAGCTGCTGCGCTCCCGCGTCGTGCTCGGGGAGATCCACTTCGGCGACCTGGTCAACCTGCACGCCCACGAGCCGATCGTGGTGGATCGCGCCACGTGGAACCGCGTGCAGCGGATGGTCGTCCCGAGCGGGCGTAAGACGAAGTCCAAGCGCTTGCTGGCGCGCCTGGGCGTGCTGCGCTGCGCCTCCTGCGGCGGGCGGATGAGCGCCAGCCGCACCGGGCGCGACTACGCGTTCTACCGCTGCGCGTCGCAGGCGTGCGATCACCCGGTGACGATCAGCGCCGAGCCGGTCGAGCGGCTCGTAGAGGACGCGGTCAGGGAGGCGCTCAAGGACGCCGAGGGGCGCGCCAGCGCTGAGTCGAACGTGCGCGAGGCTGAGGACGCGCGGGAGCGCGCTCAGGCTGACCTTGACGCGGCGCTCAGGGCCTTCGCCGGGCTGATGGACGAGCCGGGCGCGGTCGAGCGCCTCGGGGAGCTTCGCGAAGCGCGCGATGGCGCTCAGGCCCGGCGCGATCAGCTAGGCGGCAGTCGGGTGGTCACGGTGAACGCGGGCGCCGACTGGGACCGGCTGACGCTCGACGAGCGGCGTGCGCTGATCAGGGCGACCGTCGAGCGCGTGACCGTTGCCCCCGGACGTGGGCCGGATCGAGTCTCGGTCCAGTTCGTCGGCCAGTAGCCGTCGGGCGGCACCATCGAGGATCCGCTGGACCTCGGCTTGCACGTGGCGCGGGAAGGACATGCCCTCGATTGTACACTCTGGAATCTAGACTAACGATGCGTGCTAAGCCTTCTACGCCCCGGGCTCGTCTGCTCCCGGCCTACGGATCACACCGTCTACGTCTGCTCCCCTGCCGTACCTGCCCACGTGCTTGCGGCTCATGGGAGCCGCCTGCTACGCTGCCCAGTGCGCCGCCACGATCGCGCGAAGGGTCTGTAGCCCCGGATCAGGCGCACTGGAAGTCCAGCATCGCTCACCTCGGGTTTGACCCGGGAGACTGATGCGCAATACAGGGCCGCGATCTCGGGCCGCCGGCCTCGGGTGATGAAGCTGCGATCGCGAGCTGGTTCTCGGGGCTGGGCGTTGAGACCCGTCACGCGCGCTTCCTGGGGTCGCTCGGCTGGCTCGATCGCGGGATGCTGTCCGAGCTGGCGGGTGTGGACCACGTCGACCGCGAGGCGATCGCGGCGATCGCCCGTGACGGAACGACGGTATCGCTCGGTACATCCGCACCAAGCCGAGGAGGGCCGACGTCGCGGTTGCGGTGGGCGATGAGTGGCGGGGGAGGGGCATCGCGAGCATGCTGCTCGAACGGGTCAGCGCCAGGGCGCGGTCCGCCGGGATCGAGCAGTTCAGCGCGATCTGTCTTGCTAGCAACCACACTGTGATCCGGCTGCTGTGCCGGCTGGGACCGACGACGATCGGGCCGTCAGACGCGGGGTAGTGGAACTCCGGATCGACCTGACGAGAGCGCGCTCCGACCGCTTCCCTCCCGGCTCGGCGGGCGGCGGGCGGCACGACGAGCGAAGGAGCTGCGATGTCTGAGGAATTGTCGAACGTACCTGTCCCGCGGCTGCAGCCCTCAGCCTCCTACAGCTTCACGATGCGTTTGCATATGCCACAGCATGGCGGCGCCTTTGCCCGGATCGCCCGCGCGATCGCCGATGCGGAAGCGACGCTCGGAGCGATCGATCTCGTGCGGGTGGAATCCCAGGAGGTTGTTCGCGACGTCACGGTCGCGTGCGTTGACTCCGCTCACGCGGAGGCGGTCGTACGGGCGGTGCGTGACGTGGAGGGTGTCCGTGTCGACAGTGTCTCTGACCGCACGTTTCTGATGCACAAGGGGGGCAAGATCGAAGTCAACCCAAAGGTGTCGATCAAGACCCGCGACGATCTCTCGATGGCCTACACGCCCGGGGTTGCGCGCGTCTCGATGGCGATTCATGAGGACCCTGTCAAGGCTTGGGCGCTGACGATCAAGAGCAACACGGTCGCGATCGTCTCCGACGGCACCGCGGTCCTCGGGCTCGGGGACATCGGCCCCGAGGCGGCGATGCCGGTGATGGAGGGCAAGGCGATGCTGTTCAAGGAGTTCGCCGGCGTCGACGCCTTCCCGCTGTGCATTGACACCAAGGACGTTGAGGAGATCGTGGCGTTCGTGAAGGCGGCAGCACCGACGTTCGGCGGGGTCAACCTTGAGGACATCTCCGCGCCGCGCTGTTTTGAGATCGAGCGGCGCCTGCGCTCCGAGCTCGACATTCCCGTCTTCCACGACGACCAGCACGGCACGGCGATCGTCGTGCTCGCGGCGCTGCTAAACGCACTGAAAGTCGTCGACAAGCGCGCCCAAGACATCACCGTGGTGGTCGTCGGCGCGGGCGCAGCCGGCCTTGCATGCGCCGACATGATGCTCGCCCAGGGCGTCGGCGACGTGATCGTATGCAACCGCGCCGGCACGCTGTACGCCGGCGCTGAGCAGCTCGACCCCGACCGGGCGGCCTTGGCCCTGCGCACGAACAAGCGGAGGCTCCGGGGCATGGCCGACGACGTGCTTCGGGGCGCCGATGTGCTGGTCGGCGTTTCCGGACCCGGCGCGGTGTCAGCCGCCGCGGTGCGCCGGATGGCTCCCGGCGCGATCGTGTTCGCGATGGCCAACCCGGTGCCCGAGGTACCCCCCGAAGAGGTCCGCGACGACGTCGCGATCATCGCCACCGGCCGCTCTGACTATCCCAACCAGATCAACAACGTGCTCGCATTCCCCGGCGTCTTCAAAGGCGCGCTCGAGGTGCGCGCCCGCACGATCAACGAGGAAATGAAGCTCGCCGCCGCCAACGCGATCGCGGGCGTGATCCCAGAGGATGAGCTCGACACCGACTACATCATCCCCAGCGTCTTCAACCGCCACGTCGCCCAGGCGGTCGCCCAAGCGGTCGCCGACGCACGTCGCCCAGGCGGTCGCCCAAGCGGTCGCCGACGCCGCCGTCACCAGCGGCGTGGCCCGCCGCGACCGGAGCGTTCGCCCGTACGACCCGCTGACCGCACCCGAGGCGATCCCCTGAGTCACACCCGCGCCGGCCGAGGACCATTGACGCCCGCAAGAATCCCGGCAAGTAGACAGGTCAGTCGAGGACTCAGAAAACACCTCCGAGCTCGAACGCTACGAGACACGCGATCTGAACGGCCGCCCACGTCTGCAATGCGTATAGCGGCCACCTCGGTTATCTCGGGAGACGCCCGCTTCTTGTGCGGAGCGGTCACGACTTCGCCGCGGCTGCTTGAGGCGTGGAGCAGCCACGTCGACCCTGCCCGCAACGGCCGTCACGCCGGAAGGGCGCGCCTCTGCGGACGACTGCATTCATCTCCAACCCGCAGGCCGACCCACGATCGCTTCGGCGACACTCCGATCGTCCCGAGAGGCCCGGATCAGTGCCGCCGGTGGACTTCCGGTTTCGCCCACGAGTAGGCGTTGCGGCCGGACACCGCGGGCGCCTGATCAGACGCCACCTGCGAGACGAGAGTAGTGGTTTGATCGAGGAGCAGCAGCCGGCACAACCCCACGTCGGAGTTCAGGCCGTGCCGTCCCATTCGCGGACGGCTACCAGGTCAGCTCGATCTCCAGCTCGGTGCCGTCATCCTCGATCTCGAATTCCACCTTGAGATTGACCTGATCGGGTACATGCGCGACAAAACGAATGTGCTCCCGCTCGATCACGACATCATTATTCGACCCAAGCTCATCGGCGATCGCGTGCAGACGTGCGGCCGCATCCTCTCGAGAGAGCGTGGTCTTTTCCTTCAGCTCCATCAGTTGCATGGAGGCTCCAATCGTTTTCTTGGCGACGGTCCCTTCCCTCACTAGACCGGGCCGGGGCCAAGCGCTGGACCCTATGCCCGATCGCGGAGCAGCGTACCGGTAGCCACCAGCTCATACCAAGCCTGCCCAGAGTCCCGCCGGGAACGACAACCAGGGCCTGGGCATCCGGCGGCCCTTTACGCGCACCGCTCGACCCTGGCCACCTGGTCGGCGAACAAGGACGAGCCTGGCGAAAGCCGCGGCCCGCGAAAACGGCGTCCGCCGAGACCCCGCCCTACGCCTGGAAACCACGGAGTTCCTGTCGACCGCCGGGCTGGTCAACAACTAGGAAGCGGAACTAGCAGGCCCTGGTCGATTAGGGCCTGAAAGTGCCGGGCGAGAGCGGCCGCGAGCGCTGGATCGCGGGTGAGTACGCCGACCTCGATGTTGCGATCAAAGGCGGCCTCGGTGAGGTTGGCCGATGTGACAAACGCGGCTCGGTCGTCGGCGACGATCGCCTTGGCGTGGAGCACCGCCCCCCGCGCGTCGTCCGCCACCGACCGCGGGTCGTAGAAGACGTCAGACCGCCGCTCGCCCGGCCAGTCATGGTTCCAAGCGCGTGACGGATGATCGGGTTGCGACGAGCATCAGATCATAGGGTACGCCCGCGGGTATCGGGTACCCGGATCCGATGGGCCGACGATGGTCAGCTCATTCCGAGCCCCGCTGTCCCGCCGATCCCGGTGCGGCGGGGCGCACTACCTCACATACTCAGCCGCCACCGGGAGGGCCATGGCGCCTGTGCCTGCTCCAGGTGCGCGATATGTGCACGAGCACGATCGCCAAGACCGGCCCTGTCGAGCTCGCGTTCAAGTTCGGGCAGATCACCGCAGCGCAACAGCTCACCGATGCGATCATCCGACAGCCCGAGCTCGCACAATTCCAGCCAACGCCGCAGGCTGCGGAAGCGATGCGCGGACGCGGCAGTGCTCATCGCGGCGGGCTCCGGCATCGGCTGGGCACGCAGACGGGTCATGATGCCGACAGGTTCCGGCGCGATTGGCCTTGACCGTGCCAGCGGGCCTGCGCGGCGGCGCGAGCCCTGCGCGACTTTGCGGTCTGACTGACAGCATCGGGCTCCATGTCGATCAGACCGAGCAGTCGTGCGAGCGCCTGCTCGGATTGGCGCAGTTCGCTCACCTCGGGATTCAGCCGCGTTCCCGCCCGGCCCTTGACCGTCGCTCACGGCGTGGTCGAGCTCGGCAATTCGGTCCGCGAGCCGGGCGGCGCGACCGAGGATCTCAAGGTCGCGAGCATCGAGCTCCAGCGACTCGTAGAGTCGGCGACGACGACAGCGCGCGGCCGGCGGGGCCGGTGCCTCGGGGTGGACTAGGAGTCTTCACGCGGCCACGGGGTGTGTCGATAATATGGCGGGTCGGTCCTAATCAGACCGTGGCCGATCGCGATCGCATGATGCGCGGGATCGTCACCATCCAAGCCGTGAGCAGCGACCACGCCGGCGGCATTGCCGCGGCTTGGCTTCTCCGCTCGCTGCCACCATTTACTAGGCACTTTCAGCACGGGTCGAATCGTACTGAGAGGATGGGTCGCGTCCGACCGGCAGAGGGACGCAGAACGGCTCGGACCAGCCTCTCAGGGGGTTCTCACCATGGGGCCCCTCCGGGACGTTGCCAGGCGTCCTCGGCAGAAGAGTTGCGGTGTCGCCCGTAAGCGAAGCCATCCACGGTGTAGCTGCCGAGGGAACGGACGTCCTGATCGCCGTCGGCGGTCTTCAGCGGGCGGTACAGGTAGCGGGCAAGGTTTAGCGCGCGTGCGAGCTCCCGTTGGGTTGAAGCGAGCGCACCGAGGCTGACGCCCAGGTCGTCAGCGACCCACTGAGCGCTCACCGACTCGCCGCCGGGGCGCAGGAGATGGTTGGCGCGGGCCAGGAGGATGATGCCGCCGGCGGCCCATGCCTCCGAGCTGCCATGGCGCATCAGCCCGTGGCGGGCGGCGTCGGCGAGCAGTCGCCACACTAGCTCGACGTACGGCTGTCCGAGCTCGCGCCAGCACCAGGCGCTGGCGATGGTGGCGGCGCGCCGTCCCGGCGGCCCGGAGTCGATCGTCGGCGCTTGTGGGGCGCTCATCTGCGCGAGCTTATCGCCACCGCCCGCGCCGCGTCTGTCAGACGAGCTGGCTAAGCAATGCACGAATCGCGGCTTGCTGCACTGGTTGGTCCCATGAAACGGTGCATCGGGGGTACCCGCCCAGGGTAGTTACGATCGTGGACACCGGACAAGGGGGGTAGGTCCAAGGTGACACGCCGCGAGGCTCACGACGCCGCGGGCGTTGTCACAGCACCCACCATACGCCGGGCGCAGCGGCCCCGTCGAGTGAGGACCCCCCGCCGCCCGCAAGGAGGGGGAAGGCGGCGGGGGAACTCCTCCGATACAGTCCACGCACACAAGCAAGACAAAAGTGCAAGACCGTGAGCCGCCCGGCGGTCGGGGCCGGCCGGTGCTTGGGTGGCGAATGGGCAACACCGCCAGCCAATGGGTGAGACAGGTTTACACCGGCCGGCTAAGCGCTGCTTCAAGGTTCGGCTCGTTTACGCTAAGAGCCAGGCTGCCTGACGCCGTACGCAGGGCCCACGATCGTAACTACCCACCCGGGTACCCCCCAAGGCGCTCCGACGTCTCGGTGGCCATGGCAGCGCTGCGGAGTGTGCTCGGCGTGGGCGCGCGCGCCCAGGCTGGAGGACCGGAGCCCGCGGGTGCGAAAACCCCCGCTGGGTACAATCCCGGGTCAACTCTCGGCGCCGCGAGGGCCGTTCCGGACAGACGAGCTCGGCGCCGACGCACCGTATGAGCAGACGCGGACGACAACGGCGCCGACAGCGCCAACGTGGGCACCCCGTTGCTCGCGTGTTGGTGGTGGTGTTCGTTCTGGGGGTGTGCGGGGTCGTGTTGGCGGGCCTGGCGGTGGTCGGCTGGGTCGTGGGCGTGGCGGAGTCGGCGCCCAATATCGATCAGCTCAAGCCGCGGGATCCCGGCCAGGTATCTGAGGTGTTCGCGGCCGACGGCACCCCGCTCGGTTTCATCCAGTCCGACATCCTGCGGACCTACGTCTACAACGACCAGATCCCCGCCGTGCTCAAGCAGGCCACGGTGGCGATCGAGGATCGTCGCTTCTACCAGCACGGCGGTGTCGACTACCAGGGCATCCTGCGCGCCGCGATCAAGGACGTGTTCGGCGGCGGCAAGTCGATCCAGGGCGGATCCACGCTGACGATGCAGCTCGTGCGCAACGTGTACCTCCCGGATCAGATCGCCTCCAACCGCAACCTCAAGTACAAGATCATCGAGGCCAAGTTGGCCGAGCAGCTCGAGCAGCAGCACACCAAGTCCTGGATCCTCACCAGTTATCTCAACGATGTCTCGTACGGGACGATCGGAGGCCAGACCGCGGTCGGCGTGGGCGCCGCGGCGGAGATGTTTTTCAACAAGCCGGTGTGGCAGCTCGACCTCGCGCAGTCGGCGCTGCTGGCCGGGCTGCCGCAGGCGCCGTCGGACTACAACCCGTTTCTGAACCCGACCTTTGCCCGGGCCCGTCGGCATGACGTGCTGAGCTCGATGGTGAAGTCCCGCTACATCACCCAGGCCCAGGCCGACGCCGCTGACCACGAGCCGCTCGGAACGCAGCACAACACGAGCTACACGTTCCACAAGGAGCAGTACTTCTTCGACTACGTCAAGCAGGCGCTGTTCGACAAGTTCGGCGTCGCCCGCGTGCGCCAGGGCGGGCTCAGGGTCTACACGACGATCGATCTCAAGAAGCAGCAGGAGGCCCGGCAGGCGATCGCCAACGACGAGGGGCAGCCGGGCGATCCGACAGCGTCGCTGGTGACGATCGATCCGTCGAACGGGCATATCGTGGCGATGGCGTCCTCCTCCAGCTACGACAAGACGAACTTCAACTTCGCCGCCCAGGCGCATCGGCAGACGGGATCGGCGTTCAAGATCTTCGTCCTGATGACTCTGATCCACGATTACAACGGCGACCCCAACCAGACGTATTACAACTCTCACGAGCTGCTGCCGGGCTGGCTGCCGCACTATCCGACCTATCACGTCCAGACCGCGGAGCACAGCTACCTGGGCGACATCAACATCACCCAGGCGACGATCCTCTCCGACAACACGGTGTTCGCGCAGCTCGACGTGGACGTGGGGCCCGACAAGGTCCGTGACATGGCCTACGCGATGGGCATCACCTCGCACCTGGACGGGATCCCGGCCGAGGGCATCGGCGGATTGCGAATCGGCGTTTCGGCGCTCGAGATGGCCGATGCCTACGCGACGATCGCCAACGGCGGCTACCACATCCCGCCGACCGCGATCACCAAGGTCGTGTTCGGCGACGGCAGCAGCGTCGACCTCGGCGACCCGCCCCGCAAGCGGGTGTTCTCCGACGGCGAGGCCGCCGCGGCCATCAACGTGATGAAGGGCGTGATCACGCAGGGCACCGGAACCGCGGCCGACTACGGCTGCCCGGCCGCCGGCAAGACTGGAACCACCAGCAACTACACCGACGCCTGGTTCGTCGGCTTCACGCCGAGGCTGTCCACCGCGGTCTGGGTCGGCTATCCGAACGCGACCACGTCGATGAACGACGTCAACGGCCTCGGCCCCGGCTTCGGCGGCACGCTGGCGGCGCCGATCTGGCACGACTACATGAGCCAGGCCAGCGACGGCTTCTGCGGCGACTTCGCGCCGCCGACGCAGCCCTGGCAGGGCACCGCCTACTCCGGCCAGTACTCCTCGACCGGCAACTCGAACTCCGGCGTGCCCGGCGGCTTGGGCACGAACACCACCGGGACGGGCACGAGCACGACGAGCACCAACTAGTAGTGTGCTGACCCAGTAATCCGCTGGTGCGAACAAAGGGCTGGTTATGGACGTCCTCGTGCTCATCGATACGTTGGACGATCTGGTCCACAGCGCCAAGCCGATCCCGCTGACCGACCAGGTCCGCGTGGACAAGGAGGGGATCTACGACCTCCTCGACCAGATACGCGCCACGATTCCCGATGAGATCAAGCAGGCGCGCTGGATCGTCAAGGAACGGCAGGAGATGCTCGCCGAGGCCAAGCGCGAGGCGGAGCGGATCGTCACTCAGGCGCGCGAGCGCCAGGAGCGTTTGATCTCCGACGAGGAGGTCACCAAGCAGGCCGAGCGGGCCGCCGAGGTCATCATCGAGGACGCCCGCGGACGCGAGCGCGGGATCCTGCTCGGCGCCGAGGACTACGCCGAGGAGATCCTGAACACGCTCGAGGTCAACCTCTCGAAGTTCAACGCCGCCGTTCAGCGCGGCCGCGACCGCCTCGCGGGGAAGGACGCGGCGGCCGAGACTGGATAGGAGGCTTGCCCGATAGCCGACAGCCCCCCCCGCGGCTCCACCATGCGACGCGCAGGTCATCGGCCCGCCTCACACGTTTCAGCTCCACGGAAGCCGGCATTTCGGCCGTAACACAATGCGGACCGCCCTGAGAGCCCCAGCGTCTGATGCTTACTGTCGACTTCGGTCCGTCCGGCCTCGAAGCTGAGGCCGCGCGGATGTTCAAAGACGCGAGCGCTGTCTCGCCCGGCTCCGGCGGGCCGTGTGAGAAGAACCGCCTTTGCGCGAGAAGTGGGCGATGCCGCGTCAGTGCGTGAGGTCAGTCGTTGGAGTCGCCGCCGGTGCGGCGGCGCTCGCGGCGCGCGGCGTCGACCAGGCGGTCGGCTTCGCGGCGGCGGCGCTGCACGTAGGACCGCACTTCCTGGTCGGCTTCGGCCCGGAGGGCGCGGACCTCCTCCGCGGCCTCTGCTCGCATCGCCGCGAGAAGATGCTCAGTCGCGGTACGCGCGGTGGCCAGCTCCTGCTCGCGCCGCTGCTCGGTGTCGGTTGCGACGCGCTCGGCCTGAGCCTCGGCCTCTGCGACGATCCGCCGAGCCTTGTCCTCGGCCTCGCGCACCACGTCCGCGGCAGCGGCGTCGAGCCGCGCCTGGTCAAGGATCGCGGAGCGGAGGCGCACGGCCTCCTCGAGCGCCTGCTCGAGCAGTACGTCGGCCTCCTTACGGCGCTCCTGGGCGGCCGCCTCGGCCTCCCGGAGCGCCCGCTCGGCCGCCTCGGTCTCGGCTTTGGCTCGCAGACGAGCGCCCTCAAGGGTCGCCTCCGCCTCCAGGCGCGTACTCTCCAGCAAGCGGTGCGCTCGCTTCTCGCCCTCCGCCCGCGCACGCTCATGGGCCTGCAACTGCTTCTCGAGCTCGCGCGCCTGCTCGCCCGCGCGACTCTGATGGAGCCACTCATCGACCAGCCGCAGGTGGCGGTCGACCTCGACCGGATCATAACCGCGCCGGACGCGGCGAAAGTGGCGCTGCACCACGTAGACCGAGCGCATCTCACCCTCACCGCTTGCGGCCATAGGCTTCGGCGTTCGCCGGCAAGCCACCGAGTCCTGCGGACGGCGCTCTCGATCCCAGCACGCGGGGGGAGGGAACGTCCCCGCGGACGGTCGCCGGTGACGTCGCGCAGACGCGGGCGGACCCATCAAGGCCAGGCGTGAGAGCGCTTCCAGTGAGCCCGCCGGCGTTCGCCCGATACTCTCGGGCTCGAGGCGCGTGTTTGCTGCGATCACGGGGGAGGTGTGATGTCGAGTGCCTGAGCTGAGCGGCCGGGAGTTGCTCGCTGAGTGGCGGAGACTGATGGATTCGGTGATCGCGTCGGCGGCGTCGGTCGGTGGCCGTGCAGAGCTTCCGCGTCGGCTGCTCGAGCCGATGCAGCGCCAACTGGAGATTGTGCAGGAGGTGTTCGAGCGCGAACGCAGGCTCCAGCAGCAGTTGGCGGGTCGCCTCATCGCGCCTGTCGACTCGATCTTCGATCTGCTCGAGGAGAATGGGCTGATGTTGCGCAGGCAGGCGGAGGCGCTGGGGACTGCGGGTCGCGCGCTGGAGGAGACCGCCGGGCTCGTGAAGAGACAGGCCGAGCTTTTCGACCGGACGATCGGCGTGCTGCGCGAGCCGACCGAGCGCGCAAAGGCGGCCGCGGGACTGGACCGGCGGGTGCGCAAGAGCGGCAGTCGCGAATCCCGTCGCGGCGGCTCGGCTTAGGCGATGATCGCGGGCGGCGCGCCCCGGCGAGGATGTCGCGCGTTCGCTGCGTCAGTCCCGAGCCGCAGGTGGTCAGCACTCCGGGTGGGGAGCGCGCGATCGCTTGGGTCCAGAACCTCGCGAATGGCGGACCACCGATCGACGGCCGAATCACCTTCGAGCAAACCGGCGCCCGGGAAGAACACCGGGGGACAACGGCGGGCTGGCGGTGGCGGGTGACGTATATGTCGGCTCGATGCTCTCCTGTGTCGAGCGCGTGGACCACGACGACGGCGCTGATGTATGAATGGTCGTGGGAAGCTCTCCATTGCGGCCATTCACAAGGCTCGACGTCGTCCATGGCGCGCATGCCCACGATGTTGCGCAGCCAGATGCCGGTCACTGGCACGGGCTCGTTCATCTGAGCGCGCCCGCTACGGCGTCACGGCGTTCGAGCGCCCGTATAGCCTCTCGGCTCGGATACTTGGACGGGTCGGTCATGGCGTCTCCTCGCGCGCTGGGCCCGGCTCGTAGAGAGCGTCCTGGCAACGCCGCAGGGCAGCGTCAAGGGCCGCGCGCATACGCCAGCGATCCCCGTCGATCCCTTCGCCTGCCTCCCATGCTGTGAGCGCCGCGCTGACTAGCGCGTCTCCCCTCATGGCTTCGGCTTGCTCTCCCTCGCGTCCCTGTTCTGCGTCGCCTGCCACTGGCTCTCCATCTCGTCTAGTTCCGCTTCCGTGAAGAGCGGGCCCTTCTGGATCGCTCTCGCGCGGATCCTCGCCGCTCGCCTGCGCGCCTTCTGCTCGCTCGGCAGGCTCGGGTACTGCTCGCGTGGCCTCACAGCGACTCCACCACTCGTGGAAGGCTCGCCAGTAGGGGTTTTCGCCTTCGGGTTCGCCTTCATCTTCGAGTTCCTCCTTGGTGCGTGTGTCGTACCCCGCCATGATCGCGCCCGCAAACCAGGTGAACATCATGTCGATATCCATCGGCTCCAGTGTGCGCCCCACGTGAACTTTCATGAACGCCACCGCCCACTTGCGGGCGTCGAACTCGCCCATCACGCCCAGTCGATTTCTGACGGCGAGTAGACACCTTGTCGGGTCGCACCAACGGCTCTGGTTTGTGCGACAGCCACCGCGCAAACCAGGGCGGGCGCCGCTGTTCCCTGGTAAGCCGGCGAAGCGGGGCGCGCAGCGCGGCCAATCTGAGACTGACGACATCCTGCTCTCGCGAATTTGCAGGTTCGGTGTCGTCGGCTCTGAAGACGAGCAGATCGACTACGTGGCGAGACGCGCTGGTGGCGAGAACCAGCACCCGGCCGGATTTGGCCGTGAGACCCGTCATGGCTTACGCCTGCCCGCGTCGCGCCGGCTGGTAAGGCGGCACCCGCTGGCCTATTCTTCGCTCATGACGCGTGATGAGGCGATCGCCGAGGTTGAACGGAGGCGAGCTGCAGATCCCGGTGTTAGCTGGATCGCCAGCGAGCGTGGTGGGGATTGGGTTGTTGTGCGGGTAGGTTTGGCGCCGACCAAGGTGACCGGGACGGCGACGAAGCCACCGCCAGTCGCACCTCAGGACGATCCCCATTCCGCGAGCGAGCGCGCCGCGTGGTTCGCTGGCGGCGGGGGCTGAGACTCCGCCGCTCTCTTCTCAGCCCGGAGAAGCCACGAACGCCACACGCAGCCGCGGAGGACTGTCGCATCTGCGCAAGCGAGAACTCTCGTCTGCATCGCCAGTGGTGCTTTGAACGGCGACAGGCGCAGCGCCCTGCAGGCCGCGCTGAGCAGGTGCGGACGGATCCGCAGGCTCAGATCTGCTGCCGAAATTTGGGGGTCTCCGGGTCTGTTCGGTAACTGCATGTGACGCGTGCCCCGGTTTCATGAAACGCGCTACTCCAGGTCGACGGTCGCGACGACGACCTGGCCGACGTCGGGCCGGTTGCGCTGCTGGCGACAAGCAAGACGAATTCGGACTCGCGGCCCACTCTTGCTTTGGCTCAGTCGGGAGGTCTCTGCGGCTTCTTCCCCTAATAGCCGTTGCAGCACTGTTGCCTAAAGGGGGCGACGAGCGGTCGTTGGTCACAATTCTCGGTGCTGAACCGTATACGGGGTGATATGCGTGGTGAGCGTGCGGACGCGGAGTTGCTGAGCAGCGGGCTCGCGTCTGATTTCGGCTGCTTCTATGACCGCCACGTCAGGGCGGTCACGGCATTCGTCGGCAGCTGGACTGGCGAGCCGGACGTGGTGTTCGATCTTGTGGCTGAGACGTTTGCGCGGGCGCTGGAGCATCGCCAGCAGTACGACCCGTCGAAGGGTCCGACGGTTGCGTGGCTTCTGGGGATCGCGCGCAACTTGATGATCGATTCAGCGCGCCGGGGGCAGGTGGAGTCGGACAGTCGCGCACGGCTTGGGATGGGGCGGGTTGAGCTTGACGAGGAGCAGTTGGAGCTGATCGCCGATCGAGCGGACGTCCGGCTGCGGGACGCGCTTGCCTCGTTGGACGCGTTCCAGCGGGAGGCGGTGATCCGTCGGGTCGTGCTCGAGGAGAGCTATCGCGCGATCGCCGCCGATCTGCGCTGTTCTGAGCAGGTGGCCAGAAAGCGCGTCTCGCGCGGGCTTGCGCGGTTGCGTGAAGGGCTGGAGAGACAATGAAAGATCCGTTTGTGACCCTGCGCGACGAGCTGGTAGAGGCCGCCGAACGCGCGGCGCTACCAGCGCCTCGCAAACGGTGGGGGTGGTTTCGCCGCCCGTCGCGCCCGGTGGCTGTCTTGCTGGCCGCGCTGGTGATCGCCGGGTCGGCGGCGGCCGGGGTCCTCTCGCTCACGCGGAGTACCTCGCAGCCGCTTGTGGGGAGGGTGCCGGGAGCGATTATGCCTGCCTCGCTGGCGGGCTACCGCTACAGGATCGCGGTGACCCCCATCCTGTTCGCCGGGGTGGCGGGATGGCAGCCGTGGATCGTCTACAACAGCCCGGGCACCAGCGGCTACGGCGAGCGCGGGACGCCGTTTCCCACGGCCCCCATCATCGGCGGTGGCGGCCCTACCAGCGTCGGGCGTGGCGAGACCGTCGGGTACCTCCTTACCGGCCCACAGGTGTGGGCCGTCCGGATCGGGAGCCGGACGATCCGCACCGTCAGTTCACCCGCGCTGCCGATCGGCGATCACGCCGCTGTGTTCTTCGTCCCCGCCAAAGGACCCCTCCCGGCGGGACCGTTCGTGCCGCTCGACCGCTCCGGGCAGGTGATCGCCACCCACAACGTGTTTCCGCCTCCGTCCGAAGCGCCGCCCGATTTGACGTGGATGGCACCTGATGCTGTGACGCGCTGGTGGCCGTTGCCGTTTGGCGGTGTGCCCTACCACCATCCGGGCTACCACGGACGAACCCATCCGGGTCCGGGCGTCTGCGAGCTGGCGCAACACGGCCTCCCGGCGCTTCACGCCCAGTGGGGCCACACCGTCCCCTGGATCTCGCCGGTCCACGACGCGCTCGGCGAAGTGTTCCTGTCTTGCATCTTTGCTGCGTACTACCTGCACGGGTGGCCGTTCGACGTCGCCGTGCTGGTCGATGGCCATCATCCCGGGCGGGTTCTGGGGCCAATTCCCGGCGCGCGGCCGGTAGGCGGCCAGCCGGGAATGGTCAGCCTCGCCACCGGGCAATTCCCAAGCTCGTTGTTTACCCGCAATTTCGGTTTGACCGCCAAACGAGTTGGTAATGCCTGGCTGGTCGTGCAGGGCGGCTCCGGGCTGGCGCAACGAGTGCAGGTGCTCAACGCCCTGCGTATCAGCAAGCTCGACCTCCATCACCTCCAACATGCGCCTCACTAACCGGGCTCTTCAGACTGCGGCGATGCGGCAGGACTGGCCATCTCATCCAGCGCGCGCCTGGCTACGCACCCGAAGCCTGGCCGGCGCTGGAATCGCAGCGGCAGTTCTGCTAGTGGCCGGGTGCGGTGGCTCGTCGCACGCGATCAGCGCGTCCGTGACCTCTACCTCGGCCAGCGTCAGCAAGATTGGGGGCACGAGACTCGTCTACCGGGTTCTGCCCACGCCTCAATCGGCGGTGACGAGGGCGTCTGTCGCGGAGGCGGTCCGGATCCTTGAAAAGCGCGCCGCTCAGCTCGGCGTCCCGCAGGCCCAGATCCGGCCGGCCGGAACGAAGCTGATCTCGATCGGGCTGCCCAACAACCAGAACGCCCACCGCGTCGAGCAGCTGGTCGGCACGACGGCGCGACTGGAGTTCTACGACTGGGAGGCCAATGCGCTGACGCCGAGCGGCAAGACGGTGGCGCAACTGCTCCAGACCCAGGACCCGAGCGCGGTCGCGATCAGCCAGGGCGGCGGCCCCGGCCCCGGCGCCGCCGGCGCCCCCGGCGGCCCCGGCGGCCCCGGCGCGGGCAGCATGGGGCTGTATCAGGCGGTCAGCCTGGCCGCCAAGCAGCCCGAGCAGATCAGCCGGGACAACGCCCGAGCCGGCTCCGAATACTTCATGTTCGGCGCTCCGGGGAGCGCGGCGTGCGCGACCGCCGCGCGCGAGCAGCACACCGCCCCGATAGTGGGCGAGCACTGTTACGTGGCCGGCCCGCAGGACACCCTCTCTGACCTGTACGCGAGCCTGCCGACCGGAGTGACCGCCTCGCAGGGCAAGGTCCTCATCGTCCAGCAGGGCACAACGGTCCTCCACGCCGTCCCGTCCAGCTTCTCGAACCCGCCCGCGTGGAGCGACCCGAACGCGCGGTTCTTCGTGCTCAAGGACCGCGTGTCGCTGTTCGGCAGCGACATCGCCAACCCGCAACAGAGCACCGCCCAGCCAGCCGCCGCGCCCGACGTCGCGGTCGGGTTCACCTCCAAAGGGCAGACGGAGTTTCAGACCCTCACGGCACAGGTTGCGCATCGCGGCGTTCTGGTCAGCGGCCTCGGTCAGACGTATGACCAGCACTTCGCGGTCGCCCTGGACACGCAGCTGATCACCGTCCCGTTGATCGACTTCAGGGCCTACCCGGACGGGATCCCCGGCAACACGGGAGCAGCTATCTTCGGCGCGTTTACGATCACCTCGGCCCGGAACCTGGCCACCCAGCTGCGCCTCGGCGAACTACCAGTCAGATTGACACTAATTGCGGAAAAGACCATTCCGCCCGGGGGATAGCCGCCAATGCCTACGAGAGGCAGGAGCTACCAATGGTCAAGGAAAGAATGCCCGCCCTTGAGGGGGTTCTGGAGCTCATCCACGCAAACCGGCTGGTCGGCCTAGGCGAGATGCACCGGTCAGTCACCGAGCACGAGTTCATCCGTGAGCTGGTCTCCCATCCTGACTTCGCCGCTGATTGCCTGGTGATCGAGTTCGGCAACGCCCTCTACCAGGAATTACTGGACGCCTACATTGGTGGCGAAGAGGTCCCGCCCGCGGAGCTCCGACAGGTTTGGCTGAACACCACTCAGTCCGCCAATCGAGGGGGTGACCCCTGGGACGCTGTGATCTACCCCCAGCTGCTCGCCACGGTCCGGGACCTTAATCGAGCCGGCCGACCTTTGCGTGTGCTTGCCGGAGATCCGCCGGTCGACTGGTCGAAGGTCGAGAACAGCGACGATCTCTGGCGGTTAGACCGCGACGAGCACTACGAGTCCGTGGTGGAGAGAGAAGTGGTGAGCCCGGGGAGGAGGGGCCTGTTGCTGTGGGGCGCCATGCATTTGCTCCGGCGCGACCCCATCCCTAGCCGCGACCACCCACACATGCGACAGAGCCTCGGCGATCGGTTTCCCGACATGCCGACGATCGTGCCGCATGTGGGCCACGGCGCTCTCAGCGAGGAGGTCGAAGCGGTCCTGCGGGACCGGCCGATCCCCTCGCTTGTGCCGGTCGCCGGCACCGCCCTTGCCGAGTTCAGCTTGGACCACCTCAATCCACGGGCGATCGTGATCGCGACCGGCAAGCGGTTGCCCTTTCAACCGTGGCGATGGGATGAGCTGTTTGACTATTACCTG
Source organism: uncultured Solirubrobacteraceae bacterium (assembly GCA_963816005.1). GTDB lineage: Bacteria > Actinomycetota > Thermoleophilia > Solirubrobacterales > Solirubrobacteraceae > Palsa-465. Next base: position 22,467 of record CAWFKF010000065.1, on the reverse strand, counting down.
TACCTTGGCCCAGCGTCAACGATGCAATATTCAACGACGGCCAGCTCCATCGACGCGGGCCCCGAGTTCCACGCCGAGCTTCATCGCCGAAGGACCGTCACCGGATCGCCTTGACGCCCAAGCCAGGCCAAACGCATCCGTCTGCAGACCTCGGCGACGCCTTCGTGTGTCGTTGGACGCCCGGACAGCTGCTATCGGCTCCGGTCGACGACAACGCGAGGGTCCTCCTCCGGCGACCGCCAGGCCGTGGCCCAGAACGCCGGCCGGTTCCCCAGCGCGCAACTGGCATTGATGGCCAGCGCCGTGCGGACGGGCATTCGAGGAATGGGGCCGGCCGGAGTACCCGCCGACACTGCGGCAAGGCCGATGAACAACGCGCCTGCGCGCACGATCGTGAACGGCTCAGGCAGGCCGAAAGGTCCGCCTCGCTGGTGGAGTGGGCGCCTGCGTACCCGCGGCACGAGGATTGCAGGTCTCGACCGCGGGGGCGTCGCCAGTCGCGCTAATCCGAAGTTCCCGGTGGTGAGGTAGCCAGATTCCGCTTGTTCCCAGGGTTTTCGGGGGTTCTGGGGTGTTCGGGTCGTGTCTACCGATCGACCACGACGGGGGCGTGGGCGGCGAGGTCGAGCGCTTCGGCTTGCAGCGCGGTAGGCTGGGTGAGCTTCTCGAAGGTGCTGGCGTGGTCGTGCAGGCGGGTGGTGTTCTGGGTCTGGGTCGCGAGCTCGGTGAGGAGCGTGCGATAGCTGTGCGCGGACTGCCCGGTGCTGGTCCGTTTCGTCTGCGCTTTGTGTCGCGCGGCGGGGGAGCGCTCAGCTTTCGCGACGGGATCAGGACTGACGGGCCGGTGCTCGTCGGTGAACAACAACGGCTTCCACGCGGCTTTCAGATGCCAGGTGAGGTGGTAGGCGAGCATGCAGATCAGCACGTGCGCACGAACACGGTCCTCGAGGTGATGATGGATCGGACGGATCTGCAGGTCCGGGCCCTTGATCGATCCGAACGCCCGTTCGGCCTGTTCGAGGTTCTTGTAGGCGCGCACGACATCACCGGTCTGAAGGTCGGTCTCGGTGAGGCCGGTCCGCAGGATGTAGAACCCGTCGAGCGCAGCTTCCGCGGCGATCTCCGCGGTCTTGCGGGTGTAGGTGAACGTGGTGTCAGTAATCGTGGTCTGGAAGTGCTTGCGCATCCGGTAACGCTTCAGCGCCGGACCTGTCGCAAGACCGATCAGGTCGGCCCCGGTGAGCGTCCCGGCGGTGACACGGTGAGCGATCGCGGCTAGGTCGATCTCCGTCGCGGCGAGCAGTTCGTTGCGCTTGCGGGCACGTTGCGCGCCGACCAGCGGGTTGCGGCACACGACCAGTCGTTCGCCGGGGAACTCCGCGACGTCGGTGATCTCCCCGAGGTTCTGCTCGTCGAACAGCGACGGCTGAAACACCCCGGACCGGGCGAGTTTCTTGATCGTCGGCGCTTTCAGCGCGGTGATCCAGTCCACCCCGTCGGTCTCTGACAGCAGCGTGATGTTCGCCTTCGTGACCATCCCACGATCGGCGACGACCACCACCCGCGAGAGACCGAACCGGTCCTTCAACTTCACGACCTGTGACGGCAGCGTCTTGTCGTCGTGCAGCTCGCCGGTGAACACCTCGACCGCGACCGGCCGCCCGTCGGTGTCGCACAACAGTCCGTAGATGATCTGCGGCAGGCCGGGCCTCCCGTCCCGCGAGTACCCACGCTTCCCGAGCGGGCACGTGCGACCCTCGAAGTAACTCGAGGACACGTCGTAGAGCACCATCTCCCCGTCACGCAGGTGGCGGGCAGCGAGACGATCCTCGATCCGGTCCTGGCGCTCCACGAGCCAGTCCATCGCCGCGTAGAGGTCATCCTCATCCGCTCCAACCACGCCGCACTCCTGCGCCAGGGTTGACTGGCCGAGGGTGCGGACCATCCCGAGTTTCGATCCCGGGCCGATCACCCGGCCGACGATCATCGCCACGCACAGATCCCGCTCCCGGCACGGTGAGCGGTCCAGCAGCTTCGCCAGCCCGAGCCGACGCGCCATCGTCAGCGCCGCGGTGACGTGCCCGGCCGGGAGGGAGCGCTCGATCTCGAACGCCTGATCGACGCTCATCACCGTCTTGCCGGCGAGCACGGCACGGATCGCGTCGATCGCTTCGGGCGGGAGGTGTGACAGGTTCGCGAGCGTTTCCTTCTTGACCTTCCCGTCCTGGCGGTAGGAGCGGCGCAGCAACGTCGCGTTGTACTCGTTCTCCCCAGACCGGCGGGTAGTCGTGCTCACATGCATCGCACCGCTTTGCCTGGCTGGCCTTCCCATATCTGGACAATACCCCATTTGTCGACCTGATAGTAGTGGGTACACTTAGGATCAGCAAAAAGGCCGGAATCCCCGCAACTACAGGGATCCCGGCCTCTACAACCGCTGACTACAGGGGGAACTTCGGGCTAATCGCCAGTCTCGAGCCTCGCCGCGACATCGGTGCGCCCACTGGCTGTCACGGCCGACGCGACGCACCTGGTTTCCCCCGACAGCGGGGCAGTCGAGCCTCGTTCCTGCTTCGCGCTCATCTGAGGGAAGACGCCGACGTCAACAGACGGCCGGAGCTTCCCCCGTTTTCGCGCCAAAGCCAGGGCGCAGGATCTGGCGTTGAAGGGGTACGAACGAGCCGCGCCCGCCAGCCACGAATCCCAGCTCGCCTACGGCTCGCCGGTCTTCGCGGCCGGCGGCGTCCCCATCAGCCACCGTTGCCAGTCCCTCCCGGATAACCCGTACGCAACAGGGGAAGCCGATGCTTCGGACGCCCCTTGACCTCCGTTGCGTACTCCGCGCCAGGACCTACGGATTGCACGACGACAGCACCCCCAGCCTCCAGCTCTACGACCACGGCTGGTACTGCTTCGCATGCCGCCTCGGAGGGTCCATCTACGACTTCGGCGCGCTCCTCTGCGGCCTCGACACCAGAGGCCACCAGTTCCTACAGCTCCGCCAGCGCCTCGCCACAAAGCTGTTGCCGCCCAGCCAGTTTCCAAAGTGAAAGGTAGTTTCCAGTCGTAGTATCCAGATCCAGTGCGCACCGTAGTTTCCAGCTGACGAGGCGTTGCTCTCGGAGCAGCGGCCAACGGAACCGCGCGATGTCGGCTCCAGCCCGGTGCAGAAGCGGCGCCTGGCGGCTCCCTGCTTCTGGCGAGCAGCAGGGGCGGCCTCGTTGTGCGCCGGCGGCCCTGCTTTCCCCGCGGCGCGTGCCTCGCTCATGGTTCTGCAATCGGGCGTAAGCGGCAGCCTGATCAAGAGTGCCGGTATGGCGACAATGCAGAAGCGTCGGTAGCGACCTACGAGAGTGCCGAGATCGTTCCGCAGCAACAGAGCGCTCGGTATCCTTCCGGACGTTCGCTTTCCCCTGGCGGAGTCCGCGCGGGGCGCTTGCTCGTCCCGTTGCCCCGAGCGAGCATGTGCCGAATTGCCGGCGGAACAGAACTGGTGGGCCAGCGGGCTGCGCTATCGCAGGTCGTCCAACCGGGCGTCTGCCGGCCTCCACGCCGACAACGGGACGCTGCGCCGGCCACACCAGATGCGGCCTCAGCTTGGTGACTCAGCTGGCCGTCGGTCTGCGACGAATCGCGAACAGAGGTGCGCCGCACTCGGGGCAGTAGCCCTGCCAGCCGGCACGACCGTTGGGCAGCGTCACCTCCCGCGCGTCGGCGATCGTGACCTTCTCGCCGCAGACACATCGGCCCTGTGGGCCGGGCTCCGGCGCCTCTGGGTGCCTTGCGCTCGGTTCAACCATGGCCACCAGCATATTCCCGGGCGATTGGCTTTCTCGCGGGCGCTGCCAATCAACCTCGGCGGACTTGCGGCCGGAGCATCCGCTGGCGAGGCTCGTCGGCGCATTGAGTCTGTTGCGAGGGATTGCCCGGCAGTTGTCATGAGACGGTGACGTGCGTGAAGCCGCCCCACTGCACACGATCACAGTCAAGGATCTCATCGCTCGCCGCGATCGTCCGTCGGATCGCGGACGACCGCGCGCTCAAGGCGCCCGGTCGGCCCTCGTGTTCGGCTGCGCGAGTACTGGCGATGCCAGGCGGCTTCCCGCGGCCGAGATTCACGATGAGGGTGAACACGATGATGATCGCTCCGATCAGGGTTATGACGAACGGTTTGTGTCGCCGTTCCCGGCGGGCGAAGCGGGCGATCGTCAGCGCAGACCGACGAGCAAGCTCATGAACACCGAGGCTGCGAAGTACAGGACGTGCTGCTGGTCGCGGGCGCCGGTGGACGTGGTCACGATGATCAGGAAGGCAGGACCGCGCGACGCTCGTCGACGGAGGTCGGGACCGTTTTACTTTTTGGCTTGCTCGAAGTAGGGGTTGGTGCCGGAGGCGTGGTCGGTGACGTCGACGACGCGGGTGATCTCGGAGACGGCCTGGGTGATCGCCACTTCGATGCCCTGGCTGAGGGTGACTGTGGCCATGCCGCAGCCTTGGCATCCCCCGCCGAGGCGTAGATAGGCGGTGGCGCCTTCGATGCCCGCGAGTTCGGCGTGTCCGCCGTGGCTGGCGATGCTCGGGTTGACCTCGCGGTCGAGCACGGCCGTGACGCGACGGGCGGCCTCGGTGTCCAGGCCGGCCCCGGCTGTTGTGGGTGGACCCGGGGGGCGGACGGCGGGACCGGCTCCCGGGCTCATCGGGAGGGTGGGAAGGGAGAGGGGTGGGGGAGGCGGCTTGTTCGGGTTGACGACCACGAAGCCGCCGCCGAGCCGGTTCTCGCTCCAGTCCACGGTGGCGCCGCGCAGCTTCTCGACGCTGTCCTCGACCACCACGATGGGGAGATCCCCTTCGTGCTGCACGGTGTCGCTGGCCCGGACCTTGGCCGCCGGTTCGAGCGACAGCGCGCTGACGTACTCGCCGTCGGCTATGCCGGTGATCCGTACCGATAGCACGCGACCGCTCGGATCGGGATCGGCGGCGCGGAAGTCGCGCACGCGCTGAAGCGCCGATGCCGTGATCGCGAGCAGGGCGGAGGCTGGGTCGGGCACCGGTCTACGATAGCGCGGTGGACCGTCTTCTCCTGATCCTGCCGTCGGCCACCTACCGGGCGCCGGACTTCTTAGCGGCGGCGCGGGAGCTCGGCGTCGCGGTCACGGTGGCGTCCGAGCGTCGGGCGGCGATGTCGGCGGCGATGGGCGAACGGGCGCTCACGCTTCGCCTGTCGAACCCGGCAGTGGCGGCCGAGCAGATCGCCGAGCGTGCCCGGGCGACCCCGTTCGCTGCGGTCGTGGGCGTCGATGACCAGGGCGTGATGGCCGCCGCGCTGGGCGCCGAGCGCCTCGGGCTGCCCCACAACCCCCCGGGAGCCGTCGCTCGCACGCGTGACAAGGCGGCGATGCGCCGGGCGCTCGCGGAGGCCGGCGTCCCGCAGCCGCGCTTCGCCTTGCTGGCCTCCGGAGCCGACGTCGCGGCCGTGGCGCGTGATGTGGGCCTTCCCTGCGTCGTCAAGCCGCTGGGGTTGTCGGGCAGCCGCGGGGTGATCCGGGCGGATGACGCCGAGCAGGCGCGCTCGACCGCCGAGCGCGTCCGGGGGATTCTGGCCGCCGCTCAGGAGCCGCCCGGGGCGCTGCTGCTGCTGGAGAGCTACCTGCCCGGCGCGGAGGTGGCGATCGAGGGGCTGCTGCGCGGAGGCCGTCTGGAGGTACTGGCGGTGTTCGACAAGCCCGACCCGCTCGAGGGGCCGTACTTCGAGGAGACGCTGTACGTGACGCCGTCGCGGCTGCCGATGACCGTCCTGGTCGAGGTCGAGGCGGTTACTGCGCGGGCGGCACGTGCGCTGGGGCTGCGGGAGGGACCGATCCACGCCGAGTTGCGCGTGGACGGCGAGCGGGTGAGCGTGCTTGAGCTAGCGGCCCGGTCGATCGGCGGGCTGTGCTCGCGCGCGCTGCGCTTCGGCGCTGGCGTCAGCCTGGAGCAGGTGATCCTGCGCCACGCGCTGGGCCTCGGGCTCGAGGACCTGGCGCGGGAGTCGACGGCGTCTGGGGTGATGATGATCCCGATCCCCGGGGCTGGCGTGCTGCGCGCGGTCGAGGGGGAAGAGGAGGCGCGGGCGGTAGAGGGCATCGGCGGGCTGGAGATCACGATCGCCCGCGGCCGCCCGGTAATGCCGCTGCCCGACGGTGACCGCTACCTGGGTTTCCTGTTCGCGCGCGCGGCGAGCGCCGACGCGGTCGAGCGCTCGCTGCGCGCCGCGCACGGCCTGCTGCGGATCCGGATCGAGCCGCACGCGCCTGAGCCGGTCGGCGCGCGCTAGCGTGGGTCACACGTGCGCGTCCTTTTGATCTCGACCTACGAGCTGGGCCACCAGCCGTTGCACGTCGCCTCGCCGGCGGCCGCGCTGCGCCGTGCCGGGCACGAGGTCCGCTGCCTGGATCTCAGCGTGCAGCCGTGGGACGCCGGCGCCCTGGAGTGGACACAGGCGGTCGGCTTCTCGGTGCCGATGCACACCGCCATGCGCCTCGCGCTCAGTGCCGGCCGCCGAGTGCGCCGCGAGCATCCCGGGCTGCCGATCTGCTTCTACGGGCTCTATGCCCCGGTCAGCCGCGAGCTGGTCGAGCGTGAGCTCGCCGCGCGCGCGATCGCCGGCGAGTACGAGCCGGCGCTCGTGGCCTGGGTGGACGAGCTGGCAGCCCCGGGAGCGGGTGTCGTGGACAGCGACCGGCCGATCATCCACCTGCAGCGCGGCACCTTTCACGCGCCGGCGCGCGAGCTGCTCCCCGAACTCGAGCGCTACGCCCGCCTGGCGGTGGGCGGGGAGGAGCGGCTGGTCGGGTACGTGGAGGCCAGCCACGGGTGCGTGCATCGCTGCCGGCACTGCCCGGTCCCCGCGGTCTACGACGGGCGGATCCGCGTCGTGCAGGTCGACACCGTCCTGCGCGACGTCGAGTGCCTAGCGGGCATGGGCGCGCGCCACATCACGTTCGGCGACCCCGACTTCCTCAACGGCTGGCGCCACTCTCTGGCGATCGTGCGCGCCCTGCACGAGCGCTTTCCGGATCTGACCTTTGACTGCACGACGAAGGTGGAGCACGTGCTCGAGCGGGCCGGAGTGTGGGAGGAGATGGCCGCCTCGGGGTGCCTGTTCATCGTCAGCGCGCTGGAGAGCGTCAACGACGAGATCCTCGTCCGCCTCGACAAGGGGCACACCAGCGCCGAGGCGGTGCTCGCCCTCGACCTGCTGCGCGAGCACGGAATCGAGACCCGGCCCTCGTTTATGCCCTTCACCCCCTGGACGACTCCGCGGGACGTGCTGGAGATCGTCGACTTCGTGGCCGCGCACGACCTGGTGGCCAACGTCGACCCGGTGCAGTACACGATCCGGCTGCTCGTGCCCGAGGGCTCGCTGCTCTTAGAGCGCAAGGACCTGCGCGAGCACCTCGGCCCCTACGAGCCCGAACGTCTCAGCTACCCGTGGCGGTCAGCTGACCCTGCGGCCGACCGGCCTACGGCGGGGTCGGCGAGGACTCGACGTCCCATCTCGGCCAAAGCGGCGATGAAGGCGTCGACGGCGTGATCCGCGAAGAGAAAGCGCCGGGATAAACCGGCCTGGAGACGGAGATGGAAGAGCTCTACATCGAAGGACTAGGGAGCAGCCGACAAGGCTGCGATCCAGCTGGTGAGAGTCCAGCCATGCTAATCGTCCGTGTCGAGCATGTAGCAACGCCACATCCCGGTCCGGGTAACCGGCCGGGCGATGCGTGGTGTGAACGGCCCGGCCGCCTGGCGGTCAATTTGCCGCTGCGGTGGGAGCAGCCTGGGGGTCTAGCAAGCGCGGGAGCCCGAAGGTGATCGAATGACTGCAGCCTCGAAATCGATGTCCCCATGGAAGCTGCCATGTGGGGGGATATTCGCGCGTCGAACCCGTCTAGTCTGGGGTGAGACCGGCGTCCTCGGTGAAGAAGCGGATACGTGCAACCGGGGAGCGCGGCGGGGTAGGGGTCCGAGCACCCGCGCAAGGATCGCAGAGATAATGTCGGGAAGGGCCATCTCGCAGCAGGGACTGGTGACAACCTGCAAAGACCCAGCGGCCAAGGGCGACCGGAGGCGTTGGGAGGGGGATGGTCTGGCGCATGAGCCCGTATGAGCGACGACGAGGGGGTAACGCCCCTCCAGGCGGCTCGCGAGGCCGTCCCGGCGCGGGTAACGCCCGTGCTGGGCAAAGGGGCTCTGGGCACTCGGCGGTTATGACGGTGGGCACGCAGCCAGACTCTGAGCTGGGTTCTGCGGGGCCTGCGTCGTGGCGAAGGGGTGATGCAAACTCCACGATGGCGGGGCGAAGGGTGCGCCAGCACCGCAGTTACGCGTCGCGGGGGAAGGCTCGTCCTGATAAATACGAGGCTCCGAGGGTGATCTGGGGTGAATCTTGAGCTGGTTTGGCGCTAGTTGCAGCGGTTCTGAGCTCTTGGCGTAGCGGCAGGCGACGCGCACGAGCCGCGCCGTAGGCTCGCGGGTATTCAAGTTCCTCGAGCTGGAGGTTTGGCCCGTGCGCGTCACTGCCGCATTCTGTCGTCTGCTGCGCTTGGAGGGGGTGTGGGTGCGCGGCGTGCGGTTCGGTTCTGATCGTGTCGTTGTGCGCGTCGCGCTGCGCCGCTAGCGGCTCATCTGTCCGGTGTGCGGGTACGCCACGATGGCGCGCGAGGGTATCCAGGATCACGAGTCGGTCTGGCGCCATCTGGACCTTGGCGTCTGGCGACTCGAGATCCGCGCGACGCTGCGGCAGCTGCGGTGTCCCGAGCACGGGGTGCATGTCGAGGGCGTCCCGTTCGCGCGTCACCGCGCCGGTTTCACCCGCGACTTCGACGATCTCGTCGCGTGGCTGGCGACGAAGGCCGACAAGACGACGATCACACGGCTGGTGCGGATTGAGTGGCAGACGATCGGGCGGATCATCAAGCGCGTCGGCGAGGAGCATCTCGCCCAGGCCGACCGGCTCCGGGAGCTGTTTGAGATCTCGATCGACGAGGTCGCGTGGCGCAAGGGCCACCGCTACCTCACGCTCATCGCCGACCACGCGCGCGGGTGCGTGGTGTGGGGAACTGAGGGCAAGGGCCAGGCCGCCGCCGATCAGTTCTTCGCCGAGCTCGACCCGCCGGCCGAGGACCCGCCGGCGCACGCCGGGCGGCCGTCGTGGGAGCCTGAGCCGGCGATCATGGTCCCGTTCGGCCCGTGCCCGATCGTCCCGGCCGGCGAGGGCATCCCCGGCGCATGGCTCCAGGACGGCAGCGAGATCGAGCCGGCGATCTTCGCACGCGCGTCCCGGCTGACCGCGGTCTCGATGGACATGACCGGCGGGTACGCCAAGAGCGTCCGCGAGCACGCGCCGCAGGCGACGATCGTGATCGACAACTACCACGTTGTGCAACTCGCCACCAAGGCGCTGGACGAGGTCCGCCGCGAGTACTGGAACGAGCTGCGCCACGCGGGCCAGGCCGGCGCCGCCAAACAGTTCAAGCACGATCGCTGGGCGCTGCTCAAGAACCCTGCCGATCTCACCGACCGCCAAGCGGCCACACTCGCCGCGATCCAGGCCGGCGGCGGGAAGGTCGCGCGTGCCTGGACGATGAAAGAGATGGTCAGAGCGATCTTCGCCCCCGGCCTCACCGTCGAGGCCGTCAGCGAGCTGCTCGACCGGCTGCTGTCCCGCCTCTCCCGCTGCCGGCTCGCCCCGTTCATCCGCTTGGGCTGCACGATCCGCAAACACCGTCAGGGCATACTCGCCGCCCGTCGCCTGAAGTTGAGCAACGCCCGGGCGGAGGCGCTCAACAACAAGGTCAAACTGCTGGTCCGCCGCGCTTACGGGTTCCACTCCGCGAACGCCGCTCTCGCGCTCGTCCACCTCGCCTGCGGACCAGTCACCCTCACTCTCCCACACGAAAACTCGCTGTGACTTCACCCCAACGCCCTTTCCGCACGTCTGGTGGTCGATATCCGTCCCCCATCGCGGGCGCCGGTGGGGTCAGCGGTCGGGGTCGGTGGTGTAGGCGCTGGCGGGTAGGCCGAGCAGCTCGAGTAGCTGGTGTTGCAGCGGGGTGAGCTGGGGGTCGAGGGTCTGGATGCGTTGGCCGTCGCGGGTGAGGTGGTGGCGTTGGACGTTGGTGAAGGCGTCGAGGATGCGGGCGGCGGTCGGGGCGGTGCAGGCGCGTTGCTCGTGGTAGAGCGCCAGCTCGGGGATGTTGTGATGGGTCATCGTCCGACGTAGCTCGCGTTCGATCAGGCAGTTGGTGAGCAGCGCGATGAACTGGCAGGCGAACAGCGCCTCGATCCGGAACGGGCTCTTGAGTGTCACGGGCGCGGCGTCCTGGACGGATTTCAGTTCGTGGTGGCGCTTCTCGAGGTTCGGCTGGTAGCGGTAGGCGGCGAGCACCTGAGTGTCGGTCAGCTCCGAGTCGTTGGACGTGAGCGGGAAGCGACCGTCAGAAGCGGCGTCGTAGCGGACCTGCTCGGCATCGACGCTCACCTCGAGCGCGTAGCGGGTCTTGGCGATCTTGCGGTAGCGGGTGTCGTTGCCGGGTCGGCCGCGTTTCTCCTGGCGGTAGCGCTCCTCGACGGTCTCGATGACCGTGACCGACACCCAGCGCTCGCCGCCGCTTGTGGTCAGCAGCGCGGCGGCGGCCTCCTCGGCGGCGACGCGGGTGGTGATCCTGGCGCGCGGGCCGGCCAAGCGCTCCGATAGCTCCCCGAGGGCGTGGCCGGCGCGGTCGATCCGCTCGGCGCGGGCGCTCTCGTCGTGGTGCTGTTTGGCGCTTGAGTGCACCCAGGTGATGCGGTATCCCTCCGTGGTCGGGAACGGCGCCGGGCAGACCCGCCAGACCAGGTCGGGATCACCGTTGCGCTTGCCGGGCCGCCGACACGCCTCGACCCAATCGGGCGCCTGCGTGCTCATCCACTCGCGCAGCCGCCCGTCCTCTGAGCGTGAGCGCGGCAGCACCGTGATGAACCGTCCGCCGTGGCGCTCGATGTGGCCCATCTGCTCGCGCGTGCACAACTTGCTGTCGGCGACATACAGGAAGTCATGGCGGCCAACCAGCACACACAGCCCGTCCCACGTCTCGATGTGCGTCTGATCGTCGGTCACGTTGCCGTCCGCGAGGCGGTGCGCGAGTGGCACCGCCCCGTCGGCCGACACTGTCAGGATCAGCAGCAGCTGCTTCAGATCGCCGCGATGCTCCTTGTTGTGACCGCGCTTCGCGGCGGCCGTTGACTGGCCGCCCCGCTCGCGCCCATCGGCCTGCAGGTACTCGCCGTGCAGAGTGATCGAGGTCGAGTCGTTGTGCAGCTGCGAGCAGTCAACACCGAACTCCCTGATTGCCCCCAGCGTCAGTTCCGTCAACAGCGACGCGCGATCTGCGTCGAACAACCGATCCAACGCCCGGCCGACGCGGTCATCGCACAACAGCGCCACCTCGCCTGGCTCAAGTGACAGCCGCGTCCGCCTCAAAGCGGCAGGCCCACTCCCCGATCCCGTATAGCGGCTCACGCTCCACGCACAGGTTCAGCACCAGCACCTTGATCGTCCGGGCGGCCGCCATCAGCACGCGCTGATCGTCGTCGGGCAGATGCCGCTCGAGGACATGCTCGAGCCCGAGCCGATCGAGGAAGTGGCCGAGGATCGGCAGCGCTCCCAGCGCCTGCGAGGCCAGTTCGAACGGTTGCTCTGCGCTGATCGTCATGAATCATCCATCCGGTAGCTACGGTATTAGTACCGTAGCTACCGGACGAACCCGACCACGATGCCCGACCAGCACCCCCAACCCCACCCCGACGACGAGCAGCAGCCGATCGCGCCCGAGCACCAACGGCGCCTCCAACAGATCCTCGAACAGCTCGCGACGCTCGGGTTCTGCCTCCCCGGAACGGTCGCCGAGCGCCACATCCGCTGCCCCAACCCAGGCTGCCACTGCCACCACGACCCGCCCCAGCTGCACGGGCCCTACCTCGCGTGGACGCGCAAGGTCAGCCAGAAGACCGTCACCCGCAACCTCACGGCCGAGCAGGCGCGGCGCTACCGCGCCTGGTTCCAGAACAACCGGCGCCTACGCCAGCTCACCTCAGAACTTCAGGCACTGTCACTCACTGCCGCGGCCGAGGCCGAAAGGTGGGGGGAGAAATAGACGACCAGACGTGCGGAAAGAGCGCTCGACGCGGATTTCCGCGAGTTCTTCACCAGCCTTGACCATCAATGGCTAATGAGGTTCTTGGGGCATCGGATTGCTGACAGACGGGTCCTGCGGCTGATCGGGAAGTGGTTGGCCGCGGGGGTCATCGAGAAGGGGTCGTGGACGCAGTACGAAGAAGGCGTACCGCAAGGAGCTTCGGTTTCACCGCTCCTGGCCAACGTCTACCTTCACTATGTCTTCGATCTGTGGGCCCACCAGTGGAGGCAACGGCACGCGCGCGGCGACGTAATGATCGTGCGCTTTGCTGACGACTGTGTGCCGAGAGCGTGGAGGGGGTCGCTGATGTAGACGGTGATCTTTGAAGCGGTGCTGCACGAGAGATGGAGGAGCCAGGCCGATGGTCTGGTGGCCCTCCGCGGCCGCCCTGCAGGGGGAGGCCGTAAACCACCGCGAGGTGCGTCGGTCAAGAGCCGGGGTGCTGAGCGTCGCGGAAAAGGCGTGCTGTCAGCGCGTCAGGTGTGGATCACGAAGGCGAGCGAAAGCGATACCACCGTTGAAGTGTCGAAAGCGTATCGGTGACATTCAAAACCGGGGTCGAGTCATTGCCCCGGGAAGAGCCTGGCGGGAGCCTGCTGATTGGCCAGGTGGGTGTCCGGCATGGATGGTGGCGCGAGCGTGGTCTGGGCTCTGGTGTGGAACTCGGGAACCTGTCGCCCCGATGGGACGGCCGGCCAGTGGAGCGGTCGTGGCCTGCGGCTGGTTGTCTGGAGCGAGAACCCCAAGCAGCAGATCTGTGAGGGGGAGAGTAGTGATGCGGGGCACAGGGGCGGACCTGACCGTAGTAGCGATGAAGGTCCTGTAATGGGGCTGGAGCGAAGGGGAAGGGTCGTCCTGGCTGGCTTTCGGGTCAACCGCCTTCGGGTGGAAGGAGCCGGGTGAGCGAGCCGAAACCGAAGTCGTTTGTGATCTCCAAACGGGCTGTTTGGGAGGCCTATCGGAGGGTCAAGGCGAACAAGGGCGGCGCCGGCGTTGACGGTGAGTCGATGGCGGAGTTCGAGGTTGACCTCAAGGACAACCTGTACAAACTCTGGAATCGGCTGTCGTCGGGAAGCTATTTCCCGCCGCCGGTGCGTGCGGTTGAGATACCGAAGCGGGACGGCAGCTCTAGAACGTTAGGGGTGCCGACCGTGGCGGACAGGATCGCCCAGACGGTGGTGCGCTCATACCTGGAGCCCTGCGTGGAGCCTGTGTTCCACGAGGACTCTTACGGGTATCGGCCGGGCCGTTCGGCGCATCAGGCGTTGCGGGTGTGCCGGGAGCGCTGCTGGCGGAACGACTGGGTTCTAGATATGGACATCAAGTCGTTCTTCGACAGCGTTTCATGGGACCTCACGCTCAAGGCGGTAGCTCATCACACCGACCTGCGCTGGGTCCTGTTGTACGTGGAGCGGTGGCTCAAAGCGCCGCTGCAGCGCGAGGACGGCAGCCTGGTCTGGCGGGATCGCGGAACCCCTCAGGGTTCGGCGATTTCACCGTTGCTCGTCAACATGTTCATGCATTACGCGCTGGATGCGTGGATGGTCAGGACGTTCCCGGCCGTCCAGTTCGAGCGCTACAGCGATGACGTGATTGTCCACGCTCGAAGCGAACGCCACGCCCGATTGTTGTGGGCGGTGATCGCGAAGCGGTTGGCGGAGTGCGGGCTTGAGCTCAACGAGCGCAAGACTCGCGTCGTGTACTGCAAGGATGCCGACCGGCGTGGCTCCTACGAGCACACGTCGTTTGACTTCCTGTCGTACACGTTCCGGCCGCGGCTGTCGAAGAACAGGTTCGGGAAGCACTTCGTGAACTTCTCTCCGGCGGTGTCGAGCGAGACGAAGACGCGGTTGCGGCGCGAGATGCGCCGCTGGGGCGTCGCTCGCCGCTCGGACAAGACCCTCACGGACCTGGCGCTGATGTTCAACCGCCAGCTCCAGGGCTGGATCAACTACTACGGAAAGTTCTACAAGTCCATGTTGTATCCGGTCTTCCGCCACTTCAACGACACGCTCGTGAGGTGGGCCATGCGGAAATACAAACGACTGCGCCGCCGTCCCCGGCGAGCACGCAGGTTCATTGCGGACGTCGCGAGACGCCAGCCGGGCCTGTTCGCGCACTGGCGGTTCGGTGTGCGCCCTGACGGTTGGACGATGGGAGCCCGGTGAGCTGAGAGGTTCACGCCGGGTTCTGCGAGCGCCGGAGGGTGAGACTCCCTCCGGCGACTCTCCTCGTGATGGGATTCGAGCACCGGGACGACGCCGAGCGGTTCTGGGCCGAGCTTCGCGACAGACTCGCGCAGTTCAGCCTGGAACTGAACGCCGAGAAGACCCGCCTGATCGAATTCGGGCGGTTCGCCGCCCGCAAACGCAAGGCGCGGGGTCTCGGCAAGCCAGATACGTTCCGATTTCTGGGGTTCACGCACATCTGCGGGACCTCCAGGTCGGGGCATTTCAAGCCTCTGCGGATCACCGACTCAAAACGGATGCGGGCCAAGCTGTCTGCCCTCAAAGGCAAGATCGAGCGACGCCGGCACCTGCCCATCCCCGAACAAGGACGCTGGCTCGCTAGCGTCCTGCGCGGGCATGCCAACTACTACGGCGTGCCCGGCAATCAAAGGGCGCTGTACGCCTTCCGCTCCGAGGCCGTGCGACTCTGGTTTATGGCGCTGCGGCGCCGCAGCCAGCGCACCACGGTGACCTGGGAGCGGATGCGGCGCTTCCGAGCCCGATGGCTACCGTTTCTCACCATCACACAACCATGGCCAGACGCCCGCTTCGACGCTCGAACCCAAGGGAGGAGCCCAGTGCGTTAGTTAGCAGCGCACGCTGGGATCTGTGCGGGGGGCGGCCCGAGCCCGCAAGGGCGAAGGGCTGTCCCTACCGCGACCGAACTCGGCCTCGACCTGATCTACGTCCAGGCGAAACGTTGGGCCAATCCGGTCGGTCGCCCCGAGATCCAGAAGTTCTTCGGTGCGCTGCACGGCAAGCGGGCGAGCAAGGGCGTCTTCATCACGACGTCGTCATTCACCTCCGAGGCTCAGGCGTACGCGGATGGCGTCACGCCCCGGATCATCCTCGTCGACGGACACCAGCTTGCGCGGTTGATGGTCGACTACGGCGTGGGCGTCAGCACGGTGGAGACCTACGAGCTCAAGCGCGTGAACCTCGATTACTTCGCCGACGAAGACGACGCTACAACCGGACCGCCCGAGCCGCCAACGCTCCGTTGAACCGCCGTTGGCCTGGCCGGTACAGCGTGCCGAGATCCAAGCCGCTTCCGAGCGGGCCGAGCTCGTCCTGAACCGCCTGGGGCTGGCGTGGAGGAACGCGCAGCGCCGGGCGAACCGCGGGCTGTCATTCGACCGTCGTTCCACGTCCCGCTCAGATGTCAGCGGGATTCCCGCGTGATATCAGTTGGGTGCAGGTCGTTTGTAGTGGGTAGATAGTCCTGATTTGTCGGGCGAATGGCGCGTCGGTCGGCGCTTTCTGGCAGGGTTATGCCCGCGGTTTCGGGAGGACTCCCGGTGAGCTGCGGCGAAAGTCAGGGGTGTTGTGTCTTTTCGGACCGCGATACGGAGGTGATCGCGTGGCTCCTGATCTGCTGGACATGTTCGTCGGCGCCCGGCAAGCTAACGGCTCTGTGAGCGAGCCGTCGTTGCCGTTGGTGGATGGTGATCGGCAGCCCGCGGGTGGCGAGGACCCGCGCGCGGCGGGGTCGGATGCGCGCCCGGTCGCGGGGTTTGAGCGCTCGCAGGCTCTGTTTGCGAGGTTGCTCGAGTGGGCGGCGGGCGAGGAGGCGTTGGGGCTTGAGCATTCAGGGCTCGAGGCGCGGCTGGTCAAGGACGGTCGTGAGTTAGCCCGCCAGGTGTTGCAGGACCAGCTCGATCTGCGCGCTGTGCTCGAGCCGCGCGTCGGTGGGGTGATCGGCGCTGAGGGCATGGCGCGGCGTAGTGTCGAGCGTGGCCACGAGCGCGATCTGCACACCGTGCTTGGCGAGGTGCAGGTCACGCGGCTGGCCTACCGGGCGGTGGGCAGCGAGAACTTGTATCCCGCTGACGCGCAGCTGAACCTTCCCGCCTCGCGCCACTCGCATGGGATCCGCAGGCTGGCCGCGCTGGAAGCGCCGCGCGGCAGCTTTGAGGACGCGCAGGCCGCGATCGTGCGTCAGAGCGGCCAGCAGATCGGCACCCGTCAGCTCAGAGAGCTGACGCTCTCAGCCGCCCAAGACGTTGCTTCGTTCTACGCGCAGCGCGAGCGCACAGCGCCAGAGGAAAAGGATCTGCTGGTGCTCTCGTGCGATGCCAAGGGGGTGGTGATGCGCCCCGAGGCGCTGCGTGAGCCGACTCGCACCCAGGCGCACAGCGCCTCGGGCAAGCTCAAGACGCGCCTGTCCAAGGGCGAGAAGTCCAATCGCAAGCGGATGGCGGAGATCGTCACCGTGTACGAACTCACCCCCGAGCCGCGCACCGCGGCCGCCATCCTGCCCGACCCCGACAACCCTCCACCTTCAGCCACCCCGCGACCGAAGGCGAAGAACAAGTGGCTGGCCGCCAGTGTCACCGACGACGCCAGAGCGCTCATCGCTGGGATGCTCAACGAGGCCGACCGCCGCGATCCCGACCACAAGCGTCGGTGGGTGGCGCTGGTGGACGGGAACAATCAGGGGCTCCGTGGATGATCGGGGGTGACTCTCGATCGAGATTCCGTCCTGAGCAGGGCTTTTGGTCGTCGGAGCGGCGGGTGGAAGTCGCGTGCGCCTCTGCTGCTGGGTTGTGGACTGCTCGCTGGGCCCCGTGCCCGGCGATCGTGGGCACAGCGGATGCGTGCTCAAGCGGCCAGGGATGGCCGCGCCTGCGCGCAGGCGCATCCGGATGATCATGGCGAGACTCGCCCCATAGGGCGTCGTTGGGGGGCGTCGGGGTCGCTGCCCGCGTTGACGGGGGTCGTGGCGTGCCGGGGAGCTGCCTGCTCCATTCCCTTCTCGTTGCGCCGTTTGCCGTGCGTGCGCACCGGGTCATCCCGGGGTCGAGCGAGCGTCGTGGCGGAATACGGGTGACGCGGTTCGGAGGGCCAGAAAGAAAACGCGTGTTCGTGTGTCGTCACCCCCGATCATGCCCGGAGAGCCAACAATCACCAGATCGACCGGATCAAGACCGAAGCCCGCAAACGCAAGGTCAAGGTCCCGATCGTCGTTGACTTCATCCACGTCCTTGACAAACTGTGTCTGCACTGCACACTTACCTTTCTGCGTTGGTCACTTGGTCTGATCCGTCCTGCTGTTTCTTCGCGATTGCAGGATCTTTCGCCGGTTGTTGGTGTCGGCTGCGCTTGGGTGTGAGGTCGTCTGGACCGAATGACAGTCCGCTGGTTGGGGCTGGCTGCTGTCGAACAGCCTGCCATATTGGGGTTGGTTGGCGGGAATCTCGATCGCCAGGCCGCTGCGTCGGCCGCGGTTGACGTGAATCGCGTTCAGTTCGCCGCGCTTGGTGCGGTCGAGCACGGTCTGGCGGGCGACCCCGAGGATGTGTGCGCTTTCTTTGAGGGTGACCCAGCCTGTTGGCAGGTCGGGCACGATCTTCGCGCGGAGCTGGTCGTCGACGCGAATGTTCCACGGGCCGCCGGGGGTGAGTTGGAAGCCGTGGATGAACCCGGCGCGTAGCCAGCGATACAGCGTCGCGTCGGAGACGCCCAGCTCGCGCCTGGCCCGGGTTAGGCTCATGATCTGCGCGTCATGATCCTCGCTGCTGGGCTGGTGTGGTGGGGCGGCGGGGATCCCGCGGCTCTGGCGCAGCGCGTTGACGCGCTCGCGTGTGAAGCCAAGGCCCTTGGCGGTCTTGCGTCTCTGGCGGGAGAGGATCCGCGCGATCTCTGTGTCGTTGTAGTGACTGGCCAGACGGCGCACGAGCTCGACGGTGTCCTCGTCGGTAGCGGGGATATGCCATCCGCGCCTCGGTGCCGGCAACGCCCGCTCTACACACGCGCCGCCCTCGAACCAGATCTGCAGCCTCGCTTCCTTGGTGTCACTATCGACCGTGACAGTCACTTCCGAGAGCACGGTCCGCAGCAGCTGCTTGCGCTCAGCCATGGTGGTGCTGTCGGCCTCGAAGACAGCGCGCAGGTCAGCACCCGCGCGCGCAAGCCAGGCCGCCTCTTCGTCGGTCAGTGACACAGGCCTGCGGGTGCGTTGCTCCTCGAGCGAGCGCTCGGCGCGCTGCACCTCGGCCAGACGCGCCTCCCACTCAGCCTCGAGGCCTCTGGCCACCAGCCGGTTCTCGGGCTCGACGGAGTCGAACTGACGTCTGGCGCGGTCGGCCTCATAGCGGGCGCGCTCGAGCGCGGCCTGAAACGCGCCCAGGCGCTGCTGGTGCTCGGCCTCGGCGTGCGCCAGCGCGCTGGCCGACGCCAGCAGGCCAGCGGGCTCGAGCGCCCCGAACACGGCGTCGAGCACGACCTGATCGACGCGACCGCCGCCGATCTGCTGACAGACCTCGCGCGAGCCCGTCTGGTAGGCCGCACGCGCACACGCGTACACAGGCCGCGCCGCGCGCGCGGCTCCCCAGTAGCCGACCTGCATCCGCCGTCCACAGCGGCCGCACACAACCAGGCCTTGAAGCAGCGCCCTGCCCTCCCGCGGCGCGCCACCACCCTCGCCCTGTGGCACGCGCCGGTTGGCGGCCAGGCGCTGCTGGTTTTCCAGGTACGTCTCCCAATCGATGTAACCCGGATGATGCCCCACGATGCACACCTGCCACTCCTCCCGCGCTACCTGCCGGGTCGAGACCGTCACCCGCCCGGTCTGATCCACTGACTTCTGCTGGCGGGTGCGGCCGAACACGAACGCCCCCGCATACGCCGGCTTGACCAGAATCTCACGCACCGCGCGATACGTGGCATCAACCCAACTGACCTTCACTTCGCCCGGCTTGCGCCGCGGCAGCTTCAACTCGTCTGCACGCAGCGAGAGCAGCACCTGCCGCCCCGAGGTCAGACTCCGAAAGCGCTCAAACACCTCGGCGATCGCGGTGCGAACCGCCTCATCGCGCGCCAGCACGATCATTCCCTGCTCGTCGTAATCCAACCCCACCGGCACCAGCATCCGCAGCTCACCCTTCGCGGCTTTGTGCAAACGCGCGGCACTCAGCCGCTGGCGGAGCAGGTGCAACTCCGCCTCGGCCATCGTGCCCTTCAATCCCAACACCAGCCGCGAGTTATAGTCGGCCGGGTGATACACGCCGTCACCGTCAGCGATCAGTGTGTCAGTCAGCGCGCACAGGTCCATCAGGTTGTACCAGTCAGCGTTTCGCCGCGCCAGCCGCGAGACCTCGATCCCCAACACCAACCCCACGTGCGCGAGGCCGACCTCGGCCACCAGCCGCTGAAACCCGCCGCGATTATCGGACTCCGAGCCGCGGCGCCCTTGATCCTCATCGATGATCACCACCCGCTCGCGATCCCAGCCCAGTGACACCGCTCGCTCCACCAGCTCGTACTGACGCTCGCGGCTCTCGACATTGTGGCTCTCCGGGCATGATCGGGGGTGACGACACACGAACACGCGTTTTCTTTCTGGCCCTCCGAACCGCGTCACCCGTATTCCGCCACGACGCTCGCTCGACCCCGGGATGACCCGGTGCGCACGCACGGCAAACGGCGCAACGAGAAGGGAATGGAGCAGGCAGCTCCCCGGCACGCCACGACCCCCGTCAACGCGGGCAGCGACCCCGACGCCCCCCAACGACGCCCTATGGGGCGAGTCTCGCCATGATCATCCGGATGCGCCTGCGCGCAGGCGCGGCCATCCCTGGCCGCTTGAGCACGCATCCGCTGTGCCCACGATCGCCGGGCACGGGGCCCAGCGAGCAGTCCACAACCCAGCAGCAGAGGCGCACGCGACTTCCACCCGCCGCTCCGACGACCAAAAGCCCTGCTCAGGACGGAATCTCGATCGAGAGTCACCCCCGATCATCCACGGAGCCCCGACATTGTTGAGAACCTGGCCCGGACTTGACTGGCGGATATACACAACCGCCAACCGACCGAGCTGCGCAGCGGTCGGACGTGACAACTCATTCACGATCTCACTCCTCTCCCTCGACGATCACACTGCGCGCGATCAGACGCGCAAACAGCGACAACACTTCGGCCTGCGTCTCATCCGACAGGCCCGCCCACAACTGCTCGCCCGTCGGCTCGGCGACGTCCTCCGGCACGCTCATGGTCAGCTGCACCGCCGCGGCTCCGGCTATCCTGAGCCTTCGCAACTTGGCTCACCTCCACATCTCGTTGGCGCGAATGTCGAGGAAGAGCCTAGGCCGCGCGGCGGCGGGTCCCGCGGCTCCCAGAGCCGCGGGATTTCGCCACCAATAACGCCCGCAACCGCCTCACCCCATCCGCCGAAAGCACGGTGCCCGGACTGGACTCCGCAGCCGGCTGCCAGCCGAGCACATCCGTCGCCGCGGCCGCGACCATCCCCGCCGAGCCATCCGGCAGCCGCACCTCCAGCATCAGCTCGCCGGCCAGGCGCCGGAAGCCTCGCGCCGGCAGCACATGCCCGCACAGCGGATGGCGACGCGCGGTGACGCGAACCTCGCAAGGCAGAAGCTCACGAAGACGCTGCAGTGTGGCCGGGGTTACGAGTACCTATGGTCAGGCTGCTGGTGCTTCTTTGAAGAGGGTGACCCGGCCGCCGAACGGTGGGTGCACGAGAAGGCGCGCGCCGTGCTGGAGGGCAAGGCGGGGATCGTCGCCGCCGCGATCCGCCGCAAAGCGACCCGCCTCGCGCTCGAGCCCAACAAGCGCCAAGCCGCCGACCGCTGCGCCGACTACCTCCTCGCGAAACGACCCTACCTCGACTACCCCACCGCCCTTCAGAACGGCTGGCCGATCGCGACGGGCGTGATCGAGGGAAGACACGACAGACTACCCACCTCGAAGCTTTCCCGGCGACGGTTCGGGTGGCGCGGGCGCGTCATGCGCTCGATGGACGCTCGCTTGAGCTGATCGGGTGGATGCGCCGCCGCCGGCGGCTCGATCTGCTGTTGGTGGGGCCGGACGGCAGCCGCTCCTGGATCCCGGCGGCGTGGACCGATCTGGGGGGTGAGGCCGGGCCGCCGGCCGCGGGCACGCTGGGCTCGCCCGAGGATCTGCTTGCGATGCGACGTGTGCTGGACGGCGTGCTGCGAGCTGGCCCGGGCGGCGAGTCGCCCGGGGAGAGCGATGTCGTCCTGGCCGGGCGCGATGATCTCCTCGGCGAGCAGCATGGTGCAGTTGCGTTTGGATCTGGCGGAGTTCCCGGCGTCGGCGGTGGTGCTGTGGGAGCTGGTGGGCTCAGAGCAGCGCGAGGCGGCGATCGCGCTGTTGGCGGCGCTGATCGCGCAGAGCGTCGTGGACGGGGTGATGCGCGATGATCGAGTACCGGTTCGAGATCGAGGCGCGCTTGGAGGGCGGGGTGACTGAGCGTCTGGTCGACGGGTCAGGCTTGCAGCTGGTGACGGTCTGCTTGTTGGACGGGGTGGGGGTCGTGGACCTTGAGGGCGAGCCGGCGGTGAGCGCGCCGGTGCTCACTCATCTGCGCCCGAGCCGGGCGCGCGAGCTGGCATTTTGCTTGTTGGAGCTGGCCGAGCTGGCCGAGCGGCGGACGGAGGCCGATGATGAACGGGGGTGAGAAGCTGACCGGCGTGCATCTGCGTCGCCGCGCGTTCGTGTACCCGCGTCAGTCCTCCCAAGGGCAGCTTGAGAACAACACGGAGTCGACCGCGCGCCAGTATGCGCTGGTGGACCGCGCGGTCGAGCTGGGGTTCGCGCCCGAGCTGGTGGTGGTGATCGACGAGGATCTCGGGATCTCGGCCGATGGCACTGCTGAGCGTTCGGGGTTTCAGCGGCTGACGGCGGAGGTCGCGCTCGGCCACGCCGGGCTGGTGCTCGGCCTGGAGGTCTCGCGCGTTGCTCGTAACAATAGTGACTGGTACAGGCTGCTTGACTTGTGCGGTGTTACGGACACTGTCATTGGGGACTTTGACGGGTTGTATCACCCGGGGTCGTTCAACGACAGGTTACTTTTGGGGATGAAGGGCACTATCTCAGAGGCCGAGTTGTACATGATCCGCCAGCGACTGGACGGCGGGATTCGTAACAAGGCAGCTCGCGGCGAGCTGCGCAAGGCGCTGCCGGTCGGGCTTGTGTGGGGTGAGGGGGACGGGGAGATCCTGCTTGATCCTGACGAGGCTGTTCGCGGCGCGATCCAGGCGATCCTG
>CAWFKF010000064.1:0-97779 GCA_963816005.1 uncultured Solirubrobacteraceae bacterium | reverse complement strand
GGCGCGATCGGCGCGATCAGCGCTGTGCTCGGTGGATGGCTTCTGACGACATCCTCTGCGGCGGCGTCTGTTCCGGTGTTTGTGCAGGGTGCGTCGGGGCATGCGTCGGGGGTGAAGAGTGTGGCGGTGACGCCTTCCTCGGCGGTGGTGGCGGGGAATCGGTTGGTGGTGGAGGTTGGGGTGTGGAACAGTGCGTCGGCGACGGCGTCGAGTGTGACGGATTCGGCGGGGAACACGTATGTGGAGTTGACGCATTTCGCGGCGGGGATCACACGGAGATGAGTGTGTGGTCGGCGCCGGTGACGGCTGGTGGTGGGACGCGTCCGGCGATCACGGTGACGCCGTCGTCTGCGGCGGATGTGGGGGTGGGGGTGTTGGAGTATTCGGGGCTGTCGTCGGTGGCGGATGCGACGGTGGTCGATCAGATGTCGCACGCGACGGGGTTGACCGGTGGGCGGCGTCGTGGCTTCGGGGGCGACGGCGGCGACGGCGGCTGGGAATGAGTTGGCGTTGGGGTTCTACGCCGATTCGGGGTTCGGGGATGCGTTGGGTGCGGGGTCGGGGTGGACGTCGCGGGTGAATGTGTCGCCGGCGGGGGATATGGAGTTTGTGGCTGAGGACCAGGTCGTGGGGGCGGGGGCGACCCCGAATGCGACCGTGTCCACGGGCGCCGGCACCTACTGGCTGATGGCCACCCTCGTCCTCAAAGCGGCCTCGTCGGCGCCGCCGACCGTGCCGTCCGCTCCCGCGGGCGTGACGGCCACGGCGGGCGATACGACCGCCACGGTGTCTTGGACCGCTCCGTCGAACGGCGGCAGTCCGATCACGAGCTACACGGTGACGCCGTACGTCGGCAGCACCGCTCAGACCGCGACAACGGTCACGGGGTCGCCGCCCGCCACCACTGCCACGGTCACCGGACTCACCGACGGCACAAGCTACACCTTCGCCGTGACTGCCACGAACGCCGTGGGCACAGGTCCGGCCTCGTCGCCGTCGAACGCCGTGACACCGACGGCGTCGTCCGGCGGCCAGTGGTCGGCGCTGATGAACTGGCCAATCGTCGCCATCCACTCGATTCTGCTCAAGACCGGGAACTTCCTGGCCTGGGACGGATGGCAGCAGCCCCAGCCAACGTATCTGTGGAATACGAGCGGCGGGACGTTCACCCAGATCACCTCGCCGGACAGCATCTTCTGCTCGGGAGTGGCGCAGCTTCCGGACGGACGCGTGCTGGTCGTCGGCGGCTACGGCGGTCTGTCGACCGGACAGCTCGGGATCGTCGACACGAACATCTTCGATCCGTCCACGAACACCTGGACGCGTGTGGCCAATATGCACTCTCCACGCTGGTACCCAGACCTGACCGAGCTCGCCGACGGTCGCTACGTCGCGATCAGCGGCAACTCCACCAACTCGAACACCTGGGCCGACACTCCCGAGGTGTTCGATCCGGCGACCGGCGTGTGGACGGTGCTCTCGAAAGTGTCGACCCCTCAGATCCACGAAGAGGAGTATCCGTTCTCATACCTGGTGCCGAGCGGGCAGGTGTTCACGATCGGCCCGTCTGAGGACAACTCGTTCCTGCTCGACGCCAACAACCAAACGTGGACGCCGGTCGGCGGTGCGAGCGGAGTCGTCAACGGCTCGTCCGTGATGTACTGGCCCGGGAAGATCCTGTACAGCGGCGGGGCTGCCAACCTCAACAGCACGACCCCCGCTCAAGCGGCGGCGGCCGTCATCGATCTCACCGCGTCGAACCCGACGTGGCAGCAGATCACGCCGATGAACCACGCTCGCATCTACCACACGCTGACGATGCTCGCGGACGGGACGGTGCTCGCAGTCGGCGGCGAGCCGACCAGTGGCCAGACGGGCCAGAGCGAGGTCTCGGGCGGTGTGCTGACCAGCGAGATCTGGAACCCGACGACCGGGAAGTGGACCGACGTGGCGCCGGCCGGCGTCACGCGTGGCTATCACTCGACGGCGGTGCTGATGCCCGACGGCAGGGTGCTGGTTGCCGGCAGCGGGCACGCGAATCCGAGCTACCCGGGCCAGAGCTCGGCCCAGGTCTACTCACCGCCGTACCTGTTCGCGGGCCCCCGGCCGACGATCACCTCGGCGCCGGCCACCACGACGTACGGGGCGAACATGTCGATCTCGACGCCGGACGCGGCGTCGATCAGCGCCGTCAACCTCGTCTCCCTGGGCGCGGACACCCACCAGATAGACATGGACCAGCACTTCGTGCCGCTCAGCTTCACGAAGGGCTCGGGTGTGCTGAATGTCCAGGCCCCGACATCGGCGCCGCTGGCACCTCCGGGCAACTACATGCTCTTCATCGTCAACTCGAGCGGCGTCCCCTCGCTCGCGTCCATCGTCAACGTGGCGGCGAGCCCGCCGACGGCGCCGTCCGCTCCCACCGGCGCGTCGGCAGCGACGGGGAACGGAGCGGCGACGGTGTCCTGGACCGCGCCCTCGTCCGACGGCGGTAGCCCGATCACCAGCTACACGGTGACGCCGTACATCGGCTCTGGCGCTCAGGCGGCGACGACCGTGTCGGGATCGCCTCCGGCGACGAGCGCCACAATCACCGGGCTGACGAACGGCACGACCTACACGTTCACGGTCAAGGCCACGAACGCGGTCGGCACCGGACCGGAATCCAACCCCTCGAACGCCGTGACACCGACCGCGGCGGCGTCTGGTCCGGTGTTTGTGCAGGGTGCGTCGGGGCATGCGGCCGGGGGTGAAGAGTGTGGTGGTGACGCCTTCCTCGGCGGTGGTGGCGGGGGATCGTTTGGTGGTGGAGGTTGGGGTGTGGAGCAGCTCGTCGGCGACGGCGTCGAGCGTGACGGATTCGGCCGGGAACACGTATGTGGAGTTGACGCATTTCGCGGCGGGGGATCACACGGAGATGAGCGTGTGGTCGGCGCCGGTGACGGCCGGTGGTGGGACGAAGCCGGCGATCACGGTGACGCCGTCGTCTGCTGCGGATGTGGGGGTGGGGGTGTTGGAGTATTCGGGGCTGTCGTCGGTGGCGGATGCGACGGTGGTCGATCAGATGTCGCACGCGACGGGGTTGACCGGTGGGGCGGCGTCTGTGGCTTCGGGGGCGACGGCGGCGACGGCGGCTGGGAATGAGTTGGCGTTGGGGTTCTATGCCGATTCGGGGTTCGGGGATGCGTTGGGTGCGGGGTTGGGGTGGACGTCGCGGGTGAATGTGTCGCCGGCGGGGGATATGGAGTTCCTGGCTGAGGACCAGGTCGTGGCGGCGGGGACGACCCCGAGCGCAACCGTGTCCACGGGCGCCGGCACCTACTGGCTGATGGCCACCCTCGTCCTCAAGACCCCTGGGGTCAACGGCGCGGCGCTCGCTACGGCGGCCGCACGGAGTACTGCAGGGTCACGGGCCTATCAGCGCGGCCGAGCGGTCCCGCATCGCGCCGCCAGTGCCGTGCTGAGTGGCGGCCGGCCGCGATCCGCGCGTGCGAGCGTTCCCAGAGGACGCCGCGTCCCGTCGAGCGCAACGACTATCCCCCTGCGCTGGGCCGACCCGATCTGGCTCCATGCGACGGCGCACTTTTGGTGCCGGGTGGCCGGATACGTCGGCCTCGGGCCGCAGCACGGAAGCCGGCCCCGCGGCGTGTTCGCTCCGTGGCCTGTTCTGTGGCAGCGGTTCTGACGCTCCTAGCCGCCGTCGTTCAGCAACTCCACTGCGACAAGGTTCCACTGGTCGTTGGTCGGCGCGCTGTCACTGACCGTGACCATCGAACCCGCGGCGCCCGTGGGACTGTTCGTGTACTGCGTCCAGTAGGTGTCGCCGACGCCCGTGTTGACCCACTGGTCGAGCAAAACCCAGCCGCTCGGGAGCGTCCGCGGTATGGCGTTGTCATAGTCGTTGCCGATGGCAAAGACCAGCGATGTTGATCCCGTGGTCGTGAGGTTCACCGTCGGCGCCCCAGTAGGACCGGAGCCCGCGGCGACCGCGCCGACTCCACTGACTCCCTCCATGGCCACGACCGTGAGGTCTTGGCTGTATCCGGCCTTGGATGGCGTCGATGTAACTGTCGCGCTGGAGAGCACGCTGGAGGCCGTGGCCTTCCACACCTCGCTGTCTCCTGATTGTGCGTTCTCCCGCTTCACGAGGGTCCACGTCAGCCCAGCGCCGCTCACCGTGGCCGTCTGTTGACCGGAACCGTAGGGCCCATCCGAGGCGACGAACGCGAGCAGAACCTCGCCCGCCATGGCCGTGTGGAACGCCGGCGTCGTCACCTTTCCCTCGCCGTGGACGCTCTGCTGAGCCTGCAAGACGAAGCAGGTCATGGGGGGGGCCGGGTTCTGCACCGTCACGTTTACATTGGCGGAGTTCCCGATGCTGCCGCTCGTATCGGTCGCCCGAGCCGACAGCACGTGCGCCCCGGCGCTGGCTGTCGTGGTGTCCCAGCTCACGGCGTATGGCGCGGAGGTCACGGGATTCCCCAATGGGTTCCCATCGAGGAAGAACTGCACTGACGCCACAGCGCAGTTGTCAGTAGCGGTGGCCGCAACAGGCACCGTCCCTGACACCGTCTGGTTGCTCGTGGGGTTCGTGATGCTCGCGGTGGGAGGCGTCGTGTCCGGAGGCGAACACGGGTTGCCGGCGACGACGGTCACCGTCACGGGCGCCGCCGTCGCCACGTTTCCATTCGAGTCGGTCACACGGGCGCTCAACGTGTGGCTACCCAAGGATGTACTGCCGACAACCCAGTTGTAGGTGTACGGTGCGGAGGTGACGGGCGCGGCCAGCGCCTGCCCATCAAGCAGGAACTGGACCGAGGTCACAGCCGCCGGCGGGGTCGCGGACGCCGTCGCCTGAATCGAGACCGTGCCCGACACGTTCGCGCCGGTCGCAGGACTGGTTACCGCCACAGTCGGCGGCGTTGTCCCGGGATTCGTCTGCGACAAGACGGTCGCCGTATTACCACTGATCTGCAGCAGAGTGTCCGTCACATCGTTGCTGGTATTGCTCTCCGTGATCACGTGATTAGGATCGACCAGCGCGTGCAGAATGTAGGTCCCATCAGGCACAGCGGTCAGATCGATCGGCTGCCCAGCGTCCGTCTGGTCGTACTGATCCCCCCAGCCCACGGACCAGCCGAGCGGTTTGGTGGGATCAGTGCAGTTGGACTGCGGTATGTATGTCTGATTCGGCGTGTTGGCTACCCCGCCGACGTACGTGTCCCCGGTGATGCAGTAGTCCGTCTTCGGACTGGTCGCGACCACAGTGCCGAGAGATCCATCAGTGTTCACGGTGTTGAGCGTGAACTTGGTAAGCGGAAACCGATAGTCCGAAGGTGGGTCGAAGACACCGGTAGCGGCGATCGGCACGCTGTGATCAAAGGTCCAGACCCCAGGACTGGTGCTCTTGTAGATCGCCTGCGTGAACGTTGCCGTCCCCGTTGCCGGGTTGTACGTCGGATCGATCTCGAACGGCCCAGTGCCGGCGTCCCATGTGATGTGCGTGAACTGGAGCTGGCGGTGGCCCGTGGTCGGATTGGTCCCGATGGAGATGTTGGCCGTGGGAACCTTGATCTGCATATCGGGCAGCGTGACGGTGCTGGGAAGGGTTGTAAAGGTGTTGTCGCCGGACGTCGACGTTTTGTTGCTCGCGCCTGTCGACTGCACGGCAAAGTGATACGGCGTGTTCGGCGTGAGGCCGGTCAGCGGCTGAGAGTGCTTGGTCACCTGCGTACTGTCGAGCGTGGTGCTCTGCCCGTATGAGGGGCTCGTCCCGTACAAGACCTGCGAGCTCGACGGAATGTTGGTCGTCCAGGTGATCGTTGCCGACGTCGACGTGATCCCGCCGGCCGTCACGGCGGAGATCACCGGAGGATTCGTGAAGGCGGATTGATGCGTCGTGACCGAGGCGTCGATCGTGAGGGCTGCTGCCCGAGCCGGCTGAGGAATACTGAGGTAGAGGATCCCGATGCCGACGATCATGAGCACGTACGGGATGCGGCGAGACGCCGACTGGCATATCAACGATGCTGGTCGCAAGGCTGTGCTCCGATTCGAAGGATGAGGAGGTCGTGGGAGCGCGGAGCGTGCAGGCGCGCCCACGCTACGGCCCGTTCGCTCGTCGACCGCTGCGATCAGATGATCACAGCGCCCCGGGCCCGAGGATAACTCAGACGGCCCTCCGCGGGTGAGAGTTTTTCCGTGGCCGTCTCCGTTCAGCGCTTGACACGCATGCAGTGCTATGTCAAGCTCGCGCCGGGAGTAAGGATCAACTCGAGGTTTAGGCCGACGGTTGGATGAGGATGTGCAGCTGTGGAGGCTGTGCTCGAACAATCACATAGGTGCGGCGCCAGGGGAGGTGACGCGTCACGAATTCCGACAGGCCCGTCGCTGCGCGGCGGAGCCGAGAAGGGACTGCTCTCGTGGCCCGACTTTCCGCTTCTTCTCAGGCTCAACCCCAGGTTGATGATTGGTACCTGATCGCCCTTGCCAGGCAGGGACGGCCCGACGCATACGACCGGATCGTCCGGCGCTACTACGGCTTCGTCCGTCTCAAGGCGTCTTCGTACTTCCTCGCCGGCGGTGACTCCGACGACCTCATCCAAGAGGGCCTGATCGGCCTCTACAAGGCGGTTCGCGACTACCGGACCGACCGCGAGTCGAGCTTCCGCAACTTTGCCGAGCTCTGCATCACGCGCCAGATCATCACCGCCGTCAAGACCGCGACCCGGAACAAGCACACGCCGCTGAACCAGTACGTCTCGTTCTCGAGCTCACCCGCCGGGGGCGCCGGGGACAACGAGCCGACGCTCGACGAGATGCTGCCCGGATCCACCGTGCACGATCCGGTCAACCAGGTGATCTCCTCCGAGGAGCTGCGGGCGCTCGTGGCCTGCATCTCGACCGCGCTCTCCGAGCTCGAGTCCCGGGTCCTGTCGCTCTACCTCGACGGGCGCTCCTACGAAGAGGTCGGACGCCGCATCGGCTGCGACACCAAGACGGTCGACAACGCCCTGCAGCGCGTCAAGCGCAAGGTCGGCGCCCATCTGCTGGAGCGGAGCGTGCCGGCGTGAGGCGGCGTCGGATCCGGCGCATGCTGCGCTAGATTGGACGCATCTTGCGCCCAGATTGGCGCATTAGCGGGCGGAGCGCTGCTAACTGAAACGCGCGCTGTCGCGCAGGTAGCGCTTCAGCAGCGGGTTGGTGAGCCGCCAGTCACCGCGGCCGTGGCTCTCGATGATCGCGGCGTCGCGCAGGTCCTCGAGCGCCCGGCGGACTGCGCCCCGGGGGAGGTTGGAGTACACGGTCTCGCCGTCGGCGATGCGCCGGGCCACCTCGAGGCCGAGACGATGGACCTGACGGATGCGCTCGATGCTTGGCTCGTTGCTCGCGCGCTCAGCCGAACTGGTGCAGCGCCCGCTGACTGGGGACCAACAGGTCCCGCATCAGGTGCTCGATGCTGCCGGCGAACAGATAGCTGACTCCGGCGCTTGAGCGGCGAGCGCTTGGCGATCCAGCCCGGATAGCGAATGCGTCAGATTCGACGCATTATGCGCCGCTTGTGGCGCATCGCAAAACGTACTGGATGACAGTACATCCTTGTACTCCGGACCAGTACGAGTTCGGGGCCGGTTCGACCTGCTAACCCACCGGCAGCCGCAGCGTGAACTGGGCCCCGCCGTCCGGCGGCGTCGAGGCCTCAACGCTCCCGCCCATCGCGCTGACCAGCTCGTGCACGATCGCCAGGCCGAGGCCCGAGCCGACCGAGCGCTCGCTGCGGTAGCGGTCGTGCAGGTATTACGGCGCGTGGCAATTACTACGCCATGTGGCAGTGCATTTGGGTGTGTCAGCGTGATAGTATTGACTGTGTGAAGAGTGACGCTAGACGGGTGTCAGGCACGACTCGGGAAGCGCTGCGTGAGCGGGGTGTGAAAATGGTGTTGGCCGGACGCACTCACGCGGTTGTGGCGCAGTCCTTGGGGGTGCATCTGCGGACGGTGTCGCTGTGGATGGCTCGCCACCAGCTCAGGGGGTTTGAGGGACTGAGGGAGGGGCGGCGTGGTCGGCGCTCGCGCGAGCAGATGGCGCTCACCGACGCCCAGCAGGCAGAGCTGATCCGACTGATGAAGGGCACGAACCCCGATCAGCTGCAGATTCCCGGCGTGTTGTGGTCAAGGCAGGCCGTCAAGGCGCTGATCGAGCGGCGGTTCGGGCTCGGGCTCAGTCGCCAGACGGTCGGTGTCTACCTGCGGCGCTGGGGGTTCTCGGGCAAGAAGCCGCAGCGGCGGTGGCTCGAGCAGGACCCCGAGCGGGTGCGGGTGTGGCTCCAGGACGAGTTCCCGGCGATCCAGGCGCGCGCGCGGCGCGAAGGGGCGCGGATGCTGTTCGGCGATGAGATGGGCGTGCGCGCCGGGCAGACCGCCGGCAAGAGCTACGCGCCGATCGGCGAGCGCGCGATCGTGCCGCTGACCGGCAAGCGCTTCTCGGCCAACGTGATCAGCGCGATCGGTGCCGACGGCACGCTGGTGTTCGAGATCTTCGAGGGCAGCTGCGATGAGATCCGCTTCCTGGACTTCCTCGACAAGCTGCTCGAGCATTTCCCCGAGCGCAAGATCTTCTTGATCGTTGACAACGCCTCCTTCCACAAGTCTCCCGCGGTCGAGTACTGGCTGCTGGACCATCCGCGGATGGAGCTGTTCTACCTTCCACCGTACGCCCCGGAGCTCAATCCCGATGAGCTGCTCAACCAGGACGTTCACACCCACGTCGCGCGACGCCGCCCATCCAACCTCGCCAAGCTCGTCACTCTCACCGTCGAGTATCTCGCAACCCGCACAAGTGAGATTGTCAGCAAGTACTTCGACGGCGAGTACGTCGCCTACGCCAAGTAACCACGCACTAATTGCCACGCAGCGTAATAGAAGCGCTCGAAGGCGTGGGGGAGGTCCTCGGCAGCGAGCCCGGGCCCGGTGTCAGTGACCGCGATCAGCCCCGGATCCGCGCGCGCGGTGACGCTGCCGCCGGCCGGCGTGATCCGGAGCGCGTTCTCGATCAGGTTCGAGGTGGCCTGCAGCAGCCGATCCGCATCGCCGAGCGCCCAGGCCCCGTCGCCGCGCTCGGCCCCGGCGGTGGCGAGCTCGACCGAGAGCTCCTCGGCGCGGGGCCGGTGGCGCTCGACCGCCCGCCCGACGACGTCGGCCAGGTCGATGCGGTCGTGCTCGACCGCGAAGTCCTCGCGGCCGAAGCGGGCCAGGTCGAGCAGGTCGCCGACAAGCCGCTCGAGGCGATCCGCCTCGGCGGCGATCACGCGGGTGCCCTCGGGCGGTGACACGGCGCGCTCCTGCACCGCCTCGGCGTAGCCTCGGATCGAGGTCAGCGGCGTCTTCAGCTCGTGGCTGACCGACTCCAGGAAGCTCCGCTGTGCCTCGCGCGCGCGGCCGAGCTCGCCGGACATCTCGTTGAACGCGGTGCCCAGCTCGGCGAGCTCGTCCTGGCCGCGGACGGGGACCACCACGTCGCGCTCGCCGGCGGCCAGCCGGCCGGTGGCGGCCGACAGCTCGGCGATCGGGCGGATCAGCCGGCGGGCCAGGAAGAAGGAGAGGACCGCCGCGACGAGCGCCCCGCCGAGCCCCGCGAGCAGCAGGCTGCCGAGGAATGGCCGCCACTCGGAGAACGAGAATGCCGCCGGGCGCACGACGACGACCTGTCCCGACGGAGTCACGCGCTCGACGAACAGGATGTCGCGGCCCTTGATGCCCACGGTTCCCTCCGCGTTGCGTGTGACCGGCACGGCGGCCAGCACCAGCTCGGCCCGGGCCGGCCCGAGCCGCCGCGGCGTCCCCGAGCCGTCGGTATAGACGTGATAGCCGGACCCGAGCGTCCCCGGTACGGCCCCGACCGTAGCCAGGACGTCGGCCACGCGCTCGAGCGCCGTCACGCGCTGGGTCGATATCTGGTGGCGGACGAGCGCCGTGCCGACGAGCACGGTCAGCGCACAGGATGCCAACGCGGCCCCGGCCACATACGCCAGCACGCGCCGCCGCAGGCTCATCCGGTCGCCTTGTAGCCGAGCCCCCGCACGGTCTTGATCACGTCATGGTCGCCGAGCTTCTTGCGCAGCATGGCCACGTGGACCTCCACCGTCCGGGTCTGTCCCGGGGACACGAACCCCCATACGGCCTCGAGGAGCTCGTCCCGGCTGACGACCTGGCCGGCGTGGCGGAGCAGGTACTCGAGCAGGTCGAACTCGCGCTGCGTGAGCTCGACCTCGCTCCCATCGACGCGCACCTCGCGGGAGCCGCGGGCGAGGGTGACGGGCCCGAGCGTGGTCACGTCGTCGGCGGCAACGCCGCCACCGGCGCGGCGCAGCACCGCCTTGATGGGGGCGGTCAGCTCCCGCGGTGAGAACGGCTTCGGGATGTAATCGTCGGCGCCGAGCTCGAGGCCCGCGACACGGTCGGCGACCTCGTCGCGGGCGGTGAGCATGATCACCGGGACCTTGCCGCCGATCCGCCGGCAGACCTCGAACCCGTCGATCCCCGGCAGGCCGATGTCGAGCACGACCAGCGTGACCGCATGGCGGGGGAGCTCGGTCAGCGCATCCTCGCCCGAACGCACCCACAAGACCTCGTAGCCGTCGCGGGCCAAGTAGGTGCGCACCAGCGCGCCGATATTCGGTTCGTCCTCCACCACCATGATCAGCGCCGCCATTCGACCATCCTAGGGTCGCGGTCGGAGCCGCTCCGAACTTCTTTACACGCACCTGACCTTCGCCTGACCGCCCGCTTGTGAACAGCCTCCAAGCTGTCCACAGAGCGGCAATGCGAACAACTGAGAGGTAACGATCGAATGGCACGGATACGGCAGAACTGGAAGTTCGGCGCAGTGGCCGCGAGTTGCATGGTCATCGGTGCCGGCGCCGGCGCAAGCATGATCGGGAGCGCGGGTGCCGCCACGACGAGCTCGAACGCCGCCACCGGCACGACGGCCACACATGCCCACCATGGTCTGCGTGCGCGCCGCCTGCTCGGCCGCGCAGTCCACGGTGACTTCGTCGTCGCCACCAAGCACGGCTTCGTCACGGTCACGGTCGATCGCGGGCGCGTGCAGTCGGTCAACGGGCAACACCTCACGCTGACCGAGGGCACGAAGACCCAGACCTACAAGACGGTCACGCTGACGATTCCGGCCAACGCCAAGGTTCGCGACAACAAGAAGCTCGCCTCGCTGGCTGACGTGAAGGCCGGCCAGCGCGCGATGGTCGTGCAGGCCCCGCGGCACACCTGGGTGATCGCCCGGGGCTGATCGCTCCGGGAGGGATGATCGGGCAGACACGCCTGCACATCGTGCGATCTCTGCGATGCCGAATCGCAACCGGGTGATCGACTGGACGCTGGGCCCCGAGCGCGGCCGCACTGCTGCTGATGGCGGCGGTGCTGCTGGCCGCCGATCAGGCTCTGCTTCGCACCGGTGAGGGCCCCTGGTCAGCGGGTCTGTTGGATGAGACCGCGCATCTCCTCACGGGAGCGTTCGTGCTCGCGGCCTTGCGGGGTCTGCCGGATTCCTCGTTCGCGGTCGGCTTGCTTGCGACGTCGGTGCTGATCGACCTCGACCACGTGCCCGGCCGCCTCGGCTAAGAGTTCCTGACGAGCGGCACCGACCGCCCTTACACCATTCACTGCTGGCGATCGCCGTGATCGGGCTGGCGGCCCTGGCCTGGCCATCGCGACGATCGCTCCTGCTCGGGGCGATGGTGGGCATCGCGGCGCACTTCGGGCGCGATCTGTCGGAATCCAAGTCCGGCGTCCCGCTGCTGTGGCCGTGGAGCTACCACTCCTACACGCTGCCGCATTGGACCTACCTGGCGGCGATGGCGGTGACGCACCGCATGGCTGAGGGAGCTGCATGCCGCGAGCGCCGGAAGTGCACCGACCAGAGGTCCAGTGAGGACGAGCCCGAGAACGATTCGCCGAACTGTCATCTGGACGCCGCAGCCTACTCGCTGCGAGCGTCCAGATGTGTATGTCTAATCGCCCGCGGGCTCAACCGGACGGGCGGAGCGCGATCGGACCCAACGTGGGCGTCCGCCCGTAGGTGCTGAAGGCCCGGAACTTCGAGAACTCCCTGTGCCCGGGCCCGTGGAAGTCCGAGGACCCGGTGCTGAGCAGTCCCAGCTGCTCGCAGCGGTCGGCCAGCAGCTCGGTCTGGGGGCGATCGTGGGTCACGTAGAAGCACTCCACGCCGTCGAGGCCGAGCGCGACGAAGCGGTCGATCGTCGCCAGCACCTCGTCGCGGGCCTCGATGTCCCAGAACGGATGCGCCCACACCGCGACACCGCCCGCGGCGTGGATCACGTCGATCGCCTCCTTGACGGTCGGCGCCTCTCTGGCGCGGAACGCGGGACGCCCCTCGATCAGGTACTCGACCAGGAACGCCGAGGGCTCGTCCAGGCCCTCGGCGGCCAGGCGGTCGGCGTTCGCCGGATGTGAGACCGCGGCGGCGGCCAGGTGCGGCCGCCCGATCGATTTGCCCTGCTGTTCCCGGTCGCGCAGCGGCTGCTCGTCGAGCTCGTAGCCGAGCCCCCTGATCGCATCGGCCATCGCCCACGCCCGGCGCTCGCGGCTGGCGCGGGAGCTGCGCAGCCAGTCCGAGAGATCACGATCGCGGTGGTCGATCAAGTATCCGAGGATGTGGAGGTCGGGCTGCCCGGCGTCGGCGGTCGAGATTTCGACCGCGGGAACCAGACGCAGACCGTGCGCGACAGCCGCTACGAGCGCCTCCTCGATCCCCTCGGCACTGTCGTGGTCGGTCAGCGCCAGCAGCTCGACGCCGGCCGCCGCGGCGGCGGCCACCACCTCGCGCGGCGACAGCTCGCCGTCGGAATGCAGTGAATGGCTCTGGAGGTCGAACGACGGCCGTGGTTCGCTCATCGGACGGGGCAGCCTATCCGGATGTCAGCCCATCGCCCCCTCGTGCGTATAAGGGGACAACGAACAAGATCTTCCTTCTGGCCGCGCTCGCGGCCAGAGCACTGCCCAGGGCACCGATCGCGCGTGGCACCACCGTGGCCCCGCCGGGCAATTCAGCCGTCAGCCAGTACCTCGAGAGCGTGCCGACAGCCAACGGCTCGCGTCCCGCGAACACGATTCACGTCGGCGGCGGTGTCGGCGGTGGCGGATCCGGTGGATCGGGCGGTGGCGGTGGTTGGCGGCGGCAGCTCCTCGGCCGTGCCCGCGAACACGCAGCAGGCACTCTCGAGACAGGGCGGCGACGGCGTCGCGGCCGCGGCGCTGGCGCGGGCAACGGCACCGGCCGCAGCGGCACCGGGCTCGCCGGCCAGGCACGGCGGCACGCCCTCGGCGACGACCGGCACCGCTCCGACGAGCAGTGCGAACTCCGGCTCCTCGGCTGTGGCCACGCTCGTCAACGCCCTGACGGGCGGCTCGTCCCAGGGCGCGTTGGCCCCGCTGCCGAGTTCGTCAAGGCAGACGAGCTCGGTGCGGGAGTAGCGGGCGATCACCGCGAGCGATATCGCCAAAGGGGTGCGGCTCTCCTGGAGGGACATCATGCCGCTGTCGGGATGGGCCCGTTGGCGTAGCGTGATTGGTGGTTGCGGTGGCGTTCTTGGGCGAGGTGGTAGGTCCAGTAGCTGTCGAAGTCGTTGTTGCTGCGGATCGCGCGGAGGTTGAGGATCGCTTCGGCTCCGTCGAGGCCCCAGCGGGCGCCGGTGATGTCCATGCGGTCCTTGATCAAATGGCGGCAGGCGCCCTCGATGATCCCGGTTGGAACGCCCCCGGAGCCGTGGACACTTGATCGCTTGGGTCTGTCTGACCGGGCGGCAAGGGTGTGGTGTTCATGCCGAGGACGCGTCGGGCCGTATGACGAGGAGTTCCGCCGCGAGGCGGTCGGGCTGCTGGCTCGCGGGGAGCGGTCGCTGGCGGCGCTGTCGACGGAGTTGGGGGTCTCGCAGCAGACGCTGCGAACGTGGCGTAAGCGGGCGTGGGTCGAGGCGGGGAAGGTTGAGGGCCTGACCCGTGATGAGCGGGAAGAGCTGCGGCGCGTTAAGCGCGAGTTGCGGGTCGTGACCGAGGAGCGGGAGATCCCAAAAAAGGTGTCCCTGGCCGCTGCGCTGGCCGCCTCTGCGGGGTGAGAATCCCTGGCGTTGGTTGTCGTCCGGATCGACGCCGTCGCCGCTTGGTGCGATCGAGCCCGTAAAAAGGTGTGGCGCGGGGACCTGTGGTGCCGTTGATTGCTGCTTCGAGCGCGTAGGTCAGACTCATTCTCGGTAGGCCCCCTCCGGACGATCGTTGATGACGAGCGTCTCGGAAGGAGGCGAAGGTATGGATGTAGTGGTCGAGCGGTGCGCGGGCTTGGATGTGCATCGCGACAACGTGACAACCGCGAGGGTGCGCGTCCCGAGCGATGAGCGTCGCCGGTGGCTGCATAAGACGCGGACGTTCAAAGCGACTCTCGCGGGACTCGCCGATCTGAAGGTCCCTGGGCGCAAGACGGATGTGAAGGACTCGGAGTGGATCTGTCAGCTGGTCGCGCACGGGCTGGTGCGGCCGAGCTTCGTGCCGCCGCCGGAGATCCGCCGGCTCAGGGATCTGACGCGGCTTCGCAAGGCGCAGAGCAACGAGCGGACGCGTGCGATCCAGCGGTTGGAGAAGGTGCTCCAGGATGCCGGGATCAAGCTCACGAGCGTCGCCTCGCAGACCTACTCGAAGTCCGCGCGGGCGATGCTCGAAGCGCTCCTGTCCGGGGTGAGCGAGCCCGAAGAGCTTGCCGAGCTCGCGAAGGCGAGGATGCGCTCGAAGATCCCGCAGCTTCGCGAGGCCTTGGCGAACCGGTTCGACGTTTCCCATCACGGGATCATGGTCGCGCAGCTGTTGGCGCATATCGACACGCTCGAGGCGGCGGTCGGCCTGCTGGACGAGAAGATCGAGGCGATGCTCGCCCCGCACGCCGAGGTGATTGAGCTGCTCTGCACGATCCCCGGGGTGGCGGTCCGAACGGCGCAGGTGCTGATCGCCGAGTGCGGGCTTGACATGAGCCGGTTCCCGACGGTCGGGCACTTCGCGTCCTGGGCCGGGATCTGCCCCGGCCACCACGAGTCAGCCGGACGCAAGAAGTCCGGACGAACCCGTCCCGGACCGCGATGGCTCACCGAGGCGCTGACCGAGTCCGCGAAGGCCGCTGCCCGCTCGAAGGGCACCTACTTCGCCGCGCACCACGCGCAGCTGCGTGGACGACGCGGCGAGCCCAGAGCGATCGGCGCTCTCCGGCACGACATCCTCGTCGCGTTCTTCCACATCGTCCGCGACGAAGTCCCGTTCCGCGAGCTCGGACCAGACTGGCAGCGCAAGCGCTACTCGCCAGAACACCGCGCCCGCAGGCTGCAACGCCAGATCGAAGCGCTCGGCTACAAAGTCACCCTGGAGGAAGGCGAAGCAGCAGAACAAGCCGCCTGAACGACCAACAACCGCCCCCAGGTCTGCCGTCGGCGTGATCGCCGGCTCGAACGGTGTTGCCCGAAGGTGGTCGCAACTCGGGGATTCACAGGTCAGCTGGATCAACCAGGTCGAACGCTGGTTCGCCTACCTGACCAACGATCTCCTCAAGCGGTCCGACCACCGCAGCGTGCAGGCGCTCGAGAAGGACATCCGCGAATGGGTCGATGAGTGGAACGAGAACCCCAAGCCGTTCATCTGGACCAAGACGCTGAACAGATCCTGGAGCCCCCGCACGACTTCTACAACGAATTTAAACGGCGCGGAACACTAGGACGTCGAGGGGGAGATGATCCCGGCGGTCCCCATGGCCGCCAGAACGTGCTCCACCGAGACCTGGATCGGGCAGGGCACCAGTCGCACATCGGGTCGCTCCGGTCGCTCGTAGGCGCCTCCGACGCCGGTGAGTCCCGATACCTCGCCGCGCCGCGCGCGAGCGTAGAGGCCCTTGGGGTCCCGGGTTTCGCACACCTCGAGCGGCGTATCGATGAAGACCTCGATGAACGGGATGCCGAGCTCGTCGTGCATCTCTCGGGCACGCTGACGGTCCTCGGCGTACGGGCTGATCAGGGCAACGACGGTGATCACCCCGGCATCGGCGAGCATCCGCGCGATGTGCGCCACGCGGCGGACGTTCTCGGCGCGGGAGGCGCGGTCAAAGCCGAGATCGCGGCAGAGCTCGCGGCGGATCTCGTCTCCGTCGAGCTTGTACGCACGGTGGCCCCGGCTGAGGAGCTCGCGTTCGATCGCGATCGACAGGGTGGTCTTTCCCGCTGCCGGGAGCCCGGTCAGCCACACCGTTGCGCCGCTGTGGCCGATCGAGGCGGCGCGCTCCTCTCGGGAAATGGCGGGGGGCCTCGTCTCGGTCACGCGGGGCAATGTAGCCACTCGGGACGATCCCGGCTATCAATCCGGACGGAATGCGGGCAGAATGCCGTCGGTGCCCGGAGATGTCTTCATCCACGAGCTAGCGCTGGTGGAGAGCGACGCGATCGGGAGCGGGACGCGAATCTGGGCGTTTGCCCACGTGATGGCCGGGGCTGTCATCGGAGCTGACTGCAACGTGTGCGACCACACGTACGTCGAAGGCGACGCGGTGGTCGGCGATCGGGTGACGATCAAGTCCGGCGTCTATCTCTGGGATGGGGTTCGCATCGAGGACGACGTCTTCATCGGCCCGCAGGCGACGTTCACCAACGATCCCTTTCCGCGCAGCCGCCAGCCGTTCGAGGGCACGGTCACCGTCGTGCGCCGCCGGGCCAGCATCGGCGCCGGTGCCGTGCTGCTTCCCGGCATCACCGTCGGCGAGCGGGCGATGGTCGGCGCGGGTGCCGTGGTCATCGAGGACGTGCCGAGTGACGTGGTGGTGGTGGGCAATCCCGCCCGGATTGTCAGGAGCCTGGACCCGGCTCACCAGCGCGCGGTGAGCCCGACGGACCGCGATGTGTGACCTGAGCGAGTCTGCACGCTGATCGTCGGCTGCGCGGACCGGAGGTGGACCAACCGCGATCGAAGGGCCTTCGTCATCGGCAGGCTCAGGCTTGCGACACCCGGGCCGATCGAGGGGCTCACCAGCGAGGCTCGCAGGCCGTACGCGCTTGTCGTGCGGTGGCGGCGTGGGAGTGCGGCGGCTGGACCCGGGGTCGGTGACGAGCGACCCGTAGGTGCGGCGTGGTGCTTGGACGGACTGTTCGAGCAGGCGGTAGAAGAGCATGCCGCGCGCGCGGGATCGCCGGCGGTTGAAGCGGAAGGCGAACTCGTCCAGGTATGCCTGCAGGTGCCCGGGCTTGACGCCGCCCTGGTGGGTGCCCAGCAGCCAGCGCTCCACCAGCGATGCGACGCGGTGCACGCCGGGGAGCAGTTCGTGGGCGTGCAGGCCCGATGCGGCGACCGGCTCGGGTTGGTGGGTGTACTCATCTCCACAGGCCGACGGGTAGCTCGGCCACCCGTCGGTGATCACGATCGTTCCGGGATCGACGTGATCCAGGAGGAAGGGCCTGAGCGAGGCGGTGCTCGCGTCGTCGATGATCTGCATTCGGCAGCGGCCAAGCGCCCTTCCGGCCTGTTCAACGGCGATCGCGACCAGCGTCTTGCCCAGCGCGCCGCGTCCCCGGCGTCCGGGCTGGGGGCCGCCGATGACCGTCTCGTCGACCTCGACGATCGTGCCCAGCCGGTCGCGGCCGGGGCGGACCATCGCGGTGCGGTAGCGATGCAGCATCGCCCACGCGGTCTGCTCGGAGCCGATCCCGAGCACACGCTTCAGGCCGTGAGCGGAGATCCCGTGCTTCTGGCTGGTCATCTGCCAGGCCGCCGCGAACCACACCGTCAACGGCGTCCGCGTCCCGTGGAAGATCGTCGCGGCCGTCGGCGAGACACGACGACCGCAGCGGCCACAGGACCATCGACCGTCCGGGAGCTTCCACGCCTGCTCGCCCGCGCACAGCGGGCAGCGGAAGCCCTCCGGCCAACGCAACCAATCGAGGTAGTCGAGACACGCCCGGTCATCCGGGAACCAGCTCCGCACGTCGGCGTAGGAGCCGGGGTAGTCAACGGATGCCCTGGGCTCCTCTCGGGACACTCCCCGAGGCTACTGCACTGAGATGGAGGACTCATTCCCTTGATATCGGGCGAGCCATTCGGAATCGTGGTCGGCGTCGAGCCCGGAAGCTCCCACGCCGTCGTGCCCGGGAGCCCATTCTCCAGCTGATCGGGTTTGCGCCGGCGGATGGCACGGCGACGGCCGCCCACGAGGCGACCTCCTTCTCGGAGGTCCTCGAACGCTCCGGTGCCCCGCGCGGGTCCATCTATCATCGTTTCCCGAAGTGCCCGCGCCGCCGCCGGCGTGGCCTTCGCGCGCTGGGAGGAGCTGCTCGCCGACGGGCTCGGGCAACGCGGAATCCCGATCGAGCGAGCCCGTTCGATCGCCACCCTCACGATCGCCGCGATCGAGGGAGCGGTCATCGTCGCCCGCGCCCAGCGCTCCAGCGCCCCATTGGAGCGGGTCGCGGGCGAGCTGGAGCGGGTGGTGGCCGGCGCAATTGCATTAGGGTGCAGGTCGTCTGGAGGGAGTAGAAGTGGCGTCCGTGTAGGGGATTTGGTGGGTAGTCGACGATGGGTCGTCGAGTTTTGTGGGTGATATGAGGAAGGAAGATCGGGGAGGGACGGTGAAAGTCGTGGTGTTGCCGTCGATCTCGACCACGGAGGTGGCCGCGTGTCCCCCGATCTTCTCGACACTTTCCGCCGGGCAGGCGATGCTTCTGTGCCAGTGAGCGAGTCCGTGCCCAAGACGGTGCCTGAACGCGGTGCGCCGGGGGGTGATGACGCCGCGCGGTCCGGTGAGGCTCAGTGCGGGACCGAGGAGTTCTCGCGCTCGGCCGAGCGGTTCTGGGCGCTGGCCGGGTGGCTGTCTGGCGCACAGGCGCGCGGGCTTGAGCACGGGCAGCTGGAGGCGCGCCTGGAGGCGGACGGTCGTGAGCTGATCCGGGCGTTGTTGCAGGATCATCTCGATCTGCGGTCCGATTCGGAGCAGCGGATCGGGCTGGTGGTCGGCGCAGACGGGGCGCGGCGACCGAACGTCGAGCGCTCGCACGCGCGGGCGCTGGAGACGGTGTTCGGCGAGGTGCAGGTCACGCGGCTCGCGTACCGTGCGCGCGGTGCCGAGAACCTGTATCCGGCCGACGCCCAGTTGAATCTGCCGGTCGAGCGGCACTCGCACGGGATCCGTCGCCTCGCGGCGCTCGAGGCGCCACGCTCAAGCTTTCAGGACGCGCAGGCGGCGATCCTACGTCAGACCGGCCAACGGCTCGGTACCCGGCAGTTGCGCGAGCTGACGGCGG
This sequence comes from uncultured Solirubrobacteraceae bacterium, assembly GCA_963816005.1. Taxonomy (GTDB): domain Bacteria; phylum Actinomycetota; class Thermoleophilia; order Solirubrobacterales; family Solirubrobacteraceae; genus Palsa-465. The sequence goes on along the minus strand of CAWFKF010000064.1, from coordinate 78,434 downwards.
CGACGGCCGTCGATTTCAACGCGTTCTACGAGCAGCGCGAACGGGTTGTGAGCGATCGGGATGACGTGCTGGTGCTCTCGTGCGACGGCAAAGGGGTGGTGATGCGCCCCGAGGCGCTGCGGGCAGCAACCCAAAAGCAAGCGGCAAGCTCACAAGCGAAGCTCACGAGCCGCCTGTCCAAGGGCGAGAAGCGAGCGCGCAAGCGGATGGCCGAGGTGTGCGCCGTCTATGAGATCGCGCCCGCGGAGCGCTCCGCAGCCGACATCCTGCCCGCAGACGAGCACGAGCGCCAAGCCGCCTAGCCTGCACCCAAGGCCAAGAACAAGTGGCTGTCAGCCAGCGTCACCGAAGACGCCTCAACGATCGTCTCTGACATGTTCACAGAGGCCGACCGTCGCGACCCCGAGCATCAGCGCGTCCGAGTGGCGCTGGTCGACGGTAACAACCACCACTGCGACACGAGGTCGCACGCATACGAGTGAACACGTTGATTGGAGGTTCGACCAATATCGAAGGCGTAGTTCCGGGCCCGTGCTCAGGGCCTGGCCTCGGCCTGACGTGCGTCGCTGGCGTCCCCGGCGGGGTTCGAAGCATCAGGCAAAAGCCCAAGGGCGCCCGTTCCATCCGGGGGCCACAGGCGAGAGGCAGATTGGACGGGTGAAGAACTTAAACCTCTGGCTGATGTCTCGTCATGTTGAGCTCCGCGATGGAATGTAGTAGCGGAGTACAAGGACTGGCCGCAGAGAAGCGGCAGGCGCCGGCTGGGGATGGTGCCCAGTCGGGAAGAGCACCGCTGTCCTCGGGGCACAGGAGGCACCCACCCCGATCGCATCTCGTGCGCGCGAAACGTGGTAACCCCCGTCGGGGTCCGGTGCTGTCTGGCCGGTAAGCCGACCGCAAGGAAGGCCCGACCCCCCGACGGGAATCTGATGACCGAGAAGCGCAATGCCGACAGTCGAAAGACAACAGGAAACCGGAACACGAATCGCCGGCCCCTTCAGCCGGCCGTTCCGCATAACTGGTCGGATACGGGACGCAAGTGCCCGGACCCGAAAGGGTGCTGACGCGGTCAGGTGAGCCTGGGAAGAGGAAGATGACGATGACCCCGGTACCGACGGACAAGTTAGACGCCGCGACCACGGTCGTGGTGAACGGACCAGAGGACGCGACGAGCGTACGGCGGTTGTCTCAGCGGATCATCGCGGCTTGCTTGAGCCGGATGCATTGAAAGGTGCTAGTCCGGTTCTGAGGGGGGCCGGGCGCAGCGATGCGCCCGGCCTACCCGGTGATCGACCGGATCAAGAAGGAGGCCAAGGCCCGCAAGCTGAAGGTCACGATCCTGATCGACGTGATTCACGTGATCGAGTACCTGTGGTCCGCCGCGTGGTGTTTCTTTGACGAGGGCGACCCCGCCGCCGAGCGCTGGGTGCACGACAAAGCCCGGCAGATCCTCGAGGGCAAAGCCGGGATCACCGCCGCTGCGATCCGCCGCAAAGCGACCCGCCTCGAGCTCGATCCCGACAAGCGCCGCAACGCCGACCGCGCCGCCGACTACCTCCTCAACAAACGAGCCTACCTCGACTACCCCACCGCCCTCGCAAACGGCTGGCCGATCGCGACCGGCGTGATCGAAGGCGCCTGCCGGCACCTGATCAAAGACCGCATGGGCATCACCGGCGCCCGCTGGGGCCTGCAAACAGCCGAAGCCGTCCTGAAGCTACGCGCCCTGATCAGCAACTGCGACTTCGACACCTACTGGGACCTTCACCTCGCCCAAGAACACCACCGCGTCCACACACCACGCTACGCCCTCAGCGTCATCCCCCAACCCGCATAAAGTCCCTCCAGAAGACCTGCACCCATTGCATTACGCTCAGGGCGATGAGTGACGACTGGCGCCTGCGCGTCGAGCTGCACGAGGACGGCCACGCCCGCAAGCTGACCGACCGGCTCGAGGCCGGAGATCTCGAGCACGACCTCGAGAGCGAGTTTCACGACCGCGTGGTCGTCTCGCGTGATGGGCCGCAGGTGTTCCTGTACGCGGGCACGGGCGAGCAGGCCGAGGCGGCCGAGAAGCTGATCCGCTCGCTCGCCGTCGAGGAAGGCTGGCAGCTGGACTCCGATATCAAGCGCTGGCACGAGGCATCGGAGACGTGGGAGGACGTGGAGAAGCCCGTGCCGGAGGATGACGCTGCGCGGGCCGCCGAGCACGCGCGGTTGATCGCGGCTGAGCGCGAGCAGGTCCGCCAGACCGGCACCCCCGAGTTCGAGGTTCGCGTCGAGTGCCCCTCGCAAGCGGACGCCGGACAGGTCGTCGCCAAGCTTCGCGAGGAGGGCAGGCCGAGCGTCCAGCGCGCGACCTACGTGCTCGCCGGCGCGACCGACGAGGACGACGCCGCGGCGCTTGCCGAGCGTCTCCGCGGTGAGAGTCCGCCCGGCTGCACGGTGACCGTCGAGGGAACGGCGCAGGCTGCCTACCAGGAGCGGCCGTCGACCCCGTTCGCGTTCCTCGGCGGCCTGGCCGGCTGAGTCGTCACGAATGAATTAGTGGGCCCTTTTGGGTTGGGTGGATCGTGTAATTCCAGTCCGGATGGAACTCGTCGCGGATGATGTTCACCTCGGCCAGCTCCGCGTCGGTGACTTTGATCCCTTTCTCGTATTCGCGGGGGTCAAGGCGCGCGTAGACCTTCAGGCCGGTGCTGGTCGTGGTCGATCCGATCAGGTCGATGATGACTTGCAGGCTCTCCAGCGGCCGCCCGCGCCAGTTCAGGCTGACGTAGCTGAACAGGCGGTGCTCGATTTTGTTCCATTTCGAGGTTCCGGGCGGGAAGTGGCAGACGCGGATCGCGATCTGTAGCTCGTTGGCGAGCTTTTGCAGCTCGGTCCTCCACAGCCGGGTGCGGCTGGAGTTGCTGCCGCCGCCGTCCGCGGTGATCAGCAGCGTCGTGGCGTTCGGGTAGCGCTTCTGGCCGAGATGCATCCACCACGCGTGGATCGAGCTGACCGCGAACGCGCTCGTGTCGTTGGTCACACCGACCGACACGAACCCCTCATTCGCGGCGAGGTCGAGCACCCCATAGGGGATCGCGTGCCCCAGATCCTTGTCCTTGAAATCGTGGCAGCGAACCTCGACCGGCCGCTCGGTCGGCTCGTACTCCCGCCCGACAGCCTTGAAATCCCCGACAAGCTCCCGCTTCTTGGCATCCACGGAGATCGTCGGCTCGCCCGCCGCCAGCGCCGCCCGCGTGGTCTCGTTGATGTGGCGAAACTGCGCGTCACGGTCGGGATGATCCTTCCCCTCCCTGGTCTTCTGATTGGCGTGCAACCGAAACCCGAGCCCCCGCAACAGCTTCCCCGTGCTCCGATCAGAAATCTGATGCCCAGCCGCCACCAACGCCCCCGCGAGCTTCGCCAAGCTCTTCGAGGACCACCGCAACGGCGAGCACGGATCCCCCCGCGTATCCGGATCCACCAACGCCTCCAACGCCCCCACCAGCTCCGGATCACACTCCGTCAACCGCGGGCGCCCCGCACCCGGCCGACGGACACGACCCGCCTCCAGCCTCGTCCCCTCCCGCAACTCCGCGATCCCACGCAGCACCGTGTTCCTGCCGATCCCCGTCGCCCGCACGACCGCCGCGATCCCACCCCGCCCACACGCACGCGCCTCCGACGCAGCCCACAACCGCCGCTGACGCTCGTTCAACTCCGGCCCCAACCCCCGATAACGCTCCGCAATCCGCGATTCATCGATCATGCCTTCGCGATACGCCGCCACCACCCAACATCCTGCCACAACCCACTAATTCATTCATGACTCCTGAGCCGGCGGCGCGCCCGTCTGCCGGCGGCTACCGCCCGGCTCCGCGTGGTGGCCAGCGGCCGCTTTCGAGCTTGCGCTTGAATCGCCGCTGCTGCAGGCGGCCATAGGCGATCACCGGCCCGACGCCGTGCAGTGCGAGTCGCGGCCAGGCGTCGAACGCGCGCACCATCGCCCCGCGCCAGCGCGGGACCGTGACCACGGGGCGGGGGTGGTCGAGGATGCGACCCACGTGCGAGGCCACCTGTGCCGGCTGGAGCAGCACTCCCCGTGAACGAGGCGGCGGCTGCCGGATCACCGAGCTTGTCGTGAAGCATCGGCGTCCAGATCCCGTCGGGGCACAGGCACGAGATGTGGATGTCGCGGACGCCAGCGAGCCTGAGATCAGTGAGCGTGCCGATGCTGAAGGCGATCGCGGCGTGCTTGGAGGCGCCGTAGACCGTCTCCCGGGCGCGGCGACGATCCCGGCCAGCGAGACGACGCTCACGACGTGACCGCGGCCCGCGGGGCGCATGAGCTCCAGCGTGGCCAGCGTTCCGTTGATCGTGCCGAGTGCGTTGACCTCGAGCATTGGCTGTCGCACCTCGCTCGGCTGCTCCCACGCCAGGCCGGTCACGAGCGCGCCCGCGTTGTTGACCCAGACCTCGAGCGACCCGGCGCGCTCAGCCGTGGCCGTCGCGGCATCGACGCAGGCCTGCTCGTCGCGCACGTCGAGCTGTGAGGAGACGCCCCCGCCCCGAGCCTGGCGCTCAGATCGCCGGGCCGGTGCCCCTGGGTGCTCGAGGGTCGGCCGCGACGGCGTCGCGGGTTGCGCGGGGACGGTTCCGTGCTGGTTGTCGCCCCCGGGTCGTTGGGCGCGCGGATCCACTCCACGATGCGGTCGCCCCTGATCGCGGAGTTTGTGCGCGCCGTCTGGCCCGGTGCCGGAGCCGCAGCCTCCGCCGGGCCCCGGCCTCTCGGTGAGGCGAAAGAGCGCATTGACGTAGGCCCCGCGCTGGTCGGCCGAGATGAACCTCGCGCCGCGCGGCAGCGAGGCGTTGACCGCCGCTGCCTCCGCCAGCGAGCGGATCGGGATGATCGGCACCCTGCCGCCCGCGTCCGGTCCGTTGATGAACTCGCTCGGCAGCGCGAAGTAGCGCGCGGCCCCCAAACGCATCTCCGGGCGCACTCTGAACGCGAGAATGCTCCCGTAGATGCGTTGGTCCGCGACGAGAACGCCTGACTTACCGGAACAGACTGCCGCATCGAAGGGCGCAATCTCAACCTGAGAATGCTCCCGTAGATGCGTTCGGGGGGCGCGCGGCACCCTGCACGTCGCCGCGGCGCAGCGCAGCGGACGACGCACGGCCCACGCTCACCGCCGCGCGATCAGCCGCCCGCCCCGTGGGACCGGGGGTGGGGATGGTCTGCGCACCCGAGCCGCCGGAGGGCCCCGGTGTGGTCCCGCCGGTCGTGGGAGCCGTGTGCGACCGGGCGCTCATCGAAGCGAGCGTGCCGCCGCCGCCCGACCCGCATCCGGCGGCCAGGGTCGCGGTGGCCACAACGGCCACGGCCAGGCGACGACGGGTAGCGGGCCATGCCGGGGTGATCGCCCGTCGCCCGTCGCGCCCCGGCGGGTTGCCGGGCGCGTCGCACAGAGGTCGCGCAGACGGGTGGCGGCGGCCTTCCAGCTCGCGCCGTAACCTGCTTGCCGCGTGCCAGACCCGGTGACCGGGCCGCGTCTCGGTGATCTCGCCGGCGAGCGGCTGGGGGCCGGCGAGGCCGAGGCGTGCACGATTGCCGACCGACGTGATGGTGGCGATCTCGACCCGTGAGCTGCACGGCGGGTACGCCGACGTCGGGCAGGATGCTGCTCAGCTCCCTCGCCGCGCGCCGCAGTCCACCCGCCCGTATTCGGGCCGCGTCAGTCCGGCGATCGCCGCGGTGACCAGGAAGGGCCCTTGCCTCGAGCTCGCCCAGCGCCATCACGCCGTCCACCTCAAACGAGCGGACCACGGCGGCGAACCGGTTGCGCGCCGACAGCGCGACCCCGGCGCGGGGACGCTGTGGACGCTCTTCGTCAAGCACGACACGGCGATCCGCCTGGCCGTCGACGACATCCTGTTCGGCCGCTCCGGCCGACGGGTGTGGGGCGCGCACAATCTCCACGACGGCGCCCAACCGGAAGGGTCCGGGCGCCGGGAACTGCTGGGTCGTGGTCGTGCTCGTCGTCCAGCTCGACTGTCTCGACGGGCGGGCGGTCGGCCTGCCCGTCCTGTTCCGACTGTTCCAACCCATGGACGACACGCACCCCGGCCGACCGTTCCAGCCAGAGCTCGCGAGGAAGGTGATCGACATCGTCCTTGCGCGGTTCTCGACCCGGATCGTTGAGCTGATGATGGACGGCACGTACGCCACCAAGGCGTGGCAAGGACTGCCCGACCGCGTCACGGTCACAACCAGGATGCGCGCAAACGCGGCCGTCTTCAAACTCGCGCCACCCAGGACCGGCAGGCGCGGCCGCCCGGCACTCAAGGGCGAGCGTCTCGGCAGCCTCGCGCAACTCGCCGCCACCGCCGTGTTCGCGCCGGTCACGATCACCAGCCTCGACGGGCGCACCCGCGTCGAGCACGTCTGGCGCACCACCTGCCTGTGGTACGGGCCGTTCTACACCCACCCCGTCACGATCATCCTGGTCCGCGAGCCCGACCGCACCAACGGGTTCGACGTCGCGATCGCGAGCACCGACAGCACCGCCACCGCAGCGCAGCTGATCGCATGCTCCGACAGCCGCTGGACGATTGAGACCTGCCATCAGAAAGCGAAGGCCCACGGCGTCGGGCAGGCCCGCAACCGCGTTCAGAACGCAGTCGAGCGGACCGTGTCGTTCGGGTTCCTCACGCAAACGATCACGATCACCTGGTACGCCGTGTACGGCGACCCGAAAGCCGACCTCGACGCCCGCCGCCGCAGCGCCCCGTGGTACCGCCAGAAAGCTTGCTTCTATGTCAAGGGCCGTCGCTATTTGCGTGGTTTAGCTGATGGCTGATGCAGACCATCGGGGAGGGCGCGGCGGCGATCTGCTCGACCTCGCGCCGGGGCTTGGGTCGGTCGGGGATTGAGGGAAGCTTGGGCTCGATGATCGATGCGGGCTCGGAGGTTGGCTGTTGGTCGGCGGGCGGCTCTGATCTGAGAGCAACTGGTGGAAGCGGCGGGCGAGGTGCCGTTTGAGCGAGCGCAGCGCTCCCTTCTTTGTCTTGCCCTCGGCCTCCTTGCGGGCGAGGTACTCCTTGGTGGCGGGGTCGTGCTGCGCGCGGGTGACCGCGATGATGTGCAGCGCGTGGTTGAGTTGCCGCTCGCCGCCGCGGTTGAGCCGGTGTTGGGTGCGTTTGCCTGAGGAACACGGGATTGGCGCGGTTCCCGTCTGCAGCGCGAAGGCAGCCTCCGAGCGGAACCGCTCGTTGCCCGCGGTGTGGCCGATCAGGATCGCGGCGGTCAGCGCGCCGCAACCTTGCTCGGCAAGCAGTCGCGGTCGGTGTGCGGTGACGAGCTCGGCCAGCTCGGCCGCGAGCCGCTCGATATCGCGGTTGAGGCCACGCAGGTTAGAGATCTGCTCGCGTGCGATCCGGACCCTGGCGCCGGCGGGGAGCTTTCGCAGCTGCCGCTCGACGCGGTCAAGCGTCCGCGGTTGGTTGAGCGCTTTGCGCTTGAGCGAGGCCTCGAGCTCGGGGCTGAGCTCGAGCAGATGCCAGCGCAGCCGGTTCACCGTGCGGGTGCGCTCGGCGACGAGATCGTTTCGGTGTCGACCAGCAGCCGGATCTCCATCGCCTGCTCGTTCAGGTACGCGACCGGGAACCTCTCGACACCGTCCTTCACGACAGCTCTGGCGACGGCGAGCGCGTCGATCTCATCCGACTTGCCCGGCTCGCGCTCGCCTTTGCGCGATGCGCCCATCCGGTTCGGCGGCACCCTCACAACCCGCTCGCCCGCCGCCAGCAGCGCCTGCTCGAGCCGGCGAGAACACGACCGGCAGTCCTCGATCGCCCACACGCGCTCCTCGTCGAGCTCGCGCGCCCACCGCACCGCGGCCAGGTGCCCAGGCTCCTCCGCCTTGATCTGGCGGCTGCCGCGCACCTTGCCGGTTCCGTCATCGACCGCCGCCAGCGCGTGCGACCCCTTGTGCGTGTCCGCTCCGATCACGATCATGCATGCCGTCCCTTCGTTTGGTTGACGCCGAATGAAGCGGATCTCCGGCGGACAACTGTCACGAGAGGCGAAGCCACGCTTCGTATCAAGTCACGCCGGCGATCCTCGGACGGCGGCGGGCGACACAAGCTTTGCCGGTCAGGCTTGGCAGAGTCGACGCAATCGTCACGGGTCAGCCCGCCGCCAGCCCGAGGACTTACTGGCCCGGTCGGACGTCACCGCCCGTGCGAGCACTCTGACAGTGACAACCGTCAGCTACACAGACATGCTCGCCGCACTACGCCACGACCTGATCCGCCACGAATATTGGCCACCAGCACCGGCCATAACCGGCTCTCCTCGTCGTTTAGAAGCTCCTATGTCAAAGAATTCGTCTAGCTGCAACCTCGTGGTTGCGGGTTGACGGCGTGTGAGGCGCGATGTGCGGGTCTGCGGGCGTGGTGCGCGGCATATGAGTCCTCGGCGTTGTGAGCCGCTAGTTATGCGGCGATGAGGAGGGGATGATCGGCGGCGGGTTGTGCGAGGTCACGGGTCATGCGGCGGTAGATGACGTCTGAGAGGTGGCGCTTGAGGATGCGGCGGGCCTCCTTCTTGGTGTGTCCGTTCGCGCGTGCGTTCGCGTAGATCGCTTGGGCGCGCGGCTCGCAGCGGAGCTGGGTGAGGGCCATCATGTGCAGGGTCCGGTTGACGCGGCGGTTGCCGCCGGGGTTGTAGCGGTGGCGGACGGGCTCGCCGGGTCCCTCCGCGGTCGAGGCGGCGAGCGGCGCTGAGGCGTTGAAGCGCGCGAACCCGCCGATGGTGAACCGGCGCGGGTCGCCGACCTCGACCAGCAGCTCGGCGACGAGCACGGTCGAGAGGCCGCACAGCTCGCCGAGTGTCGAGCCTGATGTTTTCACGAGCGCGGCGAGCTCGGCGGTGACCTGCTTGTCCTGTGCGTCGAGGTTGGCGATCTGGGCCCGTTAGTCGTCGAGCAGCTTGAGCCTGAGCGTGGTCGGCTGGTCATGGCGCCGGCGGCGGTTGCGAGCAGCGAGGGCGGCGAGCCGGGGGCGGACCGCCTTGGTGTCGGGCAGCTGCTCGCGCTGCTCGAGCGGCAGGCTACTCAGCAGGTGCTCGGCCTCGTTGAGCAGGTGCTGGCGGCTGGTGAGGATCGAGCGGCGCTGGTTGTGCCGCAACGAGAGCAGCTCGTGCAGCTCGTCGGGTCCGCTGTCCTGCCCGGCGCGCTTGAACGCCCGTGGCAGCAGTGGATGCGCGAGCGTCTCGCGCGCGATTCGCTCTGAGTCAAGCGTGTCGGACTTCCCGCGCTGGCGCGCCCGGTCAGACCGCGGCGTGCGGTTCGCGCACACGTCGCGCACGTCATCGCCGCGGGCGACCAGGAAGACCGCGGTGTGGCGCCCCCAGCTCGAGGCGCCCTCGACTCTCCAGCGCGCGATCTGACCGAACTGCCGCGCCCACGCCTCCAGCGCCCGATGCCCGTCCCCGGACACCCGGAAGTGTCCGCTGGCGAGGATCCCGCCACGGGGATCGGCGACGGTCGCCGACAACGTCCGCTTATGAGGGTCGACCCCGACGACGTTGCCCGCGTGATCGGGCGTGACCAGCACGCTCGAGGGTCCCAGACCACTTCTGCTCATTGACATCCGCTCAACCCTTCCCCGCTGAAGTACGTTATGGCGGATCCGGTCGACAACGTCCCGGTGGGGGATCGGCGCTCCTCGCAAGATCGACGCTCCTATCAGGTCAGACCGGCTCCCGAAGACACGGACCGAGGTCGACACTTCTAACTCAGGACACCACCAGGGGTCCAGACCATATGTGGGTCAGACCCCGGTCCGGTCTTCGACCCTAACGCGAACCGTCGCCCGCGTCGGGCGGACCCCATTTCAGGCTCTCTCGGCATCGATGTGGTCAGGTTTCGGCTTTCTGGCCATGGGACCGGTTGACTTTGGAGGCACGGCAGACGCTCGCGACGCTTGAGGCAATACGCCCGGATCGTGGATGGCGCTCGTGCGAACGGGCCGCGCTCCATGGGGGAGCTGTGATCTCCCTGGTAGCTGGGCTGTTCCGAGCTGTCTCGGGTAGCCGGGACGGTTGCCCGCCCCGGCTCCCACAGAACCGTACGTACGCTGTTCGTATACGGCTCCTCGGGACAGCGGGTTATGACCCCCACCGCCGGCCGGTGTATCGACCTCGAATCATTCCCATAACGCCAGTTGTGGCGCGGCGGGAGCGACGATCTGCCGGTGCGTTTGGCGATGAAGGTCGGCCAAGAACAACAGCCCGCGCTTGGCGAAGTACGCGTTGCGCAGGCCGTGGTCGACCGCGGACGTGTGGCTCAGCGCCCACCAGGACTTGCGTCCCGAGTAGATCTGCCGCCACACGTTTTCTCGTTTGACGCCCAGCTTGATGAGACGCCGCGCGATTGTGCGTTTGCGTTTCCAGTGGCGCAGAATGATCGCGCGCAGCCGGCGCCTGATGTGAGCGTCGAGCGTGCGCATCATCCGCATCTCCGTGGCGGAGGCGATCCCGAAGAAACCGTGCCAGCCGCGCAGCCACGTGTTGGTCCCGGCGATGCAGCTTTCAAGCGTGCCTCCCCAGTTCCTGGGTGTGAGCTGGCGGATGCGCTCCATCGCTAAGCGCTTGGTGCGCTCCGACAACAGCACCTCCACGACCCCGGTATACGGGTTTACCCATAACCGGAAGCCGAGGAAGTGGCGCTCCTCGGGTCGGGCAACGGCCGACTTGGCCTCGTTGATCCTCAGGCGCAAGCGCCGTTGGATGAACTCGCACAAGCTGGCCATCACCCGCCGCCCCGCCCGCTCGCTGCGCACGTACACCTTGGCGTCGTCTGCGTAGCGAACGAATCGGTGGCCACGCCGGTCAAGCTCTTGATCGAACTCGTCCAGCACGATGTTCGACAGCAACGGCGAGAGCGGACCGCCTTGCGGAACGCCCTGCTCGCTGGCGATCACCACACCGTCCGGCAACAGCACCTTGGCCTTCAGCATCCGTCCGATCAGCACGAGCAGCCGCCGATCGCTCACGCGCTCGGCGAGCTTGGCGGCAAGCCGCTGGTGGCAGACGAGATCGAAAAACTTCTCCAAATCAAGATCCACGCACCACTCGTAGCCGTCCTCGAGATGCCCCTTGGCCTCAGCGACCGCCGAATGGCAACTTCGACCGGGTCGAAACCCGTGACTCGAAGGATGGAATGTCGGCTCCCACAGCGGTTCGAGCACCTGCCGCACGGCCTCCTGGACCACCCTATCGATCACGTCGGGAATCCCCAACCCGCGCTGCCCACCCCCCGCCTTCGGGATATACCGCCGGCGGATCGCGCCGGGCTGGTAGCTCCCAGCCAGCAGGTCGGTCTGCAGCCTGGGCAGAACAACCGGCCACTGCTCAAGCAGCGCCTCAATCGTCTGCCCATCAGGGCCAGGGGCGCCCTTGTTCGACGCCACCTTCAACAACGCACTGGTCAATCGGTTGGCAACCTCCTCCATCGTCGCAGGCGCTGCGATCCCAACCTTGCCGCTCGCCTTCGGCGCTCCCGCCCGGAGGACCCCGAGCCGGTCCCGGGTCCTCCTGCGGGTAGCCCCTTGCGGGTTTTCTGCTGTCGCGACCGGCAGGCTGAGCTGCACCGCCGTTTCTTCGACCGGGACCGCCTTCCCTTGCCCACCGGGGCCCGACCCGGCACGCTCAGCGGCCATTACAGCCGCCTTCCGGTACTACGCAGTCCTCGGACTTCTGCTGGGCCATCGACCATCGTCCTCTCGTTCTCCGGCCTACCGGCCAACCGGCCGGAACCCAGCAGATCTCCTGAGGTGAGATGCTGAGATTTCGCTGTGATCGCGTCGCCAATACGCTCTCGGTCACGACGAACAGGGATCGGGCATCGCCGCTGTTGGCCGGCTCGCCCACCGAGCAACGCCTTACGGCGCTTCACTTTCGTTCGCCACCACAACGCACCTATGGCCTCCTTCAGACCCGCCCTCGCGGGAGCTTCGCAGCGCAACCGGCCGCACTGAAGCCGCCCGGTCAATTCCGGGCCGCGCCCTTGCCTCATCGATGTCGGGTTCCCTCTGTCAGGGCCCCGGGACAGGACTTCCACCTCCGATCTCAACATCCGTACTCAGCACACCAAGGACGCCGCTGCGCCGCTCGCTGCGCTCGGCCCTTCGGGCCATCCTTGACTGCCCCGGCCCAGCTCCGCTGGCTGGCAATGAACGTCGCCCCGGGGAGCGACCTGCGCGTCAAGACATCCACCTCTGCAGCTCGGTCGACTCGTGCGCGACTTGCAAAGCCCGTTCCCGGTACGAAGATCCTGCTCAGGAGCACAATCGCACTCTCACCCTGACCACATCGATGCCGGGAGACCCCCATTTCAACACCGGGACCCTATGGAGGAGCTGCCGGCTCCGTGTCGAAGTGGTCGGCACTCCCCGCGCAGGCTGCGGGGTAAGTCTTCGCGCTGAGGATTCCGGCCTCGGCGCGGGGCCCACAATCCACGAGAGGAGTGCCTAGGAGTCATGAATGAATTAGTGGGTTGTGGCAGGATGTTGGGTGGTGGCGGCGTATCGCGAAGGCATGATCGATGAATCGGGGATTGCGGAGCGTTATCGCGCTCTTTCCGCACGTCTGGTCGTCTATTTCTCCCCCCACCTTTCGGCCTCGGCCGCGGCAGTGAGTGACAGTGCCTGAAGTTCTGAGGTGAGCTGGCGTAGGCGCCGGTTGTTCTGGAACCAGGCGCGGTAGCGCCGCGCCTGCTCGGCCGTGAGGTTGCGGGTGACGGTCTTCTGGCTGACCTTGCGCGTCCACGCGAGGTAGGGCCCGTGCAGCTGGGGCGGGTCGTGGTGGCAGTGGCAGCCTGGGTTGGGGCAGCGGATGTGGCGCTCGGCGACCGTTCCGGGGAGGCAGAACCCGAGCGTCGCGAGCTCTTCGAGGATCTGTTGGAGGCGCCGTTGGTGCTCGGGCGCGATCGGCTGCTGCTCGTCGTCGGGGTGGGGTTGGGGGTGCTGGTCGGGCATCGTGGTCGGGTTCGTCCGGTAGCTACGGTACTAATACCGTAGCTACCGGATGGATGATTCATGACGATCAGCGCAGAGCAACCGTTCGAACTGGCCTCGCAGGCGCTGGGAGCGCTGCCGATCCTCGGCCACTTCCTCGATCGGCTCGGGCTCGAGCATGTCCTCGAGCGGCATCTGCCCGACGACGATCAGCGCGTGCTGATGGCGGCCGCCCGGACGATCAAGGTGCTGGTGCTGAACCTGTGCGTGGAGCGTGAGCCGCTATACGGGATCGGGGAGTGGGCCTGCCGCTTTGAGGCGGACGCGCTGTCACTTGAGCCAGGCGAGGTGGCGCTGTTGTGCGATGACCGCGTCGGCCGGGCGTTGGATCGGTTGTTCGACGCAGATCGCGCGTCGCTGTTGACGGAACTGACGCTGGGGGCAATCAGGGAGTTCGGTGTTGACTGCTCGCAGCTGCACAACGACTCGACCTCGATCACTCTGCACGGCGAGTACCTGCAGGCCGATGGGCGCGAGCGGGGCGGCCAGTCAACGGCCGCCGCGAAGCGCGGTCACAACAAGGAGCATCGCGGCGATCTGAAGCAGCTGCTGCTGATCCTGACAGTGTCGGCCGACGGGGCGGTGCCACTCGCGCACCGCCTCGCGGACGGCAACGTGACCGACGATCAGACGCACATCGAGACGTGGGACGGGCTGTGTGTGCTGGTTGGCCGCCATGACTTCCTGTATGTCGCCGACAGCAAGTTGTGCACGCGCGAGCAGATGGGCCACATCGAGCGCCACGGCGGACGGTTCATCACGGTGCTGCCGCGCTCACGCTCAGAGGACGGGCGGCTGCGCGAGTGGATGAGCACGCAGGCGCCCGATCGGGTCGAGGCGTGTCGGCGGCCCGGCAAGCGCAACGGTGATCCCGACCTGGTCTGGCGGGTCTGCCCGGCGCCGTTCCCGACCACGGAGGGATACCGCATCACCTGGGTGCACTCAAGCGCCAAACAGCACCACGACGAGAGCGCCCGCGCCGAGCGGATCGACCGCGCCGGCCACGCCCTCGGGGAGCTATCGGAGCGCTTGGCCGGCCCGCGCGCCAGGATCACCACCCGCGTCGCCGCCGAGGAGGCCGCCGCCGCGCTGCTGACCACAAGCGGCGGCGAGCGCTGGGTGTCGGTCACGGTCATCGAGACCGTCGAGGAGCGCTACCGCCAGGAGAAACGCGGCCGACCCGGCAACGACACCCGCTACCGCAAGATCGCCAAGACCCGCTACGCGCTCGAGGTGAGCGTCGATGCCGAGCAGGTCCGCTACGACGCCGCTTCTGACGGTCGCTTCCCGCTCACGTCCAACGACTCGGAGCTGACCGACACTCAGGTGCTCGCCGCCTACCGCTACCAGCCGAACCTCGAGAAGCGCCACCACGAACTGAAATCCGTCCAGGACGCCGCGCCCGTGACACTCAAGAGCCCGTTCCGGATCGAGGCGCTGTTCGCCTGCCAGTTCATCGCGCTGCTCACCAACTGCCTGATCGAACGCGAGCTACGTCGGACGATGACCCATCACAACATCCCCGAGCTGGCGCTCTACCACGAGCAACGCGCCTGCACCGCCCCGACCGCCGCCCGCATCCTCGACGCCTTCACCAACGTCCAACGCCACCACCTCACCCGCGACGGCCAACGCATCCAGACCTTCGACCCCCAGCTCACCCCGCTGCAACACCAGCTACTCGAGCTGCTCGGCGTACCCGCCAGCGCCTACACCACCGACCCCGACCGCTGACCCCACCGGCGCCCGCGATGGGGGACGGATATCGACCACCAGACGTGCGGAAAGGGCGTTATCGGGGGTTGGGGCCGGAGTTGAACGAGCGTCAGCGGCGGTTGTGGGCTGCGTCGGAGGCGCGTGCGTGTGGGCGGGGTGGGATCGCGGCGGTCGTGCGGGCGACGGGGATCGGCAGGAACACGGTGGTGCGTGGGATCGCGGAGTTGCGGGAGGGGACGAGGCTGGAGGCGGGTCGTGTCCGTCGGCCGGGTGCGGGGCGCCCGCGGTTGATGGAGTGTGATCCGGAGCTGGTGGGGGCGTTGGAGGCGTTGGTGGATCCGGATACGCGGGGGGATCCGATGTCGCCGTTGCGGTGGTCCTCGAAGAGCTTGGCGAAGCTCGCGGGGGCGTTGGTGGCGGCTGGGCATCAGATTTCTGATCGGAGCACGGGGAAGCTGTTGCGGGGGCTCGGGTTTCGGTTGCACGCCAATCAGAAGACCAGGGAGGGGAAGGATCATCCCGACCGTGACGCGCAGTTTCGCCACATCAACGAGACCACGCGGGCGGCGCTGGCGGCGGGCGAGCCGACGATCTCCGTGGATGCCAAGAAGCGGGAGCTTGTCGGGGATTTCAAGGCTGTCGGGCGGGAGTACGAGCCGACCGAGCGGCTGTTGAGGTTCGCTGCCACGATTTCAAGGACAAGGATCTGGGGCACGCGATCCCCTATGGGGTGCTCGACCTCGCCGCGAATGAGGGGTTCGTGTCGGTCGGTGTGACCAACGACACGAGCGCGTTCGCGGTCAGCTCGATCCGCGCGTGGTGGATGCATCTCGGCCAGAAGCGCTACCCGAACGCCACGACGCTGCTGATCACCGCGGACGGCGGCGGCAGCAACTCCAGCCGCACCCGGCTGTGGAGGACCGAGCTGCAAAAGCTCGCCAACGAGCTACAGATCGCGATCCGCGTCTGCCACTTCCCGCCCGGAACCTCGAAATGGAACAAAATCGAGCACCGCCTGTTCAGCTACGTCAGCCTGAACTGGCGCGGGCGGCCGCTGGAGAGCCTGCAAGTCATCATCGACCTGATCGGATCGACCACGACCAGCACCGGCCTGAAGGTCTATAATACGCGCGCCTTGACCCCCGCGAATACGAGAAAGGGATCAAAGTCACCGACGCGGAGCTGGCCGAGGTGAACATCATCCGCGACGAGTTCCATCCGG
This sequence comes from uncultured Solirubrobacteraceae bacterium, assembly GCA_963816005.1. Taxonomy (GTDB): domain Bacteria; phylum Actinomycetota; class Thermoleophilia; order Solirubrobacterales; family Solirubrobacteraceae; genus Palsa-465. The sequence continues at coordinate 62,428 of CAWFKF010000064.1, read as the reverse complement.
ACTGGAATTACACGATCCACCCAACCCAAAAGGGCCCACTAATTCATTCGTGACGACCTAATGGCTGACGGTATCCGTTGGGTCGGTCTTGACGTGCACGCGCACGAGTCGACGATCGCGATCTTCGACCAGGGGACAGGCGAGCTGGGCACTGCCCGGATGGTTGGGCGTCCGCATCAGCTGCTGGAGCGGCTGATGGAGGTTCCCGTGCCGGCGCGGATGGTGTACGAGGCGGGCCCGACCGGCTATGGGCTGGCGCGTCGCGCGCGGGCGCGGGGGATCGAGGTGTCGGTGTGCGCGCCGGGGCGCACGGAGCGGCGGCCTGGTGATCGGATCAAGACCGACAAGCGCGACGCGGTCCGGCTTGCACGGCTGCTGGCGGCCGGGGAGCTGGCGATCGTGACGGTCCCGTCGCTGGAGCGCGAGCGGCTGCGGGACCTCGTTCGCTGCCGGGAGGACATTCGCGCTGATCTGATGCGCGCCCGCCACCGGCTCGGGAAGTTCCTGTTGCGCCGCGAGGTGTATTGGGAGGGGCCGGGGCGTGCGTGGTCGCGAGCGCATCGCGCGTGGCTCGCCGGCCTGCGGTTCGTCGATCACGCGTCGCAGGTGACGATGGCCGACTACCTGCACGCGCACGACGTGCTCGTCGCCCGCCGTGACCGGGTCGAGGCCGAGCTCGAGAAGCTCGTGATTGAGTCGCCGTGCGCGCAGGCGGTCGGTCGGCTGCGATGCCTGCGCGGGATCGACACGCTCTCTGCGCTCGGGCTGTGCGCCGAGATCGGCGAGTGGGAGCGCTTCGATCACCCCGACCGGCTGTCGGCCTACCTCGGGATCGTCCCGTCCGAGCACACCACCAGCAGCCAGCGTCGCCAGGGGTCGATCACGAAGGCCGGCTCGACGCACGCGCGCAGGCTGTTGATCGAGGCGTCCTACCACTACCGCCGTCAGCCGGGGGTCGGCGAGCTGCTCGAGCGCCGCCAGCGCGACCAGCCGCCAGAGGTGATCAACATCGCGTGGTCAGCGCAGCGGCGCCTGCACGCCCGCTGGCGTCAGCTCAAGGACGCGCGCAAGAAGCCCAACGGCGTCGTCGCGGTCGCGATCGCGCGCGAGCTCGCCTGCTTCTGCTGGGAGATCGCCACCTGGGCTCCTCATCCCGATCTGGTTCCGCCGGCGTCCATGCCGGCGGGCGACACCCCGTACGCCTGGCATGACCAACGACTCGGGGGTGAAAGTCCCCTGTGGAGGTTGATGGCACCAACCACAAGCCAGAGGCGACTGCTTCGCCGCGAGGCGGGTGGGAAGGAAGCCCGAGGCGAATCGCGACCCTAGGAACACATGGCGCTCCGGCTTGCTGGTCGAGGCCGGCGCGCTGCGCGTGTGAGGCGGGACGGCCCGGGCGAGCCAGCGGGTTACGGCGAAGCCCGATGTCCATCAAGGGGCCGTTGCGTAGACGCGGTGGGTGCGCGAGGAAGGCCGTTGGTCTTATCCGGGGAGATCTCCACGGGTGTCTCGGGATGCTCGGTCACGCATGGCGTGTTCGCCGGGTGGTGCGAGACGGCGGAGTTCGTGAGGACGCCGCTCGCCGTGGAGAAGTCAGCAGAGGCCAAAGTACCGGTGGGATCGCTGATCGCCGGGAAGGGCCGAACGCGAAGCCGAGCGCCAAGACGTCCGTGCTCGTGATCGTTGCGTTGATCGCAGCCAACCCCCTCGGGGGCCTGGCAGGAAGCGTCCGACGGTGAAGCCAGAGGACGTCCGGCCAGAGCGCAGCAACGATCCGGCGCCGGATGACACCGCCGCTCACCCCGCCGAAGCGGGTTCTCTGTGGGGGCAGTTGATGGCCCGCGGGAATCTTGCTGAGGCGCTCAGACGCGTCGAGCAGAACGCCGGTGCCCCTGGCATCGACGGGATGAGCACCAAGGAGCTGCGGCCGTGGTTGCATGACCATTGGCCGGAGGTCCGCTCGCAGCTGGACGCGGGCACGTACCGGCCGCAGCCCGTGCGCAGGGTGATGATCCCCAAGCCCTCGGGTGGGGTGCGGATGCTGGGGGTGCCGGCTGCGGTGGATCGGTTGATCTGTCAGGCCATCGCGCAGGTGCTCACGCCTGTGTTCGACCCGCATTTCCATCCCCACAGCTTCGGGTTTCGCCCGGGGCGCTCGCAGCATCACGCTGTGGAGCGGGCACGCCAGTTCATCTCCGATGGCGCGGCGTGGTGCGTCGATTTTGATCTCGACTCGTTTTTCGATCGCGTTCAGCACGACGCCCTGATGGCCAGGGTCGCACGACGGGTCCATGACAAGCGGCTGCTCAAGCTGATCCGACGCTACCTGGAAGCGGGCGTCATGGCAGACGGGCTGGTGCACGCGACGGACGAGGGGACCCCTCAGGGTTCTCCGCTCTCGCCGCTGCTCAGCAACGTCATGCTCGACGACCTCGACTGGGAGCTAGACCGGCGCGGGCACCGGTTCGTGCGCTACGCCGACGACGGACGGATCTACGTCCAGAGTCGGCGGGCGGGCGAGCGCGTCATGGAGAGCATCACGCAATACGTCGAGCAGCGCCTGAAGCTGCGCGTCAACCGCGAGAAATCGGTGGTCGCCCGGTCGGTGCGCCGACCCCTGTTGGGGTTTGGCTTCTTCTACCGGGACGGCGAGGCAAAGGTGCGGGTGGACCCCAAACGCCTCAAACGGGCCAAGGCCGGAGTTCCGCAGATGATGGGCACACAGACACGCTGAATAATGGTTGTGAGCAGGGCTTTTGGGCTGTTCGTGGGAACGAGCCCGTGTGTCTACAGAGTGGCCGCGGCCGGCCGGCTCGGGGTTGACCGCGGGTTCGCGGCGTGCTGTGGCTACTCGGCGGGGTCGGCGAGCGGGGTGAAGTCGTGGAAGCGCGCGGGCTCTGGGAGGTCGAGCGCGCTGAAGATCTGGCGTTGGCGGTGGGTCAGCTCGGTGCGCTGGGAGACGGTTCCCGCGCTGGTCGCAAGCGTGACGAGGTGCATGCGGTCCAGTTCGTTGCGGAGGTTGCGCCACGTGTCCTGGGTCTCGGTCTCGGTGACGCGGAGTAGCAGCAACGCGAGCCAGCAGAGCTGGACGTGGGATTCGATGCGGTCATCGCGGCGGTGGTAGACGGGGCGCATGTCGATCGTGGACTTCAGGTCGCGCCAGCCGCGCTCGGCTTCATACAGTGCCTTGTAGCCGAGCGCGATGTCCTCGGCTGAGAGGCTCTCGTCGCTGGTTCTGAGCAGGTACTTGCCGTCGAGTTTCGCTTCGCGGGCGACGGCGGAGCGGTCGATGCGCAGCTTGCCGGTCTTCGTCTTGCGCAGGAAGCGGTTGAACGCGGGCTTGGTGCTCAGGGCGCCGTAGAGCTCTGCGCGCTTGTTGGCGGTGAGCTTGTCGGCGGCGGCGATCTCGAGGCGCAGGCGGGCGAGGATCTGCTCGCGCACGATCTGGTCGCGGACGGCGCGCTCGGGGTTGTGGGCGATCACGAACCGGTCGCGGTTGGTGCCGTCGTCGACCCGGACCTGCTTGACACGCAGACCGCCGTCCACCTCGTGGTAGCGGCCCTGGCGCGAGAGCGCCGCCCTGGCCTCGTGGCTGCCCGAGCGGAGCTTCTCGCCGACGATGTAGTGCCCGCCGGCGCGCTGCAGGTAGCGGCGGTTCTGCTCGCTGGTGAACCCGCGGTCGAGCACCCAGATCACCCTGGAGAGGTTCCAGCCGCGCAGATCGTCGCGAACCTTGCGGATGATCACCTGGTCAGACGCGTTGCCGGGGAACGTCCACACCCGGACCGGGATCCCCTGGCGCGTGACCGCCATCCCGACCACGACTTGGGGCAGGTCGGGGCGGTGATCCTTGCTGTGCTTGGAGTAAGCACGCCGGCCCCGCTCAAGAAGCGTGCCGTCGTCCTGGCCACCGTTGCCGTCCTCGCCGTCGTCGGGAGCTACATCACCGTCCTCGCGGTCGTCGTCGTCTTGGAGCTCCTCGGGGAGCCGATCGGTCTGCCAGTACGTTGAGCTCGTGTCGAAGAACAGCATCTCGACCTCGAGATCGAGCAGGCTCGCGACGTTGAAGAACACGCGCTCCTGCAACGCCGGCAGCGCGGCGTGCAGGAAGTCCATCGCCCGGTAGCACGCATCATCGCTGAGCTCGGCGAGCCCGTCGATGTACGCACGGTCGGCGACCCAGTCGCAGCCGGCCAGCTTGCTGAGCGGCTTGACCGACAGGCGGTTGGCGACCATCGCGAAGATCGCGCGCTCGACCACCGCGCCCTCCACACGCCGGCCGCCCGCCGCCTGAATGATCGTCTCCCCGATCCCGAGGCGCTCCCACAGCCGGTCCGCCAACCAGCAGGCGCCCATCGTGCGCGAATCCAACACGCTGACCTCGCCATCACCGCCGTTGCCCGCGGCGACCGCGTCCGCCGGATCGAGGAACCGGCTGATCGACCGCACCAGGCGCGCCAGCGCCTCACGGTCGACCTGGTCAGTACGGCCGAAGCGATGCACGATCCGCGCGCGCGGCACTCCCGTGCCGGGATCACGCTCGTTCTGGGCCAGCGCGAGATACGACACCACGCTCCCGTCCGCGTTCCGCCGCTTCGTCTCTCGCAGATAAATGTGCACCTACCACCATAGCCACCACGCCCGACATACCCACACGATCTTGTCCTGGTCGTGTGCCTACAGCTTTTCGAGTTCTGCGACGGTCAAACCCCAGATTTGCAGGGCAAACGCTGCCCCGGGCCCAAGTATGTGCCTACGAGCTGCGGAACTCCGGCAAGGACCGCCTGCGCCAACTCACCGCGCGTAATTGGGGCGTCTCGATGGAGCAGCGGATCGAAGAGATCAACCGCTTCACGGTCGGGTGGACGGCGTACTTCGCGTTCGCCGATACGCCCTACCCATTCGAGCAGCTCGACCAATGGCTCAGACGACGACTCAGGCAGGTCAAGTGGAAGCAATGGAAACGCGTCCGCACCAAGCGGCGCAAGCTCATCGCGCACGGCATCCCCGCGGACGAGGCGCACAAGTGCGCGTGCTCCCGCCGGGGGTCCTGGCGCAACTCGAGCTCCCGGATCCTCCACCAAGCCCTGCCGAAGGCGTACTGGGCCGACCTCGGCCTGCAAGGGTTCGCCGATCCCTACCGCCGTTTCCGGGATGCAACGCGAACCGCCCGGTGCGGACCCGCATGCCGGGTGGTGTGGGGGGCGCCGGGGTGAGCTCGGCGCCTACCCGATCTCACGCAGGCACGCTCCATCCCACCGAAGCAGGAGCCCACGATCGCCTGAGACCCCAACCCCCCTACAACCCGTTGCGGCTGACGAGGCGGCCCGAGCGTCCCGGCACTCGCGCACACCCAGTCCGCGGCACCCCCATGAGCAGCCCAACGTCAGCCGACGGTGCTCGATTTTAGACAGCGGACGTGCGACGAAAACAAGGTCTTGGGGTAGCCAGCCCCCCGCATATGAGTGATCATGCGCCCCTTGCGGGGCCCGCCCGGAACGAATGAAAGGGCAGGCTCACGCTGGCCCTACAGCCACGACGTGCGGCGGGCCGTACCGCACGGGAAGCCCAGAGTGATGGCACCTGAGCAGGCATTTTCCTCCTAGTTCCTCTGACCTATCGGTCGGTCGCGGGCGACTGAAAATTCTGGGATCCGGGATGCTTCGGGGGTCGCCCTCGACGCCGATCAGTTCTTGGTGCCTGTGAGCCCGAGCCTAGTTTGGCGTGTGGGTCTCCCCGGGGTTCCGGACTGTTGCCACGAGCACGCCTGTCAGATTCGTTAGTTCTCAGAGGCCCCTGGGCGACGATCCTGTTGATCGTATTCATGGAGGTCGGATGGAAACGGTAGTCGAGCGTCCGGCGGCGCTGGATGTGCACAAGGAGCAGGTGACGGCGTGTGTGCGGGTGCCGGGCGAGGGTCGCTCGCGCGTGCAGCACGTGGCGGAGTTCCCGACCACGGTCGCAGGGCTCTTGACGCTGCGCGACTGGCTGGCGGCGTTCAGCGTGGAGCAGGTCGTGATGGAAGCGACCGGCGTCTATTGGAAGCCCGTGTGGGCGATCCTGGAGGACGAGTTCGAGTGCCTGCTGGTGAACGCTCGCCACGTCAAGCAGGTTCCCGGTCGCAAGACCGATGTCAAGGACGCCGAGTGGCTGTGCCAGCTCGCCGAGGCCGGCCTCTTGAAAGCGAGCTTCGTGCCGCCGAAGCCGATCCGGGCGCTGCGGAACCTGACCCGGTATCGCAAGACGCAGATCCAGGAGCGCTCCCGGGAGGCCAACCGGCTGCACAAGGCGCTGGAGGACACCGGCATCAAGCTCGACTGCGTCGCGACGGACATCCTCGGCAAGTCCGGGCGGGCGATGCTCGATGCGCTCGTGTCCGGGACCACCGACCCCGAGGTGCTTGCGAACCTCGCCAAGGGGAAGCTACGCGCGAAGATCCCGGCGCTCAAAGAGGCACTCGAGGGCCGCTTTGACCATCTGCACGCCGTGTGGATCGGCGCGATCCTCAGCCACCTCGATTTCCTCGATCAGCAGATCGCGAACCTCAGCGACGCGATCGGCGAGCAGATCGCCCCTTTCGAGAAGGCCGTTGAGCTGCTGTGCACGATCCACGGCGTTCAGCGGCGCACCGCCGAGGTGATCATCGCCGAGATCGGCGTCGACATGAGCGTTTTCCCGACCGCCAAGCAGCTCGCCTCATGGGCGGGGCAGTGCCCCGGCAACGACCAGTCCGCCGGCAAGCGACGCTCCGGCAAGACCCGCAAGGGATCCAAGTGGCTTGACTGGGCGCTAGAGGAGGCCGCGATGGCAGCGATCCGCACCAAGGACTCCTACCTCGCCGCCCAATACGCGCGCCTCAGACCCCGCCGCGGCCACAAGAAAGCACTCGGCGCCGTCAAACACTCGATCATCTGCATCTGCTGGCACATGCTCACCACAGGCGAGCTCTACACCGACCTCGGCGGCGACTACTTCCGCAAGCGCGACCCCGAACGCCTCACCAAACGACTCATCGCCCACTCGAGAGCCTCGGCCATAAAGTCATCCTTGAGGAGCTGCCACAGTGCCGCCTGAACCCCAGCGGCCTTGCCCGGCGACCCGACCCCAGCGCTATTTTCCTGTCAGTTTCCCTCGCCGGCTGCGCCGGCGACCCGGGGCGGGTGAAAATGTTGGATGATCCGGGCGTCGTTCGCCGGACGTCCCGTTTCCTGTGGTGCTTTTGAGCCCGTGGTTCAGTTTGGCGTGGGGACCTCCCCCGGATCCCGGGACTGCCGCCGTGAGCGCGCTCCTCAGACTCGTCTGTTTCGGAGGTTCTTGGCGGACGGCGATCCGTGTCGTTGATCCCAAGGAGGTCTGATGGATGTGATCGTTGAGCGCCCGGGCGCGCTGGACGTGCATAAGGCGCAGGTGACCGCTTGTGTGCGGGTGCCCGACGAGCAGGGTGTGCGAGTCCAGCATCTCGCGGAGTTCAAGACGACCGTCCGTGGGCTGCTTGCCCTGCGCGACTGGCTCAAGGCTCACCGTGTCACGCAGGTCGCGATGGAAGCGACCGGCGTTTACTGGAAGCCGGTCTGGCACGTGCTCGAAGACGACTTCGAGCTGCTGTTGGTCAACGCGAGGCACGTCAAACAAGTTCCTGGTCGCAAGACCGATGTGAAGGATGCCGAGTGGCTTTGCCGGCTGACCGAGGCCGGGCTGCTGCGCGGGAGCTTCGTTCCGCCGAAGCCGATCCGCGAGCTGCGACAGCTGACCCGCTATCGCAAGGCGCAGATCGCCGAGCGTCAGCGCGAGGCTAACCGGCTGCACAAGGCGCTGGAGGACACCGGGATCAAGCTCGACTGCGTCGCGACCGACATCCTCGGCGTCTCGGGCCGCGCGATGCTCAACGCGCTGATCAACGGCACGACCGATCCGGTCGTGCTGGCCGACCTAGCGAAAGGTCGGATGCGCGCGAAGATCCCGGCGCTGCGCGAGGCGCTCGAGGGTCGCTTCGACGAGCTCCACGCGCTGCTGATCGGCGCGATCCTCGCGCACCTCGACTTCCTCGATCAGCAGATCGAGACGCTGACGGGAGCGATCGAGGTGAAGCTCGCACCTTTCGCGGCGGCGGTTGACCTGCTGTGCACGATCCCCGGGATCGAGGTCCGCACCGCCCAGAACGTGATCGCCGAGATCGGGACCGACATGACCCAGTTCCCCAGCGCCGATCACCTCGCCTCCTGGGGCGGCCAGTGCCCCGGCAACCACCAGTCCGCCGGCAAACGCCGCTCCGGCAAGAGCCGCAAGGGGTCGAAATGGCTCAACCAGGCGCTCAAAGAGGCCGCGATGGCGGCCCTGCGCACCAACGACAGCTACCTGCAAGCCCTCTACCGCCGCAAGAAGTCCCAACTCGGCCACGCCCGCGCGCTCGGCGCCGTCAAACACTCGATGCTGTGCGCGATCTGGCACATGCTCACCACCGGCGAGCTCTACAACGACCTCGGCGGCGACTACTACGCCCGACGCGATCCCGAACGACAGACCCGACGCCTCGTCGCTCAGCTCGAGCGCCTCGGGCACACCGTGACCCTGCAGGAAACGCCGCTGGCAGCCTGAATCGCCGCGACAACCCACACGCCCTTTCCCGGAAGGCGGTCACAACCCCAGCGCTATTTTCCCCTCAGGCTGACCGAACGTCGCGAACTCCGCGGACGCCCGGACCGCCCCGCCAGCCGCAACCACATCAACTCAACCCCTGCAAGAAAGGAACCATGAACGCTGCTCGCTTGACAACCGCTCCTCCATATGGGGGGTGACTCATCGGTGAGGTAGGGCGGTCTGGATGCCGGCGCAGCAGAGGTAGATGATCGCGATGAGCGCGTCCGCGGAGTGGAATCCGTAGGCGCGGTGTGACAGCAATCTCACCTTGCTGTTTAAGGCTTCGAGCCGTCCGTTGCTCAACCCGAGCTCGACCGCGGCGAGCACGCCGGCCTTGTGTTTGCGGATCGTGCGGGCGAGCTTGACGAACGGTTTGAGGCGGGAGCGCGACGCCCACGCCAGCCACGCGTTGAGGCGCTCTTCGGCTTGCTCCTTGGGGACCTTGTAGACGTAGCGCAGCTCGCCTAGTGGTGCATCCTGTAAGTAAGTTGACTCATGCGTTGAGGATCTTGCCGGTGTAGGTCCAGTTGAACGGCTTGGCGGTCTGGTTGTGGGTCTCGACGTAGGCGAGCATCTGCTCGGCGAGGTCCTGTGGGGTGTCGAAGTGGCCGTGCTTGAGCAGTCGGCGGCACATGATCGCGAACACGATCTCGACCTGGTTGAGCCAGCTGGCGTGGTTGGGTGTGAACACGAACCGCCACCGCTGGTGCGCGCGTAGCCACTTCTTCAGGTCCTTGCTCTTGTGGTTCGAGAGGTTGTCCATGATCGCGATGATCTGCTGACCCTTGGCCGGCGGGATCGTGTCGTCGATCTCCTCAAGGAAGCGGATCAGGTCAAGGCTGTTACGGGTCGTGCAGGTCATCGCGTGCGTCTCGCCGGAGTGCACGCGCAACGCCGCGAACAGGTTCATCGTCCCTTTGCGCGTGTACTCGTAGTCGCGACGCGCGGGCTTGCCCGCCTTCGGCAGCGTGTCCGCTCGCGCGAGCCCGCGGGCCTGGATGCTGGTCTTCTCGTCGATCGAGAGCACCAGCGCGCCAGCGGGCGGATCGAGGTACAGGCCGCACACCTCGCCCGCCCGGGCCTCGAACTCGGGCTGGTCGAAATCGGTCATCACCCAGTACTCGGTCCGGTGCGGGCGGATCTCCGCCCGGCTCAGGATCACGTGCGTCTGGGACTCCGAGATCCCCACCTGCTCACCCAGCTCGCGATGCGTCCAGCGCTCCCGGCGCTGCCCGGAGTCGGTATCCGGCGGACGCGTGCACGCCTTCGCGATCAACAACGCCCGCTTCTCGGGACCATGCGTCAACGGACGCCCCGACCGCGGCGCGTCACGCAACCCATCCATCCCGTCCCGCGCGTAGCGACCCCGCCACTTCACAACAGTCGGCAACGAACACCCAACCCGCGAGGCGATCTCATCTCCCGTCATGCCCTCCGCCGCGCACAACACAATCCGCGCGCGCTCGACCATCCGCACCTCCGAGCTCACCGCACGCACGATCCGCTCAAGCTCGAGCCGGTCATCGCCGCTGACCACGATCCGCTTGCCCGCTCCCTTCAGAGCCATCGCAACCTCCATCCTCGCCGACCTTGCCAGCAAGGACTTCGCGACCGCTCCCAGAAATCCCCTACCGCACCACTATCCGACCGCGAACTTGCAGGATGCACCACTAGAGCAACGCGGCGCGGAACATCGCCTTGTTGGTCTGCTGCACCTCGGCGAGCCTGAGCAGCTGCGTGGTGGTTTGCTTTGAGGGGTCCTTGAGCAGGCTGTAGCGCACGCCCTTGATCCACTTCCCCGCCTCGCTGCCGGAGCGGCCGTGCTTGTTGTACTCGGCACGGCGGACCTGGTCGGTGGCTCTGGAGCCGAGCTGGCAGACGTGGAACGGGTCGAACACGACCTCGGCGTGCGGGACGCCTTCCTTGGAGCGGATCGCCTTCTCATACCCGGCTGACATGTCGATCGAGACGGCCTTGATCGAGGCCTTCTGCTCGTCGCTCAGCCTGTCGAAGAACGCCTGCAAGGTGGCGGCGTTGCGGCCCGGTGCGGCCCACACGATCCGGCCTTTTCGGTGATCGGCGACGCAGGTCAGGAACTTGTGATCGGCGCCGTAGCTGACCTCATCGCAGCCGATCCAAACAAGCCCGTCCAAGCGGCCCCGGTCGAGCTTGTCGGCGACGACCCGCTCGAGGATCTTCCCGACCGACTCCCACGCGATCCGCATCAGGTTCGTGACCTGCGTCTGGGACATCTGCTGCGCAAGCCACGCGACCAGATCGTCGAAGTCCCGCGTGTACGACGAGCCCGCGCGAGCCCACGGCACCGCCTCATACACATCGCCGCGGCCGGGGCAGTACAGCCGCCGGAGCCGGCACTCGATCACGCACCGAGGCGCGCCGAGATCCAGATGCCGCCAGCGCTTCTCGCGGTGATCCTTGATCTTCAAGCCACGCGCGCCGCAGCCCGAGCAGACCGGTCGCTTGCGGCGCAGCACGACCGTCACCATCACCGCCTCCGATCCGAACGCCACATCCCTGACCCAAGCGCCCGGAAGCCCAAGCATCCGGTTGAATGCCGTGGTGACCCGCACGTCGCCCTCCTTCGCAGGCAACTGAACATCGAACAGTCAGCAGCCTGCCGAACAGGGGCGGCGGCGGGGTCCCGGCACGTGCGCAACTTGCGAGATCGCTCTCCCGGGGCCCGCGGCCTCATCCAGTAGCGGAGCCGCGCGCCACGCGTCAAGCGGCAGCCTCGGCACCCGAACATTCCGGTGAACCCCCCAAGTTGCAGGCGATTCGGCCGCTTGACCCGCGGCTTCGACCCCGCTATCTGGCAACGATCGCCGGCCAAGGCGGCCGGCACCGATCACATCAACGACCGACCGCCCACACCCCCGAAGTCACCCCCAATTGACGAGGAGTCCCCCATAACTCCCTTTCCGCACTTCTCGATCGTCATTTCTCCCCCCACCGTTCGGCGGTGTGAGCGGCTTGGAGTGAGAGTGCTTCGAGTTCGTTGAGGAGTTCGCGTAGGCGGTGGTTGTTCTCGAGCCAGGGGCGGTCCGAGCCAGGGGCGGTAGCGGTCGGCCTGTTGGGGGGTGAGGCGGCGGGTCTGGGTGTTGCCGGCGATCTTGCGGGTCCAGGTGATGTAGGGGCCGTGCGGGTGGGGCGGGTTGGCGTGGCAGGCGCAGCGTGGTTTGCCGCAGCGGTTCATGACGGTGTTCAGGCTGCCGGGCAGCGTGGGCCCGATCTGCGTGATTTGGGTCAGTAGTTCGCGGCGGCGGCGTTCTGGTTGTGACGGCTTGGGAGGCATCGTGGCTCGGTCATCTCGTCTGTCCGAGAGTATATGTACTGTCGGACGGGTGAATGTTCCTGAGGATGCTGCCGGCCCGTTCGAGCTGGCGTCCACCCAGCTCGGCGCGTTGCCGGTGAGCGGCCAGTTCCTTGGCCGGATCGATCTGGCGGGCACGCTCGCGCGTCACCTGCCCGCGGGGGATGCGCGCACGACGCTGCCGGCCGCGACCGCGATCGGTGCGCTGGTCTGCAATCTGTGCGTGGCGCGCGAGCCGCTCTACGGCCTGGCCGGTTGGGCTGCCGGGTTCGAGCCGGCGCTGCTGGGCCTCGAGTCCGGTGAGGCGGGGTTGCTCAACGACGACCGCGTCGGCCGCGCGCTGGATCAGCTGTTCGACGCCGATCGCTCCTCGCTGCTGTGCGAACTGGTCCTGCGAGCGGTCCGCGAGTTCGGGATCGACTGCTCGCAGCTACACAACGATTCCACGTCGCTGGTGCTGCACGGTGACTACGACGCTGCGGACGGTCATCAGCGTGGCGGCAGACCGACCGTCCTGGCTGCACGCGGGCATTCCAAGGATCATCGTCCCGATCTCAAGCAGCTTGACCGTCACCGCTGACGGAGCGGTCCCGCTGACCCATCGCCTCGCCGCGGGGAACATGAACGACGATACGTGGGACGAGCTGCGGACACTGGCCGGCCGCGCGGGGTTCCTCTACGTGGCCGATTCGAAGTTGTGCACGCGTGAGCAGATGAGCCACATCGACTGTGAGGGCGGACGGTTCGTGACCGTGCTCCCCAGAACACGCCGCGAGGACGGCCAGCTCCGCGATTGGATGACCACCGCGACCCCCGAGTTCACCGAGGCAGCACGCCGGCCGGGCAAGCGCCACGGCGACCCTGAGCAGATCTGGCAGGTCGCGCCCGCCCCGTTCCCATCCAGCGAGGGACACCGGATCGTGTGGGTGCACTCCAGCGCCAAGCAACAGCGCGACGAGACCGCCCGCGATGAACGGATCCAGCGCACCCTCGCCGCTCTCGCCGAGCTCAACGAGCGCCTCGCCGGCCCGCGCGCCCGGATCACTACCCGCGTCGGCGTCGATGACACCGCCACCGAGATCATCGATACCGGCAGCGCCGAGCAGTACGTCACGTTCACCAACACCGAAACGACCGAGGAGACCTTCCGCCAGGAGAAACACGGCCGCCCCGGCAACGACACCCGCTACCGCAAGCTCACCAAAACCCGCTTCCAAGCGACCGCCACCGTCGACACCGACCAGGTCCGCCACGACGCCGCCTCCGACGGCTGCTTCCCGCCGATCACCAACGACCACCAGCTCACCAACACCGCGGTCCTGATCGCCCACCGCTACCAGCCGAACCTCGAGAAACGCCACCACCAACTGGCCCGAGTTCCGCAGCTCATGTGACGTGATCGGCGCCAAAACCGCGTGTGAGCAGGTGTTTCGAGGTGTCGAACAGGTGTTCGACGTGTATCTATGGGTTGTGGCCCTGGTTGGGGCTCAGGCGCGTCGCGGGGCGCGGGCCGGCTCGGGCGCCTGGAGGTGCAGGAAGAGCGGCGGCTGCGCGACACCGATGGCGTTGAGGATGTCGCGCTGGCGGGCGGTGAGCTCGGTGCGTTGCTGGCTGGTGCCGGCCGGTCCGGTGAACGTGCCGAGGTGCATGCGCTGAAGCTCGTCGCGGAGGTTGCGCCAGGTGTCGCCGGTCTGGTTCTCGGCGATCCGGATCAGCAGCAGCGCCAGCCAGCAGAGCAGCACGTGTGCGCGGATGCGGTGTTCCTTGGGGTGGTGGACGGGTCGCAGATCGAGCGTGGTCTTCATGTCGCGCCAGGCACGCTCGATCTCGAGCAGCTGCTTGTAGCCCAGCGCGACGTCCTCGGCCGACAGGGTCGGGTCGGAGGTGCGCAGCAGGAACTTGCCGTCAAGATGCGCCTCGGTGTTGACCGCGGCACGGTCGATCCGAAGCTTGCCGGTCTTCGTCTGGCGCAGGAACCACTTGTAGCCGCGCTTGGCCGACAGTTGCCCGTAGAGCTGGTGGCGCTCGGCGGCTGGCAGGGAGTCGCTGTCGGCGATCTGATCCCGGATCTGCGCGAGCAGCTGCTCGCGGACCTGCTTGTCGCGCTTGGCTTCATCGGGGTTGTGGCAGATCACGAACCGGTCGCGCATCGTGCCGTCATCGATGATCACTTCCTTGACGCGCAGGTTGCCCGCGACCGTGTGGTAGCGCCCCTGGCGGGCGGGCGAGCGCGGCGTTGGCTTCCTTGTCATTGCCGCGGAGCTTCTCGCCGAGGATGTAGTGCCCGCCCGCACGTTGCAGGTAGCGGCGGTTCTCCGCCGATTGGAACCCGCGGTCGGCGACCCAAACGACCCGCGATAGCTTCCACGCTCGCAGGTCGTCCTTGGCCTGGCGGATCAGCTCCTGATCTGAGGTGTTCCCCGGCCAGCACCACACCCGGATCGGGATCCCGTCCCGGGTGACCGCCATCGCGATCACCACCTGAGGCAAATCGTCGCGGTGATCCTTGCTATGCCCGCGCACCCGGAACGCCGGGCGGATCACGTTGCCGTCCTCGTCGACGATGTCCTGCTCTGGCTCGTCGCGCTCGAAGTAGGTCGAGGTGGTGTCTCCTTTAACCGGCTAAAGCTGTCGCCCAAGGCCCGCACCAGGCCGGTTGGAACGTGGACCACCTGCGCCGGGGGTAGAGGTGGACTTCCCTTGAGGATGAGGAGAGCCACTCACGCCGGGGATAAGCGGGTGCGCGTGGAGCGAGGAGCGAGCGACGAGCGGAGCGCGTACCCGCTTGCGCGCCTTCGGGCGGGGCCGTTCCGTTCTGGCCATGTGAGATACATGTCGCATGAGCGGAGAGATCGAGTTGCGCGTCGAGGAGCGCGACGGTGGCTGGGCGCTCGTGGGCGACGGCGCCGAGCGGTTCGGCCTGGTCAACGAGTACCTGGGCTATCTCGCCGATCGGCGCTACTCGCCGCGGACGGTGCGGGCGTACGCGTTTGACCTGCTCGCGTTCGTGCGCTGGCTTGAAGCGGAGGGCGTCGCGCTCGAGGACGTGACGACCGAGGTGCTGCTGCGGTTCCTGGCGTTCTGCCGTCAGGCGAAACTGCAGGGGCAGCCGGGTGGCAACGTGTACTCGATCCGCGACGCGCGCAGCACCGGGTATGCGGCGGCGACGATCAACCGGCGGCTGGTGGCGATCGCTGGGCTGTTCGAGTATCGGGCGATGCGCGAGCCGGAGACGGTCAACCCCGTGCCGCGCGGCTCCGAGCGTCGGCGCGTGAGCGGCGCTGAGCGGGGCGGGCTGCTCGGCCATCTGGCGCGGCCCAAGCCCTCCTCGCGGCTGCGGGTACGGGAGCCGAAGAGGCTGCCGCGCGGGCTGGCGGCGGAGGAGGTCAAGACGCTGCTTGAGAGCTTTCGCTCGTTCCGGGATCGCGCGATCGCGGGGCTGATGCTGTACTCGGGGCTGCGCTCGGCGGAGGTATTGTCGCTGTGCATGGAGGACGTCGATGTCGCCCGCGGCTGGGTGCGGGTGTGCGGCAAGGGCGGCCGGGAGCGCCGGGTGCCGGTCGACCGCGAAGTGGCCGGGCTGATCCAGACCTATCTGCTGGTCGAGCGCCCGGAGACGGATGAGCGGGCGCTGTTCGTTGTTGGGAAGGGACCGCACCGCGGTAGGCCGCTGAGCCCGGCGGGGCTGCGGGCGGTGTTTCGCTACCACCGCGCCCGGTCGGGCGCGCCGCGCGCGCATCCGCACGCGCTGCGCCACACGTTCGGAACCGCGCTGGCCGAGGCCGGCATCGATCTGCCGGTGATCCAGGAGCTTTTGGGTCACGAGCACATCGATTCGTCGATCCGCTATGTCCACCTCGCTCCGGCGCACGTGCGCGCCGCGTTCGATGCCGCCCGCGAGGTCCAGCGCACCCAGCGCTGAGTCGGCTGCGCCGCCGCACGTGGTGGGCAGCCGCGACGCGCTGCTGGTCGAGTATCAGGCGTGGCTGGCCGGCCGTGGGCGCGGCTGCCGCTCCTTCCGCGACGGGGCACAGGCGTTCGTTGATCGCTGGGCCGAGCCGCAGTCGTTCGCGGCCGAGCCGCTTGATGTCCAGCTCGCGTGCGATCAGCACGTGCGGCCGTTCATCACTTTCCTGCTCCTGACAGGCCGGCTCAGGCCCGGCTATGACTACCTGGTGCACCGCAAGTTCGCGAGCCTCGTTGAGCTCGCCGCGGGCGGCCGACTCGAGGGCGATCTGGCTGGTTTTCAGCATGCGGCCGCCGAGCTTCGGTTCTCCGAGCACGTCCGCACACGGGCCGCCGAGCGGGTAATCTGCCGGCTGCTGATCCAGACCGGGCGCGAGCTGCGAGCGCTTTGCGTCGAGGACCTGCGCGAACTCGACGCCGCGTTCCGCGCCCGCGCGGACGCGAAGGGAACAAGCTGGAAGAACGATCGCGGCTATCTGCACGCGGCGTGGGCGGTGCTCTACCACCTCGGGATCGTCGTGGTCACGCCACCGAATCGCCGTCGCCGCGACCACGCCGACACATCCCACCACTTCGGGGGGGTGCCGACCTGGCTGGCCAAGCGGCTGGTGACATACACCGAGCTGCTGCGGGGCACCCACCGCCCCTCGACGATTCATGCGATCGCGATCCGCCTGGCGCACTTCGGGCGTTTTCTCGTCGACTGCGACGGGGGGCTGGAGTCGCTCGCCGGCCTGGAGCGCCAGCGCCACATCGAGCCGTACCTGAACGCGGTCGCCTCAGCCACAGCGCAGAGCACCGATCGCGTGATCTCGGTCGGCGAGCAGCGAAGCCGGATCATCACCCTCGGCCGCTTCCTGGCCGACATCTGCGAGTGGGGATGGCCCGACGCACCACAGAGACGGCTCGTGTTCCCGCGCGATGTCCCGCGCGCGCCGCGACCGCTGCCACGGTACCTGCCGCCCGACCAGGACCGGCGGCTGCGGGAGGCGCTCGGGGCCTCGCCCAAGCGGCTGTTCGCGGACGCGCTACTGCTGGCGCGCGCCTGCGGTCTGCGGGTCGGCGAGCTCGTCGATCTTGAGCTTGACTGCGTGCACGAGCTGCCGGGCGCCGGGGCGTGGCTGAAGGTTCCGCCCTCAAAGCTCGATCAAGAGCGGATGGTGCCGCTCGACGAGGAGACGCTACAGCTCGTGGACCGGATCGTCGAGCAGCGCTGCCCTTGCGAGCCGCTGCCGCATCCTGAGACCG
This sequence comes from uncultured Solirubrobacteraceae bacterium, assembly GCA_963816005.1. Lineage (GTDB taxonomy): Bacteria > Actinomycetota > Thermoleophilia > Solirubrobacterales > Solirubrobacteraceae > Palsa-465. The sequence continues at coordinate 45,246 of CAWFKF010000064.1, read as the reverse complement.
GCCGGCTGGCGGACTTCTTGCTGACCCATCACGGCAAGCGCGTCTCCACGCAGGCGCTCCGCGACGAGCTCGCCCGCGCCGCGAGCGCGGCCGGGCTGCCCCACGTCACCCCGCACCAGCTGCGCCACACGTACGCGACCGCGCTGGTCAACGCCGGCTGCTCGGTGCAATCGCTGATGGAGCTGCTCGGCCGCGTCTCGGCGGCGATGAGCCTGCGCTATGGCAAGCTGTTCAACTCGACCGTCCGCGCCGACTACGAGCGTGCGCTCGCGCAGGCCAAGGCGCAGATCGGCCAGCCGCTCGGCGCGACCGCGCCGCTGCCGTTGGCCGAGATCACCGGCCAGAGCGACTGGCGGCAGGCACCGCTGATCAAGGCCAGGCTCGCGGGCGGCTACTGCGTGCGCTCCGCCGCCCAAGGCGTCTGCCCCTACGCCAACGTTTGCGAGCACTGCCCGAACCTCCGCACCGACGCCGCGTTCCTGTCAGTGCTCTCAGCGCAGCAAAACGACGCCGCGCTGCTCGCCAAGGACGCCGAGCAGCGCGGCTGGGGCGAGGAGGCCGAGCGACACCGCCGCCTGATCGCCAGGCTGGAGCAGCTGATCGACCAGGCCCGAGCCGAGAGCGCGTGAGCGAGGACCCCGCCCGCCAGCTGAAGGCTGTCCGCAAGGCGTGTGCCGAGCTGCAGCGCGCCGGGGAGCGCGTCACCTTCCCCAAGGTCGCAGAGCGCGCGGGGATCAGCCGCGCCACCCTCTACCGCCAGCGTCCGCTGCGCGAGCTGATCGACCAGCACCGCCATCCGACCGGCGAGACGCTCACGCTGACCGCGCTCGCCGCGCAGGTCGACCAGCTCCAGCAGACCCTCGAGGCGCTCGCCGCCAAGGTCCGCCGCCACGACGAACAGCTCCGCCGCTCAGACGCTACGCAAACGCCAACGCGGGCTCGTCGCTGAGTTCCCCTCCGCTCACATTGGCCGGATAATCGAAGAACAACAGGTCGACCTCGAGGTTCAGCAGGTCCGCGGTCGCGAAGTACACCGCCTCGCAGAGCTCGTCCTGGACCTCCAACAGCCAGTCCATCGATCGGTAGCAGGAGTCCTCATCGAGCTCCGGCAGATCCCCGATCCACGCCCGCTCGGTCACCCACTTGCTACAGGCCAGCTTCGAGAGCGGCTCGAGCGCGCGGTTGGCGACCATCGCGAAGATCACCCGCTCCGCCCGACCATCCAGCCGCCGGCCCCGCAACAGCCCCGCAAGCGTGCGGTCCACCGCCAGCTCCCGCCACAACCCGTCAAGCGCCCAGGCGCCACCCATCGGCCGCGACTCGACGAACCGCAACCCCGGCCCGGCCATGCTCGCAAGCGCCTCGTCGGGCTCAAGCGCCCGCTGCAACGACGAGATCAGCCTGCGGATCGCGTCACGATCGAGCTGATCCTCGCGCCGAAGCTGTAGAGCACCCTCACTCTCGACTGCTTGGCGACCGGATCCCACTCGTTGTGCGCCAACTGCAGGTAGACGACCTCGCCGTCCTTCGTCCGCCGCACAGTCCGACGCAAGTACATACCTAGCGCTTATACACGATCTCCCGGCTAAAACCAACTTTCTAGTCAGTTTCCCTCGCCGGCTGCGCCGGCGACCCGGGGCGGGTGAAAATGTTGGATGATCCGGGCGTCGTTCGCCGGACGTCCCGTTTCCTGTGGTGCTTTTGAGCCCGTGGTTCAGTTTGGCGTGGGGACCTCCCCCGGATCCCGGGACTGCCGCCGTGAGCGCGCTCCTCAGACTCGTCTGTTTCGGAGGTTCTTGGCGGACGGCGATCCGTGTCGTTGATCCCAAGGAGGTCTGATGGATGTGATCGTTGAGCGCCCGGGCGCGCTGGACGTGCATAAGGCGCAGGTGACCGCTTGTGTGCGGGTGCCCGACGAGCAGGGTGTGCGAGTCCAGCATCTCGCGGAGTTCAAGACGACCGTCCGTGGGCTGCTTGCCCTGCGCGACTGGCTCAAGGCTCACCGTGTCACGCAGGTCGCGATGGAAGCGACCGGCGTTTACTGGAAGCCGGTCTGGCACGTGCTCGAAGACGACTTCGAGCTGCTGTTGGTCAACGCGAGGCACGTCAAACAAGTTCCTGGTCGCAAGACCGATGTGAAGGATGCCGAGTGGCTTTGCCGGCTGACCGAGGCCGGGCTGCTGCGCGGGAGCTTCGTTCCGCCGAAGCCGATCCGCGAGCTGCGACAGCTGACCCGCTATCGCAAGGCGCAGATCGCCGAGCGTCAGCGCGAGGCTAACCGGCTGCACAAGGCGCTGGAGGACACCGGGATCAAGCTCGACTGCGTCGCGACCGACATCCTCGGCGTCTCGGGCCGCGCGATGCTCAACGCGCTGATCAACGGCACGACCGATCCGGTCGTGCTGGCCGACCTAGCGAAAGGTCGGATGCGCGCGAAGATCCCGGCGCTGCGCGAGGCGCTCGAGGGTCGCTTCGACGAGCTCCACGCGCTGCTGATCGGCGCGATCCTCGCGCACCTCGACTTCCTCGATCAGCAGATCGAGACGCTGACGGGAGCGATCGAGGTGAAGCTCGCACCTTTCGCGGCGGCGGTTGACCTGCTGTGCACGATCCCCGGGATCGAGGTCCGCACCGCCCAGAACGTGATCGCCGAGATCGGGACCGACATGACCCAGTTCCCCAGCGCCGATCACCTCGCCTCCTGGGGCGGCCAGTGCCCCGGCAACCACCAGTCCGCCGGCAAACGCCGCTCCGGCAAGAGCCGCAAGGGGTCGAAATGGCTCAACCAGGCGCTCAAAGAGGCCGCGATGGCGGCCCTGCGCACCAACGACAGCTACCTGCAAGCCCTCTACCGCCGCAAGAAGTCCCAACTCGGCCACGCCCGCGCGCTCGGCGCCGTCAAACACTCGATGCTGTGCGCGATCTGGCACATGCTCACCACCGGCGAGCTCTACAACGACCTCGGCGGCGACTACTACGCCCGACGCGATCCCGAACGACAGACCCGACGCCTCGTCGCTCAGCTCGAGCGCCTCGGGCACACCGTGACCCTGCAGGAAACGCCGCTGGCAGCCTGAATCGCCGCGACAACCCACACGCCCTTTCCCGGAAGGCGGTCACAACCCCAGCGCTATTTTCCCCTCAGAACCGTGTATCTAGGGATATCCGCCCTCCGGCGCTATCGAAATCGCTCTGAGCAGGGACTTCACCCGCGAGTCCGCCCACAACCCCGCCACAACTGCGGAACACGGGACTGAAGTCCGTCCACGACGCCGCGCCGGTCACGCTGAAGAGCCCCCACCGGATCGAAGCGCTATTCGCCTGCCAATTCATCGCGCTGCTGTGCTGCTGCTTGATCGAACGCGAACTCCGAGCCGCGATGACCCGCGAGCAGATCACCGACCTGCCGCTCTACCACGAAGACCGCTCCTGCACCGCACCGACCGCCACCCGCGCGTTCGACCACCTCGCCCCGATCCAACGCCACCACCTCACCCGCGACCGGCACACCGTGCAGACCTTCGAACCTCAACTCACACCACTCCAAACGCAGCTCCTGGACCTGCTCGCAGTGCCCGCCAGCGCCTACACCAGCCAGCCCTGACCGTCCCGACCGCGCACATGGGGGACGGATACGACCCCCGAGACGTGCGGAAAGGGAGCCATAACCATCCAACCAGAAATCACGCCAGCCCAATCAACGCCAGCAACCGCCGCCGCCTGAAACTACGAAAGTCGACTGACTGAGGGCTCACGAACAAACCAACTGACGGGATCGCTGGCCCATATCGCCGGAATCACCTACTTGCGGAGCAGCCGACGCTGTCACGTGTATTGTCGGGAGCCCTAAAGGGACGCGAGGGTCGAGTGATCAGGGGCGCCGGCTCAAGAACCGCGGCGCTTGCGATGGCCTACGAGCTGCTGGCCCGCCCGGCAGCCGGAGGTGAGGATACTACGGCCACCAGCTAATCGCCGAAGCGCTCGACGGAGTCACGTTCAAGGACGGTGAAGGTCACGGACGACGAGAACACGACGCAGGAAGTCGGAGGTCGCCGCAGAAATTTCTCATGCGGTCGATCACAACGCTTGACAATGGCCCGCGCCGGTAGTTACGATGGCGACCCAAGGGATAGCTGAAGGGGGCAGATAGCTGAAGGGGGCATCACGCTGAAGCTCAGCGTCCCGACTGCTGTATCGTTCAACAGCGTATATGCGTGAGATCTCTAGGGTCTCGGTAAGCTCGTCGAGTACTGAGGACTGGCGGGGCGTGCCGATTCCAAGGAGGTCCTCGGAAAGGAGGGGGCTACCAACGAGCGACGAGAAACTGGTGTATGTGTTGATTGCCAGCATTAGACTGAGAACTAACAGGAGGAATTTGCATGTCTAGCATTAGCATTTCTGAGTACAGCTACCAGGAGTTGGCCGAGCTTGACGTCGCTCTGCTCCCGGAGCGCGAAACGATGTTTGCCGCCGCACTCGCCTTGGCGAGCTCGAGCGCGATCGGTCACCACGTCGCCGTTGCCGCTACGGCCACGGATACGCAGGTCTATAGCGGCCACTTCGTCAGCGCTGCCTCCGCCGATTCCGCGTCTCTCGCGGTGGCTGGCTAGGGCTCTTAGGTCGACTGTCGAGCGGTCGGAAGCGGGGGGTACTGGTGGTGCACCACCGCTCCCTGCTTCCGTCGCTTGTCCCAGATGGGCCGGCTACTGTGGCTGTCAGCCCGCCTGCTGTGCACGTCAGCCCGCTGATGGTCGACGTCGAGTTGGTCGCGGCAGGCGGCGGCGATCGCCCGCGGGAGGGCGCGTGCGTCGAGGATGTGCCTCTTGCAAGCGGCTTTGACGGGCTCAGTGGTTCGGTAGTCGACGTCACCCCAGCGCCCACGCCGTGGCGACGGGCGCGCAATCGCTATAAGGCAGGCTATAGCGATTTGGTGGCGGGTTGCGCCGTCCGAACCCAGGGGCTCGAGAAGCGAGCCCCTGTGCTCGCGGAAGGGGTGGAACTGCTCGGAGAGTACCGCGATTCCGGCTACCTAGAGCCGCGGTACCTCGCTAGGCGGGCGGATGGGCAGATGATTCAGTTGCCCCGACCCGTGTTCGTCGTTGCCGAGTCCATAGACGGCCAGTGCGACGCGCAAGCGCTCGCCGAGCGTGCGAGCGCGGCCTTGGGGAGGCGACTGAGCGAGGACGCTGTGCGATTCCTGATCGACGAGAAGCTACGCCCAATCGGCCTCGTCGATCGCGAAGGGCGTGAGGAGGAGCCGCTACCGCGCGCAAGCCCCCTTATGGCGATCGCCGCCAGACACACCCTCGTGCCCGCCCGCTGGGTCAACAAGGTGTCTGCGACGCTCACGTGGCTGTTCGCGCCGGGAGCCGTATCCGTCGCGCTGATCACCTTTGCGGCGGCTTGGGCGTGGTTCCTTTTGACTGGCGGCGTGCACGGGGCTGCGGGCGTACTTGCCCATCCCGCGATGATCCTGGCTGTTCTCGGGCTCGTCTGGGCGTCGGCCGTCGTTCACGAATTCGGACACGCATCCGCATGCCGCCGCGGCGGCGGCCACCCAGGCCGGATCGGCTTCGGCGTCTACATCGTCTGGCCGGCGCTGTTCACGAACGTTACCGACAGCTACCGACTATCGCGTGGGGGCCGGGTGCGAACGGACCTCGGCGGCGTCTACTTCAGTGCGCTGTCCGTGGTCGCGCTCATCGTCGGCTATGCGACCACCGGCTTCCCTGCGCTGGCCGCCGGCAGCGTGTTAGTCACCTACGCCGCACTTATTCAGCTGCTGCCGGTGGGCAGGCTCGACGGCTACTTCCTCGTCGGCGACCTGCTCGGTATTCCGGACCCCAAGGCGCACATTCGACCGACCATGGCGGCACTGCTTCGGCGGGGAAGGAACGACAGCGCCCTGCGACCGCGTGTGCGAATGGCGGCGGGAGTCTGGCTCGGCCTCACACTCCCCTGCGTCACCGCGTTCCTGCTCATGCTGTTGGTCAACTTTCCTCATCTCGCGAGCACCTCATTCGAGGCGATGACAAGGGGGACGACAGCGCTGGAGGCCGCCGTTCGGGCTGGAGATCTCGTTGCCACCGGACTCTACGCTGTGATGATCTTCACGCTGCTGCTTCCGCCGCTTGGCATGACTGTGTTGCTCGTTCGCGTTGTGACACGTCTTGCGCGTGTCGCCCGGCGAAGCTCGCAGGGACGCCCTCTGCGTCTGGCGGCATATACCGCAGCCGCCGCCGGCTTCGTCAGCCTAGTCGTGTTCATGGGGCGCTAAGCATCTAAAGGAGTCGGCCGCTCTCTCACGAACTCAACCACCGCACGTGAGACCGATTCCGGGCCCGCCAAGCTCACGATTTAGTCAATGACCGCCCGCATCACACGATGAAAGGGGAGCTGCCAACGAAACTGGTTTTGTCTGATGCTCTTTAAACCGAACTAACAGGAGGAATTTGTATGCTTAGTGTTTCTGAGTTCAGCCACGAGGAATTGGCCCAACTTGACGTCGCTCTGCTGCCGGAGCGCGAAACGATGTTTGCCGCCAGCGCCTGTGCCAGTGCGTCCGCGATCGCCGGCGGCGCGTCCGCGAGCGCCGGCGTGTGCGCCTATGGCCACCACGTCGCCGCGGCTGTTGCCGCCGCGGACGCAGTCACCGTGTCGTATCATGGTCTTAGCGTGAGCGTCGACGTTGGCGTCGCGGTCGGAGCGGGTGTCTAGAGCCCTCGTCGGAGTCTCGAGTAGTTGGAAGCGGGGGGGCAACGGTGGGGTCCGGCGCCGTGCTTCCGTCGCGTGCTCGACTCGCCGCGGAAGAACAATCCCCTGCATGATGATCCGTGAAGGGTGTCATCGGCCGGGGGTTGAGGGGCGGAGGCTGCCGAGCGCGAGCATCGCGAGCGCGTTCGGCACGTGGTATAAGCGGAATCCGAAGGCGCGGCGGGTGATCAGCCGCCGCTGAGTGTTGACTTGCTCGAGGCGCGCGTTGGATCGAGTCGTCGATTGCGCGTGATGTCGCGGATCTTCGCCGGTCGATCAGATCGCCTGCTCCTCCCAAGCCAACAGCCCGTGGACCGCGCCACCGCAGGGATCGCGGTCCTCGAGCGTGCCGGTGTCCCGGCACCGCTGACGCCAGCGGTGCGCGCGCACATCGGGCGAGGTCGAGCACCCGGCACGCGCGAGCGTGCGCCCCCCCGTCGGCGACCGCTTGGTCGATCAGCCCCAGCAACTCGAGCTTGATCTCCGCGCTCACGCGCGCGGGGACCGGGCCGAAAAGCCCGAGCGCTGCCCTCCCGATCCCGATGCAATCAGAGCTCGACAGCCAGCTCCTTCAACGCGCTTCGGACAACCGGTCGTTCACCGCCAGCGCGACCTTGAGCTCGACCTGCTCGGGCGAGGGCATCCTGCCCGGCTTCGACGCCGCGAACGCGGCCAACGCTGCGTCCTTCGCCAACGCCCGCAAGCGGATGATCACGCTGACGTCGACGCCGTACTTGCGGGCGGCGTCGGCCTGCGAGAGCTCCTGCGAGGTGACCTCCAGAAAGATCTCCCACTTCTCCTCCGGCGAGAGCTGCCGGCGCTTGCGCTGCTTGCCGTTCTCCATCATCACGTCCTCCTGGTTCGAGGCCCCCGAAGCCTCTCAGGATGTGGTTGAAAAACGGCGCGATCTCTATCGCGAGCTCAGACGCAAACCACTGGGTACCCCAAGACCTTATTTTCGTCGCACGTCCGCTGTCTAAAATCGAGCGCTGCCAGGCGAGCCCGGGTGCTCATGGGGGTGCCGCGGGCTGGTTGTGCGCGATGCCGGGGAGGCTCGGGCCGCCTCGTCAGCCGCAACGGGTTGTCGGTTGCTGTTTCAGGTCATCGCGAGGTCGTGCTTCGGCGGGACGGAGCGTGTTTGCGCGAGGGGGTCGCCCGCTAGTATGGATGATGCTGGCGGAACAGGGCCCGGAGGGCTCCAGGTGGCGATCTCCCAGCAGAAGCCGGCAAGCTCGCGGGCGATCGCGACCGCCACCGATCCCGTTCGGCTTCTTGCGGGCGTCTGTGAGCTGGCGCCAGCGGGCGTTCAGACGGCGTTGCGCGCGCCACGCGATGTTGATGATCTCGGGAGGCTGGTCCGTGTTGGCGGCGCTCGAGCGGTTCGCTGACACCGGGATGGCGGCGGTAGTGGTAGGACGCTTCGATCAACAGCCGCCGCGCGTGCGTCGAGCCGGCCTTCGTGATCGAGCCTTGGCGGCGCTGACCGCTGGTGGTGTGCTGGGAGGGCACGATCCCGAGATACGCGGATAGCTGGTCGGGGTGATCGAACCGATCCCACTCGCCGATCTCGGCGCACAGCCCGAGCGCGGAGAGCGTGTCGATCCCGCGTAGGGACCGCAGCCGGCCGATCGCGACCGCGCACGGCGAGTCGACCGCGAGCTTTGAGAGCTCGTCCTCGATCGTCTCGCGGCGAGCGACCAGCACGTCGTGTGAGTGCAGGTAGTCGGCGATCGTCAACTGCGAGGCGCGATCGGCGAACCGCAGCGATGCGAGCCACGCGCGGTGCCGGAGCGACCACGCCTGCCCGGGGCCCTCGTAGTAGGTCTCACGGCGCAACAGGAACTTCCCAAGCCGGTGCCGCGCGCGCATCAGATCGGCGCGGATGTCCTCGCGACAGCGCACCAGGTCGCGCAGCTGCTCGCGCTGAAGCGACGGGACAGTCACGATCGCCAGCTCGCCGGCGGCCAGCAGTCTGGCGAGCCGGATCGCGTCACGCTTGTCGGTCTTGATCCGATCGCCAGGACGCCGCTCCGTCCGTCCCGGCGCGCATACCGCCAGCTCGATCCCCTCCGCCCGCGCACGCCGCGCGAGCCCGTAGCCGGTCGGGCCCGCCTCGTACACCATCCGCGCCGGACGAGCCACACCGCGCAACCACGGCAGCAGCTCATGCGGCCGCCCGACCACCCGCTTCGTGGTCAACTCGCCCGTTCCCTGGTCGAAGATCGCGATCGTCGACTCGTGCGCGTGCACGTCAAGACCGACCCAACGGGTAGCCGTCCAGGGGGTCGTCGGGTTGGTTTGAAGGATTTCGTGGTGTTGCAGGAAATGTTGCGTTCGTGGCGCCCGACATCGTGGATGAAGCGTTCGATGCTGGTCGGGATGCAGTGAGGGTTCTGTTCGCCGCGCAGGCTGAGCGGATCGCCGTGTTGGAGGCGGAGATCGCCGAGTTGCGGAGGCTGATTGACCGGAGCTCGAAGAACAGCAGCTTGCCGCCGTCGCGGGACTCGCGTGAGGCGCGGGAGGAGCGCCCGAAGAAGCGTTCGTCGGGCAAGAAGCAGGGTGGGCAGCCTGGCCATAAGGGCCGTCATCGCAAGCTGGTCGCTGACCCGGATCGGGTTGTTGAGCACTGGCCGCTGTCGTGCCGGGGGTGCGGCGGGCAGCTGCGCCAGGATGAGACGCTGGCGGGTGATCCGGTCGCCCATCAGGTCTCAGAGATCGTCACGCGGGTCGAGGTGACCGAGCATCGGCGGATGCGGGTCCGCTGCGACTGCGGGGCGTGTACGCTTGCCGGGCTGCCCGACGGGGTGCCAGCCGGAGCGTTCGGGCCGGGGGTCGCGGCCGCTGCGGCGACGTTGACCGCCGCGCGGGTCGGGCGTCGTGAAACGGTCCGGATCTTCAGCGATCTGTTCGGCCTGACGATCAGCACGGCGTCGTTGCAATCGCTGCTTGAGCAGACCTCGCTCACGTTGGAGGCGCCCTACGCCGAGATCCTGTACGCGCTGGACCGCGAACCGGTCCGCGGCGCGGACGAGACCAGCTGGCCGCAGGCGGGGAAAGGCCAGTGGCTGTCGGTCTCGATCGCTGAGCGGATGGCGCTCTTTCAGATCGCCAAGCGGCGCGACCGTGACGCGGCGAAGGCGCTGCTGGGCGAGCAGCCCGGCGGGGTGATCGTGACCGATCGGTACGCCGTCTATCTGTTCGTTGATGACACCAACCGGCAGTTGTGCCTCGCTCACTTGGCTCGTGACCTGATCGCCCTCTCCGAGCGCGACGGTGCCCCAGGCCGGCTCGGTCGCGCGCTCGGGCGGGAACTCGGCCGCGTGTTCACCGCGCTGCACGCTCCTGGCCGCGACCCTTCGAACCTCGAAGACCTCCGCCAACAGATCGCCCCACTGCGCCACGCGATCCACGATCTGCTCGCCAAAGGCACCCGCTGCCGGGACCCCAAGACCCGCCGGTTCTGCGAAGGGCTGCTCGCTCACGAGACCGCGCTGTGGACCTTCACCAGCACCCCCGGCGTGCCCGCGACCAACAACGCATCCGAGCGCGCGCTGCGTCACGCCGTGCACTGGCGACGCACCAGCTACGGCACCCAAACCGCCACCGGCGACCGGATCGTCGAACGGCTCCTCACCCTCCGCGAGACCTGCCGCCTCCAAGGTCGCCGCCTATACGAATACCTCACCACCGCGATCACCGCCGAGCTACACGGCCACCCGATCCCGCCGGTCCTGGCAGCCCCATCCTGACCGAACCCGCTGAACGGTTACCCCAACGGATACCGTCAGCCATCAGCCACTCCTCTCGTAGATTGTGGGCCCCGCGCCGAGGGCGCAATCCTCAGCGCGAAGACTTACCCCGCAGCCTGCGCGGGGGGTGCCGGCTACTTCGACATCGCGGCAGCCGAGGGCGTACGGTTAACTGTGTAAGCGGGTTCTTGGTTAAGGGTAACAGTTACTCAGGTAGCGGTGAAGGTGTGACAGTCAGCTTGCGGTGTCGGGGACGCGGTCACCGAAGTGGATCTTGAACGCCAGCAGCGCCGTCGTCCAGGTCCGGGTTCGCGTCCATTGCGGCACGGCGTTCTGCAGCGCGAGGTAGACGAGCTTGCGGGCGGCGTCCTCGTTCGGGAAGCTGCCCTTGGTCTTGATCGCCTTGCGCAGCTGACGGTTGAGCGCCTCGATCGCGTTCGTAACCGGTATGAAAGGCGACAGATGCCGCCGCGTCGTCACGATCGGGCCGTTGCAGCTGTCGAGCGCTTCGGGCCCGGTGAGTACGGTGCGACCGTCCGGGACGCGGGGCATCCGGGAGCGAACGCAGGCTGGGCAGGCCGGTCTTGTTCGATGCGCTTTGAGCGCGAGTTAGTGTTAGACGCTATGGAGGATGATTCGCCCAGGCGTTGAAGGCCGGACCTCGGTCGCATATTGCGGGGGTTTGACTGGCCGGAGAGTGGCTCCGGCTGACCCCATACGAAGGAGGTCCGGCCGTGACTGGAACGATGACATGGGCCGCGATGGATGTCCACGCGCGCTCGATCTACGCGGCGTCGATGGACGTGATCACCGGCGAGTTGTGTCGGCAGCGGTTCGACACGGGCGCGGTGGAGCCGGTGGTCGCGTGGTTGGTGGGGTTGCCGGGGCCGGTGCGTGCGTGTTACGAGGCCGGTCCGACCGGGTTCGGGCTCTACCGGGCGGCGGTCGCGGCAGGTGTCGAGTGTCAGGTGATCGCGCCATCGAAGACGCCGCGCGCCTCAGGGGATCGCGACAAGTCCGATCGTCGCGACACCGATCATCTGCTGCGCCAGTTGATGGCCGGGGCGCTGACGCCGGTCGCGGTCCCGTCGGCGACGTTCGAGGCGGCCCGCGATCTCGCGAGGGCGCGCGAGCAGGTCAGGGTCGATCTGATGCGCTGCCGGCAACGCCTCTCGAAGCTGCTGTTGCGTCACGGCCGGGTGTGGGACCGCTCGGCGTGGACCAAGACGCACCGCGAGTGGCTGGGATCGCAGGTCTTCGCGCATCACAACACCGAGCTGGCGTTCATCGACAACCTCGCCGCGTGCGACGGGCTGACCGCTCGCCGGACGGCGCTCGACGAACACCTCTCGCACATCGCGACCGACCCCGAGTTCTGGCCGGTCGTGTCCCGGTTGCGCGCGTTCCGCGGGATCGACACGCTCTCCGCGCTGATCCTGGTGCTCGAGATCGCCGACTTCACCCGCTTCCCGCGCGCGGTGCAGCTCGGATCGTGGCTGGGGCTGGTGCCCTCCCGCGAGCAGTCCGGCGAGACCGACCGGCACGGGTCGATGAGGGTGTCAGTTCTTCCGTGTAAGCTGACTTTTTGATAGTAACAGTTACTCCTGGTGTGTCAACTAGTGACAGTCAGGTTTCAGTTGTCGGGGATGCGGTCACCGAACTCAATTTTGAACGCGGCCAAGGCGGCTGGCCAGTTGAACACGCGCTTCCATTTGGTCTCGGCTTTGGTGATCGCGAGGTAGATCAGCTTGCGGGCGGCGTCCTCGGTCGGGAAGTGCCCGCGGGTCTTGATGATCTTCCGCGTCTGGCGGTGTAGGGCTTCGATCGAGTTGGTGGTGTAGATCACGCGGCGGACGTCGGCGGGGTAGGCCAGGAACGGGGTGATCTGCTCCCAGTGCTCGAGCCAGCTGGCTGAGATCATCGGGTAGCGGTGATCCCATTTCTCGGCGAACGCTGTGAGCTCGTCTGCGGCGTGCTCGGCGTCGACGGCGGTGTAGATCTTGCGCAGGTCGGCGGCGAGCGGTTTGCGGTCCTTGTAGGACACGAAGCGCATGCTGGAGCGGACCTGATGCACCAGGCAGGTCTGGACGGTCGCGTGCGGGAAGGTCGCCTCGATCGCGTCCGGGAAGCCGGTCAGCCCGTCGACGCAGACGAACAGGATGTCGGCGACGCCGCGGGTCTTCAGATCGGTGAGAACGTGCAGCCAGAACTTCGCGCCCTCCGTCTGCTGGAACCACAGGCCGAGCACGTCACGCTCGCCGTCGAGGTTGACGCCCAGCGCCACGTAGCACGCCTGGTTTCGGACCGTATGCCCGTCGCGGATCTTCACGATCAGCGCGTCGAGGTAGACGATCGGGTAGACGCGCTCCAGCGGCCGGTTCTGCCACGCCTTCGCGTCGCTGAGCACCGTGTCGGTGATCTTCGAGATCAGATCCGGCGAGACCTCGGTGCCGTAGATCTCCGCGAGGTGTCCCTGGATCTCGCGGACCGTCAGACCGCGGGCGTAGAGGCTGATCACGCGATCGTCGAACCTGACCCACCGGGTCTGACGCTTCTTGACGATCTGCGGCTCAAACGTGCCCTTGCGATCCCGCGGGGAGCGGATCCGCAGCGGTCCCTGATCGGTCAGGATCGTCTTTGACGGCTTGCCGTTGCGCGCGTTCCCCACCCCACCGGGCGGCGCCTGACCAGGCTCATAGCCGAGATGCTCGCTCAGCTCCGCCTCCAACGCCCGGTTCAACAGCCGGCGCGTCAACTGCCCCAGCAGACCGTCCGGGCCCGCGATCTCCTCAGCGGTCCTCGCCCCCGAGAGCAACGCGTCGAGCAGCTCGTCGCTGACTTCCAACGGCAGCTCCTGACCGAGCCCAGGACCGCCCGGCAACCCGGGAAACACCTCTCGCCGCTCTACGGTGCTGGGGTCGCTTCGCTCCTCGCTGACAACAACATCTTCTTCTTGACTGATTCTGCTGTGAGTTCTCGTAGGCATGGCTGATCCTTTCGGCCACGCTTACACGGTTCCTCCGACACTCCCGGGTCGATCACCAAGACCGGCTCCAGGTACGCGCGGCGGATCCTGGTCGAAGCGAGCTGGCATTACGCCCGCCCGCCGAGGATCGGGCGGACGCTCTACGAGCGCCAGGAGGGCCTGCCCGACCACGTCCTGCAGATCGCACGCCGCGCCCAGGCCCGCCTCTACCGCATCCACAAACGGATGCGCGAGCACAAGAAGCCCGGGAACGTGATCACCGTCGCGTGCCCGCGCGAGCTCTCCTGCTTCCTCTGGGCCGCCGCGACTGCTCCATAACTCCAGCTGACAGCCCTCTCCCGCTCGGGTGGGGAGGCGCCGGGCCCCGAAGTCCGCTGGCACACGCGGCACTACTATGGGCAGCCCTCACCAGGCCACGCCCGCTCTTAGAAGGTGTTTTGAAAGGCAGGGTTTGAGGTTCTTATGTCGAACTGTGGGGTGTGTCGGCCAAACGGCGCTACCCGACGGATTTGACCGATCGGCAGTGGGAGCTGATCGAACCGTTGCTGCCCGAGCCGGGCACCGGGGGTCGTCCTGTCGAGCACCCCAAGCGCGAGGTCGTCAACGCGATCCTTTATCACGTGCGCGCGGGCGGATCGTGGCGGATGCTGCCCAAGGACTTTCCGCCGTGGCAGACCGTGTACGGGTACTTTCGTGACTGGCGCAAGGACGGCACCCTTGATCGTGTTCACGACGCTCTGCGCGAGCGGGTGCGCGTCAAGGAAGAGCGGCGCAACCCGGCGCCGTCGGCGGGGATCGTTGACTCCCAGTCGGTGAAGGGCGCGGACACCGTTTCCGCGGAGACGCGCGGGTATGACGCGGGCAAGAAGATCAACGGCCGCAAGCGTCACATCGTCGTAGACACGATCGGTCTGCTGCTGATCGTGATGGTCACCGCCGCCTCGGTCCAGGATCGCGATGGTGGACGCGGAATCCTCAAGCGGCTGCACTCGGCGCTCGACTCGGTCCGCCACATCTTCGCCGACGGCGGCTACCAAGGACAGCTCGTCGCGATCGCAAAGAGCGCCTGGAACATCGTCGTCGAGGTCGTCAAGAAGCCCGCTGATCAGATCGGCTTCGCGGTCCTCCCTCGCCGCTGGGTGGTCGAACGCACCTTCTCCTGGCTGATGCGCTGGCGCCGACTCGTCCGCGACTACGAACGCCTACCCGAAACGCACGAAGCGATGATCAAGTGGGCGATGGTAGGGATGATGCTCAACCGCCTCGCACCACCACCCGGCCCCAGACCCTGGACATCCAAGAAGAAGCGCCAATGACCCCTTCCAAAACACCTTCTTAGACACGCGTCCGCCGGCGACGAAACCAGCGACCTGGGGTAGCCAACCCCGCATATGAGACTGACCGACGTCGAGAACTTCGCCCGGCGCCTCCCCACCCGAGCAACCCGTCTCACCAACCCCCCAACGGCAGCAACGAGGGGAGAATGAACGCTGCTCACTTGGGTGTGGCTACTTCAGGACGACAGTGAAGTTGCTGGTAATGGCCGGTTTTGGCGCGATGGGCGGAGGGCTTGAGGTGCGCTGAAACCGGGGTTATCGCCCGGTCGTGCCAATAACCGGGGTTTGAGCGGCGCTCAGGCGGTCCGGCGGCGGGGCCGTTGTGGGCCGTGCAGCGGTCGGCCGCGGCCGGCGAGAAGCTGTTGTGCGGCGTGGCGGGAGATGTCGCGCATCTCATCGAGGACCTGCTCCAGTGCTCGGCGGTTGGCGATCCATTCCTGGTAGAGGGCGGCGTCGTCGGCGGGCAGGATCTTGGAGACGGTCTTGCCGTTCTGCTTCCAGGAGATCTGCCAGTACGGGCCGTGGCGCTGGTCGGGGTCCTGGCAGCGGCAGTTGGGGTTCTTGCAACTGGTGTAGCGCTCGATCAACGAGCCCTCACAGGTGAACCCGATTTCCGCGAGGCGGGCTTTCGCCGCCTCGTAGTCGGCACGCAGACGTTCCAGTCCCGCTGGCTGACGCCGTTCCGTCATCGCCCAGGATCATACTGGGCGCTCGGATGGGCGATCAGTCGTCTCCGAGCAGCGGGATCGACGCGTTCCGGGATCTGGAGCGCTGGCTGTCAGGTCAGACGGCACAGGACGCCGGCATGTCAGAGCTCGAGCGTGAGTCCGAGCGCCGCGGCCGCGAGATCCTCAGGCTCGCGTTGCAGGCGCACATCGACGCGCGCGGCGACGGGGACATCGGTGAGGCGATCGTTCTGGTCGGCGAGCAGGAGTCGCTGCGTTTGACTCACAAGCGCCTGCACACCCGGCCGCTGGTGACCCTGTTCGGCGAGGTCCGCGTCACGCGCGTGGGATACAGCGCCCGTGGACATGAGGCGATCCATCCCCTCGACGCGCAGCTGCGCCTGCCGGGACGCCTGTGGAGCTACGAGTGCCAGCGCAGGCTGATCCGCTCGGTCATCTGCGGCCCGTTCGACGAAGCGATCGCGCTCGTCGGTGAGATCACCGGCACGACGATCCCGAAGCGCTCCGCCGAGCAACTCGTCCACGACGCCGCCGTGGACTTCGACACGTTCTACGCCGGGCGCGCACAGGCCGCGACCGGCCCAGCCGACGGGGAGATCCTCGTTGGCGCGATCGACTGCAAGGGCATCCCGATGGTCAAGCCTGACGGCGCGATCAAGGTCGTCCGACGAACGAAGGGCGAGAAGGCCAACAAGAAGAAGATGGCGACCGTCGCCGCCGTCCACAGCCAGCCACCGATCCACCGCACCCCCACCGAAGTGATCGACAGCCTGTTCGCAACCCAGCATCCCTCCGAACGGCCCAAACACCCCAAGCCGACCCGCAAGCGCGTATGGGCGAGCCTCACTGCCGGCAAGGACGCGTTCATCGCAGACGTCAAAGCAGAGATGACCCACCGCGACCCCGACCACGAGCGGACGTGGGTGATCCTCACCGACGGCGAGCGCGCGCTGCAACGCCGCGTCATCGCCAGCTTCGAGAACGTCACACTCGTGCTCGACCTGCTGCACGTCCTCGACAAGCTCTGGAAGGTCGCGCACGCGCTGCACGCAGAAGGCAGCCCCGAAGCCGAAGCGTTCGTCAAAGCACGCACCGAGCGGATCCTGTGCGGGATGACCGGCCAGGTCGTCAAAGGACTGCGCCAGATCATGACCAAACGCCGGATCGCCGGCGTCAAAGCCAAGACGATCCACGGCGTCTGCGACTACCTCTACCGCAACCGCGAACGGATGCGCTACGACGAGTACCTGCGCAACGGCTGGCCGATCGCATCAGGCACCGTCGAGGGCGCCTGCAAAAACCTGATCCGCGACCGGTTCGAGCGCTCCGGCATGCGCTGGACACCCCAAACCGCCGAAGCGCTCCTCAAGCTACGCGCCACCCACCTCTCCGGCGACCTCGACGATTACTGGGAACACCACATCACGCACGACCAGCAACGCCTATACCGCCGCGACGTCTGGCAGCCCACCCCGTCGTCCTGAAGTAGCCACACCCTGCTCACTTGACAGACGCTCCTCCATACGAGTGATCATGCGCCCCTGGCGGGGCCCGCCCGGAACGAATGAAAGGGTAGGCTCACGCCGGCCCTACGGCCACGACGTGCGGCGGGCCGTACCGCACGGGAAGCCCAGAGTGATGGCACCTGAGCAGGCATTTTCCTCCTAGCCTCTGCCCGGCGCAAGGCTATTTTCGATTCAGTTTCCCTCGCCGGCTGCGCCGGCGACCCGGGGCGGGTGAAAATGTTGGATGATCCGGGCGTCGTTCGCCGGACGTCCCGTTTCCTGTGGTGCTTTTGAGCCCGTGGTTCAGTTTGGCGTGGGGACCTCCCCCGGATCCCGGGACTGCCGCCGTGAGCGCGCTCCTCAGACTCGTCTGTTTCGGAGGTTCTTGGCGGACGGCGATCCGTGTCGTTGATCCCAAGGAGGTCTGATGGATGTGATCGTTGAGCGCCCGGGCGCGCTGGACGTGCATAAGGCGCAGGTGACCGCTTGTGTGCGGGTGCCCGACGAGCAGGGTGTGCGAGTCCAGCATCTCGCGGAGTTCAAGACGACCGTCCGTGGGCTGCTTGCCCTGCGCGACTGGCTCAAGGCTCACCGTGTCACGCAGGTCGCGATGGAAGCGACCGGCGTTTACTGGAAGCCGGTCTGGCACGTGCTCGAAGACGACTTCGAGCTGCTGTTGGTCAACGCGAGGCACGTCAAACAAGTTCCTGGTCGCAAGACCGATGTGAAGGATGCCGAGTGGCTTTGCCGGCTGACCGAGGCCGGGCTGCTGCGCGGGAGCTTCGTTCCGCCGAAGCCGATCCGCGAGCTGCGACAGCTGACCCGCTATCGCAAGGCGCAGATCGCCGAGCGTCAGCGCGAGGCTAACCGGCTGCACAAGGCGCTGGAGGACACCGGGATCAAGCTCGACTGCGTCGCGACCGACATCCTCGGCGTCTCGGGCCGCGCGATGCTCAACGCGCTGATCAACGGCACGACCGATCCGGTCGTGCTGGCCGACCTAGCGAAAGGTCGGATGCGCGCGAAGATCCCGGCGCTGCGCGAGGCGCTCGAGGGTCGCTTCGACGAGCTCCACGCGCTGCTGATCGGCGCGATCCTCGCGCACCTCGACTTCCTCGATCAGCAGATCGAGACGCTGACGGGA
This sequence comes from uncultured Solirubrobacteraceae bacterium, assembly GCA_963816005.1. Classification (GTDB taxonomy): domain Bacteria; phylum Actinomycetota; class Thermoleophilia; order Solirubrobacterales; family Solirubrobacteraceae; genus Palsa-465. Next base: position 27,086 of record CAWFKF010000064.1, on the reverse strand, counting down.
GCGATCGAGGTGAAGCTCGCACCTTTCGCGGCGGCGGTTGACCTGCTGTGCACGATCCCCGGGATCGAGGTCCGCACCGCCCAGAACGTGATCGCCGAGATCGGGACCGACATGACCCAGTTCCCCAGCGCCGATCACCTCGCCTCCTGGGGCGGCCAGTGCCCCGGCAACCACCAGTCCGCCGGCAAACGCCGCTCCGGCAAGAGCCGCAAGGGGTCGAAATGGCTCAACCAGGCGCTCAAAGAGGCCGCGATGGCGGCCCTGCGCACCAACGACAGCTACCTGCAAGCCCTCTACCGCCGCAAGAAGTCCCAACTCGGCCACGCCCGCGCGCTCGGCGCCGTCAAACACTCGATGCTGTGCGCGATCTGGCACATGCTCACCACCGGCGAGCTCTACAACGACCTCGGCGGCGACTACTACGCCCGACGCGATCCCGAACGACAGACCCGACGCCTCGTCGCTCAGCTCGAGCGCCTCGGGCACACCGTGACCCTGCAGGAAACGCCGCTGGCAGCCTGAATCGCCGCGACAACCCACACGCCCTTTCCCGGAAGGCGGTCACAACCCCAGCGCTATTTTCCCCTCAGTGATCATGCGCCCCTGGCGGGGCCCACCCGGAACGCATGAAAATGTTTGGGGTGCAGGTCCATTGGAGGGAGTTACGCGGGTGCCGGGATGACGCCGAGGGCGTAGCGTGATGCGTGAACGCGGCAGTGTTCTTGGGCGAGGTGGAAGGTCCAGTATTGGTCGAAGTCGTCGTTGCTGATCAGCGCGCGGAGTGTGAGGATCGCCTCGGCGCCGGCCAGGCCCCAGCGGGCGCCGGTGATGTCCATGCGGTCTTTGACGAGGTGGCGGCAGGCGCCCTCGATCACGCCCGTCGCGATCGGCCAGCCGTTCTGAAGGGCGGTGGGGTAGTCGAGGTAGGGTCGTTTCGCGAGGAGGTAGTCGGCGCAGCGGTCGGCGGCTTGGCGCTTGTTGGGCTCGAGCGCGAGGCGGGTCGCTTTGCGGCGGATCGCGGCGGCGACGATCCCCGCCTTGCCCTCCAGCACGGCGCGCGCCTTCTCGTGCACCCACCGTTCGGCGGCCGGGTCACCCTCTTCAAAGAAGCACCAGCAGCCTGACCATAGGTACTCAAGGACGTGGATGAAGTCAACGACGATCGGGACCTTGACCTTGCGTTTGCGGGCTTCGGTCTTGATCCGGTCGATCTGGTGATTGTTCCCGTCCACCAGCGCCACCCACCGACGCTTGTGGTCGGGATCGCGGCGGTCGGCCTCGTTGAGCATCCCAGCGATGACCGCTCTGGCGTCGTCGGTGACACTGGCGGCCAGCCACTTGTTCTTCGCCTTCGGTCGCGGGGTGGCTGAAGGTGGAGGGTTGTCGGGGTCGGGCAGGATGGCGGCCGCGGTGCGCGGCTCGGGGGTGAGTTCGTACACGGTGACGATCTCCGCCATCCGCTTGCGATTGGACTTCTCGCCCTTGGACAGGCGCGTCTTGAGCTTGCCCGAGGCGCTGTGCGCCTGGGTGCGAGTCGGCTCACGCAGCGCCTCGGGGCGCATCACCACCCCCTTGGCATCGCACGAGAGCACCAGCAGATCCTTTTGGGTGCAGGTCCCCCAGAGGGACACTGCGGCTTGAATCTACGGGCGATTCGAGGGCGCGGCTTGACCTTAGCGTCGATTTCGTCCGCCAATCCGAGCCGCGAGATTACGAAAGGCCGCGAACACTGGCTTCGCGTTGCTGGTTCTGCAACCGAGTGGCCCCTTGTCGAAGCGGGTCTAGGTTGACCTCAAACTACCAGTTAAGCAGCGTTTTTGTCTCGATCGGACTCTTCAGGCCTGCGTCCCTCCAGGGGACCTGCACCCGATCCTTTTCCTCTGGCGCTGTGCGCTCGCGCTGCGCGTAGAACGCAGCAACGTCTTGGGCGGCTGAGAGCGTCAGCTCTCTGAGCTGACGGGTGCCGATCTGCTGGCCGCTCTGACGCACGATCGCGGCCTGCGCGTCCTCAAAGCTGCCGCGCGGCGCTTCCAGCGCGGCCAGCCTGCGGATCCCATGCGAGTGGCGCGAGGCGGGAAGGTTCAGCTGCGCGTCAGCGGGATACAAGTTCTCGCTGCCCACCGCCCGGTAGGCCAGCCGCGTGACCTGCACCTCGCCAAGCACGGTGTGCAGATCGCGCTCGTGGCCACGCTCGACACTACGCCGCGGCGTGCCCTCAGCGCCGATCACCCCACCGACGCGCGGCTCGAGCACAGCGCGCAGATCGAGCTGGTCCTGCAACACCTGGCGGGCTAACTCACGACCGTCCTTGACCAGCCGCGCCTCGAGCCCTGAATGCTCAAGCCCCAACGCCTCCTCGCCCGCCGCCCACTCGAGCAACCTCGCAAACAGAGCCTGCGAGCGCTCAAACCCCGCGACCGGGCGCGCATCCGACCCCGCCGCGCGGGGGTCCTCGCCACCCGCGGGCTGCCGATCACCATCCACCAACGGCAACGACGGCTCGCTCACAGAGCCGTTAGCTTGCCGGGCGCCGACGAACAAGTCCAGCAGATCAGGAGCCACGCGATCACCTCCGTATCGCCGTCCGCAAAAGACATAACACCCCTGACTTTCGCCGCAGCTCACCGGGAGTCCTCCCGAAACCGCGGGCATAACCCTGCCAGAAAGCGCCGACCGACGCGCCATTCGCCCGACAAATCAGGACTATCTACCCACTACAAACGACCTGCACCCAAATGTTTGTGCGTCGCTGGCGCGGCCTCAGGCGGCTGTACTGCGTGGCGGCCGCCTTGGTCGACGTCGGCTCTAACTGGTGCCAGAGAGCCCGATTATGAGTGGGACGCGAGAGTCTCGGGCACCCCGAACTGTTGCCTTGAGCACGTGATTCAGACTCCACCGTATGAGGCTCTCCCGGGCGGTCGTTCTGTTCCTCTGACCCTTGGGAGGGTTGATGAATCGTCTAATCGAGCGTTGCGCGATGCTCGACATCCACAAGTCGCAGATCACCGCATGCGTGCGCGTCCCCGATGGTGAAGGTGGCCGCCACCAGGAGATCCACGAGTTCTCGACAACGACCGCGGGGCTGATCACGCTCGCGGACTGGCTGCGCAGCTACGCGGTCACAGCCGTCGGGATGGAGTCCACCGGCGTCTACTGGCGTGCGGTCTACTACCTGCTCGAGGACGAGTTCGACTGCCGGCTCTACAACGCCCGCCATCTTCGTCACGTGGCGTTGGTTTAGCACTGCGTCTCCTCTCGGATGTGGTTGTCGAACAGTCCAGTTTGTTCGGGTTTGACCTGGATTCGTAGGCCTTTTCGCTTGCCGCGGTGGACGTAGATGGCGGCCAGCTCGCCGCGTTGGACCTTGTGCAACACGGTCTGGCGGGCGGCGCCGAGCGCCTCGGCGGCTTCGGTGAGCGGCAGCCACCCGTCGGGCGCCTGGGCGCAGACGCGCTGGCGGAGCTCGTCGGTGAGCCGGATCTGCCAGGGCGCGCCGGGGGTGATCTGCTCGCCGACGATGAACCCTTCGCGCAGCCAGCGGTGCACGGTGGCGGTGGAGACGTCGAGCTCTGCGGCGGCCTTCGCGATCGTGACCACCTCGCCATCGTCGCCGGCCGCGCGGACGGGACAGGCGGGGATCTTGTGGTAGCTGCGGAGCCCGTGGACGTTGTGGGCGGTGAACTGGTTGCCGGCACCGGTGCGCCGTCCTTGCCGGGAGAGGATCGCGGCGATCTGCTTGTCGGGGTAGCGCTCGGCGAGTTGGCGCACGAGCGCGATCGTGTCCTGGTCGGTGCAGCGGGTGTGGCTGCCGGTCCGCGGCAGCGCCACGGTGTGCTCGGTGACGGCGCCGCCCTCCCACGCGACCCGCAGCTGGGCGCCGTGCTGCTCGGAGGTGCGGTCAACGGTCACGACGACGTCGGTGAGGATCGCGCGCAGCAGCTGCTTGCGCTCGCGGTCCGGGGTGCTGGGCGCGTCGAACACCTTGCGCAGGTCGGCCCCCGCCTGCCGGCACCACGCGATTTCCTCGCTGGTGAGCGGCTCCGGGCGCTTGGTCGCGACCTCGGCCACCGCGCGTTCGGCCGCGCGGACCTCGGTGAGGCGCTGCTCCCACTCGCGCTCCAGGGTGCGGGCGACGAGTCGGTTCTCGGGCTCGCAGGCGTCGAACTGGCGGTGGGCGCGGTCAGCGTGGATCTGCGCGCGCTCGAGCTGAAGCTCGGCCGAGCGGACCCGCGCTTGGTGATCTGAGGTTGCGTGCTCGATCGCGCGCAGCGTCGCCTCGATCCCGGCCGGTTGCAGCGCCTCGAACACGGCCTCGAGCACGACCCGCTCGATCCGCCGCCCGCCGACCGACTGGCAGCGCTCGGTGCCATACAGCTGGTTGCCGCGCACACAGCTGTAGTTGGGCACGAGCGCCTTGCCGCTGTAGCCGACCTGCATCCGCCGGCCGCACCGCCCGCAGCGGATCAGCCCCTGCAATAGGGCCCGGCCCTCGCGCGCGGCGCCGCCACCCTCCCCGCGCGGCGCTCGCCAGTTCGCGCGGAGCCGCTGCTGGTTGGCGAGGTAGCGCTCGAAGGAGATGTAACCGGGATGGTGGTCCTCGATGCACACGTGCCACTCCTCGCGCGGGGCGCGGCGAACACGCTCGCGCACCTGCCCGTCGGCGACCCGCCGCTCGATCCGCTTGCGCCCGTACGCATAGGCGCCCGCATACACAGGGTTGGTGAGGATCTCGTGAATCGGCTTGTAGCTCGCGGTCACCCACCGCACCTGGCGATCGCTGGTCGCGCGGCGCGGCAGCTTGCGCTCCTCTTCGAGCAGCCGCAGCATCACTTGCCTGGCTGACTGCAGCCGATCGAAGTACGAGAACACCGTGTGGATCGCGTCGGCAACAGCCTCGTCCGGGGTGATCCGCACGCGCCCGGTCTCGTCGTATTCCAGACCGGCCGGCAGCGGGAGGCGCAGCTCGCCCTTGCCCGCTTTGTGCAGGCTGCCGCCGCGCAACCGGGCGCGCAGCACGTGCAGCTCGGCCTCCGACATCGTGCCCTTGAGCCCGAGCACGAGGCGGTCGTTGTGCAGCCCGGGGTGGTAGATCCCGTCGGAGTCGGCGATCAGCGTGTCAGTCAATGCGCACAGATCCAGCAGCTGATACCAGTCCGCGTTGCGTCGCGCGAGTCGCGAGACCTCGATCCCGAGCACGATCCCGACCCGGCCCAGGCCGACGTCAGCGACTAGCCCCTGGAAGCCGTCGCGCCCGTCTGTGCTCTTCCCCGAGCGCCCGAGGTCGGAGTCGACGACCACCACCTCGCGGGCGTCCCAGCCGAGCGCGACCGCCCGCTCGCTCAGCTCGTACTGGCGCTCCAGGCTCTCGGTGTTGTGCTCGACCTGCGCCAGCGTCGACTGGCGCACGTATACGTATGCCTTGCGCTGCAGGTGCTGACGTTCGATCTTGCTCACTGCTCCTCCTCTCGGCTGAGGATGCGCGCGATCGCCCGCGCCAACAGGCGCAGGATCTGCTCCTGCGCCTCCGGCGAGAACGACTCCCACATCCGATTGACCTGGCCTCGCCCCTCCACAGGAAGGGCAAGCTGACGCCGCGTAGACTCAAGTCCGCGCACGGGGTTCACCTCCGCGAGTTGTTGGCGCTTCTCGGGAGGCGAGCCTACGTGCCGCTGCCCACGCCGCCCGAGGCCCTCGGCGCCAACAATCGCCGCAGCCGGCGCACCCCCTCGGCCGACAGCAACGCCCCCGCCGCCGGCCCGTCCGCCGCCTGCCCCGCGCTCGTCGCCAGCACCTCGACCGTGCCCGGCGTCCCATCCGGCAGACGCACGATGAGGCACGGCACCCCGCCCACCCGCCGGCGGCCCTCGACCGCCAGTCGCTCGCCGCGCAGCGGGTGCGCGGCGGTGACCGTCACCTCGCCCGGCAGCGACGGGCGCAACTCATGCAGTCTGTGATGCTGGTTGTCCCCGGCCGCAAAAGTGATGTGCAGGACGCGGAGTGGGGCTGTCAGTTGGTCGAGCACGGACTCGTGCGAGCGAGTTTCGTGCCGCCCCGGCCGTTGCGGGAGCTGCGCGACCTGGTCCGCTACCGCAAGGCCAAGATCCAGGAACGCGTCCGCGAGGTGCAACGGGTCGAGAAGACCCTCCAGACGCGGGGATCAAGCTCTCCTCGGTCGCGTCGGAGGTACTCGGCGTGTCCGCCCGGCGGATGCTCGACGCGCTGATCTCCGGCACCCATGATCCCGACGTGCTCGCCGAGCTGGCGAAGGGAGCGCTGCGCAAGAAGATCCCCGCGCTCCGCGAAGCGCTCCAAGGCCGTTTCACCGGCCACCACGCGCTGCTGATCGGGCAGATGCTCGCGCAGATCGACTTCCTCGACGAAACGATCGCGACCCTGTCCGAGCGGATCGAGGAGCTGACCCGCCCTTTCTCCCGTGAGCTCGAGCTGCTCGACACGATCCCCGGCGTCGACAAGCGCGCCGCCGAGCTGATCCTCTCAGAGATCGGACCGGACATGAGCCGCTTCCCGACCGAGCATCACCTCGCCTCCTGGGGCGGCATGTGCCCCGGCCAGCGCGAATCCGGCGGCAAGCAACACTCCGCCAAGACCCGCAAAGGCTCCAAGTGGCTCCGCGGAACCCTGACCGAGTGCGCCAAAGGGGTCGTGCGCACCAAAGGCACCTACCTGTCCGCCCGCTACCACCGGATCAAGAGCCGCCGCGGACACGCCAAAGCCACGATCGCGACCGCCCACAAGATCCTCACCGCCGCCTACCACGTCCTGGACCAAGGCGTCCCCTACCACGAGCTCGGCGAACAGTTCTTCTACCGCCGCGACACCGAAGCAACCGAACGCTACCGCCGCCGCCTGATCAAACAGCTCGAACGCCTCGGCCACCAAGTCACCCTCGAGCCCCTACCCGAGGCTGCCTGACCGGCAACGCTACCGCTCCCCAACGCTATTCACGGAGGCTGTCGAACCCCAAGCGCTGCCGCTCCCCGACGGCTATTTTCGATTCAGTTTCCCTCGCCGGCTGCGCCGGCGACCCGGGGCGGGTGAAAATGTTGGATGATCCGGGCGTCGTTCGCCGGACGTCCCGTTTCCTGTGGTGCTTTTGAGCCCGTGGTTCAGTTTGGCGTGGGGACCTCCCCCGGATCCCGGGACTGCCGCCGTGAGCGCGCTCCTCAGACTCGTCTGTTTCGGAGGTTCTTGGCGGACGGCGATCCGTGTCGTTGATCCCAAGGAGGTCTGATGGATGTGATCGTTGAGCGCCCGGGCGCGCTGGACGTGCATAAGGCGCAGGTGACCGCTTGTGTGCGGGTGCCCGACGAGCAGGGTGTGCGAGTCCAGCATCTCGCGGAGTTCAAGACGACCGTCCGTGGGCTGCTTGCCCTGCGCGACTGGCTCAAGGCTCACCGTGTCACGCAGGTCGCGATGGAAGCGACCGGCGTTTACTGGAAGCCGGTCTGGCACGTGCTCGAAGACGACTTCGAGCTGCTGTTGGTCAACGCGAGGCACGTCAAACAAGTTCCTGGTCGCAAGACCGATGTGAAGGATGCCGAGTGGCTTTGCCGGCTGACCGAGGCCGGGCTGCTGCGCGGGAGCTTCGTTCCGCCGAAGCCGATCCGCGAGCTGCGACAGCTGACCCGCTATCGCAAGGCGCAGATCGCCGAGCGTCAGCGCGAGGCTAACCGGCTGCACAAGGCGCTGGAGGACACCGGGATCAAGCTCGACTGCGTCGCGACCGACATCCTCGGCGTCTCGGGCCGCGCGATGCTCAACGCGCTGATCAACGGCACGACCGATCCGGTCGTGCTGGCCGACCTAGCGAAAGGTCGGATGCGCGCGAAGATCCCGGCGCTGCGCGAGGCGCTCGAGGGTCGCTTCGACGAGCTCCACGCGCTGCTGATCGGCGCGATCCTCGCGCACCTCGACTTCCTCGATCAGCAGATCGAGACGCTGACGGGAGCGATCGAGGTGAAGCTCGCACCTTTCGCGGCGGCGGTTGACCTGCTGTGCACGATCCCCGGGATCGAGGTCCGCACCGCCCAGAACGTGATCGCCGAGATCGGGACCGACATGACCCAGTTCCCCAGCGCCGATCACCTCGCCTCCTGGGGCGGCCAGTGCCCCGGCAACCACCAGTCCGCCGGCAAACGCCGCTCCGGCAAGAGCCGCAAGGGGTCGAAATGGCTCAACCAGGCGCTCAAAGAGGCCGCGATGGCGGCCCTGCGCACCAACGACAGCTACCTGCAAGCCCTCTACCGCCGCAAGAAGTCCCAACTCGGCCACGCCCGCGCGCTCGGCGCCGTCAAACACTCGATGCTGTGCGCGATCTGGCACATGCTCACCACCGGCGAGCTCTACAACGACCTCGGCGGCGACTACTACGCCCGACGCGATCCCGAACGACAGACCCGACGCCTCGTCGCTCAGCTCGAGCGCCTCGGGCACACCGTGACCCTGCAGGAAACGCCGCTGGCAGCCTGAATCGCCGCGACAACCCACACGCCCTTTCCCGGAAGGCGGTCACAACCCCAGCGCTATTTTCCCCTCAGTAGTTGGCCGCCCCTGCGACTTGCCCGGAGGCGCTTCGAGCGCGAATCCGTAGGTGTCGTTCGCCCGCCTGGCTCCCAAGATCATCAACCAGTTGGAGGTTCATGATGGGACGCAGGTGTATCGGTATGGATGTGCACCGCGAGTTCGCGCAGATCGCGGTGTGGGAGGAGGACGGGCTGGTCCGTCAGGCCGGGCAGATCGCGTTGACCGACGAGGGTCTGCGGATCTTCGCCGACAGCCTCGGGCCTGAGGACGAGGTGGCGATCGAGGCGACCTGCAACACCCACGCGATTGTCCGGCTGGTCGAGCCGCACGTCGCGCGGGTGATTGTGTCCAACCAGCAGAAGACGCGGGCGATCGCCGAGGCGAAGGTCAAGACTGACAAGGTCGACGCCGAGGTTCTCGCACAGTTGCTGGCGGCGGATTATCTGCCGTCGGTGTGGGTCGCTGATGAGGCCACGCAGGCGCTGCGCCGGCAGGTCTCTCGGCGGGCTCATATCGTCCGCCAGCGCACGCGGCTGAAGAACCAGGTGCAGGCGATCCTTCACCGCAACCTGATCCCGCGCTGGCCGGCGGTCGACCTGTTCGGGCTCAAGGGTCGCTGCTGGCTGGCCAACCAGCCCCTGCCGGCCGATGAGGAGCTCGCCGTCGAGGCGCTCTTGCGCCAGCTGGACTTCCACGGCCAGGAGCTGCGGATCATCGACGCCGCGCTGGGCCGGGTCGCGCTGGGTAGCCCGGAGGTCAAACGACTGATGACGATCCCCGGCGTTGACGCGACCGTCGCGCTAGCGATCGTCGCAGCGATCGGTGACTTTCGCCGGTTCCGCAGCCCACAGCAGGTCGTGTCCTATCTTGGCCTGAACCCGCGTGTCAAGCAGTCCGGCGGGCAGCCCGCCAGCCACGGGCGGATCACCAAGCAGGGACGCCCACACGCCCGCGGGATGCTCGTCGAGGCGGCGTGGGCGGCGGCCAAGACACCGGGGCCGCGACGCGCGTTCTATGAACGCGTCCGCGGCCGCCGCGGGATGCAGATCGCGGTCGTGGCCACCGCCCGCAAGGTCGCGGTGCTGTGCTGGACGATGATCGAACGCGGCGAGGACAACGCGTTGGCGCGCCCATCGCTGACCGACAAAAAGCGGCTCCCCTGTATGTTCCGTGGGTGAGGTGAACGCGGTGGGGGGTAGCGCGGCCGTCGTCGTCTGATCAAGCAGCGCACGACCGTGGTCGGCGGCGTGGGCGACGTTTGCGCTGCTCGTGGTGGGGTTTGGCGCTGCTTGACAGCCGCCGCCGTCCGCGCTCTGGGCTGGTGAGGTCGGGGCGCTGGGAGCGCCCGACCTCGGGGCAGGAGGGGGCGCACGCCGCCGTGCTCCTACGGTTCCGGCTTCTGACAGTCAGGAACCTGATGAAAGGAACGGTGGCGACGTGCGCCCGCTCAGGGTATGGAAGCAGCTGCTCGGACTGCGCCGAACGGTGCTCGAGCAGGTCGATTTCGACGAGATCGACGGGTCGGTGGTGATCTCGGTTCGCCCGCGTGCGAAGGAGCGCGACCGCTGCCCGCACTGTCGGCGGCGCTGCCCCGGCTATGACCAGGGCGAGGGACGCAGGCGGTGGCGGGCGCTGGATCTCGCGACCACATTCTGCTTCCTGGAAGCCGACGCGCCCAGGGTCAACTGCCGCCGTCACGGGGTCGTGGTCGCCGCGGTCCCGTGGGCCCGCCACGACGCCCGGTTCACGAGATCGTTCGAGGATCAGACGGCGTGGTTGACGGTCAACACCAGCAAGACGGTGGTCGCCGAGCTGATGCGGATCGCGTGGCGGTAGGTCGGCTGGATCTGCGAGCGGGTTGCCGTCGAGGCCCAGGCGCAGCGCGACCTGTTCTCGGGGCTCAAGCGCCTGGGGGTGGATGAGATCTCGGTCCGCAAGGGCCACCGGTATCTCACGGTCGTGATCGACCACGACACCGGCCGGCTGGTGTGGGCGCACCCCGGTCGCGACAAGGCCACGGTCTACAAGTTCCTGGATCTACTGGGCAAAGAGCGCTGCGAGCAGCTCCAGCTGGTGTCCTGCGACATGGCCGACTGGATCGCCATCCCCGTCGCGGAACGATGCCCGAACGCCGAGGTGTGCCTGGACCCGTTCCACGTGATCAAGGTGCGCCACGAGGCGCTGCCGGTTCGTGCGGGGTGCAAGACCCTGCCGCCGGGCTGTCGCGGCAGCCCGGTGAAGCTGAGGACAGTCTGACCCCGGAACTGCGGGAGAGGACGGCAAGCAGTCCTGACAACGACGCGACGTGCGGGAACTATCGGACCGCGCGGGCGCGGCAAGCAAGACCGAAAGGCGTAACGCAAGTGCACCAGTGGCAGAACCCCCTTGAGCGTGGATCCCGGCTCAAACCCGATGGATACGGGCTGGGTCAAGCGGTGAGCGAGTCCCCGGATGCACGGGGGACCGTCCCGACCGGCGGATTGATGCGCCGGGAAGGGACCGCGACGCGCGGTCCGCGTGAGCGTCGCGGCAGGCCCGCAGGGGAAGAGCTGGGCGCCGACCCGGACAAGCGAACGGCAGTGAACGTGGGAACCCGACCGGTGTCGCCGACGTGCCCTTCGGGGTGCAGGCAAGGCGCAGCGTCCGCCGATGGCCCGGGTCGGGGGCGGAGCTCTCGTAGTAGTCCGAGCCCGGGAGAGCCGGGTACATGGCGAAGGGGAGCAGCGGGCTTGCAGCGCCCGTCTGGAATGCGAGGAGGTCGCCGGTGAATACTGGCGCTCCATGGCCCGCGCCGAAGGAGGCGCAGGACAGGGTACTCGGGATTCAGCGCAAGCTGCACAAGTGGGCATCTGACGATCCCAACCGGAGGTTCAAGGACCTCCACAACCTCGTCTGCGACCCGGCCACGCTGATGATGGCGTGGCTTCGGGTCAGGTCGAACAGAGGGTCGCGCTCAGCCGGCGTGGACGGGCAGACCGCCCGCCACGTCGAGCAGCAGGTGGGCGTGCAGCGGTTCTTGGACGGGCTCCGTGAGGAGCTGCGGTCCGGGAGCTTCCGGCCTCTGCCGGTCAAGGAGCGGCTGATACCCAAGCGCGGAGGAAAGCTCCGGCGGCTTGGCGTGCCCGCCCTCCGCGACCGCGTGGTTCAGGCCGCCCTCAAGACGGTGCTCGAGCCGATCTTCGAGGCCGACTTCAAACCCTGCTCCTACGGGTTCCGGCCCGGACGCCGCGCCCATGACGCGATCGCCGAGATACACATGCTCGCGACCAACTCCTATGAGTGGGTTCTCGAAGCAGACATCAAGGCGTGCTTCGACGAAATCTCGCATTCGGCCGTTCAGGACCGGCTGCGGGCCAGAGTCGCGGACAAACGCGTCATGGCGCTGATCAAGGCGTTCCTGAAGGCCGGGATCCTGACCGAGCTCGGCGGCCAAGAAGAGACGCTCGCTGGCACCCCGCAAGGCGGGATACTGACTGCTCCCACGCAAAAGGTAACCCGGGTCGTCGGGGCCGACGGGGGTGGGGATCGAGTGGCGGATCGTGATCTTGTCGTCGTCGCCTCCGATGAGGACTTCGCGGACGACGAGCCGCAGGATCCGTTGTTGTTCGGCGATGTCGAGCCGGTCCAGCCCGGTGGCGAGGCGGTCGAGGAACCCTTCGAGGGTGTCGGCGAGCTGGAGGTAGGTCTCGGCGTCCTGCAGCTCGGCGTCGAGACTGTCGAGCTGTGCTTGGAGGGTGGTCTGGCGCTTGCGCAGCGCGGGCGTGCGGGCGCGGAGCTCCTCGAGCGAGATGAGCTGTTCTTGGTAGGCCTCGATCAGCCGCTCGACCGCGGTGTTGGCGTGGGTGAGGTCGCGCTCGAGCACTTCTCGGCGGCGAGGCGCGGGGTGTTCTGTCCGCACCGCGGCGAGGCGGCGGTCGATCTCGGAGCGGACGAGTTCGGGGTTGTTGAGCAGCCGGCGGACCTCTTCCCAGACGAGCGGGTCGAGCTCGTCGGCGCGGACTGGGCGGCTGGTGCACCGCTTGCCGTCCGGATGCCGCCAGCCGTCCTGGCCGATGCAGCGGTAGTACGAGATCCGCTTGTTGCTGGTGCGGGTCGAGCTGCGGTAGCAGGAGTAGCCGCACTCGCGGCAGACGAGCAGGCCTTGCAGCAGCGTCAGCTGCTTGGTGTTGCGCGTGGAGAAGTGCGCGTTCTCGACCAGCCGGGCCTGCGCGAGCGCGAACGTCTCCTCGGTGACGAGCGGCGGGACCGGGATCAGCGTCCAGTTCTCGGCTGGCTGGTCGGAGCGGGTGAGCCTGCGGCCGTGCCGCTCGCCGCGCTGGCGGGTGGTCCGCGTCGGCCCGCCGTGCCGCTCGTCGGTCTTGGTCTTCCCGAACGCGGCCTGCCCGCGATAGGCCGGGTTGCGCAGCATCGCCCAGATCGTGGAGCGGTCCCACACCGCCTTGCCCGTGCGGGTCAGCACGCCGCGGTTGGTCAGCCAGCGGGCGAGCTCACCGATCGAGACGCCATCGGTCACGTAGCGAGCGAACACGTCGCGCACGACCTGCGCCTGCGCCTCGTCGATCTCCCAGAACCCGTCCATATGCTCGGACTTCTTGACGTACCGATAGCCGTACGGTGCGCCCGACATCACCGCCTGCGAACCGCCACGCGCGCGGTGCGCCTTCCCGCGGCGGGTGCGCTCAGCGATCTGCGCGCGCTCGTACTCAGCGATCATCCCCTGGAACTGGCGCAACAACTCGTCCTCCGGGGTGCCGCCCCGCTCGGGTTCCTTCGCGAAGCAGACCTCCACGCCGACCCGCGCAAGCTCTTCGAGCAGCAGCACCTGGTACGCGTAGCGGCGCGCCAGGCGATCCGGCGCGTGGCAGAGCAGCACTTCGAACGCGCCCTCGGCCGCGCGGTCGCGCAACCGCTCCAGCGCCGGGCGCTGAAGCGTCGCGCCGGAGAACCCTTCGTCCTCGAACACCAGGTCCTCGGGGACGAGCAGGCCCCGGCCGGCGGCGAGCTCATGCAGCCCGACGGTCTGGCTCTGGATCGTCTCGTCCTGGCGCTGGCGCTCCGAGGACACCCGCGCGTAGATCGCCGCCACCCTGCCCGTCCGTCCGGCCGCCTGCAAGCTCGTGTCGCTGATCATCATCCCTCCGCTCGTTGCCTATCATTCGGCGCCGGTCGGGCACCACGAACCCGTACGCCTGCGCCAGCCGACTGCTGGCGAGCCGATCACCGACGAACTCGATCTCAACGCGCGGAGCCACCGTGTCGCTCGTGAACGTGATCGAGATACAGTCTCGCCGCCTCCGCGACAGTCGCGCTCAGCGACTGCCCTCGCGACCGCGCGTGCCGACGCAGGCCCGCGATCAGCGACGGCGCGAGCCGGACCGTAAACACCGCTGTGCGCTCCGGCACCGCCACGCCCTCCGGTCGCTCCAGCGCCACGGTCACGTACCGGCGCGCCTGACGCTCCGACAGACCATGCTCGGCCTGCAGCGCTCGCACCGCGTCCGCAGGCGACACGTCGGCGAGCAACTCGACCGCGCGGTTCACCCGCAGCGCGTACTCGTCGGCGTAGGCTCGGCGACTGGCCATCAGTCACTTGAATACCACGCGTCACGTCCGACTCCTTCCCGCCGGACGCGAGATCGTGCGCTCAAACTCGAAGTTTGCGATTGCGTGGGAGCAGTCATCTCGCCGCTGATCGCCAACGTCGCGCTGTCCGCGCTGGACGAGCACTTCGCCCAGGCGTGGCAGACGACGATGACGACGCGGGTCGAGCGGGCGAAGATCAGGCGTCGCGGTGGCGCTACCTACCGGCTGGTTCGCTACGCAGATGAGCGCAAGACCCGCGTCGTGTACTGCAAGGATGACGACCGGCGCGGCTCCTACGAGCACACGTCGTTCGACTTCCTGTCGTACACGTTCCGTCCCCGGCTGTCGAAGAACAGGTTCGGGAAGCACTTCGTGAACTTCTCTCCGGCGGTGTCGAGCGAGACGAAGACGCGGTTGCGGCGCGAGATGCGCCGCTGGGGCGTTGCTCGCCGATCGGACAAGACCCTCACGGACCTGGCGCTGATGTTCAACCGCCAGCTTCAGGGCTGGATCAACTACTACGGAAAGTTCTACAAGTCCATGTTGTATCCGGTCTTCCGCCACCTCAACGACACGCTCGTGAGGTGGGCCATGCGGAAATACAAACGACTGCGCCGCCGTCCCCGGCGAGCCCGCAGATTCCTTGCCGACGTCGCAAGACGCCAGCCGGGCCTGTTCGCTCACTGGCGGTTCGGTGTGCGCCCTGACGGTTGGACGATGGGAGCCCGGTGAGCTGAGAGGTTCACGCCGGGTTCTGCGAGCGCCGGAGGGTGAGACTCCCTCCGGCGACTCTCCTCCTGCTCGGGTTCACCGGATCGAAGGCCGAAGCCGAGGAGATCAAACGTCATCTCGCTCAGTTCCTGCACGAGGATCTCAAGCTGGAGCTGCCCGAGAATAAGACGCTGATCACCCACGCCCGCACTAGTGCGGCGCGGTTCCTTGGCTACGAGATCACCGTGGGCCACGACAACCGAAGACTGACTGCTGGCCGTAGATCGGCCAATGGTCGCATCCGGTTGCATGTGCCTGCGGATGTGATCAAGGCCAAATGCGCCCGGCACATGCGAGGGGGCAAACCCGAGCGACGGCCCGGGCTGATGAACGAGCAGGACTACGCGATCATCAGCCGCTACGGTGCCGAGTACCGGGGCATCGTCCAGTACTACCTGCTGGCCGGCGACGTCTGGCGACTGAACCGGCTGCACTGGGTGATGCTGACCTCGCTGCTCAAGACGCTGGCTGGCAAGCACGGCTCGTCGGTCTCGAGGATGGCCCGCAAGTACGCGGCCACGATCGAAACACCGCACGGGCCGCGCAGGTTCATGCAGGTTCGCGTCGAGATCGGCGAGGGTCGCAAACCGCTGGTCGCAACGTTCGGTGGGATCCCGCTCAGGCGGCAGAAAAACGCGGTCCTCACCGACCGCCAACCAGTCCGGGACTCCGCCCGCGGCAGCGAGCTGATCCGTCGGCTCAAGACGGGGCGGTGCGAGCTCTGCGAACAAACGACGAAGGTGCAAGTGCACCAAATCCGCAACCTCACGGCGCTCAATAGACCCGGCCAGCCGCAGCTCGAATGGATGCGAGCGATGGCAAAGCGGCGACGCAAGACCCTTGTGGTCTGTGCCACCTGCCACGCCAAGATCCACCACGAGCAGCCAACCACGATCACGACATAGTCACTGGAGAGCCCGGTGATCGGAAACGGTCACGCCGGGTTCGGGAGGGCGGCGTCGGAAAAGGACCCCAAGGGCACCTCGCCGACGTCGTACCTCGGCGCGCTGCCATCCCGGGGCGATCGCGCGGCAATGGACCCGCGAGCGGAGCCGCAAGGCGATGCGCGCCTGGCGAGCGCGCTACGGCGCTGCGCCGTCCTCGTACGACTGGTCGCGCATCCACGCACGCCGGCGCGGCGGCGAAGCGCTCAAACGACTACAAGCCGGAGAATGGCCCGCGCCGTCCACCGTCATCGATCTGTACGGAAGCTGGGCCGCGGCCCTCGCCGACGCCTTCAGCGGCGCCTAAGCGTTCGGGCGTCAATGCCGTTGACATACGAACGCGCGCTTGGGCTTGGCTGGCTGTGAACGGGAGCGCCGAACGTCGCCGCGCGCTTCTGCCAATCGTCCCTCGGGGAGGCGCCACCCCGCGAGCCCGCGGTCGTCTGTCAGCAGCCGTCGGTTGTACGGAGCCCACAACTCGGGGATCACCGGCGGTCACGGCCACGCGGTCGGCGCGACTATCGCAACCGTGGCATTGCGATCACGCCGGGCGGGCCGGCGCACGACTGCTGCCCGTCGATAGCGATCGTGCGCCGGCGGCTACTGCGAACGCACCTTCTGGGCGATTGCGAGCGCGCGCAGGGACCGCGACATCGTTAGCTCGCCCCGGCTGACCTTGGTCATCAGTAAGCGGGTCAGTGATCTCTCCGCGGATCCGCCAGACGCTTGCTCGCGAGCCGCGGGTCAGCTAACGCGTCGAGACGCCCGTCTCCTGCAATTTCCGCGGAGCGGCACTGTGGCCGGCGGCCACGCCCTCGCTGCTGGTATTGCTCAGATCCAGGAGCCAGCTCGAGGTCAGCGCGCACTACCGCTTCGAGAAGATTGCTAGCCGCGAAGCTGCAAGCAGGGCCGCCCGCGACGCTTTCGCTCTCGTCGCCGAGCGGTCGTCTCGGTGCGCGAGGCCGACCGCTATCGAGATTCCTCAGCAGCGGCACAGATTCTGGCGTCGACCGGCGCTTCCGCTTCGAGCTCGTCGGGCGTGCTCGCGGCGAGGGATGCAAGCACCGGGTGCAGCTCTTCTGGAGTGACTCGGGGGTGACGGTCACGTGACCTTTGGGACGACGTGGTCGAGGTAGCGGGCTTGGTGGACGTGGTGTCGTTCTTGAGCGAGGTGGTAGTCCCAGTATTGGTCGAAGTCGCCGTTGGCTTTGATGGCGCGTAGTTTGAGGATGGCTTCGGCGCCGGCGAGTCCCCAGCGGGCGCCGGTGATGTCAAGGCGGTCTTTGACGAGGTGGCGGCAGGCGCCTTCGATGATCCCGGTCGCGATCGGCCAGCCGTTTGTCAGGGCGGTCGGGTAGTCGAGGTACGGGGCCTTGCTGGTCAGGTAGTTGGCGGCGTCGTCGGCGAGTTTGCGGCTTGCTAGGTCCAGGCGGCGGTTGGTGGCGGTGCGGCGGATCGTGCCGGCGACCTTGTTGGCGTGTCCTTCGAGCACCCTGGTCGCTTGGAGGTGCACCCATTCGGCGGGGTTCAGGGTGGGGAACAGGCAGCTGGCGGCGGTCCACAGGTATTCCAGGACGTGGATGAAGTCGACGACGATCGTCACCTTCACGCCACGGGCTTTGGCCTCGGACCTGATCCGTTGGATCTGGTGGTTGTTGCCGTCCACGAGCGCGACCCAAGTGCGGCGGCGTTTGGGGTCGCGGCGGTCGGCCTCTCCGAAGACGTGTTTGATGACGGTGCCGGCGTCCTTGACGATGCTGGCGCACAACCACTTGTTGGCCGCGATCGGCCCCGGCGCGGGCTCATGGCTGTCGTCGCGGGCGAGGATGTCGGCCGCCGTGCGGGGCGCCGGGGTCGCGTCATAGACCGCGCCGATCTCCGCCATCCGCTTGCAATTGAGCTTCTCTGAGCCCGCCAGCCTGGTCTTGGGCTTGGGGCCTGCGCGGGCACGCCTGGTGGCGGTCTGGGTGCGTAGCGCGTCGGGGCGCATCACGATTCCCTTGCCGTCGGCCGAGAGCACCAACAACTGCTCGGGCTTGGATCGCTTCGGTCGCCTGGCCGCATAGAAGTCCTCGAAGTCGACCGCGGCGAGCTGGGCGAGCTCCTGGACCTGGCGATGGCCGAGCTGCTGCCCGGTAGAGCGTTCGATCGCCTCCACCGCGTCCTGGAAGCTGCCGCGCGCGGCCTCCACCGCCGCCAGCTTGCGCAGCCCGTGGGAGTGACGCTCGACCGGCAGATTCAGGATCGCGTCAGCCGGGTGCAGATTCCCCAGCCCCGCTGCCCGGTACGCCAGCCGCTCGACGCTCACGGTCCCGAACACCGTCTCCAACGCGCGCGCGTGACCGGACTCAACCCGCGCACGCCTGACCCCCTCATCGCCGACGACCTGCTCGAGCCGCTTCTCGCGGACTGCCCGCAACGCCAGATGATCAGCCAGCAACCTGCGCAACAGCTCCCGCCCGTCCCGGTCAAGACGCTCCTCAAGCTCCGCGTGCGACAGCCCAGCCGCATCCGTTCCGTCCAGGAAACCGATCAGCGACTCGAACTGCTCCTGGCTGCGCGCGAACGCAGCTGCACGATCGTTGCCAACCGACCCCTCGGGCAGGAGTGCATCGCCCGAGGCGTAAAGTTCGCCACAACGGGTGTCGAGATCGGCGGTCACGTTGGCCACCTCCGTGGTCGACGTTGGATATGAGCAACGCCGACTTCGACACCCGAAATACGAGTCCTGGGACCCGCCCCACAACCGCGAAAGCCGCGGAAAACGGCCGAAAACACCCCAGCATCGGCCGCCCAATCAGCTCAACCCCAGGAAATCGCCCAGCGGGACACGCCCAACACCACCACCCACCACCACCGGCGACAGCCCAAAACCCCCGTATCTACGGGCGATTCACTGTCAGTTCAGCCCGCCCCGCAGGTCCCTTCAAAAGAGCTGCACCCGCAAGCACCTGCGCGCTTGCACGGCCGCAGGGATTCAGCAAACGGAGACCTCCGCCCGAGGCTTGGTTCTGCGGGGCGCGGCTGCGTCGCGCCAGTCGCGCAATCCGCGCGTTGGGAGTCTCTTGTGGGCGCCGGGGAGATGCTCGTGCTGACATGAATGCGGGACTGCCGCCTGAGCTGCAGGTTCACGTCCGACTGGAATGGTCGGGTCGTCGGGGGTGTTGCGGCTGGCGCCGGGCATGGGTAGCGTCGCGTTCTGTGGTTGAGGCCGAGGCGATCCTGTCCGGGGCGGTGGACGCGTACCGTGCGGCGTTGGGTGAGCGTTTGGTCGCTGCGTACGCGTTGGGCAGCTTGGCCCACGGGGGTTTCAGCGCTCTTGTGAGCGATATCGACCTCGCGTTGATCCTCGCGGATCCGGTTCAACCGAGCGACGGCGACGCGATCCAGGCGATCGCCGAGACCCAGAAGCGCGCGGGTTCGGATCTGGCTCAGCGCCTGTCGGTTTTCTGGGGAACGCCGTTGACGCTGCGGGGGCAGGCTGACGGCGGGCGTTTCCCGCCGCTCGACCGGTTTGACCTGATCGCGAATGGACGGCTACTTGCTGGGGTCGACGCGTGCAGCGAGCTGCCGCGACCGACCGCGGAGGAGTTGCTCATCAGCGGCGCGGAGTTCGCACTCGATTTCCTGGCCGGCGTACGCGCCGCCTCGACGCCGACGGCTGCAGGCCTTGGATCGATGCGTCCCGCGAGCCAAGAGGCGATCGAGGAGATTCACGAGCCCGAGCTGCTTCTGGCGCGCGGTGTGCGGCGAGTGACCAAGCTCGTCCTGTTCCCGGTTCGTTTCATGTTCACGGCGGCAACAGGTCGGGTCGGCACCAACGACGAGGCCGTTGCGTGGTACGTCGGTGCTGGCGACGCGCCCCGCAAACCGCTCGTCGGCGCCGCGCTTGCCTGGCGAGAGGCGCCACCCGAGGACGACTCGACAGCGCTCCAGCTGCTGCGCGAGCAACTCCTCCCGCTTTACCTGCAGTACATCGACGACCACATCGCTCGCCTCGCCGCCGTCGGCAGGCCAGACCTCGCGGGCGACTTTACGCAATGGCGTGCCCGCCTCAGCGCGAACGACCCGATCAGCGAAGCCGTGGAGACCATTCTCGATGCGTTCGAGTCGCGGCGGCTGATCCCGCTGCTCAGCGAGCGTCACGACACGCTCGACGAGGACACCGCATATGAGATCAGCGATCGGATCTATCGCCGCCGCCGGCAGCGCGGTGAGACTCCGGTCGGCCGCAAGATCGGCTTCACCAACCGCACGATCTGGCCGCAGTACAGCGTGTGGGCGCCGATCTGGGGCTACGTCTACGACTCCACGGTCTTCAACTCAAACGACGGCACGGCTCGCGTAGCGATCGGCCACCTGATCCAGCCGCGGATCGAGCCCGAGATCCAACTGCACTTCGCGCGAACCCCACCAGTCAGCCAGGACGAAGCTGCGATCCTGGAATCGATCGACTGGATCGCACAGGGTTTCGAGATCGCCCAATGCCCCTTTGCGGACTGGAAGTTCAACGCAGTCGATGCGATCGCCGCGTACGCAGTCCACGGCGCGCTCGTGATCGGCACCCCGGTCCGAGTCGCAGATATCGAGGACTGTGCGGCGAAGCTGCGCAACTTCACGGTCGCGCTGGCTCGGGACGGCGAATGCGTCGCCACCGGCGATGGGACGAACGTCCTCGACAGCCCGCTGCTGGCGTTCGCGCACCTCACCGAAGTCCTGGCCCGACAGCCGCGCGCTCAGCCAGTACGTGCCGGAGAGGTCGTGACGACGGGAACCCTGACCGACCTGCTCCCGGCCGCGCCAGGTGAGACATGGAGCACTGAACTCGCCAGCATCGAACTGCCCGGCCTCGCACTCGAGCTCGTCTGATGCCGTTCCCCTATCCGCGCAAGGGAGGGGGCTCACCGGCTGTTACGAGCTGCGCCTTCCGCGATCATCGCAGGAGCGGCGCTGGGAGTGGTCGGGGCACGTACGTCCCGTCGCGTCCGGCGTGGTTTGATACGACTTGATGCGGGTCGCTGTGATGGGATCGGGAGGGCTCGGCGGCTACTTCGGCGCTCTACTCGCTAGGGGCGGCACGGACGTCAGTTTCATCGCCCGTGGCGCCCATCTCGAGGCGATACAGCGCGATGGGTTTCGGATCGACGGCGGCCCTTACCCGTTTCATCTTGACCAGGTTCGCGTCACCGATGATCCAAGCGAGATCGGCCCGGTCGATCTGGTGATGGTGTGCGTGAAGCTGTGGGACACGGAGGCTGCGCTCCGGCAGCTGCGGCCGCTGGTTGACGCTGAGACGACCCTCGTCTCTTTTCAGAACGGCGTTCTGAAGGACTCGTACGTCCGCGCGGCCTATAACGAGTCGCAGCTGATCGGTGGTGTCGCCTACGTGGCCACGACTGTGTCCGAGCCTGGGGTCATTACCCGCACGGGGCCCCTGCAGCGGTTGATCGTCGGCGAGTTCGACGGGAAGCGGTCGGACCGTGTCGAGGCGTTTCAGTCCGCGGCGCTGGCGGGCGGGATCGACGCCGAGGTCAGCGACGACATCCGACGAGCGATCTGGGAAAAGTTCGTGTTCCTGGTCGGGCTCTCGGCGACGACGGCGACGATGCGCGTCCCGATCGGGCCAATCCGCGAGAACCCACAATCTCGCGCGCTGCTGCTGGACGTGATGCGCGAGGTCGTCGCCGTAGGGCGCGCGCACGGAGTGCCGCTACCGAAGGACTATGCCGAGCAGCGGCTCGATTTCGCCGATGGCGTGTCAGCAGAGATGACCTCCTCCATGCATCACGACCTTGAGCGAGGCAACCGGCTCGAGGTTCGCTGGCTCTCCGGTGGCGTCGTCGAGCTCGGCAAACAGGTGGCCGTCAACACGCCGCTGAACCGTGCCGTGGCCGACATCTTGTCCGTCCACGCCAACGGACGTTCGGATCAGTGAGTCGGTGAGACGGGCGGCTTCGGCGCTTCATCGACCATCAGCCGGAACACATCTGGGCGTGCGTAGTGCCCGGCGACGTCGAAGTCGAACTTGCCGCGTGCGATTTCGTCGAGATCGATGTCGGCAAGCAGCACCTCCTCTCCATCTCGCGCCGGTCCGGCGAGCACCTCACCTAGCGGGCTGATGATGCAGCTACCACCGGTGCTGACGACGTCGTCGGGCGCCTGCGCGACCGCGTTTGGAATGTCCGCCGGGAAGTCGCT
Source organism: uncultured Solirubrobacteraceae bacterium (assembly GCA_963816005.1). Classification (GTDB taxonomy): domain Bacteria; phylum Actinomycetota; class Thermoleophilia; order Solirubrobacterales; family Solirubrobacteraceae; genus Palsa-465. Next base: position 5,046 of record CAWFKF010000064.1, on the reverse strand, counting down.
GCGTCGGGTGAACTGGTTGCACGCGAGCACGAAGCAGCGGCCCTCGAGCGCGACGTGCCGCATTGTCGATAGCCAGGTTTCGCGGCCATCGGCGGTCGGCGCGCAGTAGATCTGGATGCCCTTGGCGTACATCGCCATCCGCAGCAGCGGCATGTAGTTCTCCCAGCAGATCACGGCACCGATCCGGCCGAGCGGAGTGTCGAACACCGGTATCGTCGACCCGTCCCCGAACCCCCACACGATCCGCTCCGCCGCCGTCGGCATCAGCTTGCGGTGCTTGCCGAGATAACCGTCGGGCGAGAAGAACAACGCCGTGCAGTAAAGCGTCCCCCCGTCGCGCTCAACGACGCCGATCACCAGGTGCAGTGAGTTCTCGGCGGCGATCCCTGCCAAGCGATCGACCGCCGGGCCCGGTACATCGACCGAGGCATCGAAATAGCGCCGGAACTGGTCCCGCCCCTCCGCGGTTCGGTCCCCGACGACCGTCCCGAACGCGATCCCACGCGGATACGCTGGCAGGAACGCCTCGGGAAACACCGCCAGCGCCGCACCGTCCGCGCTCGCCTCGCTCGCCAGCCGGGCGACCTTGTCTAACCCCTGCTCGAGATCGAAGCCGGGAGCAGCCGCCTGTATGACCGCTGCCTTGAATGAACCCATCGCGTACGCATGATCACTGCCCGCACGTTCTGGGTCAACGCAGGGAGCCGCATCCGCCATAAGCGCGGGCGTCGGAGACAGCCGCGCGTCGCCGTCCGCGAGTACCGCGACAACCACAAAGCGAGGCTCGCGCTGAGATCCAGCCTCCGACCCGCTTGTCGCCAGAAGCGCGTCCGGTCGCTGACGCCCCGTTGCGCGAATCCGAGCGTGGCGGCGGTCCCCGCGATTTGCAGGATCGGCGCGAGCTGCAAGCGCGCCGGCGCTTGCAACACCGCAGGTCAGCGAGCACGGAGCGGCGTGAAGCGGAAGAGATCGACGCGCTCCGCGAAGCTTGTGCTTGGGAACGGGAGCGCGCACGTCGGGCTCGTCGGCGCCCGTCGCGATCGAGAGCCCTGGTCCCGTTCCGGAGCATCACAGATTCCCGAGGCGATCGAGTGTTCTGCTTTCACGCCTGCGGCCGCTTGCTGGTCATCGGGTGATCGGCTAGCACCGCGCGGTCGCGGACTTGCGCTTCGTCGCCGTTGGGATCGTCCGGCCTCGAACCAACTTGGCGAGTCCTTTCGTGGCATAGCGATCACGCTGATCAGGGGCGCGGCACGACTGTCCGCCGTCGAAACCAATCGTCCCGTCGAGGCCGTCGTGGCTGCGCAGCTCAAGCCCGACGGCAGTCCTTGCCGTTTGCGGAGCCGTCGATCTCGAGCTAGCGCGGACGCGGGCCGTGCACAGGCATGTAGGTCCCGCGGACGGACGTCACAGTCCTCGATCAGCGGTTGCCGCTTCGCCTGGCGAAGCGGTCGCCTCGTCGCCGCGAGCTCGGGCGCTGCCGCAACTCGTCGGCAGCAGCACAGATCTTCGGCGCGCTCGACGCTTCCGCTTCCACCGCGTGGGCTGCTTGCTGGCCACGCCGCCCGCGGCTAACACCGCTCGGTTGCGGACTTGCGTTTGGTCGCCAATGCGATCGTGCGACATTCGCCGGCGCAAGAGTGAAAGCGGTCGTGCCGAGCCTGGCCGGTGGACTCTCGAGACTGGGCGATTGCGAGCGCGCCGGCGTTCGGCCTGATCGTTAGCTGGACACACCGGACTTGATCGTCAGCAAGCGGTGGGTGATCTCCCGATCTTCCACTCGCGTTTGCTGGAACGCTCCCAGCCGGCTAGCACGAAAGAGGCGCGTGCTCCTGCAGTCGCGGCTGAGCGGAAGTCTTGCTGCCGTTCGCGAGCAGGTGGCTGCTTCTCCTCTAGAGCAGAGCTCTCGTGCTGGCTTCCCCTTCGGCGACGAACCAGAAGTAAGGTTGGAGCCGAGGCAGCGCTGCGATCGTTCGAGCGGACGAGCATGCTTCGCGCCCGGGCAGACACCCGCATCCTCGTGCAATTGGGCCAGTCTCGCCGCCGCAGCGAGGCTCCTGGTGGTCGCCGAGCGGACTGCTCCATTCGGTCCTTGCGGGCACCTTGTGGCGCACGAGCGAGACAGCACGCGAAGGAACGGTCCTGGCTAGTGCCTCGGCGGCTTGTGGTTTTCGGTTGAACTCGATTCTCTGGCGAGTGGCAGTCACTTGTGGGTCAAGGGTCGCTCTGGACCGTTGAGCGCGCGGGAACGTCGCCGTCCTCGGCGAGCCGGCGGCTCGCGGCCCGTTGCTTCTTGACGTATAGGTCCAGAAATGCGATTGAGACGCGCTCGACAATTGCGAGGTACGGTTGGGCGTCCTGATACGGGGAGGTGTGCTCGGCGCCGAGCAGCTTTAGTAGGTATTTCGGCCGGGGGGCGGCGGCGAAGTAGCTATAGGTGCCGCTGGGCGAGTTCACGGAGTCGGCGGTCCCCTGAACGGCGAGCAGTGGGATGCCGCGTGTCGGGCTGGGAAAGCCGGTGAAGGCGGCGATCTCCGCGCCTGAGAGGCCGATCGCGGCGCGGATGCGTGGGTCGTTGCGCTGGGTGTACGCGACCGCGAGCGCGCTGTCGACGCCGTCGGAGTGCCCGGCGAGAGCGATGCGATGGCGATCGATCAGGCCGTTGAGCGGCGCGCTGCCGCTGGCGAGCAGTCGCGCGATCACGAGGCGAAGATCCTGCGGCTGGTTGATGAGGTCGGACCGGTCGACGAGTCGCGCATTGGCATTGGTGAGCGGGAAATACGGGGCGGCGACCACGTATCCCGCCCGCGCCCACGCGCGCAGCAGGTGCGTGTAGGTGTACGGCGCGAGGCGGTAGCCATGGGCGAGTACCACGAGCGGGAACGGGCCTGCCGGTGTGGCGGGTCGCGCGCCGCGCACGTCTGTCTTCGAGGGTGTGCCGAGCGCCGGGTAGCGCACGACCGCCACGAGAATCCTCGGGTTGCCGGCGATCCGCCGGGACCGGTCGGCGAGGCGGAGCACCGTTATCCCTACCGCGAAGGGCGCGTGCGGCGTCAGACTCGACCGCGGGGCCGGCGTGATGCTGGGCCGCGGGGCCGGCATGGTCGTCGGTGTGCGGGGCGACGTCTTCGTTGTGGCCGGCCGCAGCTCGGTGCCACCGCACGCGCCGATGCCGATGACCACCGCCGCGACGGTAGCCGCCGCAGCTCCGCGAGCGTGCGATATCGCCCAGGCCATGACCATCATCTTCGGGGAGAGCGTAGTGTGGCCCTTGCATGCGATCTATACCGCGCGATCCGTTTCGTTTCGGGGCTTTTCGGGCGGTGCGGAAGGCCCGGATCGCCTCTGTTGTCGATCTTCAGAGCGCCTCGCGAACGACGGCGGCCGGGCGAGCCTGAGAGCGAGCGGACCTAGCGGCGCGCAAGGCCGCCTCTTGGCGGAGGCACAAGCGGACGGTCCTCCGGCCCAGGCCCGGGTCACGACAATCGCAATGTTGGCCAAGGCAATCGCCGGAGCGCGCGTCGTCGCGAGACGAAGCCGATCCCGCGGGATACGCGTGTTCGCGCGCAAGCGAGGACGCTCAGGCCGTGGCTACGCGCCAACTCTGTAACGCGAGGTGTGACGGCTTCGAGCATCATGCGGCGGTGGTGCAGGCTCCGGTTGTGGATCGTCGCCTGAGTGACGGTCTGTTCAGCGCGCCGTGCAGTGCGGGTTTGGTCTTGGCAGCCGCAGCGCCTAGTCGCGGCTCAACGCGGCGCCTGCGAATCCGGCCACCGCGAGGCCAAGCACAAACAGGACCGCCGCGAAGACCTCGGGCCAGCGGCGCTCGCTGATTCCGCGAACGCGGATCAACCGTTCGTCCGCCCGTTCGCCCGCGAGCAGGAGCGTGATGAGGACCGCGACCAGCGGGAGGATGAAGCACAGGTTGTACAAAGCCAGCAGAGACAGCTGTGCAGGCGTGTCATCGGCAGCACCGAGAATCGCGGTAATTGCTGCGAAGTAAGGAAACGCGGTCGGCAGCTCGATCGCGATGATCGCCGCCCCGAGCAGGATGCTCGACTTGCGCTGCGGGTTTGGAGTCGGCAGCTTCCTTTGCGCGAGCCGATGCCGCTGGTGCCAAATGACCGTTCCAGCCAGCAGCAACCCTAGACCGGCCGCCAGCTCGAGCGCGTCGCGGGTCGTGTGAGCGAGCTTGTTGACGAACGAGAGCAGCAGGTGCCCAGGTCCGAGCAGGAGGATCGCGCCGCCGGAGAAGTGCACGACGAAGACCGCGAGAATGAACTCAAGGACTGCGATACGCGCGCGTTCTCCGGAGGCGAGGAAGAGCGCGGGGCCGATCGTCGAGGGGTTCAGCGAATCCCCCAGGGCGACGGTCACGACAAGGGCCACGATTTTCAGCATGGCTGAAGCGAGCAGCGGGCAGCGTCCGCCGTCAGCGGTCGTCACCAGCCGCTGTCGGTAAAGCCTCTGTGGGTGACCCGTGCGGCTCAGACACGCACTCAGGCCACCGAGCCCTCTGGATCGCCTGGCCGCGCGCGGTGGCTTCTCGCGCCGGCGGATCGACTTGGGTCGCGTCATGGCTCACGCCCCCGACAGTCCAACCGCGCCGTTCACTATCGACCATCGCACCGTTGTACCAGTGGCCCGGAGGGCAGTCGCGAGCGCGCTTTCCTGTTCGCGCAACGCGGCAGCGAGCGCGAGTTGTGCACTTTCCCCCGCCCGATCCGGTGGCCCCGTCGCTGTACTGGCTCGCTATGAGCACGAATGAAGTCGCAGCTCCCGTCGAGGGCTACCCTGTCCTCGAGCTATAGGGCTGGGCATCGCTGTGGGCAAGCGCCCGCGGCGAGGCTTCTCCTCCGGGCCTGCGGTCAGCCGAAGCGGCAGTCCGCAGCCGCGGTCTCCGGCGGCGACGAAGCAGAAGCGCGTCACCATCGCCGGACGCCGGTGAGCCTCGGCCATCGCAGGCCGTCGCAGGCCTCGATCTGGACGCCTCCTCTTGGGCGGAGGCGTAAGTCCGGCGCAGACGGCGCTGGCGATCGCGTTGTC
>CAWFKF010000063.1:0-71830 GCA_963816005.1 uncultured Solirubrobacteraceae bacterium | reverse complement strand
GTCGAGCACCCAGTTCACGCGCTTTCGTCGCAGCCCGACCGCGAGCGCATCCAACGCATCATGCGGGGAACGCCCCGGTCGAAACCCGTGCGAGAAACCGAGAAAGTCCGTCTCGTATATGGCGTTCAGCACCTCAACCACCGCCCGCTGAAGGAGCTTGTCCTCCAACGATGCGATCCCGAGCGGCCTTCGCCGCCCATCGGGCTTTGGTATGTACACCCTCCGCGACGGTCTCGCCCGGTAGCTCCCGCGATGGACCCGGGAATGCAGATCCCGAAGGTTCTCTTCGAGGTCCTGCCCGTAGTCCTTCCATGTCACGCCGTCTACCCCAGGCGCGGCCTTGGGCTTCAACGCCCAGTAGGCCGCCCGCAGGCGGTCGACATCGACATGGTGCAGGAGCGCGGTGAACCGCACATCCTTGTCCTTCCGCGCCACTCGGCGCACGCGATCCAGGTCACTTGACACGCCCACTCCAGCTCCGCGTCTGGGACGTGTTTTGCCGCCCGCGTTTCCCTTGGGCGATCCCCTTCCCTCCGCCACCTCCGCCGCCCCGCCTTGGGCGTTGTTCGGCAGTTTCGTCGGTACTACGAGATCGTCCGACTTCCGATCGTCGTGCATCACGGGATTACGGCCTTAGCCTTCCCCGCACGACCCGCCCTACCATCACCACAGGCGAGCGACGATCGGACCTCCCGGTTCTCGCGCCTGGAGAGATCACGCACATGCACAGGTTCTCCGACCCCGCGGGGTCCGACGACGACTCGCGAAAACGTCGCCGCCGATGTTGCCTTCCGCGCCAAAGAACAGCGTCGGCACCCCGGACCAGTTGATTACGAGGCTCAATAGCCCAGCCTGCGCGCACCCCTATCCAACGCTTCGCTGCGCCCTCGCGGGTCGATCGCGGTAGGGACTGGCCTTCGCTCTTGCGGGCTCGGCCAGCCCCCCGCGCGGATCCCAGCGTGCGCGTTTAACGCACTGGGCTCTTGCCTCGGGTATTGGCGTCGAAGCGTGCGTCAGGCCAGGGATGCATGATGCGTACAGGCGGCAACCAGCGAGCTTGCACGCGGCCCATGCGCTTCCACGTCAGGCTCGTGCGCTGGCTGCGGCGCCGTAGCGCCCTGTACCAGTGCTCGATTGCCTGTTGATGGAAGGCCTCGACCGCGTAGATGTTGCCGGGCACGGCGTAATAGTTACGGTGCCCGCGCACCACGCTCGCTAGCCACTCGCCCTGCTCAGGGATCGGTAGATGCCGCCGTCGCGTCAGCTCGGCCTTGACCGTGCGTAGCTTCGCCCGCAACCGCTTCTTGATCGTGATCCGCTTGAGCGCGAACCGCCCGGTCTTCCTCTGCTTCCCGCAGATATGCGTAAAGCCGAGAAAGTCGAACGACTCGGGCTTTGAGAGGCCCCGCGCCCGCCGACGCTCGGCGGCGAACCGCCCGAACTCGATCAGCCGCGTCTTGCCCTCATGCAGCTCAAGGCCGAAGCTCGCGAACCGCTCGCGAAGCTCTGCCCAGAACCGCTCGGCATCATCACGACGCTCGAAGCCCACCACGAAGTCGTCAGCGAACCGCACGACGATCACCTCGCCGCGCGCCCGTCGGCGCCTCCACTGGTGGACCCACAGGTCGAACACGTAGTGGAGGTATACGTTGGCAAGCAGCGTCGAAACCGGGGCCTCCGTGGATGATCGGGGGTGACTCTCGATCGAGATTCCGTCCTGAGCAGGGCTTTTCGTCGTCGGAGCGGCGGGTTGAAGTCGCGTGCGCCTCTGCTGCTGGGTTGTGGACTGCTCGCTGGGCCCCGTGCCCGGCGATCGTGGGCACAGCGGATGCGTGCTCAAGCGGCCACGGATGGCCGCGCCTGCGCGCAGGCGCATCCGGATGATCATGGCGAGACTCGCCCCATAGGGCGTCGTTGGGGGGCGTCGGGGTCGCTGCCCGCGTTGACGGGGGTCGTGGCGTGCCGGGGAGCTGCCTGCTCCATTCCCTTCTCGTTGCGCCGTTTGCCGTGCGTGCGCACCGGGTCATCCCGGGGTCGAGCGAGCGTCGTGGCGGAATACGGGTGACGCGGTTCGGAGGGCCAGAAAGAAAACGCGTGTTCGTGTGTCGTCACCCCCGATCATGCCCGGAGAGCTCGAAACCCCGGTTCGCCAGGAGATCCTGTGCCCGCTCGCCAAGCGGTTCCCGGCACGCACGATCCACGGCGTCGGCGATGCCGCCTACGCGAACGGCGCGTTTGCGCGCCTGCCGGAGAACGTCACGATGACCTCCCGCCTGCGCTCAGACGCCGCGCTGCACCGGCTGGCGGCGCCCCGCCCGCCCACAGGCAGCGCAAGCGCGGCCGGCCGCCCAAGAAAGGAGCGCAGCTTCCAAAGCTGGCGCAGATCGCCGCCGATCCCGCCACCGATTGGGTCAACACGACCGTCCGCCGCTACGGCAAGACCGAGCAGGTGATGGCCCACCCGTTCCAATGCCTTGGTACGAGGCGTTCAGATCCCAGCCCCTCCAGGTAGTGCTCATCCAGGACACCACCAAGCCCTCCCGCTACGAACTGGCGCTCGTCTCCACCGACCTCGACGCGAGCGCCGCGCAACTGATCGAACGCTACGCCGAGCGCTGGCCGACCGAGGTCGCCTACGAAGAAGGCAAGGAGCTTGCCGGCGTCGGACAGGCTCGCAACCGCGCCGAGAAGGCCGTCCAGCGGACCGTCCCGTTCCAGTTCCTCGCGATGTCACTGACGATCATCTGGTACGCGCTCTCAGGCCACCACCCCGACGACGTCAAAGAACGCCGCGAACGCCACCCCTGGTATCTCACCAAGACCACCCCCTCATTCACCGACATGCTCGCCAAGCTCCGCCGCGTGATCATCGCCAACCAATTCACCCAGGACGGGGGTGCGCGCCCACACCCCGAGAAATCACCAGCGTCCAGCAAGCGTGGGCGTCCGCCGGACTATGAACTGCAAAAGTCGAGTGGATGGGTCGGGATAGAAATTGAGCGCGCGCACCACGCGGGTCCGGCGGCTGCTCCGTCGCTTTCGCTCCGGGCCTTACCCCAGGCTCCCAACTGGCCACGTTTCTCAAAGCCTCCCTACGATCCCGGACGGTCGGATTTCCCGAGTCCGGTTCTGGCCTCGGCTCCCACGGTATTTATCAGGACGAGCCTTCCCCCGCGACGCGAAACTGCGGTGCTGGCGCACCCTTCGCCCCGCCATCGTGGAGTTTGCATCACCCCTTCGCCACGACGCAGGCCCCGCAGAACCCAGCTCAGAGTCTGGCTGCGTGCCCACCGTCATAACCGCCGAGTGCCCAGAGCCCCTTTGCCCAGCACGGGCGTTACCCGCGCCGGGACGGCCTCGCGAGCCGCCTGGAGGGGCGTTACCCCCTCGTCGTCGCTCATACGGGCTCATGCGCCAGACCATCCCCCTCCCAACGCCTCCGGTTCGCCCTTGGCCGCTGGGTCTTTGCAGGTTGTCACCAGTCCCTGCTGCGAGATGGCCCTTCCCGACATTATCTCTGCGATCCTTGCGCGGGTGCTCGGACCCCTACCCCGCCGCGCTCCCCGGTTGCACGTATCCGCTTCTTCACCGAGGACGCCGGTCTCACCCCAGACTAGACGGGTTCGACGCGCGAATATCCCCCCACATGGCAGCTTCCATGGGGACATCGATTTCGAGGCTGCAGTCATTCGATCACCTTCGGGCTCCCGCGCTTGCTAGACCCCCAGGCTGCTCCCACCGCAGCGGCAAACTGACCGCCAGGCGGCCGGGCCGTTCACACCACGCATCGCCCGGCCGGTTACCCGGACCGGGATGTGGCGTTGCTACATGCTCGACACGGACGATTAGCATGGCTGGACTCTCACCAGCTGGATCGCAGCCTTGTCGGCTGCTCCCTAGTCCTTCGATGTAGAGCTCTTCCATCTCCGTCTCCAGGCCGGTTTATCCCGGCGCTTTCTCCTTGCAATAGACGATCCGTGTCTTGTCGGGATGGAGCCGTAGCCCAACCTCGTTCATCCGCTGGGCGATCCTGGCCAGCACCGCCTCCGCCTGTGCCCTGCTCTGCAATGCACGATCAGGAGAGTCGCCGGAGGGAATCTCACCCTCCGGCGCTCGCAGAACCCGGCGTGAACCTCTCAGCTCACCGGGCTCCCATCGTCCAACCGTCAGGGCGCACACCGAACCGCCAGTGAGCGAACAGGCCCGGCTGGCGTCTCGCGACGTCGGCAAGGAACCTGCGTGCTCGCCGGGGACGGCGGCGCAGTCGTTTGTATTTCCGCATGGCCCACCTCACGAGCGTGTCGTTGAAGTGGCGGAAGACCGGATACAACATGGACTTGTAGAACTTTCCGTAGTAGTTGATCCAGCCCTGGAGCTGGCGGTTGAACATCAGCGCCAGGTCCGTGAGGGTCTTGTCCGATCGGCGAGCGACGCCCCAGCGGCGCATCTCGCGCCGCAACCGCGTCTTCGTCTCGCTCGACACCGCCGGAGAGAAGTTCACGAAGTGCTTCCCGAACCTGTTCTTCGACAGCCGCGGCCGGAACGTGTACGACAGGAAGTCGAACGACGTGTGCTCGTAGGAGCCGCGCCGGTCGTCATCCTTGCAGTACACGACGCGGGTCTTGCGCTCGTTGAGCTCAAGCCCGCACTCCGCCAACCGCTTCGCGATCGCCGCCCACAACAATCGGGCGTGGCGTTCGCTTCGAGCGTGGACAATCAGGAGAGTCGCCGGAGGGAATCTCACCCTCCGGCGCTCGCAGAACCCGGCGTGAACCTCTCAGCTCACCGGGCTCCCATCGTCCAACCGTCAGGGCGCACACCGAACCGCCAGTGAGCGAACAGGCCCGGCTGGCGTCTCGCGACGTCGGCAAGGAACCTGCGTGCTCGCCGGGGACGGCGGCGCAGTCGTTTGTATTTCCGCATGGCCCACCTCACGAGCGTGTCGTTGAAGTGGCGGAAGACCGGATACAACATGGACTTGTAGAACTTTCCGTAGTAGTTGATCCAGCCCTGGAGCTGGCGGTTGAACATCAGCGCCAGGTCCGTGAGGGTCTTGTCCGATCGGCGAGCGACGCCCCAGCGGCGCATCTCGCGCCGCAACCGCGTCTTCGTCTCGCTCGACACCGCCGGAGAGAAGTTCACGAAGTGCTTCCCGAACCTGTTCTTCGACAGCCGCGGCCGGAACGTGTACGACAGGAAGTCGAACGACGTGTGCTCGTAGGAGCCGCGCCGGTCGTCATCCTTGCAGTACACGACGCGGGTCTTGCGCTCGTTGAGCTCAAGCCCGCACTCCGCCAACCGCTTCGCGATCGCCGCCCACAACAATCGGGCGTGGCGTTCGCTTCGAGCGTGGACAATCACGTCATCGCTGTAGCGCTCGAACTGGACGGCCGGGTACTCCCTGCCATCCACGCATCCAGCGCGTAATGCATGAACATGTTGACGAGCAAAGGTGAAATCGCCGAACCCTGAGGGGTTCCGCGATCCCGCCAGACCAGGCTGCCGTCCTCGCGTTGCAGCGGCGCTTTGAGCCACCGCTCCACGTACAACAGGACCCAGCGCAGGTCGGTGTGATGAGCTACCGCCTTGAGCGTGAGGTCCCATGAAACGCTGTCGAAGAACGACTTGATGTCCATATCTAGAACCCAGTCGTTCCGCCAGCAGCGCTCCCGGCACACCCGCAACGCCTGATGCGCCGAACGGCCCGGCCGATACCCGTAAGAGTCCTCGTGGAACACAGGCTCCACGCAGGGCTCCAGGTATGAGCGCACGACCGTCTGGGCGATCCTGTCCGCCACGGTCGGCACCCCTAACGTTCTAGAGCTGCCGTCCCGCTTCGGTATCTCAACCGCACGCACCGGCGGCGGGAAATAGCTTCCCGACGACAGCCGATTCCAGAGTTTGTACAGGTTGTCCTTGAGGTCAACCTCGAACTCCGCCATCGACTCACCGTCAACGCCGGCGCCGCCCTTGTTCGCCTTGACCCTCCGATAGGCCTCCCAAACAGCCCGTTTGGAGATCACAAACGACTTCGGTTTCGGCTCGCTCACCCGGCTCCTTCCACCCGAAGGCGGTTGACCCGAAAGCCAGCCAGGACGACCCTTCCCCTTCGCTCCAGCCCCATTACAGGACCTTCATCGCTACTACGGTCAGGTCCGCCCCTGTGCCCCGCATCACTACTCTCCCCCTCACAGATCTGCTGCTTGGGGTTCTCGCTCCAGACAACCAGCCGCAGGCCACGACCGCTCCACTGGCCGGCCGTCCCATCGGGGCGACAGGTTCCCGAGTTCCACACAAGAGCCCAGACCACGCTCGCGCCACCATCCATGCCGGACACCCACCTGGCCAATCAGCAGGCTCCCGCCAGGCTCTTCCCGGGGCAATGACTCGACCCCGGTTTTGAATGTCACCGATACGCTTTCGACACTTCAACGGTGGTATCGCTTTCGCTCGCCTTCGTGATCCACACCTGACGCGCTGACAGCGCGCCTTTTCCGCGACGCTCAGCACCCCGGCTCTTGACCGACGCACCTCGCGGTGGTTTACGGCCTCCCCCTGCAGGGCGGCCGCGGAGGGCCACCAGACCATCGGCCTGGCTCCTCCATCTCTCGTGCAGCACCGCTTCAAAGATCACCGTCTACATCAGCGACCCCCTCCACGCTCTCGGCACACCGTCATCGCTGTAGCGCTCGAACTGGACGGCCGGGTACTCCCTCACCATCCACGCATCCAGCGCGTAATGCATGAACATGTTGACGAGCAAAGGTGAAATCGCCGAACCCTGAGGGGTTCCGCGATCCCGCCAGACCAGGCTGCCGTCCTCGCGCTGCAGCGGCGCTTTGAGCCACCGCTCCACGTACAACAGGACCCAGCGCAGGTCGGTGTGATGAGCTACCGCCTTGAGCGTGAGGTCCCATGAAACGCTGTCGAAGAACGACTTGATGTCCATATCTAGAACCCAGTCGTTCCGCCAGCAGCGCTCCCGGCACACCCGCAACGCCTGATGCGCCGAACGGCCCGGCCGATACCCGTAAGAGTCCTCGTGGAACACAGGCTCCACGCAGGGCTCCAGGTATGAGCGCACGACCGTCTGGGCGATCCTGTCCGCCACGGTCGGCACCCCTAACGTTCTAGAGCTGCCGTCCCGCTTCGGTATCTCAACCGCACGCACCGGCGGCGGGAAATAGCTTCCCGACGACAGCCGATTCCAGAGTTTGTACAGGTTGTCCTTGAGGTCAACCTCGAACTCCGCCATCGACTCACCGTCAACGCCGGCGCCGCCCTTGTTCGCCTTGACCCTCCGATAGGCCTCCCAAACAGCCCGTTTGGAGATCACAAACGACTTCGGTTTCGGCTCGCTCACCCGGCTCCTTCCACCCGAAGGCGGTTGACCCGAAAGCCAGCCAGGACGACCCTTCCCCTTCGCTCCAGCCCCATTACAGGACCTTCATCGCTACTACGGTCAGGTCCGCCCCTGTGCCCCGCATCACTACTCTCCCCCTCACAGATCTGCTGCTTGGGGTTCTCGCTCCAGACAACCAGCCGCAGGCCACGACCGCTCCACTGGCCGGCCGTCCCATCGGGGCGACAGGTTCCCGAGTTCCACACAAGAGCCCAGACCACGCTCGCGCCACCATCCATGCCGGACACCCACCTGGCCAATCAGCAGGCTCCCGCCAGGCTCTTCCCGGGGCAATGACTCGACCCCGGTTTTGAATGTCACCGATACGCTTTCGACACTTCAACGGTGGTATCGCTTTCGCTCGCCTTCGTGATCCACACCTGACGCGCTGACAGCACGCCTTTTCCGCGACGCTCAGCACCCCGGCTCTTGACCGACGCACCTCGCGGTGGTTTACGGCCTCCCCACTGCAGGGCGACCGCGGAGGGCGCACCAGACTCATCGGCCTGGCTCCTACTACTATCTCTCGTGCAGCACCGCTTCAAAGATCACCGTCTACATCAGCCGACCCCCTCCCACTGCTCTTGCAGTGCACGATGACATCGTCAGCGAAGCGCTCAAACGGACAGCCCGGAATCTCCCGAGCCATCCAAGAATCGAACGCGTAGTGCATGAACAGGTTCACCAAGCACGGCGAGATCGCCGACCCTTGCGGAGTTCCTCTGCTGCGCTGCTCAAGGGTCCCGTCAGGATGCTGCAACGGTGCATGCAGCCACCGTTTCACGTAAAGCAGCACCCAGCGGCAGTCGGTGACCGCCTCCACCGCCCGAACGATCAGGTCCCACGGCACCTCGTCGAAGAACTTCTGGACGTCCAAATCGATCGCCCAGTCGTACCTCCAGCACCGCTCCCGACATACCGCGAGCGCGTCATGGGGCGAGCGTCCCGGCCGATAGCCATAGGAATCCTGATGGAACCGGGGTTCCACCAGCGGCTCCAGGAACATGGCCACGGTCGTCTGCGCAACCCTGTCTGCGATCGTCGGCACACCGAGCATTCGGGTCCCGCCGCCGTGCGGCTTGGGGATCTCGACCGCCCTGACCGGCGCCGCGAACCAGGTCCCGGACGACATGCGATTCCAGACCTTGTAGAGGTTGCCCTCCAGGTCCTTCTCGAACGCGTCCAGATCCTGCCCATCGACGCCGGGAGCGCCCTTGTTGGCCTTGACCTGCCGCCACGCCTCCCACACCAACAGCTTGGGAATCGCAAACGACTTGTCCTTCGGCCTTGTCATGCGTCCTCGCTTCCTCCCAGCACCCCAGGGCGCTGGTTGATCGAATCGACATCACCGATGAGCCGGCCCCTTCGCTCCACCACCACCCCAGCGAGCAGCAGCTTCACAGCTAATACGAGCCGGTCCGCCAGCGAGCGCCGCGACCGGTACTCAATGCCTCCGGTTTCTGCCGTTGGCACGCTCCCTCTCGCCGCCCGTCGTACTGACCCGCAGGCCCGGACGGCCGCTTTCGACGCTCGCCTTCTCACGTTCCGTGCAAGAGCCGCAGACCAGGCTCACGCCGCCTCCACGCCGGGCACCACCTGGCCAGGAACACGGGACCCCGCCAGACTCGTCTCGGAGGATGAAGCAGGACCTCCGATTTTGATGCCGTCTAAACCTTTTCGACGCCTCAACAACGCACGCTCGACCCAGAACAGAGACCGAGCGCTTTCTGGAACGTCTTCCTGGTCCCCACCTGACCGGGTCAAGCCCAGCCTTTTCCCCGAACGCTCGCCACGACGGTCTTCAGCCAACGCAGCATCGGGGCGGTTTGACGCCCACCCCCGCAGGGCCGACGCCGGAGGGCCAACAAGCCTCCATCTCTCGCACAGCACCGTTTTATGGAGTTCTACCTACATAGTCTTCCTCCAACGTTCGTGACACACACCTTCATCGCTACTACGGTCAGGTCCGCCCCTGTGCCCCGCATCACTACTCTCCCCCTCACAGATCTGCTGCTTGGGGTTCTCGCTCCAGACAACCAGCCGCAGGCCACGACCGCTCCACTGGCCGGCCGTCCCATCGGGGCGACAGGTTCCCGAGTTCCACACAAGAGCCCAGACCACGCTCGCGCCACCATCCATGCCGGACACCCACCTGGCCAATCAGCAGGCTCCCGCCAGGCTCTTCCCGGGGCAATGACTCGACCCCGGTTTTGAATGTCACCGATACGCTTTCGACACTTCAACGGTGGTATCGCTTTCGCTCGCCTTCGTGATCCACACCTGACGCGCTGACAGCACGCCTTTTCCGCGACGCTCAGCACCCCGGCTCTTGACCGACGCACCTCGCGGTGGTTTACGGCCTCCCCCTGCAGGGCGGCCGCGGAGGGCCACCAGACCATCGGCCTGGCTCCTCCATCTCTCATGCAGCACCGCTTCAAAGATCACCGTCTACATCAGCGACCCCCTCCACGCTCTCGGCACACCGTCGTCTGCGTAGCGAACGAATCTGTGGCCACGCCGGTCAAGCTCTTGATCGAACTCGTCCAGCACGATGTTCGACAGCAACGGCGAGAGCGGACCGCCTTGCGGAACGCCCTGCTCGCTTGCGATCACCACACCGTCCGGCAACAGCACCTTGGCCTTCAGCATCCGTCCGATCAGCACGAGCAGCCGCCGATCGCTCACGCGCTCGGCGAGCTTGGCGGCAAGCCGCTGGTGGCAGACGAGATCGAAAAACTTCTCCAAATCAAGATCCACGCACCACTCGTAGCCGTCCTCGAGATGCCCCTTGGCCTCAGCGACCGCCGAATGGCAACTTCGACCGGGTCGAAACCCGTGACTCGAAGGATGGAATGTCGGCTCCCACAGCGGTTCGAGCACCCGCCGCACGGCCTCCTGGACCACCCTATCGATCACGTCGGGAATCCCCAACCCGCGCTGCCCACCCCCCGCCTTCGGGATATACCGCCGGCGGATCGCGCCGGGCTGGTAGCTCCCAGCCAGCAGGTCGGTCTGCAGCCTGGGCAGAACAACCGGCCACTGCTCAAGCAGCGCCTCAATCGTCTGCCCATCAGGGCCAGGGGCGCCCTTGTTCGACGCCACCTTCAACAACGCACTGGTCAATCGGTTGGCAACCTCCTCCATCGTCGCAGGCGCTGCGATCCCAACCTTGCCGCTCGCCTTCGGCGCTCCCGCCCGGAGGACCCCGAGCCGGTCCCGGGTCCTCCTGCGGGTAGCCCCTTGCGGGTTTTCTGCTGTCGCGACCGGCAGGCTGAGCTGCACCGCCGTTTCTTCGACCGGGACCGCCTTCCCTTGCCCACCGGGGCCCGACCCGGCACGCTCAGCGGCCATTACAGCCGCCTTCCGGTACTACGCAGTCCTCGGACTTCTGCTGGGCCATCGACCATCGTCCTCTCGTTCTCCGGCCTACCGGCCAACCGGCCGGAACCCAGCAGATCTCCTGAGGTGAGATGCTGAGATTTCGCTGTGATCGCGTCGCCAATACGCTCTCGGTCACGACGAACAGGGATCGGGCATCGCCGCTGTTGGCCGGCTCGCCCACCGAGCAACGCCTTACGGCGCTTCACTTTCGTTCGCCACCACAACGCACCTATGGCCTCCTTCAGACCCGCCCTCACGGGAGCTTCGCAGCGCAACCAGCCGCACTGAAGCCGCCCGGTCAATTCCGGGCCGCGCCCTTGCCTCATCGATGTCGGGTTCCCTCTGTCAGGGCCCCGGGACAGGACTTCCACCTCCGATCTCAACATCCGTACTCAGCACACCAAGGACGCCGCTGCGCGGCTCGCTTCGCTCGGCCCTTCGGGCCATCCTTGACTGCACCGGCCCAGCTCCGCTGGCTGGCAATGAACGTCGCCCCGGAGGGCGACCTGCGCGTCAAGACATCCACCTCTGCAGCTCGGTCGACTCGTGCGCGACTTGCAAAAGCCCGTTCCCGGTACGAAGATCCTGCTCAGGACCACAATCGCGCTCTCACCCTGACCACATCGATGCCGGGAGACCCTGAATTGCCAGCCGCGCGGCGGACAACCGCTTCGCCGCGAGTCCACGCCGCGCTGACCTCAGCCTTGGGTCCTCAGGAGAAGGGCCGTGGTCGCAAAGCCCGACCCTGGTCGTCCCGGGGTGAGCGGCACTCCATCCAATCGCGGTTCGTCGCGAGCCGGTCAGGCTCGCGAAGGGATGAACTCGACGCCCTGCTCCTTGGACCGCTCTGATACTGCCAGTACGCCAGCGGCGACTTGCACAGCAGCAATGTCGGGGCGGACGACTGGCGCCGTGGACTCGCGAGGCGGGGAACTCGCATGCGCCGCACTGTCGATCCTGCTCGCATGCGTCGTTCTTGATCGGGGCCGACAACAGAACCGCCAAATGCCCGGGTCTGGGCCATCGACCTCGCACCCAAGCACTTCGCGATACCAAGATCCCGATCAGTCCAGATCATGATGAACTGCCAACACAGGGTGCGATCGCGAGATCCGGATGCTCGCATTCTCCCGTCTCAGCGTGCACTCGTCCTTCCGCGTCGTGAGGCTGAAAGTGGTGTCAATGGGTCGACGCCCGCTCCGGCGCCTCGACGTACGCGTGCCTCGCCTACGACATCGTTCCGACCTGCACGAGCCGAGCTCTTTGAGGATGTGGTAGCTACGCTTGAGCAGCTTGCGCGCGAGCGCGAGACACGCGCGGTTACCGCCGATCCGCTCCCCCCGCAGAGACGTGCTCTGGAGGGCTTGGGGTGAGGTCCGTGCTAACCGCGGGGCGCCCGGCGTCGATGGCGTGACCATCGATGACTTCGTGCGTGCCGGGGTGGGCGATTTCCTCGACGAGCTCGCCGCCAAGCTGCGTGCCGGTAGGTATCGGCCGCGGCCGCTGCGACGGGTTTATATCCCGAAGCCGGGCAGGCCAGGTCAGTTGAGGCCGCTCGGCATCCCTTGTATCGCCGAATAGATCTCGCGCTGGTCTGGATCGGGAACTGCGCTGACGGCGAGCTTTGAAGCAAGCACCGGCCTCCTTCGACTGAACTGGCCCGGCATCACCGAGTAGTAGCTGGCGTCCGTAGGATCACATTTGCACAGGTAGCCGATGCTGAAGCCATGGCGCCCGTGTGTAAGCGTCGCGCTGCTGTCGGTGCGGAGCGGATCCGGCAGGTACGCCGGGTAGAACGGCTGTGGCGTCAGGTGGGCTCGGATCAGCGCCGTCTGTCGAGCCTGGTCCGCCGTCCGGGCTGACGCTATCGCTGGGACAGCCAGAGCGACACCCGCGACGACCGACAGGTGTGAGTCTCTTCAGCGTTGGAGGTCCTCCCTCATGGGACTGGGGGACACCGGTCGCGCCGGTGTCCCCCCTCACGTGCGTGTCCGTCCGGGGATATCGTCCCGCTGGCCGGTGTCCCGTCCGTCAATACGCTGAGCCGGCCGGGTCCGTGGCGTATCTCAGGCGCTCACTCCGGCGGCGAACAGCAGAATGATCCGTGCGCCGCGGGGATTCGCGCGCACCGCGTTCAGGGTAAAGCGATACTGCGAACCGCCCAGCCGGAATGACGCCGTGCTGATGCTGAAAGCACCGCGCGATGTCGCCGGGATCACTCTGACGCCGACGCGCCTGAAGTCCGTGTCAGTGAGATTAATCGTCACGACGCGGTTGCTAGCGCCACCGGCGATGCTTACGGTGGCGCCGCAGAAGTCGGCGGTCCCGACGCATCGGACGGTCTGCTTCCCAGCAGCGCCCGCCGGTGCCGCGACCAGGGCGGCGGGGACAGAGGCGATAGCGACTACGAGAGGAAGTACGTAGCGGCGGCGAAGGCGGTGGGGCACGGCATCTCCTTACGAAGGGACGATGGACGATGGACGTTGGACGATGGACGATGGACGCGGATCCTAGACAGCCCCGAGTAAGGGAGTCAAGGTGGTCGGACGGCCTAACCTAAAACGAAACCAGCCGAGGTCCGACCGTTCCCATGCCCGGTTGGGGCGCGCACGACGGCACCGCCGGAACGCTCCGTCCCGCAGTGGACGGAAGTGGATAGCCAATTTGCAACACGCCGTTCCGGGCCGGGCGGCCCCTCGAGCGAGGAGCCCCCGCCGCCCGAAACGGGGGGAAGGCGGCGGGGGAACTCCTCCGATACAGTCCACGCACACAAGCAAGACAAAAGTGCGAGACCGTGAGCCGGCCGGCGGTCGGGGCCGGCCGGCGCTTGGCTGGCGAATGGGCACACGCCAGCCAATGTGTGAGACAGGTTTACAGCAGCCCACTAAGCGATGCTTCAAGGTTGGGCTCGTTTACGCTAAGAGCCAGGCTGCCTGACGCCATATCCACGGCTTCCTTGGTCAGCACCGGGTGCCGCGTCAAGAGGTTCTGAGCGACGGGCGTAGGAGGACCGACAGGGGCTTTTGGCGAAATCCATGTCGGAAGGTCCACGAGAAAAGGATGATCATGCCCAGTTCAGCGCGTGCGAGGAGTCGGCGCTCCGGCGTTTGCCGCCTGCCAGGGTCCCGGTTGATCGCGCTCGGCGTACCCGTCGTCGCAGTCGGGTCGATGGCAGGAATCGCGGTGGCGGCGAGTACGACGCTGGGGACCGGCATGGTCAAGGTCAACGGGAAGTCCAAGACGGTCCTCGTCGACTCTCGCGGCGTGACTCTCTACACGCTGAGCGGCGAGAGCGTCGGCCATCTGAAGTGCGTGAGCAGCCAATGCTTCGGGTTCTGGCCGCCCTATGAGGTGTCCGCGACCGCCACGCTGACGAAGGCGAAGGGCGTCACGGGCACGCTGTCGAAGCTGCACCGGGTCAAGGGCAAGTTCTACCAGGTGATGCTCAACGGCCATCCGCTCTACCGCTTCGCTCCCGATACCAACAAGAAGGGCTCGGCGCTCGGCGAGGGGATCCCGAGCTTCGGCGGGACCTGGCACGTCGTCCCGGCCAGCTAACGGCCCGACTTACTACACGTTGCGTGACGGCCGTCGCCGGCCAGCGCCGGTGAGACGCGCGAGGCGTTGGGCCGCGGCGCGCGAGCCGACGACGCAAAATCCGGCAGCGCTCATCGGGCATCCAGACCGCGTCAAGCTCACCGCGCCACAACAGGCTCGCCAGCGTGCGAGAGTCGAGCTTGTCGGTTTTGGCGCGAGCGCTGCTGATGCCGGTGTCATCCGGACTGACCACGATCACCCGCTGCACGTGCGGCTCGAGCAGCCGCGCGACCTCCCAACACGAACCCGTCACCTCCAACGCCACCCGATCGGTGGGCAGCAGGCTCTCCGTCAGCGCTCTTAGCCCATCGGGGGTGCTCGGCACCCGGCCCGCGGAGCGGACCTTCCCGTCCTCGCAGATCGCGACAACACAGAAATCGCGGTGCACATCCAGGCCGATCGCACGACCCACCCATCTGACCAACGCCATCCCTTCACCTCCACAGCATGGTGGTTGACAAGGTGGGAGAACCAGCGGGAAAAACGGCGCTACTGACCTTTCCGTGGGTGAGGTGAGAGCGCGGTCGCGCGGGTAGCGCGGCCGTCGTCGTCAGTCAACCAGCAGCGGGACGCGGGTCTCGATCCGCGGGACGTTGTTGGTGTTTGCAGCGTTTTCGTGCTGGTTGACAGCCGCCGCCGTGCCGCGCTGTGTGGCAGCGAGGTCGGGGCGCAGGGATGCGCCCGACCTCCGGGCAGGAGGGCGCACGCCGCGGTGCTTCTACCGTTCCGGGCTTCTCAGGGTCTGGAACGTTGAAAGGAAGCGGTGGCGGCGTGCGCAAGAGAAGCGTAGGCGTCCGCGCGTGGGCGCGGTTGTTGGGGTTGGAGAAGACGGTCGTCGAGGCCGTCGAGGAGGAGGATGGGGCGATCGTGATCGGCGTGCGGCCGAGCTGGAGTCAGCGGGATCGCTGCCCGCACTGCCGCAGGCACTGCCCCGGCTATGACCTGGGCGAGGGACGGCGGCGGTGGCGAGCGCTGGATCTCGGCACGACGTTGTGTTTCCTGGAGGCCGACGCGCCACGCGTCGAGTGCAAGCAGCACGGGGTGGTGGGCGCGGCAGTGCCGTGGGCGCGGCATGACGCCTGGTTCACCCGGACCTTCGATGACACCGCGGCGTGGCTGGCGGTCAACACCTCGAAGACCGCGATCTGTCAGCTGTTGCGGATCGCATGGCGCACAGTCGGGCGGATCTGCGAACGAGTGAGCGCCGAGGCGAAGGCCGGCCGCGACCTGTTCGCGAACCTGACGGAGCTCGGGTTCGACGAGATCTCGATCCGCAAAGGTCAGAAGTACCTGACCGTGGTCGTTGACCATCACAGCGGCCGGCTGGTGTGGGCGGCGTTCGGCCGCGACCGCAAGACGGTCGAGAAGTTCCTGGATCTGCTGGGCGAAGAGCGCTGCAAGCAGATCCGGCTTGTCTCCTGCGACGATGCCGAGTGGATCACACGCCCGATCGCAGAACGCTGCCCGGACGCGGTCATCTGCCTTGACCCGTGGCACATCGTCAAGGCCGCCACCGACGCCTTGGACGAGGTCCGCCGCCAGGTGTGGAACGAGGCGCGCCGCTCGGGCAACAAGCAGCTCGCCAAGCAGCTCAAAGGCGCCCGGTTCGCGCTGTGGAAGCGGCCGGAGAACCTGACCGACCGCCAGCAGGCCAAGCTCGCCTGGATTCAGAGGCTCAACACACCGATCTACCGCGCCTACCTGCTCAAAGAACAGCCACGTGGCATCTACCACGCCGCGAGCATCGAGGACGCTCTCAAGCTGCTCGACGCCTGGCTGAACTGAAGTGGGCTCGGCGATGTCGCCTCGAGCCGTTCGTCAAGCTTGCCCGCCGGATCACAGAGCAGCGCTCGAGGGTCGAGGCAGCGCTGCGCCACAACTTGTCGAACGCCCGAGTCGAGGAGCAAGCGAACACCCAGATCCGGCTGATCGTCCGCCGCGGCTTCGGCTACCGCTCACCAGAAGCCGTCATCGCCCTCGCGATGCTGTCACTCGGCGGGCTCTGCCCACCCCTACCAGCCGGTGAAACAACCCACGGATGCGTCAGTAGGTTCGGAAAAACGACACAGACCGATACGAGCTCGAACGCTCAATCCAGGCAAGTCGCAGGGGCGGCCAAACGAAAAGCACGGGCTCGAAGCCCATCGCCAAAAACGGCCTACCCGTCTGCGTTCTCCCAAAGAAGGCCCCTGTCCCGGATGAACCAAACGTTCGGCCCCAACCGGACGGACCCTTCAAACGCCATTTTCATGCTGCGAGGAACAACGTCCTGAGGAACTCGGGTCAGGCGCCGTTCGCGCCCGTGCGCCAGCAATCAGCCGGGAAACGACGACTCGTACTCGCTGAACGGAACCTGGCCGGTGGGGCTCGCCGCAATCGCCTGCGCCACGTTGGCGGGGATCGGCGCCCATCGGGCGGGCATCTTGGCTGCCAGGCTGGGGTTCAGCGTGTAGATCAGCGCGAAGTTGACGATCCAGATGGAGGGCGCCATCGACATTCCCACGATCGAGCTCGTTGCACTCTTCTGGTTGGGAACCAGCTGAGCGACACCCGACTGCTGCTGCGACTTGTTGCCGTAGACGACTTCAGAGGTGTAGGCCGACCGGTAGAGCATCCGCAGCGATGCCCGAGCGCCGTTCTGCCTGCACCACCTGGGCATGTATCCACCCGGTTCGATGACGGTGTTTACCTGCCTCGTTGGTGCGTCCGTGTTCGCGGGGCTCTCCAGCATCCCGGCCGTGTTCACCAACAGCCCGTAGCTGCCCAGCACGATGGGCGTCACCTTGCCATTGACGCTGGGGTAGAGGGGATTGCCGGTCGTGTTCGTGAAGATGCGAACGCTTTCGTCGACCAGCTTCGCGGCAGCCGGATCGCCGCCCACCCCCTTGCCGCTGACGAACAACTTGTACTGCTTCGCCGTAAAGGCCCGCCGCTTGTTGAGCCCGAGCTTGCGCGCGATCCGATCCGCCGCCTTCGAACCAAGGGGCCGGTTGACCTGGCGCGCGCTGGTGGCCTCGGTCGGCGCGTACCTCTCATACTTCGGCGTTCCGGCATACGGCTCCGCGAAACCGGTGGCCGGGGTCGCCGCGTCCGCGACCCCCTGAGATGCCCCGAGCGATGACACGGACAGCGCCGCCAGGGCAATCGCCGTGGCGAAGGTGAGCCGGCGATTGACCGATGCGGGATCAGCGGCGGTTCCGGCGGTGCTCTTCACAGCTGTTCACCTCGGGGGTCTTGGCGCCTCGGCACCGGGCAATATAGACCACTCGAAGCCACACGCCGCGGGCCGCGCTGCGTTGACATGGTGCCGCTGGCCGCTCGGGCTCGCCCCATTCGTGGCCGGTCCGGGACCCGCTTTCATCGTGCGCTGCGGTGGATTCAGGCGATGCCCGAGGCGCCGAGCGCCACGCCCTGCACCCGCCGCGAGCGCTGTCGGGCAACCAGCCTGAGGGGCGCGGGGCTGGCCGATGGCAAGCCCCGCGGGAAGCGCCAGCCGGCGCGCCCGCGAGCAATCCCGCGTGCTCGCTCGCCAGCACGCGCTCGTGGCCGCCTGGCTGCGCGACCTTCTCCGCCACTCGTAGCCGCTCAAGCACGCAGCGATAAGACGGTGTGCTTGAGGACGTGCATGACGCGTGGGCGGCGTGTATGAGCGAGCGGGACCCAGGGCACCGGTCACTCAAGCCGCTTCGAGAACGACGGTTGGGCTCCCTACCGGCGGTTCGCGCTCGCGTCACATCAGACCTGCTACGGGCATCTGCTCAGGCGGACAAGCGAGCTCGAAAAGCGGCGTGACCGGTTGACGATGTGCGCTGGCTGACGCCCTGACCGGAACTGGTCTCGGCATCGGGGTGAATCGACGCAAATCGCGCGCGGCTTCGCGCTACGCTCGTCCGGCCATGGATCTTGGCTTCTCGTTCAAGAGGGCAATCGTCACCTCGGTGCTCGCGCTGGGCTCCTTGGTGCTGGTCTCGACCGCCGCGGCCAAGTCAGGCAGCGACGGCCCGCTGGTGCTTGACGCCTACTCGTCTGCGCACCGCGTGTCCACCCCGCCGGTCTCGAGCCGTCGATGCTGGTCCGCAAGCGCCTCTACATCGCCACGGTACGGGGCTCGGTCAGCTTTTACGAGTCTGTCGATTACATCGCCATCCAGGCCCCGTGGCACGTCATGTGCGGAGCGCCCGAGCGAGCGCCGATGTTCAGCTCCGCCGGCGGATCGGGCCAGGTCGGCGACGACGCCGAGTTCATCTTCGCGCTGCCCGCGGTCGGCCGCTCATGTGCCAGGACGAGGCTCCCGCAGAGCTACACGAACTTCCAGGCGAACCTCGGTCAGGGCTGGACGCATCCGAGCGTGCTGAGCCGTTGAGCCGTCAGACCCTGGTAAAGCCGAGCCGGTCCCACACGTATGAGTTCGCCCTCACCGGCATCGGCAAGCCCGTCTCGTTCCGCCTGCTCGACCCCGACACCCGCGACGACTACGGCAGCTTCCACATCTACCTCCGCAGCGCCGTGCCCGGAGACTGCTCCGGCCGTGGGCATGAGGCGTTCGGCCTCAGCCGCGTGACCTGTCTGGCGGCGACCGCCAACAGCCCCCCGACCCAGCCTCTGCCGGCCGTCCCGAACGTCCTGGCTCTCGATCAGACGCCCGTGGCCAGAGTGCTCCGCAGCTCGGACGTGCCCGCCGTCAACCAGGAGGTTCCGTCCGGAGCGCTCACGGTGTCCCAGTTCGCGACCCTTGACAACTCGACCCGCTCGGCCGCCGGCGCAGAAAAGAGGCTCCTGCAGACCGATGGGTTCCGCTCGGCTGCGATTAGCCAGTTCGCCGCGCCGGGACTACCCAGCCTCAAGTCCACAGCCGAGGAGCTGAGCTCCCCCCAGCAGGCGCTAGCCGCACTCCAGGGAGAGGTCGCTCTGGCCCCCCGCACCCAGGCACCCGGGGGCACGACGGTCACCGCCGGCCCCGACACCAACCTTGCGCAGTGCTACATCGTCACCTTCACGCCGACCGCCGGCGGCGTCGGCGGACTCGAGCTCCTGGCCAGCTCCGGGGACTACCTCTACACGCTGAGAGCGGTGGTGAGAGCGGTGGCGAAGCCTGACACGGTCTCGCGCCCCGTCGAGGAGCAGCTCCTAGGTGTGCTCCTCGCGCGCGGCGGAGCGGCGGGACGCTAGTCCGCCGCCCTAGCACATGAAGGACAAGTAGGAGCAGATGATCGACGAGAAACCGACGGCGTCCGGGTTCGACACCTTGACTTCGTAGCCGCCCCTGGTCGGCTCTACGGGATGCCGGATCCACGATTCCCGCGTCTGCGGCGTCTCTACGGGGGTCGCCTCCTTCCCCGCGTCGTAGAGGCGGTCCCTGCCCGACGACGTGATTTTGCGGCACGCGCGCCCTGTCGCGGCGAGTCCCGCTTCGCTGACCAGGTCGTGTGATCATGTGCGGAAGATGTCGGCGAGTGAGCTGCGCCCGCAATCCTCACGTCCCCTGCGGACCCGAACGCTGTGGATCTGCTCGGGCGCGCTCGTGCTGGCCCTTGTGCTGTGGGGCGGCTACTCCGGCCGCATGTCCTGGACCGGCATCAACGGGCACACCGCGACACTGTGGGACTGGCTTCACCTGCTCCTGCTGCCCGCGGCGTTCGGGCTCCTGCCGCTGACGCTCAGTCGCCGGGCCGGGCTGACCCGTCGTCACAAGTCCGTGGTGACCGTGGCCGTCGTGGCGTTCGCGCTGCTGGTCCTGTTCGGATACGTGATCCCGTGGGCGTGGACGGGCTTCAGCGGCAACCGTCTGTGGGACTGGCTGGAACTGCTCGTCCTCCCCATGGCGGTCGCGCTGACCCCGCTCTACGGCGCGATGCGGGCCGGGTGGTCGCGGCGGCACACGATCGCGGTGATGTGCGGACTCGCGGTGTTCGGCGTGATCGTGCTGGGCGGATACCTCGCGAACTGGAACTGGACGGGCTTCCACGGCAACACCCTGTGGGACTGGCTGCATCTGCTGCTGCTGCCGCTGCTCCTGCCGACGATCATCGTGCCGGCGCTGATCGGCGTGACCGCGGCGCGACTGATCATCGCCGAGGAGGAGCGGGAGCTGGACGCCCCCGCCGGGGCCACTGCCGAGCCCGACGCGCCGGACGCGGAGGCGCCGCCGCTTGCCCCCGAGCCCGCACCGCCTCCGGCCGAGGCCCGGGCCTGCGGCCGGTGACGTGGTCTGCAAGCGCTTCATCGCTGGGGCGGTTCGGGCCGCGCGCCGCAGCGGAGGCAGAACTCGACCACGTATGCCCCAGTCAGCGGTGCCTCGCCGAACACCGAGCGGGCGCTGAGCTGTTCGCGCATCCGCCGCTCGGTCTCCACCAACCGTTTCGAGCGCGAGCCGGAATCGGCGTCGCCTCCCGCCGGCGCTTCTCGGCGAGCTGCTTCTGCGCTTCAGCGAACCACCGCCGCCGCCCCCTCGTACTCGCTGCTCGGTGGGCGCCATTCGGAGAGCTGGGTGGTCACCCGTTCTCGCTCGCCCCGAGCGTCGTTGAAACCGGAATGTACGCTCCCCCGATGCCGGATCCTGGCGAGCTCTGGAAGCGGTGGTTGATGAGCGACCTCCGCGATCTCCGCAACGAGATGAAAGGCGGCAACTGGCTCGAGAGCGAGTCGTTCCGCTCGGCGGTGGTCGAGCGACTCGTGTTCATAAGCGCCTACATCTCTCGAAAGCTGTTCGAGAGCGAGGAGCTAACGATCGACTTGGTCGAGCACGACTGGCCCATCACGCAGTACCGATGCATACGTCACCCCCCGGCTCGCCAGCAATTCCGCGTCACGCGCGACATGCATACGTGGTGGCAGCCGATCGACGATCACTACGACCTCGCCAATCCACAGAACAAGACGCTGAAGCTCCGAGCTCTCTGTAACCTCGTCATCCATCACTTTCGCCTTCGAGATTCGGTCACGCGATGCCGACCGCATCGAGATCTACTTCAACTCCAACCGCTCGAAGGCCAAGTTCCTCAACATGATCACGCTCGATACGTACATCGAGTTCGCCGACGAGGTCGCGCACGACCAAGCCGTCTTCTTCACGGTCGATCGCAGGACGAATCGGCAAGTCCGCCATCGCAGACGACGGCTAGACGCTATGGAGGATGGTTCGCGCGGGCGTTGAAGGCTGGACCTCGATTCGCGTTTTGCGGGGGTTTGACTGGCCGGAGAGTGGCTCCGGCTGACCCCATACGAAGGAGGTCCGGCCGTGACTGGAACGATGACATGGGCGGCGATGGATGTCCACGCGCGCTCGACTTACGCGGCGTCGCTGGACGTGATCACCGGCGAGCTCTCGCGCCAGCGATTCGACACCGGGGCGGTGGAGCCGGTGGTCGCGTGGTTGGCTGGGTTGCCGGGGCCGGTGAGCGCGTGTTACGAGGCGGGCCCGACCGGGTTCGGGCTCTATCGGGCGGCGGTCGCGGCCGGGATCGATTGTCAGGTGATCGCGCCGTCCAAGACGCCGCGCCCGTCAGGGGATCGCAACAAGTCCGATCGTCGCGACACCGATCTGTTGTTGCGCCAGTTGATGGCCGGCGCGCTGACGCCGGTCGCGGTCCCGTCGGCGACGTTCGAGGCGGCCCGCGATCTCGCGAGGGCGCGCGAGCAGGTCAGACTCGATCTGATGCGCTGCCGGCACCGCCTCTCGAAGCTGCTGCTGCGCCACGGCCGCGGGTGGGACCGCACCGCGTGGACGCAGATGCACCGTCAGTGGCTGGGATCGCAGACCTTCGAGCATCACGACACCGAGCTGGCGTTCATCGACAACCTCGCCGCTTGCAACGGGCTGACCGCTCGCCGCGAGGCGCTCGACGAGCGGCTCTCGCACGTCGCGACCGACCCGGAGTTCTGGCCGATCGTCCGCCGGCTGCGCGCGTTCCGCGGGATCGACACCCTCTCCGCGCTGATCATCACGCTCGAGATCGTCGACTTCACCCGGTTTCAGCGCGCGGTCAAGCTCGGATCATGGCTCGGGCTGGTGCCCTCCCACCAGCAGTCCGGGGAGTCAGACGTGCACGGGTCGATCACCAAGACCGGCTCCAAGTACGCCCGGCGGATTCTCGTCGAGGCCGCATGGCACTGTGCCCGCCCACCCCGGATCGGGCGGACACTCTACGAGCGCCAGGAAGGGCTGCCCGACCACGTCCTGCAGATCGCACGACGCGCTCACAGCCGCCTCTACCGGATCCACCAGCGGATGCGGGAACGCAACAAGCCCGGCAACGTGATCACGGTCGCGTGCGCGCGCGAGCTCGCCTGCTTCCTCTGGGCCGAGCAGCGTGAGCACCTGAAAGAGGTGGTTCTCGACAACGTCGCGAACCACCCCCACACCCTCATAGAACCTACCTCGGGTGGAGACGTCCAAGTCCTCGGCCATCGTGATCTGGATCTGGTGCACGTGCTCGCGGTTCCAGATCGGTTCGAGGAACGCATTCGCGAAGCGGAAGAACAGGATGTCCTCGACCGGTGACTTGCCGAGGTAGTGATCGATCCGGAAACAGCGCTCCTCGGGGAACACGCGGTGCAACGCTTGGTTCAGCGTCCGGGACGACTCCAGGTCGCGCCCAAACGGCTTTCGACGACAACGCGCCCGCGCTCTGCAAGGCCCACGTTGCCGAGTTGGTCGATCACCGTCGGGAACAGCTCAGGCGGGATCGCGAGGTAATGGACCGGGCACCTGGCGGCCCCGAGCGCATTGCGCAGCTCGACGTACGTCCGCGGATCGTCGTACGGGTCAAGCAACGCCAACTCGTACTTCACTTACCGCGGCTGGACCTGCGATTTCGGACAGATCGGGTTCCAAAGCTGCTGGCGCCCCAGCACCGGCCGTACCAGGATGGCGCCGTTGCCCTGGACGGCGTGACATCGCAGCGCTCAGCACAGCACGCCGCGAGTGCGCAGAGCTGGAGATGCCGTGAGCACGGTCACGATGCCCGAGATCGAGACGATCGAGCCCGAGGCGGCCCGACCCGGTCATCGAGATCGCTTGCTGTCGTGGCCAGATCCGGTAAGCGCGAAGCCGGTCGCGGGGTGCGGCGCCTGACACCTCCATGTGCTCGGCCATAACGCGGCCGCGCAGGCGGTCTACGCGCTCTGCGGCTTCAGCGTTGAGGGCGTGCTGCACGAGGAGTTCAAGCTCGACGTGCGCTACGTGGACGACGTGCTGATGGGACGCTCGATCGGGCCTAGCTGATCGCGGTTCGCGCGATCAGGTGCCGGCATTGCGCCCGCAGGGCCGGCGGCGTGTGGTACGGGTGCACGTTCCACCCGTTGCCGACCGGCCTGAACTCCACGACGGGCCGGCGGCGGTGGATATCCCGGGAGGGATGGAAGCCGACGACGCCGACGTTGAGGTGGGTCTCCCAGGCCAGGACGCTCTGGAACGACAGCTCGCTCGCGGGCTGGCCGCAGGCGGTCACGGCCGCAGGGCCACCGATCCGCGCAATCACCCCCTGCAACCGGTTGATCTGTCGCGTGCGTGCACGCTCATGGTAGAGGTCCTTGTGCTCGGCCCGCAGGCGGGTGATCGCCGACGGAACCAGCGCCAGCGCGATCAGCGCGACGATCGCGATCCCCACCCAGTTGGGAATCTTGGCCAGGCTCGGGCGCCCCGCGACGTTCCAACTGGACACGCCCTGGAGCAGGCGTCCGACGAACACCGCGGCGATCACGACCGCCACCCCGGCGGGCTCGAACATGTAGCGGTTCAGCGCCGACCAGCCGTGCAGGGCGAACGCGATCTCGACCACGACCCAGGCAACAACGCCGCCGGCGAGCACGAGCGTGGGCCGGTCCCGGCGCCAGATCGCCACCCCGACCGACAGCAGCACGGCGATCCAGATCGGGGCCTCGTGCAGGTCGAGGAAGCGACCGATCGTCCCGAAGACCTTGTTGTTGTGCAGAGCGCGGCCGGAATGCAGCGCCAGGTTGCCGGCGACGAAGAAGCTGTTGGCGGTAAGCGCCGGGATCCCGAACCAGAGCAGCGGGATCACGACCAGCCCGGCCACGACCAGGGCGCGCATCTCGGGGATCGAACGCCAGGCCCAGATCGCGTACAGGCCGACAAACGGCCACACCTCGGGGCGTCCGAGCGAGGCCAGGACCGCGAGGCAGAAGGCGATCCGGGGCCGCTTGGACAGGTGGCAGTCGATCGCGCCCAGCGTGAGCGCGACGATCATCGTGTCCGACTGCGCGCTGAGGATGTAATGCATGTAGTCGCGGATGCCGAGCAGGCTCACGGCCGCGAAGACGGCGGCGAGCCACGGCGCGTAGCGATGCTCGGGCGATGGCCCCGTGAGCTTGTAGGCGATCCGGCCGGCGAAGATCACGCCGCTGAACGAGATCGCCACGGTGGTGAACATCCACAGCCACATCGCGTAGTGCCCGGTGATGGCGTAGGGCACCGTGAACAGATACGGAAGCGGCTTCCAGGACGGCGCGCCGTTCGTGTTCAGATTCAGGTGCAGCGTCTGGTGGCCCCAGACGAGCCAGCCGTAGGGGTCAAAGCCGGGGCGGGTCTGCGCCCACAGCACCAGTAGCACCGAGAACGCGACGAGGACGACGCCCGTACTCGCTCCGGGATGCTCCCGGAGCAACGACCTCACGGACGTGCCACGTCCCGCTCCGGCGCGATCCGATGCCGCCAATCCCGAGATCGGCGGTGCGTCAATCGTTCGCTCCGACACGAGAAGCGGACAAATGTACAGGCGGAGCCTTAAGCGCGGCTCTGCCCGCCGAGGGCCGCCGCGGGCGCAGGCTTGGCGCAGCCGTCGCGCCGCCGTTGGCCGGAACGGCCGTCGCTGTCGCTCGTGCAGTCGTTTGCCGCCGGCGGGCTGGCGCTGTCCGTTCCGCTGGCCGCGGGCCTGTTCGGCTACCGCATCTCCCGGCGCGAGCGGCTTGCGGTGCTGCTCGTCGCCGCTGGACTGGCGGTATTGCCGATCGGCCTGTCGACCGCGGGCGACCGCCTGCAAGCAGGGCGGCTCGCCGTATCCGTCGGCCTGGCGCTCGCCGCCGCGATCCCGATGGGACTGTCCCGCGCGGCACCTCTGCGAGCGATCGCGGCGGGACTCTTCTACGGCGTCGCGGACGCCGCGATCAAGGCCGTCTCGGTGAGCCTGGGAGCGCACGGCGCCACCGCGTTGCTCTCGGGCTGGACGGCGCTCGCGCTGCTAAGCACGTTCGCCGGATTCCTCGCATTCCAAGCAGCGCTGCGCGCGGGGAGCGCAATCACCGGGATCTCGCTGATGAACTGCCTCGCCGCGCTCGTGGCGCTTGGCTGCGGTCTGCTCGCCTTCGGCGAGTCACTGGGAAGAACCCCCGCCGCGGCCGGCGCTCACTTCCTCGCCGTCGCGCTGGTGCTCGCCTGTGTCCCGGTCCTGTCCGGCGCGCAGACGGAGATCGCGGACACGCTCGAGCCCGGCGAGCCCGACGGTGCGCACGCGACCGACCCAGCGCGCCGCCCTTCCAGCGGAGGGTGAGCACCGCGCGGCGCTGTTCGCGCTCGAGATTGATGGTCACTTCCTCGATCAGGCAGCGGATGAGCTGCTTGCGGTCGCGATCGGTGGTCGTCGGTGCGGACCACACACGGCCGAGGTCGGTGCCGAGCGCCAGCAGCCGCTCGCGCTCGGGCTCGGTGAGCGTGCGCGGGTGTTGCTGCTCGCGCAGCGTCAGTTCGGCTTCGGCCTTGGCGAGGTCTTGCAGCGCGTGTTCCCAATCGCGCTCCAAGCCGCGGGCGACGAGCCGGTGCTCGGGCTCGACCTGGCGATAGCGCCGCTCGGCCCGCTCGGCGTGGTACTTGTCGCCGCACTCGAGAGGGGACTCGCGGGGGTCTGCGGGGTTCTACCGCGGCGCTGTCGGCGCGATTACGGATGCGGCGCGGACACGTGCGACGTGATGCTTGGGGTATGGAGTCGGCTCCGGCATCGTCGGCTACGGCGGCGGTGGCTCGCGGGCCACGACGGCGAGCCGGGGTTCACGCCGCTCTCGGTTGGCTGGTCGAGCATCGCTATCGCGTGCTGTCCGGTATCGCGGCCTGCTCGATCGTCGTCGGTGGTGCTTTGTATGTGGCCGGGGAGCAGGCGGCGGGCAGTGATGTGTGGGCGGCTGCGGTGGCGCTGTTGGCGGCCGAGCTCGCGGTCGAGGTGGTGCGCACGGTGATTGTCGACCATCACATGGGGGTCGACACGATCGCGCTGGTGGCGATGGTCGGGGCGCTGGCTCTGGGGGAGGAGTTCGCGGGAATCATCATCGGCCTGATGTTCTCCGGCGGGGCGACGCTCGAGGACATCGCCTCGGCTCGCGCCCGCCGGGAGCTGACGGCGCTGATCCAGCGCGCTCCGAAGGTGGCGCAGCTGCGGGTCGGCGAGCAGATCGAGCAGGTGCCCGTCGCCCAGGTAAAGACGGGCGACGTCGTTGTCGTCAGGACTGGGGAGGTCGTGCCGGTCGACGGCACGGTGGTCGGCTCGGAGGCGGTCGTCGACACGAGCACGCTGAGCGGCGAGCCCCTGCCGGTGACGATCGGGTCGGGGATGGCGGTCTTGAGTGGGTCGGCGAACGCCGGTTCCCCGTTTGACGTGCGCGCCGAGAAGCCCGCGGCCGAGAGCGCCTACGCGGCGCTCGTGCGTTTGGTCGAGCAGGCGCAGGCGCACCGGGCGCCGTTCGTGCGGATGGCCGACCGCTACGCCGGGTTCTTTCTCCCCGCGACATTGATCATCGCGGGCCTGGCCTGGGCGGTCAGCGGCGACCCGGTCCGCGCGCTGGCCGTCGTCGTGGTCGCGACGCCGTGCCCGTTGATCCTCGCCGCGCCGATCGCGCTCGTCTCCGGACTCTCGCGCGCCGCCCGTTACGGGGTCATCGTCAAGGGTGCTGGCGCGATCGAGACGCTCGGCGAAGCGCGCACCGTGCTGTTTGACAAGACCGGCACGCTCACCGTCGGAACGCCCGATGTTCGCGATCTCGTCCCCTACGGCGACCATCAGTCAGCCGAGCTGCTAGCGCTGGCCGCCTCGGTCGACCGCATGTCCGCGCATGTGCTCGGCGAGGCGCTGGTGCGCGCCGCCACCGAGGCGGGGCTCCCGCTCCAAACCCCGACCCATGTTCGCGAGGAACCCGGCCAGGGGATCCAGGGAGTGATCGATGGGCGCACGATCGCGGTCGGGAGCCGGGCATTCATGCGCTCGGTCGGGATCCCCGAGGACGAGATCGCCTCCGCCGCTGTCGTGCGCGGCCACGGCTCCGGCGAGGCGCACGTGCTTGTCGGCATCGACGGCCACGTCGGTGGGGTGATCGTGATGGCCGACGAGCTGCGACCGGACGCCGACCGGATCGTCGAACGACTGCGCGGCGAGGGCATTCGCCACGTCGCGATGGCCTCCGGGGACCGTCGATCCGTAGCCGAGCGGATCGGCCGAGAACTCGGTGTTGACCGCGTCTACTCCGAGCAGTCGCCCGAGCAGAAGCTCGAGGTCGTCCGCCGCCTCCGCGCCGACCCGGAGCTGAGTCCTGTGATCATGGTCGGCGACGGCGTCAACGACGCACCCGCGCTCGCGCTCGCAGACCTCGGGATCGCGATGGGCGTCGCCGGCGCCACCGTGTCCTCGGAGACCGCCGACGCCGTGATCACGATCGACCGGATCGACCGCGTTGCCGACGCAGTGCACACCGGACGGCGGTCCCTGCACATCGCCCGGCAGAGCGTGCTCGCCGGCATGGGCTTCAGCCTCGCCGCGATGGCGGTCGCCGCCGCCGGCTACCTCCAGCCGGTCGCGGGCGCCCTGTTCCAAGAGGTCATCGACCTCGCCGTGATCCTCAACGCCCTGCGCGCACTGCGCGGCTGAACGCCAGCTCCATATCGGAGCGCTCGTAGCTACTACGGATCAGTCGTGCGCGGCCAGCAGGAGCGCGAGGTCGCACTCCAAAGCGCGCAACTCGCCTCCATGGCTGTCGTCGGCGTTGCGCGCTCGCTCGCCTCAACCGAGCCATCCTCGTTCTTGAAGAGCACCACCAGGCCATCTTGCTCGCACTCTGCGGAGTGATGCTCGCCGCCTACCGGGCTATGAGAAGGCCTCACGCGGATGATGGCCTGTCTGCTGCGGGTGGCGACGGTCCCTCGCGCTCGGACCTATCTGGCGAGCGGCGCCATCGCACGGATGGTCCGCGCCGGACGAACGATGCAGCGCCCACAACCCAACGCAGACGGGCGCCCGCCGCGCCACGCGCATAGCCTGTCCTCCACCCGGGCCTCCAGTGCCGCCTGACTTAACGCCGCGTTGGCGGCGGGAAATCGGGGGCTCCGTGGATGATCGGGGGTGACTCTCGATCGAGATTCCGTCCTGAGCAGGGCTTTTGGTCGTCGGAGCGGCGGGTGGAAGTCGCGTGCGCCTCTGCTGCTGGGTTGTGGACTGCTCGCTGGGCCCCGTGCCCGGCGATCGTGGGCACAGCGGATGCGTGCTCAAGCGGCCAGGGATGGCCGCGCCTGCGCGCAGGCGCATCCGGATGATCATGGCGAGACTCGCCCCATAGGGCGTCGTTGGGGGGCGTCGGGGTCGCTGCCCGCGTTGACGGGGGTCGTGGCGTGCCGGGGAGCTGCCTGCTCCATTCCCTTCTCGTTGCGCCGTTTGCCGTGCGTGCGCACCGGGTCATCCCGGGGTCGAGCGAGCGTCGTGGCGGAATACGGGTGACGCGGTTCGGAGGGCCAGAAAGAAAACGCGTGTTCGTGTGTCGTCACCCCCGATCATGCCCGGAGAGCCGGAAATCGTGCTAGCCCGTCGAGTGCACGGTTGCGCGCTGCCGTACCCCGCGGAGCATCGAGCCGGCGTCGAGCAGGTCGCCCAAGCTCGTGACCACGCCGAAGAACAGCCACACCAGCGGGGCGGGCCAGACGGGTGTGCAGTTCATCCGGGCCCGCAGGATCAGCCGCGTGATGCCGTGACGGTTCTCGAGCACGAATGACCAGCCGGAGCGGACGTCGGTGTACATCGGGAGGGGGTGGGTTGTTGAATACAGGACCAGTGCCCGTTCGGGTTCGAGGCGCTGGACGGTGAAGAAGGCGGACCAGTCGGGGCTGTCGGGGATGCGATCGCCGACGGCGAGGGTTTGCAGTTCGGGGATGATCTGTTCGGCGCTGCGGTCCTTGATTCTCGACACGATCCGGTGGAGCCAGTAGGGGGTGTACCAGCCGGCGCGGAATTTCGGGTAGCCCATCTGGACGAGCCATGGCCAGACCTCGGCCGGTGGGGCAGCGATCGTGATCGCCCGTGTGAGCTGCAACCGCGGGTCGCCCACAGCCTCGTCGCCGGAAGGCGTGCTCGCTTTTTGGGCGCGGGTGGCTCGGGTCGTGCGCCCCCAGCGTTCGTGGCACATGCCGCCGGCGATCGTGATGGCGCCCGCCGCGCGTCCGGTGCGCGTCATCGCAGGAGGTAGCGGTCAAAGAATGCGGTCACGCGGCGTGCGTATTCGGCGGGGCGGGCGGCGAGGCCGGCGGTGTGGCCGGCCTCGGGGATCTCCCACAGCTGTTTGGGCTGTTTCGCCGCGGCGTAGTAGGCCGGGGTCTGGTCCTCGCCGCCGCCGCCGTGGCCGGCGTAGATGAAGAACGTTGCGCGCGGCGAGATCCGGCTGACGAGACCCGAGAGCGCCGGCGGCGGCATGCTGTCGGACAGTACCGCCGTGGCGGCGGTCTGAACGAACAGCGGGGAGATCCAGCTGATCGGGCCGCGGCCGTCGACGGCGAGGTGGTCGCGGATCGAGCGCACGCCGGCGCCGTCGGCGACGACGGCGCGCAGCAGCAGCTGGTGCGCGGCGGTCTGGAGCATGAGCTCGCCGCCGACCGACAGGCCGATGCCGCCGATCCGGGTCAGATCGACGTCCTCGCGCGAGGCCAGGAACCTGATCGCCGCGTCGAGGTCACGCTCGCCGTTCCAGCCGTAGGCGTTGTAGTCGCCTTGGCTCTCCCCCGCGCCGCGCGGGTCGAACATCAGCACGCCGTAGCCGTGACGAACGAGCATCCGGGCCTGACCCACCGGCCCCGCGCGCCCCGGAAACGCGATCACCGCGGCGCGGTTGCGCGAGGGCACGTACCAGCCGACCAACCGCAGGCCGTCGCTGGTCCGGAAGCTCACCCGCTGATACGGCCGCCCGAGATCAACGGCCTCGACCGGCGAGCGCGCCCTGTGCGTCGCAAGGATGGACATCGCGATCGGCACGACGACGAACACCGCCGCGAACACCACACTGAGCGTGAGCAGCGCCCGGCGGGCGTAGCGCCAAGCGAGCGAGCGGTCCTCCGAGCGCAGGCGCAACGCCCGCGCACCCGCGAGTCCTCCGCAGACGATCAGCACGCCGCCCGCCATTCCGGCCAGCATGCCCGTCACATCGTCACCGCCACCTCCGGCGATGACGACGTCGCGCGTAGAGACGCCGATGCCCAAGATGAGCGCGAGAGCCCCGACGCTGCCGACGAGCATCGCCTGCCACCACGCCCGCAACCGCGGGTAGGCGACCGCCAGGCACACCAGGATCGCGGTCGGTACCAGCCCGCTCACGAGATGATCACCGGGCGCGGTGCCCGGCTCGGGATGCACGAACGCGTCATCGAGCACGAAAGCCACGATCACGGCCAGAGCGACCCTGACCACGGCGACCTCAGGTCTGCCGGCGCGACGGCGTGCAGTACCTCCGGGAGCGGCTTCATCAACAGCCGACGGCGTGCGCGGCTCTTCGATCAGGTCAGGGCTCGCGGTTGCGCTCACGGACCCTGCTCCTCTTCGCTGAGCAGCTCACCGACGCGGTCGTGGAAGATGCGCCACTTGCGCTCGTTCTGGCGCACCAGCGTGGCGCTCTGCACCGTGAAGTCGGCGGCCTGGTCGATCAGCTCTGCGGCCGAGAACACCCACCCAACGGCATGACGCCCGCCGGCCAAGTCGCTCCGCAGTCCGGCCGTGGTGAAATCGACACGGGCCAGGATCGCGTTCGCGCGCCGCAGCTGGCGTGAGACGAGCAGCAGCATCGTCGCGTTCTGCCAGTCATGGGCGATGATGCTGTGGCGCTCGGCGAACAGGTCCGACAGCTCAGGGAAGTCCAGCAGCCCCTCGGCCACCGTCCACGACGCCTCCATCGCGCCGGCCAGCCACGCACCAGCCGCCTCGGCATCCGCGGCGACGGTCTCCAGCTCGCACTGGATGCGCGCGATCTCGGCCGGCTCGGTCCCCGACTCCATGAACAGCACACCGCTGCTCTCGATCGCCACCTCACTGTTGAGATCAGACGCACCGGCGAACGGACTCGCGACCGGCTCCGAGATTGGTCGCGCGGTCGACCACTGCTCCGCCAGCGCTTTCAGCGTGCGAGACGTGCGCACCAGCGTTGCCGCATCATGCAGAGGCGCTTCGCCGTAGTACTTCTCATGCTCGCGGTGATAGCGCGAGAGGTTGCTGAACATGGCCAGCATCGCTGCTCGGCGACCATCCAGCCCGCTGTCCGAGGTGGTAGTCATCGGATCATCCTTCGATTGGGACCGAGTCCTCGCCGGCGGTTGCGGTCATGTCTGCAGGTCTGATTCGTGCGGTCGCGTACATCGCTGCCACCCCGAGCAGCAGAGTCAGGATCCCGGCGCAGAGCAGCGCGACCCCGATCGCCAGCACGTGCGGCAGGCTCGCGCCGACCCGGATCTCGGCGGCGACGTTGGGCGTGCCAGCAGCGTTCATGAGCACGATCCGCCAGTTGCCGCTCCGCACTGGCCAGGTCAGGACCCGATCACCGGACCCGCTCGCGCTGGCAACCCAGATCTGGCTGGCCGACGGCGCGGCGGCCGGTGGTCCACCGGCAATGGTTCGAAACTCGGACCTCCCCGGGTCCAGCCACATAGCCTCCTCGCGCGCGACCCCACTCAAGTACCGATCAGCGGCCGCTTCGGAGGCGATACCAACGAACACCCGGCGGTCGCTGTGAACACGGATCCGCACCGTGCCGAGCAAGCCGCTGGAAACGAACCAATGCTGCGCGCTGCCCGGCCTATAGCTATCGGACACGAGCGCGTACGCCGGGGTCGAATAGCCGGTCGGCCCGCTCATCACGTAGCCATCCGTGCCGCGCTGGGTTCCGAGCAGGATCGCGCTCGCTCCAGCATGGATAAGCACGAACCCGGCCAACATCGCGACAGCCCCAACGACAAGAAGCGCCACGCGCCTGAAGCGCCCAGCCGCCATCCGGCGGAGCTCTCTGCGACACGCCCGAACCGCCGCGCTCATCACACCACTCCTTGACTCCTCCCAGTGTCCCGCCACCCGGCCGGGCGCTCATCCGCAATCACCACCACACAGGCTCAGTAGTTGGCGGCGCCGAGAGATCCCGGTGCAGCGTCGACCGGCCGTGCGATCGGTACGGGAACACCGGGTGCTTTGTCGGTCAGAGAGTGCTGTCCAGCCACCGTCGCGCGTAGCGGTGAATGTCCTGAGCGCGCGCCGGTGTGATCATGTGCGTGGCGCCGGGGTACACGACCTGGTCACAGCGCACCGAAACGGCTCGGGCGGCGCGACAGGTCGCCCTTGCGCGGGAGATCGGTTCGACCCGATCGGCCGTGCCGTTGAACAGGAGCATCGGGGGATCTCCGCCCTTGATCTGAGCCGGCTCACCGTATCCAGCGAGACTGACGACGGCGCGCGCCGCACCTGGATTGTCGGCGGCGACGCGGAGCACCGTCAGAGCCCCAGCCGAATAGCCCCACAGCACCACGGGAAGCCGGTGCACCGCGGCGTCGGATTGCAGGCTGATCAGGGCAATGGTGGTGTCGTGAGCTGCCCGTGTCAACGCCGTCTCTTGGCTGGGCTCGCGACCGGATAGCCGGTAGTCGATCGTCGCGGTCGCGTAACCATCGGCGGTCAGCATCCGCGCCCAGGCGGTCATGTCGCTCCGTCGACCGCCGCGGAACCCGCCGCCGTGCACGAGCACCACCAACGCCCGCGGTCGAACCGGGCGACGTAGGGTGATCCCGAGCGTCTGGCCCGAAGCCGGCTGGTAGGCCAGCTCCGATACCGCGATCGACGCGTCGCGACCCGCTGGCGTGGCCACTTGATGAGGCGCGGACCGGGTGCCACTCGATGAGCCACACCCGACCGCGGCGAGCAGAACGCAGACGATCACGCCCCTCAGCACCCAGCCCAACGAGGTCACGCGACTGCCGACAGGACGCTTTCGCGATCCGTTTGGTCGGGTTCGGAGTCTGCGGGGGTCGCCGCACCGCGCACGAGCACGAGCAGCGGGCAGCGCGCCGAGCGGGCAAGACGCTGAGAGGTGCGTCCGTGCACGAGGCGGCCGATCGGTCCGTCTCCGCGTGATCCGACGACCAAGAGGTCGACGGAGCCCCGGTACAGCGCGAGCTCTTCGACCAGTTCGCCGTACGCGGCGTGTGGCTCGACGTCGCCGAGACGCGCGATCCGCTCGCGGGCGCTGGCCACGAGCTGGTCAAGCGCCTTGATGGTGCCGCGGTCAAGCGGCAGGCTGACCGCCTCGAACGCCGACACCTGCGCCTTGAGTTCGGTGGCGAACTCGCGCGCCACGGCGAGCGCGTGCACGCTTTCGGGCGAGCCGTTATCGGCCGCCCCGATCACCCGGATTGCGGCGGCACGTTGTGCATATCCTGCTGGCGCGACGGCAACCGCGCACGGAGCTCCATTCAGCGCCTCCCGAGTGTCATCACCGACCACAGCCCGCCTGAGCAGGCTATGGCCGCACGATCCGACAACCACGAGGTCAGCCCCTTGACGCTCCGCTCAGCTCATGCAGGCCGCGACCCACCGAGGGCGATCCTGTCCACACAAATCCCGCGTCGATTGCCGTGTCGGCGCGTGCCGCCTCGAGCAGCTCGCGTGAACGATCGCGCTCCGCGGCCTCAAAGGCCAGGCTCGAGCCGCGCGTTGGCTGGGGATCGCCGAGGTGTACGTGCGCGAGCATCAACTCGCCGTATCCTGCCACCAGATGCTTCGCGAGGGCGATCGCGTCGCGCCCACCCGGCTTTCCATCGACACGTATCAGGACCTTGCGGAACATCTTGCACGTATTCGTTGGCCTGGGACAACCGTACCGCGGGCTCGCCACGACTCCATCCGGGCTTCGTGGCGCATGATTGCCTTTCTACGGACTCGAGTCCGCCTCATCGCTGCCAAGGGAAGGTCTACTCGGCTCGCCGCCGATCGCGCCCGGGGTAGATGACAGCGAGCGTATCGCGTAGCGATTGCGGATGGCCGCCGACATCGCTGCCGACAGAATGGCTGAGAAGCAGCGAGCGACCAGGCAACTCGAGAGTTACCTATGGCAGTCGCAGTGAAGCTGCCGCGAGTTCCTTCGCCCAACACCGGACCGCCGTGTCGGGCGTGTCATGCGACCCCAAGCAGCCGGCGAACCTGATCTGTCCGGCTCAGAGACACGGGCCACGACGTCTTCGCAGTTACCCCGAACGCCGCGGAGGTCGAGGGCGACGGCTGCTACCCGCCGGTGAGCGCGATCCGCGAGGGTTCGACGGGGTCGTGATCGTCGCGCCACCGACATGGCGCCGGGTATCGCCGGTGATTGCGCGGCGGCCGGCGTGCCCGCGGATGGCTGCATCGCGGCGTCGGACCGTCAAGCCGCTCGGCTAAGGCCGTCGAGTTCTGCCACCACTACGGGATCAGCGTCATTGCGGGAGGGTGCCCAACACGTTCGGCGTGACCGCGGACCCAGCACACAAGTGCCTCAAGACAATGGTTCTCGTCACGGGGAAGCTCCCGCGAACGATCCAACACCCCGGAGCCAGATTAGGCGCCGGCATGCCGAGAGCACGAGGCTCGATCGCGCGAATCGTCCGATCCGCGCGCCCGACCTGTCTGTTAGCTTGGCGGTTCGTGTCCACGCTGCCCACCGTCGCGGTCAGCGCGCTTGGCGTCGCGCTCATCGCGCTCGCCGGCCGGGACGTCTTTGACGCGCTCTTTCATCCCGAGGGCAAGGGGACGCTCGGTCGCTTGATCATGCGGACCGTCTGGGCTGCATTCCGCCGGCTGGCCCGCGCGCGACGAGGCGCGTTCGCGCTCGCGGGGCCAACCGCCCTGCTGGTCGTTATCAGCAGCTGGGCCGCTCTGCTGATCCTCGGCTGGGCACTGATCTTCTGGCCGCACATCGGTCGCGAGCTTCATGCCCTAACAGCCGTTCATCCTGGCACGTTCGTCGAGGCTCTGCATACCTCGCTGGTGACGATCACGACGCTCGGATTCGCCGACGTGATTCCCCACGCCGGCTGGCTGCGAGTGGTGGCCCCGCTTGAGGCATTGCTGGGCTTCGGGCTGCTGAGCGCAAGCATCTCCTGGCTGCTGTTGATCTATCCAGCGATCTCGCGGCGGCGCTCGCTGGCCTATGAGGTCTCGCTGCTGGTCGAGGCTGAGGGGCAAACTGGCGTAGCGCTCGAGCAGCTCGAGCCCGCGTCGGCCGCGGGGATCTACGCCGAGCTAACATCGCGCCTCGTAGCCGTAGAGCGCGACCTCGTGAGCTTCCCGATTTCCTATTACTTCGCGGAGCTCGACGAACGGTTCGCGCTCGCGGCGCTCGCGCCAAGGCTGCACGAGCTAGCTGACGTGCCCGGGGACGTTGCGAACGGTCTGTGGTAGGGATAGGTCCGGGCCTGCCGAGATGCAGCAGCAGGGCTGGAGAGATGAAGGTTCGGTAATCCCGCCTCAGCGACGCCCGTCAGGCCGGAAGCGGGATCACGCCGAGCTTCTCTGGCCACGAAGCCGTGACGCGCACTTGTCGTTCAACGCGAGCCGCGCGTCATGTCTCCAACTCTCGTGCGAGGTCATCGTGAGAGCGGCCGCCGTCCTCGGCGTTGGCGTGTGCGTCGGCCTATCGCCGGTTGGCGAGAACGGACGCGGCCAGGACGAGGGAGACCGCGGCGAGCACGCCGAGCGCGCTGAGCCAGTTGACGCCGGTGCTCTGATGGACCTAGCGCGCCTCCTTCTACAAGCACTTCAGCCCGGTCCAGATCTCTCGCTCCTGGACGCTCCCCGATGCGCACGATGATCGGACCGACTTATCAGCTTCAGCGCCCCGCGGGGCTTGAGCTCCCACTGCCACCGCATCCGCGTCCCTTCCGCAAAGGGTTCAAACGTCAGCGCATGTCCATGCTCGACAGACGCGTCGACGATGCCAGCCGCCATGGGCGCTGATACTCGATGATCATCGGCACGGTCTGGCGCCTCGTCTTCATCTCGGCGCGAAACCGCGTGCCTACGCCGATCTGCCCGGTCGAGAGCGTCTCGGCCGAGACCATCCGCGGGTTGTAGCGCGGCTCGTTGCGCTCGTCGGCAACGAAGTCGAACACCACCTCGGCCGGTCGATGGATGACGATCTCACCCTCTACGCACGGCATGTCCGTCCCCGATATGAATATCAGGAGGAGGCGGTGACGTCGACTTCGCTCGCGGGCGGCGAGCTGCTTTGACGGGATGCGGCGGCGGTGGCCACATCGACGGGATAGGTGCGCCGCGCGCGGAAGAGGAAGATGCCAGCGGCGGCGAGCGAGGAGAGCATGATCAGGAAGGCGAACTCGAGGCCTCTCGCGGTGCTCGGGGAGACGAGGCCGGGGTGGGTGCCGACCGGGCTCTGCACGGGGAAGATGCCGGCGATCAGGTCCGCGAGCCCGCCGAAGGCCAGGGGCGCGACCGCCTGCGTGATTGAGCGAAGGAACGTGCGCGTACTTTCCGCGCGTCCCCATAGCCCCGCGGGCATGATGTCGAGCCTGGCGGCGTCCAATGGGGGATTGGCCGCGGATATGAGCGCCATGCCGCCGACGTCAAACCACGCCGCGGGCGTGAAGTGGGTCTCCACGATGCCGGCGATCAGCAGGAGCGCTGCGCCGAAATAGCA
Source organism: uncultured Solirubrobacteraceae bacterium (assembly GCA_963816005.1). GTDB lineage: Bacteria > Actinomycetota > Thermoleophilia > Solirubrobacterales > Solirubrobacteraceae > Palsa-465. The sequence goes on along the minus strand of CAWFKF010000063.1, from coordinate 34,539 downwards.
ACACGCGGGTACCACCACACGTGCTGTGAGAGAGCCGTGGCGCAGCATCAGGTCCGTGAGGTGGCCGCTCACGAGCGTCCCGATCAGCCCGCCGACGGCCAGCAGCCCAAGCCCCAGCGCCGACGTCGCCTGGTCGACGTGGTAGTGGCCGCGTACGAATAGCAGCGCGAACGTCTGGATCCCGGCGAAGAAGAAGTAGCCGAGCGAGGAGCCGATGATCAGCAGCACGTTCGTCGGGACCGAGAGGATGTATCGCACGGCGCGCACGAGCCCGAGCGCCTGCGGGTCCTCGTCGAGCACCAGCCTTGGATTGGGCTGCACGCCACGTCTCCTCGCCGCTGCGAGAGCAAGCTCATCCGGAGCTCGGCCCGGCTCACCGGGCTGCTCCGCTTGCGATTCGGGTTGCGAGGGCTCCCCGGACGGCGACGCCATCAGGTCGGTGGCCCCCGGCTCAAGCCGGCTCTGACCGCCCCTTCGCGGTTCGGGCACGGTGCGCCATAGCGTGCGCGCCAGGAAGAACCCGGGGATCGCGAGCAGCACGAACGCCGCCCTCCACGTGATGATGCTGGCCACCGCGCCGCTGAGGATGAAACCGGCGGCGGTGCCGACCGCCTCGCCCGCGAGGATGTACGCCCAGACGCGGCCGCGCTCCTGGGCTGGGAAATAGTCGCCGGTCAGCGAGGCGATCGCCGGGCCGGCCGTGGCCGTCACGGCGCCGAGCGCTAAGCGGGAGAGCAGCAGGCTTCCGTAGCTACCGGCGAAGGCGCTGGCCAGCGAGGCGACGCTCCAGAGCAGGATGCTGACCGACAGCAGCGGCATGCGCTTGACGCGGTCGACCAGCATCCCGACCGGGACGACGAACACCGCACCGAACAGCAGCGCCACCGAGCCCAACAGCCCGATCTTCGCGTTGCCGATGTGCAACGCACGCTCGAGCTGTGGTGCCACCGCCCCGATCGTGGCCGCGTCCGCGCTGCTGAGGGCGAGCACAGCACCGAACAGGCCGATCACGCGGGCGCGTGCAGGCCCGCCGACGAACTCAACCACCTCGCCGCGCACCGAACGGCCGAGCCAGATCAAAGCGCGCAGCAGCGCCCGGCCGACGCGCGCGCTGGCGCCTGTGTTCGGATTCTCGGCCACGGCCGGACTGTAGGCGCGGTTGGACGTGTGCACCGCGAGGCGGGTAGGCCCTACGCCACGCGAGGACCGCCGCCGAGTTCGCGCGCGGTGGCGCCGAACACGCAGACGATCAGCAGCCGGCTGAGCGCGGCGGCTAGCGCGGCGGGAGTCTCCGGCGAGTCCTGGTCCAGCTTTACCACGGCATCCGACAGCCAGCGAATCGCCGCTGCTCTGTTCGGGGTCTCCGGCGTCGCGGCCAAGTACCTGACCCACGCGCACGAACCGCTGCTCGGCCTGCTCAGCCCGTCGACGCTCAGCGCGATGCTCGCCGCCGTGATCTCCCTCTACGCCTCCGCCCGAAGCCCTCCAGCTCGATCAGGCGGTGGAGGTGATCGCCCGGACCTCCGTCGCAGCCAACCTCGTCGCGATCATTGGCGGCGTCCTTGTCTTCCACGACCCGATCGGATCAGGCGCACCCGCCATCATCGGGCGAATGCTCACGTTCTGCCTAGTGATCGCCGGGGCAGCGATGATGCCCGCCCGGCTACGCATCAACCCGACCGCCTCCCGCGCAGCGAGCGACCCGACCAGCCAACAGAAGATCGCGGCGCAACGTTAACAGCGTGCTTGACACGGGATCAACTGAACGGCGGCGCTCTGGCCGACAGCACCTGGCCGGCACTCGCTCGACTCCCGGACCATCACTTATGCTTGCCCGGCAGGCCACATCCGCACGCCGAGCAGACACCATCCATCACCGGGTCGTCCAACCGCTCACCCAGCTCAAAGTACACCCGGTGGCGCCCGCCACCGAACTCGCAGGACGTGCCCGCACTCGCAGCGGTAGACGTGTCGCCGCTCATGCGCCTCCGAGAGGGCGGCCGCTCGTCGGACGCGATCAGCACCCGCTCGCCATTTGGCCATCGCTTCGCTCCCGGAAGCTGCCACCGTGATCCGGCCGCCGATAACCGCAATGGGGCCACGGTTCTTGGGTCGTGTCCCCAGCGGCAGAGCAAAGTGGGACCGTCGACGAGTCGGAACGACGACTTGCCAGCGTCGCGTGACGCGTTATATGAGCTTGTTGTCGATGTCATCGACGTCAGGTTGGCCGCCGTCAGTCGTCCGGTCGGCTGGCTACCGATGGGTCGCCCGTGGATGGCCGGTCACGGTCAGTTTCCCCTACAAGCCACACGAGCGACGACCCAGCCCCCGACCGGCGCACGGACTGAAGAGCACGAGCCAGCCGCCGAGGCCGACATCCACAGCCTCTACGCGTCGTCGATGCGCGAGGGGTCAACCGACGTCGTCCGCAACCCCGCCGGTCGACGCGGCTTATCGGTCCTGCCCCATCGCTGGGTAGCGCAGCGCATCTTCTTGGGCCGAGAGGAGACACGGGACAACTCACGCGCCGCCTCGCCTCGGGGCGACTCTCACTGCGGTGGGCCTAGGCCGTGCCCTGAAGCTGCGCCTCCAGCCGCTGCAGCGCCGCGATCCGCGCTTCGAGCGGCGGGTGGGTGGAGAACAGGTTGGCCACCGTCTGCTTGGTCTTCGGGGGGAAGATGTAGAACGCCGCGAGCTCGCCGGACGCGGCGCGCAGGTCCCGTTGCGGGATCTGCTGCATGTTGCCGCTGATCTTCATCAGCGCCGACACCAGCGCGCTCGGACGTCCGGTGATGATCGCCGAGCCGCGGTCGGCTGCGAACTCGCGGTAGCGCGAGAGCGCCTGGATCAGCACGAACGAGATCACGTAGACGGCCGCAGAGACGAGGATCACGACGAAGAAGCCGGGCCCGTTGTCGTCGTCGTCGCCAAGCCCACCGCCGAACCAGAAGCCCATCTGCACGATGAACGATGCAATCGATGCGAAGAAGCTCGCGATCGTCATCACCATCACGTCGCGGTTCGCCACGTGGGTCAGCTCGTGTCCCATCACGCCCTCGAGCTCGGAAGCAGAGAGGAGCTCCAAGAGCCCGGTGGTCGCGCAGACGGTGGCCGTCCGCGGCGAGCGGCCGACCGCGAACGCGTTCGGCATCGCCGTCTGCGCGATCGCGACCCGAGGCTTGGGGAGGCTCGCCTGGATGCACAGCCGCTCGATCACGCCGTGCAACTCGGGCGCCTGCTGCGGGCTCACCTCGTGCGCGCCCATCGAGGCCAGCGCGATCTTGTCCGAGGTGAAGAACTGGATCAGGAACAGCACGCCCGCGACGACCGCGATCGTGACCGCGCCGGCTCCAGCGGCGAACAGGACGCCGATCAGGACGGCGTAAACCAGCCCGAGCAGGAACAGCGTCAGCAACATCCGGGCCTGCAGCCCAGTGTCGCGACCGAATGATCTCGAACGTGCCATGGTCTCGGTGAACACGGGACCGGACGTCCCGCGTCAGGACATCTTGCCAGACCGGATAACGGATACGTGGTCCGTGAACGGGAGCTAATAAGAGTTCGCTGAGTCCGACCACAGCGGCGCTAGTAGTGCTTTGTGAGGTCGGGGTTTGCGGTCGTCCACGACGCGCGGCTCTAAAGTCCTTCTTTGGCTTGAACACGCGTTACGCTGGATTCCAGATAAATGAGATTTGAGGTCAATCTGAGCGGTCGGGTCGCCGGGAGCGTCGCAGCTCCCGGCTCCCACGGATCCCGGCGTGACAGTCTCCCGTCACCGGGCTCTTCTCACCAGCCGTCAGTACGCGCGGACCCACTTCCAGTGGGCGAACAGGCCGGGCTCGCGTTCGTGCAGCCCAGTCCACCACCGCTTGAACCGTTTGTAGGTCCGTAACCGCCGATACTTCTTCCCAGCCCAGCGCCTCAGGTAGGTGTTGACGCGCTGCAGGAGGGCATCCATCACGGTCCAGTAATAGCGGCCGTAATAGTTCATCCATCCGGCGACGATGGGATTCAGCCATCTCGCCAGGTCGTCCAACGACAGGTTGGTGCGCCGGTGGATCCGCATCCTGCGGAGCTCGACGCTCTTGGCCTGCAGCGCCTCGGTACTGATCGCGGGCTGGAAGCTGGTGAAGTACCCGCCTCCTGTCGCTCGCGCCTTCCGTGCTCGGAAGGTGAACCCGAGAAAGGTGAAGCTGGTGTGCTCATGCTCTCCCCGACGCTTGCCGTCCTTGCAATAGACGATCCGTGTCTTGTCGGGATGGAGCCGTAGCCCAACCTCGTTCATCCGCTGGGCGATCCTGGCCAGCACCGCCTCCGCCTGTGCCCTGCTCTTGCAGTGCACGATGACATCGTCAGCGAAGCGCTCAAACGGACAGCCCGGAATCTCCCGAGCCATCCAAGAATCGAACGCGTAGTGCATGAACAGGTTCACCAAGCACGGCGAGATCGCCGACCCTTGCGGAGTTCCTCTGCTGCGCTGCTCAAGGGTCCCGTCAGGATGCTGCAACGGTGCATGCAGCCACCGTTTCACGTAGAGCAGCACCCAGCGGCAGTCGGTGACCGCCTCCACCGCCCGAACGATCAGGTCCCACGGCACCTCGTCGAAGAACTTCTGGACGTCCAAATCGATCGCCCAGTCGTACCTCCAGCACCGCTCCCGACATACCGCGAGCGCGTCATGGGGCGAGCGTCCCGGCCGATAGCCATAGGAATCCTGATGGAACCGGGGTTCCACCAGCGGCTCCAGGAACATGGCCACGGTCGTCTGCGCAACCCTGTCTGCGATCGTCGGCACACCGAGCATTCGGGTCCCGCCGCCGTGCGGCTAGGGGATCTCGACCGCCCTGACCGGCGCCGCGAACCAGGTCCCGGACGACATGCGATTCCAGACCTTGTAGAGGTTGCCCTCCAGGTCCTTCTCGAACGCGTCCAGATCCTGCCCATCGACGCCGGGAGCGCCCTTGTTGGCCTTGACCTGCCGCCACGCCTCCCACACCAACAGCTTGGGAATCGCAAACGACTTGTCCTTCGGCCTTGTCATGCGTCCTCGCTTCCTCCCAGCACCCCAGGGCGCTGGTTGATCGAATCGACATCACCGATGAGCCGGCCCCTTCGCTCCACCACCACCCCAGCGAGCAGCAGCTTCACAGCTAATACGAGCCGGTCCGCCAGCGAGCGCCGCGACCGGTACTCAATGCCTCCGGTTTCTGCCGTTGGCACGCTCCCTCTCGCCGCCCGTCGTACTGACCCGCAGGCCCGGACGGCCGCTTTCGACGCTCGCCTTCTCACGTTCCGTGCAAGAGCCGCAGACCAGGCTCACGCCGCCTCCACGCCGGGCACCACCTGGCCAGGAACACGGGACCCCGCCAGACTCGTCTCGGAGGATGAAGCAGGACCTCCGATTTTGATGCCGTCTAAACCTTTTCGACGCCTCAACAACGCACGCTCGACCCAGAACAGAGACCGAGCGCTTTCTGGAACGTCTTCCTGGTCCCCACCTGACCGGGTCAAGCCCAGCCTTTTCCCCGAACGCTCGCCACGACGGTCTTCAGCCAACGCAGCATCGGGGCGGTTTGACGCCCACCCCCGCAGGGCCGACGCCGGAGGGCCAACAAGCCTCCATCTCTCGCACAGCACCGTTTTATGGAGTTCTACCTACATAGTCTTCCTCCAACGTTCGTGACACACACCTCACAAAGCACTACTAGCTAGCTACTCCGGTTCCGGGACTTCGCCCGAAACCGGTGGCCCCTTCGGGGCAGCAAACATCGCCCGGTCAGTCAACCCAACCGCGTTCTCCCACCAGCTCGTTCCAGACCTGGGCACCCTATGGGCCGAAACCGAGGTGTCTGCGCCCGTTGCTGGTATCCCAAGGCTACATCTCGCCGGCCACATCGACAACGTTTTGTCGATCGGAGCGCGCAAGCCGCTAGCTGCCACCGAGCCAGCTAGCTGTTGCGAGCGGGCATCATATCGCCGAGCGGTTGTGCGGAAGGGCGCCGGTTCTGATGGGCGTACCGGGTCCGGGCGGGGTCGAGGTTCCTACCTATCTATGAGATATGAGGCTCGCTCGATAGCGCTAGCCCAAGACTCCGCGGCAGCGCTGCCCAGCCGGATTGGCACGCTGGCGGAGATCGCGCCGGTGCTGGCGCAGCGCGCTACCTGGTGGCAACGAGCGGCAACCACCCGCGTACCGCGAGCACAACCGCGCACGACCAGTTGATCGCCGGCCAGGTTGGCCCACAGCAGCGCCTTGTCCAGCTCGGCGCTAAGCCTTGCCAGACGCGTTGTCGATGAAGATCTGATCGCAGCCTGCCGCGTGGACCGCGTCGTGCTGCGCCTCGGGCTTGCGGGTCGAGGGCCGCCCGTAGCCGTTTTCAGCGTCAACGACTTGGGGTCCGGGGTCGCACGATCGGGCTACCGGCCGGCCTCTCGTCGACCGCGCTGACGCTCCGGCCAGCGCGCAAATTCAGGTGGGTGGCCGGGGGCCGTGGCGCCGGCGGTCGTCGCGCTCTCCGAGCGCCCAGATCACCCACAACTCAAGCACGGCGAGCCCGAGCGCCCCGACGAGGATGAACCCGATTGTGAAGCCCATCACAGGCCGGCCCCCAAGTACGCCCCGACCGGACCGCGGAGAAGTTTCAAGGACGTGTTCGGCGAGCGGGCGCTGGTGCATCACTGTCACCGGCACAAGGAGCGCAACGTGCTCGATCTGCTCCCCGAACGCGACCGCCCGAGGGTCCTCGCTCGGATCCGTGGGGCGTGGGCGCTGAAGGACGCCGCGGAGGCTGAGCAGCAACTCGAGCGGCTCGCCGCCGAGCTGGAACGCGCGTGGCCGGACGCCGGCGCGTCGCTGCGGGAGGGCATGTCGGAGACGCTCACGCTGATGCGCCTCGGGATCACCGGCCGGCTCGCCAAGACGCTGTCCTCGACGAACCCGATCGAGTCGATGATCGAGATCGTCCGCCACACCCAGCGCAACGTCAAGCGCTGGCAGGACGGCGACATGCGCAAGCGGTGGACTGCCGCCGGGATGCTCCAAGCCGAGCAGCAGTTCCGACGGATCGTCGGCTACAGCGACCTCGCGAACCTCGTCACCGCGATCGAGCGACGACACCTCACCCTCGAAAGCCAGAACACCCCGCAACGCCCGGAGGTGAGCACCGACACCGTCACCACCGAGAACGCCGCTCAGCTCGCTACCGTCTGACCATCACAATCCCGGTGGGATCGCCGGCAAAGTTCCACGACGAACCGGGCAACCTCTCGACGATAAGTCCCCTCCCCCTAACTAACGCATCTCCGGGTCCACTCTGAGGACGAAGATGGACCCGGAGATGCCGTACTGCCGGATGTCAGCGCAGCGACGCGCCGCCGCCGGCATCGATGATCGCGCGGTGCATGATGTTGGGTCGGCCCTGGTTGGCCTCGAGGATCTCGCGGATGTGCCGGACGTAGGCGCGCTCGTCGTCTTGGCGGTTGGCGTGTAGCTGCATGAGCATCAACAGCCGGTTGGTGCGCTCGCGGTTCCTTCAACCCGTACGCACGCGGTTGGATCGACGCGCGGACCGGGTTGATGAACGCGTCCAGCGGCGAGGCGGTCAGCGGTGCGTCCGCGGGCCGCTTCCAGTCTCCTGGCTGCTGTTAGCCGTTTTCAGCGTCAACGACTTGGGGTCCGGGGTCGCACGATCGGGCTACCGGCCGGCCTCTCGTCGACCGCGCTGACGCTCCGGCCAGCGCGCAAATTCAGGTGGGTGGCCGGGGGCCGTGGTGCCGGCGGTCGTCGCGCTCTCCGAGCGCCCAGATCACCCACAACTCAAGCACGGCGCGCAGCCCCGACGAGGATGAACCCGATTGTGAAGACCATCACAGGCCGGCCCCCAAGTACGACCCGGCCGCTTGCTGCTGCGCGCCCGCCGATGAGCGCCAGCGGCACCACGGCGAGACTTGATTCCAACCGGAAGAACACACCAGGACCGCCCACGTCAGCGGGCCGAACGCGGACAACAGGTTCACGCCAAAGGCCGTGCCGACGAGGAACAGATAGCAATAGCCCATCATCGCTCAGTCAACTCCTGGAGCTCAAGAGTCATCCGTGCTTTCCACCCCGCGCAGGGGGTGCCAGGGTACGGATGCGCGCGGCGTGCTTGTCCGCCAGGCTGGACCAATGAGCGCCGCACAGGCATCACACTCTGGGTCGGCGGGGATACTCCCGAGGCAGCGGGGCGGCCGCTCGCGGCATCAGCTAGCAGCTAGCTTGGCTGAACGAGCATCGGTCCTTGATCCTGACGTCGATCGCGGTTGTCGCGATCGTGGCGGGCGGGTTGTTGCATCTCGTCGGGGAGCGCCCAACAGGCCATGTCGTCTGGCGAGCGGCGGTCGCGCTGCTCGCGGCGGAGCTGTCGTTCGAGGTCGCCATAGGACCCGCATACCTGAACCCGTCTCGTCAGCGAACGACGACGCGCAGCAAACTAGGCCGCCGAGCGCCGCCGCAGCGAGAGCCACAAGCAGAGATCGCCGCCGCGTCACTCCGCAAGCGGTCCACGTACGTCGACGCGCTTGTGCAATGCGCGAAGAGCAAGCGTCCGGGGCGCTCCTCCTACCTGGGTCTCCGCCGACCGGCCCAACGATCGCGTCTGGCGCCCAGTGGAAGGGCGGCGGTTGGGGCTTGCGGTGCCGCGCGGACCGGCGTAGGCTCGCTCAAACACACAATGGAGGTCGGCAGATATGCCCGGCGATGCAACGACTGGCGCGAACGACACCCCATCAGCGACTGGGGCGCCGGGAGACCTGGCCGAAGCCTCACGCCGGCTGCTTGAGCAGAGCTTCAACGAGGGCAAGTTTGAATTGGCCGACCAGTTGATCGCATCAGACGCGGTCAACCACGACCCCGCCGAGCCAGCCGAGCTTCGTGCCCTCCGCGGACCCGAGGTGCTCAAGCGCACGGTGAGCCTGTATCGAACGGCTTTCCCTGATGTACGGATTACCGTCGATGACGTGATCGCGGCTGGCGGCAAGGTCGTGCTGCGCTGGCACAGCGAGGGGACGCACCGCGGCGAGCTCGCGGGCCTCGCGCCGACCGGCGCTCATGGGTCGGTGACTGGCATCAGCATCGACCAATGGAAGGACGGCAAGGTGGTCGAGACCTGGACAGAATGGGACAACCTCGGTCTCGCCCGCCAGCTCGGAGCCGCCCCACCGGAGGGCAGCTTCGGCGAGAAGATCGGGATCGGTGTGCAACGCCTGATGGCTCGCTGGATGCGAAAGAAGAACCCGGCTTAGATCCGTCACCACGTAGCCGAGCTCTAGACGATGGGCGCGAGCCGCCGCCCAAACTTAGACCTGTTTGCGTGGCTGGCCATCCCTTCTCGCGCATAGCGCAAGCGGCTACGGTGCCGGCATTCGCTTGCAGACGCCGCATAGACGCGAGCATGAGCTAACGAGCTTGGTCGGCTCGGCGATGCTTGCTGTCGGGCCCCGATCCCACGTGCGCGAGCAAGCGGGTTCCCTCACGGCAGGCTGTCCCAGCGCTGGTTAGGCATCACGCAAGGGACCCGAGATTGGCGAGATGCAGGGCCGGTCTAATCGCAGCCGAGAGACCTCTCGTCGCATCAAAGCGGGGCGCCGATTGGTTCCGCGGCGACGGCCTGAGCGTGCCCGTAGTCCTGGGAAAGCAGGTACGTCGGACTGGCTGTTCACGGCGACCCAGCCCCGACGAGGCCGTCTGCCTCGCAATTGGCGAGTTGCGGGGCCGGTCCGATCTGAGCCGAGGGACCTCTCGACGCACGAAAGCGAGACCGCTGATCGGTTCCGCGTCGACGACCTGGGCGTACCAGCGGTTGCCGGAAAGCAGGGCGCGCTTACCGAGCGAGCATGTGAGGCAGCGCTGTGTGCCGCAGGCAATGGGGAGTCAATATCGCATCGATCCCCGCCTTGGTGCGGATCTTCGCGAACCGCTCGTTGCCGTGGTTGGAGATGGGGGCTCGCCCCCATTCCGGTGGGATGGCTGGTCCGGGATCGTGATGCGAGAACCAATCAGGAGGTCTTCAATGCTCACCGGCTATATCCATCCCCACGACGCGGCGCCAGACGAACCGCGTTGCCAGGAGTCTGTCGATCACGAGCTTCGCGTGCTGGTCGTCGATGACCACCCCGCGGTCCGCGCCGGGCTGCTCCAGTTGCTGGAGGAGCAGCCGGATCTGACTGTCGTCGATGCGGTCGGGTCTGCCGAGGCGGCGATGTCGATGGCCGAGCGCGAGCCGATCGATGTGGCGGTCGTCGACTATCAGCTGGGATCGCGCAGCGGTCTGTGGCTGAGCCGGATGCTGAAGCGTCTGGACCCAGCGCCGCGCGTGGTGGTCTATTCCGCTTACTGTGACGGTCCGCTCGCGGCGGCGTGCGTGGTCGCCGAGGCTGACGGGCTGGTCAGCAAGGGCGGGGTCGGGGCTGAGCTGTGCGATGAGGTCCGTGCTGTCGCGCGGGGCCGGTCGTCGCTGCCGCCGGTTCCGCCCGCGCTGGCCGGTGCGATGCGGCGGCGTCTTGATTCGGAGGACCAGGCGATCTTCGGGATGTTGCTGGCCGGGATCGACCGGGTCGAGATCGCGGCGACGCTCAGGATCTCGCAGGCGGGTCTGGACGGTCGGATGTGGGCGATGCTTCACAAGCTCGAGGGGCTGGGTTCCGATGCCGGGGGTGAGGGTCCGTTCGGGGGTCCTTCGATCCGGAGGCTGGGGCGGCGTTCGCCCGGGTGCTGAGTTGTTGGTTCACTGGCTCTGAGGTTCTATGAACGGCGACACTCCAGTGCCCGACGGTCCTCGTCGGCGGTATCTGCCGCTGCTGTATCGGGTCGCGGGCCTGAATGCCGTGCTGCTGATGGTGGCGGTCGGCGCGACGATCGTGGATCTCGCGCCGAGCCGCGTGTCGTCGTTCCGTGTCGATGAGGAGGGAGTGCTGCTGGTCGCTGTGCTGCTGCTGGTCGTGGCCCTCAACGTGTACCTCGTGCGCCGGATCGTCGCTCCGGTGCAGACGCTGACGGCGCTGGCCCGACGGGTCGATCTGACCGGGGAGGGGGAGCGAATGCCTGTGTCAGCGTCGGCGTCGGAGGCGGGCGAACTGGCGGTGACGTTCAACGAGATGCTCGAGCGGCTGGAGGCCGAGCGACGCGACGCGACAGGACGGATCCTGGCAGGCCAGGAGGCAGAGCGCCTGCGAATCGCGCAAGAGCTGCACGACCAGGTCGGACAGGAGCTGACGGCGGTGCTGCTCGGGCTCGCGCGGATCGAGGCGCGCGTTGCGCCGGAGTTGCAGGGCGAAGTGGCCGAGGTCCAGGAAGCGGTTCGCGTCAGCCTTGAGGAGGTGCGGCAGATCGCGATCGAGTTGCGGCCGGAGGCGCTGGATGAGCTTGGGTTGGAGAGCGCGCTGGCGGTGCTGTGCGAGCGGTTCGCCGAGCGCACCGGGCTACGCATCACGCAGCGCGTGGCTGAGCTCCCAGCGCTCTCGCCTGAGGTCGAGCTCGTTGTCTACCGCGTCGCGCAGGAAGCTCTGACGAACGTCGCCAGGCACTCGGGAGCCGCCGTGGCTGACCTGGAGCTCGAGCACGCCGGCGATCTTCTGACTCTGACCGTGAGCGATCACGGACGCGGGCTACCGGCCGGCCACATCGCGGGAACCGGGATGCGCGGGATGCGTGAACGAGCGACGCTGATCGGCGCGCCCCTGACGATCGAGCCGGAATCCCCCGTCGGCGGATGCCGCGTCCGGCTCGCGGTGCCGCTGGAGCACCAGCGATGACGCCGCTGAAAGCGCGGGTGCTGCTCGCCGATGACCACGCGCTGGTGCGGCGCGGGCTGCGGCTGGTGCTCGACGCGGAGCCGGACCTCGAGGTCGTGGCGGAAGCCGGGGATGGTGCTGAGGCGATCGAGCGAGGGCTGGCGCCCGAGGTTGATCTCGCGATACTCGACATCTCGATGCCGCGAATGACCGGCCTGCAGGCGGCACGCGAGCTTAACCGTCGTCGTCCTGAGCTGCGGATCCTGATGCTCTCGATGCATCAGAGCGAGCGCTACCTGTTTGAGGCACTGAAGGCCGGCACCGCAGGGTACGTCCTGAAGTCGGTCGCCGATCGCGACCTGGTCGAGGCGTGCCGCGCCGCGATGAGGGGAGAGAGATTTCTCTACCCGGGAGCGATGACACCCCCGATCCGCGACCTGCTCAAAGACGCGCGTGACGCTGTGCCCTCGATGCGTGAGGACCCGCTCACCCCGCGGGAGACCGAGATCGTCAAGCTGATCGCCGAGAGCTACAGCACCAAGCAGATCGCCGAGACGCTCGTGATCAGCGAGAAGACGGTCGACCGGCACCGGACGAACATCCTCGAGAAGCTCGGGATGCACGACCGGGTCGAGCTCGTTCGCTACGCGATCCGCCGCGGGCTCATCGAGCCCTGAGTCGGCGATGAGCTTCCGCCGCGCGGCCACTTGGTCGCTGATCCATGTGGTACCGGCGCTGCTGTTCGCGGTCCTGCTCGGGCTGCTGGCGGGCTGGAGTCTCGGGACGCAGTTCCTCGCCGGCCACGTCGTGGAAAAGAGCCTGTCGGTCGACAACCTGTTCGTGTTCGTGATCATCATCAGCACGTTCGCGGTCCCGGCCGAGGCCCAGTCACGCGCTTGACGCTCGGGATCGCGCTGGCGCTGGCGCTGCGCGGGATCTTCATCGCCGCCGGGGGCGCTGCTGCTGCTGGCAGTGTTCTCGTTCAATAGGGCGGCGGTCTCAAGAAGGACACCGGCGGCGATCAGGACCAATCGCCGACTGTGGGCGGCGTCGCGCCGCTCGGAAGATCGGCGTCGGTTCGGACTGCGAAGGCTCACACCAGAGCTGTTCTACAACGCCGCCTCGTCAAGTTGGGCATTTCAGCGACAATCACTCCGATCCGCTAAACCCGCCCTGCTCTGAGTGGCCGAGGGAAGGTCGGAGGAGCGGACCGAATGGTTGGACGGGCACCCGCTTTCGCTGTGCGACGAGCATGGCGACGAAGCGAGCCGCTGGCGAGGAGGTGCGTCGCACAGGTGTGGCGGAGCGTGCGCGGGCTGATCTGGTTTGTCAGCTCGGCTGTGAGCGCGTGGCGCTGGACGATCTTGTAGATCCCCTGGCGGGTGAGCGGGTCTCCGCGCCAATTGACGAGTACGCGGGGATGTTGGTGTTCGCGTAGCGGCCGCGTTCGAGATAGTCGCGGATCGCTGGCAGCGCGCTGCCTGCGATTGGCACCAGCCGTTCCCTGTCCCCGCCGGTTTCGGCGCGTAGCGCAGCGGCGTCGAGGTCAAGGTCACAAAGCTCGAGCGCGATCGCCTCGGAGGCGCGCAGCCCGCACGTACATAGCAGCTCGAGCAGCGCGCGGTCGCGCAGTCCCGCGGGGCTCGTCCGCGGGGTTGGGCGAGTAGTCGCTGGATCTCTTGGCGTGTCAGCGCCTTCGGGCGGCGCTTGCCGAGCCGCGGACCTCGCAGCTCGATCGTTGGGTTGCGCTCGATCATTTCGCTGCGGTGCAGGTGACCGCAGAACGAGCGCAAGCAGGCGGCCTTGCGCTGCAGCGTCGCCCGGCTCGCGGCACGCCCGCCCGGCCGTCGGCCAGCCCGCCGACGAACGCCCCCAGCTGGGCGTGCTCGAGGGCGAGCGCGTCAAGCCCGTGGTGGGCGACGAACGCGCCGAACTGGAGCAGGTCGACGCGGTAGGCCTCAAGCGTGTTACGTGTCAGTCCGCGCTCCAGCTCGGGGTGTGTGAGGAAGTCGAGCACCAGCTGCTCGAAGGTCTACGGAGCTCGTGGGGAGAGGTAGTCATAACGTGCTGTTCGCCGGCGCGGACGCGATCCCTGCCCAACTGCGAAGCCGGATGCACCGACACGCACCGGCCGGGCGGCCAACGATCAGGTGGGCTGCTGCTGAGACCGGTTTGGAAGCTGGGGCGGAGGTCCTCCGGTCAGGATTCAAGCCACGCGAGCGCGCCGGGCGTGGTCGGACCATAGCCGGCGGGTGCCGGCGGCGTAGTCGATCGCCTCGGACTCCTCACCAAGGCGCATGTGGCGTGGCCGTCGTCTGGGCAGCGCCTTGCGGCCGGTCAGGTGGGCCGGGATGTGCGGGTTGAGCTCGCGCGCCTTGGCGAGCAGCGCGCGGGCTTCGTCTGAGTGGCGATCGCGACAGTACGCGGCGAGCGCTCTGGTGTACGCGAACGCCGCCGCTGGGTCATCTTCGTGGGCGGTGAACAGCTCCTCGAGCTCGTCGTAACATCGAAGCTCAAGCAGCCACCATGCCTGCCGGTAGCGGATGCCCTGGTTGTCGTCGGGGTTAAGGCGCAGCAGCTCGCGCTGATGGTCGACCGCTTCAGCACTGTGGCCGAGCCGCCGCCGCCACAGCGTCGCGGCGAGCGCCGCGCGGGCGCGCATGTACGGCCTGGCCTCGAAGATCAGCCAGAAGTGGCCGACCTCCTCTACGAACGCTCTGCGTCCGAGCGCGCGCTCGGACGCGGCTACCCCCTGCTGGAGCAGCTCGCAGGCTCGCTCGAGGCTCGACGCGCAGTCTGGCCACAGCGCGAGCGCCTCGCGAGCGAGCGCGGCGCTCCCCGGTTGCCTCAAACGCCTCCATGATCAGATCCTCGGCGCGCCAGCGTCTCGCACGCCGCCCGGCCGAGCGGGGTTGTGCGTGGACCGGTTGTGGGAATTGCTCGGTCTGGTGCTTGCCACTGTCGCATGGATATCAGCCGGGTCGGCTCCGCCGACATCACGGCTCTTCTCCAGGAGATCGACAGCGATCCAACCGGCATCTTCTGGGGCTGAAGGCGAGACATAGCACAAGGTTGATCGGCTGCTCGCGTCTGACAATAGGATCCAATAGGATCCTCGGCGCGCAGGGCGTCGTTGTCGCCGACGGGCCGGTCGAACATGGCTCCGCGCGCAGGAGCCATTCCGGCTCTGCTCGGCGGATTACCGTGGCTACTACCAGGTTCGGCCACGATGTCCCCGGCTGCTGCTCCCCTTCGAGCCGGCTACGGCTGGTAGCCCGGGAGCTCGATGTGGAACGTTGCGCCTTCGCCGGGACGGGACTCGGCGTGGATCTGGCCGTCGTGGGCTTCCACGATCGCGCGCGTGATGGCGAGTCCGAGGCCGCTGCTGCCGCTGTCCCGTGAGCGGCTCTCGTCGGTTCGATAGAAGCGCTCGAAGATGTGCTCGAGCTGGTCTTGCGGGATGCCGCGGCCGCTGTCGCTGACCGCGATCTCGAGTCGGCCGTCGCTCGCGCGCGCGGCGAGCACGATTCGATCTCCGGGCTCGGTGTGCGTGACGGCGTTGCGCACCAGGTTGCGCAGAACCTGTGTCAACCGGTCGGGGTCGGCGTTTAGCGTCCCGCCTACCGCCTCCAGCCGGAAGTCCCGCTCGCCGAACAGCGGGAGGTCACGGCGGACGTCCTCGAAGAAGTCGGCGAGTTCGATCGGGCGCGGCTCGATCAGCTGGCCGGCCTCCGCGCCGGCCAGGGTGAGCATCTCGCCGACCAGCCGGTCGAGCTCGTCGAGCCGGTGCAGCAGTGTCGCGGTGGCCTCGTGCCGGCGCCGTTCGTCCGACTCCCGGTCTAGCAGCTCGACCTGCGCGCGCAACACGGCCAACGGCGTGCGCAGCTCATGTGAGGCGTCGGAGACGAAGTCCCGCTGGCGTTTGAACGCGAGCTCGAGCCGCGCGAGCATCCGATCGAACGCTTCCGAGAGCACCCTCACATCACCCCGCGTCGCCACCGGCCCCGCACGCATCGACAGATCGCCTGCGTCGACCGCGGCCGCGACGCGCGCCATCCGCCGCAGCGGGGCCGCGATCAGGGTCGCGATCCCGATGCCCGCAGCTACCGCCAGCGCGAGCGTGATCAAGCCGACGACGGCGAAGGTGCGCAGCAGGCTGGACTGAGCCTGGTGGACCTGCGTGAGCGGGTCCGCGACGCGCAGCGTGCCGACGCGCCGGCCGCGGTCGGAGATCGGGTGGCTGAGCACGCGCATGTTTCCGGCTTCGGAGACCGGCACCGTCGCTAGGCCGGTCGGGGCGTCGAGCAGTCCGGTGCGAGCGTGGGCGCCCCGCTCGCGCTCGGTCTCGAGCTCCAGGATCGTGGAGTCGTTGGTGACCGTGGAGCCACCGTTGACCTGTACGCCGAAGATCCGCGAGGCAGCGTGGTAGCGCTGCGC
The DNA here is from genome assembly GCA_963816005.1 of uncultured Solirubrobacteraceae bacterium. Taxonomy (GTDB): domain Bacteria; phylum Actinomycetota; class Thermoleophilia; order Solirubrobacterales; family Solirubrobacteraceae; genus Palsa-465. The sequence goes on along the minus strand of CAWFKF010000063.1, from coordinate 18,333 downwards.
GGCGATGAACCGTCGGGCCGTGCGCTCGAGCGCAGCCGGCGTCGAGACGTCGGCTCGGGCCGCAAACTGGTTCCACTCGGAGATCTGCAGCCTCAGGCCGGTGTCGATCTGAGCGTTGAGCCGAGAGCCGGTGCCGCTGTACAGCGCCAGGAAGCTCAAGCCGACGCCCAATGCGGTGACGAGCGCGATCGCAGCCGCCAACTGCGCGCGCAGGCCGCCGGGCAGCAGGGTCCTAGCCACGGGGGACGCGCAGCCGATAGCCAACGTTGCGTACGGTCTCGATCGGATCGGGCCCGCCGGCGTCGCCAAGCTTGCGACGCAAGTAGCCGACGTACACCTCCAGCACCTTGGTGCCGGGGTCGAAATCGAAGCCCCATACGGCGTTGAGGATCTGCTCACGCGAGAGCACCTGGTCGGGATGGCGCATCAAGTACGCCAGCACCTCGAACTCGCGCGCAGTCAGGTGGATCTCGTGCCCGTCCCGCTCGACGCGGCGGGTACGCAGATCGACGCGGATGTCGGCCGCCTCGAGCACCGACGACTCCCGCTGCGTGGGTCCGCGCAGGTGCGCCCGAACCCGCGCCAGTAGCTCCTCGAACGAGAACGGCTTGGTCACGTAGTCGTTCGCCCCACGATCCAGCCCCTGCACCTTCTGCTCGACAGCAGCACGCGCGGTGAGCACGATCACCGGCAGCTCCGGCATGCCAGCACGGATCGCGTCGAGCACGTCCAGCCCGCCCTTGCCAGGCAGCATCAAGTCGAGCAGTACGAGCGCGTAGTCGCCGGTCACCGCCAGCAACTCGCCGTTCTCGCCGTCGTGCGCGACCGTGACCGCGTACCCCTCCGCGTGGAGGGCCTGCTCGATGAAACCGGCGAGCGTGCGCTCGTCTTCGATCACCAAAATGCGCATTTCAGCGTCCATGCTAGGCGGCGCGCCGGGCCAAATCAGGCCAGGGAAGAGAACCCTGACCCGTCTCTTACCGGCGTCTCACCGTCGCCGGGGACGATCTTCGCCATGACCGAGAAAGTCCGGATCAAGATCGCAGCCCTCGTGACGGCGATGTTCCTGGGCGCAGTGTGCACGGCCGGAGTGCTGACGCACACCCACATACCCACGGTTTCAGCCGCGAGCTCGGCTCAGACAGCCACGCCCTCACAGCCGAAGCCGGGTGCGATCCCTTCCCCGACCAGTGAGCACGATAACTATGACTGAGCAAGCCCCATCGAAACCTACGGCGCAAGCCGTACGGCGCCGACCCTCGGTGTATCGCACTGCGCTGAGCCTCGGGATCGCGGCGATCGTCGCCGCGTGGCTCCCGTTCTCAGTGCTCTACATCAACGCGCTTAGCAAGCGCGTCGCGACCGTGAATTCCACCAGCACCCTCCATCCGGTGAGCGCTACCGCCGGCCACTCGGCCACGACGCTCACGCCGGTTACGACCCGCACCTCCTGACGATGTCCACAACCGAGCACGAGCACAGCTTCGACCTGTTCGGCACGCGCGTGCGCGTGCTGGTCAGCTCCGCGATGCCGTCCGCGCTTGCGGCACAGCGGATCACCGGGCGGGTAAAGCACCGCCTGCAAGCGATCCACCGGACGCTCACCCGCTTTGAGCCAAGCAGCGAGCTGAATCACCTCAACGCCCACGCCGGCGAGCCGGTTCGGGTCTCCGAGACGCTGCTTGAAGGCGTCCAGGCCGCGCTGCAAGCCGCCCGGCTCAGTGACGGCCTGGTCGATCCGACAGTTCTCTCCGAGCGCGAGCGGGCCGGCTACGCCACCTCACGGGTCGGCATTAGTCCTGCTCCGCTGGCCGACGCGCTTCGCTGGGCGCCGCCGCGTTCCCCCGCGGTCCCCGGGCCCGCCGCGGAGTGGAAGCGCATCCACGTCGATGCGGATGAGCATGTGGTCCGCCTGCCGCGCGGTGTGCGGCTCGACCTTGGCGGCGCGCGAAGGGCATGGCCGTTGACCTCGCCGCGCAGATGCTCGCCGCCAACCCCGCGTTCGCGATCGACGCCGGGGGGGACATCCGCATCGGCGGGACGTACGCCACCCCGCGGACCGTCGAGATCGCCTACCCCCTGCGCGATCAGCCCGCCCACAACGTCACCGTGACCGCAGGCGCGGTTGCCACAAGCGGGCTTCGGACTCGCGTCTGGCGCGCCGGCGACGGCTTTGCCCACCACCTCATCGATCCTGCCCGCGGAGTGCCGGCGTGGACCGGCGTGATTCAGGCAACCGCGCTCGCGCCGACCGCACTCGAGGCCGAGACGCTCGCCAAGATGGCGCTGCTGAGCGGGCCGCTCGCCGGCCGCGCTGCGCTCGAACGCTACGGCGGCGCGCTGATCCTCGACACTGGCAAGCTGATCCTCATCGGGGAGCTCGACACCCGTCCCGGTTACCCCACCGTCGACCGCCTCACCGCGTGATCATGGGCGACCCGACCCACCAGGTGTTCTGGTTCGCGAGCCGCGCGTTCGGGGTCATCGCGATGATCCTGCTCGGGATCTCGGTCGCGGTTGGCCTGGCGATGTCGGGCCGACTCGCGCGCCGCCCCGGACTGCCGGCGAAGCTCAAGCGCTTTCACGAGTCCTCGACGCTGGTGACGCTCGGGCTGATCGTCGCTCACGCCGGACTGCTGCTGTTCGACGGTTACCTGCGTCCGGGCCTAGCCGGGATCACGCTTCCGTTCGCGCTTGGCTACCGACCGGTGTTCACCGGCATTGGGATCATCGCCGGCTGGCTGGCGGCGATCCTGGGTCTGAGCTTCTACGCACGCAAGTGGATCGGCGTCAAGACGTGGCGGTTCATGCACCGCTTCACGATCGTCGTCTATCTCCTGGCGCTTGGCCATGTGGTGGGCTCGGGAACCGACGCTCGCAGCTGGTGGATGATCGCGATGCTGACCGCACTGACGGCGCCGATCGTGTTTGGCTTCACCTACCGCATGCTGCCGGCCGGGCCGCGTCGCCGGCCGACAGCCACGCGGCAGGGGAGCACGTCCTCAGGCCAGGCCGGGGTGACATCGAGGACGGCCCGTCCGCGACTGGCGGCAAAGCCGGTCACCTGAGCACCGCCCCGGTCTCAGATCCGACGAGCTGGAAGGCCGCCCGGGCGACGTGTCGCCCGGGCTTCCGGGGTTGATCAAGGGTCGCGAGCGTTTGTTGCACATCGTCCGCGGGGGCTTTGCGGCGCGTGCTCGGGTAAGCGGCTTCTGACGGGTGTCTTACCGGTGTCTTACCGGTGTCTCACCGTGAGGTCGGATGCTGTGGCCATGAGCCATTCGACCTCCATTCGCCGGCGCCGCGCCGGAGTCGTGATCGCCGGTGGCGGTCTTGCCGCCCAACGCGCGAGCGAGACGCTACGCCGCGACGGCTACGACGGGGCGATCCGCGTGATCGCACGCGAGCCCCATGCACCTTACGACCGCCCACCGCTGTCCAAGGAGTTTCTCGCCGGCGAGCTCGACGAGCGTGCGCTCGAGTTCCGGCCGCAGCCGTGGTATGCCGAGCATGACGTCGAGCTGCTGCTCGGCGAGCGCGCAAACGGACTCGACGCCCCGGGGCGCGAGGTCCTGCTGGCCGACGGAAGCAGGCTCCCGTTCGAGCAACTGCTGATCGCCACGGGCAGCGCCGCCACGTCGCCTGCCGGCCACGGAGCGCTACGAAAACGTGCGCGAACTGCGCACGCGCGACGACGCCCGCGCACTGCGCGAGGCGCTCTCCACAGAGGCAAGGTTGGTCGTGATCGGCGCCGGCTTCATCGGTCAAGAGGTCGCCGCAATGGCAAAGCGGCTGGGTGCGAGCGTGACGATCATCGAGGCGGCGCCGACCCCGCTGGGAGCGATCCTCGGACCGCAACTCGACGAGTGGTTTACTGACTTTCACCGCCGGGAGGGGATCGAGCTCGTGCTCTCTGCGCGGATCGCGCGCTTCCACGGCGCTCGGGCCGTGCACGCCGTCGAGCTCCAGCACGGACGCCGGATCGAGTGCGACCTGATCGTCGTCGGGATCGGAACCGAGCCGGCGACCTCCTGGCTGCGCGACAGCGGGCTCGATCAAGGAGGCGTGCGCATCGACGCCGCGGGACGCACGGCGATTCCCGGCATCTTCGCGGCGGGCGATGCCAGCGCCCAGTTCGAACCCCGCCGCAGCGCCTATGTCCGCACCGAACACTGGGAGGCGGCCGCGCGCCAGGGCGCCAGGGCCGCACGGGCGATGCTCGGCCTCCAAACGCCCGCTGCCGCCCCACCCAGCTTCTGGAGCGACCAGCACGGTGTGCGCATCCAGTTCGTCGGCGACACCCACGGCGCCGATCGGCTCGAGATCGACGGGCAGCCCGCTGCCAGCGACTTCACCGGACTCTTCACTCACAACCACGGCCCGTCGCGGCGCTGCTCGTCGGACGCCCACGCGCGCTCCCAGAGCTTCGCCAACGGATTCACGACGCGGCCAGCATCAACCACCACGAGAGGAACGCAGCATGACACTGATGCCCCACATCGACGAGTTCGCGTGCGCCGCCACGGCGACTGCGCACTCGCAGCACCCGAAGTCTTCACGATCGAGGACATCGCGATCGTCACCGGTAACGGCAGCGACGAGGCGATCCTCGAAGCCGCCCAGGCATGCCCAGCCGGAGCGATCATCGTCACCGACGAGCAAACACGCGAGCAGATCTATCCGTGATTGGTTGCCGCGCTTGCTCGCTGCCGCCGAGCAGATCGAACAATGAAGCTGATGGCGCGAGATCGCCGTTTGCCGCGGTGAGACAGCCCAACCGTCATGCTTCCGCCGAGCGCTGAACCAGCCAAGCGCGTGGCCTTATCGCGACCCCGACCGTCCGCAGACACGCGCACGAGATCACCCTCCTGAGCCTCGCTACCCCTGCTATCCCCTGACAAAGCGGGCGTCCCGCGCCCCAGCGCCGAGGCTACCGCTGCGGACGAGGACCGGTCGTCTCGTCGCTGGCGCCAGACTCCCGCTCGCGCCGGAGGATGGGGAAGTCTGCCGCTGCTCGAACGACGCTCTCCAGTTCGAACGCCGCCAGCCACCCCGACCCGCACAGCCACGGCTGCCGTCCACTCCGGCGACGCAGCAGCCTGGGAGCGCCCTCCATCGTTAGCCACGAAGCCTGAGTGCAACCCGCGTTGCGGACCGCTGGAGCCGTGCGCCGCGACCGCGATTACGACTGCGCGGTGGCGATCGACGTTCGAGCGTTGTCTCGTACGCTCGGCCAACATCGAGGAATGCCTGCGCCAGATCAGATCCAGCCAGGCATAGACACGGCGCCCGCGATTTCAAGCTTGTACGAATAGGTCTCCGCGACCGCCGTGGCCAACAGGCGCTTTCAACGGGCGACCCGGAACTGACTCACGAGCACGCTGCGCGCGTCGGGGTCAGGCCAAAGGGCCAGCGCCAACGAACGACGAGAAACCCTCACGTCGTACTGCTCGTCCCACAAATGCACATCAGGACGGGGAACACCAGAACGCGCCGTTGAGGGCGTTTCACCTTCAACGGCGTGACCGGCGCGGCGCGCCATTCCCGCATTCATCTCAGCACGAGCAAGTCGTAGATGTGGGTCGAGTGCCCTGCTCCGCGAGGCCTGCGGGGCTCTGCACCCGGGCCCTTGTGGCGCGGCTCGCTCGGGCGGAGGCGGGCCCCCTGCTGGCCGCGCGATGCGGGTCCGTCGGCGCCGCTGCCCAGACTCGCGCAATGCCGGCAAAGCTGGCACGTCCGCTTGCACGATCCTTGCAAGCACTGCTTGCAGCGAGCTGGCAAGCACCGGCACCTCCGTCGAGCGCCGAGCAGGGCACGCCGCAGGTTCCGCCCACGCCATGCGAAGTCGCGAGAGCGGGTCTAGACCTCCCGCGGTCCCGCGGCCCCGCAGACCGCACATTGCGGGAGCCTCGTTGCCCCCCGTTGGGATGCTCGTCGCCGAGTGAATGCAGGACTCGCTGATGCTGCCGCGGCGGCCGCGGCGTCGTCGACCAGTGATGACGATCAAGGCCGGGCGGAGATGCCGAGGAGGGGCGTGGCACTCGGGGTGCGTCGATCGCCAGCTGGAGTCAGTAGTAGTCCGATCCTGTCACCGCGGCGAAGGGCGGATGTAGCTCGTGGAGTGCGTGCCTAAGGTCGGGTTACCTAGCGTGAAGGAGGGGAGCGATGCCCGCAATCGATTCAGAGCACCAACACGGTGTCGCGCAAGCACCAGTCGAATATGCCCGTGAGACGGCGGTCAATGATCTTGCCCAACAGGCGAGCAGCGGTGGCCTGACCCTCGATGAGTACGCCGAGCGCGCCGTCGCGCTCGAGCATGCGGCGACGGTGGAGGAGCTCAACGCGGCAGTGCGCGGGCTGCCCGAGGAGAACGCTGCCGTTACGTCGGCTCGGGGCGGTCGCTGGCTGGTCGGTGTGTTCGGCGGAACCGAGCAGCGCGGCCGCTGGCGCTTGAGCAGCCATCTGCGGATTGTGGCCGTGCTCGGAGGCGTCACGCTGGACCTCGGGGCGGCCCAACCCGAGGCGCCCGAGTCGCTGATAACAGTTATCGGTGTGCTCGGCGGAGCCGAGATCATCGCCCCGCCAGGCGTATCCATCCAACTCTCCGGGTTCTCGCTGCTCGGTGGCAAGAGCGATGAGCGTTCAGGCGGTCCGCCCCTTCCTGGCTCGCCGCTCGTCCGCGTGCGTTGCGTGACTTTTCTTGGCGGCGTCAAGGTCAAGGACCGACCGCCACGCCGCAACTTACTCGACGTCAACAGGGCCCGCAGCGGCTGATGGCCCAGACGTACCGATTGAGCGGGGCGCGCCGCCTCGTCAACGTCGTGATCAGGCCACTCGCGCGGCTCGGATTGGCGGGCCCCCACACTTACGTCCTCATGGTGCGCGGTCGCAAGACGGGCAAGCTCTATGAGACCCCGGTGACTCTGATCGAGAACGGGGACCGATGGCTTGTGGCGCCCTACGGCGAAGTTGGCTGGGTCCGAAATGCCCGCGCGGCTGGCGAAGTCCAGCTGCGCCGGGCACGCCGCTCGGAGACTCTTCAGATCGAAGAGGTAGCCCCCACCGCCGCGGCACCGGTCCTCCGCCGATACCTGCAACAGGTACGGGCCGTCCGTCCCTTCTTCGATGTCACGCCGACCTCACCGCTCGAGGCGTTTGAGGGCGAAGCACCCCGCCATCCGGTCTTCCGTCTGACGACCGACTCGTCGAGCTAGCCGAGAGGCCTCGGCATCGCCGCGCCTACGAGGACAACCAGAAGGTCGCGCGTGTGTGTGCGAGGAGATAGCCGCCCTCGGCGTCGAGAAAGCCGCGGCGGCTCCGATAACCGATTAGCTGCGGCCGCCCGGCTCATTTGTGGTCGGGATCCACTGCCTTGCTCTCGACGGCGGGTTCGCCTACCTGAGCCGAAGTAGCGCCGTCGAGCGAATGGAGGTCTAACCGGCGCCGCGCGCAAGAGACCTGAGTTTCGCCAGTTGCGTGTCGATCAAGGGCCAGGGCGGCCTGCCCTGGATCCGTGAGTTCTCGGGTCTCCCCGCGTCCGCCCTGCTTCGCCGGCGGAGCTGGAACGACCCCTTGCGGGATCCCTGCAAGCAGTGCTTGCAACGGTCGAGCAAGCAGCTGAGCCAGCTTGGCCGGCGAAGCGAGGCGCCCGACGAGCCAAATTGGAGGTCAGCGCCGCCCTCCTGTCATGCAAGAGCAGGGCCGTTCTGGCCGCGCAGCACGACTTGGCGTCGACGGACCTGCGTTCGCGCAGAGCGGGTGTGGGCGGAAGCTCGATGACAGCTGGGCTACCGTACGGCTGTGGGTGCGCGGACGCACTATTCGCCAGCGACCTTCTGCTGGGCCGATCTCGCCACACCGGACGTTGGTAGCGCAAAGGCGTTCTATGGCGGGCTGCTCGACTGGGAGTTCGAGCACATGGATTTGGGCGATGCGCCGGACCTCGTCGTCGCGCGCCGCGCAGGCGCGCGGGTGGCCGCGCTTCACGAGGCCACCAATCAGCCTCCGCACTGGAACAACTACGTCACCGTCGAGGACGTCGACGTGGTCGCCCGGCGCGCGCCGGTGCTCGGCGGCAGTGTCTTTGCCGGCCCCCTCGATGTGCTCCCAGCGGGCCGCGTGGCGGCGATTTCTGACCCTCAGGGCGCCATCGTGATCGCCTGGGAGCCGGTGGGGCTTGTGGGCGCCGAGACGGTCAACGAACCGGGCGCGATGACGTGGAATGACCTTCTGACAAGCGACGTCGAGGCCGCGCGCGGTTTCTACGCGGCCCTCTTTGGGTGGGAGGTCGACCCCGTCCCCGAGAGCGGCGGGCGGTACTGGGTCATCAAGGGCCCCGACGGCTCCAACGGTGGGATGATGCCGTTGCCCACGGAGGGCATTCCGTCCTTCTGGCAGCCGTACTTCGCGGTCGAGTCGCTGGAGGCTGCCCAGGCGAAGGTGCGCGAGCTCGGCGGCCGGGTGCTGATGGAGCCCATGCCAGTGCCCAGCGGCGCCTTCGTCGCGGTGCTCGACCCTCACGGCGCGACGTTCTCGCTATTGGCAGGCGAGCTCGACCCCTGACGCCCACCGCAAGACAACGGGGATCGTCCCGGGAATGGGGCGCTATACGAACATCCGCAGCGGGCGCCCACTCCGGCGGTTGTCGACGAGATGACCGCCATGACCGAAGAACAGGTCTGGTGACGCCACGTCGCTGCCCCGCTCATCGCCAAGGCAGGAAGTCGGCACCGGTCACCGCCCGATCGCGGCTTCAGCCCCGCAGCGCCCGCCAAGCAGGGCGCACGCGAGAGACCCGCATCCGCGAGATTGCATGGCGCCCTCCTCGCGTCTGCCCTGCTCGGCTACCAGCGCCTGAGACTCCGGCAGACGGCAAGGCAGATCCACCAGGGAAGATCTCGGTCCTTCGCCCGCAGGAGCTTGAATGCGAAAGTCCCGTCGACGCGTTGGAGCTTCCGCAGCCGGCCCAGTGCGGCGGAGATCGTGTGCGCGTCCGGATCGAAGCCGAGCCGTGACAGCGTGTCCAGGCTCGAGACGATGTCGGTGAACCAGAAAGGGAACGAGACCCGCTCCCAGTACCCGGCATCGCCTCGGTCGCTGTAGGCGTCTCGCTTGTACAGACGGCTCGCCAGCAGCATTCCGGCTTCGCGAACCTCGACTGCCGTGCGCCACGCGGGATGGGCGGCAAACGCCCGCAGGACCATGCCGGTGACGAGATGCGACGACGGCTTCGACCTGTCGGGCGCGAGCGGTTCGGGGTGGCGCTCGACGTCGACGAACTCCGGGAACGGGACGCCGATCGTCCGCACCGGTATCGCCCAGCCGCCATCGCTCTGCCGCATCGCCAACAGCCACGCCAACGCCTGCGCGATCCTTGGGTCATCGACATATCCGGCCTTGATCAACAGCTCGAGGATCGGGCTCTCCGGGCATGATCGGGGGTGACGACACACGAACACGCGTTTTCTTTCTGGCCCTCCGAACCGCGTCACCCGTATTCCGCCACGACGCTCGCTCGACCCCGGGATGACCCGGTGCGCACGCACGGCAAACGGCGCAACGAGAAGGGAATGGAGCAGGCAGCTCCCCGGCACGCCACGACCCCCGTCAACGCGGGCAGCGACCCCGACGCCCCCCAACGACGCCCTATGGGGCGAGTCTCGCCATGATCATCCGGATGCGCCTGCGCGCAGGCGCGGCCATCCCTGGCCGCTTGAGCACGCATCCGCTGTGCCCACGATCGCCGGGCACGGGGGGCCCAGCGAGCAGTCCACAACCCAGCAGCAGAGGCGCACGCGACTTCCACCCGCCGCTCCGACGACCAAAAGCCCTGCTCAGGACGGAATCTCGATCGAGAGTCACCCCCGATCATCCACGGAGCCCCGAGGATCGCGCCGACATAGGTCGGTGCGTACTGGTTGCCATAGGTCCCTCGGAGGTCTCCCGCGTCGGTCTGAAACGACAGGAGATAGCCGGCGGCGCGTTCGATCGCCGGGTGCTGCCGGGTGAAGCCGAACTTCTCGACCAGTATCCCGAGCTGCCTGAAGGTCTCGAGTTGGTCGTAGTTCTCCTGCGAACGGATCGAGCGCTTGCCGCCTGGATAGCGCCACGAGCCGACCTCAGCCTGCTTGCCGAGCACTCTTCGTGCCTCCGGCAAGTCCCACAGAGCCCCGACCGGATCAGCGTCGCTGCCAAGCAGGTCCCGCCTCGCGAAGAACGCGAGCGCAGCATTGCTGGACGACGCCAAAAGGGGAGCTGGATCAACCCTGAGCGCTCGTCCTCGTCGCACCTCTCGGGGACGAACCATGCGAGCAGGATATGACCGACGGTCCCCGGGCAGTTCCGTCAGAGCTTCTAGGCCTTGACGCCGGGCGGCGGGTCGTACGGCTGAGCTCCTGGAGTCCGCGTGTGGCTGCTCGCCACAGGCGATAGGGTCAGCCGGCGGTCATCGGGGCTTGGCGCGTGCCGCAGCGATCGCCTGCCGTTGGTCGTCTGCTAGGGACTTCACCGCCTCGCGGACGGTCGTACCCGATGCGCGCGCCACCCGGGGCGTGAGCCAGTCATACACCAGCTGAGGACGTTTCCTGCCGGTATCGCGGAGCACCCATCCGATGGCCTTGCGGCACAACACAAGAATCAGTGGTGGCTACTGCCGCTCCGGGTTACTGGAGTCGAGCGGGTCCAGCTCTGCGCCAGTCCGGGCCCGGTCCGATTGGCGGTTTGGCGCCGCGCGCCTGCTGGGCTGCTAGTTGGCCGTGTAGCCGCGAGCGGCTTTCTTGATCTCCCCTGACTTCGCAAGCTGGGTCAGGCGAGTGGAGACGCTTCCTCGATTGAGGTTCAGGCCCTTGGCCACCTGGCCAGCTGTGCTGCCGGGATGCTTGCCCAGGAACTCAACGATGCTCGTCTTGGTGTCAACCTGGCGGGTGCGCGCGGTTGCACGACGAGTGCTCGCTCGCCGAGCGGTGGCGCGGCGCCCCGAGCGAGCTGGCGCTGCCGGCGTTGCCCCGTCGTACTGCGCGTGGAACTCCTTGATCTGCTCTTCGATCCAGACGAGACGCTCCTGCAGTTCCGCGCGCTCGGCTTCGAGCGTGTCGATCACTTGGTGAATGCGGGTCAAGTGCTGCTCCTTCTTCGAAGGAATCTACTCGGGCTGGGGCCCGAGACCTTGCTGTGTACGTGGTACGTCAACGCGCTCAACGCTACCTGTTCGCGGAGCGCAGCCCGCTCGCGCACGCCGCCGCTCGCAGCGGCGCGGCGGACAAGGCGCTCCCGGGGCACGTCAAATGAGCTACGCGAGCGCCGAACGGTTCGCCGCGCAGACCGCGCACCTCGACCTCGACACGCCCGACGACATCCCGGCGCTGCTGCAGCGTGCCAGCGCCGACCTCGACAGCTACCTGCAGTGGCCGATGCCGCCCGACCCGGATCCCGACGCTGACCCGCCCGCGGTCGCCGACCGGATCGACACGGCCAAACTGACCTGGTGGGCGCGGGACTGTCTGGCCCGCGCCTGGTGCGCCCAGGCGGCATACCGCTGCGAGATCGGCGAGGACTCACTCGTCGAGGGCAAGCCGCGGACAGCTACCTGCAGTGGCCGATGCCGCCCGACCCGGATCCCGACGCTGACCCGCCCGCGGTCGCCGACCGGATCGACACGGCCAAACTGACCTGGTGGGCGCGGGACTGTCTGGCCCGCGCCTGTTGCGCCCAGGCGGCATACCGCTGCGAGATCGGCGAGGACTCACTCGTCGAGGGCAAGCCGCGGATCGTCAACCTTCCAGGGCTCCGGCTCGCCACGCAAGCGCCCGACCTGGTCGGGCCGAGCGCCGTTGGTCGCGCTGGCAGGCGGCGGGCTGTTGGCGCACCGATCCGGTACAGCGCCGCCGGATGCCGCTGCCTGAGGTCTACACGCCGCCGTCGCTGCGTGAGGGCGACACGGTGGCGGCGGTACAGATCCGGCAGAGCTTGGAGCGGCAACGACGCTGGAGCGTAGGTTTCGACCTCGCTTGGCGGCAGGCGCTGCAGAGCATCCGTTACCCCCACGATCACACCGAAAGACATGAGCGGTAGGCGGTGCTGGCTTGCCCCGAGTTTCGCGAGTAGTGGGCCGCGGCCTACGAACGCCGTGCGGGCGTGGCCGACTGTGCCGGGGTGCTCGCCGCCGCGCTCACGGCGTCGGACCGCGCGGGCGGAAGCAGGAACACCGCGATTGCGTTTACGCGAGACGCGCAGCACTCGGCAACCGTCCTCGCGTAAACACACGTCAAGTAACAGTGAATACCGATCTGTGAAACGGGCCCGAGGGCGGTTTACCGTGTGGGCGAACCAACCGCGAAGGGGGAGCCCATGAGAGCCTCAGTGATCGCTAGCAGAGTGCCGAAGTCCGTCCGCGAGATCCTGATCATGCACGCCGCCGACTGTGAGCGGACGCTCTCCACGGAAACTCGCTTGTGGCTGCAGTTCGGCGCGGCCAGCGTCGTGCACGCTGCGCTGCACCAGCCCGGCACCGAGGCGACCGCCGAGGTCGCGCAGGCCCGCGCCGACATGAGCCGCTACCTGGCCGAACTGCTGCCACACGCGGTGATCATGCCGACCGAGTCGCTGCTGCCCGCGCTGTCAATGAACTGACGAAAAGAGAGCCGCCCGGCTGACTAGAACGGACGGCTCAAAACAACGAACTCCAACGAGGAAAGGAAACTGCAGATGAGCACCATACATCATGAGTCCGACACTCGCACCGAAGCGCCCGAGCGGGCCCACCGATTCGTGAAGGTCCCCGTCCACGTCATCCGCGATCCCTCGCTGAGCGACGCCGCCACGCGGTTCTACGGCGAGGTGGCCTCCTACGCCTGGGAGGCGCTCGACAGCGAGTGCTACGCGAGCCAAGCCACGCTCGCGCGCGATCTCGGCTGGTCCGTGGACAAGGTGCAGCGCGCCGCACGGGAGTGCCAGCGGCGCGGGCTGATCACGTGCAGGCGCGACGGCCGAACGAACCACTACCGCCCGCTGAATGACCGCGCCAACGCGGCAACAGATACCGCGCCCACGCGCCAACAGATACCGCACGAGTGCGGCAACAGATACCGCACCGGTGAGGTACAAAGTAGAAGAAGAGAAGAAGACGAAGAGAAGAAGACCCCTACAGAGCCCCTACGTACAGAGATCCTTAGTAGTAGTCGTAGTACCGCCGAGACGACTACGACGACGATGTCCCACAGCGAGGCCGATGCCGCCAATCTGCTGGAGACCTACGACGAGGCGATCGAGTACGAGACGGGGCGCAGGCCAGTCCGCCGCGAGGGCGACATGGAGCCGCCAAGGGGCTGGTCGCCCGCGGAGTGGTGACAGACTGCGACTACGGCTGGCTCCACTTCGCGAGCGTGATCGAGTGGGGCCTACGTGACAGCTACTCACGGGAACGGCTCGTAGGCAGCTTCACAGCAGCTGCGAAGTGCTACGACCCGCTGGCCGCGAAGCATGCGGGGGCTCCGACTGTGCGCTGTGACAGTGAGCGCTCCAAACTTTGCGAGGGGGAGTTCAAGCCGACGCCGCAGCAGGCCCGCTCGCTTCAGCAGGGGGAGCGGCTGCTGTGCCCGGCGTGCGAGCCCGAGGAGGAGCGCTGGCTCGCGGAGGTGGGGCAGAAGTGAGGCACCGCTTCTCCCCCGAGAGGGAGGCCGAGATCCAGCGCATCCTTGATCGCGCGGCGCGCCGGATCCTCGACGAGGAGCTACTCCATCAGCTCCACGAGGCTGTCGTGCAGGACGACGTGGACCCGACCGGAAACGGGCGGCACCATAGATGCAGCGACCTCACCAAACGCGTGGTGCGCCTCCCCGCTGCTGGGCAACACAACAGCTCCCCAGACAAGCGCGCGGATTAGCTCGCGCTGCTCTGCCGTCGTGAGCTGGTCCCAATCCCTGCGCCCGTCCGTCACGTTCACGCGTGTCCGTGTCGGACCGCTAATCTGCCGCAGCTGCTCGCTGGCATCGTCGCGAGCTTGCCGCAGTTCCGTGAGGCGCTTTACGAACGCGGGCTCAGTCATGAGCCCGGCCTCCGCCATCGAGCTGGCCGCAGCGTCGAGCGCCGCCTGTGTCTCCTCCGCAGCCTCCTCCGCGTCGCGCACGTTCTTCTCAGCGGACGCCCATCCCTCCCAATTGGCGAGCGCATCGCGGACCTTGTCGACCACTGCCCTGTCGGCTACGTGAGCGGAGATCGCCACTCGACGAGGGCAGCCGTTGACGCCGTATGTGGCTGAGCCGCCACCGCAGCGATACTCCGGGTATCTGCGAGTGACACCGCGACGGGTGTGCTGCTGAAAGCCCGCCGAGAGTGGGCGTCCGCAGTTCCCGCAGCGCAGTATCCCGAGCCGCGCCAGCAGCTGCTCGGACTTCGGTCTGCGTCCGCGCGGCACGCGCATCCGTTGCACGCGCTCCCACAGCTCACGGTCCACGATCGGCGGGTGCGCCTCCAGGTTCTTCAGCTCGCCCATGCCGCCCTCACTCTTCGGCCGTCCGAAGTTGATCTCACCCAGCACGACACGCGAGCGCAGTAGGATTCTCGTCGCCTGATAAGAGATCTCGACGCCGTGCCCGTGCAGGAACTCGTGCGCCTGTTGGATCGTTCCGCCGCCAGCCCTGATCTCGAACGCGGGCTCGATGAACGGAGCCACGTCGGGGTTGACTTCGAAGCGGCCATCCTGGCCGCGCGCGTAGCCCGGGGTGATGTGATCCCACGGGGGGACGCCGCGCGCCACAGCGCGCTTGAGCGCCTCGCCGCTGCGCTCCTTCATAGACCGGCGGTAGTACTCGGCGATCATGCCGTGCATCGTGCCGGTCAGCCACTGCCCGGCGCTCGCATCCGTTACCTGCCCTACGTCGACCGCGAGCACCTGGCCGCCCGCGGCCTCCACACGCTTGATCACTTCCGCCTGCGTCGTGAGCGACCGAAACAGCCGATCGAAGTACGCCGCGGCGACGACATCGGCCCTCCCGGCCTCGATCTCCTGCACGGCCCGCAGGAGCCCCGGACGCTTGTCGAGCGACCTGCCGCCCGAGATGTCCAGCTCCTCGAACGTCTCCAGCAGCGCTATGCCGTCACGCTTGCATGCGGCGGCGATGCGGTCGGCTTGCTCCTGCGGTGAGGCGAACGACTCGCCCTCGCGCCCGGCGGTTTTGCTGACGCGGACGATCCCTATCGCCCGTCTGGTCGTGGCCATCCTGGCTCCCTTGGTCGTGATCCTGTGTACGACCTATAGAATACTGTGCCTGTGCCCCGCATCACTACTCTCCCCCTCACAGATCTGCTGCTTGGGGTTCTCGCTCCAGACAACCAGCCGCAGGCCACGACC
This sequence comes from uncultured Solirubrobacteraceae bacterium, assembly GCA_963816005.1. Taxonomy (GTDB): domain Bacteria; phylum Actinomycetota; class Thermoleophilia; order Solirubrobacterales; family Solirubrobacteraceae; genus Palsa-465. The sequence continues at coordinate 2,987 of CAWFKF010000063.1, read as the reverse complement.
GCTCCACTGGCCGGCCGTCCCATCGGGGCGACAGGTTCCCGAGTTCCACACAAGAGCCCAGACCACGCTCGCGCCACCATCCATGCCGGACACCCACCTGGCCAATCAGCAGGCTCCCGCCAGGCTCTTCCCGGGGCAATGACTCGACCCCGGTTTTGAATGTCACCGATACGCTTTCGACACTTCAACGGTGGTATCGCTTTCGCTCGCCTTCGTGATCCACACCTGACGCGCTGACAGCACGCCTTTTCCGCGACGCTCAGCACCCCGGCTCTTGACCGACGCACCTCGCGGTGGTTTACGGCCTCCCCCTGCAGGGCGACCGCGGAGGGCCACCAGACCATCGGCCTGGCTCCTCCATCTCTCATGCAGCACCGCTTCAAAGATCACCGTCTACATCAGCGACCCCCTCCACGCTCTCGGCACACCATCATCTGCGTAGCGAACTCGACCCGTCACCGCAACCAGCTACGGTTGGTCCCGTCGAGGCCTTGTCCTAACAAAGCGATCCCTCACCGAGCGGGAGCGAAAGGCCGGGGACCCGTCAGCGACGACCATCCTGGACCGTGGTCCTGCAACAGTCGGCGGCGGGCCAAGAGGCGAGCCGGTCAGCGCCCCGGTCGGCCGGGAATTCTGCGTGGAGCTCTCGGGGTCGCCTGTGTAACCGGGCGGAATCGGCAGACCGCGCTAGTCCAATTTCGCGGGTCGCGTGAGTGTGAGTCGATTGGGGTCTATGGAGAGTTCTGCAAACCGGGGTTAGCCGCGGCAGCTGGCAGTGTTGCGTGGCCGACAAAGCGCCGTCAGTGTTGGTCGCCGCCGGTCGACGCTGGCGGTCGTGACTCCTCCGCGAGCGACGTGATCGCCAGCGCGCCGCGCGCCGCCTCCTCGAGCACCTCGATCGCCTCCTCGGCAGAGCGCGCGTAGAGCTCGACAAGCAGGTGCACGACGATCCGGTCCTCGTCGTGCTTGTGGAAGCGCACGTGGGTGAAGAACTCGCGCGTTCCGTGTTCGCCGAACGAGGCGTCGGAGAGCGCGTCCTCGGCTTCAGGGCCTGAGCACGTCTCGATGTCGTCGGCGTCGACGGTCACGGTGCACGACGCGACCCACGGCGCACCGGCGATCATCCGCTCCCAGCGGTCCTCGACCGGCTCGATGCGCCCATTATGGAACCCGAGATGGGGTTGGTCGTGCATGCAGTCCAGGCACTGGACCACAGCCTCTTGCATCTCGTCGACGACCTCGCCGCGCTCGCCGGTGTCCGCGTCGATCCGGTGTATCCCCTCGTAGTGCACCTGCAGTTCGAGGTTCTGGGACCAGCAGCGGTAGCAGCGAAGCCAGCTCCGTACCTCGGTGGAGCCCTCCATCACGATGATTCTATTGGCCCGCGTCCGCGCCGAGCCTATGTTCGCATCGTGAGCGAGCACCACCGCCGCGATCGGCGGCGGAGCCGCGAAAGGCTCACGGCGGGCCGCGGCGGCGGCCGGCGCGTGGAGACGTTTGAGACGATCGAGCAGCAGACCGTGCAGGCCGCGTCAAGAGCGGCGGCTGCGAGTGCGTGGTGCTCGCCGCGGGCGCGTTTAGGTGCGTGGTCTGAACGGTTGCTGGCAGACCGTGCAGAGGATCGCGCCTTGGGGAGGGTGCCCGGCGCGACCGCGGATCAGTCATCCAGATCCGCAGATGCACAAGGGTGTGGACTGGCGGAAGCGGCCTGCTCATTCTGGAGGGTCCGGCCCTTATTCTTCTCGAGATGCTCGCGCCGCCCGCCTCCGGCAAGCCGCGCCTGCGCGGCGTCTCGCATCAGTGGGCATGTCTGTGTTCGGCGCCGGTGTTGGCATATGACCTGGCGCATTCCTACGCGCCGCGATCGAGAACGCTCGGACCGTGCTGGATTACGGGTCGCTGGGCGAGGCGGAGGCACGTATTGCCTGTGCGTTTGTGGCCGATGCGGTGCACGGGGTCGCCACCAGGACGTTGTGGCGTGAGGCATCGTGGGGGATTCAGCCGGGCGCGCTGGACGGCGCGGCGGGCTTCGTGCGGGGCTATCGCTCTCCCGAATACTTGGCTGAGCTGTGCGGCGAGCAGGGCTCGCGTCACCTGGACGGCGACTTCGAGTGGTGCAGGACACCTTTCGTCGCTTCGCTGAGGACGAGATCCGTCCGCTGGCCGAGGAGATTCATCGCCGCAACCTAGATATTCCCGAGTGCATCATTCGGGGCCTGGCCGAGCTTGGTACGTTCGGGGTGTCGATCCCGGAGGAGCACGGCGGGTTCGCCGCCAGCGGGGAGGGCGAGTACCTAGCGATGGTCGTGGTCACGGAGGAGCTGTCGCGAGGCTCGCTCGGCGTCGCTGGGAGCCTCATCACCAGGCCCGAGATCCTCGCCCGGGCGCTGCTCGCTGGCGGGACCGAAAAGCAGAAGCACCATTGGCTGCCTCTGCTGGCTTCGGGGGAGATCGACGGACGCGATCGCGGTAACCGAGCCCGATTTCGGGTCCGACGTCGCGGGCCTCAGGACCAGCGCGAGGCCCGATGGCGATGGCTGGCGGATCAACGGGGTGAAGACGTGGTGCACGTTTGCGACGCGCGCGGACGTGTTGATGCTGCTGGCTCGCACCGACCCTGATCGCTCCAAGGGTCATCGTGGCCTGTCGCTGTTCATCGTTCCCAAACAGCGGGGCGAGGGCCACGGCTTCGAACTGATCCAAGAGGAGGGTGGGGAGAAGATGGAGGGCCGCGCGATCGACACGATCGGCTACCGCGGCATGCACTCCTACGAGGTCGCCTTCGACAACTGGTATGTGCCAGGCGAGAACCTGATCGGCGGCGAGTCCGGCCAAGGACGCGGCTTCGGGCTCCAGATGCAGGGGTTTGAGAACGGCCGTCTCCAGACCGCCGCGCGGGCCGTGGGCCTGATGCAGGCTGCCTACGAGGCGGCCTACGACTACGCCACCAACCGCAAGCTGTTCGGCCAGCCGCTACTCGACTATCA